>JAIQFB010000025.1 GCA_020073485.1 Terriglobia bacterium | reverse complement strand
AACCGTTCGCCCCATCGCGCGCGGGGAATCACCAGGCGGAGGCGCGTCCAATAATTCAACTCCCGCTGGCTGATTCCCATCATGCGTTCGACTTCGCTTCGCGTGTATCGATGGTCCAAGCGCGGCGCTCCACAGGAAAATTTCTATGGCCACGATTATCGCTCGAATTCCTCATTTTGGAAAAAAGAATTATGCGCATCGTGGAGGGTTCATGGAAGCGCGGGAATGGGAGTTGCCGGGAAGGAACGCCCGTCTTGCGCGATAGAACATTCTTGTTAGACTGTTTGTTGTTCGCCAGTTCCCTCGCTTAAATTATGCAACCCCACGCAGCCGAGCGGCGCCACCTAGAGCGCCAGATTGCCTACGCTCGACCTATTTTCATGGTTCTCGCGCTGGTGGACTTACTCGAAAGGCCTCCGGCCCAGCGCGGCCCGAACGCTGTTTTGTTCGTCATCGCATATCTGTGCGTGGCCCTGGCGCTGGCATTGGTGCAGAATCTGAAATGGGTCGGCGAACTGCCGCTACCTCTGCCGGTCGACCTTGCCGCGCTCGCCGTGTTCCTGCTCCTGACTCACACCGTCGTTGCATTCTGGTTTGTTTACCTGTTTGTGGCCCTCTCCGCCGGGGTTCACTGGGGAACGCGCCGCTCCGTAGTTTTGGCAGGAATCGTGACACTGGCCCTTCTGATCCGAACGGCTTTGAACGGCCCACTCGCCTGGGAACAGATGCTGTCCTGGATCGCGCTTTCCACCGGCACTTTCGCGGCGGGTGCCGGCATGGCCTTCCTCGGTAGCCGGCAGCGCAGGCACGCTACCGAACAAGAGTTCCTGGCGCACATTACCGGGCTGCTGGAAGTAGAGCGCGGCATGGCCGAGTCCCTGCGCCTGATTCTCACGGAACTGGTCACGACCTTCGCCTGCGAGGAGGCGGTGCTGGCCGTTCGCGACGCGGATATCGATCGAATTTTTGTCTGGCGGCTTCGCGCCGGTGACGACTCGCGCCTTACGCCGGAAAATCTTCCGACTACGCGCAGCGACGGCTTTCTCCTGGATCATCCCGACGCCAGCATCTGTTGGAATCATCTCGGGGGTTCCGGAGACGGCTTCGGCTGGAATCGCACCGATGGCCGCCGCATGAAGGACCTGCCCCGGTTGCCGGGCCCCATGCGCGAGGAACTCGGTTGGAGATCGGTGATGGGCGTTACACTGGAATTGGCCGGCCAGCCGGTTGGTCGTCTCATGCTCGGAAATGGGCGCCGCCGGTTCCTTTCCCAGGATCTGCAATGGCTGGAAAGGATCGTCCGGCACCTCGGCCCGCCGCTGCAAAATCTGTTCCTGCTTCGCCATATCCGGGCCCACGCCATTGAAGGCGAGCGCAGCCGCATCTCGCGCGAAATTCACGACGGGATCCTGCAGACCCTGCTGAGCGTCGACATCCAGCTGGACGTGCTGCGGCGCAAGGTGCCCGTCGACCCGGAACAGGCCGTGGGAGGGCTCACCTCGCTCCAGCAGACCGTCCGCAACGAGACCGACGAGTTGCGCCGCATGGTTACCGACATGCGCCCCCTGAGGGTGCAAAGCGCCGATTTGGTCGATCTCATGCGGGGGTTCGGGGAGCGATTTCGCAATGAATCCGGCCTGGGGCTGGATCTGCTGATCGACGCCGTGGAACTCCAGATCCCGGACCGCATCTGCCGCGACCTCTTTCAGATATATAGAGAATCGTTACACAATGTGAAAAAACATGCGCATGCTTCACACGTGGTGGTAAAACTATGGCAGAATGAGAGCCAAGTCGTCCTTGTGGTGGATGATAACGGGGAAGGCTTTAGCTTCGCCGGACGCTTTACCGGGGACGAACTGGACCGATTGCGGCTGGGGCCAATTTCAATTAAGGAGCGTACTCGCAGTGTCGGCGGCGTGTTGACGGTGGAATCCACTCCAGCGCACGGTGCCCGATTGACCGTAGAGGTCCCTCTCGGCTGATATGGCCAAAACAACAAAACCACAGATTCGTGTCTTGATGGCTGACGATCACGCCATCTTCCGTGAAGGTCTGCGCAAACTGCTTGATGGAGACGATTCCATCACCATTGTCGGCGAGGCCTCCAACGGGAATGATTGCATCAAGATGCTCACCAAGCTCAAGCCCGACATTCTCCTGCTGGATTTGCGCATGCCGGATAAGGACGGCCTTGCGGTTCTCGAGGAGGTCAACTTTGATCAGCTACCCACGCGCGTCGTCGTTCTGACGGCGGCCGAGGACGATCGCGACGTGGTCCGCGCCATGCGCCTGGGCGCGCGCGGCGTGGTGCTGAAGCAGTCCGCCACCGAACTCCTGGTCCGCAGCATCCACAAAGTTCATGGCGGTGAAATCTGGCTTGATAATCACATGACCGCGGAAGTCATGAAGGCCTTCTCGAAGTCCTCCGACGGAGGCCCGCGCCGCGAAAAGCCGCTGCTGAGCGATCGCGAAAAGGAAATCGTGCAATTGGTCGCGCAGGGTTTCCGCAACAAGGAAATCGGCGAAAAGCTCTTCATCAGCGAACAAACGGTGAAGAACCACCTCCATAACATCTTCGATAAGCTCGGGGTCTCCGACCGCCTGGAACTCGCCCTCTACGCCATCCATCACCGCCTCATCGATCAGGCTTAGGCTGGATCCTTCAGAACTGATTTCTGATCTGTATAAGGGGCGAATAGCAGGGACGTTTTCAGGGTTTCGCGGATCGCGCTACACATCGTGCGGTTGCTCCAAGGTGCGAAAAACCTCGGCTCTGAAGACCTGGGCTACAGCGCCTGCTACCCCGGATTTCAACGCCCGTCTAAACAGATTGCTGCAGCCCGTCCGCCGCGGCGGACGGGGGCTTAAATGCCTGTAGCCCGGATTCCGCCCCCGACCACGAGGCACCCAGTGGCCTATCTCCTTTTATTCGTAACGCTTTAGCTGGCCTGGCAGGCTAGTACCCCCGTACCAAATTTGGCACTGAAAAATCGGGACTTCCGCGCTATTGAGGCTTCCAGCCCCGCACCGTATTCTCGCTTACATGAATGCAAGAGATTCGAAACCGGAGGATGCCCCTTTGACAGCCGAAGAGAGACGCGCCACACAACGGTTCCAGATTCGGCTACCTATGATCGTTCGCTGGACCAGCGGTTCGGCGATCGGTGAAGCTTCGACGGAGTCCCGGGACGTGAGCTCGCGAGGGGTCTACTTCTTCCTGCCGAAGGAGGTCTCCAGCGGCTCGCCGGTGGAGATCCTGCTGACGCTCCCCCATGAGATCACGCTGGCCGGGCCGGTAAAGGTTCGCTGCCTCGGCCGCATCAAGCGCGCCGAAAGCGACGAACCCGGCCGCATCGGAGTGGTAGCCCAGATCGAACGATACGAATTCCTGCGCGGCGACGAACACGCCGCGTAGCGACGACCTTGCCCGCCACCTGCGGAGGCGGACAGGAAAGACCGGGACGCTCCGGCCCCTCAGCTGAGCGTCCCGGTTATTTTTTTGCGCGCGTTTTTTTCGTTGCGGCGGTCTTCGCGGATGTGACGGTTGCGTCGTTTGGTGCGAGTGATTTGCAATTCGTGATTCGTAATTCGTGAAGAAAAACTGTGCCACTCTGCGGTGAATCCAATGTTTTAGGTTGATCGTTCCTTGCAGGGATTTTCCACGAATTACGAATCACGACTCACAAATCACAAATCCCTTCATTCGTACCGCAGCGCCTCCACCGGATCCAGCTTCGCGGCCCGGGATGCCGGATAGATTCCCGACGCCAGGCTGATCACCACCGCGAAGGCGACGGCTCCCAGCACCAGCCACAACGGCACCGACCAGATATTCGGCGAATTCATGCCCTGGCGTCCCAAGTACACCGCAGTGGCGAACTGAATGGCGCGGCCGATTCCCCAACCGAGCAGCACGCCGAAGACGCCTCCGGCCAATCCCATCACGCCGGCTTCCGCGAAAAATAATTGACGAACGTCGCGATCGGCTGCCCCCAGCGCCTTGAGGACGCCGATTTCGCGCCTTCGCTCGAGGATGGCCATCACCAGCGTATTGATGATTCCCAGCGAGGCCACGGCCAGCGCCAGGCTGCCGAAAATTCCCAGGAACAAATCGAAAATCGCGAAAAATGTCCGCAGGTTGCGGGTCACGTCAATCAGGGAGAAGGCTGCAAAGCCCATGTGCGCGATACTAGCTTCGATCTGCGCCACCGCCGCGGGACTGCTCGCGCGCACATTCAACGCCGCGTAGCGCATTCCTTCGGCGGCGCCCGATCGCGACATTTCCCGCAAGTCCGCTTGTTGCACCACTTGCAGCTTTTCGGCCACGGCCAGCGGCAGATACATGCCGGCGTTATTGAAGCCCACCGGGCCGCCCCCGGAATCCGAGGAGGGCGTCACGCCGACGACGCGAAATTTTTTTTCGCTCGGCACGATCGAAAATCCCATGGCTTCTTCGTCCGGGCCGACGGCCTGGTTGGGCGCGTCGGAAGCGGCTTGCTGCGAAGGCGGCGGTAGAGCCTGCCGCTGCGCAAATCGCAATGTAATTTCCTTACCCAGCAGGGAAGCGGGAGGTTGCCCTTCATTCAGCAGGCGCTTGGCCATATCGCCCTGCACGATGACTTCCTCTGCATCCGGACCGGAAAAGAAATTTCCGGACAATCCATCGAGCGCTCCGCTATTCTGCGACGATGCCGGCATCCCCGCGACCATCACCAACTGGCTGTTTGGATCCAGCCGCGCTTCGGCCGTAAACCGCTCCTCGGGATTCACTTCCAAAACATTAGGCAGCGCTGCGATTTCTTTTCGTGCCGCGTCGTCCAGCACCCGCGGGGGCACAAGATCGGCGGCGGCATCGCGCGGGTTGCGCCGACCGCCTCCGGGCTGCCCGAAGGGAGTGCTCTGCCGTGGCCGCACGGAAACCGTATCGAACAATCCGGCGCGCGCCACCGAGCGGTCGACCAGTTGCTGCAGGCCCACGCCCAGCGACAACAGCGCTACCAGCGAAGCCACCCCGACAGCAATGCCGAGCGTGGTGAGCGAGTTGCGAAGAATCGCTTCGCGCAAATTCCGCGCGGCAAGCTCGGTCAGGTCTCCCAGTTTCATCGCAAGCTCTCCTCGCGGGCAATCGTGCCGTCCGACAACGTGACGATGCGGTCGGCGTATTGTTCCGCCAGCGCCCGTTCGTGCGTGACCATGATGATGGTTCTCCCGGGTCCAGAGGCGGGCCGGTGAATCCCCGCAATCAGATGCATGATTTCATCGCCTGTTTTGCTGTCGAGATTGCCCGTCGGTTCATCCGCGAGCAGGATCATGGGCTGGTTGACCAGCGCGCGCGCGATGGCCGCTCGCTGCTGCTCTCCGCCCGATAGTTCGGCGGGGCGATGTTTCACACGTGCAGCCAGACCCACCCGGTCGAGGGCTTCGCGCACGCGCCCAGGGCGCTCTGCACGCGGGATTTCGGCCAGTCGGAGCGGCAATTCCACGTTCTCTTCCAGCGTCATTCGGGGAAGTAATTGGAAGGACTGAAACACGATGCCGATTGTATGATTGCGGTGTTTGGCAAGATCTTCGCTCGACATCCGCGCCAGATCCCGCCCCTGCGCGAAAATCGCTCCCGAGGTCGGCCGGTCGAGCCCCGCGATCAGATTGAGCAGCGTAGACTTGCCCGATCCGCTGGCGCCCAGCAGTGCAAGAAACTCTCCCGCGCGCACGTCGAGCGAAATCTGGTCCACTGCGCGGATGGTGGCGCCGCCCATTTGATAATGGCGCGATACCTGGTCCGCGTGGATGGCATTGCCATTCAAACCCGCCTGAGTTTCGGTCACATTCATAGTACGCAGGGTAGCATGCAAAGGTTTCACCGTGAATTCCACCCCAACATGGACTATCATCAGTTAGATTGAAAAGCGGCAAATCCTATCTCGATTTGAGGTTTGCCCGGCACTCAAGTTCCGTGGGCCTCTAGGGACAAAGGCAACCGCTGCTCTTCCGTCTGCTTCTTTGTGCCGGCGCGCACAACAGTCAGATCTCACTTGCTTCTTCCCCAGCCCGCAAGATCACAGAAGCCTGTGATGGAACGAAACATCAAAAATGGAAGATGGCCGCGAACTTGCCACCTGCGTTTCCTGACTCCGTGTTTGAGCACGTCCGTCCAAGGGGGGAACAATGGCGCAAGATAAGGGGCTTCCCGATTGGGCCGGCAAAATACTCGACTTCCGCAAACGTCTGGGATTGAGCCAAACCGCTTTTGGATCGCGTTTGCATTATTCCGCCATGGCCGTTTCCCGCTGGGAGACCGGCAAGCAGGAACCAACCGCGCAATGCTACTTCCAGCTGGGAAATTTGGCCGGCGAGCCCCAATGCTGGGAGTTTTGGGCTCGCGCGGGCTTGCAAAGATCCGACCTCGCACAGATGTTTCCCAGCACTCAACCGAATTCGCAGCACAAGAAAGCCCTGGATTTCGATATTGTCCACGCCGGAAGCCGCGCAATGCCAAAAAGGCGCAAGGGAATGCCCAGGCCTCAGTTGGTCGCCATTCCCCTCCTGGATATTCATGCCGGCACCTTAGGGCAGTCAGGGGGCTCGTTCACGGATCTCACCAGCGCCTCAGTCGAACAAGTGATCGCGCCCCCGGCGATGACGGCGTCGGAATCGGCAACGGTGCGATCGCATTTCCAGGAGATGATCGGGACGCGCTTATGGTCGATGTCTCCCGATAGATCGTTATCGGGTTGAAAGACGCCGCCGACCTCCAGCGCCTGCAAAAGCTCGGTCCAGTCGTAATAATGCAGGTGTAAGGCAAAGGTACGGTTAATACCCGCCTCCGTGGAACCTTCGCGCATCCCAATCGCTTTCTCCTGGCTCGTGCTCGCCGTCAACATCGGATCCGCCCAGATGCCCAAGTAGACCTTGCCATCGGGCAGGGGGAAGACGGGATTCTCATGCTCCCAGCCTGTACCTTCCATCGTCGAGCCCCCATCATTTTGGACGTATGGACCGTCATTCTCGCCCTGTGCAGCAAGCTGGCCAGAACTTGATGGACCTCAGGGGAACCGACGCTGCGGCCTGGGGAAGGACAGCGTCGACCTCTGGTCCCGCCAACAAGGATTTGAATCTCCAGGAGCGTTCCGCATATCTGGCAGGCAGATAGGTCTAGGACTCATAAATTACCAATAGGTACTTGCAACGGCTGGAAACTTGTTGTAAATCCTCAGTTCTGCCGGCTACCGAGACATAAATCCGGTAAAGAATGCTCGGTTCCTCGTTAAGAGGGTTGGAGATCGATGATGGGGAAAAGGCGGTTTCGGCGGCCCTTACGCGAAATCGACGCAAGTGGACCGATTTTCAGCCGCCGGAAACAACACCCTTTAGCCTCGCAGCGGGACGGTGAAACGGCTAGCCAGTTTCAATGGAGTCGCATCCGGCCCTTGGAGATGGCTTGACTTGATGTGAATTCGATTTCGGGAGGGATGAATGACGATCATCCGAAAAGCCTTTATCTTTTTTCTGTTTGCCTGTGCAGCAATATTTCTTTCTGGCCTCGCCTCCACGGCGGCGGCTCAGGACCAGACCCACCAGACAGGATGGTGGGGTTCTAACCCATGCGAGAATGGCTTTCCATCGTTCGCGGCCTTTCCCGAAGCAGAAATATTGCTTGGCGCAAATTATGGTGATTCTGCCCCGATCGATACCCAAGGATTAACGCCCGCGGATTTCGGCATGATTGTCTACGATTCCAATCAGAGCGTCTGCTGGCTGGCAGACGCCAATTTGGCCGCCAATCCAGTGATCCGCGCACAGTTGGGCGTCGCCGGAGTCAACCCGGACGGCACCATGGACTACCCGACGGCCCTGAAGTGGGTCGACGCCTTGAATAGCTATGACCATGGTCGCGGCTTCCTTAGTCATAACAATTGGCAGCTTCCCGATAACCCGCTGGACGACAGCTCCTGCGATTCATTCAACAACGGAGGATTTGGCGCCTCTTGCACCGGCAGCGCGCTCGGCAATCTCTACAATGTCGGGCTAGCTCGTACCTTCCCGGACAGCGTCGTCCCTCACTTTACCAACCGGGTCTGGCCCTTCCGCAACTTGCAGCCCTCGCTTTACTGGACGCAAGACACAAACTCCGGCGGAGAGGTAACGATGTCCTTCCTCTCGGCTCTGCAGGGTGCGAACACGACGAAGTACAACTATCTTCACGTTCTTCCCATGGCGACAGGTGCGATCGGCACGCCGCCGACTGGTTCCGGCGTGTTGCCCTATACAAACGGAACCGCCTCCGGCAAGGCTGTGTATGACACGAACACTGGCATCTCCTGGACGCTCGATGCGAATCTTGCCGCCTCGATGAACTTCGGCCTCACGGGCACCACGACTATTACTTCGAATGTCAATGGAAACGTATTGACCGTGCCGCTCATCGATGTGGATGGCGCGATGTTGTATGGGACGGCAGTTGGGACGCCGCCCCTGCCGCTCGGATGGCTTGAGGCCATGAATAACGCCAACTACGCCGGAACAAACCTCTGGACTGTCCCGCACTTTGCCGATCTGAAAACGCTATTCCAGGACCTCAATCTCCAGCCGGGCGCCGATTTCAGGCTGCTGGCAGAAGGACGCGTCGGCCCCTTCTGGCATTTTCAGCCCTTCTTCTATTGGGCATGCGAACGGGATCAAAAAGGCAGCAGCCAGTCTCCTTGCAATCCCAAGCTCAGCCCTCCCGGGCCGCCAGGAACGTCCTTTGCGTATAGCTTCGACTTCGACAACGGATTCGAGGGCACGGACCTGGTCAGCAAGGAGTTCTACGTCATGGTTTACTACCCGGCTCCCGCAGCGGGGCGGTGAAATAGCTAGCCAATTTCAATGGAGTCGCATACGGATCCTTGAGATGGCTTGACTTAAAGTGAATTCGATTTCGGAAGGGAAGAATGCCGATCGTGCGAAAGGCCATCGTCGTTTTTCTGTTCGCCTGTGCAGCAATATTTCTATCTGGCTTCGCCTCCACCGCGGCGGCTCAGACCAGTTGGCAGGATTTCAATCCCTGCGAGACAGGTTTAGCCTCATCCGCATCGTTGCCTGAAGCAGAGACGATAATGAGACCGGAGATCGAACCGATCACAACCCAGGGATTGACGCCTGTGGACGACGGGATGATGGTCTACGACTCGAATCAGGGCGTCTGCTGGCTTGGAAACGCCAACCTGGCCGGCGATGCGGACATCCAAGCGAAGATGGGCGTCGCCGGAATCAATCCAAACGGGTCAATGGATTTCCCCACCGCGCAGAAGTGGGTTGCCGCGCTCAATGCCTACGACAATGGTTTGGGCTACTTGGGTCACAACAACTGGCAACTGCCTGTTGCAGCTTTAAAGGACAGCACGTGCGCGGACACGGGTACCCACGGCGGATCGTTTGGTCCCCAGTGCACCGGCAGCGCCATGGGAAATCTGTACTACGTCGGCTTGAATCAAACTTTCCCCAACAGCGTCGCGCCGCGTTTTGCGGCTAGAGTCGGGCCACTGCGCGACATGAAGCTGTCCTATTACTGGGCCCTACAGAACAACGGCGGCACCAGCGGTACCAGTAACGGCGGACAGGAAATGTTTTCGTTCGCCAACGGGATCCAGGGGGGAACCACGATAAAGGACTCCTACTATTACGTGCTGCCGATGGTGGCTGGTCCGATTGGCATGCCACCTTTCTGCCCCTATGGCTTCACCGGAGTGCTGCCTTATACGGGCGGACCGGCCGCAGGAAAGGCCGTCTATGATTGCAACACGGGATATACCTGGCCGGCCAACGCGAACCTGGCTGCCGAGAACAATTTCGGCGTTATCGGCGACATCACAATCGTGTACGCCGATCGGACGATTACCGCGCCTTTGATCAACGGAGGCGCGATGCTCTTCGAGACGGCGACTCAGTGGATACAAGCGATGAACAACAGCCAGTACCTGGGCTCAACCGCCTGGGTGATGCCCGCGACCTCCACGGATCTGGAAACGCTATTCGCGGATCTGAATCTGGCGTCGGGTGACCCGAGAATGATGTGGAGACGGAATTTCGGCCTTTTTCAAAATCTTCAGCCTTTCTTCTATTGGGGATGTGCACGCGATCAGTCTGGAAATAGCCAATCGCCTTGCAATGGGGGCTATGCTCCCCCTGACGGCACTAAGCAGTTGCAGTGGACATTCGACTTCGACTACGGATTCCAGGCGACAAGTTCGCTCATCCAAAGATATTTCGTCATGGTTTATTATCCGGCTCCCACGCCTATCCCCCATTAATCCGCTCCCATGCAATGCTGCTTGCAAGCAGGGGGTTAGGTCCCCTGTCGCGGGCCAGAAACGGGTTGTTCGAAAAGAAAGCTGAGGTCTTGGGCGAATTCTCGGATACTTGGAAGCTGTCCTCGAATGGGAAGTGCGCCCTTGCGAGGTAGAAGTAAGTTGGGAAATTCTCGCACCATCCGCAAAGCACGGTATCGAAAGCTCCCCACAACCGAATTCCTCCTGACTGTAGTGAATTTGTAGTGACCGTCAGAACAGCGGCATACATTCAGCCACAATCAGGCACAACTCTGCTCCTGCCCGAAATCCTGGTTTTTAAACCCCAGCCTACAATTTTTGTTGATGAAAATGGTCGGGGCGTCCGGATTTGAACCGGAGGCCTCCTGCGCCCAAGGCAGGCGCGCTACCAGGCTGCGCTACGCCCCGACAGTGCGTGCATTTTTAATTCTACTTCATTTTGCGGTTCTACTCACGGCGATCCGTGTGTCCACGGTCCAATTGGCGCATTTTCTATCTTGGAATTGTTGGGCCGTCCCCAAAAGCCCCTAGAAATCCGTCGCGGCGTTGAAAGGCTGCGTCGGAAATGTGGCCGGAACCGCGGGTGGAGTGATCACCGGATTGAACCGGCCGGCTTGCGTCGCATCGAAGACGACGAATCCGACTCCGGGTGATCCGCCGGGCAGGGAGAAGTCATCGGCGGGATAGGATGGATTTTTAAATCCCGGATCCTTGACCGCTCCGTGCACATCTTCACCCTGAGATTGCCAGCATACGGGCTGGGCCAGCGAGCAGGCGAAGGGCAGGAAGGTCCACTTCTTGGTATTGCCGGTGCAGAATTGCGTGTTGCCGGCGACGGACTGTACGTGGAACGCCAGCGTGTCGCCCCCGAGTGTTCCGTCCGCGCGGTAGTACATATTGCTGTCCCATATCTGATAATCCGAATACGTGAACGATGATCCGCCGTCCCACGTGCAACCTCCCTGGACATAAAATGGAACCGAGGGTGAAGTGGTGCTGCGATCAAAATACATAAGATTGTTGGTGGCCACGAAGGTCAGGTTCGGGACATCGACCGCGGGATTCGGATAGGGTGAGCTGTCGTTGATCATGGACCCGCGCGCAAAGGCGAGAATATTGTTTTTGATCGTGTTGGCTTCGTTCGGCGCGGGCGGCGTCATGGGAAAATTCACGGCGTTTTCCGAAACGCGGTAGACCAGGTTGTTCTCGACGTCGATTAGTCCGGATTGGTCGTCGAGACAGATTCCGTCGCCCCCATAGCCGTCACACGGCAGGGTGGGCGACGGTATGCAGCTCGGATCGTTGTTTGTTCCATCGATCGACGACGCTGAACTCACGTCGTGCACTTTATTATTGAGAATTTTATTGCCTGGAGCGTTGAACACAGCGTTGCCGGCCGCAATGCGCACCGCCCCTCCGTCGTTCATGATTCCCTGATGCGTGTCGTGAACGTGATTGAAGGAGATGGTGTTGTTGGCGGGGCCGCTGGAGGTCGTCGCCGCGGAGCCGCACACGCAAATGGATATGCCGACGTGGTAGCCATCGTAGACATCGTTGTGCGTGTATAAATTGTCGTGCCCCATGCCTTGCGCAATTCCAAATGTGCTGGGAAACACGCGACCCCAGCCCTCGATCACGGTGTTCTGGATGGTAATGAATTGAGGTAGATTCGCGTCCGAGTCAGTCGGCTTCTCCGGCATCCCGATGTGCACTCCCTGGCCGCCGAGATCGTAGAACGCGCTGTTTCGCACCGTGATATGCGTCGCCACTGCAGGGGTATTCGCGGTTGCGCACCACCCAGGCGACGAATGCAGGCCGCAGGTGATGATCTCCATTCCCGCGCCCGAAGTTTGCGTCACGGTGTCGGAATCGAGAACGATATTCTGCGAATTCTGGAAAGAAACCGCCGCGGTAATGTTTTCGTCCAGATCCCCCGTCCGGCCCCTACAGATGCATTAGAACAATGCATTATTCGACATCAGCGGCACTCATATCCCCACTATCGGCGCCGTTAATGGTGCAAAATTAAACATGGGTTGGCCGTCTGCGTTTCTTGGAAACGTGTGCATTCTCCGGCCCTAACCCCTTTGCGAGGCGGAAACTCTTCGTGAGCAAGTTTCGTCTACAAACGAAGATTTTGCTTTCCCTCCTGGCCATTTCCGCCGGGCTTACTGCCGCTACGCTTTTCATCGTCAGCTATAGCGTGCGCAAAGGGGTGCGTGAAAGCATCCGCGAGGACCTTCGCAACTCCGTAAGTACTTACCAGAGCTTCGAAAAACAAAGGGAAGAGACGCTGACCCGGTCGGCAGTGCTGCTTGCCAACCTGCCTAATGTCCGCGCCTTAATGACTACCGACGACGGCCCAACCATCGTGGACGCTTCCGCCGATCTTTACCGGCTGAGCGGCAGCGATTTGCTGGTCCTGGCGAACCGGACGGGAAACGTGGTGGCGCTGCGAGCCAATCGCCCGGGCCTTGAGCCCGGCGTCGCGCAGGACCTTCTGCGGCGTTCCGTGGATCGCGGGGAATCGCTGGACTGGTGGTTCGGCGGAAGCCGCTTGTATGAAGTCTGGATTCAGCCCATCTACTTTGGCGCGGCTTCCCAGGATGCGGCCATTGGGGTCCTGGCAGTGGGCCACGAAATTGACCAGGCCGCCGCCCAAAATTTTGGCAACATCGCCTCCAGTGAAGTTGCATTCAATTTTGGCGATACGGCGATTGCCAGCACCCTCAGCCCCGCGCAACTCAGCGAACTCGCGCGACAGACCGGAAGGTCCTTGAACAATTCTTCAGCCGACACCCTGGAGGTTCAGCTGGGCGCCGAACGATATCTGGCCAAGACCGTCAACCTTGCTCCCGCTGGGGATGCGCCGGTCTCGTTGACCGTTCTGAAATCGTTCGATAAAGCCACGCTGTTCCTAAGCCAATTGAACCAGGTGTTGCTCGGCTTGGGGCTGGTGAGCGTCCTAGCCGGAAGCGGGCTGGTCTTTTTGATTTCCCACACGTTTACTAGACCTCTGGCGAGGCTCGTGGAAGGCGTGCGCGCCCTGGGTCGCGGTGATTTCAGCTACCCGCTCGAAACGCGCGGCGGCGATGAAGTCATGGAAGTCACCGACGCATTCGTCGGCATGCGCGCAAGCCTGCAAAGCACGCAAAAGGAACAGAAGCAGCTCGAGGAGCGCCTGCGACAGGCGCACAAGATGGAAGCGGTGGGGCGGTTGGCGGGAGGCGTGGCGCACGACTTCAACAATCTGCTGACCATTATCCGTGGCAACAGCGATCTGCTCATCGACCGCCCGGGCGCCGACGATTTTCACCGCAAGTGCGTGGACCAGATTCAGAAGGCGTCGGGCCGCGCGGTGGCCATGACGCGCCAACTGCTGGCCTTCAGCCGAATGCAAGTGCTGCAGCCGCGCGTGATCGACTTGAACTCGGTCGTGGCCGAAATGGGCAAGATGCTTCCCAGGCTGATCGGCGAACATATTGAATATAGTTTCTCTCCCGATTCCCATCTCGCCTCGGTGAAGGCGGATCCGGGACAGATTGAACAAGTTATTTTAAATCTCGCCGTGAACGCGCGCGACGCCATGCCGCAAGGCGGCAAGCTTTGCGTGAAAACGTGCAATGTTTCCATCGATGCAGCGGAGGCAGCCAAGCGCCCGCCGATGTCCTCCGGACATTTTGCCTTGCTCATGGTAACGGACACCGGTCATGGGATGGATGAAGCGACAAAGGCGCACATATTTGAGCCCTTTTTCACGACCAAGGAGCTCGGCAAGGGAACCGGGCTTGGGCTGGCGACGGTGTACGGCATCGTCAAGCAAAGCGGCGGATTTATTTGGGTGGTCAGTTCTCCGGGCAATGGCACCACCTTCGAGATTTATCTTCCTCACGCCGAGGGTGTCGCTGCCCATCCGCAGGCCGAACCCAAGGCTTCCGAAATGCCTCGCGGAAGCGAAACCATTCTGGTCGCCGAGGACGAATCCGGCGTGCGCGAACTGGCCTGCCAATTCCTGCGCGTCAAGGGCTACACCGTCCTGGAGGCCAAGGATGGGCAGGAAGCCCTGGAAATCGCCGGAAAATATCCCGGAGTCATTCATTTGCTCCTGAGCGACATGGTGATGCCGAGGATGAACGGCGGCGAGCTGTGGCGGCGCGTCAAACGAATTCGGCCGGAAATTCGCGTGGCCTTTGTGTCCGGATATTCCGAATATGCCGCGGGCGATCCCGGGCAAAGCAAGCCGGAAGGGCCGGTCCTGCAGAAGCCGTTTTCTCCGGTTTCCCTGGTGGAAGTCGTGCGCGAGGCGCTAAAGCCAGACTCGAAGGAAGAAGAACTGGTGCCGAAGGAAAGCCGTGCAACCTAGACGCTTTGCAGCTTCGCCGGCGCAGCATTCGGCGCGGAGCGGTTCGCAGCGTTTGAGGAGGCCGTAATGCGAGGAAGAGCCTTTCAGAAATTTCTGTGCAACGCCTGCTTATTCGCAGGCTCCTTCTTTGTGTACGCGGTGAATGGATCCGGGCAGGAACTGGCCAAGCTCGCCGCGCCGGAGCCTTCGTCTCCTCCCACCGCAACGGATATCCACGAACTGTCGGAATTCATCCAGGAATTGCAATCGCAGATGCAGGCGTTGAACTCGCAGTTGAGCGATCTGCGGGCCGAACAGCAACGTGCCAGCGAGGAAGCCAGCGAACTTCGCCGCGAGTTGGATCTTCTGCGCGTCCCGGCGGCGCCGGTGGAGAACGGAGCAGTCCCTCCTGCCTCTGAATCGAGCGCGCAGCCCGCGGTGGCGCAGCCACATAGCCCGGCATCTCCGGCCAGTCCGCAGGAACCAACCACGTCCGACCGCCTGGCAAGGCTGGAAGAAAATCTAGACGTGCTGGAAGGCAAGGTCAACGACCAGTACCAGACTAAGATCGAGAGCGGATCGAAATACCGGGTGCGCCTCTCCGGAATCGCGCTGTTCAATTTATATGAGAATCGCGGCACCGTCGAAAATCAGGATTTTCCGCAATTGGTGCAGTCGCCGGCTTCGGAGGCGTTATTTGTTTCTCCCGGCTCATTCGGTGGATCGCTTCGGCAATCACAAATTCGCCTCCAGGCGTTCGGCCCGGAAATCGCCGGAGCAAAAACCAGCGCCGACGTGGCCTTCGATTTCGCGGGAGGATTTCCCACCGCTCCGAATGGAGCCGTGATGGGGCTCGTGAGGCTGCGCACCGGAACTATTCGGCTGGATTGGGAAAATACTTCCCTGGTGGGCGGGCAAGATCGCCTGTTCTTTGCGCCGCTCGCTCCCACGTCTGTGGCCACGCTTGCCGTTCCCGCGCTCTCCTACGCGGGAAATCTGTGGGCCTGGACTCCGCAAGTGCGCGTCGAACACCGCATCGCGCTGTCCGATTCTTCCACTCTATCGATCCAGGGAGGAATTCTCGATTCTCTCACCGGAGATATTCCGCTCGAGGGATACGGGCGCGATCCCTCCTGGGGGGAGGAGTCGGGGCAGCCTGTGTACGCCACGCGAATTGCCTGGAGTCACCGGGCGTTTGATCAGAATCTTACTTTGGGAGCCGGCGGCTACTACGGGCGCCAAAACTGGGGATTTAACCGGACCATCGACGGTTGGGGCGGAACGCTGGATGCCACTCTCCCACTTGGAAAACGATTCGAGCTTACCGGCGCATTTTACAGGGCCCGGGGCGCGGGCGGCTTTGGCGGCGGCATTGGCCAAACCGCGCTGCTCAACGGATCTTTTATTGGTCCGGCTACGACGTTTCGGGGACTCGATTCGATGGGAGGCTGGGCGCAGCTGAAATTCAAGCTAAGACCGAATTTTGAATTCAACGGCGCGATGGGAATTGACAATCCGTTCGCGAGCGAACTGCGTCAATTCCACGCCAATTCCATTTACAGAGGCACCTACACAAGGAACCTGAGCCCCATGGTAAATTTCATCTACCAGATCCGGTCTGACGTGCTGATCTCGACCGAATACCGCTGGCTGAACACTTCCATTCTGGACGCCGGCTCCAATAGCGCCAGCCACATCAATCTCAGCCTGGGGTATTTATTCTGATGCGGCTCATCGACACAGTCCGGGGCATCCGATATGCCGGCAGCCTGGCGTTTGCGTGTCTCTGCTCCTGCGCCTTGCTCAGCCAAACGATGCCGCCGCCCGTTCTCGTCCAGGTCCAAGTCGTGTCCCCTGAGGGTGGAAAGAAACCCGCATCGGCAAAGAAGCGGAATGACGCCTCGGACGTGGTGGTTTGGCTCGCGCCATTGGGAGACGCCTCGGGACATGCTCCGGCGGCGTCGCCCGCGGGACCCCAGCCTCAAATCGTGCAATACAACAAGAGCTTTGAACCACACGTCTCTGTCGTTCAAGTGGGAAGATATGTCCAGTTCCCGAATCGCGACCCCTTTCTTCATAACGTCTTTTCGCTGTTCGACGGCAAGCGCTTTGACCTCGGGTTTTACGAAGCGGGCTCGAGCAAGACCGTGCACTTCGACCGGCCCGGCGTGAGCTTCCTCTTCTGCAATATTCATCCGGAGATGAGCGCGGCCGTCGTCGCGGTGGACACGCCCTATTTTGGCAAATCGGACCGGTCCGGACGCGTCAGCATCGCAAATGTGCCGGACGGGAAGTATCAACTGAACGTATGGTATGAGCGCAGCCTGCCGGACGCCTTAAAGGCGGCCGGGCGCGTGGTGACGATTTCCGACGCGACGCGGTCGATCGAACCAATCCGGGTCGTCGAAAACCCCAATTTCACGCCCGAACACAAGAATAAATATGGGCAGGAGTACGTGCCGCCGCCGGATACAAGCCCCGTGTACGGGCATCCCTGAAGACTATCTGTGAGACTAAAGGAATATTTGTGGGGCACCGCTTCAGCCGTGCCATATCGTGAGGAGAATAGCTACGGCTTTTAGCCGCTGACATTTTGAAATTGCAGTTCTCAAGCCCACTCCGAAGGCTCTGCAAAATGCCGCAGGAAATCCGCTTGCGTTGCTAAGCACGCGCTTACTTCTTGCGCTTTGCCGTTTTCGGTTTTGTCCGGCCGCTCTTGCCGGACGTCCCGTTTTCCGACTTCTCGATGCGGAACAGCCGCACGCGAGCGATGCGCGCATTTTCCTTCACGCGGAGCCGGGCGACTCCCACTTCCAGCAACAGCTCCACCGGGTCCACGTGCCCGCGAACGAACAGAGGTACGTGCCATCCGCCCGCGCGCAGCAGGCGGTCTTCCGGCTCGATCAGCGCGATTTCGTCCGCGGCCAAATGCAGCGTTTCGTTGCATTCGATGAAATAGCTGCCCTTGCCCAGGTCCCACCACTTGTACTTGTCTTCCGGCCGCACCTCGTGCGGCGAGAGCGCTCGCCTTCCCGCGGCGATATATTCGCCGCCGCCGAAGTCGATTTGCCCGGTCGGGTCGAGCGAAGAAATCGACTTAACGGTGAGGTGAACGGAAAATCCGTGGACTTGGTATTGAGCGTGAAGAATTCCCGAAATGTGGGCGGCGGCTTCCTTCCCGGATATAAGCTGCATAGCGGCGACTATACCCAACCCGGAGTACCGCGTCCACAAAACCTGCGGCCCATGCGGCGAAAAGGGAATCCCTCAGACGGTCTTATCTTTGGCGTAACACAGAGATTCGAGATTGCATTCGGCGCAGCGCGGCTTGCGCGCCTGGCAGACTTTTCGACCGTGCCAGATCAGCTGGTGGGAAAATAAAATCCATTTGTTCTGTGGGATTACGCGGATCAGGTCCTGCTCGATTTTCTTGGCTTCAGTCTCGCGCGAAATGTCGAGCCGCTCGGAGAGCCGCGTCACGTGCGTGTCCACAACCACTCCGGAGGCGATGCCGAAGGCCGTGCCCAGCACCACATTCGCGGTTTTTCGCGCCACGCCCGGCAGCGTCAGCAGTTGTTCCATCGTGCGGGGCACTTCGCCGCCGAACGCCTCCACGATTTTCTTGCTCGCGCCCAGGATGGACTTCGTTTTGTTCCGGAAAAAACCCGTTGGGCGGATGTCCTGTTCAAGTTCGGCGGGATTGGCGTAGGCAAAATCCTGGGGCGTGCGGTATTTTGCGAACAGGGTCTTGGTGACCTTGTTCACGCGCTCGTCCGTGCACTGCGCCGAAAGAATCGTGGCAATCAGCAGTTGAAACGCATTTTCATGGACCAGGGCGCAGTTCACATCGGGGTACGCTTCGTCCAGCTTTTGCAGAATTGCGCGGACGCGCTGCGGATTGGTTCCGGAGCTCCGCGGCACGGCGGCGCGCGCGGCCGTGCCTTTGGTCTTCCGCGCGGCTCCAGTTGATTTTGATTTCTTCGCGGTCTTGGAAGCCGCTTTCGTTGTTTTCGTTTTTTGTTTTTTCATCGCGGTGTACTCGGCCTAACCCGGCGGATGAATATAGCACAAGGCAAGCGCGTCAGGCCGGGCGGCCCTCCGGCCCGGCCAGAAGAAACTCCAGCGTCTTTTGAAACGCCTTTCCGCGATGGCTGCGCAGGTTCTTTTCCTCGCGCGAGAGTTCCGCGTACGATTTTTGCATGGCCGGAAAATAAAAGACTGGATCGTACCCGAAGCCATGATTTCCCCGCGGGGACTCCAGGATTTCTCCTTCAGCCGACGCCGAAAACAGGCCGAGCACTTCCCCCGCTTTGGCCACCACAACAACGCATACAAAACAAGCACGGCGGCTCTCACCCGTCATCCCGCGCATCTCTCCCAGTAATTTGCGGATGCGGTCCGCGTCCGAAGCGCCCGGACCGGCATAGCGCGCCGAATGCACTCCCGGGGCGCCGCCCAGAGCAGGCACCACCAGGCCCGAATCGTCGGCGATCACGAGTTCCGTGGAAAAACGGCTGTAGTACAAAGCCTTCCCCGCGGCATTTTCGGCGAATGTGGGCGAGTCTTCCTCGAAGGGCGGGATCGCATCGAATCCCGGAAGCAGTTCAATCTCGATGGAAGCGCCCGCCGCTTCGGCCAGCGCGCGATATTCGCGCAACTTGCCTTCGTTGGAGGACGCGATGAACAGCCGAAGCGGCTTACTTGGCGTGAGCACGGAAATCGGTCTGTACCAGCGTGGATTGGCTCTCGGTCACGCGGCGGATTCCAGCAGCCGCCAGTACCAGCAGGTCCTGCAACTCCGCGCCGGCAAAAGGCTGCCCTTCGGCCGTGGCTTGCACCTCGACGAATTTTCCGCCGCCAGTCATCACCACGTTCATGTCGACTTCCGCGCGCGAATCTTCTTCGTAGGCCAGATCCAGCAACGCCACGCCGTCCACGATGCCGACGCTGGTAGCCGCCACGGAATCGATCAGCGGAAGCCCCTTCAAAATTCCCGCTGCAACCAGGCGCTCCATTGCCAGCGCCATGGCCACATACGCGCCCGTGATGGATGCCGTGCGCGTCCCGCCGTCGGCCTGGATCACGTCGCAATCCAGCCACACGGTTCGTTCTCCCAGCTTTTTCTGGTCGGTGATCGCGCGCAACGACCGTCCAATCAGCCGTTGAATTTCAAGCGTGCGCCCCGACGGCCGCCCGCGCATGGACTCGCGCGCCGTGCGCTGCTCGGTGGCGCGCGGGAGCATTCCGTACTCCCCAGTCACCCAGCCTTTGCCCTGGCCCTTCAGGAACGACGGCACTCCATCGTCCACCGTGGCCGTGCAGATCACACGCGTGTTTCCGATTTCGATCAGCACGCTGCCTTCCACGCTGGTAATAAAGTCCGGCGTCATCTTGATTGGGCGCATCTGATCGGGGGCGCGTCCGTCGCTTCGCAAATTTCCTCCTCGAGACATGGATGGAGTGTGACTTTTGCCCGCTCCGGTGTCAACAACGGACACACGGCCGTTGTGCGTGAAGTTGCGATGCCCCTCTGGAACCGCTCCGCGAACTGGAACTTGCGTGCAGGACTGTTATGATGGCGTCAGGCCGCCCATGAAAAACCGCGTCATTCAAAACTTCGAGTCGATCCCGGCATGACGCGCTTTCTCCCGCGTCTTTTGGACGATCCCCGGAGTGGCGGCTTCAACGAAGATACGGAACGTCTTTTTGCCTATCATCACGCCACCAAGCACACCTATCACTCTGTCCGCTCGAGCGCGCACTATCTCGATTGGCGAAATCAGCCCGACCCGATTCGCACCTATGAAGGCGCTCCGATTCTCGCACTTCCTCCCGTGCAATCCTTCCCGAACATGGGAACATTTGCCGCCATGGCCGCGCTTTCGGAACCAACCCATGTGCGCGGCGGGCAGGCACCCGGCGAACCGCAAAGAAGTTCTCTAGACCTGAACTGGCTCGGCGGTTTTCTCTGGCATTCGATGGCCGTCAGCGCCTGGAAAAAGGCCCCGGGAGGTGGCCATCGCTACAGCTTGCGCGTGAATCCTTCTTCGGGAAATCTGCACCCCACGGAAACGCATCTGGCGCTGCGCGGGTTCACAGGTGTCGATGACGGCCTGTACCATTACCGCGCCGATCGACACGCGCTCGAACTTCGCAGTCCCGGTGCATGGATTGAACAACTCGCGCAATCCCTGGAAATTCCGTGGGCGTCGAGATCGCACCTCATCATTGCGCTGACATCAATTTTCTGGCGGGAGTCCTGGAAATACCGGGACCGCGCCTACCGGTACTGTTGCCACGATCTGGGACATGCGATGATGAGCCTGCTTATTGCCGCGCGCGCGTTGGGAGTCTCTGGCGGGGCAATTGGTCATTTCGCGGATGTGCGCATGACCCACGCGCTAGGTTTGAACGGCGGCGACGAAGCGCCCATGGCTTTTCTTGTGTTCCCTTCGGCAAATTCCGTGGCACCGACACCCGTGGCCCCGGAAAACGCCTTTGCCGGAATTCCGAATGAATTGTCGGGGGACGAAATTCCTTACGAGTTGCTGCTCGAAATTCATCGCGCAACCATCTTGCCTGATCCCGCGGGCCCGGCGCCTGCGCCGCCGTCGAATGACGACCCCGAGAATCGAACGCATAGGCCGATGCCTGAACCGGCGCGCGACGTGCCACTCGGAGAAATCACGCGGCGCCGCCGGTCCGCGCTGGATTTCGACCCCCGCACTCCGCCCATGCCCCGCGAGGATGCCGAGCAGATCCTGGATTTCGCGACGCGCGATTGGCCGGCGGACTGGCGCGGCAACTTTCTCAGCCCGCCGACAGAGCCCGTGCGAGGAGCCGATTTCGTCTCTCTCTACCTCTACGTGCATCGCGTGCACGACTGCGAGCCCGGCGTCTACTACTGGGACGCAAGCGCGCGCCGCCTGGTGCTGCTGCATCGCGGGAGCGTCGAGCGCGTGGCGGCGTTTCTCAGCCTCGAGCAGCCGCTGGCCGGAAATTCCTGCTTCACCGTTTCGATGATCGCGAATTTGGCCCAGGCCTCGCGCATTTTCGGCAATCGCGGTTACCGCTACGTTTATTTTGAAGCCGGGGCCATCGGGCAGAGGCTCTATCTGGGCGCGGAAGCGCTCGGCTGGAATGCCACCGGCATCGGCGCTTTTTACGATGACGACGTGCACCGCTACCTGGGTTTTCTCGAAGAAGATGCCGGACCGGTCACCGCTTCGGTCGACGCGGCGGAACAAAAGGCGCTAGTCATGCTCGATTCACCGGCGAGTCGGCTCGCAGCTGAGATGGACGCGGCGCAGGTTGAGCCACCAACTGCGAATTCTGGGTTAGGCGAAGAAGCCCTTCCGCATGCAGATCCCCAAAAACTCCCTTGCCAGGTGATCTATCACTTTGCGGTCGGCCGCGCCATTCCAGATCCGCGCATCGAGGCATAAATCGCATGGTTGGAATTTTGGTCCACGGGGACAATCACTTCATCGTGCGCGGCCCTTTGCCGGATCGTGCCACATCGCTGGCCCTCGTCCGTCACTGGTCGATTATTCAAATCGGACAGGCGATTCCCGATTCCTTGCGTGCCTGGACTATTTCCACGCGCGAGTTCCGGGAAAATCTGGAGTGGGCCGTGATCGTTCCCGGCGAGGGTGAAATTTCACCAGCTGTGGAGAATTTGTTGGAGGTGCTTAGGGCCAGGGGCATTACGATTCACAATTCCGAGTCCGACGATTGGTGACGCGCGGGGCGATTTACTGTTGCCGCACTTGCGCCACCATTTCCACCAAAACAGTTCTGGCTTCCGCCGCAGTTCGTGCCTCCCGCAAAAAGGCGATGCGCGCACCGCGCATTCCATCCTTGGTCTTCAAACGCACGTGAAATCCCAGCCGGTCCACCGAAGTCATCGCCGCTTCCTCGGATTCTACCCCTGCAAACGCGCGCGCCAGCAGGACCCGCGAATCAGCGTGATCGGCATTCATATGCTGGACGATGCCGGCGGCCGCGTCCGCCAGCGGGTCGGGTTCCGCGCGGTCATATTCCGCTGCGGGAACCCAGCCCATCACGCCAAAGCCGCCCACGTAGTACACGTCCACCACGTCCATGCGGTAAAACGAAAAATCCTCGAAGTCCACCCAGTACTTGCTGTTGGCGTAACGCTCCAGATAAAGCTTCCGCGCCTCCGCCACTTCCGGCGCGGGCACCGGCAAAACATTTCCGATCAATGTGACTCGAGACGCCCCCAGCGGATCGCCGCTGGCGTCGAGTTGCGTAACGAGCAGGCTGGCGCGCGGGTCCGCCTGCACATTTTGCGTGTGCATGGCCATCGTGCTGACAAGGAAAATTGGCCGCCCGCGATCGTCCAGCCCATAAGGCATCACCGATCCAAAGGGAAAGCCCGGCTGCTTACGCGAAAGAGTCGAAAGGCTCCCGATTCTCCCCAGGTGCACCAGCGTGCGCGCCCGCTCGGCAAACGCGGGCTCGGGTATCGATGGCGCGTTACTCGCCGTTCTTGGCCCCGCGTGTTTTCCGGCTGGTGTCGAAGACATGAATGTGCTCCTATTTCGCTCTCCAGCACGTGAGAAATCAATCGAAACGCCGACATTCCTCACTTCGTTCGGAATGTCGGCGAAAGAAAATACCGCAGGTTACTCGGTCAATACTTATGGCTTCACCGGTGCCGGCGATGAAGGCCCGGAGCCCGATGGCTTGCCGGGCGCCGCTCCAGTCGCGGCGGGCTTTGCCACTGCGGGAACAGCCGGAGCCGGCGGTGTAGGCGGAGGAGCCGCCGGCGCCGAGTAGGGAACAGGGAAGAGCCCGGAAAGATCCAGATGTCCCGCCAGCGTTTCCGCATCCTGCCCGTGAATCAGGATTTTCAGTTTCTGAATGCCAGTCTTATTTGCGCCCAGCGTTTGCACGATGGAATCCACGGCTAATTGTTCGCTGAGGATTCCTGACGGCGTTGCGGTCTGCACCACGTCCGAGAAATCGGCGATGCCCGTGCCATCGGGTTGGATGTAGAACGCGAGCAGGGTTGCGTCCGCGGCCAGTGTGCGGCGCTCCGGAGCGGGAGCCATGATAATCAGCGCGTTCAGCAGCTGCTTGGAACGCTCGACCGGATCGGCGGACAGCGGAATTTCGACGGTCGTGGCATCGAGCGAGGCGGACGAAGACGCCGACAGCCAGAACATCTGCGCTTGCACTTTCACGTCAGTAGGAGTCGAGATGGGAACCTGCATCACTTCTCGCCGCGCCTCTTCCTCGGTTTTCGGACTCCTGCTCATGTGCTGAATGGCCCGCCGCAGGCCCGGCAAAGTAATCAGTCCGGCCACAACCAGCGCGATGAGGATCACGATCGTCGTCTTGAGTCCTCGCGACACGGATCTACTTTCCCCCCGATTCATAAATAATCCGAAACGCCGCGACTGCGCGCGCTACCCCATCGGCAATCGCGGGTGCCATCTGATCGAGCGGCCCGCGGTCCGGCAAACTCACACTGGACACCTCAATGGCCACGGCAGGCGCGGCGATGGTTCGCAGTTGCCGCACGGGCGCCAGCAGCGGCGTTTCCGGCGAGCCGCGGAAACGCTGCGCCATCTGAATTTGAATAAGCTCCGCCAGCCTGCGGCTCAAATCCACCGAGCCGGCTTGTGCGCGGTCCCAGGGGATGAGGCCGGTGCGTGGCGCGGGCGGCGTGGTTCCCGGCGCTTCGGAATAAACGCGCACGGTGCCCGGCTGGCCAGTGGAAGAAACGTGCAGCGTGATGAAAATGGCGCCCCGCTGAGCGTTGGCCGTCTTGGAGCGATCGTCGAATGAAGGATCCTCGTTGGCTGCGCGCGTGAGGATTACGCGCAGGCTCTGCCCTTCGAGCGAAATGCGCATCAGACGCGCAAAAGTCAGGACGACGTCGCTCTCGGAAATGCCCGACAATCCGCGCGCGCCCTGATCCGCGCCGCCATGCGCCGGGTCCAGCACCACCATGGAAAGAGTATGGCTCGGCGGCGCCGGTTGTGCCGGAACGGGGACCTGCCCCGGGGTTTGTGGAGCGCCTTGCTCGGGCGCCGTCGCCGCCGGAGCTTGCGCCGTTTGCGCGTACGCCAAAAGGAACTGGCCGGCTGCGACGATGAACAGGAACAAGAATAGAATAAGTCTGCGACGCACGTTCACGAGGATACCAGAATCGCGCCGTCGGCGAGAGACGCGATGCTTGCCCATGGCTCAAACTTCAAAACCTTCGGAAAATATCTCTCTCAAGTCATTCCGGTTCCCGGAAGGGGCCGCGATAAACTCCGCGAGGAATCCCTCTTTGATTGAGAGGATTGAGAAGATTGCGAGGAGGGATTCCTCGGCAGGAAGCACGCCTCGGAATGACGAAATTTTTGATTTGTGCAAAATATGGGAGACCAGTGCCACTAAAGGCCAATCCGCATGACGATGCACCAGACACATGCGATTCTCAACAAGCAGCGCATCAAATCCGCATTGCCGGGGAATAAAATCTAATCGAAGACTACCGTCTTATTTCCATAAAGGAGCACGCGGTTTTCCAGGTGCCATCCGACCGCCCGGGAGAGAACGATTTTTTCCAGGTCGCGCCCTTTTTGCTCCAGGTCGCGGACAGCATCGCGGTGAGAGATGCGGATCACGTCCTGCTCGATGATTGGGCCGTCGTCGAGCGCTTCGGTTACGTAATGCGCCGTGGCGCCCAGCAGTTTCACGCCGCGCTCGAACGCCTGCTGATGCGGCTTGGCCCCAAGAAATGCCGGCAAGAACGAATGGTGAATATTGATGATGCGCTGCGGGTAGGCCGCGATGAAATCCGGCGACAGGACTTGCATGTACCGCGCCAGGACAATCAAATCGATGCCGTGGCTTTCCAGCAATTCCCGCTGCTGGCGTTCAGCCGCCGTCTTCGTTTCGGCGGTCACGGGAATCTCAAAAAATGGGACCCCATAAAAGTCGGCGTGGCGTTTTGCGTCGGGATGATTGCTGATGATCAGCGGGATTTCGCAGGCCAGTTCGCCCGAGTGCCAGCGATATAGCAGGTCCATCAGGCAATGATCGTATTTGGAAACAAGCAGCGCCACGCGCTGGCGGTCAGTGGAAAATGCCAGCTGCCATTTCATGTTCAGGCGCTCGGCGATGGGAGCAAAGTGGCGGGCCAGATCCTTCGGCTGGATCTGAAATCCGTCGAGGTCCCACTCGATGCGGGCCAGATACAGGCCCACCTCGGCCACCTGGTGCTGCTCAAAATGGAGAATATTTCCGTTCGCGCGGAAAATAAAATCCGCAAGCGTGGCATCCAAACCCTTGCGGTCCGGGCACTGCACACGCAATATGGCGCTGTTGGTCACGATCACTCCGTTCGATATTAAATTGTAGCGAAGAAATATCCGCTTGACGTGGTTATCCCCTCGCGTTCATCTTTCTTGATTGTCGCACGCGTTACGGTCTTCCGGAGGATGAATGGCAACGGATCAGTCGACGCACGCAAGACATCTGTTTGACCTCACCGGCCGCGTGGCCGTCGTGACCGGCGGCGGCACTGGGCTGGGCCGCCAGATGGCCGAAGGACTGGCGGAAATGGGCGCGAACCTGGTGCTGTGCGCGCGCAAGCAGGAGCGTTGCGAGCAAGCGGCCGAAGAATTGCGCGCTCTGGGCGTTGCCACGATGGCCTTGGGGTGTGACGTCACCAAACCGGAAAGCATTCAGCTCGTGGTGGACGCCGCCGTCGCCCGTTTCGGCGGGATCGACATCCTGATCAACAATGCCGGCACTTCCTGGGGCGCTCCCCCCGAACAAATGACCCTGGAGCAGTGGAACAAGGTGATCGCCACGAATTTGACCGGGACATTTTTGTGTTCCCAGGCCGTGGGCAAAATCATGCTCGCCCAGAAGCGCGGGAAAATCATCAACATCGCTTCGATCGCGGGCATGGCCGGATCGCCCGAGGCGCTCGACGCCGTGGGCTACGCTGCCAGCAAAGGAGGTGTCATCACGCTGACGCGGGACCTAGCACGAAAATGGGCGGCGCACGGAATCTACGTGAACGCCATCTCGCCCGGCTGGTTTCCCACGCGCATGTCCGGCGCATTGATCGAACGCCATGGCGACACGTTCCTCAAAAGTATTCCGCTGGGGCGCTTTGGGAACGATCACGACTTGAAAGGGGCGGCCGTGTTCCTCGCCTCCAGCGCCTCCGATTACGTGACCGGACAGGTGCTGGTCGTCGACGGCGGCCAGACGGCGTAATGTTTCGATAGGTTAAGAGCTTGAAGCAAATTCTAAACGAACATTTTTAGCATGCTCTCTCTGTTCTCTCTGTGGCCTCTGTGCTAAAAGACTTTCTCGACCAACCCGCAACCACCCGGCCCGGCGAGGAACTTCCCTTGCCGGCGCTCGAATCTTTCCTTCTTCAGCATTTCTCCTGCAGCAAAGGTCCGCTCACCGCCGCTCAATTTCCCAGCGGCCACTCCAACCTGACGTACCTGGTGCGCCTTGGCGACCGGGAAATGGTTCTGCGGCGCCCGCCGTTCGGCAGCCAGGTGAAGACCGCTCACGATATGGGCCGCGAATACCGCGTGCTCTCCAAATTGCACGCCGCCTACCCGCCGGCCCCGCGCGTCCTGCTATATTGCGATGACCTGTCCATTCTGGGCGCGCCGTTTTATGTCATGGAGCGTCTTCGCGGAGTCATTCTGCGCAAGGATCCGCCGGACGCTTTGAATTTCACGCCGGAAATTGCACGCCGCTTGAGTGGATCGTTCATCGACAATCTCGCCCGCCTACATTCGCTCGATTACGAGGCGATTGGCCTGGGCGATCTTGGCAAGCCGCAGGGATATCTGCACCGTCAGGTGCGCGGCTGGATCGAGCGTTACCACGCCTCCCGTACTCATGATTTGAAAGAAGTTGAAAAAATTTTCGTCTGGCTGAATCAACGCATCCCCGCCGCCAGCGAAGCGGCGCTCATCCACAACGACTATAAGTACGACAACCTGGTTCTGGATCCCGCTGATATCACGCGAGTGGTAGGCGTCCTGGACTGGGAGATGAGCACGATCGGCGATCCGCTGTCCGATCTGGGCACGGCGCTGGCGTATTGGGTGGACGCGGAGGATCCGGAGGAACTGCAGGGCATCCGGTCGTGCCCGTCGAACTATCCGGGCAGTCTGACGCGCGCGCAACTGGCCGAGCGATACGCCCGCATCACCGGCCGCGACGTTTCGTCCATGGCCTTCTATCTCGCCTTCGCGCGGTTCAAAGTCGCTGTCATTTACCAGCAGATTTACTACCGCTACCAGCAGGGGCTCACTCAGGATCCGCGTTTCGCCGCTCTGCCGGAAAAAGTGCGCGCACTGGTGCGAGCATCGCTGCAAACCATCGAATCCGGATCGATCTGAATTATTATTGAATGAATCACAAGCTATTGATAGTAGCGGACGATCCATTCCGCGACGCAGCACGGCTTTTCCGACCCTTTCGCCTCGACGGAAATCGCAAAGACGGCTTCGACGCAGTCGGAAAGCTCCTTGAAGGATTGCAGCGCGACGCGCGCGCGAATCTCCATGCCCGAGCGAACCGGGGCGGGGAAGCGCACCCGGTTCAATCCGTAGTTGACGGTCAGGCGAACCTCGCGGGGAACTTCTATCGCTTGCCGCAGGAAATAACCGAGCAAGGATAGCGTCAGGAATCCATGGGCAATCGTCGCGCCATAGGGCGATTCCCGCCGGGCGCGTTCCGCATCGACGTGAATCCACTGGTGGTCTTCGGTCGCATCCGCAAATTCCCGGATACGGTCCTGCGTGACCGGCAGCCACTCCGTCGTGGCGATCTCACGGCCGACAAACTCCTTCAGCGATTGCAATGTTTCGAGTGCGAGGGGCGGCATGGCGCTCAGTGCGTTGCGGGTGGCGTCGAATATTTCCTGAGTTCGAGCTTGGCGATGCTTTCCATGTGCACTTCGTCGGGGCCATCGGCGAGACGCAGCGTGCGCACCAGCGCCCAGGCCTCCGCAAGAAATGTGTCCTGCGAAACGCCCGCGCCGCCGTGCGCCTGGATGGCCCGGTCGAGCACGCGCAGAGCGGTATTCGGCGCGACCACCTTGATCATGGCAATCTCGGCGCGCGCCGCTTTATTTCCGACCGTGTCCATCATGTTTGCGGCCTTCAGTGTCAGCAGCCGCGCCTGCTCAATTTCCATTCGCGACCTGGCAATGTCCGCGCGGATCGTGCCCTGTTCGGAAATCGGCTTTCCGAACGCCACTCGCGACTGCACACGCCGGCACATCGCTTCCAGCGCGCGCTCGGCCGCGCCGATGCTGCGCATGCAGTGATGGATTCGCCCGGGCCCCAGCCGCCCCTGCGCAATCTCAAATCCACGCCCTTCTCCCAACAATAAATTCGTCACGGGGACGCGCACATTTTCAAACGTCACTTCGCCGTGGCCGTGCGGCGCGTGATCATATCCGAATACCGTCAATAGCCGCACAATCCGAACTCCCGGAGCATCCATGGGCACAAGGATCATCGACTGCTGCTTGTGCGGCGGCGCGGACGGGTCCGTTTTCCCCATGAAGATGGCCAGCTTGCAGCGCGGATCGCCGGCGCCGGTCGACCACCACTTCCGGCCGTTGATCACGTATTCGTTCGCGTCGCGCACGATGCTGGCGCGGATATTGGTGGCGTCGGACGAGGCCACTTCGGGTTCGGTCATCGTGAAACACGAACGGATTTCTCCAGCCAGCAGCGGCTTCAGCCAGCGGTCTTTTTGTTCGGCGGTGCCGTAGCGCGCGAGCACCTCCATGTTTCCGGTGTCGGGCGCCGAGCAGTTGAATATTTCGGGAGCCATTTCGCTGCGCCCCATGATTTCGCACAGCGGCGCGTATTCCAGGTTACTCAGCCCCGCTCCGTGCTCGTCGTTGGGCAAAAAGAGATTCCACAGCCCGGCCGCGCGGGCTTTTCCCTTCAACTCTTCCACCACGCGCGCGGGCGAACTTCGATCCTGCTGAATTTCGTCCCGGTAGCGCTGCTCGTTCGGGTAGACGTGCTCGTCCATGAAGGACTCGAGCCGCCGTTGCAGTTGTTTCACTTTGTCGCTGGGTTCAAAATTCATTGTGGGGAAACCAGTGGCCTTGACTTCCTAGGCTGCATAAATTTTAAAAAGCGGCGTCATTCTGAACCCGCTCCTACGGGTGAGGAATCCTTCTTTTCTTGGATCCAAACCGAGGAGAGATTTTTCACTTCGTTCGGAATGACGCGCGCTGTTTTATTCCTACCTTGCGAACCCTATCCAAAGTCGTTACATTCCCGCCTTGAGTTCCGCATACACCTGCCCGACGAACCGGTCCGCCATGCGGTCCCCGTTCGGCGCGGCCGGCAAAATCTTCGCGTCGAAATCGGAGGTCACGTGAGCCGCGGCGACTTCATCCGAGCTCTTGCCCTCCTTGATCATCTTGGCCACGCGATCGCGAACCCCGAGGATCATGTCACGATGCGCCACGACCGCCGTTCGGTCCACGTTTGCGCCGTGGCCCGGAATAATCTTTGTGTTCGGACCAGCCAGCGCGATCACCGCGGCCAGTCCCGAGATCATTCCATCCAGGGAGCCGCCGTTGGCGCGGTCGATGTTCGGATATCCGATGGAGCGGTAGAAATCGCCGGTCATGATCACGTCCGCGTTGTGAAAGAACACGATCGTGTCGCCGTCGGTGTGGGCCTTCCGGATCGGAATGAGATCGACTGTTTCTCCGTCCATGTGAAACGTGATCTTATTTTCATAGGTTACCAGCGGGAGCCCGATCGCCGGCATGGGCGTGCCCGGTTGGCCATTTGCGCCGGGAGCAGGGTGCATCAGCCGGTCGCGCAATTCGTCCCGCGCGAAGATCGTCGCGCCCATCTTGCCAAGGTTCGCGTCGCCGCCCGTGTGGTCTCCGTGAACATGCGTATTGACCACGTAGCGAATCGGCCCGGGTGAAATTTGCTTGATCGCCGCGACGATCCGGTCGGTCAGCGGCGCGAATTGCGTGTCCACCATGAAGGTGCCGTCCGGCCCCACCAGCACGCCGATCGTGCCGCCGCGGCCGTCCACCGTGTAGAAATTGTCGGTGACCTTATTGGTCTTGATCACCGTCTTGCTGTCGTCAACGGGCGCCTGGGCCCGCGCGGAAATCGCACCAACGAGTAACAAGGCAAGCAGCGCGGAAAACAGCGCGTACGAGCGTCGTGTCCATGAAATTTTCATTGGTTCATGCTCCTGGATGTAGCGTCCTGGCTTACAGGGACGAGAGTATATACCAAACGGCCCGTCCGGGCGCGTCTCCAGAGATTTATGCGGCACCCCTCGATGAAAGAACGAAACCAACCAGCCAAGCCTCCTTTTGAATGAATCCCGGCGCAATTTCGGTGTATAGATATCCGGAGTTCAGGCTCAAATTGGAAACAATCTTGGAGGCATTATGAAACGGCTGTCGATTTTTGCGTTGCTCGCGATTCTTGCCGCTCCGGTCTCCGCCCAGCAGGGTCCCAGCGTGCCCACCCTTCCGTACGATACGGTGCCGAATCCCTTGCACTATTCGATCGACATGAATTTTGGCGAAGTCCTGAGCGTGGCCGTGAACTCCAAGGGGCACATCATCGTCCTGAACCATCCGGGGACGGCGACCGCCGGGCCGGTCTACGGCAACGCCACCACGCAGCTGTTTGAATTCGACGCGGACGGCAAATTCATCCGCGAACTCGGCCGCAACGTCTACGGCCTGGCCTACGCGCACTCGGTGCGCTTCGACAAGTACGACAACCTATGGGTCGTGGACAAAGCCGCCATGTCCGTGGTGAAGTTCAATCCCGCCGGATACGTCACCATGAACCTGGGGCGCCGCGACGAAGGCCCCGACCAGCCGCGTTACCGCCACGCCGATCCGCCGCCCAGCCCCGTCGACGGCTACTTCAACGGCTCCACCGACGTGGCCTGGGATAAGGATGACAACATTTACGTCGGCGACGGCTATTTCAATTCGCGCATCGCCAAATTCGACAAGCACGGCAACTGGATCAAGCAATGGGGAGGCCCCGGCACCGGCGGCGCGCATGCCAATGAAAATCCCGGCCAGATTCGCAACCCTCACAACATCGGCATCGACCGCGACGGCAACCTTTATGTCGCCGATCGCGGCAACCGCCGCATTCAGGTGTTCGATCTCGATGGCAATTTCAAAAGATTCATCTTCCTCAACGTGCCCTATGACAAATTGCGCCATCCGGTTCTCGGCAACCTCTCGCCGAACCCGCCGGATGAAACCTCTCCCTGGACGATTTGCATCACCAACGGCCCCACGCAATACCTCTACACCACCGATGCGGAGCCCGGGCGCCTGTACAAGCTCCAACTCCCGGATGGAAAAATTCTCGGCGTGTGGGGCGAATCCGGCCACGAACTCGGGCAGTTTAATTGGGCGCACGGCATTGCTTGCCCGTCCGATGACCTCCTCTACATCGCGGACATGAATAACTGGCGTGTGCAGAAGCTGGTAACGAAAGGGAAGAAGTAGATCCGCGCCGCCGGAAAATAAAAACGCCCTGTGCTCGGCGAGCACAGGGCGTTTGTTTTTCTTCGATGGTGCGGAATTACTCGCCGAGTTCCAGCAGCACGAACGATCCCGGGATCTGCTCGGGACGCGGCCGCGGATTGTCGGGTGTCGGAGCCGGGGCGGGCCGGAAATCCGCCGTCGGCGTGAAGACGTGGTGCGTTTTCGGGTCCAGGGTCAATGTGCGGGTCCCGAATTGCGTGTTGACGTTTCCGACCACGCTGTATTTATCGGCCGAATCTTGGTGCAGCACGGTAACCAAGCCCTCGCGGCACGCAGCAAACACCAGCCCCGTGGCGGGATCGTACGCGTTTCCGTCCGGATCGCCACCGATTGGCGGGGAAGCGACCACCTTGCCGTTGTCCGCGTTGATCACCACCATCACCTTGTCGCAGGCGGCGAACAGGCGGTTGTGCGCGGCGTCAAAGGCCAAGGCCGAAGGTCCTTCGCAGGGCGCCAGCGGCCACATGCCCTTGACCGCCAGCGTCTTGGTGTCGAATTCCTGGATGGAGCTTTTGTCCTCGATGTTGACCCACAAGTTGCCCTTGCCGTCCAGCGCGGGCTCTTCGGGTTTGCCGCCAAGTTTCACAGTGCCGACAACCTTCCCGGTGTTGGCGTCGATCACGGTCGAGTCATTGCTCTTGCCGTTGAAGGTGAAGACGCGCTTGGTCTGGGGATCGTAAATGATCGAATCAGGGTTCTTGCCTTCGATGGCAATCACCGAGATCGGCTTGATGGTCTTCAAATCGACCATGGTGACCGTATTGGCGTCTCCGTTGCTCGTGAAGCCCTTGCCCAGATCGGTGGCCAGCGCGATCCCGTGCATGTTCTTGGAATTTTCCACCGGAATATCGCCGATGGTCTTCCCCGTGACCTCATCCACGACCATCATGTGGGAACCGCGCGAAAGATAAATGCGATGGGCATCCGGATCCACACGGAGATAGTCCCATCCGCCGTCGCCGCCGACCGGAATCCTTCGGAGGACTTTGTAACCCGTGGCCGGAGGCCCCGCGTAGGTCCCCGCAGCCGCAACCAGCGCCAGAAGGCCCAAGGGGGCAACCCGGCGTGACCATCCCAATAGCTTTTGTTTCATCATGCGAACGTTCTCCTTATCGTGAGCAGACAAGTTTTTGTTCCAACCCAAGGTCCTTACCCATAAGACTGTGAACAGCCGGCTTCCCGTTCCAAAAATCGAGGCACCCTCTCCAGCTACGATCTACTACGCACCACCCTGCCCGAAGTTACACCGTTGCGCCTTTCTTATTCTTTGTCAAATAGAACTGCATCGCCGGGGTGACAATTAACGACAACACCATGGAGATCAGGATGCCCCCGATGACCGCGATGGCCAGCGGCTGCAGCATTTGTGAACCCGCGCCCAAAGCTAGCGACAGCGGCAGCATGCCCGCCACGGCGGCCATGGCCGTCATCACGATGGGCCGCAACCTGCGGCGTCCCGCCTGAATCATGGCCTCCTCGGGCGAAAATCCGAAGTGGATGAATTTTTGGTTGGCGTCCAGCAGCAGGATTCCGTTCTTGGCCACGATACCGATGACCATGATCAGGCCCATGCGGGACGAGATGTTGAATGTTGTGTTCGTGATCAGCAGGGCGAAAAACACGCCCGAAGTGGATAGGATCGCCGAGGACAGAATGGCGATCGGCGCCGAGAAGCTCCTGAATTCAAACAGCAGCACGATGAAGATGAGGACGACGGCAAGCACGAGAACCGTGTCCAGATCGCTGGCCGATTTCCGTTCCTCTTTATACGTGCCGCCGTAAGCGACGCGGATCGACGGCGGCAAGTGCATGTCGGTTACCATCTTTTGGACGGCCGCGACGCCGGTGCCCAAGTCCACGCCCTCCAGCCGCGCCGTGACTTCCTTCTCCTGCTGCAAATTGTCGCGCAGGATTTCGGTTTGTCCCGGCAGGGCCTGAATCGTGGCCAGCGAACCGAGTGTCGCCGTGCCTCCGTTGGAATTGACTAGCATGGTGTTGCTCATGGCCTCGACGTTCGCCCGGTTGGCCGCCGGATACCTCACGCGGAGGGTGTACGGCCGGTCATTGATAATGATCGGGTTGGTTGCAGGCTCGCCGTCAACGATCGAGGACGCCACCGTGGTGAGTTGGTCGGTCGTGAATCCAGCCTTGGCCGCCGACTGTGGGTTCACATTGAAAACCACGGCGGGACCGCTGGTGGTGTTGTCGATTCCGTCTTCGACGTCCACGACCGGCTTCTTATAGCCGACCTGAACTCTGCCCAACGCGTCTGCAACGTGAGGCGCCCAGGTAATCAGCGTGTCCTGATCGGGCGAAAACAGTTGCACGACCACGGGTTGGGGAGCGCCGGTCAGGTCCGAGATCATGTCCTGCAGCACCTGAGTAAATTCGACGTCCAGTGCCGGCTCCTGCGTGGTCACTTTGCCCCGGACTTCGTTGATGATGTCATCGATGCCGCGGCTGCGTTTATCCTTCAGCTTGACGGCGATGTCCCCCGTGTTCGGTTCGGTAACTGCCGCAAGTCCCAATTGCAATCCGGTACGGCGCGAAGTGTTTTCCACCTCTGGAACGGAGCGAATAATCTGCTCCACGTGCGTAATCACGCGGTTGGTTTCCTGGAGCGAGCTTCCGGGCGGCATCACGTAGTCCAGAATGAAGCCGCCTTCGTCCATGTGCGGGAGCAGGTCGGTCCCCAGCGCATTAAAAGATAGATATGAAACGCCGATGAGAACCAGGCACATCGCGCCCAGCCACACCGGATGTTCCAGGGCCCGGCGCATCCAGCGTTCGTAGAAAATGATAATCTTCTCGAACCAGCCGCCCTTTAACGATTCCTCTTCGGCGGCCATCATTTTCTTCATGCGCTCGAATTCCGAGAGTTCCACAACTGGTCCCTCGTCATTCGCCTCTGCGCCTTCCGAATGGCCGCGGCGAATCAGGTGAACGCCGAGATTGGTGGACCAGGTGAGAGCGAGCGCCAGTGAAGTCAACAGCGAGACGCTCATGGCGATGGCCAGCGCGCGGAAGAACGTTCCCGTCACGCCGGTGATGGAGATCAGCGGGAGGAAGACCACGATCGGCGTCAGTGTGGACCCGATCAGCGGAATGGTGAGTTCCTTGAGGGCGCTGTTGGTGGCCTCCAGCGGGCCCTCGCCGCCGTCGCGGTGCAGCACGATGTTCTCGACGACCACGATGGCGTCGTCAATCACCAGTCCGCCCGCCGCGGCAAGTCCGCCGAGGGTCATCATGTTGAAGCTTTGGCCCAGCATTTTCATCGCGATAAATGTGACAAGAATCGCGACCGGAATCACGAGGCCGGTCATTAGCGCCGTGCCCCAGTCCTGCAAGAACAGATAAATGATCAATCCGGCGAGGAGCAGCCCGATGATGATGGCGTCGCGCACGCTGCCGATCGATTCCCGGACGATGTTGGATTGGTCGTAAAAGACGTTCAACTCAACGCCCGCGGGCAGGGAGGGGCGAATCTTTTCGATTTCATCGTGCACAAGGTTCGCCACTTCCACCGTGTTGCTGTCCGGCTGGCGGCTTACGCTCACCAAAACGGCCGGCTTCCCATTGGCCGTAACCACCGTGTATGCCGGCGCCGAGGAAGCAACGACCGTGCCGACATCCTTCACCCGGACGGGGAGATCGTTGACGTTCTTGATCACCATGTCGCCGATTTCGTCGGTGGAATGGACCTGGGAATTGATCAGGCCCAGGAACAGCTGGTGATTCTGGCTGAGCAGGCCGGGAGAATCGATCAAGTTTGTCTTGTTCGCGGTGTCCAGAATGTCCTGGATCGAGACCTTCGCTTTGAGCATGCGTCCCGGGTCAGGCGTGATCTGGAATTCCGGCTGCTGACCGCCTTGCACGATTACGGTTGCCACGCCGTTCAAGCGGTTCAGGCGCGGCTTGATGTCGTACGTAGCCACTTCCCACAATTGTGTCTGAGGGACCTTGTCCGAGGTCAAGCTGTAGCCCAGAATCGGGAAGCTCGCGAAATCCAGGCGGTGCGACTCGATCTGTGCGGTGGAGGGAAGCGAGCTCTGAATTCTGGCCAACTCCGAGTTCACCAGTTGGAGCGTGGTCACCATGTCCACGTTCCAGTTGAACGACAGATCCACTTCGGCCGAACCGCGGCTGGTGGTGGAGCGGACATCTTCGAGACCGGGTACGCTATTGACCGCGTTCTCAATGGGGCGGGTAATGGTCACGCTCATCTGATCGATGGGCATGACGCCGTTGTCCACGCCAATGATGATGCGCGGAAAGTTCGTCGCCGGGAAGACGGCGATGGGCAGTGTCAGCGCTTCGTAGGCTCCCACGATGGCCAGCGTCAAAATCAAAAAGATGATTGACTTGGAGTGTCGTGCAAACCAGTAGCGCGACTCCTTGGATTCGCGGGGAGCCGGACCGGCCGGGTTAGTTGACATGGAGTTGCATCCTCCCCGATTGGACCCGCGTGTAGTTCCGGCCCGAACTTGCCGCTGATTGAGAGAAGAGTACCAAGATGAGTTTCATCCCTTCGCGCCGTGTGCTCATTATTCGTCATCCTCGTCCGGCATTTTCGGCGCTTGGACTTGAATCTTGGTTTTTGCCAGGACCGGATCGTCCTCTTTGTCCAGTTCGAACGCTCCGACGGTCACCACGCGTTCGCTGCCCTGCAATCCATCGGTGACTTGAACGTTGGCCCCGTCGCGGATGCCCGTCTTGACCTTTACTTTGTGAGGAACGTTTTCGATGTCCAACGTGATGACGGTGGTCACTCCGTCTGGGGCAGTCAGCAAGGCGGCTGTCGGAACCACCACGGCATTGGGCACGGTTTCGCCAACCATCGATACGTGCACGCTCGATCCCGGCTTGAGGCGGTTACCCGGATTCGGCGCCGCAACCCAAACCTCGACCGTGGTGCTATTGGCGTCCAGCGCCGGGCTTACCATGGTGACTTTCCCTTTCACCGGCGCACTCTGCCCGGGAACCATGATCGTTGCCGGATCGCCCGCTTTCAGGCGGGCGGCTTCCTGCTGCGAGATATGCGAGCGGGCTACAATCTGCGACAGATCCATGACCGTAATCAGCGGTATTCCCTGAGGCGCGGTTTCGCCGGGGAAGAACGGCCGGTCGGTCACCACGCCGTCGATCGGGCTGATGATCTTCGTATAGCTCAACTGCGCTTCGGCGCTGGCCGTATCGCCCTTGGCTGCGTTAAGTTGCGCCTCAGCCACCTTGAGGTCGGACTGCTTCTGCGCCAGGTCGTACTGGTTTTGCGCTTGGATCAGACTGAGCCGGGAGTCTTCCACGTCCTTGGCAGAGACGGCCCCTTCCTTAAACATGGCCTGCCGGCTGTCGTAGAGCTTCTGCGCGGCGTCCAGCGATTGTTTGGCGAACTTGAGGTCCTGCTCCGCCTTCTGGACCTCCATCAGGTAGGTCGCTTCAGCCTGCTGGTATCCGCCCTGGCTCTTCTGGTGCGCGCCGGTGAGGTCCTGGTTTTCCAGTTCCGCGAGCAATTGGCCGGCCTTCACGTGGGTGCCGCGATCCACGTAGAACTTCTTTACCGGCGAGACCACCTTCGGCACGATCGCCGCCTGGTCCTTCGGATACAGAACCGCGTCCGAGGAAACCTTCAATTGGATTGGTCCTTTTTGCGCGGCGTCGACCTGCACGGTGACCGTGGGCGTCACCTCCTCCTCTCCAGGCTTCGAGCAGCCCCAAAGGAACAGGCTTACGACCGCCATGCCGGTGATTGCGAATATATGAGAGGCCCCGGATTGCCGGCCCGCTCTGTTGCGTTCTTTGAAAGAAAAAAGCATCGCTGGGCTCCGATGTGTGGACTTGCTGTTGAGTTTTATCATGGTTCAAAAGCTTCCTGTAATGGTCTGCAAAGCCGCCAGGGCCGCGCGATAGCGCGCTTGCGCGTCGATGTAACCGTTGCGCGCGGTGAGCAATGTATTCTCGGCGTCCACCACTTCGGAGGCCGGGGACGCGCCACCCTCGTATCGCAAATTCACCAGGCGCAGGCTTTCGGTGGCAAGTTCCGCCGTCTTGCGCGATTCCTCGACAGCCGAGCGCGCCACGGCCGCTTCGTTATATGCGGCGTAGAGCTCGCTGACCGCCAGGCGCTGTTCCTGGCTCAGCAGCGACTTCGATTCCTGCTGCTTGTATTCGGCTTGGTGCAACTTGCTGCGCAGCGTGCCCCAATCCCAGACCGGAAGAGTCAGCGTGGCCGTCATAAAATATCCGAGGTTTGGAACCACCCCGACTTCCGGAAAAGCCGCGCGGGCGCAGCGCAGCGCAAAGCAATTGGCCTCGATGCCGTATTCGGTATCCACGGTGATCGTGGGCAGAAATGCCATCTTCGCGGACTTTACGTCAAAATCCGACTGGCGCGCGGTCTCGATGGCCACGCGCATGTCCGGATTTTCCTTTTCCGCCATGCCTTGAATTTCGGAAAACCCCGGAAGCGCCTGTGCCGTATCGAGGTCATCCACCACCGTGAAATTCTCATTGAAGGTGGGGAACAGCATCACCGCCAGATTCAGGCGCGCGTCCTCCATGGCCAGCCGGGCTTCGTCATACGCAGCTGCCTGGATGCGCTCTTGAATCTCCGCTTTCAGCGAATCGCTGTGCGAGGCCTGCCCCTGGTGCTCGCCGGACTGCGCCATGTCCAGAAAATGCTTCGCTTGTTCCAAGGCTTGTTGCGAGGAGGCATATTTTCGCTGCGCGACAGCCAGCGCGTAGAAGCTCTTCGATACCGTCGCGGTCAGCCCGCGCCGGGCGATTTCCGCCTTGGCGTTGGCCAGCGCCTCCGCGGCCTTGGCGCGCTTATAGGACGTGCCCATGAGCAGGGCGGGAGAAACATCCACGTGGAGGTTGCCCGTGTCGTGATACACGTGAATGCCGTCGTTGGTTACGAATCTTCCGTCGGATATTTTTCCGCCGTCTCCCTGCGTGCCCAGGTACGCCGAGGTTGCCGTAACCGAGGGCAACATGGCATTTCTGGCTTGCAGGCGGTCTTCATGCGCGCTCTTGGCGTCCAGCGCGGCGGCGATGAACGTAGGATCGTTCTTTCGCGCCCGGTCCAGCGCGTCCTGAAAGGTGATGGTAATCGGCGCGCCCGCCTGGCCCGCCGATGGCTGCATCAGCTTGACTTCCGATCCGCCGGCTTCCTGCGCGAACGTCTTCGTGACCGGCAGCGCAAGTCCGGCCGCAACTGAAAACACCAGCAAAAATAAAGTCCCCATGAAGGGATTGGGGCTGCCGCGCAGGGCGCCCTTTTGCTTATCCATTGGACTTGGTTCTCCCATCCAGCGTGCAATCCTCATTCCGTCTCTCCCTTTTCATCTGGCCCCGCCGGTTGCGGCCGCCGCGCCGCAGCGAATACTAGTCTTCCTTCTCTCCAAAGGCAAACTCGCAATTCTGGAATATCGTCCTTCCTAAGAGTGGACGGAGGATAGCAATTTCACATTAAGATCATCTGAAAGAATTCCCCGGGTGGGACTCCGCCGCATAGCTGGTACTCAGGATACTGAAACCTTGCGGTGTAGAGGATCGTTCCTTTTGGGTACGCGGCGAAATCTGTTTCTTGTTCGGCAATTTTGGAATCTACAGATGGAGAACCGTATTCGTTCGCAACATGTTCAGCAGGCAGGCTTTAACTTCCATCTCGGATCACGCGGCAGGAATCGACGTCAAAGGTGACGTCGCCAATCGTCAACCGCGTCTGATCGCGGAAGCCGGCGATAAAGCTCCAAAAATGCCAAACGTCGGAAAAATTCGTCACCAAGCCGATGGAGGCGCGAATCGAGCCCGCGCTTTTGTGGCCGCGTTCCTGCATCATGCGCACAAAACTCATCAGATTGATATCGCTTCCCAGGTTGAATCCGGCGCGCATATCTTCTTCCGTGAGTCCTTCCGCGATCTCTCCCGCGCCGGGATTGCAGAAGCATCCCGTGCGCAAGGAAATCCCTTCCGCGCCGGCCAATTCCTCAACGCGCCGATAGTCCAGCAATCGCCCCTCAGGATCGTAGAGATTGAGCGTCACGGTGCCGCCGCGCGCCTGGGTGGTAGTAGGGCCGTAGATGCGCACCATGGCGCGGCCGTTGGTGTGCCGCAAGGCCAGCAATTCATCGAGCAGCCAGCCGGTCAGGCAGCGGACTCGCTCCGCGATTTTTTCCATGCCAATGGATTGCAGATGGCGCAGGCCGATTTCCACCGCCGGAATCGACAGGTAATTCAGCGTGCCGTCTTCAAACGCCCCCTCGTTCGGGGTCAGGACGTGAGCCTGGCCCTGGACCGAGGCAAAGTTTACGGTGCCGCCGGCGAACCAGGGGCGCTTCAGCGCCTTGAAAGAAGTTTTGCGCACCAGTAGAGCGCCGATGCCCGTGGGGTAGCCAAACATCTTGTAAAAGGAAATAGTCACGAAGTCAGGTTGCACGGCCTGCAAGTCGAGGCGGTTGGTGGGCACAAATGCCGCCGCATCCAGGAGCACGCTCCATCCGTTAGTTCTTGCCTTTGCCACCAGGTCGAGCGGGTGCTTGACGCCCGAAAAATTGGACTGCGCAGGGAACGCGAACAAATTGGGGAGAGACGGATCAGCCTCGTCGAGCAGTTTTTCCAACTGCGCCAGATCAATTTGCAATCCCGGCATCGTGAGCGGCGCGTAGGCGACGTCCGCGCCCCTGGCTCGCGCGAACTCGCGGATTCCGTTGACGGAGTTGTGATTATCGAAGGTCAGCAGGTAATGGCTTCCGGGGCCAAACGGAAACGACTCGCCCAGCAGCTTCAGCGCCCCAGAGGCGTTTTGCGTAAAAATAAGGATGTAGTCGTTTCCGGCGTGGAAATAATCCAGCACCGTGCGGCGCGTGCGCTCCACGTGCTCGGTCATCGCCGCCGAAGTCGGATTGGCGGAATGCGGATTGCCGAACACGCCCGAGCGCAGCAGATTGAGATGCTTCTCGATCTGCGATTCGGCATACAGCGAACCGCCGGTGTAATCGAGGTACACCTGGCGGCATTCGTCCAAGCGGCGGTACTCGGTGGCGCGCAGCCGGTCAAGCGCTTCGGTCTCGACGTAGCTAGGATAGCGCTCTAGAAAATCCGCGGCCGCTTCATCCAACTGCAACCGTTCGCGTGCGTCGCTCTTCGGCATCCACCAATATTATGCCTTTACGCCCGCTTTGCGAAGGATGGCCATCATCGGACACCAGTTCGTAAACGCCGACTGAAACAAATTCAATCCCACGAACCCGGTGAACAGAAACCAGTACGGGCTTACGTAGTATCCCAATGCAACCGAGAGCACGACGAAAAAGCCCGCGATGAGCCTGAGATAGCGATCAACTGTCATGGTGCTTCCTCCTAATTTAATTTGCCGGAGCAATATCGTTGCTTGTGTGTGTCGCGACTCTATCACTGCCGCGCTGGCTCAGGTAATAGAGAACCGGCACGGTCATGCGCGAAAGCACGGTCGAAGCAACCTCGCCGGCCATCAGCGAAATCGCGAGTCCCTGGAAAATCGGATCGAACAAAATCACGCTCGCGCCCACCACCACGGCGGCCGCCGTCAGCAGCATGGGGCGAAACCGCACGGCGCCCGCGTCGACCACGGCTTCCTCCAGCGACATTCCGTGCGAGCGCCGCAGTTCGATGAAATCCACAAGAATGATCGAATTGCGCACGATGATTCCCGCGCCGGCGATGAACCCGATCATCGACGTGGCCGTGAAAAACGCTCCCATCAGCGCGTGCGCGGGCAGGATGCCCACCAGCGTCAGCGGAATCGGCGCCATGATCACCAGCGGTGTGACGAACGACTTGAACCATCCCACCACCAGCACATAAATTAAAACCAGCACGGCCGCAAACGCCAGCCCCAGATCGCGAAACACTTCCACGGTGATGTGCCACTCGCCGTCCCACTTCATCGTGTAGCGGCCGGTGCTCTCCGGCAGCGACGTGCCCTTGTACTGGCGCACCTGATAGCCGTCCGGCAATTGAATCTTGTCGATGGCGTCGCTCATCTGCAGGATGGCGTAGACCGGGCTTTCCACCACACCCGCGACGTCCCCCGTGACGTACACCACCGGCCGCAAATTCTTGCGGTAAATACTTTGATCGATCGTGGTCTGCTGAACCTTGGTCACTTCGCTCAACGAGACTTGCGCCCCGTTCGCCCCGGGCAGCTTCAGCGCGCCGAGGTCCGCCATGCTTGACCGGTCCGCCCGCGACAATCGCACTTCGATCGGGATATCTTCGCGCGACGCCGGGTCGTGCAGCAGTCCGGCGGGAGTTCCGCTCAATCCTGTCTGGATCGTGCGCGTGACTTCCGCTGCTGAAATGCCATGCAGGGCGGCCTTCGGGAGATCGACGTTCATGTTGTACTTGGTTTGCGGGTCTTCCACGTACCAGTCGACGTCCACCACTCCCGGCGTGTCCTGGAAAATCTTTTTGATTTTCGCGGCGAGTTCCGTCTGGCCTTTGTAGTCCGGGCCATAGATCTCCGCTACAAGCGTCTGCAGTACAGGCGGGCCGGGGGGAACCTCGGCGACTTTAATGCGAGCGCCGAACGGAGCGCCTATCTTGTCGAGTTCCGGCCGGAACCGCCGCGCGATTTCGTGGCTCTGCGCGCTGCGCTCCTTGCGCGAGAGGAGATTCACCTGGATGTCGGCCTGATTCGGCTGCTGCCGCAAAAAATAATGGCGCACCAGGCCGTTGAAATTGTAGGGCCCGGAGGTTCCGGCATAAATTTGATAGTTGGTGACTTCCGGCTGCTGGCCCAGGTAGCCGCCCAGCGCCTGCGCCACGTGAGTCGTCTGTTCGAGCGGGGTGCCATCTGGCATGTCGATGATGACCTGAAACTCGCTCTTGTTATCGAACGGCAGCATCTTCACCTGCACCCATTTCAGCGGAATGAAGGCCACCGCCGCGAGCAGCAGCACCACCACGCCGCCGAGAAACAGCCACCTTCGCCCCGCGTTTTGAATCAGCGGGTTCATCAGGCGGCGGTAAAAGCGCGTGGTCCATCCTTCCGCCTCATGCTCGGAGCCGGGGCGATCGGCGTAGTGGCGCAGCAAGCGCAGCGCGGCCCAGGGCGAAACCACGAACGCCACGATCAGCGAAAACACCATGGCCGAGGAAGCCCCCACCGGAATCGGGCGCATGTACGGACCCATCAGCCCGCGCACAAACGCCATCGGAAGAATCGCCGCGATCACCGCGAACGTGGCCAGGATCGTCGGGTTGCCAACTTCGTCCACGGCCTCGACGGCCACGTCGGCCAGCACACGCCCGGTATTTTCCGGCAGACGGAAATGCCGCACGATGTTTTCGACCACCACAATCGCGTCGTCCACCAGGATGCCGATGGAAAAAATCAGCGCGAAGAGCGTGACGCGATTCAGCGTGTAGCCGTAGAGATAAAAAATCGCCAGTGTCAGCGCGAGCGTGACCGGAATGGCCAAGAGCACCACGCCCGACTCGCGCCAGCCCAGCGCGATGGCGATCAGCAGCGTCACCGAAAGAGTCGCGATCAGGAGATGCTCGAGCAGTTCGTCCGATTTGTCCTTGGCCGTCTCGCCATAATTGCGTGTGACTGTGACGTTCAAATCCTTTGGCAGTGTGTCAGCGCGCAGCGAATCGATCTTCTGTTGAACGCTCTCGGAAATCAGCGTGGCGTTCGCGCCCTTGCGCTTGGCAATCGTAATCGTCACGCCCGGAGAGTCGGGCGTCGCCGCTCCGCCGGTAGCGCCCTTGGCGTTCGCGAATAAGACGTAGCTGTCAGCCTCGGCCGGGCCGTCCTCTATCTTTTCCGCGACGTCGCGCAAGTATATGGGCCGCCCCGCGTGAACGCCCACGACCACTTGTTGCAATTCTTCCGGGCGCGTAAAGAAGTTGCCCGCGTCCACTTGAAATTCCCGGTTGCCGCCGGCAAAGCTGCCGGCCTGCCCGCGCGTATTTGCATCCGCTAGCTGCTGGACCACTGCGCCGGGAAAGAGTCCATAGGCGGCGAGGCGCTGCGTGTCGAGGACCACGCGCACCTTCCGCGTTTGTCCGCCGATGATGGTCGTCTCGGAAACGTCGTCCAGTTGTTTCAGCGAGTGATCGAGTTCCGCCGCGACGCGCCGCAACTGGTAGGCGTCGTAATTCTTGCCCCACAGCGTCAGGGCCATGATGGGCACGTCGTCGATCGAGCGCGGCTTGATGACCGGTTGCGAGACTCCCTGGGGAATGCGGTCGAAGTTTGAATAGAGTTTGTTATAGGTTTGGACGATCGCGTCTTCTTCTTTCGTGCCCACGTAAAATCGCACGATCAACATGCTCAGGCCGGGACGGGTGATGGAATAGATGTATTCGACGCCCGGCAGTTCGCGGATCAGCTTTTCCATGGGAACGCTGGCGCGCTGCGTGACCTCTTCGGCGCTCGCGCCCGGCATCTGGACGAACACGTCCAGCATGGGCACCACGATTTGCGGCTCTTCCTCTCGCGGCGTTTGCGCTATGCTGAACGCACCGAGCAGAAGAGCGGCCACGATGGCCAGCGGCGTCAATTTCGACTCGATAAAGATGTGCGCGATCCGGCCCGCGAGGCGCAGGGCGCGATTCGGCGCTGCCGGTGTGGAGGAAGTTTCGCTCATTGTTTTACCGCGATCAGTTTGCCGCCCAGTTCGCGCGTGCCCGGCTCGGAAACAATTGTTTCTCCGTCTTCCAGGCCGGAGAGCACTTCGACTTGTGGCCCGCTGGCCTTGCCGAGCGTGACGTAACGCAATCCGGACATGCGGTTCGCGTCGATGACGTAAACACCCTGTAGTTGTCCCCGCGTGGCGATGGCCGTCTGCGGAATCAAGAGCGCCTGCCGCTTCCCGGTAGGGAATCGTGCCCTGCCATACATCCCCGAGAGAAGATGCGCGTCCGGCGGCAATCCGATTTTCACCAGGAAACTTCTGCTCGCTGCATCGGCGGCCGGAACGATTTCTTCCACTCTCCCGGAAATCGCCGCGCCGCCGAGCGCGTCCAGCGCAACGGAAACGCTTTGCCCCGCGCGCACGATCCGGATGCTGTTTTCATCCACGGTGACTTCGAGCCGGTATTTGCGCGAGTCTTCCAGAGTGAACAGGGGCATGCCGGGCGAAGCCATCGTTCCGGCATCGGCATTTTTCCCGGTCACCACGCCTGTAAAGGGCGCGCGCACTTCCGTGTAACCGAACGAAGTGCGAGCCTGCGTGAGCGCGGCATTCGCCTGCGCTTGCCCGGCGCGGGCCATGTCGCGCCGCGCTTCGGCGGATTGGCGCCGCGCCTTGATCTCGTCAAATTCCTGAGGACTGACGGATTTCTTATCGAACAGTTGCTGGTAGCGCTTCAGCGTGGTTTCGGCCAGCGCAAGATCGGAATCCGCGGCGGAGACTTCCTTTTCGGCGGCGGAAACGGCGGCAGTGGCTTGCTCGACCGCGGCGCGCGGCTGCGCGTCGTCGATCGTTGCAAGGATCTGGCCCGCCTGCACGCGGTCTCCTTGTTGCGCGCGGATTTCGCGGATGTTTCCCATCATTTGACTGGAAATTTGGCTCGACTGCGCGGCGCGCACGGTGCCCACCGCTTCCAGAAAATCGGGAACAGTCATCTTGTGGACTACAATCAACGGGACGTTGCTGACCGTCTCCGGCGGTTGGGGCTCCGCGCGCTGCCCGCTCGAACATCCGGCGACGCCGACCCCCAGCATGGCAATAAGAAATGGAACGATGACTGAAGAACGGTTCTTGCGGTTCATGGCGTCACCACGGGAGATTGAAGATTTAAAGTTCCGCTCGCCAGTTCCAGCCCGGCGTAGCCGGTGTGATAGCGATAGACGGCTTCCCAATAGTCGGTCTGGCTGTGGCGCGCCGCTTCTTCCGCGGCCAGCAGGTCGGCGATCGTGGAAAGTCCCGATTCGTAGCGGTCCTGGTTGATCCGCAGGCTTTCCTCGGCTGCGGCAATGGCCGCACGCGCCACTTCGATTTGCCTGCGCGCCGCATCTACGTCGTAGAAGGCGCGGCGGACTTCGAGTTTCGCGGCATCGCTCGCCATTTCTTTTACCGACGCTACTTTCTCCTGCAGAGCCTGCTCGCGGGAAAGTTCCGCCCGCTTGGCGCCGCCCTGAAACAGGTCGAATTGGAGTTCGATGCCCGCCGTCCAGTTGTTCCCGCCTCCGGAGAAGAACGCGGGATTGTCCGCTTCCCAATCCGCGAACGCATTCACGCGCGGCCCGAACGCCGCTTTGGCGATCGAGACGCTTTTTTGCTGCGCGATTTCTTCCGAGCGAATGCGCTTCAAGTCCGGGCGCGATTCCATGGCTTTTTTCTCCGCATCTTCCAGAGATTGCGCCGGGAGATTTTTTTCGGCCAGAGCTTCGGCGGGATCGAATTCGTTCGCAGCAGGAAGGCCCAGCGCGGTGCTCAGCTGCGCACGTGCAAATTCCAGGTTGTTTTGCGCGCCGATGAGTTCCTGATTGCGGGCCGCGAGGCGTACCTGAGCGCTTAACGAATCGGATTCCACAGCCACACCGCTTTCGACGCGGTCTTTGCTGCGATCCAGAATCGCCTGCGCCGTTTTCAGCGCCTGCCCGGCAAGCTCGACATGTTTTTTGGCCAGCAGCGCGCCGTAATAGGAATCCACCACGCGGAACACGATTTCCTGTTCGGTGCGCGCGAGTTGCTGCGTCGAGGCGTCCTGTACGCTCTTGGCCCGGTCCACGCCGCGCCAGCTTGCCAGCGAATCAAACAGGTTCCATGCGCCGCCAAAGCGCGTCGCATAGTTGCCGAGCGGCGTGGGAGTATTCAGCGCATTGAGCGCAAAGTCCGCCGTAGTAAACCGCTGCTGCCGCAACCGGCTGCCGAAAACGTACACGGGATCGGTACCGCGCATGGCCGTCTCGGAAAACGTGATGCGCGGCATAAGGAACGAACGCGCTTCTTTTATATCGGCAGAGGCCGCCCTGGTATCCGCCAGCGCCGCCTTGCGCTGCGGATTCTTTTCCAGCGCGATTTTCACTGCTTCGGGAAGAGTTATTGTCTGCGATGCCGGACTCTGCTGTGCTTTTGCCAGCTTCGGACAACAAGCCGCCAGCGCCAGAATCACGGGAATCGCAAACCCCGCCGCGTAGATCTTCTTTGTTTTCATCAATGGCAATCCCTTTATAGATGCCTTTCGTTGCAACGCGTCCATGCTGTCGCTCAAACCGTCAGTTGTATGTGATACGTCTCACAAAGGGCTGTGCGGTCCCCAAGCTGGCACGGCTTATGGTCACCCTTGGAGCACTGTTGGGGCAGCCTGCGAGCATTCAAACGTCTCTTCGACAATTTCGGACGTGGTCTCCAGTATGGCCGTCTGTTTCACCATGGCGCCGACCGAGCAATATTTCTCCTCGGACAACCGGATCGCTTCCGCCACGGCTTTCGGATCCACTTCAAAGCCAGTCACCACATGATGAATGCGGACTTTGGTGAAGACCTGCGGCGGCCGCTCGGCCTGATCGGCTTCCACGCGCACTTCGTAACCGGTCACCTGCTGGTGATATTTCTGCCGAAGAATGGTGATCACATCGAAAGCGGTGCATCCGGCGAGCGCGGTCGCCACCAGTTCGATGGGCTTGGGTCCGGTGCCTCCGGCGGGATCGTCCAGCAGCATGTGGTGACCGCTGCCGGATACCGCGACGAACTGGCGATCCGCTTTCAACGGCTGAGTGAGCACAACTTTAGCGCTTATCATTTTCGTTCTCCTTCAAGGCCAACTACGGAAATTCAGGAATTCAATCGGTTCGGATTTTCACCGCGTCACGACCCGGTTTCCGTTACTTATGCGCCGCCGAACTGGTATCGATCCCGAAGATCGACCATGCCGGGCAATAACGAATCACTCCCGTGAGGATGGCGACGCAGCCGACGACGTAAGCAACAATCGCCAGCGTCCCTGTAACCACGTGCAGAAGCCTCAGCGCCAGCAACGCGATCCCGATCACCAGGCGGATTGCCATTTCCACTCCTCCAACATTCCTTGTCATATTCCTTTTCCTTTCCGCGGGCCGGCGATTCTGTTTGCTTGTGCCGCCCGAATCAATTCCGCATGTGTTACAAACGAAGAAATGCAATCGCGCGGAATTTGTTACAGGAAAAGGGAGGGGGAATGGACGGCTTATAAGGATTGTACAACGTGTGACTTACGAGGCCTTGCCGGATTTTGAGGCTGCCACCATGGCGTCGTGGTAGCGGGACATCACGTCCCGCCTGAGTTTGGCGGCGATATTTGGGTCAGGTAACTGGTCAGGCTCGTGGCGGCACTGATCGATCGATTTTTCCAGGCTGGCCAGGAAGGAGACGCAGGGCTCGCATCCCTTCATGTGTTTTTCGAGTTCCTCGCACAGGGAATCGTCCAGCTCGTCATCCAGGTAATTCGAGAGGTCCGCGAACATCTCCTTGCATCGTCGCTGTCGCGGCTGGATGGGGGAAACCGATTCTCCATTTTTTTTCTCGGGCGCGCTGTGGGCGTGACTGGCAGCTTGCCGCGCAAGTTCCTTTCGCACAAACAGCCGCGCCCGGTGCAGGCGGACGCGAACGGTTCCCGGACGCAATCCGGTGATCTCGGCAATTTCGGAATCCGAAAGCTCCTCCATGTCGTGTAGCACCAGGACGAGGCGGTAATCGGGCGGCAATTTTTGCACGGCTTCGCGCAATCGCTTGGCGCTCTCGCGGCGCATCAGCGACGTTTCGGGCGTTCCTTGCGAATTGCCGGACATGGTTTCCATTTCCCGCCGGTCCGGCATCAATTCCTCGAGCGATAGCGCTTCCCGCGGAGCGAATTTGCTCTTGCGCCGGCTCATCAGGCAGCGCGTCTTGGCGACCTTGTAGAGCCACACCAGCAACGCTTTTGGATTGTCGAATTTTTGTAGGTTGGGGACTGACTTCAGGAGAACTTCTTGCATGGTGTCTTCCGCGTCCTGCCGCTGCCCGCAGACTTTCATGCTGAAGGAAAAAATTGTGTTCTGCAACAGGGCCAGCGCCTGTTCCATGGAACGCGGGTCCTTGCGCCGGATGAGTTCCACTACTTTTTCGATTTCGGCTCGCACAAGTGGGCTCGGGGGGATTCTCTTAAGGCCGTCGCCACCAGCGACGGGCGTCAAGGCAAGCCCGGATCTGAACGCGGCGCACCCTTGCGCGACTACGGAACGATCGTCAGGTTCTGGCTGGTCAGCCCGAAATTGGAATTGTCCGCATCCATGGCCAGCACCTGCAATTCCATCTGCCCGGGGTTGCTGACCGGAACGTTGCCCTTGAACGTGTTCACCACCCCGGCGTATTCCAGGGGGACTTCCATTTCAACCTTGCCTTCGCTGACCAGGCGCGCGACCACGTGGATTTTATTCGCGTCCCAGATGCCTCCCGGCTCGATGGGGCATCCGCACATCATTGTCACCGTCGCCTTCACCTCGAACGGTGATCCGATCTTCGCCTGGCTGTCCGTCGCCGGAGCAAGTGTTTTGACGATGAACCCGTGCAACTCCAGCAGAATTCCTTCACCAAGGACGTCCTGGCCCGGCACCAGAAGCATCGTGGTCGACGCGCGCTGCGTGGCTTGCGGGCTTCCCATCGGTCCTTCGGCGGTCAATTCGACTACGGTCGGCTTATCCAGCGTAAGAGTGGCAAGAAATCCGGAGGCATCCGGCGTGCCATAGACGGTGGCGCCGCGAACGCGCGGCTTCTTCATGATCAAGTCGGTGTCGCCGGTTCCGGCCTTCTGCATTCCCTCGGCCAGGATTTTTCCGGTGCTGACGTCACGCACCGTGATGCGCGCGCCGCCGACGTGCTCGCCAAGCACCTTGGCGTCGCGCGCGATGGCCCGAATCATCACTTTGGTTTCTTTTCCGCCCGTTTGCGCAAAACCCTGGGAAACGAAAACCAGCAATCCGATCGCGATCAGACTAATCCGGCGCAGCACTTTCATCGGTCGCCTCCATGAGTTGCCCCGAAGATATCACACCTTGCCCCCAATCCGCTTGCGCGCCGCTACGTTCCCGCAAGATTGGCAGGAGCCGCTGCTGGACGCCGCTCGGGGCTCCGGCGTATGATTTCCGGGCAGCATTTGCGATTGGGTGATCGGCGCATGGCTTACAAGCTCGTTCGATGAGCTGAGAACCGTTCGCAGGCAAAATCGGATCCGAACTTCGGAAAGACCAAAAATATGGCGAGTCTGATTGGAAAAACGAACCGGCGCAAATGGCTGCAAATCCTTGGGGGTTCGGCCGCAGCGATTGCGTTCCAGCGGGTTTTTGGCGGGTCCGGGTTGGCGGCGCAAGAGCCATCCGCACCGAAGCCAATCCCCGATTTCACCGGTCCCGGGCCCAATCCCTATTGGAATTCCCCAGGACAATGGGTGACCTACCCGCAGAAATCGCCCTTGATTCTTCTGACCGATCGCCCTGTGCAGTTGGAAACTCCACGCCGCGCTTTTCTTTCGGCATTTACGCCGAATGAAGCGTTCTTCGTCCGCTGGCACCTTCCCCTGATTCCCAATACCGTTGACCTGAAGACCTGGCGCCTGCATGTCGAAGGAAACGTGGAGCGTCCGATTGAGCTGAGTTTTCCCGACCTGATGACGCGCTTCAAAGCCGTTTCGCTCGCCAGTGTGAACCAGTGCTCCGGCAACAGCCGCAGCCTGTTTCAGCCGCGCGTCGCCGGCGGACAGTGGGGAAGCGGCGCCATGGGCAACGCACTCTGGACCGGAGTCCGCCTGCGCGAGATTCTGGATGGCGCGGGAGTGAAGGCGGGGTCGCTCCAGGTGCAGTTCGAGGGGTTGGAAAAAGGTATGGGGCCACGCGGCTACGGCTCGAACCGGTTCCTCAAATCGCTCGATCTGAATAATCCTGTCCTCGACGAGTGCATTGTGGCTTACTCCATGAACCATGAGCCACTGCCCCTGCTCAACGGATTTCCCGTGCGCCTGGTCGTGCCCGGTTTTTTTGCCACCTACTGGACGAAAGGGCTCACCTCGATCCGCGTTCTCGACCAGACCGACGATAATTTCTGGATGAAGGCGGCCTACCGGATTCCGGACACGCCGCGAAATTCGACCACGCCCGAGGAGATGAAATCCGGCAAGGTCCCGACGATTCCCATCGCCCGCATGCCCGTTCGTTCCTTCCTGATTTCTCCGGACGGTTCCAGCAAAGTTCCCGCCGGATTTCCGCTTCGTTTGCAGGGCGTGGCCTTCAGCGGTTACGGCGGCATCCGCAAAGTGGAAGTCTCCGCCGACGGCGGCGTCAGCTGGCGCGATGCGCAACTTGGTGAAGATTTCGGGCCGTATTCCTTCCGGATGTGGTCCGCGGACTGGACGCCCCCGCGCGCCGGGAAATATACCGTGGCGGTTCGCGCCACCGACGCAAAGGGAAATGTTCAGCCCGACGCCGGAGTCTGGAATCCGGGCGGGTACGAGTGGAATAAAATTGAGCGCCAGGAAATTGTGGTGGGAGACGCGAGCTAAATGGAGCGATTCATGCGCAGATTCAAATGGCCGGGGATCACGATTCTTTCGCTGTTTCTTTTGGCCGCCATCGCACTCCGCGCGGATTTTCGCGCTGGATACTACGCGCCGACCGAGCCGGGAGCGATGCGCCAGGCGCTCCCCGACGTTTTCTCCACCGACGCAAATTACAGTGCGGGGCAGTTCCCCCTGCTGGAGCCGGCGCTTGCGACTGGCGATGGGAAAGAGACTTTGGAAGCGGATTGCAGCCTGTGCCACACGCCTCGCTTCGTCACCATGCAGCCGCCCTTGCCGGCCGAAACCTGGGCCGCTGAAGTGGAAAAAATGCGAAAAGTAATGGGCGCGTCGATCCCCGATGACGATGCCAAGAAAATCGTTGAGTACCTGAGCGCGCATTACACTCCGGAAACCCGAAAACGTTGACCCGGAAGGGCGAAGATGGCAGAGTCAAAGCACTCGATGCGGACCTCACGCGAAGGAGGATGGAAGTGAACCGAACCGTCGCGATACGCTGTTGTTTGACACTTTGCGTTGTTCTCGCCCTCGGCCTTGCGTTTCTGGGAAACACAAATACTCTCGGCGCCGCGCAAGGCGCAGGCGCGGTTGCTGACGCCGCGAAGAACTGGGCGCCTCCGGATATTTCCACCGTTCCCCAGGGCCCGCTCGGAGACAGCATTCGCCTCGGCCAGCAAGTTTTCAACGACACACCGAAGTACGCGGCGCGCTATGTGGGCAATAAATTGAGCTGTACGCACTGCCACGTGAATGGCGGCACTGTCGCCGGCGGGATCCCCATGGTCGGACTTCCCGGAATCTTTCCCATGTACAGGGATCGCGAAAAAGAAGTGGTCACGTTCGAGGAGCGCATCGAGCAGTGCTTCCAGCGCAGCGAGAACGGCCACCGCGTTCCCAACAACAGTCCGGAAATGACCGCCCTGGTGGCCTACTCGACGTGGCTATCCAAGGACCAGGTGACCGGCCGCGCATTTCCGGGGCGCGGCATGCCTGCGCTGCCCGAATTGAATGGTGACAAGGAACGCGGCGCCCTGATCTACACGCAGCAGTGCCTGATATGCCACGGGGCCGACGGGGCGGGAAAGCCGCCAGAGATCCCCGCGCTGTGGGGACCCGATTCCTATAACGAGGGCGCGGGCATGTACGGCATCCCGAAGATGGCTCAATTCATCCGCCAGAACATGCCCCAAACAACCCCGGGCACCCTGACGCCGCAGCAGGCCTACGACGTCGCCGCCTACGTCCACTTCATGCCGCACACGCCATTTGATATCAAGCAGCATCAGTAGGAAGGTTCGCCGCTTACATTTGGGAGCGGCTACCAGAAGACTTCAGCCGCGCAACATTGGCGATTAGCTGCCCCTTAGAATTTTTGAGGAAGGGTCTCGCAGTGCCAAGAGCCGTACGGGGGCTACCCCAGGTCTTGCAACCGCGATAGTTTCGGGCGAGTTCAAGGAAGATACCTACGTCGCGCTCCAAGTCGGACTGAGTTCCGTCGAAGTAGAAATTCCGAATTGGGATACCCCCGTTGTCGCAGCTGACGCGCGGGTAGATGGCTTCGCAGATGATGCCGTTCATGCATGTGAATGGACTGATGTCGATGACGCCATCCAATCCCTTCCGCGCGAAGTACACGGCCTTGCCGACGTTGACGACCATCTCCCCTGACGCACCTTCGGCTGGCAGGTAAGGTTCGGCATTCCGGAGAATGTCGCCGAACTCTTCAGGTTCCTCACGGCCCGCAAAATCCTCCCGGAAGAGTGACACTAATGCGTGTTCGTCCTTCTTCTGAAAAACATTCCGGAGTTTTGATCCAAGAGCGGAAACCGAGTAAGACTTTCCGCGACGCGCGTATTGCCGGCTTTCGTCGTCATTCGTGTACCACACCCATTCGGAGATATCGTTCATCCACACTTCCGCCCCTGCAGCTTCCAGCCGGCGGATGAGTTCCTCATTGCTGAAGACATTCAGACGGCAATAAATCTCGCCGACGATGCCGATCAGAGGGCGATCGCGGTCGTTACACAGTGGCAAACCGCGAAAGCGCGCCCGCGCTCGCAGCAGGCCTGCTTGAAGCTCTTCCATCTGTTGCGAGTAGTTCGGGTGGCGTATTTCCAAGATTCGGGAAAGGTCGGTCAGTGACTCGTCGTAAAGCAAGTCAGCGCTGCCGGGTGTGATCTCATAGGGCCGCGTGCGCAGGAGAAGCTTGAGCAGGATATCCGCGGAGACAACAGCCCGCCAGGCACTGCGTACAAATGCAGAGGACGATTCGCCGTAGTCGGCGTATCCATTTTCAAAAGAGGGCGAAATCATCGTGAAATCGGAATAGCCCAATGATCGAAAAATGGACTCGAAGTAAGGCGCGTACTGGCCGAATCGGCATGGTCCGTGCCCAGTCGCGACGAGAAACGCGGTGTTCGACTGGTCGTTGCCTGGCTGGTTCAAAACCTTGAGGCAATCCCCGAGCGCCAGCTTGAGTGGGTAGCACTCGTCGCCGCAACTATGGCGCGCTCCGAGTTCACGCGTTTTTTCGTCGGAGGGCGGCAAAACCTTCGCGTCAATCCCAATGGACCGGAACACTGCTGCAAACAGGCGGCTGCTTCCTTCCTGAAGGCGCGGCACCCAAAGCGTCTTGCCGGCGAGTGCTGGTGGTGGCGCTAGGCGACTTGGACTGTGCCGTTGGAAGAGCATCGCAGTATTCCTTTGCTGTCGAGATATGCCTCGCACCGGGTGAGATAGCCGGCGTCATTGCCATGACCATCGAACTGAAGAATCAGGAAGGGCGAAAGCGCAACGTCCCGAAGGAAATGTTTGATGAAGGAATCGGGGCCGCATTTGAAGTTGCTGATGTAGATGATGTGCAGGTTCGGGTGATTCCTCGCAAAACGCCCGGCGGCAAGAATGCGGCGGCCCGAATTCCAGAACATATTGGGGTGCAGATCGTCGATTCCCGCCTCATCGAGCGGCAGAAAATCGAGCGGAAGAACATTGACGCCATAAAGATCGCGCAACTTGCGGGGAACGTCGCAATTGCTGCTCCGGTCATAGATGTTGTAGGGGCGGCCGACCAGAAGAATGGCCGGCTCGCCTGTCTTTTCGAGCACGGCAAAAGCTTCACGCCCTGCCGTAAGAAGCTGATCTGAAAAGCGGGCCTGTGCAGCGAAGGCGAGATCAACGGCAATATCGCTGGCGCGGCGAGTCACACCGAAGCGCGAGAAATAATTGTGCAGCTGGCTCTTGACGTGGCCGTGGCCGAGCCGGAAGTAAATCGTTGGGCAGAGAATCTTCCCGGCTTGCTCTTCGAAAGCAGGAGCGGACCGCACAACGAACGGCAACGTCTGATTCCACGGGCAAAGCTGCGAAGCGATGGATGAACGTGGCGCCTCCATGTCCATGACGTTGGGCAGCAGGACAAAGTCGACGGGAGGGCATTCGGGAGTTCCGCTGAGCAAGGTCTTGACGTGGCCATGCGCAATCTGAACAGGGAAGCAAGGTTCAGCCACGCTGATCTCCGCGCCCTGCGCGGCGATGTGACTATCGCCCGCCGGAGAAACCAGCACGTCGAAGCCGATTTCCTGCAGGTAAGTTCGCCAGAACGGGAATCGATCGAAAAAGAACATCGCTCGCGGAATGCCAACTCGCTGCCTGAGCGGCCCGGGCCCCGATTCGGGAAACGCGAGTGAATCCCGAGTGTTTGCAAAGAGAGCCCGATCGCGAAAAGCGAGTAGGTCCTCGATGACGGGTCTCCGGCCCGTGCGAATTCTCTTGCGGAATTTATCCGAGCACTTATCACCCCAATATGTCTTCTCACCCGCGACGGTAATTTCCTTCATGTCGCAATAATTTGAGCAAGCTCTGCAGACGAACTCGCGAGTTTCAAAGTGCGTCTGATTCAAATCGAAGCCGCGGAACGTGCTAACAGGGAGCGAAATGGAAATTATGCCGGCGGTACTTCCGGCTTCTTGGGCGGCGCCTATTCGTCCCTTTTCTCCAGCGACTTCCTGCGCGATCAAGGCCATGCCAATCGCACCGATGATGCCATTGTGCGGGGGCACGATGATGCGCTTGCCAAGGATCTGCGAGAACGCGGCAGCCACGGCGTCGTTGTACGCGGTGCCGCCTTGAAAATAGATGACGTCGCCGATTTTTCGGCCGCGTACGACCCGGTTGAGGTAATTCAGAGCGACTGAATAGGCCAGCCCCGCGGCGAGGTCTGGAATCCCGGCACCCTGTTGCATGGCCGCGTTTACGTCGCGCTCCATGAAAACGGTGCAGCGTTCACCGAGGCGTGCAGGCGCTCTGGACGATAAGGCAAGCCGCGCGAATTCATCCTTGATTTGGACGCCGAGCCGTTCAGCCTGCTCCTCGAGAAACGAGCCAGTCCCAGCGGCACACGCTTCGTTCATGGCGAAATCAACCACCACTCCGCGGTCGATCGAGATATATTTTGCGTCCTGGCCGCCAATTTCGAAGATAGTGTCCACCGACGCTGTATTTTTCTCTTGGCCATCCAAATGGCGCACGATCCGGTCATGGACGTACATCGCTCCGGTCTTATGCGCCGTAATCTCGTCGTTGACGGTATCGGCGCCCACCAGTTCGCCGATGAGTTCGCGTCCGGAACCCGTCGTTCCTACTCCGCAAATCCGCACGCGTGTGCCAAAGAGCTTTTCGATTTCTTGAAGCCCTTGGTTGACGACTTCGATCGGGCGCCCGGCAGTGCGCAGATAAATTCCATGAAGTAGCCGGCCGGACTCATCAAGCAATGCCAGATTGGTGCTGACCGAGCCGATATCAATTCCCAGATATGTGGGGATTGCCTCACTGCCCGTTTCCGGCATTGGCTCTGTTCTCGAAACCGCCGGATGGTCGCGCAGCAACAAGACGTTTTGAAGTGAGAGAGGTTCGCAATGAGATATTGAAGCGGAAGAATGTTTTTGCGCGGAATAATTTGCTTCAATTCGAAGTGGCCTGCCTTGAGCGGGGGCCGCAAGAAGCGCCGCGCCGATGGCTCCCAGCCATGCATAGAGTTCAGGAACGATTATGTCTTCAGGTGCAAGGTGGAAAGCATCAGCCAAACCGCGGACAACTCCGGAGTTCTGCGAGACGCCTCCGATGAACGCAATCGGAGCAATTACCTTGCGGCCCTTGACAATGTTGCTCTTGAAATTCCGTGAGACCGCCTCACACAAACCTTTCAGCACTTCCGCAGTGCTGTAACCCTTCTGCTGCGCGTGGATCATGTCGGATTTGGCAAACACCGAACAACGCCCGGCGATGCGGGCCGTAGAGTTTGCTTTCAAGACGACTGCGCCGATGTCTTCCACGCGGTATTGCAGGCGTGACGCCTGCTGATCGATGAACGATCCGGTGCCCGCAGCGCACTGGCTGCTCATGGAGTAGTCCAGGATTCCTGCCGAGCTGTTTCCCGGGTCGGTGCAATCGCCGCCTTCGCGGTTCCGGGATCCACCCAGTAAAATGTACTTGGAGTTCTCGCCGCCCATCTCCAAAACAGTTCGAATTTGCGGATAGAGCGCCGACACGCCCCGTGCGATGGCCTTGAATTCGTTTTCGGATGGTAAGTTCAGCGCTTCAGCGACGTGATGGCCCCCGGAGCCCGTGACGCTGAGCACAAATTGCCAGGAATCCGGCAATAACTCTTGAAATTCACGGAGCAGATCCAGCGCTGCCTGGGATGGATTCCCCAGCGAACGTCGGCATTCCGACACCACGATCGAGCCCAGACCACTAGTGCTTGATTTATTTTTTGGCTCCGAGACAAGATGAAATGCCGCGGTCTCCGCAAGAGGCTTGCGGAACGCTTGCGTCTCCTCCGGGCCCAGGATCGCAGCCAGCTTCACGCTGACGCTTCCCACATCCAAGCCTACCCTGGCAGGCATGAAGCGCTCCTGTCTAATATCCCCTGGTAACTTAGTTTTTAGTCTTATGCTGGTTGGACAGCTGTGATTGAGATCACCAGTGTTGGTGCGCGACGTTAGCCGAGCGTCAAGACGTCAACAGTCTCGATGAATGTCTAATCGGATGAAATTACGGGATATACGAAGCAGAGTCTGGACGTATTGATCCGGGTGCCTGGGTCAGGGGTATTTAAGGAGCAGCCAGGGATATCGTTACCGGCTCGTGGTCGGAATCCTTAAAATCGAGCGCAAGTACTCGGGTGGATTCAATTCGAACATTCGGGCTGACGAGAAAGCCATCAATGATCGTGAGGTACGTTTTGCCAGGAACGTAGGGAGTATTGATTTGGCGATCGCTTGGGTGCGAAGTTTCTATGCCCCAATGCCATTCCTTTGGAAACACTGTTTGAGACAACGTCTTCACGTAGCGGCTGGGTTTATCCTGCGATGGAAACTGATCTAGCCTCACGCCGGGAAGGACTGAATTCCAGTCACCTCCAATTACGACGAAGTTGCCCAGATTGTATTCTCTGGACGCGAAATCGTTGATGAAGGTCAGTTCCTGCTCGCGAATATTACCTTTGGGATCCCAAGCGGAAAGATGCAGGTTGATTAACACCCATTCTTTGCCGTCCTCTCGGGGAAGCCTCCAAACAAGCAGGCAACGATCGAGTCCAAAAGCGGAAATCGGCCAGATGAAGGAGCCGGGAAGCTGCACTCTGGTTGCTTCGGAAGGCCGATACGAGCCAAGAGTCACAAGGCCTGATCGAACTCGGCCCATCGGTCGCGTGAATGGGTAAGGAACAAACCACACGTCGTGGTTGAATGCGAAGGAGTATGCAAATTCCCACAAGCTACCGGCGAGGAATGCAAGTTCATTGATCTGGTATGTCCTCCGGGACTGCAGGTCAACTTCCTGCAAGAAATAGACATCCTCTGGATTTTCCCGAAGTGTCTTTGAGATATTCGTAAGATGCCTGAGCACAGTTGCTTTATTCTTTGCAATAACATCGTGGCCGCCATTCAAAAAGAAGTCGGCTTCTTCTCCTGTACCGGCATATCCGAGGTTCCACGTCAGCACATTCAATTGATTGGGCCACTTGCCGGTCCTGCCGTCACGCTCAATCGCGAGAGCCAATGTTGGTGGAGGCTTTCGATGAGCCAGTGCCAACGCCACAACGAAAACCACACATGCAATCAACAGCAAAATGGCCAGTTTGGCGAGACCCTTTGCAAGCTTGGCAACGGCACTGCTACGAATTATTGGGCATTGCATATGCTGCATCATTGGGGCGGACCGAGCGCCCCGCTTCAATCAATGCATTGGGAGGGTCTGTCACTCTGGGGACGAGATGCCCAGGAGCCCACGACCCGGAGAAAATGTGCGCGCTTGAAAAGAGTGGAAATCAACTGAACCTCCGCCCCTGCCATCATCGTCTTTTTCTAATGAAATTATGTTATGGGCTTGGTAATGGACATTCAGTGATTGAGATCACAATAGCAGAATCCCGATCAGATCTGTAGATTGAGGATGCAAACAAGCAGGGCATCAGAAGCGGGAAATAGAACGGGTTGGCGAACCGCACCTCACGGCACCATGACTCCAATCGCATCGCACCGTTGCCGGCGGGAACTCGGCAGAATTGTCGCGAATGGAGACGGGAAACGGATCGTGTATGTTCTGGATCTGTATGGAAAATCTTTTCGGGGGGCGTTTCACAAACCTCCCAGGCACGCCTCCCCCATCAACGTCCCTATGCACGCTCTCGGTTATTTCAAGAAAGAATTATCGGCCCGCGAGAAAAGGCATTTCCTCAGCGTGTGTGAAACGTACCGGCGCGGAAAGACGCCCTTGAGCAGCGCCCCTGGCATCCTGAGTCATTCGCTTCGATTCCGAATACCTGCGCGAGCAAACGTTCTTCCATCCCTTTCTCGCGGACTTCATGGCCTTGGACGATTCGGGCAAGGGCCGCGTCTGACCGGAAATCCTCCATGATTGGAAGTCTCAATGGCCTGCCCGCATCTCGATCAAAGTCCTCAGCAGCCGGTCGATTTCCCGTTGGTCGCGAATATAAAATTGCGCGGCGGACGTTTTGGATGGCCCCACCCGAATGGTCAGGAATTGCCCGCCCCGGGCCAGAGCGAACACATCCTCGTCTGTTTTTTCGTCGCCGACATAAATAACCTTGTCGCAATGCAATTTCATCCGCGCGCGTTGCACGGCCAGGCCCTTTCCCGGCGCTGTCTCGGTGAGGATATTGACCACCTGCTTGCCGCCCACGCGCTTTGCACCGGGGAGAGTCCGCGCGATGTCCAGGACGGCCTTGCGCGCCGTTCTTTTGTCGCGCGCGTTTCTATAGTGGACGGTGATGGAGAAACGTTTGTCCTCGACCAGGACGCCGGGAAACTCGCCCAGACCCTGCGTCAAAATCGGCAGCCAGTGTTTCACCGCGAGCACCATCTCAGCAGACGCATGCCAGGGCTCGATTCCGTGGTTTCCAATGATTTCCTTCAGGGGGATTCCATGAAGCTTCCGCCGCATGTCCTCCCGCCCGCGGCCCGTCACCACGATGCAGGAACACAGGGACGCCAGTTCATTCATCAAGCGTTGAGTCCCGGGACGCAGCGCGGCATCCTCCGGCCGGGGAACGATGGGCGCCAGCGTCCCGTCAAAATCAAATGCCGCGAGCACGTTCGCCGATGCAAACTTCCGCAAAAGCGGGAAATTTCGGGTGGAAAAAATGGGCCGCATCAATCCGGATTCGCCCCCAGCCATTGCTTCGTCAGGCGGCCGGTCAGCCGCTCGCGGCGGCGCAGGCGAGCCGCGTCCACCAGCATCCGCCCGGCCCAGCGGTAGACATTGAATTCGGCAAGATACGCGCGCATCGCGCGCATGCGCTCCCTCTGTTCCTCTGGCGACATACTGAGCGCCGTCAGCAGCGCCGCGGCGGCCTCGTCGGTGTCGTATGGATTGACGATCAGGGCCTCGGTCAGTTCGCTGGCGGCCCCGGTAAACTGGCTCAGCACCAGCACCCCGCGCTCATCTTCCCGCGCCGCCAAAAATTCCTTCGCCACCAGATTCATGCCGTCGTGCAGGCTGGAGACGTAGCACACATCCGCCGCGCGATAATACCGGAACACGTCCGGCGGTTCATGATGGGCCTTTCGCAGGATGATGGGCTGGTACGATCCTTGTCCGAAGCGCTCGTTGATGCGCGCTGTCACCAGTTCGATGCTATCGTTCAACTCGCGGTAGCGTTCGATCAGCGTGCGGCTGGGGGCGGCGAGCTGCACAAACGTGAATCGCCCCCGCAACTCGGGATTTCTTTCCAACAGGCGTTCCACCGCGAGGAACCGCTCCTCGACTCCCTTCGTGTAGTCCAGACGGTCTACTCCCACGCCGATCAGGGCATCCGGTTTCAGTCCCAGTTCCGCGAGCACCCCCGCGCGGCACTCTTCCGCAGATGGAACGGTCTTCAGCCAGCGCACCGGCCATTCCAGTGAGATGGGATAGGACCGAACCAGCGTGGCCCGGCCATGCTGAATGACGGCATTTTGCTCGCGGTCGACGCGGCACTCCAGATACCTGTCCACGCACTCCATGAAATTGTTGCAGTGCGACTGGGTGTGGAAACCGACGATGCTGTTTCCCAGCATCCCTTCCAGCAGTTCCTTCCGCCAGGGACAAATCCCAAAACGCTCGGCGTTGGGCCACGGGATGTGCCAGAACATCAGCACCGTGGCTTGCGGCAGCCGTTCTCGAATCATCCGGGGCGCCAATGCGAAATGGTAGTCCTGAATGAGAATGATCGGATCCTCGGAATCCACTTCCTCGCACGCCGCGTCGGCGAACCTCTGATTCACTTCCAGGTAGTAGCGCCAGTCTTCGGTGCGAAAGATCGGCCGCGCGTGGGCCAGGTGGCACAGCGGCCAGAGTCCTTCGTTCGAGAACCCGTAGTAGTAGCCTTGTTCCTCTTCCCTGGAAAGCCAAAGCCGCCGCAACAAATACGACTCTTCGCCAGGGGGAACGGGAATGTGCCCCCGCCGGTCGGTCACGTCCCGGTCGGCGGAACCGCTGCCGTGCGCGACCCATACGCCCGAGCAGGCTTGCATCACCGGCTCCAGCGCCGTAACCAGTCCGCTGGCAGGGTGCCGCATGGTGATACTCCCGTCGCTTTGCCGCTCGTGGATGTACGGTTCGCGGTTCGCGACGATCACTACTTTCTCGCCGTGCAAGTGCCGGGTCAGCGTCAGCTTCAGGCGTTGCGGCGTCCATGCGCCTCCTTCCAGTTCCGTTTCCCTCTCCACCATGATCCGTTCGACCAGATCGCGAACATCCCGCACGATGGGCTGAAATTCGGGGCGCTGGGGCGCTTCGCCGCGGGCCAATCGATTGATTTCCCTTCGCCAACCTCGCCACGTGAATCGCGCGACCAGGACGGTAACTGCCGAAGCCACCAAGGCAAGAATCCCGAAGGCTATCAGGACGAAGCGCTGCGTTCGCGCTTCACGCAACTCCGCAAAACTCAGGTCCTGAACCAGCATGACAAACCCGAGCGTCCGGCCCTCATTTTCGATGGGAATGGAGCTGACCAGCACCGGCCCACCCGGCAACGAGGCCGACTGGTGCCAGACCGACCAGGGCTGCCCCGGTGTATTCAGAGGCGGCATCACATGGGGCCCTGTTTGTGTGCAGGAAAAACTAGGCGGGAAACTTGGAGTGCTGGTAAGCAACGCCAAATCCGCATTGCAACCTGCCGCGGCCATGATGCGCTGGTCGCGCGTTATTCCGGCCAGCGTGCGATCCAAGTCCTTATGGTCCGCATCATTCCAGTGCGCGGCCAATGTTTCGCGGGCTCCGCTCACCACAAGCTCCGCCCGCAGGCGCACTTCACCCTCAAACCATCTCCGCGTCGTTCTTTGCACGACCGCGGAAGTAGCCAAGGTTAAAATACCCAGGCTCACTACCAGCCCGACGAGGAATTTAAACGTCTGGCGCATACTGGCACCCATCTAATCACATCGGTGCCCACGCTCCAACGCAAAAAGGGGAAGGTGACGGGTTCCTTGGAAGTACGCGGAATTGGAGGGCGCGGTCGCGTCTTCTCCAACCAGGCCGGAATCTGGTACTAGCCTCGCTATGACTTTCGGAGCATTGCCGGGAAATCTCTCTTGATGTAAATTGTCCGCCTTTTTAACACCCTGATTTGAGGCGGGCGCGTTGCGCCCTAAGGGCAACAATCAGAGGCTCACGATGAACCTTCGAGCGACCTTGTGGGTGGCGATCTTTGCTTTGGTGTTGGCGTCGCCAATGATGTTGATAAGCGCCGACGACAGCCCCGAACACCCGCGCAAAATAGTTTCGATTACAGTTTGTAACGCGGATTCGACCGGGGCCGTCACGCCCGCTTGCGGCGCGGCATATGACACTGAACGCGCTGTCCTGGCCCCCGGATTGCCGGTGCAGAGCATCAATCAGGCTGGAGACGGTACCGCGACCGACGAGCACTCCACGGTGTTTGCGCCCGGTTCCTTGGGCGACAACACAGACTATCTGTTTTTCCTTGCTGGCGGTTCCAAGGGCGTGAACTCCGACATCGGCCTGATGGTGCTTTCCAGCCCCGGCCCCGACGCGCATGGTCAGTGGACTGCACAGCCGGCCACGGCCCAGGGCTACGGGAATTATTCGGTGGGACCGGGCCAGATTTTCATGCCGCCGATGAAACCGAGCATGTGCCCCGACCTGACCGACAAGTACGGAAACCCGTTTTCAATTTCGCAGCAGGACCAGACCTTCGACCTGAATTACGCCGTCCCCGGATCGGTGTTCAAGGATCCCAGCGGCAGGCCAGGCCATTTGCTCATGGTTTATGAAGGGACGAATGACTGCATCGGTACCGCGGGCGGCAAAAAGCTTGGCCAGAACTCGTATCAAGCCACCGGCATCGCCACATCGCTTGACGGCGGGCGCACCTGGCCTCGTTATGCATCGAAGGATGCGTATATGGCGGCGCAGTTGCCGCTGGCCAATCCGGTTGCGGGCCAGACCGACAACCACGGGCCGCGCGCGCCATTCGGCGCGATGGGACAAGACGTGTGCATGGGAAACTCGTGCTTTCCGAATGTGCCAGGCAACTATGGCCGCTATGAGGTAGTCAGCCCCCCGATCGCGCTGGACACCCTCATGCACGCAGGAGTACCGATCGGCGGGCAATTCGGGTACGCCGAGCCTTCGGCGTTTGTCGATGATGTGCAATCCGGCGATGAAAACGGTGGCGAGGGGAATCCCTATGTCTATATCGTCGCGCATTATCTGTCGAACGGCATCGCTCCTCTGCCGTCAGACAATGGCCGCAAGGACGACCTGGCTGTGGCCCGTGCAAGACTCGACGGGAATCGGGCGCAACTCGAATTCTCCAAGTGGAATGGGGCATGGTTCCCGAACGCGCCAGACGGACGTGGCGGGCCGGACGCTCCCATGCTGCCGAGCGCAAGCGACGGAAACTTCACCGCGTGCGGTGACAATGCTTCCAAGCAGGGCAGATCCCAGGGATCGATCAGCTATGTGGAAGAGACGCACCAATACTTGTTGCTCTTCGTCTGCACCTCGCTGGGCGACCCGGCCTTGGGCGCGGCCTCTTCGAAAACTTTCGGTTCGGCCTGGTTTTATTCGATCAATGACGACCTGAACAACCAGTCCGGATGGAGCCTTCCCAAGGAAATCGAGGGTTCCTACGCGGTGCACACCGAGATACCCAAGACGACGAGCTGCGAATTGTACAACGGCTGGTATCCGAACATCATGTCTCTGGAAAAAGAGCCGGGACACCTGTCCACCCAAGGCTACGTGTTCTATATGAGCGGATCGCTAGGTCCCTGCGACCAGCCCAACGAGCCGAACATATCGCTGCCGCCCCGGACATACTCGTCGCGCCAGTTCACAATTGTCACCGCGCCGCGATGAGCGGGAACTTGCCAGGCGGGTTGACTAGCTTTCTTTTGTTTTTGGAACTAGGCGGTGCAAGTGGGGAAAATTGACTCCCTGCAAAAGTGCCGGCCTGAGTCCAGGGTAGTGATCCCAACGAATTCCGGCTTGGGTAAACTGCCTGGATTTTTCCGCCGGTTGGTGAATGCTCATGATGACTGCAACGCGCGGGTGGCTGTACATTCTCGCTGTAGCCTTGACCATTGGCATCTTTGCGCCGAAAGCAAGTGCGGGCCAGGATGACGACCGGCGCACAGTGGTCAGCATCACCATTTGCGGCACCGACCCGGGTGGCTCCCCGTCGCCCAACTGCAATGGCGCCGCCGACACGCAGCAGCCCGTGCTTTCTTCCGACGATCCCACGCAGACCATCAACGAAATTGGAGTTGCCGGCGCCACCGATGAGCATTCGTCCGTCTTTCCTCCCGGCTATCTGCGCGGCAACGGCGACTACTTGTTCTTCGTCGCCAGCGGGTTCCGGCCCGTGAACCGCGACATTGGACTTATGGTCCTGTCCGGCCGCGGACCGGACAGCAAGGGACAATGGTCGATGAAGCTCGCCGACGGCTACGGCGACTATGGGACAGCCGGCCGCGGCGTCGTGTTTCTTGCGCCGGTGGTCCAGGGACGGTGCCCGGATAAGCAGGACGAAACGTTTGATCTAGGGTATGCCGCGCCAGGTACTTTGTTCCGCGATCCCACCAGCGAGTCCCAACGGCTGCTGATGGTCTACGAGGGCACGAATTCTTGCGTTGGCAATCCGGGTGGCCCCAAGATCCACGACTCGACATCGTACGAGACGATCGGCGTGGCCACTTCGCTCGACGGCGGGCGCTCCTGGCCCCGCTACGCCACCACATCGAATTTCAACTCGGTTGACTTACCTTTCGCGAATCCCACACAGGGTCCTCATGACCCCATCGGTGCGATGGGAACCGAGGTGTGTACCGGCAATGTCTGCCCGGCTTTCGTTCCCGATACCTATGGGCGTTACCGGGTTCTGAGTCCGCCGCTCACGTTGCACTCGCTGTATGTGGCCAACCAGATGCAAGGACAGGTGGCCAATTCCGAGCCGGCGGCCTTTCTTGACGATATGCGCAGCGATGATGAACGCGGCGACGGCTGGCACGGCGACGGCATGTACAAGGACGAAAACTTGCCCTACGTGTACGCCGTATTCACCGACATTCCCGGCGTGGATTCCGCAAATCCGCTCTTGCCGAACGGAAGAGATCACGATCTCATGGTAGCGAGGGCGCGGCTCACTCGGGACGGCGCTCCGCTGACCTTCTACAAGTGGAATGGTTCCGCATTCAGCGATGCCGGCGAAGGCGGAGTGGGAGCCTCCATTTTGCCTGACATTTCTTTCAACACCTGTGGCGGCCCGAGCCAGAGCCGCGGGCAAGGATCGATCAGCTATATCACCGAGACACGCCAATATATATTGACCTTCGTGTGCACGAGTCCCGGAGATCCCGCCGGCGGCATCAACACCGGTGTGCACGGCGCAGCATGGTTTTACGCGCTGAGCGACGACCTGTCCGCGGTCCTTTACCCTGGGATTTCCATCTGAGCCGTCCCGGAACCGCATCACTTATGCACCAAGGGCCTTCAACGTGGGCCAAGTGCTTCTGTAGCTCACTTGTCAGGCGCTCAAAACCGTCGGGCATGAAACCAGACGACCCTCCACTGCCGCAAGCGCAAGACTTCTTGCTTCGGCCTTCTGAATTGAATTCTGTTCGACAAATGTTAGCATAGATGCTTTCAAGGGGCGTTCAAGGCAAAGTCCTATAGTGAAAGACCCGTGCCATGCCGTTGGTCGGTCGTAAGAACGGCTGAGACCCTTGCCGTCTGAACTAACAGTATTACTCCCGGGTAGGCCGTCACTCGGGACTTGACGTATGAGTTGATTGGCTTGCTCTCCGCCGGGTTGGTTCCGTCATCTGGAAATGTCAATCTCAACCGTGCTCTTGACAGGATTCGCGATGGAAACTAAGATTGAACTGTCCATGGAACTGATTTCCATGGGAAGTAGTTCTAGGAGATTGCCCCTCTGGCCGCGGGTCAAAACATATGTCCAACATTTACGAGGAAATAAAACAAGACAAGCCGGAGCATAGGCACGGCCAAGTGGCCGTAATCACGATCTTCCGTACAGCCGATGTCCTTCACCATGCCGTCGAGAGATCACTCGCTGCGTTTGGCTTGTCCACCGAGCAATTCAATGTCCTCCGGATCCTTCGGGGCGCGGGAGAAGCCGGACTGCCGACACTCGAGATTTCTAGTCGCATGCTTTCGCGCAGCCCCAATATTACGCGTTTGCTCGACAAGCTGATTGCCAAGAAGCTCGCCCGGCGCAGTCGGCCCAAGGAAGACCGGCGCGTCGTTATTGTCTCCGCAACCCCCCAAGGGCTGGAACTTCTCGCTCATCTGGACGGAGTAGTGGACAACGTTTTCAACAACTTCCCTTCGACAACAAACGCTGAAATGAAGACGCTGGTGGACGTCCTCGACCGTATTCGGGAGCACATGGCCGTGAAAACGACAGCGGAGATTTCTCTCGAGAAGGCCAAGCCGGGCCGCCCGTAAAAAACTTCAAAATAACTCTTGACAGGTTTACCAGTGCGGTCCATATTACTTTCCATGGTAACTATTACCACGGAAAGTGAGTCTTTTATGACCGCAGACACAGCCAATACCACCGTCCAGATCTTCTCGCAACCCATCGTCCAAACGCCTCTTGACGTATTCAAGATGAAAGGAATATTGCTCAGCATTGCAAGCTTGGTTTGTTTGGTGACTCTTCTTTGTTCCCCTCAGAGCTCTGAAGCAGGTCCCAGACATGTACTGGACGGCAAACAGCTCTTCGAGCGCGACACCTTCGCCGGGAACGGCCGAACTTGCCGAACCTGTCATAGTCAGGGCACTGGCACTGTATCTCCGCGAGACGCGCAAAAACGATTCCGGAAGGACCCGAACGATCCCCTGTTCTTGGGTGACGGAAGCGATGATGGCTTAGGCCACGGCGTCACTCGAATGCTGATGGATGCCACCGTGCTCGTTACCATTTGGATGAGGCTTGACAAGTCTAAGGCCCTGAGGAAACGTATATGGTTCGTCATTCTATTGATTGGATTTGAGTACGGAAGTGTGCTCTATTACTTTTGCGTGTACCGCCCGCAGGTGAATTCCCGAGCAACCTTAGATACTTAAGGTACAGGCTAGAGCATGTCTTGAGTTCTGGCTGGATTATCATCTTATGCGGCGCATTTCTATTGGGTTTTTCCAGAAGTTAGTAATGGTCGTGTAATTACTTGGCAGTGCTGATTCCATTTATTTCTCACTTGCCAGGATATGGGATTGTCCGCATTTTCTGGGAGTATGAAGGAAGCGAGCAAGATATAGGTGCGATGGAAACCTGTTCTAAAATAATTATTTGAGTAACATCGAAAGGCGTCCTGCCCTTCCACTTAGCCTTTCAGATAGTGGGACTAATTACCGCAATCGGCTTCTTTCTGCGAACCATGTAAGCCGAAATCGCGAGCGCCAGCAGGGGAAAGCCGAGGGCTCTGATCACGCTTGTGGGCTCCCCTTCGCCAATTTCGTAGGTTTTCACGGAATTGTCAATTTGCGTATGTTCAATTAGAAGTAGAATTGGCTTATGCCTGTTTTCAAACCAAGCTATGTAACCTTCCTGAGTTCTTTTAGTCTGGTGTTTCGCACCTAGTTGAAGTGTAACTCCAACCTTGGAATAGGTACTAACCAGGGCAGCGCGCCGAAGAGGACCAGCCGCTGCAATCACGCGTTGCACTGCAATTGTTGCTTCAGGAGGCGATGTCCCCCGCAATTCCAGCGCTTGAACGATCTCCCGAAAATCGGCAGCAGGAAACGCAACTGCATACAGGATTGGGAGGAATACATCGCTCACCCATAAACTCGAAATCACCAGCAAGATAATACAGAATCCTCTGCGACCCAATATGGGAAACATCAGTCCTCCAAGCCTATAAAATTCATCAGCCATTGCGCTCGGAGATTGTACCTCACTCCATGAAAAGCATGCCTAAATGCGGCTGAGGTTTGTACGACCATTGGCGAGGGGAATTCAATTTGAACTGTTAGCTGACCAGTATTTGAGCAGTTCAAACTTTGGGTCTTTCGGGCGGGTGGCCTGGCCTTTGACCGGTTTTGAACTTCCGGGTGACCCATCCCCCGCGGGTTTGGAGGGGTGGGAAGCTTTGATTGTTGCTCGTGTGATTCGGTAGTTGGAAAATGGCTGAGATCGCTTGCTTCGAGAGTGTAGTCGATTTTGTAACTGCGAAAGCACCAAACTTCAACAGAGTTCAACAAGGTGGCCGCAAACGATTCAACAAGAATCACTTAGAATCAACAAAATTCCATAGGTTTCAACAAGCCTTGTCACCTGGTTCGGGACCAGGAGGCCGGAGGTTCATATCCTCTCGCGCCGACCATTTCCACGATTCCTCTTCGGTTCGAATCCAGCGGCTGGCCACACCGACACGCCGACAAACGCTGTGGCCGCATTCGAAGAGCGCCACTACTCGCCAGCCGAAATAGCTCAGCTCTGGGGCTTAAGCAAGGACTCTGTTCGTAGGCTCTTCATGGACGAGCCGGGCGTGCTTGCAGTCTCACCACGACAGCGGCGAGGGAAGCGGCCATACGTGACGCTGAGGATTCCGGCGTCAGTGGTCGAACGCGTTCATCGGAAGCTGTCACTTGTCAGGTATTGACTATAGAGGTACTATACACAGCCCATGCTCACGACTTATCGGCGGCACCAAAAAGACTGCGAGCACCGCGCTGAAGGCCGGAGTTATCGTCGGTGCCGATGCGTGATTTGGGTGGATGGCACAGTTGGTGGGGTGGAGATCCGCAAGTCTCTGCAAACGCGTGATTGGCAGAAGGCCCAGGACATTGTCCGGCAGTGGGAAGCTGAGGGGCAGCTTGTGAAGGAGGTACCGCCAATCACGGTAAAGGAAGCGTGCGATAAGTTTATGGCTGATGCTGAAGCGCGTGGGCTGCGGGAGCCAACTCTTTATAAATATCGCCTCCTTTTCCGTCGGCTTCAGGCTTTTGCTATGGAGGAGGGGATCAAGTGTCTCTGTGAATGCAATCTGGATTATCTGCGCAAGTTCCGTGGAACGTGGCCGAACCGGAATATCGCAGCGAGGAAAAAGTTAGAGGCTTTGCGGGCGTTCTTCCGCTTTTGTTGGGAGAGTGACTGGATTCCAAGCAATCCGGCAATCAAGCTGAAACCTCCCAAGATCACTGATCCACCGACAATGCCATTTTCCCGCGAGGAAGTGACTCAAATCTTGGCTGCTTGCGGCAAATATCGGGGAGGAAGGGCCAACGCACAGCGTCTCCGAGCCCTGGTGCAACTGCTACGCTTCTCTGGTCTACGAATCCGTGACGCCGCCACACTTAGAAAAGAGCGGATCGTCAACGGCAAGCTGTTGCTCTATACGGCCAAGACAGGGACGCCGGTTTATATCCCGCTTCCTATCTTTGTTGTTCGGGAACTAGAAATGTCGCGAGGCACAAACCCAGAGTTTTTCTTCTGGAGTGGGGAAGGGAAGCCAAAATCTTGTGTGGGTGATTGGCAGCGGAGTCTCAAAAAACTATTTCGTTTGGCAAGTGTCCCGGATGGCCACGCCCATCGATTCCGTCATACTTTTGCGAGCAACTTGTTACTTGCGGGAGTGCCCCTAGACCGCGTTGCTACACTGCTTGGCCATACCAACTCTAAGATCACCGAGAAGCACTACGCGCCGTGGATTCGCGCCCGGCAGGAGCAGCTAGAGGCGGATGTTCGCCGTGTATGGGATCAGATTCCTTCAGAAAGTGTTTCTTGTGACAGCCATGCGTAGTAGCGCCATTAATTAACACATTGAGTTGATGTACTCTCGCCTTCTCATCAGCAACGAGGTTGCGGAGCACTGCGACAAGTGTAAGATGTGCCCAGCTTTCGCAATTGTCTTCGATCCACAATCTTAGGTCGAGCCGAGCCGTTCCACTCAAAGCGGTTCGATTGTAGTACCGCGCTTCGTGTTCTAGCTGGAAATAGTTTTCTCGCGGGTCACAGCGGAACCGAGAGCAGTTTGCAACCGACGCAGGTACCGAATGGCAAGTTCAGGAGCCAAAGCAAGTACGTCCTCATAACCATTGTTCCGCACCTTTGCCTTTAGCGCCATTACCTGTTGCAGTTCGGCTGACTTCATTACAGTCCGGTCATACCAGATAGCGAAGTCACCATTGCCAAGACAATCTGCCTCCGGCCTACCTAATGCGCGTCCATGATTTCTGGCGCAAGTTGCAGTGCCCGCCAGGCAGAACTCAGCAAATAGCGGCTCGCCTGCGCTCACAATCCAGCAAAACTCCTTAAGATCAGGCAAAAGGCTCTCTGTCATAGGCGCGGTTCCAGACTGTATTATGTTCAGCTTTTCGTTGACTCCGCCCTTGCCATCCAGCAGTTCCTCCAATGTTGGCTGCTCCGGTGCGAGCCGCACCAACCGTGCAGGTTCGGCTATACACGGGTACTTCCGCCATGCCCATCGCAGAAGCGCTCGCTCCTTTACGTAATCCTCGTCCGTAAACAAACTGACATGCGCAACCAATACCGGACGCGATAAACGCGGTGTCGCTTTATAGGGCCCCCGTATAATTCGAAGCTCGAAATCGATTCCATCAACAGCAACCTCTTCGTGCAACCTTTCACGTATCGACAAGAGCCACAGACCAAGCTCCCGATTGAGTCGAGGTGCGAACACCGTAACGTCTAGATCTACAATGCGAGATGGTACCCAGACGTATAAGTCGCTCGCATTCCCAATGAATGCCACATCCCCTATGTCACCGGAGACGACACCCCTAACAAACGCGCTCTTCACACGTTCGGCCGCAGCGCGAACGAAATCATAGCAATTATTCACCTGAGCCGTCACTTCCTGTTACCACGGAATGCATTCTGCCGGTCGCTCAAACGTACCCGTCGCACCCGCCAGGGTCGAAACGATCTTTTCGATTCTGCTCGGCAACACATCTCTCGCAAAGTCGATTAACTCGTTCGCTGAATGGTTATTACACTCATCGTTTATCTCCGTGACGACACGCCGCAAAGATGCATCGGGATATGCGGCGTTCATTCTATTACGCAGCCTTGCGTACTCAGCCTTAACGTCCCCGCCGGCTGACGCAACTAAGACCACTGGAATACCGCGATCCAGCGCCATCTCAACTTCTTGGATTGTGCCCGACACTTGTCCTGCTGGGGTCCTACCGCCAATCGCTATCAATGCGCTAAGCTCAGGAATGAATCTCTGCCGCATGCTTGCATAATCTGTACCGAGCGCAACGATTGCTTGTGCTCTCCCTTCGTATCTTGATCCACCTCGGCGCCTCAAATAGAACCTTGCTCGTGTTTGGTCCAACTCGAACGCTGCCTCGACGGCAGCTATGCCCACGAAGGGCGCACAACCAGATGTGACTCGAAAACCTTTCCGGGCAAGCTCCCGACCGAGGCATTCACAAATCGTGGCGATATTTGCCGGAGTTGTCATAAGACCGTCCAAAACAGTATCTGCATCCTTTTCCGAGATACCCTGTCCAACATCTCCACTGAAACCAATAATCGGACGGCACGACACCATCGCGATTCGTAAGACGAATTCGATAATCTGTTCATACGTGTCTTTGAAAATCGCGTAAATGGAAGCCCGTTCCAGATTTTCGGCAAACATCACCTGTCTTATCCGAGACGCTGGCTCTGTTTCCGTTTTTGTGATGATGAAGTGATTACGCTTAGTTCTAAGAATTTTTTGCCGTGCGACGGCCACAATGCGCCTCAACACTGGGTCGCGAAAAGACATCCCGACGAAAATGAGGCTCTTGTTCCGGTAGTCGTCCTCGAATCGGCGCCAGATTTCTGCACGATGTATTTCAGCTCGATCAAATTGTTCTTGAAGGAATACCAAACCCCAATCCAAATCTGCACGAAAGTGGGCCGACTCAAAGTCGCCATTCATCTTGATAACTAACTTAGTTGCTAACTCTTTTAATAGCGTCTCGTCGTTGCGTACTACGCATCGACCCACCCGGCCGTCATTGTTCGCCTTCTCAAAAAGATCATCGTAATTTGAAGTCCACACATGATCAGCGGCGGACCGCAACATCGCAAAGTGGTAAGCGTTCGGCCTGACATGCGTTTTCTTAAAGCTATCGCGAAATTCGTCGAACATGCGTTGCGCTCGTGCTGTTCGCGCAGATAACACTTGCAAGGTTTCAGGTAAATCGGCCTCGCTGGAGAGATACCCAGCGCCAACTCGGGCAAGAAGCGGACGATAGTGTGATTCCCACCCTCCGATATTGGATGGAACCGAAATCCCTGCACCGGCGTAGAACGAAAATGCTCCCAGGCGAACCGAATCCCACAAGGCTGATTCATCAGCGGTGAAATCCTTGTAAATAGTCGCATCCCGAAGGAGATCAAGAAGCTCATCAAGTGAATTAACTGCGACAGAGGCGTGTCTTGCGGACTCGGCAGTTGGCTCACGGGTCCACGCGGCGTGGTAGTAGACAGCTCCGGCATCCTTCGCCGCCCGATAATCCCAATCTGAGTCGCCAATAAACAGGACTTCTTTAGGCGGCACTCCATAATGCGCCGCAACACATTTCAGAAAATCTCCCGACGGTTTTCGGTATTTCGGCATGCATCCAAGTTCCGGAACGCCAAAATACGTCGCGAGTCCAAGATCGTGTAAAAGCGGTTGCAAATTGCCGACTAACCGTGCGGAGTAAAGGGCAATCTTGAACCCACCTTCAATTAATCTGTCAAGTTGGCTGCGGACTGCCGGTGGGATGCCAATCGCTCTCTCGATTTGCTGGAGACGCTCTTCATAGAACTCTTGAATTGTACCGCGCTCATGTACGCCGAAGTCCGTATATAAAGTGGAGATCATCCGCTTCGGGCCGTATAGTGGAAGCCCTGTCACCGACAGACTTGGCTCCCCGAACTGGGTGGCAAAGTGTTGTACCGTTTCTCTTAAAGCGGTCTCCGCTGCTTTGCGGCCGTCAAAAATCGGCCCATCAAAATCAAAAACGATATGTCGCATCGGGCACACCTGTTGGCAACTTCAGACCTAATCTGAAGCAGTATACTGACTCGCCTCTGCTTGAGCACGCACAAAGAGATGCTGATGGTCTCGCGCCCATATCGTTAGGTGTTCAAGAAAAGTCTGCAAATCAGCCAATGATTCGTAGGGGTAAGCTATCTGCAGTGGCAAATCCGAAAATCGCTTAACAAAAGCAGAATGAGCCATCCTGACCCTGTATTCGGGCGCTCCGTGCAGAACAAGAAGCTCCATTAAGCATAATGGGATCCAATATTGGTATTTTCGCAACCAGAAGCTGGTTTCATGCTCTTTGCGTTCATTAACCAGCACGAATCGCGTTCGCTGCGTCATTTGTACCAGACGCCGGAAGGCTTCGGCAAAAGACAATTCGTCCAGCGAGACGTCGCGAAGTATGTCCGTACCATGAACACACACACCGGAATTCCTCACATTAAGAAAATAGTGCCGACTCCACCCGGGATGTATTCTCGCTTCGAGTTCGGAGCGTGTAAGTATGGTTAGATCTAAGTTGTATAACTCCCTGGTGGCGAGTTGCCGTATGTGGTTTATCGGTGGCGTGGCACGGAGGTCTTGGACGACCAGGAGGACATCGATGTCGCTCTGGCCCGGCACGAAATCTTCTCTGAGCACACTTCCATAAACGTAAGCGGCAATCACCTCGGAGGAGCGGGCGCATTCGCAGCGCACCCGAGCGACCAGTTCCTCAAGCTGAACACCGCTGCTCGTATTTACACTTTGCCTAATTGAATCCATTTTCGGCCAATACCCCACGCAAGTTGCGGCCGCCTGCTGCGCTCGCAATCCCGAATGTCGTTTCATTACTCTCTAGAGTTGCGTAGGTTACCATCGGGGCGATCGTAGTGTCAGTTGTTAAAATGGGTGATGTCGGCGCATGTCTTCGTCGTAATCGTCTTCAGGTCTGGATAGCCCAACAGAGTTTGCAACTGCTATCCGCGCAAGGCCCATTTGCCAAAATGTAGGGTACATAGAAGGTACGCGGGGAATTGACGGCTTACAACTAACTGAAAGTAAAGGGCTATGAATGGTGGAGGCGGGGGGAGTTGAACCCCCGTCCGAAAAGCGCTACGGCTCGAAGCCTACATGCTTAGCTCTATTCCGTTTGTTTCGCCAGCCGCGCTCAGAATGAGCAAGAAACGCAGCCGGCTAGTCCGATTGGTTCTCGCCGTCTTGTTCCGGACCGAAACTTGACGGCCAGCCTACTGTGTGACGTTTCTTGCCGGACCCGTAGGCGAAGCCCGGGGAAACGTAGCTGGCCTAGTTTAAGCTAGGCAGCCAATGCCAATTGTTGATTGGCAGTTCTAGTTTTCCACCCGATTGAGGGCAGGTGGCGCCCTGCATGCCTTCGAGTCGCGACAGCTTCCGTCGAAACCGTGTCGCCCCCTGTGGCATAGTTTAACAGTATTAGGGGGGAATGAGAAAGTCGGGAGACAGGAGGCAAGGAGGCAGGGAAGCAGGGTGGCAAGGAAATAAAGCTTGCCAGGGGCGCCCGGGGCGCTCTGGACTCCCAACTCCTAACTCCTAACTCCTAACTCTCAACTCTCAACTCTCAACTCTTGACTCTTAACCCTCGACTGTTAACTCCCGACTCTCGACTGCAACTTTGCCCACGTGCGCGGGCCGAAACCCGGTACCGATGCGGGATTGACAATTCTTCCTGCGGGTTCCGATAATTGGAATTGGACCCAACTAAGGTTCTGGCGGGTTGGCCTGCGCGACTCAGGGCCAACCAGTACAGCCCGCACCCGCTGGAGGCGCCAGGGTATGGCGGTAGATCCGAACGGAATCGAGCAGGCCGTCTCGCGCACGCTGCGCGACAACCTGGAAAAAATTCAGCGCACAGTCGACGAACTGCACCAGTCCGTCAATGATCTGGTATCGGCCTGCGCCAGCAGCCGTCCGAGCAACGCCCTGCCTTCCATGGTCCGGGCACAGACTTCCGCCGCGTCGCTTTCCGCCACGTTGGACGTTCTATCGCGGTTTGTGACCGGATCGTTGCAGCCCTCCATCCGTTCTCCATTCGAGCCGGAAAGCCTGCTTGTCCCTTCCATGAATCTTCCGATCCCGGCCGCTCCTCTTGAGCAGCCGGAGCCCGCACCCGTGCATCTAACGGAGAGTCCGTGGACTTTGCCGGTGCCGTCGGTGGAACCGCCGCCCGCACCGCCGGCGTTTTCGGCGGCCGAGATCCCTGCAAAATCCGATTTTCCTCCGGCTATAGAGATGCCTCCGATGGCCGAGTTCACTCCGACGATGGACCCGGTGTTTCTGAGTGAACCGGTGCAGGTGTTTGCCGTGGAAACCGCCGCCGAGGCCGAAACGCCTGCCGCGTTCGCCGAGCCGCCGGCAAGTGAGCCAGCGGAAGCGGGGCCGATTTTTAGTCTCGACTCTTTGCTGCCGGAAGAGCAAGAATTGCACAGGCGCGCCTACCGCGTGGCCAAGGTTTCGATGCAGGATATTAAAATGCTGCGCCCCGAGGATGTCCGCCTCGGGCGCGAAAATAAAGATCTGTGCATCAGATTGCGTGACGACATTGAGAAGGCTCACAAAGAATACGATCGCCGCTTTCAATCGATTCAATCTCATCCCGTCGATTATTTCTACGATTGGATGGTGGAGATTCTGGGCGGCGGCGATGCGCAAGCCCTCGGCGAGTATCCATACCCGTCTCCCGTTCTGCACCGCTAGCGTGCACAACTCCACCGGGAAAAACGCGAATTCCCTCACGTTTGTCCGTTGTGCGGCGCTGGCCGTTTTCCTTTTCATTGCCGCAACGCCCGCGCTCCACGCGCAAGCGGCCCCGGCGCCGGCGAAAAAGCCCGCTGCAAAAGCGGCCGTCAAGCCGCGCCCCAAAGCCGCCGTTCCAGCTCCCGCGGCCGCGGCGCCTGCCGCTCCCGGAGAAAAGCAGCTTGCGCAATTGGCCCGGGCGCTTCGTGACAACGGAAATGCGACTACCTACGCCGCGCTTTCCGCCTTTGCAAAGCAAAACGCGAAGAATGATCTCGGTGCGCGTGCGGCCCTCGCTCTGGGCTATTACGATCTTTCGCGCGACAAAGCCGATCTGGCCCTGGCCTGGCTCCGCAAGGCCGTCGGCGAAAAATTGCTGCGCGAGTATGTCCAGTACTGGCAGGCGCAGACTTCGCTCGCGCTCGGCGATAAACAGGCGGGCATCGAACAGCTCTGGAGCCTCCGCCGGGATTTTCCGTCCAGCGTGATGACCGAGCAGGCGGTAACGTCGCTGGCGGGCGCTGCCCTGGCCGCCGGCAGGGGCGAGGAGGCCCTCTCGGCTCTGCAATCCTATCCGGATATGAATGCCAAGCCCGGCTTGCTGCTGTTGCGGGCCCAGGCCCAAGAAAAAATCGCGGCCGCAAAAGGAGAAAAGCCCGTCGCCGCAGCCTCGGAATATCTTGATCTCTATTATCGTTTTCCGCTGAACGATGAAGCGAAGGCGGCGGGGCAGAGAATCCCTTCGCTGCAATCCGCGCTGGGCGAAGCATTTCCCGGCACCCCCATGCAGACGCAAATCGCGCGCGCCGAGGCATTCTATGTCGCCAGGCGCTGGAGCGAGGCGCAGGCCGAATACAAGGGTTTGCTCCCGAAGCTTTCGGGCCGCGACCATGAACGCGCCGAACTCCGCATCGCCCTCTGCGAAGTGCAACAGGGCGGCAAACTGGAAAATCTGAATGCGCTTTCTCTCGCCGATGCGGATCTCGAAGCCGAACGCATCTACGCGATTTCCCAGGCGCACCGCTCCTCGAAGCTCGAATCGGAAATGCTCGATGATGTCGATCAATTGTCCAAGCGATTCCCGGGAACCAGCTGGGCGGCCGACGGCCTGTTCGCCACGGGGAATTATTATTGGGTAAACATGGACCGTGCCCACGCGGCGGATTTTTACCGCCGCGCCCTCGACGCGGATCCCAATGGAAAAAATTCGCAGGCCGCCGCATGGCGCGTGGCCTGGACCGCGTACATGGACCGCAAGCCGGAAGCCGCGGACCTGTTCATGGACTATGTGCGCAGATTTCCCACGTCGAGCTATGTGCAGGACGCCTTGTACTGGCTGGGGCGCTGCAACGAGGGCGCGGGCAATCCGGAGCGCGCGCGTAGTTTCTATCTCGCCGCAGCCACGCGATTTCCGCTTACTTATTTCGGCGCCAGAGCGGCCGAACGAATCCGCCCAGAACCGGATGGAATCGGTTCTGCGCCGCTGAGCCCGGCGGAAATTTTGTCCGCGATCCCTCCCGCTCCCTCTCTGGCGCATCCCGATCCGCCGCTGACCGATGATCTGCGCCAGCGACAGGCCCGCGCCGCCGCCCTGAGCGACATCGCGTTCGACGCCTCCGCCGAACTGGAATATCGATCCCTTTATTCGGCCACGCGATCGCCGGAATTCCTGGTCGACGCCGCGGGAGCCGCCATCGCCGCCGGACATTATGGCGCCGGGATGGCCGCCGTGCGGCAAGCGTTCCCGCAACTCGAGGCGCGGCGGGTTTCGGAAATTCCCGACGAAGCGTGGCGGGCCGCGTTTCCGCTTCCCTATGAACCGAAATTTCGCAGCGAAGCGGCGCGCAACCAGCTGGATCCGATGCTCGTGGCCGGATTGGTCCGCCAGGAGTCCGCGTTTGAACCGAATGCGATGTCGCGCGTCGGCGCCATCGGCTTGATGCAAGTCATGCCCAAAACGGCCTTGAAGGTGGCGCGGCAGTTGAAAGTGCGATATGTGCGCACACGGCTGACCGATCCGGGTTACAATTTGCAGCTTGGTTCGCGCTATCTGGCCAATCTGATCCAGGGCTTCGGAACGCCGGAGGCGGCTCTTGCCGCGTACAACGCCGGCGAAGACCGCGTGGAGCAATGGACGGCGGGCCAGAATTATCTCGAAGCGGCGGAGTTTGTGGAATCCATTCCGTTCACCGAGACAAGGGAGTACGTGCAAATCGTGATCCGCAACGCAGACGTATACAGGCAAGTGTACGGCCCCGTGCCGCCAGAAACGAAACCGGAAACGAAACAGGCGACGAAACGCGCCAGCGGCACGTCCGCCAAACGCGGCGCCCGCATGGAAGCGATGCGCGCCGTGAAGACGCAGGAAGCCGGCCCGGCAAGAGTGCAGGTCCAGCCATGAGCGCCGCCGAAGCATCGCCCACCGGCGCCGGCCGGGTTGTGGCCTCGGCGCGCCAATTGCTTTCCGCCAAAGCCGAGCGATTCACCGAATCCGTGATCCGCGAGATGACGCGGCTTGCGCTGCAGCACGACGCGGTCAACATGGCCCAGGGCTTTCCCGATTTTCCGGCCTCCGAGGAAGTCAAGCAAGCCGCGCGGCAGGCCATCACCGACGACATCAATCAGTACGCCATCACCTGGGGCGCGAAGGAATTGCGCGACGCCATCGCCCGCAAATTCGAGCGCACGCAGGGCGTGCGCGTCGATCCCGAGCGCGAAATCACCGTCACCTGCGGCTCGACCGAAGCCATGATGGCCACCATGATGGGCATCATCAATCCCGGCGACGAAGTCGTCATTTTCGAGCCGCACTATGAAAATTACGGCCCGGACGCGATTCTCTCGGGTGCCACGCCGCGCTTCGTGCAGCTGCAGCCTCCGGATTGGAATTTCGATCGCGACGAACTCACGCGCGCCTTCGGGCCCAAGACCAAGGCCATCATCGTCAACACGCCGAATAATCCCACGGGCAAAGTATTTTCCCGCGAGGAGCTGGAATTCATTCGCGACCTGTGCGTGCGCTGGAATGCCTTCGCCGTCACCGACGAAATCTACGAGCACATTATTTTCGACGGCGCGCAGCACATTTCCATGGCCTCGCTTGACGGCATGCGCGACCTCGCCATCACCATCAATGGCTTGTCGAAGACCTACAGCGTCACCGGATGGCGCGTCGGCTGGGCCATCGCGCCACCCGACGCTTCCACGCCCATTCGCAAGGTCCACGATTTCCTCACGGTCGGGGCCGCCGCGCCACTGCAGCAGGCCGGGGCCGTCGCCCTGGAGTTGCCGCTCAGCTACTACACGAAACTTGCGGAAATGTACCGCGTCAAGCGCGACCGCATGCTTGGAATCCTGACCGACGCCGGATTCAAATGCTTCAAGCCATCCGGCGCGTACTACATCATGACCGACATCTCGATTTTCGGTTTTCCCGACGATCTTTCCTTCTCGCGTTACCTGGTCGAGAAAATCGGCATCGCCGTGGTCCCCGCCTCAAGTTTCTACGACGATCCATCCATGGGCAGCCGCCAGGTGCGTTTCACGTTTTGCAAAAAAGAATCGACGCTGGCCGCCTGCGCGGAAAAATTGTCGAAACTGCGCTCCGCTTAACCCAGCTCCCTGGCATGTTTGTTTTGCAATTCAACCAAAAACTTAAGACTTTCGTGGCACCGGCGTCTCGCCGGTGTTTTTTTGACCAAGCTCATCGCAAAACCGCTGGCGAGATGCCGGTGCCACAATTTGTCGCATGTCCCTGCTTCAAATTTAGGTCGCTTCGTAGCCGATGCGCTGGCCCTGTGTTAGAATCCGCCCCGAAAGCCCAGGAGATTCCGAATGGCGATGGAATTCGATCTGATGCCGCAGGCAACGCTCGTTCAGGAAAATGGCCACGGAGAAGCCGTGGACATTCGCTCGAGCGCGACGCGCACGTTTTATTGCGTCATGAATATTCGCGAGCAAATCGAGCAGGAGTCGGTGGACGTTTCCATTTGGGGTTCGGCTGACGGAGAGAATTGGGGCACGCATCCCGTTCTGAAACTGCCGCAACAATTCTACAAAGGCGAGACGCGCGCCGTCCTGGATCTGACCTTGGTTCCCAACGTTAACTTCATCCGCGCGGCCTGGGACCTGAACCGTTGGGGACGTGTAGCTCCACTTCCCATGTTCGTTCTGGGATTGCGTTTGGAGGAAGTCCCTGCCATGCCCTCACGTGTTCCGCAAATGCAAGCCGGCGCCACAAAATAAAATTTCTCTTTCCGGATAACCTTAATTTAATATCTGGCAACTAATAGCGGCAGGTATTAAGGGGTAGGAAGCTAACTACCAGTTGCAAAGGGTGGTCGCTTCCTACCCCCCCGAGTGGTCTTAGCCAGATAGACGAAGACCCCGCCACTTGCGTTACATCAACTTTATAATTTCTTTAACCCTCACTTGGAACAGCTCGAAGGGACCCATTTCAGGGGTTGGTTGGAGTCGGTGGCGGCAAGGGCGGCAAATCGGACGCATCCGGCTCATCGGAATCGGACGCGTCTGTCCCGTCCTGATTTTGTCCCCCGGCATGGGCCTTGGCCCGCGCGTTTTTGCGTGCGTCCATTTCCTCTTGCTGCTTCCTGGCTTCTTGCATGCGCTCCTGGGTTTGGCGCACCCAGTCCACGTCGGGGCCGTTGGGCGAGATCTTGAGGTAGGCGTCCAGATCCGCGGCCAGCAAAGGAAAGTCGCGCCGCGCAATATGGATATTGGCCAGCAATATGTGGACGTCGGGGTAATCCGGATTTTTTTCCCGAGCCAGATTCGCGCTCTTTTCGGCCTCGTCGAATTGCTGGAGGCCAAACAGGGCCCGGGCCAGCTCAAAGGGTCCTTGCCAGGATGAGGTATCCACTTCCACGCATTTCCGCGCCAGGGTCGCGGCCTCCTGATAACGCTTTGCATTCAAGAGCAGCGCGGAAAGCAGATACAGCGCCTCGGAATATTTCCCGGAACTGAGGTCGACGGCTTTCCTGAGAGCCTCCTCGGCTGAGGGCATCTCTCCCAGGCTCTGGTAGGAAGTTCCTTCCAGGGCGTAGGCCTCGTAATATGTGGGAAAATCCTTGATGGCGCGCTGAAACTGGGCGATGGCCCCGCGATAATCGGTCTTGGCATAGAGCAAATTCATGCCTTTGTTGAATTCATCCTGTGCTTTGCGTGGCACGCTGAGTTGATGGGCTGAAATCACCGCGCCTCTGGTGTTCGAGTTCAGCAGGATCAAGGCCCGCGTTAGCAGCAGGGAAACACCCCGCCGGCCGTCATTCTTGATTTCCACGGATTGATCAAGGGGTTCGTAATCCTGGGCATTCACCTCGAGCAGGTATTCGCCGTTGGCGATCCCCATGAACTCGAAGACTCCGTTGTCCTTGGTGAATGTGGAGCTTACCGGGCTTCCATCGGGCTGCTTCAGATCGACGCGAATATTTTCCATTCCGTGCTGGTCGGAAATGTCGCGAACGCTGCCGTCGATGCTGAACAGGGAATCGGCATGGCTGTTTTGCCGGCAATATCCGGGCAACGCCGCTGCGGCGAGCAGGAGCAGCAAACCAAGCTTCTGGCGCACGAACATGGTCCCTCCGAATGCGGGGGAAGTAACGCCATTCTAACACGGCCTGCAAAGGGGGGCTCCGCTGGCTTTCAATATGGGAAAAAACAGGCTCGTCATTCCGAACGAAGCGAGGAATCCCTCCTTCTTTCGGTACGCAAACCCAGAGGGATTCCTCGCTTCGTTCGGAATGACGGCGCAATGCACACTGTGAGTAACCTGGGAAATCTGTGCTCGCCTAAATTGCGGCTATGCTCCCAAATCCACGGTCTGTAGATATTGCGGCAGCGCAACGCGCCACTTGTATTTTGCTTCGATGGCCACTTTGAGCGCCGCCGAAGCCTCGGGCTCGCCGTGAGTCAGGTAGGTTTGCCGCGGCGCAGCGGGCATGCCCGAGAGCCAGCGCAGCAGTTCGCTCTTTCCCGCGTGCGCCGAAAATTGCCGCAGGTTGATCACTTCCGCCGCCACCGGAACATCCGCACCGTGAATGCGCACGGTTTTCGCGCCGTCTTCCAGCGACCGCCCGCGCGTGCCCGCAGCCTGGAATCCGGCCAGTAGAATGGCGTTCTTCGGGTCCGGTGCAAGTCGCTCGAGGTGATGCAGTACGCGCCCTCCGGTGGCCATGCCGCTGGCGGAAATGATGATGGCGGGAGTCTTCACGTCGTTGATTTTCTTCGAGTCGTCCACCGTGCGCATGTAGTGCACGGTGTGCGCGTCGAGCGGGTTTCCGCTTTTTTCTTCCACGTCGTAGGTCAGGTCGTGATCTTCGTGGTGGCGCATGTACAGGTCGGTGACGCTGATGGCCATGGGACTATCCACGTAAACGGGGAGATGCGGAATGCGGTTGGCATCCTCGAGTTTGCGGACGATGTACATGATCGTCTGCGTGCGGCCCACGGCAAACGCCGGGATCACAATCTGGCCGCCGCGCTTGGCCACGCGATTGATCACCTCGGCCAGCGCGTCCTCGGGCGAATCGCTGGGGTGCTCGCGGTCTCCGTACGTGGATTCGCATAGCAGCACGTCGCAGGCGGGCGGCGCTTCGGGGTTTTTCAAAATCGGCTGGTCGTAACGCCCGACGTCGCCGGAAAACAGCACCACGGTCTTCTTGCCGTTTTCCGTAATGGTCAGCTCCAGACTCGAGGAACCGAGAATGTGCCCGGCGTCGTGAGGCCGCACCGTGAATTGCGGCGAAATCGTGAACGCAGCGGCGCGCGGAATTTCCTGGAGCGCCTTCAGCACCGGCTCCACATCTTCCTGGGAATACAGCGGCAGCGGCTGCTTGTGTTTGCTGTACCCGCCGCGCTTGGCTTTCTCGGCGTCTTCTTCCTGCAGGTGCGCCGAATCGGGAAGCAGAATGTTGCACAGCTCGATGGTGGCCGAATCGGCATAAATCGGGCCGGAATAGCCGTCGCGGACCAGCCGCGGCAGGTATCCGGTGTGGTCCAGGTGCGCGTGTGTCAGTACGCACCAGTCAAACGAGGACGGTTTCTCCGGCAGCGTATCCCAGTTGCGCAGCCGCAGCTGCTTTAATCCCTGGAACAGGCCACAATCCACCAGCAGCCGTTTGCCTTCGGCTTCCACCAGATATTTCGAGCCCGTGACGGTGCCCGCAGCGCCTAGAAATGTGAGTTTGGCCATAGGCGGCCATTCTAGAGGCAGGAAAGCAGGGAGGCAAGGAGGCAGGAAGAAGCTGGGAGACAGGGGGGCGACGGCCAGTTTTCCGGGCGCATCAGTCTCACGGGCAAGCCTGCATTTCAACCAGCGGAAATGTTGTGTTAGACTTTAGTTTCGGGCGTGTAGCTCAGTTGGGAGAGCGCATCCATGGCATGGATGAGGTCGCAGGTTCGACCCCTGTCACGTCCACCAAATTCCTGTCATTCATTTGGTCGTCGTTACGGCAATTTCCGCAAGTTGCTGGAAAAATCCACTTAGACAAGTATTGAAAAACGTACCCAAGAACGAGTGGGACAACCTTTGAACGATTTTGAGTCTTGGGTGCCGATCCTTGCGTCCTTTGCAAGGGAAGAAGTTTGGTTCGCCACTCAAATTCAAGGAATAAGCGGAACTCTCGCCAAGAAGACCGGGGCGCCCGTCGTTACCTCAACATTTCGAAATAATGCGAACCCGCCAGTTCTAACTCGAAGGGTAGCTTTACTACCCGGTATTATTAGATTAAGGTGAGTGAGACGTGAGCCAAAAATCCTACGTTTGGCGATGTTTGACTTGGTTGACTGCCGGGGCAGTTCTGGGGACGTATCTGCCGCGAACCGGTCTTTCTCCCCGACTACATGACGTACTCAGGCAACTCCTGAGAATCCATCCCGCTTGGATGCAATTGCCCTTGATTGTTTTCCTGTTCTTATTGGCTCTTCAACCCGTTATCAACCTGTTTAGGCGGTATCGGCACAATTGGGGGACTACGACCCGACCATTCACAATTGTCGAAGGGGGCGCTCTCTTCTTCCTTGGCGTGATCGGGTCGGCTCTGTTGAACGGGACCTTCCCGTACTCCGCATCAGAATATTCGCATGACACGATTCTAGCTCTATTCCTTTGGGGCACGGCGTCTACTGTCTTCTTGGAGCTGGCATTCACGTATTCTCTTTTTGATCCTAGTCCGACAATTACAACACCGACCAAGGATGATTTGATGGATGTGCCCATTTCGGATGATTCCGAAGATGTGCTGGGGAGGGTTAAATTCGTTGACGATTTCTATTCTCAGATTAGGAATTTTCCTTCTGAGGATTCGTTTGTGTTTGGTCTCAATGGACCCTGGGGTAGCGGAAAAACGTCATTACTGAACCTTCTGCGGAATCGTCTGCGCAAAGACAAGAAAATAATTTCACTGGATTTCAACCCTTGGTACTTTCAGTCAGCCGAGACCATTACTCGACGGTTCTACGGGTCTATAGCACATGCGATAAACCAGGAATTCTTCTATCCACAGCTTAATTCGGCAGCCCGCCGGTACGCACAAATCCTCGCACCCTTGTTAAAGCGATATGGGATTGACTTCAGCAACAGAGATGAAGCCGATGTTGAGGAAGTC
>JAIQFB010000024.1 GCA_020073485.1 Terriglobia bacterium | reverse complement strand
GGACGTCCTGTTCTTCGCCTGTCAGTTGTTTAAGATACCCTTTTCGCTTTTGGTGGTGATACTGATTCTCAATAGGAAAGGTTCCTAGCCAAACCAACGAAGTAACAAAAATGAGTATTATCCAAGGTCGATATCTTTGCAGCCAATCCGCAATCCCTATGCTGTTTAGCCACGAACGAGGTAGGAACAAAATTAAGGTACTCACAATCAGCAATACGACTATGGGACGTATAGATTCCCGAATCCACTTAATTATCTCAACGACTGTCGCTTCCGCACTCATGGACGGAGATTATAGCAACGGTACTTGCCCTAAACGGCCCTATTCACCGGGTGCCGGGTCCCCCACCCTTTGTGATCTTCAAAGGGTGGGAGGTTTGGATCAGAGACCAACCGAAATTTCACAGCAAAAACGTTAGAATCCCCAACCTTGCAACAGCTGCAAGGTTGGCGCACCCAACGTACCAGCTCTCAAAGCCCGCGACGCAAAAAATTACGACGCCCCCACCCAATTCCTCCTCTCCACAAACGTCGGCGGCTCGTAAGTCTGCCCCGCCGCCAGCCTCCTCTCCTCCCGCCGCGTCGCCCACAGCAACACCGGCCCCAGCGAAGCCGCCGTAACCCTCGCCACGACCGGAAACTCCTTCTCCACTTCCCGCCGCAGCCTGTGAATCTGCTCGCTCACGCCCCGATTCACTTTCCTGAACTCCCGCTCCATCGCCCAAAGCGCCGCATTGTACGCGGTGCTGAGCTTCTTCCCCTGCTCCTTGAACCGCGCCCGCACGCGCGGATCGGGATGATCCTTGTACCGCTTAAAACCTTGCAGCATGGTCTGGCACATCCGGTACAAACTCGGCCCGTTCCGCTCAAAATCCCGCCAGAACGCCCAATCCAGAAATATTTTGGAGTCGTTGCGAGAAATAGCCGCGTGCTGAAAATTAAATTTGTCCTGCCCGTGAATATCGGCCAGGTCGATATTCGCCAGCATTCGCCCCGCATCGGTCATTTCCTTATAGAGCGGCGTCCCCGGCACCGGCGTGTACAGCATGAACTGGTGAAAATCCGTCTGGTATCCCACCGCCGTTTCGATTTCCTCGCCGATATTCTCCGGCGTGTGGTGCTCCAGCCCGATAATCGTCGACCCCTGCACGCGAATCCCATGCTCCCGAAGTTCGCGCGTCAGCTGCCCGATGTCCGTGCCGTTCAACTTCCTGTAGCTGGAGTGCGGCGATTCCAGCCCCATCCACACCCACGAAACGCCCAGCTCGACCAACTCCAGCATCGTGTATTTGCGAATCGCGTTCGCCGACGAAAACACCGAAAGCTCCCAGCTCTTCCCCGCCTGCTTCATCCGCTCCAGCAGCCGCATCGCCCGCGGCTTATGCAACAGAAAATTCTCGTCCATCACAAAGAACGAATGTACCTTGAGCTCAGCTTCGATCCGGCACATTACCTCAAACAGCTGGTCCCCCGTCTCGTAAAAATTAATAAATTTTCCCTTCCCGCCGAAAAACGCCGATGTCGTGCAGAAGTTGCACCCCATCGGGCATCCCACCGACGGAATAATCGTCGCCGCCGTCCCGCCCTTCCGCTCCGGCAGCCGCACACCCATGATGCGCGTCTGCAACCCGGAAACAATGGCGGGATGGTGAATCGGCGCGTTCTCATCTTCCCCCAGGTACCGCCGCATCCACGAAATTCCCTCTCCCCGCACAATATGGTCCGCGTCAATCATCGTTTCGAGCCCAGGCAGCGCCGCCACGTGCCCGCCCACCACGATCACCGACTCCGGCGAAACTTCCCGCACCATCCGGCACATCTCCCGCACCTTCCCCACGTTCGGGATAATCCCACTGATCCCCACGATGTCGTAGTGGTTCGCGGTCAGTTCCCTCGCAAACTTTTCCCGCGTCGGAAAATCCAGCACCGTGCACGGCGCCGAAATATTTTCCTGGATCATCATGATCCCCCACGATCGGTGAAACATCCGCAGCGAAAAACTCCCCTGCGCCCGCGTCACCTGATTGTGGTACAGCTCCATCGGATTGATGGCCCGGCTTCCGAATTCGTCGTCCCGCGCATAAGGCCCGAAGACCGAACTGAGCAACACACGAGCGTGATTTCCTTTTGGATGTTTTTCCATAGGCCAACAGAATAAAATCCCGAGCGCGCATTCTCAGTGACCTGCGGCACATTACAAAACTATTACACACACCCGTAGGACAGGCTTTTCACCTTGAGCGCGCGAAGGGCAGCCTGTCTTCTTTTGATTTTTGTGAATGAAAGGAGTCTTGAACCAATATATGCTGACCATCGTGCAGAAAAACCCAAGCCGCTCGTCATTCCGAGCGAAGCGAGGAATCCCTCTTCGATTGAGTGAATCAGCGAAAGCTTTATTCAGGAATGCCCACGTCTCGGGATGTTCGTGATTTTATTTTGCGCAGCGTCAATCGCCGGAACGCGCCAACAACCTTGAGGAAACTACATCTTGTATCGCCCGAGGTCCTCGTCGGAAAGCCCCTCGAGCCATTTTCGCAGTTCTTCGCTGGTGGATTTCTCGGAGATAGCGCTGGAAACCTTCGAGCTCTTCAAGACTTCGTCTTCCACAAAAATCGGGCAATCCACGCGCAGCGCCAGCGCCAGGGCGTCGCTCGGCCGCGAATCGATGGACATGATCTCCCCGTTTCGCTCCACCCAGATCAGAGCGTAAAACGTGTCGTCCTTCAAATCGTTCACCACCACTTTTTGCACGCGCACTTCCAGCCCCAAAAACACGTTGCGCAACAGGTCGTGCGTCATCGGCCGCGGCGTCTGCACTTTTTCAATTTCCAGCGCGATGGCGTTGGCTTCGTAAATTCCCACCCAAATCGGAAGGACCGCAGTCCCCTGCGCATCCTTGAGCACCACAATAGGCATATTGGTGACGGGATCCATCATGAGTCCGCGGATTTTCATCTCGACTTCCATCGGAACCTCCTCGGACCGGACTTCGGGTGTGGGCTACGCTTGTAGCCCACGTCACAAAAAGTCTGGGCTACGCTTGTAGCCCACGTCACAAAAAGTCTGGGCTACGCTTCCAGCCCACGTCACAAAAAGTCTGGGCTACGCTTGTAGCCCACGGTGATTAAGGCTGGGTTTGAGGCCCGCGAAACAAACTCAAACGACGTGCTCGCCGACCAAACTGTTGGGAGCGGCGCGCGTCACTCGCACCTGCACATATTGTCCCAAAAGGTCCGGCTGCGGCGAAGAGAAATTTAAAATCCGGTTGCTGGAACTGCGACCCGACCACTGTCCCGCCTTGCGCGACGCCCCGTCGGCCAGCACTTCAAACGACTCGCCAATCAGCGCATCGTTCCGCCTGATCTGAATTTCGCGCTGGTGATCCTGCACCAGCGCCAGCCGCCGCCCCTTCTCTTCCTCGGAAATCGCGTCGGCCATGTGCTGCGCGTCGGTATTGGGCCGCGGAGAATACTGAAATGCGTACACGCCGTCATACTGCGCCGCATCCAGCAGCGAAATCGTATCCGCAAGATCCTCTTCCGTCTCTCCCGGAAACCCCACGATAATGTCGGACGTCAAGCTGATCGCCCGCCGCGCCCCTCGAATCATCGCGATCTTCTCCAGATATTCCTCGCGCGTATAGGTCCGCCGCATCTCGCGCAAAATCCGCGTCGATCCTGACTGCACCGGCAGGTGCACGTGATCGCACAATTCCGGCACCGCGTCGAGCGCATCGACAATGTCTTGCCCAAAATCCCGTGGGTGAGAAGTCGTGAACCGCACGCGCCGAATCCCCTTCACCCCGGCCACGGCCACCAATAATTCCGCGAAACTCATCCGCTTCGGCGAGGAATCCTGATACGAGTTCACTGTCTGCCCCAGCAGCTGAATCTCCGAATACCCCGCGTCCGCCAGCTTGCGCACTTCCTGCAAAATCGAATCGCTCGCGCGGTTGCGCTCCGGCCCTCGCGTGAACGGCACCACGCAATACGAGCACGACTTGTCGCAGCCTTCGATAATCGTCAGGTAAGCACGAAACGGATTGTCCCGCCGCGTGATTTCCGTCTCAAACGTTTCGTCCGTGTCCTTGTCCAGCCCCATCACCCGCCGGTTTCCGCCCTCGATCTGCGCGATCAGTTCCGGCAGCTTGCTGTAACTGGCCGACCCGCACACCAGGCTCACCCAGGGCGCGCGCTCGAAGATCTCTTCGCCCTCCTGCTGCGCCACGCAACCCAGCACGCCGATAATTTTGTTGTGATCCGGATGCTTGCGGAACGTTCCCAGCCGCGAGAAAACCTTCTGCGCCGCCTTCTCCCGGATGCTGCACGTGTTGTACAGCACCAACTTCGCCGCGTCCACGCTTTCCATCTGCCGGTAGCCGCGCCCCAGCAGCACCCCCGCCACTTTCTCCGAGTCGTGATCGTTCATCTGGCACCCGAACGTCTCGATGTAGAACGTCCGCGCGCCCGGCGCAGCCGCCGCAATCACACTCCCGCCCGATTCCGGCTCCGGGCAGGAGCCCGTCAAATCATCCAATCGCACATCAAACGATTGCGGCATAAACTCTTTCAAATAGTATCACAGTCAATCAGAGCCACATCGCGTGGCCCTCCCCGGCTTTCTCTGGGCCCTCTGTGTTCTTCTTCGGCGTCCTCCGTGTTAAGCCTTTAAATCCCTCCAACGCCGAGCCCGCGGAGATCGCTAGCAAGAGCAACCCGCGTCGCGCAGAAATACATCGTAATACGATGTGTTATACTTGCAGGGCATAATCAAGCACCTATGTGCCGGTAATTGTTTGACCCCATTTTCAGCGTGTGCTAGCGTGCCTCTGGGGATTTCGATCGAGCTTTTTCTTGAGGGGGCGACAATTCCACTACTTGGGACTTGGCTCTTGCAGAGCCAGCTTGGCACACTGCTGCAGCAGACGGGTTGGATCGCTCGAATTGTTCTCGCCATGCTGCTGCTCTTCTCCCTTTTTTCCTGGGCGCTGATCTTTCAAAAACTTTCCATGTTTTCCCGGATGAATAAACAGACCGCGCTCTTCCTGCGCATCTTCCGGTCCAATCGCATTCTTCCCGACCCCAGGCAAATGGGCACCGGTGGCTCTCCGCTCGAGCCGGTCTATGCCGCCGGCTACCGCGAAATTGAAAGCCAGACCCGCACAGGAACTCCCCTGGGCCGCGTCACCAGCCTCAATTCGGTAACCGTAAGCATGCAGCTGGCCGCCGGCGAAGAGGTCCGCAAGGCGGAAAAATTCATGCCCTGGCTTGCCACCACGGGCTCGGTCACTCCCTTCATCGGTTTGTTCGGCACGGTCTGGGGCGTCATGGACGCGTTCACCGGACTCGGCGCCGCCGGATCGGCCAGCCTCCGTGCCGTCGCCCCCGGCATCGCCGAAGCCCTGATCACCACCGCCGCCGGCCTTTTCACCGCCGTCCCCGCCGTGATCGCCTACAACCATTTCCTGCACGACATCAAGGACCTGGCAACGCGCATGGACAGCTTCACCATGGAAGTTTCCGCCCTGGTGGAGAAACTATACCCGGGCAACAAGGGATGAGTGGGATAAACCGAAAGTCTTTATCACAAAGCCCACAGAGGGCTCAGAGGACACAGAGAAAATAAAAGATGAGAAAAAATTCCAATAGAAAAATTGAAGCAGTTAACTCTTCTCTGTGACCTCGTGTTCCCTGTATTAAAAGCTTTTGCGTTTGAATCTATGAACGTAGAAAGGCCGAGTTAAAAACGGTAAATCGTCACTTCATATGCCCCAACTCTCACGCCAAACCGGCACCTCCCTCTCGGACATCAACATTGTCCCCTTCGTGGACGTAATGCTCGTCCTCCTGGTCATCTTTATGATCACCGCCCCCATCCTCCAATCCGGCATCGAAGTCGATGTCCCCAAAACAAAAACCGTCAAGGAAATCGCCGAATCGCGCATCGTCGTCTCCATCGACCGCGCCCAGCGCATCTACATCGGCGAGGACGCCGTCAACATCCATGAACTCGGCAACAAGGTCCACGCGCAGATTCACAATCCCCAGGGTGACACCGTCTACCTGCGCTGCGACAAAACCGTGCCCTTCGGCTCCTTTGCCCTCGTCGTAGACACTTTGCGGCAATCCGGCATCTCAAATATCAGCGTCGTCACCGAGCCGCTTGACGACACGCCCCACTGACGCCCATGTCCTATGCCCCTGCACATCCCGGCGCGAATAACCTCAAGAAACCGTTCCTGTGGTCTGTCCTGCTTCACGCCCTGCTTTTCAGCTCGCTGCTGTTTTCCGCAATCTTCTCCCAGCGCGGCGATACCTGGGGCGGCCCCGGCGGCGGCAATTCCGTCGCGGTGGGCCTGGTTGGCAGCCTCCCCGGAGTGAATTTGCCGCGCCCTGAAGCCGTGACACAGAGCCGCGTCGTCGACACCAGCAAAGGCCTATACAAATCCGAGCCTCAGCCGAAGCCCAAGGCCGAGGAACCCGACATAAAAAAGATTCCCGAGTTCACTAAGGAAAAAGCGCCGCACTACGTGACGCGTCCCTCCAAAATCCTGGAAGACCAGACGCCGCCTCCCACCAACGCCGTTCCGTACGGCGGTGGCGGTTCCCCGGCCCTGCCCTACTCCTCGACATTCACCATGAACGGCCCCACGCAAGGCGGCATGGGCTTTTCCGGCCCCGGCGGCGGAGACTTCAGCGGAAAATTTCCCAGCTACGTCGATGGCGTGCGCAACCGCATCAGCAGCAACTGGCTGCAGTCCACCGTGGACCCCACGGTTCGCTGGGCCCCCCGCGCGCAATTCACCTTCCAGGTCTTGCGCGACGGCACCGTCGCCAACGTTCAAATGACCCAGTCCAGCGGCAACCGCTCGGTGGATAATTCCGCCCTGCGCGCCATTCTAAGTTCCAGCCCGATGTCGCCGCTGCCATCGGGCTACTCCGGCAACAGCGTCACCGTCGAATTCTGGTTCGAGTTTCGGAGGTAATTTTTGCCGAGGAAAATATTTGCCGGTTTTTTGCGTAAAGATATGATCATCGTGGGCCAATCTCGGACGTCCAAAGGGAGACCAATGAAAAACGTCCGCATTCTTTATCCGTGTTTATCAGTGTTCATCTTTGGATTGATTTGCGTTTTTTCCGCCAGCCCCGCCGCCGCCCAAGACTGGTTCCGCACCGGCACCGGCCTGGGCGTTTCCAAGGCGCGCGTAGCGGTCGCTGATTTTGCTCCCAAGTCCCCCGCCGCGCAGCCCATGGCCGTGGAATTCAGCGATGTCGTCCGCAACGACCTCGACTTCAGCGGCATCCTAGACCTGGTCAGCAAGAGCTACAACCCCTTGCAGACCCCCGCGTCTCCCGCCGAAGTCGACTTCAAGGCCTGGTCGGACGGCCCTGCTTCGTCGCAACTTCTCGCCTTCGGTAGTCTATCGGCCGACGGCAGTTCCCTGGAAATTTCCGCCTGGCTTAACGACGTGCGCAACTCTTCCCTGCCGCCGGTCATCGGAAAGGTATATCGCGGCGCGGCCACCGACGCTCAGGTGCGCGCCTTCGCGCACCAGTTTGCCGACGAAATCATCGGAAAGCTTTCCGGCGGTTTGCCGGGTATTGCCGCCACGCAGATTGCGTTTGTCAGCAACCGCACCGGCAACAAGGAAATCTGGGCCATGGATTACGACGGCGAAAACCAGCACCCGCTGACGCAAATCCACACCATCTCTCTGACTCCGCGCTGGTCGCCTGATGCCACCCGCATCGCCTTCACCTGCTACGCGCAGCCCGGCAGCAGCAGCGTCCTGACCGCACAGATCTGCATCTATTCGACGGCCTCCAACCGCCTGATTTCCTGGCCCAGGTTCCAGGGCACCAATTCCTCGCCGGCGTGGTCCCCGGACGGTTCGCAACTCATGTTCATGTCCAGCATGTATGGCAATCCGGAGCTGTTCATCACCGACACTTCCGGCGCGCGCCCCAAGCGCCTCACCTATTCCAACGGCGCCAACACTTCGCCGTCCTTTAATCCGAAGACAGGTCAACAAGTGGCCTTCGTCAGTGACCGCGGCGGCATTCCGCAGCTCTACACGATGAACGCGGACGGCACCAGCCAGTCCAAAATCGATTTGCCCGACATGGGCTACGTGATCGATCCCGCGTGGTCCCCCAACGGCCAACTGCTCGCCTTCAGCTGGCGCCGCCCCAGCGGAAATTACGATCTCTACGTCATGGAAATTGTCACGCACCAATTGGTGGAATTGACCCGCGATGCCGGCCGCAACGAGCGCCCCAGCTGGGCCCCCGACGGCCGCCATCTCGTCTTTGAATCCACCAGAACCGGAACACGCCAGATTTGGTCCATGCTCGCGGACGGAACCTCCGCCCGGCAACTGACCAAGCAGGGACAAAATGAGTCTCCGAACTGGTCGCCAAAGTGATTGGGTGTCTTGGCGGCTCCGCGTCCGGAGACCGGAGTTGGAAAAGTTGCAGTTGAATGGAAATATACTTGGGTCATTTTCTTATCTGCTCAAAGGAGGAATCAAGAACGATGTGGAACCGTACGCACGCCAGGGCTCTGTTCTCTACCTTGATTGCTGTCGTCGCCCTGGGCGCGGCTTGTGCCAAGAAGCCCGCCCCGCAAGCGCAAACGCCACCCCCACCCCCTGCGGCTGAACCCCCTGCTCGACCGACGGTAAACCTGCAGGCGTCGCCAACTTTCATTCAGCGAGGCCAGTCCACAACCTTGACTTGGTCTTCGACCAACGCCACATCGCTCACCCTGTCGCCGGGAATCGGCGCCGTCGCCGCCGAAGGCAAGCAAACCTTGTCGCCGACCGAAGCGACCACCTACACGATTACAGCCACCGGCCCCGGCGGATCGGCCGACGCCAGCGTTCGCGTTTCCGTCACCGTTCCTCCGCCTCCGGCTCCCAGCGCTCATGAGCCGACCTTGCAGGAACTTTTCGACAAGGAAGTGAAGGACGCCTACTTTGATTACGACAAAGCGGACATCCGCGCTGACGCCCGCGACGCCCTCTCGCAGACGGCTCAATTCCTGCGCTCTTATCCGCAGATGAAAGTTGTCGTCGAAGGCCATTGCGACGAACGCGGTTCCACCGAATACAACCTGGCCTTGGGCGACCGCCGCGCCGCGGCAGCCAAGCAGTTCCTGGTTTCGCTCGGCATCCCGGCCGACCGCCTGGAAACGGTCAGCTACGGCAAGGAGCGGCCCTTCTGCAGCGCTTCCAACGAAGCGTGCTGGCAGCAGAACCGGCGAGCGCACTTCGTCATGGGCAAGTAGTTCGCATGCAGGCTCTGGTTAAAGAGCGTGTGTGGCAACTTCGCAATCCTTGTGGGTCGTGGCTTTAGCCACGACTTCCACCGCGCAAGATCAGTCCGGCTTTAGCCGCGGACGCGTTGGATTCGGAGTTGCCGCACATTCTCGGGGCCCGATCGAAAATCATCTGCCCGAGCCCCGGTTGCTCGAACGCATCAACTCGTTGTCAATTGTTGGCTGCGCACCGGGGATGCACTACAATACGTCTCAGTTGTGAAGGGTCCCAGCCCTCGCGGGCGCCGGCTCAATCTTTTCCGGTCCGCCGCGGCCACACCGGGCGTGCAGCCCGCCACTTAAGGAGGAACACGTTGCGAAAGCGTTGGGTTCTATTTTTCGGTGCAGCCATGTTCGCGGGAGCCCTGGGTGGCGCCCTGCTTGGCCCTGCGCCCGCCGGCGCCGTGGCCCGCGAAATCATCGAACTGCAGACCGGAGTCAACCAGTTGATCCAGGGCCAGCAGGCCATGCAGACGGCCATCACGCAAAACGCCGCCGTCCAACAAACCTTGATCCAGCAATCGCTGGACGCGGTCAGCAAGCTCAACGTGAGCATGGCCGCGGTGCAGAAAAATACGCAGGACTTCTCGGCCGCATCAGGCGCCCGCCTGGACACCATGGGCACCCAGGTCCAGGGCCTCTCCGATAACGTCGCCGATCTGCAGGCGCGCCTCGGCAAGCTCGATCAGAAACTCACCGACGTGCAGAACACCCTGCAGAGCGTCGATTCCAAGCTGGCCTCTCCCGCTCCGGCCCCCGGCGCTGTTCAGCCCATGCCTTCCGGCCCGGCCGGCGGTTCCGCTCCCGTACCGGGCGCGAGCCTGCCCGCCACGTCCGCTCCCATGGCATCCGCCGCGCCTCCCGCGTCAGCCGATGTTTTGTATTCCAACGGTTTGCGTGACATCAACGGCAAGCACTACGAACTGGCCACCCAGGAATTTCAGGATTATATAAAATATTACGGCGACACCGACCTGGCCTCCAACGCCCAGTTCTACCTCGGTGAAATCGCCTACATGCAGAGCCAGTATCAGCTCGCTCTCGATTACTACAATAGAGTCGTCGAAAAATACCCTAAGAGTTTCAAGACCGCCTCGGCCCGCATGCGAAAAGGCTTCTGCCTCGCCGAACTCGGCCAGAAAACCGCTGCCGTCCGCGAACTCCGCGCCGTGGTCCACAACTACCCCGGCACCGAAGAAGCCAAGCGCAGCGCAGCGAAATTGAAGGAGCTGGGCGCAACAGCAGGCTAGTGTTTTCAATTTTCAAATCTCAAATTTTAAATTTCCGATTCATGGCTGGCTTGCCCTGAGTCCCTACGACGGGTGAACCATTCTTCCCCCTTCCATTTCGAGTCCCATTTTCTTCGTTTTTCTCTATGCCCTCTGTGTTCTTCCCTCGGTGTCGTGTGTGTTAAGGCTCTTTCCGAAAAGCCTTAACACAGAGAACGCTGAGCACGCAGAGATCCCGGAGATTTCTCGCGTTGTATTTCACTCGCACAGCTTCACGCGCTTCGCGATATCCCGCCGATTTTCCCTCGCAAATTTGCGCCATAGGTGATGCCGTGCTATCTTCCTCAATTACTGGAGAAAACCTATGTCCGTAAATAAAGTGATTTTGGTCGGCCGCCTGGGCCGCGATCCCGAGACCCGATACACCGGCGGAGGCCAGGCCGTCTGCAATTTCTCGATGGCCACCGACGAATCCTTCAAGGACCGCAACGGCGAGCGCCAGAAGCGCACCGAGTGGCACAAGATCGTCGTCTGGGGCAAACAAGCCGAAATCGCCCAGCAATACCTGAAAAAGGGATCGCAAATTTACTTGGAAGGCCGCATCCAGTCCCGCGAGTGGACCGACAAGGAAAACCAGAAGCGCACCAGCTACGAAATCGTGGCCACGAATTTCCGCATGCTAGGCTCGCGTGCCGACAACATGGGCGCAGGCGGAGGCGCTTCCCGCGCCGCGTCCGCCCCCTCTGGAGGTTTCGCCGGAGACTTCGACCACGAAGCCCCCGCGCCCGCGATGGACGACCAGGCCGGCCCCGAAGTCACCGACGAAGATATTCCGTTTTAGTAGGACAGGCTTCAGCCTGTCGGTTTTGAATTGGAATTTGGAACAGAACACCGGCAGCCTGAAGCCTGTCTCACTCGTACCTCAACGCCTCAATCGGATCCAGCTGCGCCGCCTTATGCGCGGGATAATACCCGAAAACCACTCCCACCAGAGTCGAAAAAATCACCGCCGCTAACACCGCCTTGCCCGAAATCAGCGTCGGCCATTGCAGCAGATTGGCGATCAGCATCGACCCGATCAGCCCGAATACAATTCCTATGGCCCCGCCCATCATGCTGAGCGTCACCGCCTCCACCAGAAACTGCATCCGCACGTCTTTCTCCGTCGCCCCCACCGCCATGCGCACGCCGATCTCCCGAGTCCGCTCGGTCACCGACACCAGCATGATGTTCATGATCCCGATCCCGCCCACCACCAGCGACACCGACGCGATTCCTCCCAGCAGCATGGTCATCGTCGACTGCGTCTGATTCTGCAGGTCGGCGATGTCCGCCTGCGTGCGGATCATGAAGTCGTCGTCGGTCCCGGCGCGAATCCGGTGCCGCTCGCGCAGCAGGCTGGTAATCGGCGCGACCGCCGCCACCGACGCCTCTTGCGACACGGCCGACGCGGCAATGAACTGCAGCCACGTAATCCCCGAAATTTTCCGCTGTACCGTCGTGTACGGCGCAAAGATCACGTCGTCCTGATCTTGCCCGGTCACGTTCTGCCCCTTCGATTCCAGCACCCCATCCACGCGGAAGGGCAGGTTCCCGATGCGCATCGTTTGCCCAATTGGGTTTTCGCTCCCGAACAGAATCCTTGCGACCGTCGTGCCAATCACGCACACGTTGGCGGCCAGGTCCACTTCCTGATCGCTAAAAACCGATCCGGCCTGGACGGGCCAGGTGCGAATGTCGAAATAATTCGGCGCGGTCCCCGTGATCTGTGTGCTCCAGTTCTGGTTCCCATATACCACCTGCTGCCGGCTGGTAAGCGCCGGCGCGGCCTGTTTGATCAGCGGGATCTCCGCTAGGATCGCGTTCATGTCGTCCACCGTCAGGGTTTTTACGCCGCCGTACCCCTGCCGCACGCCGCCCGCCCGATTGCTCCCCGCCGCGATGAACACCGCGTTGGTCCCCATGGCCTGAATCCCTTGCTGCACAATGTACTGCGCCCCCTGCCCGATGCTGACAACGGCGATCACCGCCCCCACGCCGATGACGATCCCCAGCATGGTCAGCGCCGAGCGCATTTTATTTCGCGCCAGCGCGCGCAGAGCCAGTCGAAATGTGTTCATGAAGTCCATTTTGTTTTCCTGCCAGTCCGCTAAAAAAAACCGCAGCCATTCCGAAACCCAACTGCGGTCCTTCCAAAACCCAACCGCCGTCATTCCGAGGCAGGTTTTTTGCCGAGGAATCCCTCTTTCTTTTCATGTAATCCGAAGAGGGAATCCTCACTCGCAGGAACGTCGTCGGAATCACTCCATGCGCTGCTGCTTCCTCGGCCCGATATTTTCCCTCACTTCGTTACGCCTTCGGCGCCGCCTGCCTGGCGTTCTCCGTCGCCGCCTTTTCCTGACTGGCGTCTTCTTGCGCGTCCTCGGCAGCCTGCTCTTCCGCCGTAGGCAGCGTTTTCAAAACTTCCCGCGCAATCAACCGCTCCTCGACCAGTTTATCCCTCTTCAGCTTGCCATCGCGAAATTCCAGGTTGCGCTTGGTGAATTGCGCGATGTCCGCCTCGTGCGTCACCAGCACGATAGTCAGCCCCTGCTCGTCATTCAGCGTTTGCAGAATTTCCATGATTTCGATCGATGTCCGGCTGTCCAGGTTTCCCGTCGGCTCGTCGGCCAGCAGGATTGCCGGCTGGTTCACCAACCCCCGCGCAATCGCCACGCGCTGCTGCTGCCCGCCGGAAAGCTGCGACGGGTGATGTCCCGCGCGGTCGGCAAGCCCGACCCGCGTCAGGGACTCCATGGCACGCCTGGTCCGCTCTTCGGGCTTGATTCCGGCGTACACGGTCGGCAACTCCACGTTTTCCAGCGCCGAAGTACGTGAAAGCAGGTTAAATTGCTGAAACACGAATCCCAGTTTCTTATTCCGGATCCGCGCCAGCTCGTCCTTGGACATCCCCGAAACGTCCACGCCGTCCAGGAAGTATCGCCCCTTGGTCGGCCGGTCCAGGCATCCCAGAATATTCATGACCGTCGATTTTCCCGACCCCGACGGCCCCATCACCGCCACAAATTCCCCCGCGCGCACCTCCAGCGAAACCCCGCGCAGCGCCTGCACCTGGATCTCGCCCAGGTCATAGGTCTTATAAACGTTTTCCAGGCGGATCATCGGCTCGCTCTTGCCAGGCGCCTTGTCCGGGTCCACCGCGGGTAAGATTTGTTCGGCCATGGGATCAGTTGTCCGGGAAAACTGGAAGCTCTCTCACAAATATTCTTTGTCGGTCGCGGCTTCAGCCACGACATCCTGAGGCCTGAGAAGCAAGGGCTTTAGCCCTTCGCGGCCTGTCGAGTTTGAACTCCGGCCATTTAACAGAGGGCTTCTAGAATCTACGCGGAACTCCGGCAGTCGGGCCCGCAGGGCCGGCTATGGGACTAGTGGTCTTCGCCACCGCCGTCTTGTTCACCGACTGCCCGATGACCAGCTCGTCCGACGGGCTGAGATTCCCCTTTATCATGGCCGTAAATGTGAAATCGGTCACTCCGATTCCCACCTGCACCGGCTCAAGCGTCTTGTCCGCCAGCAACTTCCACACGATGGCCGTATCTTCGCGCTGGCTGCTTGCTCCCGCTCCCGCGCCGCGCCCTCCACCGCCATTGCGTCGGCCGCCTGCCTTGCCGACTGCGGCGCCTCCCGCCGCGGGCGCAGCCCCGGCTCCGGACCCAGCCGCCGCCGTCGCCGCGCCGCCTTGGCCCCCGGCAGCCCCAGCTGCGGGAGCGCTGGCCGCAGCCAGGCGTCCAGCTGCTGTCGCGCCGCCGTTGGAGGTGATGCCATATTTGGCGTAGAGCTTCTGCCGGTCGGTATCGCTCATGTCCGGCTTGAACCGCAACGCCCCATTGGGAATTTTCACCACGTTGTTGGCCCACGCCACGGGAATCGAAACGTACGCCGTCATCCCCGGAAACAGCCGCACGTCCGGATTATCGAAATCGATGGTCGTGTTGTACGTCACCACGTTTTGGATCGTCGCCGCGTTCATGCGCACCTGCGCCACGTGCCCGTAAAACGTCTCCCGCGGAAACGTGTCCACGCGGAACGTCGCCTGCGCCCCTACCTGAATCCGCCCCACGTCCGCCTCGTCCGTGTTCGTGTACACCAGCATGTGCGTCAAGTCCTGCCCGATGCTGAATAGGTTCGGCGCCTGCAAACTGGCCGCCACCGGCTGTCCTACGTTCACCGTGCGGTTGATCACCGTGCCGTCGATCGGCGCCCGGATCGTGCAATAGCTTAGCTGCAGCCGCGCGGAAGCCACCGCCGCCTTCTTCATCAGCAGTTGCGCCTTGGACTGGTCGCGCTGCGCGATGGTCGCCGCCAGCTGCGCCTCGGATTGCTTTTCCTGCGCCTGCGCGGCGTTCTCGCTGGCCACGGCCGTGTCGTAATTCGCCTGCGCATCGTCCCGCTGCTGCGCGGAGAGCACGCCCTGATCGGCCAGCGACTTCGTGCGCGTGAGCTGCGTGCCCATGTCCACGGTCATCGCGTGCGCCTTGGCCACGTTGGCCTTCATCGTCGCCACGTTGGCCTGCGCCGTCCCGATCTGCGCCTCCAGATTCGCCACGTTGGCCACCGCGTTCTGGTAATCCGCTTCGGACTGATTAAGCTGATTTTGAAACGGAACGGGATCGATCTGCGCGAGGATATCGTCTTTTTTTACCTTGGAGTTAAAGTCCACATGGATGGCCACCACGTTGCCCGACACCACCGAACCCACCGGGACCGTGTTGACCGGATTGATCGTTCCGGTAGCCTGCACCACCTGGGAAATGTCGCCCTGCTCGACTTTCGCCGTGAAGTATAGCGCCGTGGTCCGCACGCCCACGGTGATGTATCCCATATACAGCAGCAGCGCCACCGGCGGCGCGACCAGCAGGGCGCGGTGCATCATCGACCGCAGCCACATCTGCTTCAATATTTCGATGAATCGTCCCATGGGCCTTGCCTCCAGCTTTCCGCCGCGAATTCCCGGCTCACTATAAGTTACGCCGCGGAAGGTCCAGAAATTTCACTTCTTGAAAGTGGCGAACTTGGGCAAGGAGCGCTGCGCTGTTGATCTGAGGACACAGTTTCAGGGGTTGGCGGAAAATCAAACGATGGCAGGTCCATGTAGCGCCCGCCTTCAGGCGGGCACCTCCGCGGCTAGCACATGGCCGTCCGCCTCGGACGGGCGCTACGCAGGTCAAGGCCCAGTCCTCGCTCAGACAATTCCAATTCTCACCCCAAACATCTCAATGCTTTTGGAATCAGGCTTCAGCCACCACATCAACCCCGCCGTTTCCGTGCGGCTTGCCCCGCTGGCCCTTTGCCCGCCCTAGTGCCCTTGCCCGGCTTGGCGCCTCCGCCGATCTTCGTCGATCTGGCGCAATAGGTCTTCAAACTTCGGCCGCTGCTCCGCGGTGAGCACCTGCCGGATACGTTCCCGCCCTTCATGCCGGACGCGCTCGTATTCGGGGTCGAACTTGTCATGCAACTCGGCGTAATGCGCCCGCGTGTCGCTGATAATGGCTTGAATCTGTGTTTGCTGCTCGGGAGTCAAATTCAGATCCCGTGTGAACATGGCCATGGTATTGGCCGGAGTGTGCGCGCTTGCCTGCGCGCGCGCCGCCTGCACCCGCGCCGTTACCAGATAAATGCCCACTCCGCCCAGGGCGATCCCCAGCACGAACACCACCAGGACCAGCAAAATGGCCTTCCGGTTTCCGCTGCTAGCGTCCATTGGACCTCTCAGCCAGCGACTGCAATACCTCCTCGTTGCTTACCGGGTCCTGCGGAGGCTGCGGCAAATCCGCGGCGCTGATTTCGGTGCGGCTCGGAACCTGCGCCACATTGCGCCCCGGAGCGAATTCCACCAGGTACGCGGACAGGGCGAACAAGAGCACAGCCGCGGTGAGCGCCAGCCGCGAAGCCAGCAGTTCCAGAGGCCTCCAGAACGCCGCGGGGGATTCCGCGCGCGCCTTTTCTTCCCGGATTCTCGCCATCACACCCGGCAGGAACGCCGCGCTCGGCTCGCTCGATGGCTCCAGAGCCTGCCGCAGCAATTCCCCGGCCAGCCGCGAATCCTCCACCGCAGCGCGGCAATCCGCGCACTCGCCCAGGTGCCGCTGCAGCTCGAAATCGCTCGCGCCGTCGAGGTAATCCTCCAAGCGCGCTTCCAGATTCACGCATCCCTTTGAAGATTTCGATTGGTTAAACAATTTTTTCGCTCCTTCCCTGCCGCAATCCCTCCCGCGGAGCCGGTCGCGTCTGCATGCGCTTCCGGTAGGTCTCCACCAGGCGGCCTCGCGCTCGAAATAATCTCACCTTCACCGTATTTACGTTCAGGCCCAGGACCTCCCCGATTTCTTCCACCGAAAATCCTTCCACTTCCTTCATGACCAGCATCATCTGGTCCTTTTCGTCCAGTTGCCCCAGCAGCCGCTCGATCGTCTGCCGGTGCTCCACCTGCCGCGACGCATCCTCGCGATGCTGCGCCGCCCCGAAACTGTGCTCCGGCGCCGCGTCCATTTTTCGCACCTGCTCTTCGCTCATGTCCGATTCGTACACCAGCCGCCGCACTTTCTTCTTCCGCAGATAATCCCAGCACTCGTTCACCGCGATCTTGTACAGCCACGTCCCGAATGCCGAGCGCATGTCGAAGCGCCGGATCGAAAAATAAGCCTTCGCGAACGCCTGCTGCGCCACATCCTCCACGTCCTCGCTGCCGCGTAGGATCCGTCCGATCACCGCCAGCACCCGGTGCTGGTGGATCCGCACCAGGTCCTCGTACGCGCTGACGTCGCCCTTCTGCACCCGGCGTACCAGAGCCTTCTCGGCTTCCGCCGCCACGGGCTCTTTTCCCTTGCCGGCTTTCGGCCCGCGCAGCAACCCAGAATTTGTGACGTTTGCCATCGTTTTCCGGTTTCAGGGCTTTCCAGATCTAGCAACATTTCCTCTTGCGGCTACTATAACATTATGGAACAATACCGACATGATTATTGGCGATCGGCTTCGCGCTTTGCGCGAAGAAAAGAAGTTCTCCCAAGGGGACATCGAGAAGCGCACCGGACTGCTTCGTTGCTATATCTCCCGCGTCGAAAATGGCCATACTGTTCCGGCCATCGAGACCCTCGAGAAAATGGCGCGCGCTTTGGAAGTCCCACTTTATCAACTTTTCTATGACGGCGAAGAACCTCCCGAACTCCCCAACCTGCCGAAGCGCAAAAGCGCGGACGACATCGTTTGGGGCAGCTCCGGGAAAGAGGCGCGTCTACTGAACAAGTTCCGCAGGCTGATGGGTCGCATCGAAGAACCCGACCGTCGGCTCCTGCTGTACATGGCTCAGAAGATGGCCACCCGCTAAGTCCAGCGGTCTCCCGAGATCCTCGGGACGGCACTTCCCGGCATACCGGCTCATTGGCCCGGGCATCACTATCGAGTGGCTTTTAGTTTGCCAAGTGATTCGGCCCGGGCCATAGCCACCTTTCCAAGCCCCCGCCCAGTTTCAAATCGGCACAGCAGCCCTTTCGTCTTCACCCTTACTCTCAATTCCTATTCCCACTCGATCGTGCTCGGCGGCTTCGAGCTCACATCGTACACCACTCGGTTTATGCCCGTAACTTCATTCACGATCCGCGTCGAAATCCGCTCCATGACCTCCGCCGGCAGCCGCGTCCAGTCCGCCGTCATGGCATCTTCCGAATCCACCACGCGAACCACGATCGTGTACCCGTAGCTCCGCTCGTCGCCCATCACCCCCACGCTGCGCACCGGCAGCAGCACCGCAAACGCCTGCCACACTTTTTCGTATAGCCCCGCCCGGCGAATCTCTTCCACCACGATCGCGTCCGCATCCCGCAGCGGCGCCAGTCGCTCCTCGGTCACTTCCCCCAGCAACCTCACCGCGAGCCCCGGCCCGGGAAACGGATGCTTGGTGAGCATCTCCTCGGGCAAGCCCAGTTCGCGGCCGATGGACCGCACTTCATCCTTAAACAGCTCGCGCAGCGGCTCGATCAGCGCAAACGGCAAATCCTCCGGCAGCCCTCCAACATTATGGTGCGTCTTAATCGTCTGCGAAGGCCCGCGCACGGCCACCGACTCGATCACGTCCGGGTACAGCGTCCCCTGCACCAGAAACCCCGCGCGTTCCGGCCCCGTCGCCATTTTCCGCGCCTCCCGGTCAAACACGGAAATAAATTCCGCCCCGATACGCTTGCGCTTGTCCTCCGGTTCGGTCACGCCTTTCAGACGGTCGAGAAACTCTTTCGACGCGTCCACGCCCATCACCTTCAGCCCCATCCGGTCGCGCAGCAGTTCCAGCGTTTCGCGAAACTCATTCTTGCGCAGCAGCCCGTTGTTCACGAATATGTTCGTCAGCCGGTCCCCGATGGCTCGATGCACCAGCACCGCCGCCACCGCCGAATCCACTCCCCCGCTGAGCGCGCAGATCGCCCGCGCGTCCCCCACTTGCTTGCGGATCGACTCCACGGTCTCGGCAATAAACGCCGCCCCGCTCCACAGCGGCTTCGCATGGCAAATATCAAAAACAAAATTCCGCAGAATTTCCGACCCGCAATCCGTGTGCCGCACCTCCGGATGAAACTGCACCGCGTACAATTTCCGCGCCGTGTCCTCGGCCGCCGAAACCGCGTTGCCGGTTTCCCCAGTCACATGAAACCCCGCAGGCAGCGCCCTCACGTGGTCCCCGTGGCTGTTCCAGATGCGCAGCGTGTGCGGCAGTCCCGCAAACAGCGCCGATCCGTTCTTCACCACCAGTTCCGCACGTCCGTATTCCCGCCGGTCGGCCCGCTCGACCCTCCCTCCCAGCACGTGCGTCATCCACTGCAGCCCGTAGCAAATCCCCAGCACCGGCACGCCCAGCGACAGCACTCCCACATCGCAAGCCGGCGCCCCCGCGTCATACACCGAATTCGGCCCGCCCGACAGCACCACCCCCGCCGGCTCGAATTTCCGAATCTGTTCAATCGGCGCCGTACAAGGCAGAATCGCGCTGAACACCTGCTGCTCGCGGATGCGCCGCGCGATCAGCTGCGTATACTGCCCCCCAAAATCCAGCACCACAATCCCGCCGCGTTCACTCATCGTTTCCTCATTGGGTCTTCACTCTGTCGCATAGCGCCATCATCTGTTCCTGCCACAATCTCAAATTTCAAATTTGAAATTTCAAATCTTCCTATCCCGCCACCACGTTCACCAGTTTATCCGGCACCGCGATGATCTTCACAACCCGTACCCCCTCCAGCAACTTCGCAATCTTCGGATCGGATTTCACCCGCTCCACCAGTTCTTCCCGATCCAGCCCCGCCTCCACCGAAACCTTCCCCTTCACCCGCCCGTTGATCTGCATTACCACTTCCACCTGATCTTCCGCTGCCAGCTCCGCCACAAATTCCGGCCACCCCGCCCGCGCCAGCGTCCCCCCCGTGTGCCCCAGCATCTCCCACAGCTCCTCGGCCAGATGCGGCACCATCGGCGCCATCATCAGCGTCAGCAGCTCGAACACCTTCCTCGCCTCTTCCGGCCGCACGCCCTCCTCCAGCGGCTCCGCCTTCTGTATCTCGTTGACCAGTTCCATCAGCAGCGCCACGGCGCTATTAAAATGCCAGCGCGTCTCGAAATCGTGCGTCACGCGCCGAAGCACCTGATGCGCTTTGCGCAGCAGCGCCTTCTCCTTCAACGACGCCAGTTCAAAGGCCTGCCCCGGAGCAACCTCGGTCCGCTGCGTGTTCACCCATTCCGCATGCTTCGACACCAGCTTGTGCACCCGCTGCAGAAACCGCGCGCACCCTTCGATCGCCTGCTCGCTCCACTCCAGATCTTTTTCCGGCGGCGCCGCGAACAGCGTATACAGCCGCCCCGTGTCGCACCCGTATTTCACCGCCATGTCCTCGGCGCCCACCACGTTGCCCTTGGACTTGGACATGGCCGTGCCGCCCTTCAGCACCAGCCCCTGCGTAAACAGCCGCTGCACCGGCTCGTTATGATTCACCAGGCCCAGGTCGCGCATCACCTTACAGAAAAACCGCGTGTACAGCAGATGCAAAATCGCGTGCACGATCCCGCCGATATACTGGTCCACCGGCAGCCAGTAGCGCGCCTTCGCCGGATCGAACGGCGCCTTGTCGTTGTGCGCGTCCGCATACCGGTAGAAGTACCACGAGGAATCGACAAACGTGTCCATCGTGTCCGTCTCACGCCGCGCCGCCCCGCCGCATTTCGGGCACTTCACGTTCACGAACTCCGGCACGCTCGCCAGCGGCGATTGCCCCACACCCGAAAATTTCGCCATCGCCGGCAGCACCACCGGCAAATCCTTGTCCGGAACCGCCACCATGCCGCACGCGTCGCAATAAATCACCGGGATCGGCGTTCCCCAATACCGTTGCCGCGAAATCCCCCAATCCTTTAATCGGAAAATAATCTCGCCCTTGCCAAACCCGCGCGCCTCGGCATCCGCGGTCATGATCTCGTTCGCTTTTTCCGAAGTGAATCCCGTATACGGCCCCGAATTCACGGACTTCCCGTACTCAGTAAAAGCAGCCGTCGGCGTTTCCGGCGTAAATTGCTTGCCCTCGCTGGGCTGCACGACAATCGGAATGGCCAACTTGTACTTGGTCGCAAACTCAAAATCGCGCTCGTCATGCGCCGGCACGCACATCACCGCGCCCGTCCCGTACCCCATCAGCACGAAATTCCCCACCCAAATGGGAATCTTTTCCCCATTAAACGGGTTTACCGCATATCGCCCGACAAAAAATCCTTCCTTCTCCGCCTTCTCAATATCCGCCGTCTTCACCGACGCTTGCCGCATCTTTTGCAGCGTCGCAGCGTGCACCGTATTGGCGCCCGCATCGCCGAGCAGCTTGTCGACCAGCGGATGTTCCGGCGCCAGTATCACCGCCGATGCCCCATAAATCGTGTCCACACGGGTAGTAAACACTTCAATCGACGTCCCCGCCATGCCCTCGACCGCAAACCGCACCCGCGCCCCGCGCGATTTCCCGATCCAGTTGCGCTGCATGGTCAGCACGCGCTCGGGCCACCCGTCCTCCAGCTGCTTCAGCGTATCGAGCAGTTCATCGGCGTATTGCGTGATCCGGAAAAACCATTGCTCGATGTCCTTCGACTCAACCGGCGTATCCTCATGCCGCCAGCAGCACCCGTTCACCACCTGCTCGTTCGCCAGCACGGTGGCGCACTTCGGGCACCAGTTCACCCGGCTGCGCTTCCGGTAAGCAATCCCCTTTTCCAGCATGCGCAGGAAAAACCACTGGTTCCACCGGTAATATTCCGGCTCGCAAGTGGAAATCTCCCGCCGCCAGTCGTAGCTGAACCCAAACCGGTGCATCACCCGTTTGAACGACTCGATATTCGTGTTCGTCCACTCCCGCGGATGAATCCCCCGCTGGATCGCCGCGTTTTCCGCCGGCAGCCCGAATGCATCCCATCCCATCGGGTGAATCACATGAAACCCGCGCATCCGCCGGTACCGGGCGACAACGTCCCCAATGGTGTAGTTGCGCATGTGCCCCATGTGCATCGTCCCCGAAGGGTACGGCAGCATCTCCAGCACGTAGTACTTGGGCTTCGACGGATCGGCATCCGCCTCAAACGCGCGCTCCGCCCCCCACCGCTCCTGCCACTTCCTCTCTATCGCCTGTGGATCGTATTCCGCCACGGTATCCGCCCGCTCCCACGGGAACTGAAATTCCAGTTCCCGGATTTCAAATTTTAGACTTCGATTCCCCAATCCCGAATTCGGACCATCGATTCTTAATTGCCATCACGCAATTTCAAATCTCAAATCTGATATTCAAACTTTCAAATCAAAACTCCAAATTCAAACCTGGAGCTCAAATCTCAAATTTTAGATTTCACTTTCTTCCCGCCCTTCCGAGCCTTGCCTCTCCCCTTCGCAACAGCAACCTTCTTCCTCTGCGCCCTCTGTGCTCTCGGTGTCCTCTGTGCTAAAGGTTTTTTCTCCCCCCGCGTCATCGAAAACCCCGCCTCCGCCTTCGGCGCATGCTCCTCATCCACGCCCACCAGTTCCCAAAGCGCCCGCACATTCCGCCGGTCGTCCCCCGGCTTGTCAATCGGCGTCTCCAAAATAAACGCGCGCCCGCGAAGCGCCCCCGGCCCCAGCCGCGGATGATTCAAGATCCTCCCAAGCGCCTTCCGCCCAATCTTCCCGTCCCCGATATTCTCGTGCCGGTCCACGCGCGACCCCAGCGCCGTCCTCGAGTCGTTCACGTGCAGCACATACACTCGCGCCAACCCCACCGTCCGGTCCACCGCGTCCAGCGTTTTCTCCAGCCCCTCTTCGCTCGTAATATCGCACCCCGCCTCAAACGTGTGCGCCGTATCCAGGCACACGCCCATCGGCAAATCCGCCGTCAGCTCCAAAATCGCTTGAATCTCCTCAAACCGCGACCCCACCGCCGATCCCATTCCCGACGTGTTTTCCACCAGGATGCGCAGCCCGCCGAACTTCATTCCCCGCGCCGCCTGCCTCATCCCGTCCGCAATATCCGCAATCGCCTGCGGCACCGGCGCGCCCATGCCCGCCCCCGGATGCGCCACCAGAAAATCCGCGCCCAGCGACACCGCCCGCACCAACTCATCGTGAAACGCCTGAATCGACCGCGCCCGCATCACGCGATCCGGCGAAGCCAGATTGATCAGGTAATTGTCGTGAATAACCAGCGGCCCCAGACCCAGCCCCGCGCGCCTCTCGCGAAATCGCGCCGCATCCGCATCCGCAATCCTCGTCCCGCCGCGCGGCCACATCCGCGGACTCGCCGAAAATATCTGCAGCGCATTCGCGCCCAGCTTCGCCGCCGTGTCCAGCGACCCGGCAATATCCCCCGCAATCGAAGTGTGAATGCCAATGCGAAAGCTGCCATCCTGCCAGGCAGGCGGCAAAGGAATGGGCGCAGGCTCAGGGCGATATTCGTCTTCTACGTCGTAGGGGAGTTCCGCGCGGTGCAATAGGTCTGCCATTCCCTCAGTAAACCGTCAGGTGAGCGATAAGCTGACCATTCTATCGGGTTACCCGCCACGCGGCAATCACATCCGCGGTATCGGAATCAGGATTGAATCTGGACTAAATCATTGCTCTTGGGTTTTGGAGCGCTCCCTGTGGGATCCCACCGCCCCGGCCGCGCCGCCCGCGCGCGAAGCCGGTTCATCATCAGCCCGATCTTCACCGACCCAGAAATAAAATGATCGATCTTCACCGGCCCCGCCACCTTGATCGACCGGATCCAGTGCAGCCCGCTGCTCGCCGAGCACCCGCACTGCGAACAATCCGGCGCCCCGCCAAACACGCAAGGCTCAACACGCGTTTCAAAATCCGCCGAGTAATTCGCCGACATCTTCGCAAACACGCAATCATCCGGATTCTTCGGCGGATGCAGCAGCGCCTCGCCAATGCCCTTATTGAACAAAAGTTTGGGATAGCGCAACGCCAGCGCAGGCAATTCCCGCGCCAGCGTCTCGCGGTCCTCGCGCGTCAGCATTTCGCGACTCTGTTCCCCGATTTGCGGCGTGTACACGCTCACCCAGATGCGATCCACTTCCGGCCGCGCGCTCCAGAATCTCACATACTCCTCAAGGTATCCCGCGCGCTCCAGCATCGGCCGCATAATCACCCAATGCACATTAATCTCGCGCCCTTCGATATTCTTCAGAATCCGCTCGTAGGTCGCCGGCTTGCGCCGCACATCATGATCCTCCGGCAGCCCGTCCACCGAAACCGCAACACGCACGCGCGGCAACTCCATCCACTCCGCCGGAATCGCGATTACGCCGCTCGTCACCACCAGCGCAAACACGCCCATCTTGCTCAGCGCCGGCAGTATCCGCCCCAATTCGCGATGCCGCACCATCGGCTCCCCGCCCACCAGCGACACATGCAGCGGCTTGTGTTTGCGCACCAGCCCCAGCACTCCCTCCACCAGATCATCCCCGCGCAGGTCGTTCAACTCGCTGAGCGTGACTCCACCACCCAGATGCGAATCCCCATACGCGTAGCATCCCTGGCAACTCAGCGGACACTCCCGCGTAATCTCGATGGAAAGCATGGGAGCGTTGCCCGTCAGGATTCTCCCCCACGCAGCGAATAACTCGCGCGGTCGGATACTCGGATTCGGCGCCGCTTGGGCCATGTCGTTTGGATGCTTGGAGGCAAACGCGGGCTGCATTCGTTTTTCAAATGCGCTGGGTTAAACATTTTTCGCGTTCAGCCTATATTCCCTACCCCAATCGGCAGAACAGATTTAGGCTTTAGTGCAAATTTTGGTACAAGCCAGCTTTGAAATTTCCGTGAGCAGTCGGAGGTCCGAACTTCAGCTCGGACATCCACGCTTCGTTTCTGTGGGCTTTAGCTCCTGAAGCTTCAGGGGTCAATCCCCCTTTCAAATCTCAAATTTGAAATTTGAGATTCACCCCGCGCCCCGTCCCACAATGCGCTTCATCGGGGCTGAAGAGTCCGTCTGAGGCTGGCAAGATCCAACCTTTTTGTAGGGCACAACTTCAGCCGTGCCGTGAAGTACGAAAAATCAGTTCGGCTTCAGCCGCTGGCGTCTTTGAGTCGTAAATCTCACCCAGGCTCTGAAACTCCGGCCTCTGAAATCCGACGGGTCTTCAAATTCGGACGCCGCCCGAATTTTGGCTGGCTAAAAGAAGTTGCAGAGCGCCGGCCTGAGCGCGCGCGAGGCGATTGCCCGCAATCCTCGCCCGCCCTCGTGTTTCCCCTCCGCCTCTGCGCGCCTCTGTGGCAGAATCATTCCCTTGAAATGGCGCGCCGCCTAAATTACCGCCTTCTCTTCGTCGCCGTGCTCATCCTGGCCTCGGCCTCGGTCGAAATCGCCCGCGAATACCGCCCGTCCTTCCTCCGCCCGGACCTTCGCCTCTACGCCTACGTCGGCAACTCCGGCGACGGAACCGTCTCCGTCATCGACCTGATCCGCATGGGAAACATCGCCACCATCCCGGTCGGCGGCGCTCCCTCCGGCCTGCGCGCCAATCCCGTTCTCAAACAAGTCTGGGGCGTGTCCACCGAAGGCGGCTACGCATTCGTCATCGACGCCCCCACCGGCCGCGTCGCCGCGCGTATCCCCGTCGGCGTCTCGCCCTTCGCCGTGGATTTCTCCCAGGACGGCGCCCGCGCCTTCGTCGCCGCTTCCGGATCAGCCACGCTCGTTGCCATCGACTGCCGCACCGGACAAATTCTCGCGCGTGCTCACACCGGCCGCCATCCCTGGCTCGCGCACCTCACCCCGGACGGCAAACAAGTCCTCGTCCCCAATCGCGAAGACTCGACTCTGCAAATTTTCGATGCGGCCAGTCTTAATTTGCTCGCCACCATCGGCGTCGCCGCCCACCCCGAGCAAATCGCCGTCCTCCCCGACAGTTCCGGCGCATTCGTCTCCTCGGCGGCCTCCAGCGAAATCTCCGCCGTCGATCTCCGCCGCCGCGTCCTGGTCGCCAACCTGCGCCTCACCGGAACTCCCTCCGCCCTGCTCATGAAACCCGACGGCGGCGAACTCTACGTCAACGTCCCCGCCTCGCACGGCCTGGAAATCGTCGACACCTGGAGGACCGAAGTTTCCGATTCCATGGTCCTCGGCTCTTCCCCCACCAGCGCCGCCATGCTCGGCAACGCCGACCTCGTCTACGTCTCCGACGCCACCGCCAACAGCGTCACCCCCATCGAAATGGCCACCCGCCACCTTCTTCCCCCCATCCTCACCGGCCGCCATCCCGGCCCCTGCGCCATCGACCCCAGCGGCGACCTCCTGCTCGTCGCCAACGAAGACTCCGCCGACCTGGCCGTAATCCGCATCCGCACGCAAAGCCTCATGACCATGATCCCGGTCGGAACCCGCCCAAGTTCTCTCGCGATTAAATTGTTTTGATTTTTGCTTCAGAAACGACTGGCCATCATTGAGTCCCGCGGAAGGATTCTAGACTCGAACTCGAATTACACATTCCACCCAAAATACTCTTCCCCCATCTGAATCTCCATCATCCCCTCTTCCGGCAGCAGATCCACCGGCAACCCGCCCTCCCACAGCGCCACGCCCAGCGAAATCGACTTCCGGTTCCCCAGCAAAAGCATTTCCCTGGCCACCGCCACCTCCAGGATTTTGTCGCACGCCACTTTCACAACCTCATCCGGCCCCAGCAGGCACAAGTCGCGCGATTCCACCAGGTAACCCTTCACGCGGCTTTCCTCCATGCGGATCACCACGCGCAACTCCTGTTCGGCCCGCAGCGTGATCCGGAATTCGGCGTCGTGCATCTCCGCCAGCGCCCCGGGAAACATGTCCACGCGCAGGTAAAACTCTTTCTCGCTGAATCCATACCGGATTTCGTGCAACAGGTTCAGCCGCCCGTGCATGGCGCTGCTGCGGTGGTCGGAAGAATACAGCCCCGCCCCCATCCACTCGAAATACGTCGTTTCGCGCCCGTCGATTTTCACCTTCAGTTGCGCCGAAGGCGGCAGAATCAGCGCTCGCTCCGGCTGCCGCTTGATCGGCCCCGCCAGCACGTCCGGCGCCTCGGCCCCCAGCGACACGTACACCTCGGTCAGCAATTTCCGGTAGAACGCGTCGAACTCCGCGTCGTTCGCCGAACTGTGTTCCGGCCCATACCACCAGCACCAGTCGCTGCCCTCGGCCGCCAACACCGCCTCATAAGACGCCGCCAGTTGCTTGGCCGTCGGCGCTTTCGGAAATCCCTTGGCCGCGTTGTCCGCCTGCTGCTGGTAAAAATCGCGCGCGCGATTCAAATGTTCCCACGCCGTCACGTCTTCGCCCGAGCCGATCCATATATCGAAATTCGCGCTGATCCACGACGCCGGAAAAATTCCGTTATTTCGCGGGATGTCCCCAGCCGCAACCGCCGCCTCGCTCGCCGTCATGGCCGTGATATCCGGATCGTTGTCGATGCGCCGGTAAAACTGCCGCAAAAATTCCCGCCCGTTGCCCGGAAAATATTCCCAAGCGTTTTCCCCGTCCAGAATCAGCGAAACGGTCAGCGGCCGCCCGATCGATACGCGCTCCCCGATCGCCCGGATCCTCTGATACAGATCCTCGGCCGCCGCGCCCGAATCCATCCGGCTATACACAAATCCCACCAGGTCGGACAAATAATGATCGCGGAAGAATCCCACCATTTCCCTGCCACCCACGCGCACGCGCAGCGGCGAATACATCTTGTCCGCGTTGTCCGGCACGCCTGCGGCGTCGCGCCCGAATCCCGCGCTCAGCGTCCGGCCCAGCACGCCTTCGTCGGTGGCAAACCACTTGAACCCAAGCTCGGCAGCGATCCCCAACGCCTGCTCGGACACCGAACCCTCCGAGGGCCACAGCCCTTCGGGCAGTTTTCCAAACACTCTTTCGTGGTAGCGCCGCGCGCGCACCAGTTGTTCCCGGGCGTCTTCCGGATGCCGAAACGCCGGCGCCGGCAGCGGCGTTCCCGGATTCGAGATTCGCGCGATATCGGTATCGCACAGCAGCGGGAGAATGGGGTGATAGAACGGCGTGGCTGAAATTTCAATCTGGCCCGTGGCCGCCGCCTTGCGGTATTCGGGCAACACGCGCCCCAGCAATTCAATATTCTTTTCGGCCAGTTGCTGTTTGTCCGCTTCCGTAAAATCCGCGCCCTTGCGCGCCAGCCGCGACACCACCGGATCGCTCGCCAGGTATTCCTCGTCCATCCACGCCAGCTGCGAAAGCACCTGCAGATCGCGCCAGTCGCGCTCGCCGAACGATTGCTTGGCCCGGTCCCCGCCCTGCGAACTCACCCACGAATGCAATTCGATGTACCGCGGCCATCGCGCCAGCAGGTGATCGTAATTCAGCTGGAATGCCCGCGTCAGAATTTCCGATTTATCTTCCGCCGAAAGCTGCGCGGCCGGCCGGAACGCCGCCGTGTACCACGTCTCGTCGAATTTTCCGCTGGCGTACTCCTCCAGCTGCGCGCACAGCGAAGGCACCATGTTGAACGTCGCGTGCACCCGCGGAAATTCCTCGATCACGCGCACCATTCCCCAGTAATCCTTCAGCGCGTGCAGCCGGGTCCACGGCAGCACGTAGCGCCCCGTCGTGGGGTCGCGATACTGCGGCTGGTGCATGTGCCACAACATCATCAGGTGCACGCGATTCATGCGCGCACCGCCCCCGTTACCGGATTCGCCGGCGTGCTAGAATGTGCCCTGTCTTCAATGCGCCTAATTGACCGATACATTTGCCGGCAGATTTTTTCCCACGCGCTCCTGGGACTCGGAATTTTTTCGTTCGTCTTCTTCGTGCCGCAGCTCGTCCGCCTGATGGATCTGGTGGTGCGCCACCCGGCCTCCTGGTCCACCATCGGCATTTTATTTCTCTCCACGTTTCCCGCGATTCTCAGTTTCACGCTGCCCATCGGCGTTCTGGTCGGCGTACTCATTGCCCTTGGCCGCCTGTCCGCCGATAGCGAGCTCATTGCCATGAGCGCCCTCGGAATGGGCCGCCGCCGCTTGATGGTTCCCGTGGGAATCCTGGCCGGCGGCGCCACTCTGCTCACCTTCGTCATGACTCTCTGGCTCGGGCCGCTTTCCGTGCGCACCTTCCGTAACATCGAGGACCAGTTGCGCGCTGGACAAGCTTCCCACCAGGTCGCGCCTCGCGTCTTTGACGAGAGGTTCCCGCACATGGTCCTCTACATCAATGACATCGATTCGGCTTCCACACATTGGAAGGGGGTTTTCCTGGCCGGGACCGACAGCAAGGACGTTTCCCGGCTGACTCTCGCCGAAGAAGCGATTGTAATTGCCGACCCCAAAGAGGGCAAGCTGGAGTTACACCTGCGTAACGGAAGCGTTCATGAATTCTCGCTCAGCGATCCGGGGCGCTATTCCATCTCTTCGTTCGGCGAGCGCGATTTGCCCGTGGAAATCAAAGGCAGCGAGGTCGACCGCGCCGCAGAGCCGGGCATTCCCGGCCGCACCATGACCGCGCTGTGGCGCGAACGCAAGACCCAGCCCGAGGTGCGCGTCGAAATCCAGCGCCGCATCTCGTTCCCCTTCGCCTGCATTTCTTTTGCCCTGCTGGCCATGCCCCTGGGCGCGCGTCCCCGCCGCGGCGGCCGCGCCGCCGGATTCCTGATCACCCTGCTCCTGGTCAGCGGCTACTATCTGCTGTTCACGCTCGGCGCCGGCCTTGCCCGCCAAGGCACCGTCCCCGTCTGGGCCGGCATATGGGCCGCCAATTTTTTCACCGCGGGCTTGGGCCTGATCCTGCTCCCTCGCCTGGAGCGCATGCCGGGCAGTAGCCGCTCCGCCGCCGTCTTTGCCTGGATCGCGTCCTGGCGCATCTGGAAATTATTTCACCGCAAGCCCACCATCGCTCCTCCGGTAAAAAACGGCGCCCCGCCCGCCGGACGTTTCCCCTCGAAGCGAAAAAAGCGCGCCGGCATTCCGCAACTCCTCGACATGTATGTCATGCGCAGTTTTTTCTACTATTTCATTCTGCTGACCATCGGCTTCATTTTGCTGTTTGAAGTCTTCACGTTTTTCGATTTGCTTGACGACATCGCTCACCACCGCACGGGTCTGCTCGACGTGGTCACCTATTTTGTCTATCTCGCCAGCTACCTGTTCTACCAGCTCGCTCCGCTGGCCGCTCTGGTGGCCGTCCTCATCACCCTCGGCGTGATGACCAAGAACAACGAACTGGTCGCCTTCAAGGCCGGCGGGATCAGCCTGTACCGCATCTCCCTGCCGCTGCTTCTGGCCGGACTTTTCCTCGCTGGCGGACTGGTCCTGCTCGATGACACCTACCTGCCCTACGCCAACCAGCGCCAGGACGCCCTGCGCAACGAAATCAAGGGCCGCCCCGCGCAAACCTACTACAATCCAAATCGCCAGTGGATCTTCGGCGAAAGCGCCAAAGTCTACAATTACGAACTCTTCGATCCCGACCGCGAATTGTTCGGTGGTCTGAACGTCTTCGAGGTGAACCCCGCCACGTTCGAGATTCGCCGCCGCATCTTCGCCGCCCGCGCCCACTGGGATACCCAACAGGGACTCTGGATCCTGGAATCCGGCTGGGTCCGCGATTTCGACCACGGAAAGGTAACCCGCTTCGAGCCCTTCCTGGCCAACGCCCTGCAGGAACTCAACGAGCAGCCCTCTTACTTCAACCGCGAGGTCCGCCAGTCCTATCAAATGACCTGGTGGGAATTGAAACGCTACATCGGAGAATTGAGCCAGGCGGGATTCGACGTCGCGCGCCTTTCCGTCCAACTGCAAAAGAAACTTTCCTTCCCCCTCATCGCGCCCATCATCATCTTGCTCGCGATCCCCTTCTCCATCCTGGTGGGAACCCGCGGCGCCGTCGGCGGACTTGCCCTCGGCGTAGGCATCGCCATCGTCTACTGGGCCGCCTCCGCCCTGACCGAAGCCATGGGCGCCGTAGGCCAACTCCCGCCCCTAATGGCCGGCTGGGCCCCCGACACCATCTTTGCTTTTCTTGGCCTCTACTTTTATTTGAAAATGCCGACATGACAGAGGCGGCAATCGGTGACCGTTGACTGATGACCGGTGAATACAAGCCATCTCATAAATAGGTCTTGTGGGTCGCGGCTTCAGCCGTGACATCGGGACGCCTAGAAGAACAGGGTTTTAGCCCCTGGCGGACCATACGGTGCGTGTGCCCGATCATTTATGAAATAGCTTCTAGAAACCTAACCTGTCCGGTACACGATGCGTCCGCTGTGATCACGAGCAGCCGAAACAGTCGACTCAATCCTGTGATTGCGTTTCACTAGAACTTCCACCGAGATCGCGACCATGGACCAACTCGCGGGAAGAAGGATGGTTGGCCGAAAACTCAGCGGTGTTCACCTTGTCCTGACTGTTAGCATAAAGCCGAATTGTCGGCGCCAGCTCGTCAATCGCAGCGGCGCCTGCGGCATCGTTGGATTCAGTTGAACCGAGATCGCACTCACGTCTGCTTTGTCTTTCTTAACAGCGGCATGGATCGAAGCGGTGGTCTGTCCGAGTTCACAATCTGGCAACCCTTGGGCCAAGTCGGAAAGATGACGTTGCCCACATTTGTTTTTATCTCGACGCGCTCCTCTTTCTTAAGGACTCTCCGCGCACCTGAAGCCTTTCATGGCGCGCTTATTTAGCTTGACTCTCACGGTAGTATAAGATCGGCAACGGCGCGTTGGATCGCTTTAGGTCGGACGCTTGGAAGCAAGGAGAAATAAGGAGAAATAATAAGGAGAAATAACGATGAAATTGGCGAAAGCGGCGTTGCTTATCACCCTGGCGTCGGCGGCGGCCTGGGCCCAAGTCAATGTGGGCGAACAGAAGCCCGAAGCCAGCGTGCCCTTCACCATGACCACGGTGAACACCTTTGAATTGCCCTGGCGGCTGGCCTTCCTGCCCGATGGCCGCATGCTGATCACCGAAAAGGTCGGGCCCGTTTGGCTTGTGTCCCAGCAGGGAGAGAAGATCGCGATGGTGGGCAATACGCCCGCAGTCTATTGGCAGGGCCAGAACGGAATGCTGGGCGTCTTCGTCTCGCCCCATTACGCCACCGACCAGAGTATCTATCTCACCTATGCCGAGCCGGGTGATTATGGCGGCGGCCTGGCACTGGCCCGCGCCAAACTGACTACCACCGCCACCTCGGCTAAACTGGAAAACTTCGAGGTGCTGTGGCGCCAGATGCCCAAGGGCAAGGGCGGCCAGGAAGGCGCGCAGATCGCCTTCTCGCCCGATGGCCAGTATCTGTTCCTTACCGTAGGCGACCGCCAGCGCTTCACCCCCGCCCAGGATCCAAACCAGCCCGAAGGCAAGATCCTGCGCCTGACGCTCGACGGCAAACCCGCCCCCGGCAATCCCAACTTCGGCCAGACCGGCGCGGCCACCATTCCCCTGATCGATCCGCCGAGTGACACCGAAGCCGCCAAAACCGCGAAGGTGGTAAGCACCTATACCTTTCCCGGCCCCAACCTGACACCTGCTGAAACCTGGACCAGCGGCCACCGCACGCCCTATGGCATGGCGTTTTCGCCTACCGGCGAATTGTGGGAGGTCGAGCATGGTCCGCGCGGCGGCGACGAGCTGAACCTGATCGAGAAGGGCAGGAATTATGGCTGGCCTCTCGTCTCCTTTGGTCAGAACTATAACGGCGTGCCCATTCCCAATCCCAGCACGCAGCCCGACTTTGCGATGCCGGTGCTCTATTGGGTCCCGGTGATCGCGCCGGGCAATCTGATGTTCTACACCGGCACCCAGACCTTTTCGCAATGGAACGGCAGCGGCTTCGTCAGCGGCCTGGCCACCATGTCGCTCGTCCGCATCGTCTTTGACGGCCATGGCGGCGCAAAAACCGCCGAGCGCTGGCAAGTTGGTCATCGCATCCGCGATGTGGAAGAAGGCCCCGATGGCTCGCTGTGGATGCTGGAAGACGCCAATCCCGGCGCCCTGATCCATGTGACACCCAAGTGATCGCTTCGCGTTAGGCAACAAGAAGCAAAAAGGGCCGGAGCGAACCGGCCCTTTTTGCTTTGCCGGTTGCCACTTCCGTCAGCTCACTTTCCAGTGCGGTTAGATGGAGAGTAAATGGCGAGTGGAGTCAGCGGAAGACTTCATCCAGTCGAGGTATCGCCACTCGTAAGAGTGCATAGAAAGTCCCGAGAAGTCTTCTCGGAATGTGCCCTTGGGGCCGGATCGGTCGATTTCCCACATTCCGAGAAGACCGTTTCACAGGACTTGGGATCTTTTTCGTCGGACTCTTTCTACGATAATCCCGATCAGAGCATAGGTCGCAGCATTTAGGGGTAGTATCCAATAGAAACGAAAGCCAGCATAAATGGCTGGACAAGTTATGTAAGCGCAAATCAAAACAAGGTGTTGTATTCCGGTCATGCGAATCTCGTAATCCGGGGCTGTGGCAAATGCGTACAGCGTCCAAGCACACGCGACGAGAAAGCCCACACCTGCCCAGCTAATGATTTTTCGCTTCATTCCCGGAATACTAGCACCCCACATAGCGATAAGACCGTTTATCAGGACTTGGATCACTCGCCTTCAATTCGCGGAATGATTGCGGAGAGGAATAGCCATCGTTAAACTCTGGTCGGCCCGAGAATAGATAAAGACGCTTGGTTTTCCGACACTGGGGATCTATTTCATGGGGGCAGTAAAATGGCAGATGATTCTTGGAACGCTCATATCAAATATCTCGAAGATGAGGTAAAGAAGATAGAGGGGCGAGCTGACAAGCTGGAAAAAATGATTCCGGACTTGAAGAATGAGCCGAAAAAACATGCTTGCCGAAAACTGATCAATGACCTACGAGATGAAGCGAATCAACACCGCAAGTATCTAGCGCTTGTGAAACGGTTTATTCAGCATGAGTGATGCCCTGCTGATAGTTAGCCAGCCACCTCTTATCGGAAACTAGATTTTTGGCCCCAGGTAGCTTTGGCCACATTCCGATAACCATGTTTATCATCCGGAATCCAACTCAGGCGGTCAAAATACCTCTTCTGGATAATTATCTAAGAGTAGCCGCTAGACAAACAGGAGGTGAATTACTTCCCGGTGCGCCGTCGCTCGGGCCACAATCGCAAAGGTGCAAGAAATGGGTATTTGGTTGTGGATCTTTCGGCTGCTCACGAGAGGCGAAAATAGCACAGCGAGGCTTTAGTCGATCCGCCAGTAGCAGTAGAGGAATTGCTGCATGGTTCCAGATGGGGTGTGATGCAGCTCCTTGGAACTCTCAACGAGGCGGAATCGTGCGCCAAATTGGTGATGAAGCGAATCAGCGTCATAACGCATGACTTCGAGCCCGCTGCATCTTGTAGGACCTTCCGGGCCAAACGTGCTGACAATGACGTGGCCGCCGTGCTTGACCGCGCGTACCACAGCATTGACATAGGCAACACGCTTCTCCGCCGAGGTGAGAAAATGGAAGACGGCGCGGTCATGCCAAACGTCATATGTGGCTGGCGCGAGCTCCACTGTGGTGATGTCGGCTGTGATCCAGTGAACGCGGTCGGCGGCTTCTTTCAGACGTTTCTTCGTCACGTCGATTGCGGCTTGCGATATGTCAAGAACGGTGATGTTTTGATAGCCGCGTGCAAGGAGGTCATCGACGAGGGTCGATTCGCCGCCGCCAACATCAATGATGGACGCTGAAACTCCACGTGCTGCCCGCTCGATTAGAGAAAGCGACATTTCCAGATGTGGACGATACCAACTGACCTGGTCTGGCGCCTTGGTGGTATAGACTTTCTCCCAATGTGTCTTTACATCGTCGGCGGACATAACTCTATTAATTCTACCCCCATCGGATGTGCGCATGCTTCCTTCTGCCCAACGAATCCCATCCGATGATTGTTGGGTCACGGCTTCTCAAGCTGTCCCGGCTCGTAGTAAATGCCTTGGTGAATAACGGCCGTTTCATTCCAGCGGGGTTTTCGCCTAGTTTGGCCCTTGTGTTTACGGGAAATCGCTATCTTATTTTTCTGCTTATTCTTCGGAATATTCTTTTTCATGTTCGTTTGCCTCCCCTCTGAGGAATCCTTTCAATTGGGCCTCAACACCAAGACAGGATTGACTAGGGAGCGTCGCGAAGTATGTGATTCTGGTCACTAGCCTTCTTAACAGAGCGCAGATCCCGCTTTTCTCTTCCTCACCATACCGGGGGATTCTGGCGCACGATTCTGAGAGAGGTAGGGGCATTATCTTCCGCATAGGGGGCACAGCCTTTGGTATTAAGCGGATCGGCGGAGCACTCGCAATTTATGATCTCCACCACGACGGAGAGTTTGCGTGGCACCAGGCAGGCGCGACCACTGTCGCCAAGCCAACTCTTTAGGGACTTAGACCCGCGACGCACACTTCGAGCTATTAGAGTAGCTCATCGCTTCCAGTGCCTGTGAAGTCGTCTTCTCGGAATGTGGCTTTTCGGCGGATTCCCACATTCCGAGAAGCCCGTTTATCAGGACTTGGCCTCGGAAGGAGATGCTATTGCCAACTACGCTGGATTCATTTCTTCCCTGTGGGAACTTTTTGCTTTAACTCTTCAAACCAGTTCAGCACGACGTTGATTTGCGTCAACCCGGCCGCCTGCTCGATGGGCTTGAGCATCAGGAAGCGCTGGCCATCCGAAGACACGTCGTAGTAGAGGACCGAACCCCGGCCGGATTGTACGGTCCATCAAAAAGCATCCGGGGCTTACTCTCCACCGACCCTTCACTGTGAGCGCGTAGATCAGCGCTCTTTCCAGTCCGCCATCCAGATGTTGCCGGCGCGCTCGCCCATGCTGAAGACCAACTTGTTGCCCGCTATACTGAGCTCGGAGTCGGATGGCAGCGAGACTCGCGCTTTGTGGAAGTGGAGGAGTGCAATCGGTGCACCTACTGGCTGCCTCGTAGCTGGGTGCAAGCGCTGTGCCCAAAGGCACCAGTGCTCGTCTCGGTAGGAAATGGCGTAAAGCAAGTTGCCATCGGGAGACCAGGCTTGAGCCTCGCCGCCGTCCATAATGGCGATCCAGGCGCTCTCTGGAACCGGGGCGTCACTCGCAGGCGCTATGTACGCGCGGTAACGACCGGGACCCACATCCACGAAGCTGAACCATCGGTTGTCAGGAGAAAACGAATCTGTAGCGATCCAGCGGCGGGTTGTGAGTAAGTCGCTCTTACGCCTCGAGGCTAGATCCAACACCCACGCCCGACCGTCCACAGTATTGCCAATAATGCGTTTCCCATCCGACGACCAGTCGGTTGCCTCGCCGCATCCCTCGCATACCATGTCCGCGACGCCACCGGTACCAGGCACAACATAAACGTCCCACGGCGGGGCGGTGCTGAAGCTGACCAGGGAACCGTCAGGCGAGAATGTAGGGACGTATTTGTTCACGCGAGTTGCAGTAATTGCGGATTCCTGTCCGCTCCGCAGATCCTTGGTCCAGATTTCTTGTTTGCCCGGTCTCGTCGAAATAAAAACCACTCTGCCGCCATCGCGTGAGACATGGGGCATGAAGTCTCCACCGGCATCATGAGTCAACTGTTGCGGCTCACCCATGACTTTGCCTTCATTCGGCTTAATGGGGAGACTCCAAACCGCAAGGTTTTCGGTGATGCTGGTAAACGCGACCCGAATAGTGCCTTTGGCGCCGGAAACTAGGGATGGGCGCTCTTCACGCTGCAGACCAGAGGTCAGCCGCTGAGGACCGCCGATGACCTTGAATGTCCTCGGTGAGATCTCCATCCGCCACAGGTTGACGCTGTCACCAGACCGGGCAGAGAAGACGAGCCCGCTGCCATCGGGCTCCCAAGCCGGCGTGGCTAGCGCCCAAGGATAACCCTGGGAATCGCCGCGGAGCTTTGCTTCGCGGCTGGCTTCTAATGCGCCCGTCTTTACCGCCATACCTGCGCCGAGGGGCGTTACCCACCAATCGACAGTTTCTTCTGCGGGCTTGTCGGCATCAGGATTGCCAAGAAACAGCAGGTGTTGCCCATCGGGCGACCAAACGGGATAAAGTGCGGCAAAAAAGTCGGGGCGTACCTGCCTGGGAACTCCTCCAGCCGAGGCGACCACATACATGCTCGCATAGCCGGGAATATTGAGGCCGACCACCCCAACGTCTCCTTTCGAATAAGCGATCCACTTACCATCGGGAGAGAACTGTGCCCCCTGGCCGTCCGGGACGAGTTTCCTGGCGATGCCACCCAGAGTCGAAACTAGATTGATGCCGTGGCTGTCCACAGAATCGAACGCAATGGTGGTCCCGTCGGGCGAAAATGCAGGCGCGCGCTTGTCGCCCGGCCCTTGGGTCAAGCGTAGCGGCTCGCTTCCGCCCACTTGTTGCACGTAGATATCGAGGTGGCCTTCGCCGCTACGATCCGAGGCGTACGCCAACATTTTTCCGTCTGGGGATAGCGCGGGATCGGTGGTAAGCCCCGAATCCCATGTTAACCGCGTCAGGCTCGGAGCCGGCGTCGCTCTCGGCGGCTGCTTCATCCACCAAATGGTTCCAGCAAGAGCTGCTAGCAGAGGAACCAGGGCTGCGCCGGCCCGTAGAAAGGTGCGGCGTGAGCCCGGCCGTGCGATAGCCGCTGCCGAACCGCTGCTGGAATCCGATAGTGCCTCCAGCGCAAATGCCAAGTCCGAAGCTGACTGGAAACGCTGCTCCGGGTTCTTTTCCAAACAACGATGCACAACTCTCTGCAGCGCAGGAGGGACCATTGGCACGAGATGAGAAATCGCGGCGGGGTCTTCGTTCAGAATTGCGGTCATCGTCTCTGCCGAAGTAGGCTTGTGGAACGCGCGTTTTCCTGACAACATCTCGTACAAAATCGCGCCGAAAGCGAAAATATCGGCGCGATGATCGGCTGGGTTTCCGTGCACTTGTTCCGGTGACATGTAGCCGATGGTGCCCAGCACCACCCCCGGCTCGGTTCCGTCGCTTGCCGTGGAGGCATTCTGATCCAAAGCGGATTGGTGTTGCGTGAGTTTCGCCAAGCCAAAATCGAGAATCTTCACTCGTCCGTCTTTCGTCACGAACACGTTCTCCGGCTTCAGATCGCGGTGCACGATCCCTTTCTCATGCACCGCCGCAAGGCCGTGCGCGATCTGCACTCCGCAATCAATCGCTTTGCGAAGTGGCAGAGGGCCGCGCACCAGCTGCTCCCGTAGCGTGCCGCCCTCCAGCAACTCCGATACCAGATACGGTGCGCCTTCAAAGGTGCCCAACTGGTGAACCGCAAGAATGTTGGGATGGTTCAGCGCTCCGGCTGCCCGCGCTTCCTGTTCGAATCGCCGCAGTGAGTCGGGATCGTGCGACAGAAACGCGGGTAAGACCTTGACGGCGACATCACGCCCTAAGCGCGTGTCGCGCACCCGATACACCGCGCCCATACCGCCCGCGCCAAGTAAGGAAACGACTTGGTAGGAGCCAAGCTGACGCCCGATCATTGACTGGTCTCGCTCTTCGCCCAACATCTTTGCCGCTGCCTCCACTGCCGGCGCATCTAGAAAACTGTTTGCTCCTTTTTCATGGCGAAGAAGCGATTCGACTTCCCGCCGCATTGCCTCATCGCCCGCGCAGATCTCGTGGAGATAAGCTGCTCGCTGGCTTTCTTCGCGTTCCAGCGCTGCGTGATACACTTGCTCGATTTTCTGCCATCGTTCAGGCGCCATTTCTAATCGCCTCGGCCTTCCCCATTTCCCGCGCCAGCCAAGCCTTCGCTAGCCTCCAATCGCGCAGGACCGTGTCGGGAGAAACTTTGAGCACTTCCGCGGCTTCCTCAACGCTTAGCCCTCCGAAAAAGCGCAGCTCCACGACCTTGCCCTTTCGAGGATCAATCTCGGCCAGCGCTTTGAGCGCATCATCCAGCTTCATCAGGTCTCGGCCTTTTCCTTGCGGTCGCATAAAAGCTTCGTCGAGCGTGATCTTGGGTACCCCGCCTCCGCGCTTCTGGTAGCCACGTGCGCGGGCGTAATCCACCAAAATCCGGCGCATCAATTGTGCGGAAATGGCGAAGAAGTGGGCGCGATTCTGCCAGTTGACCTGGCGGGAATTCACCAAGCGCAAGTAGGCTTCGTTAACCAGTGCCGTGGTTTGCAGTGTGTGCCCTGCGCGCTCGCCGTACATGTACCGGCGAGCCAAGCGTCTCAATTCCTGGTGGACCAGAGGAGCTAATTCCTCGAGCGCTGCGTCTTGCCCCAGGCTCCAGGCTTTTAGTAGCTGGGTGACTTGCTCGGGCGACGGGGCCGTCATCGCTTGCTTCATAACCCCTGCCTCTTCGCGTTCCGCGAGATTAGCCAGAGTATAACACCCGCCCCCTTATTGAGTTAGGAGGAAATTAATAAGTTTCTTTATGACGTTCATGTTTTTGCCCTCCGTTCCCGCCTTTCTAGGTGAGGACAGGAGAAAACGTCATGAAAACGACAACCAAAGTAAGCTGGGTTTTGACCTTGGCGCTGGTTCTGGCAACAGGTTTTGCGGGAGTGAATCGGAGCGCAGCGGCTGATTCGCCACGAGCCAGATTGACGGTCACAGTTCGCATCCACAACAATGCAGAAGTTGACGACAAGATGCTGGCGGAAGCGGAAAAAGTAGCGATGGAGATTTTCCGGAAAGCAGGGGTGGAAAGCCGCTGGGTCGATGATGCATTGACTTCAGAAAATAACAATGAAACTTTGGCGCACCAGGGCGCGTTCCCCCTCTCCCACATCTGGGTCAGCATCTACACGGGCTCGATGGCCGACCGCTTCGGCCTTCCCAGCAAGGTGATGGGTTTCACACCCGGCACGGAACGTAACCGCCAATTGGTATACGTATTCTACAACCGCGTCGAAGCCCTTGCCCAGAGTCAGTTGAGGGCGCGATTCGAAGGCAGCGGGCGCAGGCCAGCAACTACGGCCCAGATCCTGGGCCATGTGATTGCGCACGAACTCGGTCACGTGTTGCTGAACATCGCGTCCCACTCCGCGACCGGCCTCATGCGAGGCGGTTGGAATCTCAAGGATTTGCAGAATGCCGCCTATGGATGTCTGCTTTTCACATCCCAGCAGGCTGAAGTCATTCGGACAGAAGTGTTTCGGCGCGTCACCGACAGCAAAATGCCGTAAGTTGCCAGATTTGAGACTCCGAAACCGGAACGTTAGGACTCGGCACAAAACGTAACCTGTGTCAGCATTCCGGACCTCAATCAAAAAATTAAGTTGAAATCATAGGCTCATCCATCCGGTTGTTCTGAGTTAGGTTCACCGAAACATAGGACTAAATCCTAAGACCCAGGCTGAAGAATGCCATACAACGAAACCTCCACGAATCTTCGCCAAGTCCCGTGAAGTCGTCTTCTCGGAATGTGGCATTCCGCCCCGACAACGGCGAATGTAAGGCCAAATTACAAGCCTGCGGGAGTCCACGCAGCTTCAACGATCTCCTTTATCAGATGGAATCCCTCGACACCGCCTCACTTCTGCGTCACGAGCCTCAACCTCACCGTAAACGCCCGGCTCTGCCCCCCCGACATCGCCAGGAAATTCGGCGCATCCTTGTCGTTCACCACCGTGTTCGGATTGTTGTGCCCGGTGGCATTCACCGCGGTCAACCGCACCGCCCACTCATGCCCCCGGAATTTAAATCGCTTCTCCAGCCCCAGATTCAGGCTGAAATAGCCCGGAAACCGCCGGCTGTTCACCGGCTCGGCCAGTTGCTGCAGCTCGTTCACCACGGTAAACGGAAACCCCGTGCGGTATTCCAGGAACCCGCTCAGCAGCAGCCCCCAGAACGGCACCGGCGTCCACCCGGAGGACACAAACCGGTTCGGCGTGTCCCACAGCAGCGGCCCGCCTTGCTGCGGCGCCAGGATCAGCTGCGCCAGCGTCGGATCGAGCACTTCATTCGAGCTGGCGCGCGACCTGGTGTAGTCCACCGCGATCTGCGTATTGTCTCCAAACGCCCGCCGCACCCACACTTCCCCCGCGATGTACCGGTCGTTCCGGTTATTCTGCAGCAGCAGCGTCACCTGCGGCTGCGTCTGGGAAAATTGCGTTTCCCACGCAAATCCGTCCCGCGATTCGCGCAGTAAAAAAGACGCTCCGAAAAAAGTCTTCTCGAAAATTTTTTCGTCCCACTCGGCCGTCGCGTTATATGTCCGCGGCTCCTCCAGCGCGCTCAGCGGCGTGACGAACGTTGTCACCGTCGGCGGCCCCAGCGCCACCAGCCCCGTCGCATCGTAAAAGGTGTCGCTGCGCCGCTGGTCCAGGCCAAGACTCATGATCGCCAGGTTCAGCGGCTGGTAGTGTTCCCCCAGCGCCAGCGTCAATTTCATGCGGCCGTCGCCCTTGGGAACCCAGTTCATGGCGATGCGCGGCCCGAAGATGTGTTTGTGAATCAGGCGGTCCCAGTCGGCGCGCACGCCCGCCGACAATGCCACTTGTTTCACCGGCCTCCACAAATCCTGGACATATCCTCCGGCCTGCGCATTGGTTTCGTCGAACGCCGGATTCCCGCTGAACGTGGCGCGGTCCGACAGCGTCCCGTTCGCGCGTTGAAAATCGATTTCACTTCGCGACGCCTGTTGCGAAAAATCGATCGCCGCCACGTTCCACCCCGCCGAAATCGTGTGCGTTCCCAGCCCCCCCAGCGGCCGCGTGGTCATGTCCCCGATCACTTGCACCCGCCGCGACTTCTGCGCCAACGCCTGAAAATAATTCCCGGACGCCGACGACGGCTCCACCACGTACGGCGCCGTTCCCAGCGGATTCGTATTGTTGTGCCCCGTGTCCACTGCCGCACCCAGCGTAAACAGCGTCCGGCCCGCCCAGATCTGGTCCTTCACCGACACGAAGTAGCGCCGCGATTGACTGTTCGTGGTCGTCGAAAGCGGAGTTAACGGGCCCAGCCCCAGCGCCGGGTCGCTCAACTGGTTGAATAGGAAGCTGCCCTGCAGAATGTTGTTCGCGGAAAGGTTCGCCTGCATGCGGATCAGGTTGTCGCCCGCCCACTGCGAGTCCGTGTTCTGTCCCCGGGGAAGCTCCTTCACCAGGCGAAAGGTGTGCTCGATGGTCATCGCGTCCGAAAACCAGATCTTCCCCTTCTTGATCGGCCCGGAAAACGTCACCCGCGGGTACCAATTTCCAAAATGCGTCCCTTGCTGAAGGTTGGCCTCCGGAACAAAATTCGTGATCCCGAACCGCACGCGGTCGTCCCCCGCTTGCGTGTCCAGCGACAGGATCCCGGCTCCGGCATGCGCGTATTGCGCGCCATACCCGCCGGTCTCGATCGTCACCGCCCTCACCGAATCCACATTCACCCTGGAATTAAACGCCCCGGTCGCCGGGTCATTGATCTCAAATCCATCAAGTAACACTTCCGTTTGACCCTGCCGCGCCCCTGCCACATGAAGTCTTCCATTAGAATCCGCAACGACTTGCGGAATAATTCTCAAGCTTTGCTGGAGATCATGGCTCGCCGCCACCGGCGCGTTCAATATCTCATGTTGCACTAGAGATTCTTGATGACTTGTTGAATCTGGGTCGATCTCCACCGGAGACGATTGCACATCCAGTTTCTCTTGAATTTCCGTTTCATGATTAACCGTGAGGGAAATTTCGTTGCTTCCCGGAGAGAGATCCACCGGCCGGTCCTTGATGCGGAAGAATCCGGGCTTGGACACCGACATCAGAACCTTGAGGCCGCTGAGTTGCCCGATTTCAAATCGACCGGCGGCATCGCTGAACACGGTCACCGCGTTTCCCGATTCCGGGACAAACTCCAGTTCCACCCGCGACACCGGCTGCCCGTTCTCGTCCACCACTTGCCCGCGAAGTTCCGCCATGCCGCCGGTCGATTGCGGCGCGGCAAGCGCCCGCCCCAGAAAGACAAGCAGCAGGAGCGCCGCGGCAAATCCCTTCCCATGGGAAAATCGTATCGTACTCTCTCCTGACTGGGACTCCAGTGAATGACCGGCTGATTTTAACCCGATCCGGCCCAAATTGGACGAATTCCGAGGGAAATGTGGTCTGAAATTTACGAAATCCGGCGCCGGTGAGGACGTGCGCGGAGATTCAGCGGAGTATTTCTTATGCCACGTCCTCTCCGCCAGCCACCAACGACCTGATTTTTTGAATCACCAAGTCGATGCCCACGCCGTTGTATCCGCCTTCGGGGATAATCACATCGGCGAACCGCTTGGAAGGCTCGATAAATTCCTGGTGCATGGGCCGGACCGTGGCCAGATACTGCTGCACCACCGACTCGACGGTCCTGCCCCGATCGCGAATGTCTCGTCCCAGCCGCCGGATGAATCTCAGGTCGGCGTCGGTATCCACAAAAATTTTGATGTCCATCAATTCGCGCAGGGCCTGCGACTCAAACACAAGAATACCCTCCACGATAATCGCCGGATGCGGCTCCAGGCGCGCCGTAAACGGCTGCCGCTTGTGGTGCGCGAAATCGTAGACCGGGCGCTCGATGGCCATGCCCGTGCGAAGCTGTCTCACGTGCTCGATCAGCAGCGGCGAGTCGAACGAATCCGGATGGTCGAAATTTTGCTGCGCCCGTTTTTCCGGCGGAAGGTTCGGAAAATCCTTGTAGTAGTGGTCCTGCTGCAGCACCAGGACATTGCCCGCGGGCAGCACGGAAATAATCCGCTCGGTGATCGTCGTCTTTCCCGATCCCGTTCCCCCGCAAATCCCTATGACCAGACCTTGCGCCACACGTACCTCGAAACATCGTACCGCAAATTTTGTTCAAGACAGATTGGTCGGCGGGCCGACTATATTCGCGCCCATGCCCCGCACTGAATACAAACCGCGGGCGATCGAATCCGATCTAATCAATGACCAACGCTCTTTGACATTCTTGGGCCGATCTTTGTGAATCGCGGCCTTAGCCGCGACATCTACAGGCCTGAAAACCAGGGGCTTTAGCCACTGGCCCCCGGGATCGTTGGATCGCTGGCCATTCGCGGACTGGCTTCTAGCCTTTCTTCTCTTTCTTCTTCGACCGCGCCGCGGCCGCGCGTTCCTCAATCACCGCCTGCGCCGCCGCCAGCCGCGCCACCGGCACCCGGAACGGCGATGCGCTCACGTAATTCATCCCCACCCGGTGGCAGAACTTCACGCTCGCCGCATCCCCGCCGTGCTCGCCGCAGATTCCGATCTTCAGCTTCGGTCGCGTCGCTCGCCCCTTCTCGATTCCCCAGCGGATCAGCATGCCCACGCCCTTCTCGTCGAGCGTCTGGAACGGATCGTTCGCGAAAATTCCCGCCTTCTTTTCGTCCACGTAGTCGGGCAGGAACCGTCCCGCGTCATCCCGGGAAAGCCCCATGGTCATCTGCGTCAGGTCGTTGGTCCCGAAGGAAAAGAATTCGGCCACCTCCGCGATCTCGTCCGCCAGCAGCGCAGCCCGCGGAATCTCGATCATGGTCCCGACCAGATAATCAACCTTTACTTTAGTTTCCTTAATCACCTCTTGCGCCACCCGGTTAGTGGCATCCACCAGAAGTTTAAGTTCCTTGCGGTCCATGGCCAGCGGAATCATAATCTCAGGTATTACTTTAATTCTCTGCTTCTTGCATTCCACCGCCGCCTCAAGGATCGCTCGCACCTGCATCTCAAGGATTTCCGGATAGGTGATCGCCAACCGGCAGCCCCGGTGACCGAGCATCGGGTTGGCCTCATGCAACTGTTCAACCCTGCGGATCACCACCTCCACATCGATGCCGATCTTCTTTGCAAGCTCCTCCTGCTTCTCCCGCTCGTGCGGCACAAACTCGTGCAGCGGAGGATCGATCAGGCGGATGGTCACCGGAAACCCGTCCATGGCCTTGAAGATTCCCGAAAAATCCCGCCGCTGATATGGCAGCAACTTGTCCAGCGCCATTCTCCTGGCCGTCGGCGTCTCCGCGATGATCATTTCCTGAATCGCCAGTTGCCGCTCGACGCTTTTCTCCGGAAATTCAAAGTCCTTGAAGAACATATGCTCGGTGCGAGTGAGCCCGATACCCTCGGCGCCCATCTCGCGAGCCTTGACTGCATCGTGCGGAGTGTCCGCGTTGGTGCGCACGCCGATCTTGCGGACTTTGTCCGCCCAGCCCATCAGCGTGGAAAACGCTTTCGGAAGCTCCGGACTTGAAAGCTTTACTTGACCTTCGTAGACGACACCGTCATTGCCGTCCAGCGTCACCCAATCGCCTTCGCGAATGGTCTTCCCGTTGGCATGCGCGATTTTGGATACGTACTCGACGTCCAGATTCTCGCACCCGACGATGCAGCACTTGCCCCAGCCTCGCGCCACCACCGCCGCGTGGCTGGTCTTGCCGCCGGTGGCGGTCACAATCCCCTGGGCCACAAACATCCCGCCCACGTCCTCCGGGCTGGTTTCGCGCCGGATCAGAATCACCTTTTCGCCCTTGGCGGCCATGGCCTCGGCTTCTTCCGCCGTAAACACAGCCTTGCCCATCGCGGCTCCTGGCACGGCATTGATGCCCGAGGCGATTTTTCGTTTCGCGAGTTCGGCCTTCGGCACGGAGGGATCGACAATCGGAAAGAATAGCCGGTCGATGTCTTCTTCCTTGATGCGGTCGATCGCTTCTTCCTTGGTGATCAGCTTCTCGTTGGCCATGTCCACCGCGATCTGGAACGTGGCCGCGGGCGTGCGCTTTCCCACGCGCGTTTGCAGCATGTACAGCGTGCCTTCTTCGACCGTGAACTCCATGTCCTGCATGTCCCGGTAATGCTTTTCCAGCAGTTTTCTCACTTTTTCCAGCTGCGGATACACTTTCGGCATGCGCACGGCCATTTCGTTCAGGTGCATGGGCGTGCGGATTCCGGCCACGACGTCTTCGCCCTGCGCGTTGATCAGGAAATCGCCATAGAAGCTCTTCCCGCCGGTCGATGGGTCGCGCGTAAAGCACACGCCTGTGCCGGAACTTTCCCCAAGATTGCCGAACACCATCTGCACCACGTTCACGGCCGTGCCCAACAGCCCGGTAATGCGCTCCACGCGCCGGTAGGTCACAGCCTTTTCCGCCATCCACGAACCGAACACCGCGCCGATCGCGCCCCATAGCTGTTCTTCCGGATCCTCCGGAAATTCCTTGCCCGTCTTCTTCTTGAAGTGATCCTTGTATTCGCCGACTAGCTCCCGCCAACCTTCGGCCGGCACTTGCGTGTCGTCCTTTACGCCGCGGCGCGTCTTCATGGCGCGCAATTTTTCTTCAAGCTCTTCTTTAGATAGACCGATCACCACGGTTGAGTACATCTGCACGAAGCGACGGTAGGCGTCCCAGGCAAACCGGTCGTTCTTCGAGTTCCGCGCCAGCGCCTCCACCGACTTGCTGTTCAGCCCGAGGTTCAAGATCGTTTCCATCATCCCCGGCATCGACCTCGCCGAACCCGAGCGCACGCTCACCAGCAGCGGATCCTTCGCGTCCCCCAGTTTCTTTCCCGTGGCTTTTTCCAGGCGCGCCAGATTCTTTTTCACTTCCGCAGCCAGAGACTTCGGGTACGTCTGCTTATGCTTCAGGTAGTAGTCGCAGCATTCGGTGGAAATGGTGAAGCCGGCCGGCACCGGCAGGCCGATGCGGGTCATTTCCGCCAGCCCCGCCCCCTTGCCTCCCAGGATTTCCTTCATCCCGCCGTCGCCTTCCGCTTTTCCCGCGCCAAAAAAGTATACGTATTTCACGACTGTCGTCTCCTTAGGATTGCTTCCGTGTTGTCGCCAATCGCTTCCATGTCGGCCCGCCGACAAAATTCAATTCCAATCACACCTCAAGCTATACTTTAGGTTGACTTCCCCGGCTCCGCCGCCGCGATTTCCGAGAAATCCGCGATCGTCGAAAATTCCGCGAGCAATCCCGCGAGCAGCGTCAGCCGGTTCTTGCGCACGTTCTCGTCCTCGGCCATTACCATGACTTCTTCAAAGAATTTGTCCACCTCCGGACGCAACCCCGCGATCTTCTGCAGCGCCTCGCGGTAGCGGCTCTCCCGCTTGTAGTGATCCGCTTCCTTGGCCACCTCCGCGGCGCGTTGGTAGAGGTCCAACTCGGCGTCCTCGGCAAACAGGTCCGCGCGCACTGCCGCAAGCTTCCAACCCGATTCCGGTCCGGCCTTGTCCAGAATTTTGCGGATGCGTTTGAAGGACACGGCCAGCGGCTCGAAGTTTTTCGTCTTGCGGATGGCCTTCACGGCTTCGATGCGCCGCACCGCGTCCACCAGATCGTCCGCGCCGGCGGCCAGCCCCGCGTTGATCTCGTCATAAGCCAGGCCCGCCCGTTCCTTCAGCACAAACCGGGCGCGGTCGAGCAGGAACTCCAGGACCTGTTTCTCCACTTCCGGTGAAACCGGAATCTTGCGTCCCGAGCTTTCGAGTGTGCGGGCCGACCGCGCGATCATCAGTGAAAGTGAAACTGGCAATTTGGTTTCAACCAGAATTTTCACAATGCCCATGGCCGCCCGGCGCAAAGCGAAAGGATCACTTGAACCCGAAGGAATCAGCCCCACGGCAAAGCAGCCGACCAGCGAATCCATCTTGTCGGCCAGACCCAGCGCCTGCCCTGTCAGGTTTCGCGGAATGGGATCGTCCAGCCCGGCAGGCTTGTATTGATCGTAAACAGCCCAGGCCACTTCTTCAGGTTCTCCTTGAGCTTTTGCGTACAGACCGCCAACCACTCCTTGCAGTTCGGTAAACTCGCGAACCATGTCCGTGACCAGGTCGCACTTGGCAAGTTCGGCGGCGCGGTCGGCTGCTCCGACGCTGGCCTGCGGTATACCGCTGGCAAACCATTGCTCGGCCAGCCACCGGGCCAGGGCGCGCACGCGTTCGACCTTGTCGCCATAGCTTCCGAGCTTCGCCTGATAAGTTACGGCGGACAATTTGGGCAGATAGTCGGCGAGCCGACATTTCTGGTCCGTCTCCCAGAAAAACCTCGCGTCCGCAAACCGCGCCCGCAGCACCCGCTCGTGTCCCGCGCGGATCAAACCCGCGCGGTCCTTATCCAGATTAATGATGGCCAGGAAGTGCGGCGCGAGCGACCCGTCCTTCTTTTCCAGCGCAAAGTATTTCTGATGCCCGCGCATCACCGTAATCAGGATCTCGTCCGGCAATTCCAGGTACCCAGGATCGAATCCCCCCATAATTGCGGTGGGGTACTCGTTCAGATAGGTCACCAGGTCCAGCAAATGCGCGTCCTCATGGATGCGCAAGCCCTTGCCCCCGGCCAGTTTTGCGAGTTCCGTTTCAATCTTCTTTCTGCGTTCCTCTGCGCGGACCAGCACGAAGTTGGCGCGCAACTTCTGGACATACTCCTTGGCCGAGCGCACCGGGATCTTCGATTTGCCCAGGAAACGGTGCCCTGCCGTGAAGTTCCCCGCCCGGGCGTCGCCCAGAGTAAATTTCAAGGGCTTGCCGCCCAGCAGCGCCACCACCCACCGGATCGGCCGGATGAAACGCAGGCCGTCCGCGCCGGTCCAGTACATGCTCCGCGGCCAGGTAATCTCGGCCACCGCGCGCGGAAGAAAATCCTCCAGGATTTCCGCTGCAGACTTTCCCTTAATCACCTGCTTGGCCGAAAGGTATTCGCCTTTGGGGGTGTTCACCAATGTCAATTTGGCGACTGGGATGCCAATTTTTTGGGCGAAACTTTCGGCCGCGCGCGTGGGCTTTCCTGCAGGGTCGTACGCCACCGATTTTGGCGGCCCGGTTAGCTCTTTGACTTCGTCAGGTTGCCTGTCTCGAATGCTGGCGCAAGATGCCGCCAGCCGGCGAGGCGCCCCGAGGGTTTCGACAGGCGCTTCAAGTAATAAATTATAGGTCTTTAGATATTTCTCAAGTATTGCTTGAAGTTCTTTAACGGCCCCCAGCAGCATCCCTGCGGGTATTTCCTCGCAGCCGATCTCAAACAGAAAATCCATCGCGCCCTTCATCGGGTGGCCCCTGTCGTTACCGTAGTATTTTCCTGCAGCGATTCCGATTGCTTTTGTTTCGCGAGAAACTCGGCGGCGGTGCGGCAGGCGATCTGGCGCACACGGCCGATCAGTTGGGCGCGCTCGGTGGTCGAGATCACGCCCCTCGAATCCAGCAGGTTAAATAGGTGCGAACATTTCAGGCAGTGGTCGTATGCCGCGAGCAGAGGAAACCGTGGATCGCGCTTGTCTCCCTGCCCCTTGTAGCGGTCAAGCAGCTGCCCGGCTTCCTTCTCATGCAACTCGAAAAGCTTGCGCGTCACCACCGGATCGGCGTATTCGAAGTTGTAGGCCGAAAATTCCTGCTCCTCGAGCAGGCGAACCTGGCCGTAGGAGCGATCGTCCGACCAGCGCACGTCGTAGACGCTGTCGACGCCCTGCAGGTAGGAACAGATGCGGTCGAGACCGTAGGTCAGCTCGACCGATACCGGATCGAGGTCAATGCCGCCGCTCTGCTGGAAGTAAGTGAACTGCGTGATCTCGAGGCCGTCGAGGAGCACCTGCCAGCCGATGCCCCAGGCGCCGAGTGTGGGCGACTCCCAGTTGTCTTCCTCAAAGCGCACGTCGTGGTCGGCAAGGCGCAGGCCGATGGCCGCCAGGCTCTGCAGGTACAGGTCCTGGACGTCGGCCGGGGCAGGCTTCAGAATGATCTGGAGCTGGTGGTGTTTAAAGAGGCGGTTGGGATTTTCGCCGTAGCGACCGTCGGCGGGCCGACGAGACGGCTGCACGTAGGCCACCCGGTAGGGCCTCGGTCCCAGGACGCGGAGGAAAGTTTCCGGGTGCATGGTGCCTGCTCCGACTTCCACGTCGTAGGGTTGCTGGATCACGCAGCCGCGGTCGCCCCAATATTTTTGCAACTGAAGGATGAGGTTTTGAAACGTCGGTCCCTTCTTCGCAATGTTAATCTTATTCTTTAGATTCGATTTCAACGGATCCACTCTCTCCCAGAAATAAGATTTTTCTTGAGATCAATTTCTTTTCGATGTGATGCTCCAAAACATCTAAACCATAACTTAAGATTTCTTTGGGCGCCTCTGGCGATGGATTTTCCTTCAACAATCGTTCCAGGGTCCCGGAAAGCGCCATCCGCCCAACTAAAAGTGATTCTTTAGATATTTGTTTCATCCAGCCGTCCCGGCAATCCGAGCAGCAAAGCTCCGGATTCCCCGGTGACGTAAATAAACTCTCCTGCTCGACCAACCGGCCACAGCGCGAGCAGCGATCCAGCGGTCCGAGCCAGCCTCCGAGCCTTGCCGTCCACAAGCAAAAATAAGCAAGCACGGCCGGCGAAGGCCCGTGGGCGCGAATAGCGCGCGCGGTCAGCAGGACCAGCCGAAACTGCGGATCGGCAGGTTCCTTTTCGCCGAGCACGGCCTCGGTAACCTCACTCACCAGGGCCATGGCGATGCCCGACGAGTAGTCGGCCTGCACGTCCATGAAGGACTCGATTAATTCGCACTGATTGATGCGAACCAGGTCCCTGTTTTCGCGCTCGAAATACCAGATGCGGATGTAGGAAAGCAACTCGAGCGTCGAGCCAAAGCGGCTCTTGGTGAGCCGCGCTCCCCGCGCCACGCCTTTGACGCGGCCGGACTGGCGGTCGAGAAAGCTGACCACGCGGTCGCCTTCACCCAGCGGAAAACTGCGCAGGACGATCGCTTCCGACTCCTTGACTGGCATCTCTGTTTGTCGGCGCGCCGACCGACCGGGAATCACACGCAAGCAGAATCGCGCGACGAAATCTTGAATTCGTTACTTACCACACCCGATGAACTGAATCAATTAGGAACCATGAAAAAATCTTACCATCACATCAATCCATCACTACCACGCGCAAAACCTTGCCGCGCAAGCCGTGTGTTTACGCGCTCCTGCAGCTCCTTCAAGAATATGTTTACTCGCAAACGCGCCCTGAAAAATTATCGGACGCACATCTCCCGCATTTCCCTTGCGTCCTTCGTATTTTTTCGTACAGTGTCTGGGTGGCGAAAGCTCTTCCTCTCGTGGATATCGTGGGCGTTGGCCTGAATGCCACCGACACGATCATCCGGCTTCCGCACTTCCCCGCCTTCAACTCCAAAGTCGAGTTTCGCTTCTCCGAGGTGCTTCCCGGGGGGCAGGTCGCCAGCGCCGTCACCGCCTGCGCGCGCTGGGGATTGAAAGCGCGCTACGCCGGAAAGATCGGCGATGACCCCTGGGGGAAACTTCAGCAGGAGGAAATGAAACGCTCCGGGGTCGAGGCGCACTGGAGCGTGGTCCACAATTGCCAGAGCCAGTCCTCTTTCATTCTGGTCGACGAGCAGACCGGCGAACGCACGGTGCTCTGGAAGCGGGACGCGCGTCTGGAACTGCTTCCCCGGGAGATACGCAAGGAGTGGGTCGTCCGTTCGAGGCTGCTTCATGTGGACGGCCACGACTGCCGGGCGGCGGCGACGGCCGCGCGATGGGCCCGACAGGCGAAGATTCCAGTAACGGTTGACCTCGACAACCTGTATCCAGGAGTGGAAGTGTTACTTGAGCATGTGGATTACGCCATCACTTCGCGGGATTTTCCCGGACGACTGTTCGGAGACGCCGATCTTTTCGCGTCCCTTCCCAAGCTTGCGGCAAGGTTTGGAAACCGGCTCGCGGCGGCGACCTTGGGCGAGGATGGCGTCCTGGCCTGGGACGGCTCGAAGTTCCACTACTGCCCTGCATTTGACGTCAAGCCCGTGGATACCACGGGCGCGGGCGATATTTTTCATGGCGCGTTTGCTTACGGCATCGTGCGCGGGTTCCAGTTGCCGGAACTGCTGGCATTTTGCTGCGCGGCGGCTGGGCTTTCGTGTCTGGGGGCGGGGGCGCGCGGCGGGATTGCTCCGCTGAAGAAGATCGAGCAGTTCGTTCGCAAGGGCGCGCGCAGGCCGCGCGCGTTTACCGAGGATCAGCTTGCCGAGGCCGGGAGGAGGGCAAGATGATTCCCCTTCGCGTGGACATTGTGAGGATGCGGGCTGCTGTCGTCACGGTCCTGTTGATAGTCACCAACTCGCTGGCATTCTTTTATGAGTTGACGCTGTCGCCCAAGGCTGGAAACAAGTTCATCTTCACATTTGGCCTGACGCCGTCGCATGTGGAACTACTGTTCACCAAACACGGCGCCTCCCTCGGCCAGACCATTCTTCCCTATTTCACCAGCATGTTTTTGCATGGCGGGTGGATGCACCTGCTGGGGAACATGCTGTTTCTATGGGTGTTTGGAGGCAGCGTGGAGGAGGCGCTGGGACATTTTCAATATCTCATTTTCTACTTTATATGCGGAATTGGATCGGCCGTGGTGCACACGGCGTTCAGCTGGGGCTCGAAGATTCCCACGGTGGGGGCCAGCGGAGCGATTTCCGGGATCATGGGGGCATTCATTGTTCTGTATCCGAGGTCGCGGGTGACCACGCTGATTCCGGCACTCTTCCTATTCTTTACCATCCGCATTCCGGCGTTCCTGATGCTCGGGTACTGGTTCTTTATTCAGTTTTTCAGCGGCGTGGCTTCGCTGGGGATGACCGACCAAGGGGGCGTGGCCTGGTGGGCGCACGTGGGAGGGTTTTTGTTGGGGGCGATTCTAGTGGTCGGCAAGCGGCCGAAGCAGCGGCGAGCGGCGACGGTCTAAGCGCGAGTGGCGACAAATTCCGCGAGCCAGTCTCCGGCCTCGCGCGTTCCTAAATTTCCGCCAATATCCTGAGTCGTCTGCTTCTCACGGATCGAGGCGCTCACGGCGTCGCGCAGTAGATTTGCCGTCGCGGGCATGCCTAGATGATCGAGCATCAGGGCGGAGGACAACACGGAGCCCGCGGGATTGGCGATGTTTTTCCCGGCGATATTGGGTGCGGAACCGTGTACGGGCTCAAACAGCGAGACTCGGCCGGGGTGGATATTGCCGGAGGGAGCAAGGCCCAGGCCGCCGGCGAGCTGAGAACCGAGGTCGCTCAAGATGTCGCCGAACAGGTTGCAGGTGACGATGACGTCGAACTGGGTGGGATCGCGGACCAGTTCCATGGCCAGGGCGTCGACGTAGAGGTGGCGCGATTCGACGTCCGCGTACTCGCTCTTCAATTCCTTGAATACGCGCAGCCAAAGCTCATGACCGAAGGTGAGGGCGTTGGATTTGTCGCTCATGCAGACGCGGCGCAGGTGGCGGCTGCGGGCGAATTCAAAGGCGTAGCGGATGATGCGCTCAACGCCGCGGCGCGTGTTGACGTCTTCCTGGATGGCCACTTCGTGCGGGGTACCGCGCTGGAAATGGCCGCCGGCGCCGACGTAGAGGCCTTCGGTGTTTTCACGGACGACGGTGAAGTGGACATCCTTTGTGGCCCGATTGCGCAGCGGGGTTAGGGCATCGTCGAGAAGTTCGACGGGGCGGAGGTTGACGTAGAGGTCGAGTTTGGCGCGCAGGCCCAGGAGGATATCGGCGGCGTGTTGATTGGAGGGGACGCGCGGATCGCCTACCGCGCCAAACAGGATGGCGTCGAAGTCGCGGTGAAACATTTCGACGGCACCGGCGGGCAGCGAGGTGCCGTCGCGCAGGTAGCGGTCGGCGCCCCAATCGAATTCGGTGAATTGAAGTTTTTCGGGAGTCGCGGCCCGGAGGACTTTCACAGCTTCGCGAGTGACTTCGACGCCGATGCCATCGCCGGGGATTACGGCGATGCGCTTGGGATCTTGCGAGATTTCCGTTTCCGACATGGCGATTCGGGCGCAACGCTAACATGGCGGCCGGGTGGGGTCAACGCAGGGCGGAAAAAGGCGCTGTCCTAATTTGAAGAGCGAGTAGATTTCGGAGGTCGGGGCTTCAGCCCCGACGAAAAGGATCCCCGGAAATGGGGTTTTAACCCATGAAGCTTCAGGGGCTAAAGCCCACAACCCACGAAGCGTGAATGTCCGAGCTGAAGCTCGGACCTCCGATTCCTCACGGAAATTTCAAACCAGGACAGCAGCCGGAACAATTGGATTAGCTCAGAATCTCTTTTCTTGCGGAAATTTTTTCGATGCGGTCGAGGCGCGGGGTGTAGCCGATGCCGGGGGCGGCGGGGACGTGGATGGTGCCCTGCGGAGAAACTTCAACCTCTGGTTCGATGATGTCTTCGGTCCAGTAGCGGCGGCTGGCGGTGACGTCTCCGGGGAGAGAGAAATTTTCGAGCGTGGAGAGGGCGATGTTGTGGGCGCGGCCGATTCCGGATTCGAGCATGCCGCCGCACCAGACCGGGATCTGGCGGGATTTGCAGAGGTCGTGAATTTGTTTGGACGGGGTGTAGCCTCCGACGCGGCCGAGCTTGATGTTGATGATGCGGCAGGCGCCGAGTTCGATGGCGGCGCGGGCGTGTTCCAGCGTGTGGATGCATTCATCCAGGCAGATTGGGGTTTCCAGTTTGCGCTGCAATTCGGCGTGGCTGTAGAGGTCGTCCCAGCCGAGTGGCTGCTCGATCATCATCAAGTAGTAGGCTTCCAGGCGCTTCAGGTGCGGCCAATCCGGGAGGCGGTAGGCGGAGTTGGCGTCGACCATCAGGCGGATGCGCGGGAAACGCTGGCGCAGGGTTTCGACGGGCTCGATGTCTTTCCCCGGCTTGATTTTTATTTTGATGCGCTGGTATCCGGCGGCCAGTTCGCGCTCGACGGTTGAAACTAATTCCTCAAGCGTTGGTTTAATGCCGATGGAAACGCCGCAGGGGATTTCGTTGCGCACGCCGCCGATAAGTTTCCAGAGCGGGATGTTTTTCTGGCGGGCCTCGGCGTCCCACACGGCCGATTCGATCGCGCCCTTGGCCATATTGTGGCCGCGAATGGGGGCGAGGATCTCCCAGAGTTCAGAGGCGGATGCGAATTCGCGATCCTTGAGCAGTGGCCAGATGAAATCGCGGAGGATGTGCCAGGCGGTCTCGACCGTTTCGGGGGCGTAGAAGGGGCCTTCCCCGGCGACTGATTCGCCCCAGCCGGAAACGCCGTCGGCATCGGCCTCGACCAAGAGCATGCGGCGGCCGGTGAGGCGGCCGAAGCTGGTTTCAAACGGCGTCACCAGGGGCATGCGGATTTCGCGCAAGGTGATTCTTTGAATTTTCACAGAGACTTCCAGGGTTCGAGGATGTAGTCGACGCCCGATTTGCCGGGGGCGACGGCCGTGGCGGCATATCCTTTGCCGAGCCAGTGCTGGAACTGGGCGCGCAGTTCGGACTGAATTTTCGCGGCGGCTGCGGGGTCGGTTGCCTTTAGTTCTTCGAGCGACGCGGGAATGGTGATGCGCGCCGCCTTTTTTGAAAATGCCGGGGTGGCGCGCTTGCCTGCCAGGACGCGCAAAACGCGCGCGGAGCGCAGGTGCCATTCGGCGACCAGGCGGTCGGTGGGAAGGCCGGCATGCAGCGGGCTGGTGGTGATGCCGTAGGCGTTGGGGAGATAGCGGCGGGCGATGGCGCCGAGGCGCATAAAGTTGAAGTAGGCGTTTTTGGTGATCAGGGGATCGAAGGTCCACTCGATCAGGTGAATGCCACGGGACAGGGCGTCGTCGCGCTGAAAACGCTTGAGGCGGCGACCGATGCCGCGATCCCAGTAGGCGCTGAGGACAGCGGTCATGTGCGAGTGCAGGAACGGCTTGCGGTCGCGCCATCCGGCGATGGCCATCGTGAAGCCGACCAGTTCCTTGCCGTGAAATGCGCCGATGACCTGGCCGCCGGTTTCCGCGGCGACCACGAACAAGGGGATGGGGACAACGTCCACGTCAGCCGATTGCCAGACGTTTCGCTCGACCAGGACGCAGGCTTCAAATTCCGCGATGCCGTGACAGGAGCGGATCAAGATCCCGTTGCGAAGTTCTCCGTTCAGATGGAGAGTGCGTTTCGTTTTTCCTCTTCCCCGCAGCTTCATGGCTGGCTCACGGGTTCGGCAGGAGACTTCGATTTAATTTTTGCGGATTCCCAGAGGACTTCAAGTTCCACTTTAGAAAGCTGAGCGAGGGACACACCCGACTGGAGAGCCACTTTTTCCATCAACTGAAAGCGTGACTTGAATTTCAGATTCGATTTCTTAAGTGCTACTTCAGGATCGTAGCCGAGAAATCTTGCGAGATTGACGGCCACGAACAGGATGTCGCCGATTTCTTCCTCGGCCGCTTCCCCGATTGGCGGATTGTCTTTGCGCGGAGGGGAGGCCTTGAGGGCTGCGCGAAGTTCGGAGGTCTCTTCCTGCATTTTGTCGAAAATTCCGTCGACGGTTTCCCAGTCGAAGCCGACTTGGGCGGCGCGGCGGGTCAGTTGGTAGGCTTCGAGCAGGGCTGGGAGGCTGCGCGGGACGCCGTCCAGGGCGGAGGGGGCGATAGGTTTTTCTGCGGCGGTCTCGCCGGAGGCGGCTAGTTTTTCCTGGGCTTTGAGTTGGGCCCAGTTTTTTAGGACTTCGGCGGGCGTGTCGGCTTTTACGTTGCCGAAGACATGGGGGTGGCGGCGGATCATTTTGTCGTGAATGCCGGTGATGACGTCGGAGATATCGAAGGTGCCGGCTTCCAGGGCGAGATCGGCGTGGAAGAGGATTTGGAGCAGGAGGTCGCCGAGTTCTTCGGCGAGTTCTTGTGAGTTGCCTGATTCGAGGGCGTCGAGGACTTCGTAGGTCTCTTCGATCAGAAATGTTTTTAGTGTGGCGTGAGTTTGCTGGCGGTCCCAGGGGCAACCGCCGGGGGCGCGGAGACGGGCTTGGACGTCGACCAAGGCCTGGAAGAGATCGCCGGTGGGTTTGCGGTTTGGTTTTGGGACGGGTGATTTCGTGGCGGCATGTCGGCGCGCAGACTTTGGACCTCCGTGCTCGTTGCGGGCCGGACGGGGCGATTTCTTTTTTTTCTTTGATTTTCGGGGAGGCAAGGCGGCCAGTAAGCTCCAGAATTTGAAATAGGCGCGAAGAAAAACTGTACGGCACGGGGCGGCAATTCACAAGGGGGAAGCTTGGTAGGACAGGCACTCTTGCCTGTCCCTGAGTGTGCGACAGAGCGAATGGATTCGAGGGCATTCTTCCTGTGGTTTCACCTCCGTGCTTTGCGGGAAAGAGACAGGCAAGAGTGCCTGTCCTACGTAAGATGTCAACACTTGTTAGGGCGCGCGGGGGGGTGCTAAACTGCTGGCTCAACGCGAATGAATTGAGGAATGGCTGAGGGAGAACCCGTTGTCCGAATCCAAACACGACGAAACTTTTAAGGTGGTAGACCGGCGGCTGTTCACGGCCGAAGGTGAGTTGCGCAAGGAAGTGGCCGAGCAGCAGGATCGGGAGCACGAAGCGGCGGCGAGTGCCAGCGCTGCTACCGCCGCTCGCACTGCGGCTCCCGCACCGGGATCGGCAGCGCCGGGACCGAAACTTGTGCCGGGGGGCGCGGTGCCTGCTGCGGCTTCGCCGGCGGAAACGCCCAAGCGGTCGGCGGCATTCGAGAATCTGGTGCGTTCGCTGGGGCAGAATGCGGCCATGCTGCTGGGCGGATACGCGGACCCGCGCACGGGGCAGCCTATGCTGGATCTGGAAGGCGCGCGCGAGATGATCGACATGCTGGACACGCTGCGCGAGAAGACGATGGGAAATCTCGCTCCGGAAGAAGACAATCTGCTGGTGGATGTGCTGGGGAATTTGAAGCTGGCCTATATGGAAATGACCAAGGCCGCCACGGCCGCCGCGCTCAAAGAACAGGCCAAGTCCCGGCCGTAACCGAGGGTCTCTCCTGCCCGCCACATCCCATTCCGTACTTGAACTTACCGTGCTCGGCTCCGGCACATCCATGGGTGTGCCGACGCTCACCTGCCATTGCCGTGTGTGCACTTCCCGGGATCCCCGGGACAATCGATTGCGTCCTTCCGTGCTGCTGGTGCACAAGGGCGGGACGATGGTGATCGACACGACTCCCGATTTCCGGACGCAGGCGCTCCGCGTGGGACTGGAACGGCTGGACGCGGTGCTGTTCACGCACGCTCATGCCGATCACATTCTGGGGTTCGACGATATACGGCCGTTCAACATGCGGCAGAAATCCGCGCTGCCGGTGTATGCGTCGGCGGAGACGCTTGCGACGTTGAAGCGCACGTTCGCATACGTGTTTGACGGGCTTCCGGCCATCAGCACGATTCCGCAGGTCCAGCTGCACGAGATTGACGGGCCGTTTGAGGTGATCGGGGTGCGCGTGGTGCCGATCCCGGCGCGGCACGGGGATATTGGAGTGCTGGGATTCCGGTTTGGGGCGGCGGCATACCTTACCGATTTCAGCGTGCTGCCGGAATCGTCGAAGCCGCTGCTGGCCGGGCTCGACGATCTGGTGCTGGACGCTCTGCGCGACGCGCCGCACCCGATGCACCAGACGGTGGAGCAGGCGCTGGAGCTGGTGCGGGAGCTAAAGCCGCGGCGGGCGTGGTTCACGCACATTGCGCATGAACTGCCGCACGCGGAAACCAACCAGCGGCTGATCGACGCGGGGTTTGCAAATGTCGCGCTGGCGTACGACGGACTTCACTTCGAGGTGGCGATCTGATGGCAATGGCGGTGCTGCATTCGACCGAAGAATGGGGCGCGCGATTTGGGATGGGCGCGCGCGCGGCGATTTCGGTGGGCAATTTTGACGGGCTGCATCTGGGGCACCAGAAAATTCTGCGGCTGCTGGCGGAACGGGCGCGGGCGAGCGGGCAGCGGTCGTTGGTGATCACGTTTGATCCGCATCCGCTGCGCCTGCTGCGGCCAGAGATTGCGCCGGCGATGATTCAGACGCTTGGGCAGCGGCTGGCGGGGATGGAGGAGCTGGGACTGGACGCGGCGCTGGTGCTGCGGTTCGATCGCGCGCTGTCGCAGGTTTCGCCCGAGGAGTTCATGCAGCGAATTCTGGTGGAGGGACTTTCGGCCGGAACGATTCTGGTGGGGGAGAATTTCTGTTTCGGGTACCGCGGGGCCGGGAATGTGAAGTTGCTGAGCGAGTATGGAAAGGCGCATGGGTTTGCGGTGGAAATTGTGGCGCCGGTGGAAATCGGGGGGCGCGTGGTTTCCAGCACCGCGGTGCGCAACGCGGTTTTGAGCGGGAATGTGGGGGAGGCGATTCCGCTGCTGGGGCGGGCGTTTTCGTTGAGCGGGGAGATTCGCGCGGGGGCGGGGCGCGGGCGCCAGATTCTGGTGCCTACGCTGAATTTAAGTCCCGAGCAGGAATTGCTGCCGAAGCTCGGCGTTTATGCGACCGAATCCGTGGTGGCGGGCAGGACGTATTTTTCGGTGACCAATGTGGGGACGCGGCCCACGTTTGACGGGCACGGCGTGACGGTGGAGAGCCACCTGTTCGAGTTCAGCGAACTGATTTCGAGCGGGCGGATGGAGGTGCGGTTTCACTCGCGGATTCGGGAGGAGATGAAGTTTTCGGGGGCGGAGGCGCTGCTGGAGCAAATTGGGCGGGATATTGCGCGGGCGAAGGAATATTTTGGGGAGGTGCGGGGCAAGGTGTGAGGGGGAAGAAATTTCAAACCTTCGACAGGAAATCTGAAATTGGCGGACGGACAAGAAACCGGAAAATTTCAAATTTGAGATTTGATATCAAGCCGTCGATGCGCAATCCGAGTTTCGCGGGCGAGCGAAGAGCTGACAAATTTCAGATTTGAATTCTTAAATCTTGGGCGGGAGATTTGTGACTTGAAGGGTGGAATACAGGCAATAGAGAAAGAACGACAAATGAAAAAGCAATCCACCCAAACGCCGCGGGATCGAAAGTCCGATCCCTTGCTTGCTTAACTTCCTCTGCTTCCTGTACTTCCTCAGATTGCCTTCGGCCGTTGCCTTCTGCAATTTTCGCAGTAACCGCCAACTTCGGTTCTGGTTAGGGTGATTTCGATGTTGCAGTCTTTTTCGATTTGTTTTTTTAGTTTTTCGTAAAGTTCGGACTCAAATTCGCGGACTTTGCCGCATTTCAGACAGGCGACGTGGATATGGTCGCGGGGGCCGTGGCTTTCGTAGAAATGCTGGTCGCCGCGCAGGTGGAGGAGGTCCAGTTCGTCGATGAGGCCGTTGCGCTTGAGCAGGTCGAGGGTGCGGTAGACGGTGACTTTGTGGACGCGAGGGTCGAGCTTCTGGGCGCGCTCGAGGATGGCTCCGGCGTCGAGGTGGCGCTCGGCGCTGTCCATCACGGTGAGGAGGATTTTGCGCTGGCGGGTGAGGCGGACGCCGCGCTTTTCCAGGGCCTCCTGGAGGCGGCCGGGGCGCTCGTGGGCGTTGATGCGTTCTCCGGCGGAGACGCGATGGGCGGTGGTGGGCATGGTAATCCGCGGGAATCCTGCGCTGTAACATCCAATTCCAAGCGCAAGCGGCTAAAACCGCGTTTATTTTGCGCATGAAATAGCACGGCTGAATCCGTGCCCTACAAAGATTTTCCGCCGCAAAAAAATTATCGCAGAGCAATTCCCTGCCGCGCGGGTCTGTGCACCGCAATTCCGACTGCATCCCATCTGCTATTGCAAAAACCACACAGGCTGCCCTTCGAATTTCTCAGGGTAAAAAGCCTGTGCCACAAAAAACTCTTCCCGCTATTAGCGGTGCGGAATCAGGCGCAAAACGTCATTGTACATAACGATGGCGAAGACCAGCAACAGGAAGACCATGCTGACGGTGACGAAGCGCTCCTTGACGCGCACGCTGAGATCGCGACGGATGGTGCCTTCGATGAAAAGCATGAGGATGTGGCCGCCGTCGAGGGGCGGGATGGGGAGAAGATTCAGGACGGCGAGGTTCACGCCGATCATGGCCATGAGGGAAAGGAGTTCGGAAATTCCCTGGCGCGCGGCGCGGCCGGATTCCTTGGCGATGCCCAGCGGGCCTTCGAGTTGTTTCAGAGACATGTGGCCGCGGAACAACTCGACCACGACGAAGACGATTTGGCGGGCCATGAGGGCGTTCATGCCGGCCGATTCGAGGATGGCGGGGCCGAACGAGAGGCGGCGGTCGACCAGTTCGCCGGTGCGCATGACTCCGATCTGCCAGCGCGGGGCGCCGCTGGTGGTGCCCACGTTTGCCGGGCGGACGGTGAGGTGCAAGGTGCGGTCGCCGCGCAGGACGTCGAGTTCCAGGGGCGCGCCCTGGGTTTTTTCGACGATGGGCGGGAATTCGGCGCCGTTGGCGAGCGCAGTTCCGTTGACCTTCAGAATTTCATCGCCGGCCTGCAGTCCGCTACGGTCGGCGGGAGTTCCCGGGCTGACGGCGGCGATCAGGAGGCGGTCGGTGGGATATCCGAAGACATCTTCGACCGAGGGACTGGCGGCGACGGAGGTGGAAATTTTCTGACCGTTACGGTCGACGACGAGAGAAATGGAGTGGCCGGGCAAGGTGGACATCAACTCGAGCTGGGCGCGATCCCAAGTGGGGTCGCTGACGCCGTTCACGTCGACGATGTGATCGCCGGGGGCGAGCCCGGCTTTTTGCGCGGACGAATTTTCCAAAACCCCGGCCAGAACCATGGTGCGGTCGAGGAACGCGGGCTGCTTGCTGCCGCGCATGTAGATGCCGGCGACCAGGAGAACCGACAGGACGATGTTCATGGTGGGTCCGGCGAGGGCGATCAGGACGCGCTGCCAGCGCGGCTTGGACAAGAATTCGTCGGGATCGCCTTTGCGGTCTTCCAGGGGATTGTCGCCGGCCATTTTCACGTAGCCGCCCAGGGGGAGTCCGCTGATGCGGTAGTCGGTGTCGCCGCGCTTCCAGCCCCAGAGGCGGGGGCCGAAGCCGATGGAGAAAATTTCGACGCGGACGCCGAAGGATTTGGCGACGATGAAATGTCCCCACTCGTGAACGAGGACCATGACGCCGAGGACGACTGCGACCGAACCAGCCATGACTAGAAAATCCGACACGTTCTTCTCCTAAGGGTGCGGGCAACTGGCCGAGTTACATTGACCTTGCCGCTGTCGTTGCGCTGCGTGCGGCGCGCTGAGAAATCCCGATGAGACTGCGATCCAGGAGGGATTCCTCACTTCGTTCGGAATCACAACACTATTTGCTTGTTGCGAAATCGCAAAATGCGCGAATTTCCCGTGCTCGAAACACCTATCGAAAACTTTATACCGCTGCCGCTTTCGCGGGCAATTTCGCAATCTCCTCGCGGGCCATGCGGCGGGCCTCGGCGTCGGCGGCGAGGACGTCGGCGATCGCCGCGATTTTCGTGCGCGGCGTGCGGGCCAGTACGCGCTCGATCACTTCGGCGATGCCCGGGAACGGCAAGCGGCGATCGAGGAAGGCCTCAACGGCCACTTCATCGGCTGCGTTAAAAACGCAGGGATACGCGCCTTTCTTTTTCAGCGCTTCGCGGGCCAGGCGCAGACACGGAAAACGCCGCGTCGAAACTTTCGCGAAATCGAGGCGGCGCAACTTGCTCCAGTCCAGGGCTATATCCTTAGATGCGGCCCGCTCCGGGTAGGTTAGCGCATATTGGATGGGCATGCGCATATCCGCTGGGCCGAGTTGCGCCAAGATGGACCCGTCCACATACTCGACCATGGAGTGCACCGTGGACTGCGGGTGGATGACGACGTCAATCTGGTCGGGGCGCATGTCGAAAAGCAAGTGAGCCTCGATAACCTCGAAACCTTTATTTACCAGGGTGGCGGAGTCGATGGTGATTCGGCGGCCCATGCGCCAGTTGGGATGGGCCAGGGCCTGCTCCGGGGTGGCCGCGGCCATTTCGGCAAGGGGCGTTTTGCGGAACGGGCCACCGGAGGCGGTGAGAATCAGGCGCTTGACTTCGGAGTGGCGGCCGGCACGCAGGCATTGGTGGATGGCGTTGTGCTCGCTATCGACGGGGAGCAGTTCGACGTTGGCCTGGCGGGCGGCGGCCATGACGAGTTCGCCGGCGGCGACCAGGACTTCTTTATTGGAAAGGGCGACCTGCTTCCCTGCTTTTACCGCTGCGTAAGTGGCTTCAAGGCCGACCACGCCCACGGCTGCGGAAACCAGGACTGCGGCGGCGGGATGCGTTGCAACGGCGGTGAGGCCGGGGGCGCCGTGCTGAATCTCCGGCAATTTTTCCAGGCCAGCGGAGCGCAAACGGGTGGCAAGGTCCGTGGCGAGCGGGGCGGTGGCTACGGAAACCAGTTCGGGACGGTGACGCAGGACCTGGCGTGTCAATTCGTCGAGATTGTTTCCGGCGGCCAGGGCCACGACGGCGAAGCGGTCGGGCATGGCTTCGACGACGGCGAGGGTTTGCTTGCCGATCGATCCGGTGGAACCGAGGATGGAAATTTGTTTCAAAACAGATGCTCCATGTCTTTGCGCCGCCAGCGGCTAAAGCCGCATTGATATTGCGCGCTCTACGGCGCGGCTGAAGCCGTGCCCTACAAAGATTCGGGAATTCTCACGCCCGCTCCTAAGGGGCTACACCGCACGGCAGGGGCCGAATCTTACAACCCGCGTTAAAACTTTCGCACGACGACCCACTCGAAATAGTACCAGACTGCGGGGGCGGCGAAGATCAGGGCGTCGATGCGGTCATAGATTCCGCCATGTCCCGGGATGATCGTTCCGGAATCCTTTACGCCGACACTGCGCTTGAAAGTGGATTTGAAGAGATCGCCGATCTGCCCGGCCACGCTGCCGAGGGCCGCCATAGCCAGCATATGCGAGGGCTGGATGCGCGTCCAGTATCCAAACAGGGCTCCCACGAGCAATGCGGCAAGCAGATTGGCGATGGCGCCTTCCCAGGTCTTGTTGGGGCTGATCTGCGGGCACAATTTTATGCGGCCGAAACCGCGGCCGGCGAAATAGGCCGCGGTGTCGCCGACCCAGACCAGCACCAGCGTGAACAGCAGGAGGCGCGGGCCGGAAACATCGACGCCATGCAAGCGGACGACGGCACTGAACGGAAGGACGATGACCACGAGTCCTGCGGCGCTGATGGCAACCGAAGCAAGCGATTCGGCAAGAGGGCGGCGGCTGCCGAGGACGATGATGGCCAGGCCCAGCAGAAACAAGAACAAAACCAGATCGAGGGTGAGGCGGGGAGAGCGGGCCTGATAGAGCAGATCTCCCAGATTGCTGATGCTGGCGGCCTGCGAGGCGACCCATTGCTCGGCCAGAATGCCCAGAGCGGCCAGGCAGGTCCAAATCCGGTAGGCTTGAAATCCGAGGCGGGCGCCCATGTCGAAAAATTCAGTGAGCGCGGCAACGGCGACCAGCGCGGCAATGGCCGCGACCAGCCAGGTGGGCGCCCACCAGACGGCGGCGACGACCAGGGGGATCAGGATCGAGGCCGTCAGTACGCGCAGTGTTGTTCCGGAAATCATGAAGCTCCTTCACGGTGCTGGGCGCGCCGGGTGAAAATCACCTCCGCCCGGTGAACGGCTGCCCTCGGTCTATGATACCCATGCGTTGCCTACGCGGGTTCTGGTGGTACACGCTTCAGCTTGTTCGCTCGGGGCCCGGCTTGAAGCAAAACCGCACAGGCTGCCCTTCGACTTTCTCAGGGTAAAAAGCCTGTGCCACCAATTTCCTGCCCACTCGCTGCAAATACTTTCGCGCAAGATGGGCGCGAGGAGATCAGGAATAAATTCGTGTGTGCCGGGATAGGAAACTTTTTTCGGAAGGGGCGGCACGGTCAGGCGGTGATTTTCTGGCGTGATTCGGTCAGGCCGCCGTAACGGCGTTCACGCTTCTGGAAATCGAGCAGGGCCTCGTAGAGCTGGGCGCGGGTGAAATCCGGCCAAAGGGTTTCGGTGACATAAATTTCGGCGTAGGCGATTTGCCAGAGGAGAAAATTGGAGACGCGCATTTCGCCGCTGGTGCGGATCAGAAGATCGGGATCGGGCAGGCCGGCGGTGTAGAGATTTTGCGAAATCATTTCCTCGTCGACCACGGCGCTGGCGAGGCCGTTGCGGCGCGCTTGATCCAGGATGCGGTTGAAGGCGTCGACGATCTCGGCGCGGCCGCCGTAGTTGAGGGCCACGGCCAGCTTCATGCCGGTATTTTCGGCGGTCTGGGCCATGGCGCGCTCGACGTCATTGCGGACGGCTTCGGGCAACTGGTCGGGGCGGCCGATGATCAGGAGGCGGATATTGTTGCGCTGGATGACGGGAAGCTCGCGGCGGAGGTAATCGCGGAGCAGGCGCATGAGGAAATCGATTTCGGCCTTGGGGCGGCGCCAATTTTCCATGGAGAAGGCGTAGAGAGTGAGCGCGGGAATCTGCAGGCGCGCGCAGGTTTCGATGATGGTGCGAGCGGACTGCACTCCCGCACGATGTCCGGCGACGCGGGGCAAATGGCGCTTGCGGGCCCAGCGGCCGTTGCCATCCATGATCACGGCAATGTGCTGCGGGAGACGGTCACCATCGATTTCGCGGACTAGCCGCTCTTCCGCGAGGTTCGAGGGTTTGAGGGATTCCGGTACGTTCACGCGATTATTCCCGGAAGCTGCGTGCGGCGAATTGAAGACACAATACCCACGATCCTGAAAAGTTAACATACGGCATCACAGGGCGCAACACGCCGGGGATAACCTTTGCGTCAAATGCAGGAGATCCGAAGCGCTCGCGGAAAAATCGCCGCGAGGAAGCGAAGATCCCGGCTCGCCCGGATGCAGCGCCGGGCGGGCCGGAATCTTCTCCCATAAATATTGTTCACTCCGAATCAAAATCACCATCAATGATGCGGCCCGAGACCGGGTCGAGGATGAGTTTGGAATCGCGGTCGTGGCGGCCATGGTCGTGGTCGTCGAAGTCGAACATGCCGAAGAGCGAACCGGCGACAGCATCGGTGGAACCGTTACCGATGCGGCCCAAGCTCCAATTGTCCTCGATGAAGCGGAGAATGGAGGAAAAGTCGAGCACTCGATGGTCGACGTAGTTCTTCCTGGAGTACGGCGAAATCACCATCAGAGGAATGCGCGGGCCGTATCCGCAGCGGGCATTCTGAATGTCGCCTTTAGAATCGACCGGCTTCGGGGTGCCGCAATTTTTCGGACCTAGAAGCTGGTCTTCTGGAGCGTTGGATTGATTGATAATTGGCCCCATGACATGGTCATACCATCCGTCCGAATCATCCCAGGTGATGATCACGGCAGTTTCCTTCCATTCGTCCGACTTCATGAGCGCGTTGATCGTATTCACCAGGAAGAACTGCTCGTCGATCGGGTCGGAATATCCCGCGTGACCATCCTCGTAGGCAGGGGCCTTCAGGATGCTGACAGCGGGCAGGCGATGCTCGTTGAGCGCGGTGAAGAACAAGCTCAGGTCATATTCGTGATTGGAGACGCCGTCGGACTTGCCGATCATGCTGGTCGAGGCCGGGGGCGTGTGATTGGGATTGAGCGTGGAGGCCCAGTATTGGGTGAAGGCGTGGTGAGGAATGTAATCGGTACTCGAGGCGAGGCCAGTGAGACCCGTGGTGATCGCGGTGCAGCTGTTGAAGCCGCCCATGAAAGAGCCCCAGGTTAGACCGGCGGTGTTCAGGAGATCTCCGACGCTTGGATTGACGGTCATCTGGACCTGGCCGCGCGTCGCACCGGAACACTTATCCCCGTAGGGATCAGCGTCGCCGATGACGGTGCCGAAGGTCGTGCCGCCGGAAATAAATCCCGCGGGCGAATTCAATTTGATTGTGCCGCCATAGGTGGTTCCGGAAAGCAGGTTGAGAAGGCCGGGCGTGGAGGGACCGAACGTGGTGCCATAGTGGTTGTCGCTCATGGCGAAATTCTGCGCGTAATTCCAGAGGGCGGTGACGGTGTTGCCGTCGAAGTAGCCCATGACGCTGAATTTGCCGTAGTGGGGGTCGTTGCAGCTATAGAGGGCTGTGCTGCCGGGCTTGGTGCCCGCAAAGCCGTCCATTAATCCGCCGTGAAATACAAACTGCTCGTCGCCGTACACGTGGTCCTGGTCGCAGGTGTTGGGGAAGGCGCGGTCCATGCGGAAGGGATTCACGCCGTTCGGATTGCTGGTGAGCAAGCCGGCGCTTTCCAGGTTGTTCACGCGAGGCGTGCCGTCCTTCGCCTTTTTGAAAAAGACGGAGCCATCGGCGTTGGGCTTGGCGTGAGGGTAGGTGGCGAAATAATGGTCGAAGGAAACGTTTTCCTGGAAGATCACGACGACATGTTTGATGGGAGTTTTGGTGGGGGCATCATCGGCGTCGTCATGCGCCCATAGAGTGCGTGGAGCGGCTAGGGCAAAGGCGAGGAGCGCCAGCAGAGCGGTAAACGTGTAGATATACTTCGAGAAGACACACTTCGTGCGCATCAGTTCTCCTTTGTTCCGGGCGGCTCGCCGCCGAGGCGACGGCCAGCGCGAAACCTAAAATTTTCGGAATCAGGACCTGAGTCTCAGAGCCAGGCGACTCGTGCAGGCCGGGGCGGCAGTCTGCTTGGGGACGCAAGCTCCGGCGCGCGCAAAGAGAAATACGCGGGCTCAATTAATCGCAGATGAATGCGCGGTGAAATCTGCGAAAGGCGGGCGTTCATTTTTGTTATATCGGAGAAACTAGCCGGCGCCGGGGAGTACGTTGGGATGCAGGATGGTGACGTAGACGAGAACGAAGGTGAGGATGATGACGGCGGCGGCGGTGACCCAGCCGACGACGTTCATGGTGCGGTTGTTGACGTACTCGCTCATCAGGTCGCGGCGATTGACCAGCAGGAGCATGAAAACGAGGACCACCGGAAGCCACACGCCGTTGCCCACTTGCGAAAGAATGAGAATTTTTTCCAGCGGAGCCTTGGGGATGAGGATGATGGCGGCACCCACAACGATCATTCCGGTGTACAGGCTGTAGAAGATCGGCGCCTCGTTGAATTTGTGGTCGATGCCGGCTTCAAATCCCATTCCCTCGCAGATCACATGAGCGGTGGACAAGGGCAGGATGGATGCGGCAAACAGCGAGGCATTGAGCAGACCGAAGGCGAAGAGCATGCCAGCCCATTTTCCGGCCAGGGGAGCGAGTGCCTGCGCCGCGTCTCCGGCATCGACGATATTGTGGTGGCCGGAAACGTACAGCGTGGCTCCGGTGCAGACGATAATGAAGAAGACGATAGCCATGCAGCTGACGCTGCCGACCAGGACGTCCGCGCGGGCCTGCTTATATTGGCGGGCCAGGACGCGCTTTTCGACGAAGCCGGCCTGCAGGTAGAAAAATTGCCAAGGGGCGATGGTTGTGCCGATGAGGGCGGTCAGCATGAGCAAATAGCCGCCATCCATGTGCAAGGTTGGAATCACGGTGTCGTGAGCAGCCGCCAGCCAATCGGGTTTGGCAAGAAACGCGGATGCGACATAGGAGAGATAGAGCACGCAAGCCGCCAGGAATATTTTTTCGACCTGCCGGTAGGTTCCGCGCAATACGAGAAGCCAGACCGCCAGAGCGGCCAGCGGCACGGAGATATATTTGGAAATATGGAAAATCTGCATGGAAGCAGCCACGCCGGCAAACTCGGCGCAAACGTTGCCCATGTCCACAACCAGGCCGGCAAGGATCAAGAAAAAAGTGGGACGAAATCCGAACTCCTCGCGAATCAGGTCGGAGAGGCCCTTGCCGGTGACCACGCCCATGCGGGCGCACATTTCCTCGGTGACGTAGAGAGCGATGGTCATGGGAATGAGCGACCAGAGCAAGGCGTAGCCGTACATGGCTCCGGCCTGGGCGTAGACGGAGATGCCGCCGGCGTCGTTGTCGACGTTGGAGGTGATGACGCCGGGGCCGACGACGGCCAGGAACAGCAGTAAGCGGCGGCGCCAGAAGCGCGTGCGCTTGCTCCAGCCGGCTAAGCGAGCGCGCCAGGGCTCGACCCAGCCCGGGATGAGCTTCCAGCGTTCGACCGGAGCCGGGCTCTCGATCGGCTGTTTGTCTTCTTCGGGTTTGCCGAGCACTGCCACGATTTCGACTTTCCTCTTGCGGGCTTTAGCCCTGAAGCTTCAGGGGTTAAAACCCCTGATCGAAGGATACTTTTCATCGGGGCTGAAGCCCCGACCTCCTAAGGAATCGCACCACACCAACACATTCCGAACTCGTACACTTCCCTATTTTCCTGCGAGCTGTCGCTAGTGCCCGCACACGTCAGAAACCAATCTATCGATTGCGCAAACGCGTCACTATGTCGTCGACTTCGATGGCGCCCATGGGGCGGCCGTCTTTGTCGACTACGACAAGGCTGTGCAGGTTGTACTTGTCAAAAATCTCAAAAATTTCCTTTTCTTCGGCATCGGGCGGCACCGAGAGTAACGGCTCGGATTTCAGGGCCTCCATGGGTTCGTTGGAGGGGGCGAAAAGCAGGCGGCCGACGGCGACGGCGCCGGAAAATTTGGCGTCCTCGTTGATAAGGAAGACGGTGTCGAGCTGCTCGAGGTCCACGTCTTTTTCGTGGATCCAGTCGACGACTTCGTCGCGGGTGGCTTTTTCGCCGACGAAAATGAAATCGGTGTTCATCATGCCGCCGGCGGAATTCTCGTCGAACTTCAGCAGTTCGCGGACTTCGCGGGCTTCTTCGCCGGGCATTTCGCGCAGGACTTCGCGCGAGCTTTCGGGAGTCAAGTCGGCCAGGACGTCGGCGGCCTGGTCGGGGTCCATTTCTTCCAGGATGTCGGCGGCCTTTTCCGGGTTGAGGCCTTCGACGATCTGCGTGGTCAGGCGCTTGTCGAGTTCGGCCAGGGCCTCGGCGGCGGTTTCTTCGTCGAGGGAGGCGACGATGGACTGGCGCTGGACCGGGGACAGATCTTCCATGATGTCGGCCAGGTCGGCGGGATGCATGCGCTCGAGTTTCTGGTGGGTGATGCGGAGCTTGACGCGGCGCAGCGGGTCCGGCTCGATCAGGTTGACGAATTCCCAGGGAATGACGCGGGTGGGCAGCTTGGTGGCCAGGCTGCGGACGAGATTCGGCGAAGCGATGCCGTGCAACAGGCGGCGCGCGGCGCCGGTGAGGCCGACGTCGACTTGGGTGACGCGGAGTTCGACGTTGCCGTTGGTGCGGTGCTCGGATAAATCGATGTCATTCACACGGACGACTTTTCGGCCGCTGGTATCGATGATTTGCTGGTCGAGCAAATCCTTGCGCAGGGAAAGCCAGCCTTCGTTGGGCTCGTAGTGTTCGAGCTGCTTTTCGAGAACGTTGAGGCGAATGACGCCGGGGGCGACAAACGCCAGGGTATCGTAGCGCGCAACCAGGGGAAGGTATTTGCCGCGGCCCAGAAGGACGCGGGCGACGCGGTTGGGCTGGTCGGCGGGCTCGATAAACAGTTCGGTGACGTGGCCGACGAAATGGCCGTCGCGGTCGTACGCTTCTCCGCCCAAAAGATCCGTCGCATGCAGCATTTCGCCTCCCTTCCCGCAGCCGATGGTGTGTCGAGGGCCGCGGATTCTGACCGAAATTTTAAATATGGAGACACGGGCCGCGTATTCCAAGCCGGGATTCGCACCAAGGCACGGAAACGCCAACAGCTTGCGGTATCTATTGATGATTGAAACCCAAAGGCTTGAAACCCGCCAGCAGGGCGCCGCCCGGCCGCGGGTGAGGGAGAACTCCCGATTACCCGAGGTCTTTGCGGCACCGTGTCCCATTGGGGCGGTCCAGAGAGGCCGGGCCTGAGATCAGGGCCGACTGGAAACGCCGGGACACCACTCGTTTGCTACTAGGGAAGGGCTCTAGCTCTTCAGATTCGCTCATGGCCACGCAAAATAACTCCAACTCACTAGGTAAACGGTGTTGAAATCTTTGTCAAGCGAAGAATGCGGGTTTACGCGATTTTTTTATGAGGGAGAAGTAAGGAAGTAAAGGAAATAGAGGGGGTAAAGGATGTAAGGGAACGGAAAAATCGGCGCGGGGGCCGCAGTTGGGAGACGCGTTTTCCTTTATTTCATCAGCTTCCCTCACTTCTACTCTCCTGCATTGCTCGACAGGAGCGAAGAGTACGGGGTATAAACTTCCTGTAACCGCGCGGCGGGTTTTCGTTGGGCGGACTTAACGCGGCGCATCTGCCGGGACACTACGGGAAAAAACAAAATCGGCGCGCGATTGCGGCGCTGCACAACTGCATGACTGAACCAGCCACTCCGCTGATGCGGCAATATCAAGGGATCAAGACGCGTTATCCGCACGCGCTGGTATTGTTCCGCCTGGGCGATTTCTACGAACTGTTTTACGAGGATGCGATTGCGGCGTCGCGCGAACTTTCCATCACGCTGACTTCGCGGAACCGGGAGAAGGGCGAGCCGGTGCCGATGTGCGGAGTTCCCTACCATGCGGCCGAGGGATATATCGCGCGCCTGCTGCGCGCTGGGTACAAGATCGCCGTTTGCGACCAGATGGAATTGCCGGGGCCAGGGAAAAAACTGGTGCGGCGCGAAGTGGTGCGCGTGATCACGCCGGGAACGGTGACCAGTACGAACGTTCTGGAACCGAAGGAAAACAGTTATCTGGCGGCGCTGGCGCGCGGCGCGTCGGGAACGCCGGTGGGGCTGGCGTATGCGGACGTGACCACGGGGGAATTTCTGGTCACTGAATTTTCCGGCGCGGACGCGGACGAGAAAGTGCGGGATGAGTTGCAGCGGCTGAAGCCGCGCGAAATTTTGTTGCCGCGGCAAGCCGGCCTGTTTTCCAGCAGCTCGGCGGACGGGGACGGCGGCGCGCACAGTCCCGGAACGCGCGGGGAGATGCGCGACGCGGTGGAAACGCGCATTGAGGAGTGGGTGTTTCGCGCGGACTATGCCGAACGGATGCTGCGGGAACAGTTTGGAGTGGCGACGCTCGACGGGTTCGGCCTGGCGGGGCATCCGCAGGCAGTGTGCGCGGCGGGGGCGCTGGTTCACTACCTGCGGGAAACTTCGGCCAAGGGTCCGGAAAACAGCAACCATTTTGAAACGGCGCTGGGGCACATGGACCGGGTGCGGTATTACGAGCAGGCGGACGCGCTGGTGCTGGACGCGGTGACCGTGCGGAACCTGGAACTGGTGGCGCCGATTTTTTCGGAGGATGCGGGGCGCGGAAATTCTCCGACGCTGCTCACGGCGCTGGACGAAACCGCGACAGGGATGGGAGCGCGGCTCCTGAGGCAATGGATTCTGCGGCCGCAGGTGAACCGCGAGGAGATCGATGCGCGCCTCGCAGCGGTCGAAGAGTTGAAAACGCACACGGTGCTGCGCGAGGAAATCCGGCACAACCTGGCGGGGGTGCAGGATCTTGAGCGGCTGGCGGGGCGCGTGACGCTGGGCGTGGCGTCTCCGCGCGATTTGCTGGGATTGCGGCAGTCGCTCACGCGGATACCGCTGGTGCGGAAGTATCTGGAAAATTGCACTTCGGCGCGGCTTGCGGCGCTGCATGAGCAGATGGACGCGCTCGGGGACGTGCGCGAACGGATTGAAGCGGCGCTGTCGGACGATCCTCCTGCGCTGGCTTCCGATCCGGGAGTGATCCGGCGCGGGTATCACGAGGAGCTGGACCGGCTGCGCGATCTTTCGCAGCACAGCAAACAGATTATCGCAGCGATGGAGGAGCGCGAACGCAAGCGCACCGGGATCGGTTCGCTGAAGATTCGGTTTAACCAGGTGTTTGGGTATTACATTGAGGTGACCAAGCCGAATTTGCATCTGGTGCCCGCGGATTTTGAGCGCAAGCAGACGCTGGTGAACGCGGAACGCTTTACGGCTCCGGAATTGCGGGAGTACGAACGGCAGGTGCTGGACGCCGATGAACGGATCGCGGAGATCGAGCGGCGGCTGTTTGTGGAATTGCGGTTGTGGATCGGGGAGCAGGCGGCGCGGCTGCGGCGGACGGCGGCGGGGGTGGCGCAATTGGATGTGCTTGGCAATTTTGCGCGCCTGGCGGCTTCGCGGAATTATGTGCGGCCGGAATTCGCGGACGATAACCAGATGATGATTGTGGCGGGGCGTCATCCGGTGATCGAACAACTGCTGCAGCAACGCGGCGAACGGTTTGTGCCCAATGATATGTATCTGGACGATGCGGGGCAGCAGATTTTGCTGATAACGGGGCCGAACATGGGCGGCAAGTCTACGTATTTGCGGCAGGCGGCGCTAATTGTGCTGATGGCGCAGATGGGATCGTTCGTGCCGGCCAGCCAGGCGCGGCTGCCGGTGAGCGACCGGATTTTTACCCGCATCGGGGCGTCGGACAATCTGGCGCGCGGGCGATCGACGTTTCTGGTGGAGATGACGGAGGTCGCGGCGATTTTGAATACGGCGACGCCCGCAAGCTTGGTGTTGCTGGACGAAGTGGGGCGCGGGACGGCGACGTTTGACGGGCTGTCGATCGCGTGGGCCGTGGTGGAACATTTGTCGAGTGAAACGAAATCGAGGACGTTGTTTGCCACGCACTATCACGAGTTGACCGAGCTTGCCGACCTGCTGCCGGGGATCAAGAATGTGCATGTGTCAGCGCGGGAGACCGCGACGGGGATTGTATTTTTGAAGCGCGTGGAGACCGGGAGCGCGGACAAGAGTTATGGCATTGAAGTGGCGCGGATGGCGGGGCTGCCGGGCACGGTGATCGCGCGGGCGCGGGAAGTTCTGGAGCGGCATGAACAGGCGGAGCACCAGTTGAGTGAGCGGCTGACGCCGGGATCGGGCGCGCCGGGTGAACCTGCGCCGGAACAGCAGGCGCTGTTTACGCCTCTGGACCGCAAGGTGCTGGAGGCGCTGCGCGAGGCGGATCTGGACAATATGAAGCCGCTGGATGCGCTGAATTTGCTGGCGGAGATGAAGAAGCAGATTTTATGAAGGCTTCCCACAAAAAAGGCGTTTTGGCCCTGGGGATCATGTCGGGGACGTCGGCGGACGGGATTGATGTGGCGCTGGTGCGGATATCGGGGCGCGGGGCAAAGCTGCAAAACTTTGCGGCGATTCCCTTTTCTGCGCGGGTGCGTGAGGCGATCTTGCGGCTGGGTGAAGGGCGCGCCGTAACTACTGGTGAGATCAGCCAGCTTAATTTTCTGCTGGGGAAGACATTTGGCGAGGCCGCGCTGGCGGCATTGAGGAAGTTTCGTGTTTCGCCCGCGCGCATCGAGGTGATCGGCTCGCACGGGCAGACGATTTTTCATCAAGGGATCCCTGCAAGATTTTGCGGCGAGCGGATCGCTTCGACGCTGCAGATCGGGGAGCCTTCGGTGATTGCGGGGCTGACGGGGATCACGACGGTGGGGGATTTTCGCCCGGCGGATATGGCGGCGGGCGGGCAAGGGGCGCCGCTGGTGCCGTTTGTCGATTTATTGATGTATCGCAGCGGGCGGGTGGGACGCGCGGCGTTGAACATCGGAGGGATCGCCAACATCACGGCGATTCCGGCGGGCGCGGAAATTGGCGATGTGTTTGCGTTCGATACCGGGCCGGGAAATATGGTGATGGATGCGCTGGTGCGGCGGTTCACTGGGGGCAGGAAAACGTTCGACCGGGATGCGGAGATGGCGCGGCACGGAACGCTGCTGCCTGGGTTGCTGGATCATCTGCTTCGCGATCCTTTTTTAAGGAAAACTCCGCCGAAGACTGCGGGGCGCGAGCAGTACGGGGAGAAATTTGTTCGCGCGCTGCTGGGGCGGCGGGAAGCCCGGGGCGCAAAGGCGGAAGATCTGGTGCGCACGGCGACGATTTTCACGGCGCTGTCGATTCTGGATGCGGTTCACCGGTTTGTGTCGCCGCGCGCGAGGATTTCCGAATTAATCGTTTCCGGGGGCGGAGCGCGGAATCCGCTGCTGATGGCGCAGCTTGAGTCGGGATTGCAGGGAGTGCGCCTGCGCGACTCGGGCGAATTCGGTGTGCCGGGCGACGCGAAGGAAGCGTTTGCGTTTGCGGTGCTGGGGTACCAGACGCTGCACCGGCGGCCTGCGAATGTGCCGGGGGCGACGGGGGCGAAGGCGGCGGTGGTTCTGGGCAAGGTGTGTTATGCGGGGTGAGGCAGGGGGTAAAGGAAGTTTACGAGGTAAAGGAAGTGGAGGATTGGGATTTTCGGACTGGCGATCGATGCTTCGAGGCGGGTTTTCCTCTACATCCTATACCTCCGCTAGTTGCTCAATTCCCTGTCGTCGCAGGCCATCGGACCATTGGGTGCGAACCATGTTTCGCGACGCTTTTTCCTTCACGTCCTTTACTTCCTTGATTTCCTTTACTTCCCTTCTCTTGCTGCTCTCACTTTCCTCCTGCTCCCGGACCGTTGCGACTCAACCTGGCGTTGTCAATTTTCTGATTGAATCGATGCCGACCAATTTGGATCCTCGGATCGGGACCGACGGGCAATCCGAGAGAATTGATGGATTACTGTTTGACAGTTTGGTGGAACTGGATGAGCACCGGATTCCGCACGGGGATCTGGCGGAGCGATGGGAGACGCCCGACGCGCTGACGTATGTGTTTCACCTGCGCTCCGGCGTGAAATTTCACGACGGCAGAGCGCTTACTTCGGCGGATGTGAAATATACGTTTGATTCGATTCTGGACCGGAGCGTGACTTCGCCCAAGCGCGGGGCGTATGTGCTCATCAAATCCATTGAGACGCCCGATCCGGCGACGGTAATTTTTCACATGAGCGAAGCGGACGGCGGGTTTTTGCTGGATATTTGCAGGCCTGCGGTGGGCATTGTGCCGGCGGGGTCCGGAAGCGATTTCGCGAATCATCCCATCGGGACGGGGCCGTTCCGGTTTGTGAGCGCGCAGCAGGACGATCATGTGCTGATCGAGCGAAACGACGCGTATTTCCGGGCTCCGGCGAAGCTTTCGCAGGTCAATTTCCGCGTGGTACCGGAGGCGATTGTCCGCGCTCTAGAGTTGCGCAAAGGCACGGCCGACCTGGAGCTGACCTCACTGACGCCGGACATGATTCCTGTTTTGAAATCGCAACCCGGGATCGAGGTCACCGAGCAGCCGGGGAATAATTATTCCTACATTGTGTTTAATTTCGACGACCCGGCGCTGGCGAAACGCGAAGTGCGACAGGCGCTAGCGCTGGCCACCAACCGGCAGGAGATTATCCGTTACCTGTTGCGGGGGCAGGCGCGGGAGGCCGACGGGCCGCTGCCGCCGAACACCTGGGCGTACGAGCCGGGGATCGAACATTTCGGATTTGAGCCGCAGCGGGCTGAGCAGTTGCTCGATGCGGCTGGATACCCGCGCTCGGCGGCGCAGAACGGGATGAGATTGAAAGTGAACATGAAAACCTCGACGGAGGAATCGACGCGGCTTTTGGGCACAGCCCTGCAGGAGCAATGGCGCGCGGTGGGCGTGGACCTGGAACTGAAGCCGATGGAGATTGCGACTTTGTTTGCGGACCTCACGCGCGGAAGTTTTCAGATGTCCACGCTCAAGTGGATCGGGGTCAATAGCGACCCGGAGTTTTTTGAGTTTGTTTTCAGCTCGAAGAGGATTCCGCCGCTAGGTGCCAATCGCGGGCGGTACCGGAACGCGGCGCTGGACGCGCTGATGGACCGGGCGCGCAACGAAACCGATTTGGAGAAACGCAGGAAGCTCTTCAGTGAAATTCAAAAAGACGTGGCGGAAGATGCGCCGTACGTGAGCTTGTGGTATCAGGACAACATTTGCGTACACCGGAATAGGATCAGCAACGTTCAGCTTTCGCCGACCGGGGATTACGATTTTCTGCGGTTTGTGAAGGCGGAGTAAGGCCTGTACCAGCAAGCAGCGTCCCGCACAGTTTTTAATCCCACTGAGTACTGAGAAACGTTTGCAGCTATTGCCTGGCGAGAACTGCGGGCTACCGGCCGTAATTTTGGGCGCGGCGGCCTTTGGATTCGCTTTTCATTTCGTAGAGGACGCGGTCGGCGTGTTCGAGCAACTGCTGGACGGTGGAGCCGCATTGGGGGAACGTGGCGATGCCGACGCTCAGGCTGAGACGGGGGGCTTCCTGGTCCGCGAGCAGGCAGTTGCGGATGCGTTCGGCGACTTGCTGGGCGGCGTATTCCTTTGTTTCGGGGAGGACGAGGGCGAATTCATCGCCGCCGTAGCGCGCGGCGGTGTCGATCGAGCGGCAATTCAGGCGCAGGATGGAAGCGACGCGGCACAGTGCCTGGCTTCCGGCCAGGTGGCCGTATTTGTCGTTGATGCGCTTGAGGCCGTCGAGGTCCATCAGCAGGACGGAAAAGGAGCGGTTGGTGCGTCCCGAGCGTTCGAGTTCGGATTGCAGGACGTCGACCAATCGGCGGTAATTGGCGAGGCCGGTGAGGCTGTCGCTGATGGCCAGGATGCGGACCTGGCGGAAGATTTGGACGTTGTCGAGCAGCGTGGCGCCGAGAAGGATCAGGTAGCTGATGGTGTTGAGCAGCACGGCGCCGCCGGCGGCGGCATCCAGCAAGTGGGAGGATTGCGAAGCGATCAGGTGGCCGGCCGCATTGAGTCCGGCGACCCAGACCAGGACGGCGTCAAAGGCGAGGCGGTCGTGATCGGTCCTGCGGTTCAGGACAAATGCGGCGGCCAGAAAGACAGCGGCGGGAAGCAAATCCCAGGCGCGCGGGATGGCGCTATGAGGGTGAATGGGCGGCTCGTTGGGAAACAGCAGGAGCACGATGGTGATCAGGCACAGGGTGGCGACGACGGTGGCGAGGACGGCAAAGATATTTTTTCTGGGACCCCGGGGCCACGGGAGGTGCTTGTTGATGGCGTAGGCAGCCAGAAAGAGCAGGCCCAGAAGCGTCTGGCCCGTCATCCAGGAGAGCGGGATGCGGAGCTGCTCCGAGTGTTTCGCGAAATCGTGGTAGAACTCGAAGATCGCTCCCAAGTGGATGATGCCGGTGATGCCGAAGGTGAGGCCTAGCAGGAGCGAAACGCGGTTTCCGGTGCCGTGATCGCGCACCAGAACGTTGGCGGCGATGGTGAAGCATAGCAGGGCCGCGATGATCTCCGCGGCAGACCAGGCCAGCGGATTCAGGATGATGTTGAGCTGGCGCAAGAAGTGGCCCAGGCCGAGGAAGGCGACACAGGCGAATGCAATGACCCACACACTGCGTGCGGCCCGCCTCACAAGCGTTAGCGCTTCGGCTTCTCCCATAGTTTCTTAGATGGTTAGATGCAATTATCGGATGTTTTTCTTGCCGAAGTAGGTGTCCAAAGGATCAGAAATGGGACAGGGGGGTGAGCCTGAACTTTTTTTTGGGGGGGGATCCCTGTTTGCATGACGACAAATAAGACGAACGAGTCAACACCGCATTTTTTCATCCGGGCCAGGATTTCTCTCGGGCTTACATCGGAGGGCAGGCCCGGCGAGAAGCGTCGCCAGATCGGGAGAGGAGTGAATTTCAAATTTGAAATTTGAGATTTGAAAGCGGAAAGGATGCCTGCCCGAAAAGCGGGCGGTTCAGCGTGAACGTTCACCGTGAACGGCCTCTACAAAAGGAACTGCTCTCGCTGCGAAGTCATTTTAGGATTTTGCGTGTGCGAGGAGGGGCTTGCTCAGCGACACAGAGCGCGAGGGGCTCGAAGGCGTCGCGGAGGAGTTCGGTGTATTTGCGGCGGTCGTAGCCGAACCAGCCGTCCCAGAGGGCGTAGGCGCGGACGCGGTCGTTGGGGACGCGGTTGCGGGCGTCGGTGATGATGTATTCGACGGTCTGGCCGGGGCGCAGGCGCACGCCGCTGCCCAGCAATTGCTGCGCGGCGATGGCGGTCTGATTGGCTTTGCTGTATTCGCGGGGCTCGCGAGTGAGGCGCTTGCTGACGATCAAGTCCTCGATGGCCACGCTGCCGTCGGCCAGCGATTCTTCATAGCGGCGCAGGAGTTCGCGGGCTTCTTCCAGCTTTGCGGCGTAGCTGGGGAAATCGTGCGCTTCGGCGACGATGTCGAGGGCTTCCTGCTGCATGCGCGCGATGAGCGGCGGGGTGTCATGGCGGCGCAACTCGAGGCCGCGCACTTTCAGGGCGCCGTCTTCGGCGACGGCGAAAAAACGGTTGGGCACCGGGACGTCGGCGAATTGCCGGGACGGCAGGAACACGACGTAACGATAGACGGCTTCGATCGCGAGCGGGAGGCCGGTGCGGGCGGCGATTTCTTCGGTGAGCGATTCAAAATCGGCGCGCGCGGCTCCCGGTTTGCGCACGTAAAGAGAATCGACCAGGGCGTGCAGGATTTCGTAGCCGCGGTCCTCGGCCAGTTCCTTGGCGACCAGGAGCGTTTCGCGGGCGACGGCGTTGATGGCTTCGTGCGCCTCGATTTTTCCGAAGCGCGCGTTTTTATAGCCGGTGTAACCGAAGCAGCAGACCAGGAGCCATTTGAGGGCGTCGCGCTGGAGTTTCAATCGCGCCGCTGTTTCTTTCTCCGCATCGCGCAGCCGCTGCTTCAGTTCGGTGCGCTTGGCGATGAGGCGTTCGACTACGCGGCTGGTGATGCCGCGGCGGCGCTGGCAGACGCGGTAGCCGAGTTCGGGGACGCGCGGAGCGCCGGGACAGCACGGGCAGTTGATCGTTTCGGGAGAGATGTTGAAGCGCGCCATGATGCTGGGATATTCGCTGACGAAATCCAGCTCGACGACGTTGGCATGGAAACCGATTTTGGGAGTGAAGACCAAGCCGCCGCGGTCGGCGAGGAGGAGTTCGTCGGGCGGCTTGGGATCCTCGGGCTCGGCTTTTTGTTCGGGGATGAGGACGCCATCGCGCCAGGCGAGTTCCATCTGCATGTAGGAGATGCCCGTGCCGGTGGAGGTGCGCGAGGCGTACTGCACGGGGAGCTTGGTGACGCGCGCAAGTTCCCAGAGTCCGGAGAGATCGCATTTATCGGCGATGAAGGAATTCTGCGTGTCGACGTGCAGGCGGCCGCACAGGGTGATGGCGCTGTTTTTGAACAGGATGCGGCCGTAGCTCATGAAGCTGCGCGCGCGGCTCTGGTGGACGATGGCGTCGGGATCGCGGTTGAGCGTGAGGGGCAGGCGCAGGCGCGCGGCCTGTTCGGAGATGCGCGGGAGGATGGTGGCGTCGCCCCAGTCGCTGAGGATCAGGTCGGGATCGTGGCGCGCGAGCAGGTGCTGGAAGGCGACGGCGGCGGGCTCGCCGGATTCGTCGAGCTCGAATTCGCGGCCGTCCACTTCGATTTCGAGGGCGGCGCCTTGCCCAAAGGCGGCGCCGTGCGTGGGATCGATGCGGCGGTGTCCGCCGAGGCGTATGCGCAGGATTTCGAGCGGCGGGAGTTCGTAGTCGAGGGCCCATTCGGTGTCGCAGCATTCGAGGGCGAGGACGCGGCCCTCGGCATCGACTTCGGCATCGACGCGAGCCAGCGGAAAAATGTTGCGCTGCCAGCAGTACATGGAGGCGAGCATGAGGTCGCTGTTGTAGAGACGCAGCGAGGCGTCAAACTGGCGTACCCAGCGCGTCCAGGAGGAATATTCGCTGGCGCGGGCGACTTCGATTTCGAGGACCGGGCACAGGCCTGCTTTCGCCCCGTCGTTCGCGGCGAAAGCGGGCTGCCACAGATCGATGCGCTCGGTGTGGCGGCACGAGAGAGCGTGCGGCTGGCGGGCGATGGCTTCGCGCAGGCGGCGCAGCACGGCGTCCGGGCCGGACGCGTAAAAAACGGGCGCGAAGCGGTCAATCAGCTGGTGGCGTTTTTGGTTCGGCTCTATCAGCCACAGCTTCATCCCGTGCGGGCTCGGGTAGAGATCGAAAATCCAGCCATGCAGTTGTGTCCGACTGCTGGCGGGTGTGGCGCTGGCGGCCGGGGTTGGGCCGCTGGACTGGGTTGAGTTGCTGGCTGGGGTCCGGCTGAGGATGCGTGCCGGGGTGCTCATTTTTATCAGTGCTTCGAGGGACATCGAATTGCTCCAAATATTCTTCAGGTGGGCTCCAAGTAGAGCCCACACCCGTTTCTAGTGGGCTGCACGCTTCACTGGAAGCGTGCAGCGTAAAAGTACAGTCCACAATCGCTTCGGGCGGGCTGCCGGGCTCCAGCTGCGTCCGGGCGTCGAGCGTAAAAGTAGAGCCCACAGACAGTTCCGGCAGGTGCACGGTGCGCTCCAGGACGTCCAAGCGCTTTTCCTGATCGAGGGCGATGGAGAGCAGGATGGCTTCCATGGGGTTGTCGCTGGCCTGGTAGGTGGCCGCCTGGGTGTAGGAACGCACGCGGCGAAACAGGCGGTCGAAATATTCCTGGTCCTCGCGGCGCAGGGCTCGGCGGAATTTCGACCAGCGCGCGATGGCGTCGTCGATCAGCTGGCGGAATGTGGGAAGCGTGCGGCCCATGAAAGTCTGTGATTCGTGATTTCAAATTTGAAATTTGAGATTAGAAATGTTGATTCACAATTTGAAATTTCATATTTGAGATTTTATCGGCCTCTTCTCTGTGTTCTCCGTGGTTTCTGTGTTGAGAGCCTTTTTGCGGGCGGAGAAAAAGCTTTAACATAGAGACCACGGAGGGCACAGAGGGCACAGAGAAAACCGCGGAGCCTAGAATCCCTGTTACCTGCAACCCGCTATCTGTTACCCATCACCTGCAACCTGTCTTCCCTCTTCTCGCCCGTCAGACGCAGTTGGGCGGTTTCGGCATCTAGGGCGAAACGCCAGAGTTCGCTCGCTTGCGCGGCGAGTTGCGCGAACATGGCGCGGCGCGGGGTTTCAAAGGACGTGGCGTCGGAAAAGACCGCGACGGCCAGCGGCAATGGGGCGAGCGCGCGCAGGGCGTGCAGGGCGTGGCCAAAGGCCACGGCGGCGTCGCGCTCGCGCACGTCCTCGTCGAAGTAGAGATCGGGCAGCGCGGTGACCAGCAGGGCGTCGGCGGAGAATTTTTCCAGCAGGCGCGGGACGCGCGCCAGCAATTCGGTCAGCTGAAAACAGGTGAAGGCGCGCGCGACGCGGATTGCGCGGTTGAAATCCGCCGGGGCGATGCCCCGCTGCCGCGCCAGGCGGGCGATCAGCAGCGGATCGAAGCGGTTGGCGCCGTCCAGACACAGCACCTGCTTGCCTTCGGCCAGCAGGCGCGGCAGAAAATAATGGAACAGGCGCGGCGTCTCCGGGCGGCCGTAAAACAGCGCCAGGCCGCGCGGCGGCAGCGCCCAGGGACGCGGTGCGGGAGGCGGCGCGGCCAGATCAGGGGCATCCGCCGCAGCGGAGCGCGCTCCCGCGGATGCCGCGGCGTTCGATCCGGGCGGGACGGTGATGGCGAGGCCTCTCCGAGTTGCTGTCGGGGAACGGCGAGTGGCCAGTGCAGCCGGGATGGGGTCTGAAGCCATGGCTATGGGGCGCGCTCCTCGGGGGTGCGTCTCGATCGAAGTCCACTATAGGCGAATAAAAGGCGAATATCAAGGGCGGTGTTTTGACGGTGGCGGGCCAGTTTTCGATAGGCCGTTTATCGGGCTGAATACGCTCCTCGCGCACCGGACCGCTTGAAATAAATAAAGAAGGGCCGAATATCCCAGTATCCGGCCCCGCTCCTTGTTGTGAGGAACTGATTGGGATTTTATTTAACTTGCGGACCAAGAATGTTCTGTGACACCCGTCACGGGTCTTAGTGATTCTTGTCCCGAAGTGCTTGATACTCCCGGATCGGGTCGTCGGAATCCGGTGAAATTCCCAGTTTCCAAGAAGACCGTTTATCAGGACTTGGCTCCAATCAATCCCCAGGTAGGCAAGCCGTTTCATTCCCGTTGCCTTCGGCGCGCCACCTCCCCAAGAAAAACGCATACTTCGACCGGGCACCGTCCTTTCGCATGCGATTTTGCTTCGATCTTGCTTTTCGGCGACAAGTCTGTGGACTTTGCGGCCCTGTGAGCGCGACGGCACGCGTCACATTGAGCGGTGACACAGCGCACATCCATTGCGATCTAATCAAGCAAAATCGATGCGCGGAAGAAGATCCGGTAAGCCGAATCGTGTCCCAAAGAATCTGAGAAGGGTTGACGCCGTCCCGGTTTCGGATGGCCTAAAATGTCAGGGGAGAAATTTATGAGCGAAATTCAAAAAATATCGTGGAAGACCAAAGAAGTAGAAAAGTTAAACGATTCATTGTCTCGCCAGGCAGTCTTCGGAGAGAAAGGAACCCTGGCGCAATTGTTTATCAAACGTGGTGGCGCAATAGTGCGCCATTCCCATGTCAACGAAGAGTACTCTTCGATCATTTCCGGCGCTGTGAAGTACGTCTTCGACGACCGCGAAGTTGTAGTCAACGCCGGCGAAGTTCTCGTGGTCCCACCGAACGTGCCCCATTCGGTCGTCGCCTTGGAAGACACCGTGTGGGTCATTTTCTTCTCCCCCGCCCGGGAAGACTGGGTTCGGGGGGAGGACCAATATCTTCGAAAGCAGTTGAAAGCGGAAACGTTCGCCGTTGGAGCCCACCGCGCCAGCTCTTGACGAGCGACTGGCTGCGCAATTTTGCTGGTGCCAAAGATCCCGACGACAATCAACGTGCACGAGGGAGTTCCTTTGTGGAAGTACCTACGTTGAAAGACGTCGGCATCTCGCACGGCCAGTGGCTGCAGTGCCGAAACGGGAGTTCAGGTGAAGTCACAAGACGGCACCCCAGCGTCCGCTTTCCCTTCCTCATAGCAAGCGGATACTCCGGGAGTCAGCCCTTGACCTGAGCCAAAATGATTTCAATCGCGAAATGCCCCCAGATGGGCCCAAAGCCCAATCCAAAGGCCACGATAGCTGGAGGCGCATATGAACCGCTGCATCCGTTTCTGCACTAGTTGTGGATTGATATTGGTACTTGCATGCAGCACGGCTACGGCAAGCGATCTTTATGTCCAAAAAAAGTTGCGTATTGGCGTACTCGTTTCACTGACTGGATTGTGGTCCACGCTCGGCAGGAATACCGAGGTGGCGCTGGAGATCGGCTCTGCAAAGATCAATGCACAATCCGACGCCGCGCATGCTGGGTATCGGATCGAGCTCTTAGTGCGAGACACCCATCTCGTTCCGGAACTGGCGTTGGAAGCATTGAAGGAGTTAGCCCAGAAAGGCGTAACGGTCGTCATCGGGCCTCAGTCGAGTGCCGAACTGGCGCTACTGAGACCCTACGCAAATGCGCATGACATCCTGCTGATCAGCCAAGGGAGCACCGCGTCGTCGCTGGCCATTGCAGGAGATAACGTTTTTCGCCTCTGTCCGGACGATACGCTCGAAGCGCAGGCGACCGTTGCCTTGATGTGGCACGATGGCATCCGCACCCTCGTGCCATTCTGGCGCGGCGATGCAGGCAATGATGGCCTGCACGACTCTGTGCGAGCTGCCTTCATCGCGCGCGGCGGGGCTGTCGCCGATGGTTATCGTTACGATCCGGCCACGACCGACTTCACGGCCGCGATAGCAGCCGTTAGCAGGGAGGTGGCATACGCTCGCGCCAGCGCGAATCCATCCACAGTGGCAGTCTACCTAGCTGCTTTCGATAAGGTCGTGGACATCTTTGAAATGGCTTTCACTGATGCGGTGCTGAATACCAGCACCTGGTATGGCAGCGACGGAATGGCCAATAGCTCCGCGTTGCTTTCCGCTCCGGTCGGTGCCGCCTTCGCGGCTAGCGTGGGTTACCCCAACCCGCTGTTCGGCCTCGATCCAGCCAATCAGAGTGCTTGGCAGCCGCTCGCGACAGAAATACAGCACGTCAGCGGCGTCGCTCCCGACGCATTCGCACTCGCGGCGTACGATGCCCTCTTTCTCACATACCGCGCCCTGCAACAATCTCAAGCGGGCAAGAACTTTGCTGCGCTCAAGGCAGCATTTGTCGCGACTGCCAATTCGTATACGGGCGTCACTGGTTCCACGACTCTTAATGCCGCCGGTGATCGCGTGTTCTCCGATTTCGATTTCTGGGCCATTCGTCCGGTCAACGGCTTACTTTCTTGGATAATTATCGGCCGTTACATAGGCGGGACGTTGTACTGAAACGATCAGTTGGTGCGTTAAGACGGTTGAAGAGTACACACTTTGAATAATTCAACTCGCACCTCTCGGCGAACAGGTGAAAAAACAGCTTGAAACAGATCCTTTTGAAGAAGAAACTTCTCAAGACAGTTGACACACTAATTTGCAAATATCGGTCGTGGCTGATACTTCCGCTGGCTGAAGAGTTGTTTCCCACTAGACATCGTCCGTTCTCGAAGGTCAGGGAAGCAAAGGGATTGAAGGCTGCGCTCGAATGGCGTGATGGGCCCTTCGGCGGAATCATGGGTAGATTTCCAGAGCCGAAATAAAGCGCCGTGGATCGACGGGGCGAGACACCGGCGGTGGGCTCTGAGGGACTCATAGCCCAAGTCCAGGTGGAGGGGATCACCAAGCACTTCGAGACGAAGCGCGAGGGCAAGGTCACGGCCCTTCGCGCTGTGGACCTTGCGGTCCAGAATGGCGAAATCGTCTCGATCATCGGGCCAAGCGGCTGCGGCAAGAGCACACTTCTATACATGATCGCAGGCCTTCTAGTGCCAAGCTCGGGCCGGATCCTTGTCGACGGCAGCCCTGTCAACGGGCCAGACCCCAAGATCGGCATCATCTTTCAGGAATTCCGCATCTTCCCTTGGCGCACCGCGCTCGAGAACGTAGTCTTCGGACTGGAGATGAGGCGGATCGGTACGGCGGCAGAGCGCGCCCGCATTGCGCGCAAGTACCTGCACATGGTTGGGCTCGAAGGCATCGACGAGCGCCTGCCGAAAGAGCTCTCAGGCGGCATGAAGCAGCGTGTCGCGATCGCGCAAACGTTCGCCTGCGATCCCGAAGTAGTGCTGATGGACGAGCCGCTTGGCTCGGTCGATTCGCTCACCCGGGAGACGCTCCAGGACGAGGTGCTGCGCATCTGGCAGGAGAGCGGCAAGACGATTCTTCTGGTAACGCACAGCATCGAGGAAGCGATCTACTTGGGACAACGCGTCATCGTGATGTCGCCGCGCCCCGGGCGGATTATCCGCGAGTTTTCCGTGCCGCTGCCATTCCCGCGTTCCGCCGCCATGCGCACCGGCCCGGTGGTCGCCGATCTTCGCACGGAAATCTGGGCCCTGATCCGTGAGGGAGGAGGCGCGTGAAAGGCTTCTTGAAGCTCTACCCGATCGCGGTCGTGTTGATCGTGTGGGAGATGGCGGCGCGCGCCGGGCTTGTGGATCCGCTCTTTCTCCCGTCCTTCTCTGCCTCCATGCAGGCGCTCGTTGCGAACTACCAGCTGCTGGCGACCGATGCGGCATATTCGCTGGGGCGCGCCTTTGCCGGCCTCATACTCGGCGCATCGGTAGGCCTGATCATCGGCATGGCGATGGCGCGCTACCGCGCGGCCGAGAGCTTCCTCGATCCGCTGGTCGCGGCGTTATTCCCGACGCCGAAACTTGCGCTGTTCCCGCTACTCATGGTTTGGCTCGGTCTTGGAGAAGCCTCCAAAGTCGCACTCATCGCGGTTTCGGCATTCTTCCCAGTGGCGATCAATACCTACGCTGGCATGCGCGGAGTCGACCGCTTCCTGATCTGGAACGCGCGCACTAAGGGCGCCAACGCGCTACAGCTCCTGATGCGAGTGATGGTACCGGCGGCGATGCCATTCATCTTCACAGGCCTCAGAGTCGCAACGGGCTACGCGTTCCTGCTGACGGTCGCAGCCGAAATGCTCACCGCCAACAACGGACTGGGTTTCCGCATCATCTATTCGCAACGCACTTTTGAAGCCGAAACCATGTATGCGGGCATCGTACTGGTTGCCACGCTCGGATTCGCGGTCGATCGTTTGCTCGGTTGGCTGGGCCGACATCTGATCGCTTGGCAGGATACCGAAACGATCTAAGTAAGCTGACGGACAATAAACAAGCAAAGAGGAGGAATGACATGTTGAAACACTCAATGTGGGTCTTCGCTGCGGTGGTCTGCGCGGCGTTCTCGCCGCAACCGGTAATGGCGCAAACCAAAGCCCTCGACATGGCACCGGCGACGATCCGGTTCGGCTACATCACTGGACTCGCGTTTCCGACTTTCATCGTGTCGGAGGAGCGCGGCTTTTTCCGCAAGGAGAGCCTCAACGTCGAAAAGGTGTTTCTCGCGGGAAGCGGTCCGGTGTCCGAAGCCCTCGCGGCGGGCAACCTGGACTTGGGCAACACCACTCCGCTTTCTTCGGTCCTCGCTACTGCGAAGGGCGCGAAAACGCTGATGGTGTCCGGGTATGAATACACCTTCATCGACAAAGCCGGCCACTCCTGGGAAGCAGTGTATGCGGTCGTGCGCAGCGGGGAAGGTATCAAGAGAATCGCCGATATGCGCGGAAAGCGGATTGCCATAAACGACATTGGGTCTTCCTACACCTACATGATGCGCGAGCAACTCATGGCTGCCGGGCTTAATCCGGACAAGGACGTGACGCTTACCTTCATACCGTTTGCGCAGATGGCGGGTGCTCTAATCCAGAAGCAGGTCGACGTGATCCTCGCGTCACCGGACGGCTATCAATTAGCGCGCGAGCGTGCCAAGGTCGACGTGATCGGTACCCACACCACCCTCGAGCGTGTCGATATCGGGCTATCCTCCGCAATCGGCGTCAACAGTGATTTCCTGCGCAAGAACCCCGATGTGGTGACGCGCTTTCTGCGCGCCTTCCTGCAGGCGCGCCTGTGGATGAACGAGCAGATGGGCAAGAACAGCACCGAAGTGCTCGACATCGTCAGCAAGTCGATGAAATACACACCGGAACGTGCGAAGGCTTTCTGGGAGACCCGGGGCGGCTACTACGGCCGGGAATTGCCCTTCGTCAACGTGCTCGACATTCCGCGGCGCCTGATCGTGCGGCAACTCGCAATCTTGCGGACAAGCGGAATGATCAAGCTTGATACGTCGAACGAGTACTCGACGTATGTGGACATACGGCCGTTGTTGCGCGCGTACGAAACCCTCGGGGTGAAATGGGACGAGAGCAAGCATTGAGGCTCGAGCGGTTGCGCGATTGTTCCGAGCGGTCATGAGGAAGCCATGATCGAAGGTGCGCAGACCCTAGGCGAACTGTTATTCCGCGCCTCGGATCGCTACGTCGACCGGGCGGCTTTCGTTATTTACGACGAGGCCATTAGTTACCGGACATTGGCCGAGCGCGCGACAGCGATGGCGGGCTATCTCACCGCAAGCGGGCTCGTGCCAGGAGACCGGGTGGCCGTATGGCTTCCCAATGGTGCGGTATTTCTGGAACTCGCATTCGGGTGTGCGCTTGCAGGGCTCATGTTCGCCCCTATGAACACGCGCCTCCGGAGCGTCGACGCCGCGGATGCGTTGCGAAAAAGCGGTGCCCGGGCTCTGTTTTTCACCCAGGAATTTCTTGGTACGGAGATCACCGCCTTCCACGCGCGCGCGTTTCTTGACGGCGGCGACGTCTGATCCGCCGCCCGGTTCGCTGATGCCCAGCGCGCCGATCCAGTCGCCGCGCACCGCCGGCGGCAGGAATTCGGCTTTCTGCTCTTCGGTGCCCAGTTCCTG
>JAIQFB010000023.1 GCA_020073485.1 Terriglobia bacterium | reverse complement strand
CCAGATGCGCCGCGCGGCGCGGTACTTGGCAATCTCCTCGAAGAAATCGTTGTGCGCGTTGAAGAAAAACGAAAGCCGCGGCGCGAACTCGTTCACATCAAGGCCGCGCGCAAGGCCCCACTCGACATACTCGATGCCGTCGCGCAGCGTGAACGCCAGTTCCTGAATCGCGGTTGACCCGGCCTCGCGAATGTGGTAGCCGCTGATCGAAATTGCATTAAATCTCGGGGTGCGCCGCGTGCCGAATTCAAATGTGTCGATCACCAGCCGCATCGACGGCTTCGGCGGATAGATGTATTCCTTCTGGGCGATGTATTCCTTGAGGATATCGTTTTGCAGCGTGCCGTTGAGGCTGGCCCAGTCCACGCCCTGCTTTTCGGCCACTGCCAGATACATCGCCCAGATAATCGCGGCCGGCGAATTGATGGTCATGGACGTGGACACGCCGCCCAGCGGAATGCGGTCGAAAAGCAATTCCATATCCGCCAGCGAACTGATGGCCACGCCGCATTTGCCCACTTCGCCCTCGGCCAGCGCGTGGTCCGAGTCATATCCCATCAGCGTGGGCAGATCGAACGCGACCGACAGTCCTGTCTGGCCCTGCGAAAGCAAATAACGAAATCGCTGGTTGGTATCTTCCGCCGATCCGAACCCCGCGAACTGGCGCATCGTCCACAACCGGCTGCGATACATCGATGGATGAATCCCGCGCGTGTAGGGAGGCTCGCCGGGCAGTCCCAAATCACGCACCGGGTCCCAGCCGGAAAGATCTTCCGAAGTGTACAAGCGCCGCACGGGATGATTGGAAACGGTGGTGAAATCGTCCCGCCGTCCGGCCCGTTGGCCGGAATCGGTGCGGCGCGGCGTTTCTTCGCGTTGGGAAGACATGCGTTTGCAGGCTGCGCGCCGGGGGCCCGGAATTAAAGAGAATCGCGCAGCGGGGCGATCTGATTCTAGGCGAAGCAGGTATGCAGGACAAGAAAGTTCGATGGAAGGAGACGAAAAATCGAAATAGAAGCAAGAGGGAAGCGGAGAGTCACACTACGTTCCGCTTCCCTTAAGGCAGATCCACGTCCGTCAGCACGATCCGCCTACTGCCCGTTCCCCGCGCCCGAAGGACGGTTGGAAAGCAGCAATACTTCATCCGCCTGTCTGGCGGGATCGACGACCAGCTGGCCGTTGGACGCAGTCCCGGGAATCAGAGTGTCCTTGGGAGCCTTGCCGGCCTTGGCATCGGCAATCGTGATGTTGTAGCGGACACGATATTGAACAAGGTGGAAGCGCCGACCTGATATTTTTTCTGCTCCGCATCCAGCGTCTGCTGATCGAGGTCGCGCGTCTGGCTCGCCGCAGCCAGGGTGACGCGGGCTTGTTCCAGAATAATTTGCGCGTTGTGCACGTCGATGGCCGCGTTATTCACAATTTGGCGGTACCGCGCTTCGTCCTGCCGTTCATTCAAGAGTGCTGTGACGTTGTTGGCTTGCGCCGCGCGATTGCGGATCGGAATGGTCAAGCTTAGCTGCGCGTTATATTCCGGATAGACGCCGGTAAACATGTCTCCGAGGGAAGATGCCAGTCCGGTCACGATCGGCGGCGCCGGTGTGCACGGGGTAGGAGTACAGATTGGCGTGCGATTGCCCGCCAATCCTTCGGTCGCATATTCGCCGGACAAGGTCAGAACCGGGAGCAGCGCATTCTTTGTGGCGCGCACGTTGATGTCGTCGCCCTTCAGCGCGATCGAGGATTGCAAGACGTCGGGGCGCTTGGTGATGGCTTCCTTCACGAGATCTCCCAGGGGAATCTTTTCCACCTCGGGCGGCGCTTCGTTGGCCGTGTCGGTGGGGATAATCTCAACATCGCGAAGGGCCGGGGAGTTCGGGTCCTTGGAAATCAAGTTCAACAGCGTGAGCTGGTCCTGCAGAACGGTGGTCTGCGCGACGATCAGAGCCTGATTGGCGGTGGCGACCTGCGCCTCGGCTTGAACAATTTCCAGCGGGGCAAGTGTGCCGACGTCGACCTGTTTCTTGTTGTCGCTGTAGGTCTTGTTGGCCAGTTCAATCTCCTGCTTGGCCACGTCCACGTTGCCTCGGGCGAATACAAGCTCCCAATAGGCGTTCGCAACTGCCGTGATCGATGTGATGACCTGCTGCTGAAAGGTCTGATCGGCGATATTCTTGTTCAGTTTTGCGATGCGTATGAAATGCTCATTGGCAAGAAGTCCAAAGCCGTTCAACAGCTGCTGGCTGCCTACGAAGATAAAGTTGGATTGCACGACCGGATCGAAAAAACCGGCAGTGCTTGTTGTGGATGTCCGAGTGTTGTTGAATGTTGCCGAAAACGCCGTGCCCGTGTGAAACCCCTGGCTATAGGTCAGGTCGCCGATAGCCGCGTGCGTTCCGAGGGTGGAAAAAGTTCCCACCGCGGCGCTCCCGCCAACTCCCGCGGTGATCGGGTTATTCACGGGGATCGACCGCGAATCCAGGCTGAACGTCGATGTGACTTGCGGGTCGAAGTTTTGGGCGGGAATATTCCCCAGCGCCGGAATAGTTCCGCCGGAGGCACCGCCGCTCAACGTGCGCAGAATGTTGGCCTCGGCCAGCCACGGAGTGTAACGCTGGATGGTAATGTCCAGATTGTTCTGCAGCGCCAGGTCGATGGCCTCCTGCAGGCTGATGCTGAGCTTGCCGTCCTTAATCATCTGCTCCAGGTTGGGCGAATTGACCAGCACGGGTCCCGGAACCGGGGTAGGGACGTAGGGGGCGAAGATGTGCGGGAACAGCCGCTTGCCGTGCGTATAGTCCTGGTTCGATACCTGGATGGTGCGGCCGGGTGCCTGTGGCTGGGCCTGCGCCGGCGGAGCGGAACTGGTCTGCTGTTGGGCCAGCACCGGAGAAACCGGCGCCAGGACCAGCAGGATTGCCAAGCATGAGGCTAGGGGCACACGACAGAGCCTTCCGATCATGGTAATTTTTCCTCTCCGTACAAAAATCAGTATTTTGAAACGGCGATGTGATGGCTTAAGAGAGCTAAGAGATTTAAACGTCCGCCAGCGCTGAATTGTTTCAACTATTTTCCCCGCGCCCGCCGGGATTTTCCGGCCTCAAGAGCGTGAGACGTGTTCCCAGCCTTCCGCGCCGTTAAGCCGAACATAATTCATGCCTTCGGGATGTCCGCCTCGCAACGAATCGACGGCCGCCACCGTATTGGACGCGAGAAACTGCCGCAGGTCAAGGCCCCGCTTACTTTGCCATTGCGGCTTGGCTCTTCCTGCGTCCAGCCTTGACAATCGTTTAGGGGGCCGATAGTCTTGGCCCGCCATGAGGCCAGACGCCATTACGCAGATGCTGGAAACCGTGGGAGCCATCCGGCAGGGGCACTTCGAGCTGACTTCCGGGCTGCACAGCGGCACCTACGTGCAATGCGCCCTGGTCCTGCAATATCCCAAGTACGCCGAGCAGTTGGGCCGCGCCCTGGCCGCCGAATTCATGGACCTGCGCGTCGATTGCGTCGCTTCCCCCGCATTGGGCGGAGTCATCCTAGGCCATGAAGTGGCCCGCGCCATTCCTCCCGACTCCCATGGCAAGCCAATTCGCGCGATTTTTGTCGAGCGCGACGCCACAGGCCAGTTGACCTTGCGCCGCGGTTTTCGCGTCGAGCCCGATGAGCACGTGCTGGTCGTGGAAGACGTCTGGACCACCGGCGGCTCCACCTGCGAAACCATCCGCGTCCTCGAGGAAGCCGGCGCCCGCGTCGTGGCCGCCGGCGCCCTGATCGACCGCAGCGGCGGCAGGATCGAATTGCCCGTCCGCACCGAGGCCCTCATCGACCTCAAAATCGAAAGCTACGAGGCTTCCGAATGCCCGCTCTGCCACAGCGGCGGCGTGGCCGTAAAGCCCGGCAGCCGCTTCGCCCGTTCCAATCCCTGACCGGATTCCACCCATTTCAATTTTGGTTTTTGGAACATGGCGTCGGATGGATACACGCCTTGGCGTTGCCTTTCAAATTTGAAATTTCAAATTTGAGATTTCAGATTGAAAATGGCGTGTGATTTTCCGGATGCGCGCAAGATTTCATATCCGCATTTAAGCGGCCCCGGAGAGACCCAGCTTCGTGCGATAATTCCTCGAAGTCCGAATGCGAAACATCAAACTCACTCTCGCCTATGACGGCACCGATTTCAGCGGCTGGCAAATCCAGCCGGGACAGGCCACGGTTCAAGGAACCCTGGCCGAAGTCATCGCGAAGCTTACGCGGAGCCAGCCCACTATTTACGGCGCAGGGCGCACCGATGCGGGAGTTCACGCCGCCGGGCAGGTGGCGAATTTCAAGACCGAATCGTCCTTGCCCCCTGAAGAATTCCTGCGGGCCTGCAACGCCCTGTTGCCGCCCTCGATTCGCGTGATTGCCTCGGAGGAGGCCGCTCCGGATTTTCATGCCCGGTGGAATGCACTCGCCAAAACCTACCGCTATCGGATCTTTCGTACGCGCGAGGTTCCGCCGTTCATTTGGCGATACGTGCATCAGGATTCCAGCCCGCTGGATTTTGTCGCCATGGCCGAAGCCGCGCGCCGGTTCGAGGGCGAGCACGATTTCACCACGTTTGCGGCCTCGACCGGGTCGGAGGAAGACGACCGGGAACGCGTCACCACGCGCACCATCTACCGTTCCGAACTCGTGCGATGCATGGAGCAAAGTTCCGGCGTGCAGGCGCCGCACGAGGAATGGGTCTACGTCGTCCGCGGGAAATCGTTCCTACGCTACATGGTCCGAATCATCGTGGGCACGCTGGTGGATGTGGGCCGCGGGAAACTCAACCCCGCCGACATCCCGGCGCTGCTGGCATTGCGCGACCGCTCGAAATCCGGCCCCACCATGCCGCCGCAAGGCTTGTGCATGGCCGGCGTCGAGTACGAAAAATCGGCGGAACCCGCCGGGCACGAAGACGCTTGCTCGACGGCCAGCCAATAGCTTATTTTATGCGCCGGCACACCGAAGTCTTTTTTGTTCCGCAGGAATAGTTCGAGTAAGATACGCGATAGACGCTGACTAACCGGAGAGGGGAACTCGATCATGGCTGAGGAAACAGCACCGCAAGGCACGGCACCTGCCGCTCCGCCAACGGCGCCGCCTGCGGCTGCGGCAACTCCCGCGGCTGTCGAGGCCGCGCCGCAGGAAGCCAAACTCAAGGTGCGCAAACCGAAGCAGCGTTCCTGCGATGAAAAAGATGCCAAGGGAAAGCTCTGCGGCGGGCATCTCAAGCGCTGGTACGATTATCCGAAGGATGTGCAAGCCCGGATCGGCAAGGATGCCGAGATCTATCGTTGCGAATTCTGCAAGACGCTTTACAAGCCCGACCCGAAACAGTTGCCGCACAGTTTCACGCTGCGTTATTAGCCGCCTGGCGGTACGCCATGAATCAGGACGCGCTGATCTACGATTGGAACACCGCCGGTGAATTTCTGTTTCCGCCCAGCCGCAAGATCACGCTGGATGACGAGACCCTCCGCGACGGCCTGCAGAATCCCTCGGTTCATAACCCCACGATCGGCGAAAAAATCGAAATCCTGCACTTGATGGAAGCGCTGGGCATCGAAAGCGCCAACATCGGCTTGCCGGCCGCCGGCCCGCGCGCTTATGCCGACGCCGAAGCGTTGGCCCTGGAAATCGCCAACTCACGCATGAAAATTCGCCCGAACTGCGCCGCGCGAACCGTGGAAGACGATATCCGCCCCATCGCCAAAATTTCGCAGCGCGCGGGAATTTCGGTGGAAGCCGGAATGTTTCTCGGCTCCAGCCCCATCCGCCGCTTGGTCGAGGGCTGGTCGGTCGATTTCCTGCTGCGCACCACGGAAAACGCCGTGCGCTTCGGCGTCGCGCAAGGCTTGCCGGTGATGTACGTGACCGAGGACACCACGCGCACCGACGCCTCCACCGTCCAGGCGCTGTACTCGGCGGCCATCCGCTGCGGCGCGCGAGCCATCGTGCTGTGCGACACCGTCGGGCACGCCACTCCGATGGGTGCCTACAATCTGGTCAAGTTCGCGCGCGAAAAAGTCGTCGCACCCTCTGGCGAATCCATCCGCGTCGATTGGCACGGCCACTGCGACCGCGGCCTGGCCATCGCCAATTCCTTCGCCGCGATTGCCGCCGGAGCCGATCAGATTCAGTCCGTGGCGAATTCACTGGGCGAGCGCGTGGGCAACACGCCCACGGAATTGATGCTGGTCAACATGCAACTCCTGGGCATGATCGATCGTGACCTCTCCAAGCTGCGCCAGTTTTCCGAAACCGTCGCGCGCGCCACGCACACGGTGATTCCGCCGAACTATCCCGTGGTCGGCCGCGACGCTTTCCGCACCGCCACCGGAGTGCACGCCGCGGCCTTGATCAAGGCGCAGCGCATGGGCGACGCCGCCCTGGCCGACGCCGTCTATAGCGGAGTCCCCGCATCTCTGTTTGGCCTCGAGCAAATTATCGAAGTCGGCCCAATGAGCGGCAAATCCAACGTCCTGCACTGGATGGACCGCCACGGCATTGCCCCCAGCGACGAAATCGCGCAGCGCGTCCTGGACGCCGCGAAGCTCGCCTCCACCGTATTGACCGATGAAGAACTCTTCGCCCTATGCAGGCAGCCTTCTCCCCGATAAACTGGATTGGATCTTTGGCGCTTTGTGCCGGCTCAATGCGCAGTCAGCGCGTACTCGTGGCGCCGCTTTCCGGCGCGAATGGTGTGAGAACGTACGGGCATTGCCTTCACCCGGGAAATAAGCCGGCAAGACATCGGAAACGGTTAAACGTTTGACCCGCGCGGCGGAATGGTGGAAACTGGCAGGCCCGCGGCAAATGGAATTGCGAACGTCGCGGCTGAGTGGGCCGTGAAGCGCATTCTCCTATTTTTCACGATTGGTATCGCATTGACTTCGTTCCTCCAGAATTTCGCACGAAAGGCCTCGGCGGCGCAGCCGCAGGACGATCCTCGCGTCGTCCGCGTTCTCGAAATTCTCCGTGCAAACGTACAGGCCATCACCGAGGAACAGATTCGCATCACGGAAATTCCCGCTCCGCCGTTCCAGGAATCGGCCCGCGCCGCTTACATGAAAACCCTGCTCGCCGGGGCCGGCCTGCATGTGAGCGTCGACTCGACCGGAAACGTCATTGGCGAGTTCCCGGGAGCTTCGCCCGAAATCGTCATGCTCACCGCGCACATGGACACGGTCTTTCCCGCGGGCACCGACGTCCGCGTGAAGCGCGAAGGCGGCCGTTTGCTCGCGCCGGGAATCTCCGACAACGGCACGGGTCTTGCCGCGCTGGTGGCCATGGCCAAGGCGTTTCGCGACGCCAAGATTAAGCCCGCCAAGACGATTCTTTTTGTCGCCGACGTGGGCGAGGAAGGGGAAGGGAACCTTCGCGGGATTCGCGCCCTGGTGGACGCCTACAAGAAAAATCTGAAATACGTGATCGCCCTGGACGGTTCCGCCACCGAATACGTCACCAACGCCGCGCTGGCTTCCCGGCGCGTGGAAATCACCATCGCCGGACCCGGCGGGCACAGTTGGTCTGACTTCGGCGTGCCCAACCCGATCCACGCCCTGGGCCGCGGCATTTCCCGCTTCGTCTCCGCCCGCGTGCCCGAATCTCCACGGACCAGCTTCAATATCGGTGAGGTCCAGGGCGGCACGTCAGTGAATTCCATTCCCATGAGCGCGCAGATGAAAGTCGATCTTCGTTCGGAGTCCGAAGCCGAACTCACCAAACTGGAAGGCATTCTGCGCGATTCGATGCGCGCCGGAATCGATGAAGAAATGTCCGCCGCCCGCGAGCGCGGCATGGCCGGCAGCGCCACCTTGCTGGATTTGAAAATCAGCGTCCTTGGCGTGCGACCCTCCGGGGAACTTTCGGACGATTCGCCTCTCCTGCAAGCGCTGCTGGCCGCCGATAAGCGCCTGGGAAACAGGTCGCGGATGGAGCGATCGTCCACCGACGCCAACATCCCGCTTTCGGTGGGCATCGCGGCAATTTCCATCGGGGCCGGAGGACGCAGCGGCGGCGCGCATACTCTGGAAGAATGGTTTGACCCGGCGGGCCGCGAACTCGGCCTGCACCGCGCCGCCCTAACCACGCTGAGCGTCGCCGGCCTCGAGCCTTAATCGCAGCTCGCCAAGGTTTGGACCGTTCGAGAGCACCAGAACACCTGACCCATTACCCCACGTTTGCTGTTGCGATTTCCCGCTGAAGAGTTCCATTTTTTGGGTTTTTCCTCAACAAGGCCGTTGACACGCACAGTAATCTGATGATAAATGCTGCACCCAATAACAGAAACCCGGGTGTCTCCGGTTTCTGGGGGTGCGTGTCCGGGGCCAGGAACTCTTCCGCTTCGGGTTGGGGAAGAGCTCACCGGTTCCCGCCGTCTCACCGTCGACAATGTCAATGGGGGTGTGCTGATGAAGTCTTTCCGTTTCATTTCCTGCTTCATGCTTGGGTGTTTCGCATTGTTTTTCGCCAGCGTGTCCGCGTACGCGCAAGGCGGAGACGTCGGCAGCATCGTCGGAGCCGTTACCGACCAGAGCGGCGGCTCGATTTCCGGCGCCACCGTCACTGTGCTGGATACGCAGAGGGGCGTTGCCAGAACGCTGACCACGGACGACGCCGGCCAGTACAACGCGCCCAACCTGACGCCCGGCACGTACAACGTTAAAGCCGAGTTTCGCGGTTTCCAGGCCATTCAGCGCCAGAATATTTTGATCCAAGTGGGAACGCAAATTCGAGTTGACCTGTCCCTGCAGCCCGGCGAACAGAATCAGACCATCACCGTCACCGAGGAAGTCCCCCTGATCCAAACCACGAACGCCTCCCTGGGCGGCGCGCTTAGTAACGAACTCATCAGCGACCTGCCGCTCAACGGCCGCAATTACACGCGCCTGTTGGACCTGCAGCCCGGCATGTACGTTCAACCCGGCAGCGGCAAGTGGGGCCAAAGCTCCAACGGCATGCGCGCCGAGCACAACGTCTACATCCTGGACGGCGTCGATACCGTCGAGGGCTTTTCCTCGCAGAGCGTGCTGAATTCCTCGCCCGTCTTCGGCGATGCGACGTCGATCCTGCCGATCGATGCAATCCAGGAGTTCAACACCCAGCAGAATCCCAGCGCCGAATATGGCTGGAAGCCGGGCGCGATCGTCAACGTCGGTTTGAAATCCGGCACCAACACACTGCACGGCACCGCTTCCGCTTTCGGACGCGACTCCGCCCTGGACGCCACCAACCCCTTCATCCCGGTGGGAAATGCCAAGCAGCAAACCGCCATCGAAACCTACGGCGCCACCATCGGTGGACCCATCGTCAGGGACAAACTCTTCTTCTTCGTGGGCTACGAAGGCCAGATGAACCACATCAGCGCGCCCTCTTCGCAGGATAGCTTGCCGACCATCGCCGATTTGTCGACCATCGCGGGGACCTCGCCGGCCACCCAGAAAACTTTCAGCCTGCTCAATGCCTGCAACGCGCTGACGGTGGCCCCGAACGCGCTCAGCCTCAAGCTGGCGGGCTTGACATACGGCGGCGCCAACGGTTCCTGCGCGGTTTCTTCCCCATACTCGGGCATCTTCCAGACCGCCGCCATCACCAATGGCGCCGATCCGGTCACGCCCATCGGCGACGATAAGCTGAACAACGGCCTCGTGAAAATCGATTATCACCTGAGCGACAAACACAGCTTCAGCGGCGAATATTTCATCGGCAACTTCGATGGTCTGGGCTTTCAGGGCGCTCCCGCCCAGCCGTACTGGGACATCACGTCCCACGCCCGGTCCATGGTCATCGGCGGCCACTGGACGTGGCTGGCATCCTCGAACGTGGTGAACGAATTCCACGTCGGCGTCAACCGCTTTTTCCAGCCCAGCTACCCGGGCGATTGCTCCAACATCGGACAGCCCTCGGGTGAAACCGGCATCAACTGGGGCACCCAATCGACAGTGATTCCCCAAACCGGCCAGCCCGCCAATTGCGGCATGCCCTCGCTCACCATCCAGGGCTTTACCGCCACGGGCTGCTGCACCAGTTTCCCCAAAATCCAGGGCCCGGATTACACCACCCAGTTCATTGACAGCGTATCGTACATTCGCGGCACGCACTCGTTCCGGTTCGGCGGCGAGTACCGCCGCATGAGCACGCAGGAAGGCACCTTCAGCGGCTCCCGCGGCAATTTCACATTTGCCAATGGCGCTGCCGGACCATGTACTGGTCCAACCTGCACCGGGTTGCAGGAATTCCTGCTCGGCAACCTGTCGTCCAACGTCCTCCCCTCGGAATTGGTCGGCACGCCGGATGTCACCGTCCGTGACTCCTCCTTCGCTCTGTTTGCCCAGGACGACTGGCGCATAAAGCCCAATTTCACCGTCAATTTGGGCGTGCGATTCGAGCGTGTGACGCCCATCAAGGAAGCCAACAATCAGCTGGCCAACTTCGATCCCACTTCCCCCACGGGACTCGTGCAAATCAGTTCCTCGGGCAGCCTCTATCCCGCCTGGAACAGTTGGTCGCCGCGTCTCGGCTTCGCCTGGGACGTCACCGGCAACTCGAAGTGGGTCCTGCGCGGCGGCTTCAACATCATGTACGTGCTTGAGGGCTTCAATGTGTTCATCTCCCAGCAGGGAACCAGCCCCATTACGACGGGACTGAATACCATTCCCACCGGGGCTCTCTTGAATGGCGCGCCCGGCCCAGGGAACATGCAAACGGCTACGCTTTCCTTCCAGCCGTCGCAGTTGAGCTGGAGTCTTGCCGGCCCGATCTTCCCGGCGATCGCGTCCGGTCAGTTGCAGTGCAATTCGCCGACCTCCGGCAATCCCTGCGCCATCCTCGCAGTGAACCCAAATCTTCGCCGCCCCTATGCACCTGCCTATAACCTTAGCCTCCAGCATGCATTTACCAGCAATCTCTCCCTGCAAGTCGCTTATGTTGGGAGTCATGGTGTAAAGCTGCTGGGCCTGAACGACGCCAACCCGCCCGCGGTAGGCTCGGGGTGGGAGACCAAGAGCGGTTCGACCTGCGTTCCCGGAACAGGTCCCGCCACTTCGATCAGCACGTTCTGCCAGAATATTACGAGGCCGTTCTTCAGCAAATTCCCGTATCTCTCCGACATCAACGAAATCCAGAATCTGGACAACAGCAATTACAACTCGCTGCAGGTGACCCTGACCCAGCATCCTTGGCACGGCCTGGATTACCTGGTCGGCTACGTTTACGGCCACTGCATGGAGATGGGCTCGGGCGATTGGAACGGCGCCATCCTTCCCTCGAACGTCTACAATCCGAAGGCGGATTACGGCAACTGCCTGACCGACGTGCGCCACAGCCTGACATGGTCCATGAGCTACGCGCTGCCCGGTAAGAAGGGCTACGCGCAAATGCTCGAAGGCTGGAAGATCAATTCCATCGTGAAATATCAGACCGCGCTTCCCTGGAACATCACTGACACCAAAAACAACATCAGCGGCACTGGAGAGGGCGAGGATCGTTGGAGCTATTTCGGACAGCCCGGAGTCTTCAGCGACCAGAAATCCGCCGGTGTTCCATTCGTTCCCGGAGCGGGTTTATCGGCAGTCAACTTCGCGAACGCGACCAGTGCGGCTCAATTCAGCAGCGATCCAGCGTGCGCTGCGCAAGCTGCCACATTGGACGCAAGTTACACCCAGGCGTTCGCCGGTTGGGCCAAAAACGCTGCTGGCATTCCAAATGGCGGATACGAAGCCGCTCTCAACAAATTCGGCTGCTTCGACCTGAATGGCTCGGTCATGCTCGCGCCAGCGTTCGGAACCTTCGGCAACGAGGGCCGTAACATGTTCCGCGGCGAGCCGTTCCGCCTGTGGGACCTGTCCGTCGTGAAGGAAGTCCGCTTCACCGAACGCCTCAACGCCCAGTTCCGCTTTGAGGCCTTCAACGTCCTCAACATGACCCAGTTCTACACCAACTCCGGCAACCCATCCGTCACCGGATCGTTTGGCTCTTCCCGCCAGACCCCGGACGTCGGCATCGCCAACGCCACCGTCGGCAGCGGCGGCCCCCGGTCGATCCAGATCGGCATGAGGTTGCAGTTCTAACCGCAGATCATCAACAAGAAAGCGAAAGGGCCGGACAAACGTCCGGCCCCTTCTTTTTTTCGGCCCGGCCTTCTCTTCAGCTTAGGAGTTGATTCTTTCAGCCGCCGCATTTTGGAGTTGTAACCAAGAAACCGAGGCCGGGTTTTAGTGGCACAGGCTTCAGCCTGTGGGTTTTGGTTGCCAGTAAAATCGATCTTGCATGAACTAACGCCCACAGGCTGAACAGGCTGCGAAAAAACCTCCTCATCCGTCATTCCGAGCGAAGCGAGGAATCCCTCTTCGATTGAAACGCAGGGAAAGAGGGATTCCTCGGCGAAAAGCGCACCTCGGAATGACGGCGTTTTGGGTTTTTCCGCAGCCTGTGAAGCCCGCGCCACTAAAACCGGCGAACAATCTGTAGAAAGATCTAGAAGGATTCTGTCTTGCAGATTTGCAGCCTACGGCTCGCTACGAATTTCAACCGCCTGAATTTCCCCGTCCCACGTCTTATCCGAAGCCAGAAAATAACTGACGCGCGCCGTTCGCCCCCGCAGCATGTTGCACGTCGTGTTTTTTGCGGGTGTCTTGGACCCCGCGGAAGTAACAGCGACTTTTCCCAAATCGTCGGCATGCAAATGCATCACGATCATTTGCGCCTTCAGCGTGATCTGAATCTGCGGAGCGTTCGTGCAGATTACGTCGCTAATGTTGCCCACCATGGAGTACACGCGCGGCGCGGCGTTCGAGAGCACCGGCGGGGGAGGAGCAGCCGCGGGCGGCGCGGTGGCCGCGCTCGCAGAGGCCGGCTTCTCCTCGGGCTCGGTCTTCCGCTCGATGCGCAGCCCCAAGTCTCCGGCTGATTTCGGCGCGGCATTGCCGAGCGATTCCCTTGAGGCGGACGCAGATGGCCGTGGCGCCTCGCCAGGCCGCTCTGCGGTCTTTACAGTAGCCGGCGGGCCGACGTCCTTGCGTACCTCTTCGCCGCTCGCCAGACGATCCTGAATCGCCGCAACCTGCGATCGGTATCCAGTGTCGCCGGGAGCCAGCCCCGCCGCCTGCTGCGCATCTGCCAAGGCCTTGCGCAAGGTTTCCGGCCGGCTGGCATACAGCGACGCCAGGTAATTCCAGGTGAGAGCGAAATCGGGATTCAACGACGCAGACTTTTCGAATGCCTCCACCGCTCCCACCGGAACCCCCACAAAGCCGCCTCGCGCCAGCAACGCCAGCCCTTGTCCGTAATACGTAAGCCCGTCGTTGGGATCCAGTTGCAGCGCCTTGGAAAAGTGTTTGTCCGCTTCGTCCAGGTTTTTTCTCCGCAACGTCAAAAATCCCAGGCTTTGCTCGGCCAGCGCGATCGACGGATCGGCCATCAGGGCGTCTTCCAATTTGGATTCCGCGTCTTCATTCCGTCCGCGGTTGGACCAAAAATCACCGATGCGCGCGTCAAGCTCCGCGGCCGAAAGCTGGCGCACGGCGCCGCCTGCGTCGCCGCCTTCCGCCATGGCCGCATCCGTCGGCTGCCCCTTCACCTGCCGGATGTAGGCATCCAGGCGGCTTTGCAGTTGGTTCAGGTCGCCAAACGCCTGGTGGGCCGACTGCAACGTGTCGCCGCCTTTTTCCACCAGCGCCATGTACCGGTCCAGCGATTTGCCCGAAATCATCTGCGGATCGGCGAGCAGGAAATGCACCAGCGCCCGCGATTCCGCGTAGAAGACGGTGCGTTTGTCTCCGCCCGAGTCATACGCCGAACCGCGATCCACTTTCAGCACGGTATCCAGCGACAGCAGCGGGCTTTCAAACAATATGCTCAGATCATCCGGATCCGGCCGGCCAAGCCGCGCCCCTTTGTCGGTGAGTTCCATGCTCCCGTAAACATCCTCATAGCCCTCGGCCAGCCACGGAGGCAGGCTGCGATAGCTGAGCTTCAGGATCAGCCGCGCGTAATCGCGGTAAATTTCCTCGTATGGCGTGCGGCCGGAAACATTGGTGCGTATGGCGATGAAAATTTTTTCCGAGCCGGGAATAAACTGCCCGTTGGGCTGCTCGTGACGCTTGTCTGGAGGGAACTCGGGGAATAGTTTTGTGAACCCCTGGGCGTCGCGCGCGGCCAGAATCTGGATAGGCAGTCCGGTGCCGGAGCGCGAGCCCGGCATGGTCGCCTGGATGACGCGCCGCAACTGGTCGAAATCGTGCAGCACTTTGCGTGCGCTGCTTTCTCCGCCGTCGCTGGTGACCACGAATTGCGGCGTGCGGATTTCCACCCAGACATCGGGCTTTTCCTTTTTCTCCTTGGTCTTTTTGTCCTTGTCATCGGCGCGCGCCACGGGTAAAAAAGCGCCACCCAGAATCGGCAGTGCGAGCAGCATGGCAATCAAGCGGAGAGTGCGAAGCGGCACAGTCGTAAGGTTTAACAAGTTGCTATTGTCCTATCAACGCGGCTGAGCCTCAGTAGGACAGGCACTCTTGCCTGTCCGGTTTAGGTGCGCGGCGTCGCTAATCTAAATCGGACAGGCACGAGTGCCTGTCCTACCGAAATCCCATTCCAAGGTGCGATTCCTGCGCCGACAAGCAGGTTGCCTTTGCTTTGCGCGCTCACTAAACTCAGTCTATCGATGAGACGCGCGCCGCGCCAATCCGGTTTTGTAAATCGGTTCCATCCTTTCGTTGATACGATGCGGGCACAGTGAGCACACGATTCAAAGCCCATTGTGCCTTGCTGGCGTGCGCCCTGCTCTGGGGCGCCACGTTCGTGATCGTGAAAAACGCCCTGGCCGATATTTCCGTTTTCGCCTACCTGGCCGCGCGATTCATCCTGGGCGCTCTCCCGATGGCCTGGATTTACCGCTCCGACCTGCGCAAATTATCGCCCGGCGAAATTCGCGCCGGCGTGGTCGTGGGTCTGTGCATGGCCGGGGGATACGCCTTTCAGACGGCGGGAATCGCCCGGACCACGCCTTCCAAAGCCGCGTTCATTACCGGTTTCAGCGTGGTCCTGATCCCCGTGTTTCTTGCCATCTTCTGGCGCAGAAAGATAAATGCCTGGGCCTGGGGAGGGGCACTGGCATCCTTTGCGGGTCTTTATTTCCTCACCGTTCCGCGCCAGGGAATCAGCGACCTCAACCGCGGCGATCTTTTGGTCATGGGCTGCGCGGTTCTTTACGCGCTGCAGATTATTTTCATCGAACGCTACAGCGCCGCGCACTCGCTGGCCGGGCTCAGTTTTCTCCAGGTCGCCGTGACGGCCGGGCTTTCCTTGCTGGCCGTGCCCATCCTGAATGTGACCGGCCTGGAGAGGTTTCATGTCCGCTTCACTTCCCAGATGTGGACGGGCGTTCTGCTCACCGCATTTTTCACTACTTCGCTGGCCTATCCGCTTCTGGTTTGGGCGCAGCGACATACCTCTGCCACCAATACGGCCTTGATTCTGGCAAGCGAACCGGTATTTGCGGCGATCACTTCCTACGTCATGGTGAAGGAACGGCTGGGGACGCGGGCGCTGATGGGCGCGGGCCTGATCCTGGCTGGGATTCTAGTGGCGGAACTGATGGGGCGTGTGCCGGCTGCCGCGAACAATTCGCTCAATGCATGAGTAGGACAGACCGAAACTTGTTCTACTGGATATTTGAGCGAGGCTCCGCGATGGGAAGCCGGATCAATGCTTCGGAAAATATTTCGCGTCCACGGCCTCGTACATCGTGGCGCCGGGATGCCTGGCCTGCTCGAACGCGTCGATGTTCGCGGCGTACTTCAGCGTGAGCCCGATGTCGTCCAGCCCTTCCAGCAGTACATGCTTGCGAAACGGATCGATCTCGAATTTGTATTTCAATCCGGTGGAATCGCTGACAGTCTGGTTCGGTAAATCCGCCGTGAGCGAATAGCCTTCCTGGGCTTCGGCACGCCGGAACAGTTCGTCGATCTGCGCTTCGGGAAGCGTCACGGGCAGAATGCCGTTCTTGAAGCAGTTGTTATAAAAAATGTCGGCGTAGCTGGGAGCGATCAGCACGCGGAACCCGTAATCGGCGACGGCCCAGGGAGCGTGCTCGCGGCTCGACCCGCAGCCGAAATTCGCGCGCGCCAGCATCACCGATGCGCCCTTGTAGCGCGGCCAGTTCAGAATAAATTCCGGATTCGGTTTTTCCCCCGGCAGATAGCGCCAGTCATAGAACAGCACGCGCCCGAAGCCTTGCCGGGTCTGCGCCTTCAGGAATTGCTTCGGCACCATCTGGTCGGTGTCCACATTCACGCGATCCAGCGGAAGCACCATTCCAGTGTGTGTTGAAAACGGCTGCATGTTTTTTTCTCCTGCGGGCACCAACCCGAGCCCACACATAACAATTTTCCTAAACGCTTTAACTTAACTAAAATGCCGTCATTCCGAGCGAAGCGAGGAATCCCTCTTTCTTTGTGCGCGCCAGCCAAGGAGGGATTCCTCGCTTCGCTCGGAATGACGGAAAAAGCGCGCCCATCACTCCGGCGCTTCCACATTCCACTCGCGAATGTCCACGAAATGTCCTTCGATCGCCGCGGCTGCCGCCATGATCGGGCTGACCAAGTGCGTGCGGCTGTCCTTGCCCTGCCGCCCCTCGAAATTCCGGTTCGACGTGCTCGCCGCGCGTTCTCCCGGAGGCAGAACGTCCGGATTCATGGCGATGCACATGCTGCATCCCGCGTCGCGCCATTCAAAACCCGCGTCGATGAAAATCTTGTCCAGACCCTCGGCCTCGGCCTTGGCCTTGATGCTCATCGATCCTGGCACCACCAGCGCACCCTTCAGATTCTTGGAAACGTGTTTTCCGGCCACCACGCGCGCGGCCGCGCGAAGATCGTTCAGCCGGGAATTGGTGCACGACCCGATAAATACTCGATCCACGGGAATGTCCACCACGGCGGTCCCCGGCTTCAGGCCCATGTATTCCAGCGCGCGCGCCACCGCTTTCTGATCGTCCGGATCGCGGAAGGAAGCCGGATCGGGCACGCGTCCGGTAACGCCGGAAACCATCCCCGGGTTTGTGCCCCAGGTGACTTGCGGCGCCAGATCGTTGGCGTTGAGTTCCACGGTGGCGTCGAATTTTGCTCCAGGATCGGTGGCCAGCGCCTTCCAGCGTCCCACGGCTTCCTGAAATTCTTTTCCCCGAGGCACGTAGGGACGCCCCTCCATGTATGCGAAAGTGGTGTCGTCCGGCGCGATCATCCCGGCGCGCGCGCCGCCTTCGATGGACATATTGCAGACGGTCATGCGCCCGTCCATGGAAAGCCCGCGAATGGCTTCGCCCGAATACTCCACCACGTGGCTGGTGCCTCCGGCGATGCCGATTTTTCCAATGATGGCCAAAATAATGTCTTTCGCCGAGACGCCCTTGCCGCGTTTTCCGTTGACCACAATGTGCATGGTCTTGGATTCGTACTGCGACAGGCACTGCGTGGCCAGCACGTGCTCCACTTCGCTGGTGCCGATGCCGAAGGCCAGCGTGCCAAACGCCCCGTGCGTCGAGGTGTGGCTGTCGCCGCACACAATCGTCTGTCCCGGCTGCGTGATGCCCAGCTCCGGCCCGATCACGTGCACGATGCCCTGGTTGTGGCTGAACATGTCGAACAACGTGATGCCGTATTCGCGGCAATTGCGTTCCAGGGCCTCGAACTGGCCGTTCGCGGCCGCATCCAGGATCGGCAAATTGCGGTTCTTGGTCGGCACCGAGTGATCCATGACGGCAAACGCCAGATCGGGGCGCCGTACTTTCCTGCCCGCCGCTTTCAGTCCGGCGAATGCCTGCGGGGAAGTGCCTTCGTGAACCAGGTGGCGGTCGATATAAATCAGCGAAGGCTCGCCCGGCGCCTCGCGGACCAGGTGCGATTCCCAGATTTTGCGGTACATCGTGCGTGGAGTCATAAGTTTTAAGTCCTAAATATATTTCGCCGCGCCTGCTTGGAAGCCGATAGTCGAGTCTAACAGGCCGAAATAAAACCGCAACCGGGGGATTGCCGCCGGGTGAAACAGCGGCGCCCTGTCATCGCGCGTATAGCCCGCCATTCATTTCACGGCGGATGGCAGGCCAAATCAAATTTATAATACTTGTGAGTGATATAAGGTCTAATTATAAGGCGCGCGAAGCGCCCGGCCCTGCGATCCCTTCACTCCAATTGCGGAGTTGGCTCACTCGAATCCGAGGCGCGAGGACCCGGGTGCGCGAACGGCGGTAGTGGTATAATGCGGGGTAATTTGGGACGCAAGGCTTGGCAAAGAGGAGTGCAAGATTATGGGAATGCAACTGCGGGAATTCGCCGTCTGGGCGCGCAATCGAAAAATCGTCGCGACACTGCTGATGACGGTAACGCTGGCCATCGGCATGCTCATTGGCACGGTCATCTCCGGCCGCGTGGGGGCCTCGCATCCCGCCGCCGGAGTGGGCGGCACGCCGCTGGCCATTCCGGATCCCGTGCAGTTGTCCAACGCCTTCGCCTTGATCGTGAACAAGGTGCAACCCGCGGTGGTGAACGTCTCCACCACGCAGGTGATCGAGGGCCACGGCAAAGGCAAGGGCGGAGCGCAGCCGCATAGCCGCGACGAAATGGGTCCGCAGGACGACCAGCAGCAGCCCTTCCAGGATTTCTTCAACCGTTTCTTCGATTTTCCCGATCAGGGTCCGACCGCCGAGCGCAGCCTGGGCTCCGGCGTGATCGTCGACAAGAAGGGCTTCATCCTCACCAATCACCACGTGGTGGATCAGGCCACCAAGATTCAGGTCTATCTCAATGGCGAACAGACCGCCTACACCGCCAAAGTCGTGGGCACGGACGAGGAAACGGACCTGGCCGTTTTGAAGATTGAGGTAGGGCGCGATCTCCCCGCCGCCAAGCTCGGCAATTCCGACGGCGTCCAGGTGGGCGATTGGGCCCTGGCCATTGGCAACCCGTTCGGCTTCCTGCAGGGCAGCGTGACCGCGGGAATCATCAGCGCCAAGGACCGCGGCAACGTGGGCCAGCAATTCCAGCGCTTCATTCAAACTGACGCGGCCATCAACCCCGGAAATTCCGGCGGCCCGTTGGTGGATATGGCCGGCCAGGTGATCGGCATCAACACCGCCATCATTACCGGCGGCCATGGCAACGAAGGCGTGGGCTTTGCGCTGCCCTCCAATACCGCCATCGGTGTTTACAACCAGATTATTTCCAATGGAAGAGTGACTCGCGGCTCCATCGGTGTCAGCTTCACCGAAGCCCAGGGCAGCAATCCGATCGTGCTCAAGGAACTCGGCGCGCCGTACGGCATTGTGCTGCAGCGCGTCGAACCCGGAAGCCCGGCCGAAAAAGCGGGCCTGCAATCCGGCGACGTCATCACCAGCGTGAACGGCAAGCCCGTTCATAACGGAAACGATCTGGTCAACCCGATCGCCACCACGCCCATCGGCAGCACCGTCCGCGTCACTTACGTGCGCGACAAAAAGGAACACGACGCTTCGCTCACCGTCGCGGACCGCACCAAAATCTTCCCCGACCGCGCCGGCAATGGCGGCAGCAGCGACAATGGCCCAACTCCGGCCGAGTTCGGCCTGCGCCTGGAAGACTTGGGTTCGGACCGCGCCAAGCGCGCCGGCTACGAAAACATGAAGGGCGTGCTGGTCACCGAAGTCGATCCCGCGAGCTTTGCCGAGGACATCGGGTTCGGCCGAGGCGACGTCATCACCGAAGTGAACCACGTCCCGGTGAACTCGGTCGCCGAGTACCGCCGTAACGTTTCCGGCCTGAAACCCGGACAGGATGTCCTGTTCAAGGTCCTGCGGCGCACCGGCAGCGATCAATTTGACACGGTGTACTTGGCCGGCGCGGTTCCGGCTCCTGAGCAATAGGTTTCGTCGATCGTTGGCAGGGGCATGGTCCGCCGCGGCGGATGCCCCTGCGGTGACACTACACGATGATGAGAAAACGAACCTTTCTGAGTTTCCTTGGGGCCGTGCTCCTGGTGAGCGCGGCCCCCGTGGTGTATGGCGCCGCGCGTCCTTCCGCGGCGCAATCCACCACGAAAACGTCTTCGTCGAAATCGAAAAAGAGAAAGAAAACGGTCGCCAAACCCAAGGGACAGAAGGCCCCAACCGCCGATCGCATCAAGGAAATCCAGACCGCTCTGCAGAAGGACGGCTCCTACCAGGGCGAGCCCAACGGGAAATGGGACGACGCCACCGTCGAAGCCATGAAAAAGTACCAGGATAAAAACGGCATCACCCCTACCGGAAAAATCGACGCCTTGAGTCTGGAAAAACTCGGCCTGGGTTCCGATACGGCCGGCAAGGGAGCTCCCGTTCCCGCCGTGTCGTCCGCTCCAGTCCATTCATCGGCTCCCGCTCCCAGTACCACTCAGCAATAGGCCGTCGGCGCATGGTTTGACGCCTCCGTACCGCTCTGCTACATTGAGCTTCCGCGCGGAAATTTTCCGCCGTGATTCGGTTTCCGCGAGGAACCATCCGTTTTGCAAGGCCTCGAATTTTCCCGGGAGGCACGATGACCACAAGCGCCGTTTCCAGAATTCACAAGAATTTCATCAACGGGGAATGGGTCGAAGCCCGCCAGGGCCGCACGTTTGAAAATCGCAACCCCGCCAATACTTCCGAATTAATCGGAATTTTTCCGTCCTCGACGCACGAGGACGTGAACAACGCGGTGGAAGCCGCCAAGGCCGCCTACGCGAAGTGGCGCCTGGTGCCCGCGCCGCGCCGCGCCGAAATTTTATATCGCACTGCGGAAACTTTGGTGAAGCGCAAGGAAGAACTGGCCCGCGACATGACGCGCGAAATGGGAAAGCCCCTGTCCGAAACGCGCGGCGACGTCCAGGAAGCCATCGACATGACCTATTACATGGCCGGGGAAGGCCGCCGTCTCTTCGGCCAGACCGTGCCTTCCGAGCTTCCCAATAAATTCGCGATGTCCGTGCGCGATCCGCTGGGCGTGGTGGGCATGATCACGCCCTGGAATTTCCCCATGGCCATTCCGTCGTGGAAAATCATGCCAGCGCTGATCTGTGGCAATACAGTAGTCATCAAGCCGGCCGAGGACACGCCGCTTTCGACCTACAACCTGGTGCAGATCCTGATCGAAGCCGGCCTGCCTCACGGCGTTGTGAACATCGTCAACGGCATGGGGCCTGACGCCGGAGCCCCGCTGGTGACGCATCCCGATGTTTCGGCCATAAGTTTCACGGGATCGACCGAGACTGGCCGCATCGTGAATCAGGCCTGCGCGCCCACATTCAAGCCCTGCCATCTGGAAATGGGCGGCAAAAACATCATCATCGTGATGGACGACGCGAATCTGGAGCTAGCCGTCGAAGGCGCAGTATGGGGCGGTTTCGGGACCAGCGGGCAGCGCTGCACCGCGGCCAGCCGCGTGGCCGTCCACGCAAAGTTGCATAGGGAATTCCTGGACCGCTTCGCCGCGCGTGTGAAATCGCTAAAGATCGGCGACGGCCTCGATCCGGGTACCGACGTAGGCCCGGTGGTCAATGAAACGCAACTTGAGACGGTCATGAAATACGTCGAGATCGGCAAAAATGAGGGCGCGAAAATCGTCACCGGCGGCCACCGCGTGCAAACCAACGGACTCTCCGCCGGCTGGTTCCACGAGCCCACCATTTTTTCCGACGTGGACCCGCGCATGCGCATCGCGCAGGAGGAAATTTTCGGCCCCGTCGTCGCCGTCCTCACATTCACCTCGTTCGACGAGGCCATCGAAATCGCCAACAACGTGAAGTACGGCCTCTCGGCGTCCATCTACACGCGCAACGTCAATCAGGCCTATCGCGCCATGCGCGACCTCGAAACCGGAATCGTGTACGTAAACGCCCCGACCATCGGCGCGGAAATCCAATTGCCCTTCGGCGGCACCAAAAGCACCGGCAACGGCCACCGCGAAGCCGGCACCGCCGCCATCGATTTTTATTCCGAATGGAAAACCCTCTACATCGATTATTCCGACCGCCTGCAGCGCGCCCAAATCGACGCGGGCGATCTGGATTGAGGGTGCACTTCGGGGCAGCGTTTCCATGCGCTGCGAAAAGATCCCGGGTCTGAAGCCCCGGGCTACAGCAGGACGCGGCGAATCTCCAACACTGTAGCCCGCCTCTCTTGCCCTGAATGAAGCGAAGGGTCAGAGGCGGGGAATTTCTTTCCCGTGGCGAGAAATCCTCATTCGCACACCATCCGCGCATCTGGTTTGACGAGAACGGCTTCTGGGCATAAAATTACTTCAGGCATGTTAAGCTTCGGTGAGTAGTGGATTTATGGACCATCCAGCCCCACATATCGAGCGCAACCGGCAAATTTTAGCGGCGATTGTCCGCGCCTATATTGAATCGGGCGTACCCGTCTCTTCGCGCATGATTTCGCGCCGCCACATTCAGTCGCTGAGCCCGGCGACGATTCGCAATGTCATGGCGGACCTCGAGGAAAGCGGCTTTCTCTACCAGCCCCACACCTCCGCCGGCCGCGTCCCCACGGCCACGGCATATCGCTTCTTCGCGCAGCAGGTTGCCGCGCAGGCCACATTGAGCCCGGAAGACGAGGATTGGATTCGCGGAGAATTTGCCGCCGCCACCACGCCCGAGGAAATTGCCGAACGCGCCGGCCGCATCCTTGCCGAAGTGTCGCGCGGCCTGGGGATAGTGGTTTCTCCTCCCATCGCGAAGAGCGTGCTCGAGCACGTCCGCTTCGTCCTGCTGCCGGACGGCCGCGTTGTGGTCGTCCTGGTTTCCACCGGCGGCAACACGCGCGACAAAATTATCCGCACCGAGCGCGTGTTCACGCAGCCCGATCTCGACCGCACCGCCGATTACCTGAACCGCCATTACGTGGGCCGCACGCTCGAAGCCATCCGCGCGGATTTGCTCAGCCGGCTGGCCCTGGAGCAGGAGCGCTACGATCTGCTGGCCCGCGATGCGCTGGCGCTTTGCGATCCGGGAATGCTCGAGCAAGGCTCGACGCAGCGCGTCTACATCGAGGGCGCCGCGCAGATGGCCGGAGCGCCGGAATTTTCAGACCAGGCGCAATTGCGCGAAGTCCTGGTGGCCATCGAGGAAAAACACAGGCTGATCGCGTTGCTCGCAGGGTGCATCGACACACCCGACCCGGTGCACGTGCAGATCGGCGTGCAGGGAATCGACCCGGCCGGCGAACATCTGGCCTTGATCAGCGCGCCCTATTCGTATCAGGATCAGTCGCTGGGCACGGTGGGAGTTCTTGGCCCCATGCGCATGCACTATGAGCGCGCCATCACGGCGGTCGCATTCGTCGCGCGGGCCTTCAGCGAAACACTGGATCGGAGTTAACACCCTTGGCAGAACCGAAGCGCGAAGAACGGGGAATTTTTTCGATCGATGACGCCCGCGTGGAATCAGGCGGCGGAGATCCTTCGTCCGCCGGAGCCGATCCCGCTTCCAGCGATCCAGCCCCGGTAAGCGAAACCGGGATCGCCGCGGAACTCGGCAAACTGCGCGCCGAAAAGGAAGAATTGTTGCAGACCCTGGTCCGCCGTCAGGCCGACTTTGAAAATTTCAAGAAGCGCACCGAGCGCGACCGTCACGAAGAAGGCCGCCGTGGCGTTGAGCGCCTGGTCCTGGACCTGATTCCCGTGCTCGATGCGTTTGACCGCGCCCTGCAGGGCCACGACGATCCCTCTTACGAGGAATATCGCAAGGGCGTCATCCTGATCCGCAAGCAATTGTGGGACGCGCTCACGCGCCACGGACTGCAGCGCGTCGAAGCCGCCGGAAAAATGTTCGATCCGCACATGCACCAGGCCATCGAACGCGTGGAATCCGCGGAATACGCGGACGGGGCCGTCGTCGACGTATTTCAGGACGGCTACCAGTTTCATGGACGCGTTCTGCGGCCTGCGATCGTGAGGGTCGCCGTGCATCCGGGCGGCACTCCGGACTCCAGTACAGAAGGGAACTAAAGCCACTCGGCCTATACCAGACGATGAGCCAAAAACGCGACTGCTACGAAATTTTGGGCCTCGAGCGCTCCGCCGGCGCCGATGAGATCAAATCCGCCTACCGCAAATCGGCGATGAAGTGGCATCCGGACCGTAATCCCCAGAAAAAACAGGAAGCGGAGGAAAAATTCCGCGAGGCCACCGAAGCCTACTCGATCCTTTCCGATCCGCAAAAGCGCGCCGCCTACGACCGCTTCGGCTATCAGGGCATTTCGCGGGGCGGCTTCGAGGGCGGCGTCAACCAGACCATCTTCGACGAGTTTCAAGACATCTTCGGCGATTTCTTCGGCTTCGAGGATATCTTCGGAGGCCGCCGCGCAAGAAACCGTTCGCAGCGCGGCGCGGACCTGCGCTACGACATGAAACTCACTTTCGAGGAAGGCGCTTCCGGTGTGAATACGAAAATCCGCCTGCCGCGCCTCGAATTCTGCGAAAGCTGCAACGGCACCGGCGCCAAGGCGGGTACCGGAGTCACCGCGTGCTCCGCGTGCGGCGGCCGGGGGCAGGTCCATTACCAGCAGGGATTTTTCACCATCTCCCGCACCTGCCCGGAATGCCGCGGCGCGGGACAAATCGTGCGCGAAGCTTGCCCGGATTGCCGCGGGCAGGGGCGCGTCGAGCGCAGCAAGACCATCGATTTGCGCATTCCCCCGGGCGTCGATTCCAATACGCGCCTGCGCGTTCCCGGAGAAGGCGAGCCCGGGGAAAACGGCGGCCCTGCCGGCGATTTGTACGTGGTTCTCGAAGTCAAAGCACACCCGTATTTTGAGCGCCGCAACGCCGATCTATATTGCACCGTGCCGATTTCCATCGTGCAGGCCGCCCTGGGCACGGAAATCCGCGTCCAAGGACTGAACGGGGAAGAGACTGTCAAAATTCCTGAAGGCACCCAGACCGGAGAGATCGTCCGCCTGAAAGGCAAAGGCCTGCCCGACCCGCACGGCGGCGGCAAGGGCGATCTCTACGTGAACATCCACGTGGTCGTCCCCACCAAGTTGACGCGCGACCAGCGCCGTCTCTTCGAGCAGTTGGGCGCCACGCTTCCGGTGGAAAATCGCCCCGCGCAGCGCGATTCCTCTTTGTTTGAAAAAGTGAAGGACATCTTCGGGTAGGACAGACACTCTTGTCTGTCCCAGCGGCGCCAGCCGCTGGATTTTATTCGATCACGCAACACACGCAGCCCGCAAAAACCGGACAGGCAAGAGTGCCTGTCCTGCAAAACCTACCGCACTCCCAGCGCGGTCATAAACACCTCGCGAAACCTCAGCGAATCGGCGTCGACCGCCACTTGCATATTGGGCCTGCGCTTTTTGATCTCGATCGTCCGCCCCAACTCTTCCGGTTTGTCGCTGACGTCGATGGCCTTGGGCCGAAACGTCGCGACCGCGGGATTCGCCAGCGCCGCCGCGGCCAGCGGATCCCACGCAAAATAAAATCCCTGCCGGATGAAATCGCGGTTGGTGGCAAGCACCTGGGCCACAAACCGCGCCAGCGGCGTCGAAGCCCGCGCCTGAAATTGTTCAAACAGCGCCATGTCGATGGGCACCCGCTGCGTGGCATCGAGCGGCACCAGCCGAATGGGCGCGCCGGAATCAAAAACGATTTTTGCCGCGGCCGGATCCACAAACATGTTCCATTCGGACGCGGTATTATCCGTCTTGTACACGCCCCCGTCGCCCAGATTTCCCGCCACGCCCACCGCGCCGCCCATGATCACAATCTGCCGCACGGTGCGGGCTGCGCGCGGCGCACTCTTAAGCGCCGCCGCAAGATTCGTCATCGGGCTAAGCTCCAGAATTTGCACGGGGCGCGCGGTGTCGGCCAGGCGCTTGGAAAGAAATTCTTCGGCGGGGCGCGATTCGGCGGCGCGATGCGCCTCCGGGAGCATGACACCCGGAAGTTCGTCGGAGTTGCGCCGCCATTCCGCCGGAAATTCCACATTCCCGGAAAGCGGCGATTCGCGTCCCAGATAAACCGGCACGTCCCTGCGTCCGGCGAGTTCCAGCAGCCGCAAAACGTTTCTGCCCCCGGCTGGCACGTGAGCCATTCCGTTCGCGATCGTTATGGCCTCCACGTGAAAATCCGGGCGCGAGAGAAGAAACGCGATGGCCATCAGGTCGTCGCTGCCCGCGTCCGTATCGATGATCACCGTTCGCACCGCAACAGGCCTGCGCGGAGCCGTCTGGCTGCGGAGGAAAATCGGATAGACGAAAACCAAAAACGCAGCAAAAACGGCGTGGGCGAACCTTTCGCTGAGGGCGGACGGCGGCCGGCGTCGCGATCGCATCGGATTGATATAACATAAGAGCTCATGCGGCGGCGATTCTTTGTCGATGGATTTCATGGCAGTTCCGCGGCGCTTACGGGCGACGCGGCGCACCATCTGGCGCGGGTGTTGCGCGCCGAGCCGGGGCAATTGTTTGAACTCAGCGACGGCGAATCCCTGTGGCTCGCCGAAACCGAATCGGTGGGCCGGGAGGAGATTCATTTTTCGCTGGTGGAAAAGCTCCCGATTCACCCGGCCCCGCTGCGGGTCGCCCTGCTGCTGGCCATCGTGAAATTTGACCGTCTGGAATGGGCCATCGAGAAGGCCACCGAACTCGGCGTTGATGAAATCGTTCCGCTCATCGCGGACCGCAGCGAGCACGGCCTGGTTGCCGCGTCTCCCAAACGCGCCGAACGCTGGAGGAAAATCCTGGCCGAATCGGCGCAGCAGGCGCGCCGCCTGCGCATCCCGCAGCTCGGCGAAGCGGCCAAACCGCGCGCCGCGTTTGCCGCCGCGGAGGCACAAGTCCGCCTGCTGCTTTCCGAGCGCTCCGGCGCGGTCCCTATGCGTGCACTGCTTGAGCCGGCGGCAGCGGCCGTTCAGGGAGAAGGCCCGACCACCGTCGCCATCGCCATCGGCCCCGAAGGCGGCTGGACCGACGCGGAGTTTTCCGCCGCTGCGTCCGCCGGATTTTCCGAAGCCGCTCTGGGAGCCAACATCATGCGCACGGAAACGGCCGTGTGCTCCGCGCTGGCCGCGGTGCAATACGCCTTCGGCGCGTTTCGCCCGGGCGGCGATGTAGACACCCCGGAAAACGGAAGGCGGAAGGAAAACACTTGAGCGATCGAACCAGCAAGACTTGGACCGGAAAATCTCCTTCCGAAAATCCGCGGACCAGTCCGGGCCCTTCGGTGTGGAATGCAAATCTATATGACGCCAAGCACGATTTCGTCTGGAAATACGGCTCCGACGTGGTATCGCTGCTTGCGCCGCAACCCGGCGAACGCATCCTGGACCTGGGATGCGGCACCGGTCATCTATCCGCGCAAATCGTCGAGTCCGGCGCGCGCGTGGTCGGCGTCGACCGCTCCCCGGAAATGATCCAGGCGGCGCGCCAGGCATATCCCAAATTGAAATTTGAAATTGCCGACGCGACAGATCTGAAATTTGACCAGGAATTCGACGCCGTGTTTTCCAACGCGGTGCTGCACTGGATTCACCAGCCGGTTCGCGTGATTCAGGGCGTGCGGCGGGCGCTGCGGCCTGGCGGCCGGTTCGTCGCGGAATTCGGCGGGAAGGGAAACGTCCGGAAGATCAAGCAGGCCCTCGATGAAACACACAAACAGGTACGCCCGTCCACGGTGGGGGACGTGAATCCATGGTATTACCCCAGCGTCGGCGAGTACGCAACGCTGCTCGAGGAAAATGGTTTCGAGGTCAGATTCATGACGCTGTTCGACCGCCCCACCGGTCTCGCCGACGGCGACGCCGGGTTGCGAAACTGGATCGCGATGTTTTGCTCGGCTTACCTCGATGGGCTTGATGACAAGAAGCGCGAAACTTTTTTACGAAAGGTGGAGGACACTCTTCGCCCCGACCTGTTCCGCGACGGCCAGTGGTGGGCCGATTACCGAAGGCTGCGTTTGGTGGCACAGGCTTGAGCCTGTGCGGTTTTAATTTTCTGCAGCGGATAACAGTGCACGGGCTGAAGCCAGTGCCATCGAGGACTTCACGGCGCGGCGGTTGCGGTTTGATTAGCTCGTCGCACTGAAAGCCAATCCCAAACTGGCGGAACCCAGTTCCACTTCTTGGTTCCGGTGGCGCGCCGCGAACCAGCGTGGTATAAATGGTTGGTACCGCACCCAAGAACTATGGAGCCGAACCCTGAACTAACCCCTGTTGTCGCGCCGGAAGCGACGCCGCCGCTGCGCCGCGAGCTTCGGAGTTGGGGCCGCGATCTCGTCATCGCCCTGAGCCTCGCCGTCGTCATCATCATTTTTTTCTATCAGCCCGTGAAGGTCGAAGGCACCAGCATGACTCCCCTGATTTCCGATCAGGAGCGCATCTTCATCAACAAGTTCGTCTACCGCTTTGAGCCGATTGCGCGTGGCGACGTCGTCGTTTTCTGGTATCCTCTCGACCGGTCGAAATCGTTCATCAAGCGCGTGGTGGGTTTGCCCGGTGACACGGTGGAGATTCGCGAGGGCCAGGTCTTCGTCAACGGAAAGTATCTGCCCGAGCCGTACGTGCCGCCCGAGTCCGCGGACATGAATAATTTTTCGCCCACGCGCATACCCAAGGGCGAATATTTCGTGATGGGGGATCACCGCATCAGCTCGAACGACTCGCGCATTTTCGGGCCGGTGCCTCGCAATTTTATTTACGGCAAGGCGGTATTCGCGTATTGGCCGGTCGATCACTTCGGTTCGATCCCGGTCCTGGACGAATCGGAAAAATAGAAACGCGCTCCGCTGATTTTCTCCGAATCGGAAAGTGAACGCACCAGAGAGCGGGTGCGGGCTCTACCCGGAGCCCGCCCAGGAGAAGAACACTGACAGTATCGTCTGAACGCACGGGAATTCTGGCACTGGAAGACGGAAAAGTATTTCACGGGCGCGCCGCCGGAGCCATCACGCGGCGCGGCGGGGAAGTCGTTTTCAACACCAGCCTCACCGGATATCAGGAAGTTTTTACCGACCCGAGCTACGCGGGGCAAATCGTCTGCCTGACGTATCCGCACATCGGAAACGTCGGCACGAACCACGACGACGAGGAATCGCCCGCGCCGCACATCGAATCGCTGGTGGTGCGCGAATTTTCCGCCATTTCCTCGAATTGGCGCTCGACCGAATCCACGCAGGCATACCTGACGCGCCACAACATTCCCGTTCTCTGGGACGTGGATACGCGCGCCCTGGTCCGCCACATCCGCAAACAAGGCGCGCTGCGCGGCGTCCTGGCGACCGACGGATCTGCCGCGGAGGCTCTCGTCACGGAAGCGCGCGCGCTGACGTCGATGGCAGGTCAGGAACTGGCCAGCCGCGTGTCGTCGGAAAAGCAATACGCCTGGGACAAAGGCTCCATCGAACTCACGGCGTCGCCCTGGCACGAAGGCATGGGCGAGGTGCAGCCCGATGGCGAGGTTCAGAAATTTCGCGTGGTGGCCTACGATTACGGCATCAAGCAGAATATTCTGCGCCTCCTGGTCGATCACAATTGCGAAGTGCTGGTCGTCCCCGCGAAAACGTCGGCCGAGGACGCCCTCGCGCTCAAGCCCGACGGAGTTTTCTTGTCCAACGGCCCCGGCGATCCCGAACCCGCTACCTACGCCGTCGAATCGATTCGCAACCTGCTGGGCAAGGCCCCGGTCTTCGGAATCTGCCTGGGGCACCAGTTGTGCGGCTTGGCGCTCGGTGGAAAGACATTCAAATTGCGCTTCGGCCATCACGGGTCGAATCATCCGGTGAAAAATCTTCTGACCGACCAGGTCGAAATCACCGCGCAGAATCACGGTTTCTGTGTCGATCCCGATTCACTCCCGTCGAGCGAAGTCGAAATCACGCACGTAAACCTGAACGACCACACCAACGAAGGCCTGCGGCACCGCACCCTGCCGCTGTTTTCCGTGCAATACCACCCCGAGGCTTCGCCCGGGCCTCACGATTCCCATTATTTGTTCCGCCAGTTCACCGAGACGATGAAGCATTGGAAATTGTCCGGCACTCTGCGGCGCGGACAGACGAGGGCTCAGTAATTCATGCCGAAGCGCACAGACATTAAAAAAATCATGATCATCGGCTCGGGCCCCATCGTCATCGGCCAGGCCTGCGAATTCGACTACTCCGGCACACAAGCCTGCAAGGCCCTGCGCAGCGAAGGGTACGAAGTCGTGCTGGTGAATTCCAACCCCGCCACGATCATGACCGACCCGGAAATCGCCGACCGCACCTACGTCGAGCCTTTAACAAAAGATTACCTGGAAAAAATTATCGAAATCGAGCGGCCCCAGGCCCTGCTCCCGACTGTCGGCGGGCAAACGGGCTTAAACCTCGCAGTGGAGCTGGCCGAAACCGGCGTCCTGGAAAAATTCGGCGTCGAACTGATCGGCGCGTCGCTGCGCGCGATCAAAGTCGCCGAGGACCGCCTCTGGTTCAAGGACGCCATCCGCAAAGTCGGCCTCGATGTTCCGGCCTCGGCGCTGATCAACAACGCGCAGGACGGCTTGAAGCTCGCCGATCAACTTGGCTACCCCGTCGTCATCCGCCCGTCGTTCACCCTCGGCGGCACCGGCGGATCGATTGCCTACAATCGCGAGGAATTTTCCGAAGCGATTTCCCACGCGCTCGATGCCAGCCCGGTGCACGAAGCCCTGGTCGAGGAGTCGGTCCTCGGCTGGAAGGAATACGAACTCGAAGTGATGCGCGATTTTCGCGACAACTTCGTGGTCATCTGCTCGATCGAAAATTTCGACCCCATGGGCGTGCACACCGGCGACTCCATCACCGTGGCCCCGGCGCAGACGCTCACCGACAAGGAATACCAGCGCATGCGCGACGCCGCCGCCGCGATCATTCGCGAAGTGGGCGTCGAAACCGGAGGATCGAACATCCAGTTCGCCATCGATCCCGCGACCGGCCGCATGATCGTGATCGAAATGAATCCGCGCGTCTCGCGCAGCTCCGCTCTGGCCTCGAAAGCCACGGGCTTCCCGATCGCCAAGATCGCCGCCCTGCTGGCCGTCGGCATGACGCTCGATGAAATCCCCAACGACATCACGAAAAAAACGCCGTCGTGCTTTGAACCCACCATCGACTACGTGGTGGTGAAAATCCCCAAGTGGCAGTTCGAGAAATTTGCCGGCGCCGATTCGACTCTCGGCACGCAGATGAAATCCGTCGGCGAAGTAATGGCCATCGGCCGCACGTTCAAGGAAGCGCTGCAGAAGGGCATCCGTTCGCTCGAACCGAGCTCTCCCTGGCGCGCGCCCGCCGACACTCCGGTTTCTCTTCTGCGCGAAAAAATCGCCACGCCGCGCCCGGACCGCATTCACTGGCTGTTCGTGGCCCTGGAGCGCGGGCTTTCATCGAAAGAAGTAATCGAACTCACCAAAATCGACCCGTGGTTCATTCAGCAGATGCAGGAAATTGTGGCTGTGAACCGCCGCCTCGCCTCCGTCACGGTCGAAACCGTGCCCGAAGACTTACTGCGTGAAGCCAAGCGCATCGGCACCAGCGACGAGCAACTCGCGCAACTCTGGAAGACAACGTCCGCGGCCATCCGCCACCGCCGCACCAAGGCGCACATCGCTCCGGTCTACAAGCGCGTCGATACCTGTGCCGCCGAATTTGAATCCTTTACGCCGTACATGTATTCCACCTACGAAGACGAGGATGAATCCGAGCCGACCAACAAGCAGAAAATCGCCATCCTCGGTAGCGGCCCCAACCGCATCGGGCAGGGTATTGAATTCGATTATTGCTGTTGCCACGCGTCGTTTGCCCTCCGCGAAGACGGCTACGAAACGATCATGATCAATTGCAATCCGGAGACGGTCTCGACCGATTACGACACTTCCGACCGTCTCTATTTCGAGCCGCTCACGCTGGAAGATGTCCTCTCCGTGGTTGATCGCGAAAAGCCGCAAGGCGTGATCGTGCAGTTCGGAGGGCAGACCCCGCTGAACCTGGCGCTCGAACTCAAACGCAACGGCGTGCCCATCATCGGCACCGCGCCGGAATCGATTGACCTGGCCGAGGACCGCCGCCGCTTCGGCCGCCTGCTCGACGAACTGAAAATTCCACAGCCGAAAAACGGCACCGCGCTCGTCCCCGAGGAAGCCGCGCGCGTCGCCAGCGAAATCGGTTTCCCCGTGCTCGTGCGTCCCAGCTACGTTCTCGGCGGTCGCGCCATGGTCATCGCCTACGACTTGAACACTGTGCAGGAATACGTGGCGCAGGCCGCGCTGATGGGCCCCGCGCGCCCCGTGCTGATCGATCAGTTCCTCGAGGAAGCCACCGAAGTGGACGTGGACGCCCTGGCCGACGGCGAAGACGTAGTCATCGGCGGCGTGATGGAACATATCGAAGAGGCTGGCGTGCACTCGGGCGATTCTTCGTGCGTGTTGCCTCCGGTGAGTTTGTCGCCTTCGGTGCTGGCGCGCATCCGCGATTACACGCATCGCCTGGCCAAGGCCTTGCAGGTCGTCGGCCTGATGAACGTGCAGTACGCCATCCAGCGCGACACCGTGTACGTGCTGGAAGTGAACCCACGCGCCTCGCGCACCGTTCCCTACGTCAGCAAGGCCACCGGAGTGCCGCTCGCAAAGGTCGCCGCGCGCCTGATGGCCGGAAAAAAACTGCGCGACATGAATCTTCCGGTGGTCGTCACCGACGGCGTCTCTGAAATTGCCGTCCGTGATTACTATGCCGTGAAGTCTCCCGTGTTTCCGTTCAATAAATTCCGCGGCGTGGACACCATCCTGGGCCCGGAAATGCGCTCGACCGGCGAAGTCATGGGTGTTTCCAAGAATTTCGGCCAGGCATTCGCCAAGGCGCAGCTTGCCGCGGGCCAGCGCCTGCCACGCAAGGGGTCGATTTTCCTGAGCGTCAGCGACCACGACAAGCGGCACTTCGCTCCCTTGGCCAAGGAATTGCACGCGCTGGGATTCCGCCTGATCGCCACGCGCGGCACCGCCGCGGCCCTCGAAGCCGCCGGTGTTCCCGCGGAGCCAGTCTACAAAGTCAACGAAGGCCGCCCCAACATCGTGGACCTGGTGAAGACCGGCAAAGTGGACATGGTCATCAACACGCCGCTCGGCCGCGAATCGTTTTACGACGAAAAATCCATCCGCCGCGCGGCGATCCGCTACAACATTCCGTGCATCACCACGCTTTCGGCGGCCAACGCGGCCGCGCGCGGCATTCGCGCCCTGGTCGAGCAGTCTCTTGAGGTCTCGCCCCTGCAGACCCTGCACCTGAAAAAAGCCGCGGCCCCGCAACTGCCCTCGGCTGATTGAATGGTGGCACAGGCTTCAGTCTGTGCGCTTTTCCGAACACCAGGATCCAATCCGCACAGGCTGAAGCCTGTGCCACCGGGCTGTGCATCCCAAGCATTCCTGGGCTGTGACGATCAGTTCGCGGCCTTCGGCCGGGCAGCCCCGGTGAAGAATGCAATCTGGAGAGAAACATTGGTCGCGGCACTTGCTCTCGCACCGGTCACAGCCTGAATCGTAACCAGTTTCACTTCATCTAAATTGAAACGGCAAGTGCGCGTTGCCGGATTTCCGCGCGGACGGTATGATGGAGATTCCCATGGAGTGTCACAGAATCCCTGCGGGCGATCTGCCCGGCGCCACGCTCCTGTACACCACCTTTCTCAATAATTTTTCCCGCGTTTCCGGATTTTATTCCCATCCCCCCAATTGGACCGGCATCCAGCAGGCCGCTGCGGAAATACGCATGGACGATTCCATGCGCCGCGGCGTCGCCGAAGTCCTGCGTGCGCAAAATCGCGCTCTCGGCGGGGACGAACGCACCGATCACAATCTCGACCGCCTGCGCGACGGCGCCGTGGCCGTCGTCACCGGCCAGCAGGTCGGCCTCTTCGGCGGTCCCGCCTACTGCGTCTACAAAGCCCTCACGGCGATCCGTGCGGCGCGCGAACTGACCGCCAAGGGCACGAACGCCGTCCCCGTCTTTTGGCTGGCGACCGAAGACCACGACCTCGCCGAAGTGAACCACAATTATTTTTCAAAACGCGGCGGCGCCGAGCGTTTCGACCTTGCCCCGGAAGGAATTCCCGACCGCCGCGTGGGCGAAATCCAATTCGGCGACGCGCTCCGCGAACTTTCCACTCGCGCCGCCCAAATGCTCGAGGGTCCGTCGTCAGAAGAGGTCCAGCGCTGGCTGGCGGAAAGCTACACGCCGCAGGAAACCTTCGGCTCCGCGTTCGGAAAACTCATGACCCGGATTTTCGCAGGCCAAGGGTTGATCTTTCTCGATCCGCTTTCCCCGGACCTGCATCGCTTTTCGGCGCCCACGATGCTGCGCGCCATCCGCGAACACAAAATCCTGGCCCAGGAACTGGTCGCCCGCTCGGCGGCGCTGGAGCACGCGGGATATCACGCGCAGGTAAAAGTCACCGAATACAGCATGTTGGTATTCCGCATCGTCGACGGCCAGCGCCTCGCGCTGCGCCCCTCCGACGGCGGATTTGTCGCCGGGAAAAAGCAGGAATCGGAAGAAGCCACCCTGCGCGCGCTGGAACTTCACCCCGAGGAATTCAGCCCGAGCGCCCTGCTGCGCCCGGTAATTCAAGACACGCTGCTTCCCACGGTCGCCTACGTCGGCGGCGCCGCCGAAATCGTTTACCAGGCGCAGACCTCCGTCGTCTACCAGCGCCTTCTCGGCAGGGCGCCCGCCATTTTGCCGCGCGCGGGTTTCACGCTGGTGCCCGCGCACGTGGCCAACCTGCTGAAGAAATATAATTTACAAATCGAGGACGTCTTCGCCGGCCGACACCGCCTGCACGCCAAAATGGAATCGGAAGCCTTGCCTCGGGCGCTCACCGCGCGATTCGAGCAGGGAGAAAAGTCGATCAAGGACATGCTGGACGGCCTGCGCGAGCCACTCACCAAACTGGACCAGACATTGATCGGCGCTCTCGACACCGCCTCCGAAAAAATGCTCTATCAATTCAACGGACTGCGCAGCAAGGCCGGACGCGCCGAGGGTTTCCGCTCCGGCGTCCTCAACACCCACGAAAATGAAATCGCCGCCGCGCTCCTCCCCAACAACGCCCTGCAGGAGCGCTCCCTTTCGCTGCTCCCATTCCTGGCCAACGAGGGCCGTGAACTCCTGGACCGCCTCGACCGCCTCATAAAAATCGGCACCGGCGAACACTGCGTTGTCGATCTCTAATCTCAAATCTCCCGTGTCAAATCTCAAATTTCAAATCTCAATTTGAAATATCAAATCTGTAATCAAGCCAGCTCATAAAAATGTCTTGTGGGTTGCGGCTTCAGCCGCGACATCAAAACACGGAGAAAAACTGAACTCTAGCCCCTGACAGCCTACATAGTTTGCCGACTGGCCATTCATGAGATAGCTTGATTTCAAATCTCAAATTTCCATTCTCAAAACCATCCCCCCGTAGCCTCTGCCATTTCGCTGTCTCCCGGCGCTGAAAGCGCCGGCGGTGACCAGCCTGGGGCAACGCCCCAGGTATGGGAGTCCATCATTTGTGTTGCACCCTGAAAGGGCACAGGGATCCTCCGCGCCGATGGCGCAATTGCATGGCCTGCGATCGATCCAAGCGGGCAAAACCAGATAAATCTATCCAATGACATCAAACTGTAATTGTGTTTTTCGCGCACAAACTCGAACAGGGAATTGCCCCCTTGTTTTGGCGTGGTACTATGCCCCTCAGGAAGATTTTATTTTTCAGCCTACAACCGGAGGATAGCGGGATGAAACTCACCCCTGGCAAACGCAAGGGACTGGAAGCGGTTTCGGATTCGCGCGGAGTGATCGCCGCGGCCGCGATGGATCAGCGCGGTTCGCTCATGAGCGCCATCGCCAAGGATAAAGGCATCGACAAAAAAGCGGTCACCAAGGAAATGATGTCCGAATTCAAGGAAGCCGTGGTGCGCGTCCTCACGCCGCACGCGAGCGCCATCCTGCTTGACCCAGAATACGGACTTACCGCAGCCAAGCAGCGCGCCAAAAACGCCGGCCTCCTGCTCGCCTACGAAAACAGCGGCTACGACAACACGCGCCCCGGCCGCCTGCCCGATCTGCTGGACCACTACTCGGTGCGCCGCATCGCGGCCGAAGGCGCCGATTGCGTCAAGATTCTGCTGTACTACACGCCGTTCGATTCCGCCGAAATTAACGACGTCAAGCACGCCTGGGTCGAGCGCATCGGCGCCGAATGCGTCGCCGCCGATATTCCGTTCTTCCTGGAATTTGTGGGCTACCAGGAAGGCGTCGACGAAAAAGGCCTGGAATTCGCGAAGAAGAAACCCGAAGTCGTCCGCGCCAGCATGGAAGAATTCAGCAAGCCGCAGTACGCCGTCGACGTCCTCAAAGTCGAGGTCCCCGTGACCATGGCCTTCGTCAAGGGCACCAGTTCCTGCAAGGGAGATTCCGCCTACACGCGCGAGGAAGCCAAGGAAAATTTCCGCAAGGCCGCCGCCGCCGCGAAAAAACCGTTCATCTATCTTTCCGCCGGCGTCAGCAACGAAACCTTCACCGAAACCCTCGACCTGGCTTCGGAAACCGGCGTCAATTTCTCCGGCGTCCTCTGCGGCCGCGCCACCTGGAAAGACGCCATCCCCGTCTACGGCAAACACGGCGTAAAAGCCCTGGAAGACTGGCTAAACGATCAAGGCGTAAAAAACATCAAGAATGTCAACGGCCGCCTGACCGCCGCCAAACCGTGGTTTTCGTTCTACGGCGCCACGTCGGCTTCGGCTCTTGGTTAGGTAAACCGTCTCATCGGCGCGGCGATAGTGGTTCGCAGAGTCATACAAACCCCGCCTCTTCAGAGGCGGGGTTTTTCCGCTCCCCCAAGAAACCCCGATCTGTAAGCACGGAAACCCATTCCTATGCTACTGTTTTGGCTTGCGGTGTCGTTCAGCGAGGCCCGCGGAAGAACCCAAAATGAATGCCGGCGCCTACGTTCAAGTCCCGTTCTGCCAGACCAAATGCACCTATTGCAACTTCCACACCGGTGTGTTCTCCCATGATCTGTACGCGCCGTATGTTGACGCCGTCGCCCGCGAGATCGCCGAATACCCCCGCCTTCTGCGCGAAAATAAGATCCAGGAAATTCCGGACACGGTCGTCGACACCGTCTACGTCGGCGGGGGAACTCCCAGCCTACTCGATCCGAAAACTCTTCGCGGAGTCCTCGATGCGATTCGCGCCGGATTTCGATGCGATTTTGAAGAGGTGACCCTCGAGGCCGATCCTGAAACAATCACCCCGGAAAAAGCCGCCGCCTGGCGCGACGCCGGTTTTGATCGCATCAGCATGGGCGTGCAATCCTTTCACGACACCGAACTCAAAGCGGCCGGGCGCATGCACCGCCGGGAAGATATTTTCAACGCGACGCGCATCCTGCGCGATGCTGGCTTCCACAAGATCAGCGCTGATCTTATCGCCGGATTGCCGCATCAGACCGACGCAACCTGGGACAGTTCGGTCGGGGAATTATTGGCCTTGCGGCCCGAACATATTTCCATCTACCTGATGGAAATCGACGAAGGCAGTCGCCTCGGCCTCGAAGTCCTGAATGGCGGAAGCAGATATTCTGCCGCTGCGCTGCCGACCGATGACGTCATGGCTGGATTCTATGAACGCGCCTGCGCGCGCCTGGCCTCCGCCGGATACGTGCACTACGAAATCTCAAACTGGGCGTTGCCTGGTTTCGAATCGCGCCACAATCTGAAATATTGGCGGCGGGAGCCGTACTTCGGATTCGGCGCCGGCGCTCATTCCTTCAACGGTACCCAGCGCTGGGCCAACGCCCATGATCCCGCGGCCTACGCAAGCACGATCAACCGAGGGCGATTTGCCGTCGAACAGATGGAAACCGTAACGCGCGAGCAGGCCCTCGAAGAGGAATTATTTCTTGGCTTAAGGCAGCTCGCAGGTATCGATTTGGCGGAAATCGAGTCTAAATATGGAACAAATCTCGCACCGCGTGTTGAGCAGTTGCGCGCCCAAGGCCTGCTGGAATGGCATGGCGGGTTGCTCCGTCTGGCCCCGGACCGCTTAGCGGTTTCCAACGAAGTCTTCGTCAATCTTCTGGATTAGGGAGAGGCTGCAAAACATGGCCGCAATCAGATCCGATGCGAGTCTTCCTTTCAAATATTTAATTGGGCCGATTGTCGCCTCAATTATTTTGTTGAGTCCCGTGGCGCGGGCACAATCGCCGGCAAAGCCAAAGCCGGCTCCCGCGCCAAAATCCGCAACCGCCGCGCCCACTGTGGCCGAGGCTGAACGCTTCATCACCCGCGCGGAATCGCGCTTGCTCGATCTGTGGATCAAGAGCGCCCGCGCCTCCTGGGTCGCCGCAAACTTCATCACCGAAGATACCGAAGGCATCTCCGCCGACGCCGATCAGGCCGTCAAAGCCGCCACGTCCGAGCTAGCCACCGAAGCCAAGCGATACCAGAAACTCTCGCTCCCTCCCGACGTGGCCCGCAAATTCAAACTCCTGAAATTGTCGGTGGACATTCCTTCGCCGCGCGATCCCGCTGAGCAGGCCGAGCTTGCCAAAATCGACGCTTCGCTTCCCTCCGACTACGGCAAGGGAACCTGGTGTCCCGACGACAAAAAAGAAAACTGCAAGCAGTTGCCGGACATCGAAAAAATTCTGGCCACCAGCCGCGATCCCAAGGAACTGCTGAGCGCCTGGGAAGGCTGGCATGCGATCGCTCCTCCCATGCGGCAGCGCTACACGCGCATGGTGCAACTGGCGAACAAAGGCGCGCAGGAAGTGGGCTTTGCCGACGTGGGCGCGATGTGGCGCTCGAACTACGACATGCCGCCCGATGATTTCGCGAAAGAAATGGACCGCCTCTGGCTGCAAGTCCGCCCGCTCTACGTCTCCTTGCACGCCTACGTTCGCTGGAGGCTCGCGGAAAAATACGGCAAGGACGTCGTCGGCGAAGACCAGCCGATCCCCGCGCACCTGCTCGGCAACATGTGGTCGCAGGAATGGAACAACATTTACCCGCTGCTCGCTCCCGCCGACGCCGCATCCAGCCCGGATGTTTCCGCAGCTCTGCGCGCCAAAAAAATCGACGCGCGCGGCATGGTCCATTATGGCGAAGGATTTTTCATCTCGCTCGGCTTCGATCCGCTGCCCTCGACGTTCTGGGACCGCTCGCTGTTTACGAAACCCCGCGACCGCGACGTCGTCTGCCACGCCAGCGCCTGGAGCCTCGATTTTAAGGACGACCTGCGCGTAAAACTCTGCCTCGATCAAACCGCGGAGGATTTCACAACGGTCCACCACGAACTGGGCCACAATTTTTACCAGCGCGCCTACAACACGCTCCCTCCCTTGTTTCAGAGCGGCGCCAACGACGGCTTCCACGAAGCCATCGGCGACACAATCGCCCTCTCGGTCACACCCGAGTACCTCAAACATATTGGCCTGATCGATTCCGTGCCGCCCGCCTCGGCCGACATCGGCATCCTTCTCGACCGCGCGCTCGACAAAGTGGCCTTCCTGCCATTTGGATTGCTGGTCGATCAGTGGCGCTGGAAAGTCTTTTCCGGCGAAATCAAGCCCGCCGACTACAACAAAACTTGGTGGGAGCTGCGCCGGAAATATCAGGGTGTCGCTCCGCCCGTCGCCCGCAGCGAAGCCGATTTCGATCCCGGCGCGAAATTTCACGTTGCCGCCAACGTCCCCTACTCCCGCTATTTCCTGGCCACCATCCTGCAATTCCAATTTCATCGCGCCTTGTGCAAGGAAGCCGGCTACACCGGCCCCCTCAATCGCTGCTCGATCTACGGCAACAAGGCTGCCGGAGCAAAATTCGCGAAAATGCTGGCCCTGGGCCAGAGCCACCCCTGGCCCGACGCCCTCGAAGCCCTCACCGGCCAGCGCCAGATGGACGCCACCGCCATGCTCGACTACTTCGCCCCCCTAAAAAAGTGGCTCGACGAACAAAACGCCGGCCACAAAGTCGGCTGGAATTAAGTAGGACAGGCACTCTTGCCTGTCCGGTTTTTGCCGGCGCACATGGATCAGTGGCGCGCGTGTACCCCACAAAATCCCACGCTCAAGAGTGCCCGTGCTACCAAACCCCTCCGGTGCGCTATCGGAACCTACTTTCAAGCACCCACCACAAAACCGTCATTCCGAGCGAAGCGAGGAATCCCTCCTTCTTTCCCGCGCAGCAAAAACCCAAGAGGGATTCCTCGCTCCGCTCGGAATGACGGTGGTAGAGTGGCGCAACCCTCTATGGACAGAACCTTCCACGTCTACATCCTCGCAAGCGAATCCGCTGTCTTGTACACGGGAATGACAAACGACTTGTTTCGCCGAACCCGTGAGCACAAGGCAAGGAAAGTCCCAGGCTTCACGCAGAAATATAACGTGACCAAATTAGTCTGGTTCGAGGCTCACGGCAGAGCCACCAGCGCCATAGCCCGCGAAAAGCAGCTAAAAGGTTGGAGCCGCGCGAAGAAAATCGCGCTCATCGAAGCGACTAATCCGCTTTGGGTTGACATAAGCTACTTGCTAAATCCGGATCCTCCATTGGAAAAATGAAAATGTACCGAACGGCTCATTACAACGAACCTTGCAAAATACCCCATTGGACCGTCATTCCGAGCGAAGCGAGGAATCCCTCCTTCTTTCCCGCCCAGCAAAAACTCAAGAGGGATTCCTCGCTCGGCCCGGAATGACGGTAGCGGGAGTGCGACGCAAGACCGCCAAGGTTGCGTGTTCGGTACCTCTCCCCAACAGACCGAAAAGCAGCCATTCACGCCTATGGTATAAATAAATGGAACGTAACCGGAACACTCCGCTCCCCCGAGGCGCCGTGGATTTCTCCTTCACCGACGAACAACAGCACCTCCGCCGCACCGTCCGCGAATTCGCCGAGTCCGAAATCCTCCCGCATGTCATGGAATGGGATGAAGCATCGCATTTTCCCTCCGAACTGATCCCCAAACTCGGCGAAATGGGCCTGCTCGGCGTGATTTTCCCAGAGGAATACGGCGGCGCCGGCCTCGGCTACATCGAATACGCCGGCGTGATCGAAGAATTGGCTCGCGTCGACGGCTCTATCGGCCTGATCGTCGCGGCCCACAACTCGCTGTGCACAAATCACATCTATAAGTTCGGCAACGAAGACCAGCGCAAAAAATACGTCGTGCCCTTAGCGCAGGGCAAGAAACTCGGATGCTGGTCCCTGACCGAACCCGGCGCAGGCTCGGACGCCGGAGGTACGCGTACCGTGGCCGTGCGCAAGGACAGCGGCTGGATCCTGAACGGCGCGAAAACTTTCACCACCAACGGCCACTATGCCGACGTCTGCGTGGCCATGGCCGTGACCGACAAAGCCAAGGGCGCAAAAGGAATCTCCGCATTTATTTTGGAAAAAGGGAATCCGGGATTTCGCCCCGGAAAAAAAGAAAACAAGCTGGGCATGCGCGCCAGCGATACCTCCGAAGTCGTCTTCAGTGATTGCCTGGTCCCGGAAGCAAATCTTCTGGGCGCCGAAGGCCGCGGATTCGTGAACACGCTGCAGGTCCTTGACGGCGGACGCATCTCGATTGCCGCACTGGCCTTGGGCATGGCGCAAGGCGCTTACGAAGCGGCCACAAAATACGCCAAACAGCGAAAACAATTCGGCAAGACCATCAGCGAATTCCAAGCCATTCAATTCAAGCTGGCCGACATGGCCACCGAAATCGACGCTGCCCGCTGGCTGGTCTACCGCGCCGCCTGGCTCGCCGACCAGAAAGGCCCGCGCTTCACCAAGGAATCCAGCATGGCTAAACTCTACGCCAGCGAGGTAGGAGTGCGCGTAGCCAACGAAGCCGTGCAAATTTTCGGCGGCTACGGTTTCGTCAAGGATTACCCCGTCGAAAAGTTCTATCGCGACTCCAAGCTCTGCACCATCGGCGAAGGCACCAGCGAAATCCAACGCATGGTCATCGCCCGTCAGATCCTGGACGCGAAGTAAGCCCAACAGTCTTTGCAGGCGGCGAAAAACGCCGTCATTCCGAGGCAAGTTCTTCGCCGAGGGATCCCTCCTTCTTTTGCCTTGATGCCGTGTGAGTAGAGAATTGCCAACCAGCGCCTGCTTGAAGCCCCTCAAAAAGTTCTTCCTCCATTTTTCGCGAACGCAATTCCATGTTAACTTGTAAACTCCTGTGAATCCTGCGCCCTCAACCGTGCCCGTCGACGTCGCAGCTTGGGCCGAACAAATCCGAAGCGGAGACATCCGCGCCGTTTCCCGCGCCATCACCGCCGTGGAAGCTCACGACCCGCACTCGGAGGAACTTCTTCGCACACTGTTTCCGGACACCGGCCGCGCCTTCGTCCTCGGAATCACCGGAGCCCCCGGCACGGGCAAGAGCACGCTGGTCGACCGTCTCGCGGCAAACTACCGCAAGGCCGGCCACCAGGTCGGCATCATCGCCGTTGATCCCACCAGCCCCTACACGGGCGGCGCAATCCTGGGTGACCGTATCCGCATGCAGGGCCACGCCGGCGACGCCGGAATTTTCATCCGCTCGATGGCCACGCGCGGATTTCTCGGCGGCCTCGCCCGCGCCACAGGCGAAGTGGCCCTGGTCCTGGACGCCGCGGGAAAAGAATTTATCCTGGTCGAGACAGTCGGCGTCGGGCAGGATGAAGTCGACATTGTGCGCCTGGCCGATTGCACGCTGGTCCTTCTGGTTCCGGGCCTCGGAGACGACGTGCAAAATATGAAGGCCGGGCTGATGGAAATCGCCGATATATTCGTTCTGAATAAATCCGAACGCGAGGGAGCCGATCGCATGGAGGCCGAGCTGGAAGCCATGCTCCATCTGGCCCCGGAGCGCGCCGGCTGGAAGCCCAGAATTATTCGCACCGTGGCCACCGAGAACAAGGGCATCGGCGAACTGGCCGCGGCCGTCGAGCAATACCGCGAACAATCCCGCAACGATGCAGCGCAGCGGGCCAAAAGATTGGAACACTGGAAACGGCGGCTTCTGGCGCTGGCTGAGGAACAGTTTTTAAGGCGCATAATTTCGGGCGAAACAGGAGAGTCCCTCCTGGACGCGCTGGCCGGCGAAGTGGCGGCCCGGAAAAAAGACCCTTATGCGGCGGCTCGTGAACTTCTAACGCACGCGGAAAAATCCTGGGAGAGGAAATGAAACTCGGCGACCTGGAATTTTGGCTCATCACGGACGGAACATTTCGTCTGGATGGCGGAGCGATGTTCGGCGTGATCCCAAAGCCAATGTGGGAGCGCGTAGCGCCCCCCGATGAGCGCAACCGCATCCTCATGGCTATGAATTCGCTGCTGATCCGCGCGGCCGGAAAATGGATCCTGATCGAGACCGGCGCGGGCGACAAGTGGGACGCCAAGCGCACCGAAATTTATTCCTTCGATGACGCCCCGCGCCTCCCCGACAAGCTGGTCACCCACGGCGTGCCGCCCGAAAAAATCGACATCGTCATCAACACACACCTGCACTTCGATCACTGCGGCTGGAACACGCGCCTCATCAACGGGGAAGCCATCCCCCTGTTTCCCAACGCGCGCTACATCGTCCAGCGCGCCGAATTCGAACACGCGCAGTCTCCCACCGATCGCGACCGCGCCAGCTATTTCCTCGAAAATTACATGCCCATGCAGAAATCGGCCCAGTGGCAACTGCTGGAGGGCGATGCCGAGCCGGTTCCCGGCATCGAACTCATTCGCGTCCCAGGCCACAACCGCGACATGATGTGCGTCCGCCTCACCGGCGGCGGCAAGACGGTCTTCTTCACCGCGGACCTGATCCCGACGGCCGCGCACGTTCCGTATCCCTGGATCATGGGCTATGATCTCTACCCGCTGACGACGCTCGAGAACAAGCAGAAATGGATCCCGCAAGCCGTACGCGGCGAATGGCTGGTGATTTTCGGCCACGAAGCGCGCACGCCCTGCGGCTACCTGACCGAACAAAAGGGCAAATTCGTCCTCGAACCCGTACAATTAGACGCCTAAATTATTTTCACAAGGATTTGTTCATGCCCAAGAAGAAGCACCCGGCAAAACCCCGCGACGCTCGCAAGGACGCGGTCACCATCGGCATTATCGGCGGCAGCGGCCTGTACACCATGCCCGGCCTTGCCCAGACTCGCGAGGTTCGCGTCAAGACGCCGTTCGGCGATCCCAGCGACGCCCTCGTCACGGGCACTCTGGAAGGCAAGCGCGTCGCCTTTCTCGCGCGCCACGCGCGGGGCCATCGCTTCACGCCTTCGGAAATTAATTACCGCGCCAACATCCACGCCATGAAGCAGCTCGGCGTCGAGCGAATTATGTCGGTCAGCGCCGTCGGTTCGCTGCAGGAGGATCTGAAGCCGCTCGATTTCCTGATCCCCGATCAATTCTTCGACCGCACGCGCCACCGCATCTCCACATTTTTCGGAGGCGGCGTCGTCGCGCACGTCGGCTTTGACAAACCGGTCTGCGCCCACCTCGCGGGAGTCCTTGGCAATGCCTGCGACCAAGCCAAAGTAAAAGTGCATCGCGGCGGCACCTACATCTGCATGGAGGGCCCGCAGTTTTCCACCCTGGCCGAGGCCCACGTCCACCGCCAAATGCGCTTCGAGGTCATCGGCATGACCAACGTCACCGAAGCCAAGCTCGCCCGCGAAGCCGAAATCTGCTACGCCACCGTGGCCATGATCACCGACTACGACTGCTGGCATCCCGAGCACTCCTCGGTCACGCTCGAGGAAATCATCTCCAACCTGAACAAGAACGCGGAAAACGCGCAAAATGTGATCCGCGAAGCGGTACGCGCGATCCCCGCGGACCGAACCTGCCGCTGCGGATCGGCCCTGGCCCACGCCATCGTCACCGATCCCAAGGTGGTCCCCGCCGCGGCCCGCAAACGCCTGCACGTCATTGCTGGAAAATACTTGAAGCCGGGAGCGCGCTGAATATGTCCTTACTCGTGGTCGGGTCGGTAGCCTTTGACGCAGTCGAAACTCCTCATGGAAAAGTGGACCGCATGCTGGGCGGCGCCGCGACCTATTTTTCCGTCGCCGCCAGTTTTTTTACCCACGTAAATCTGGTGGGCATCGTTGGCACCGATTTCACCGAAAATGATGCGTCCATTTTTAAAGGCCGCAAGGTGGATACCCTGGGCCTGGAGCGCGCCGACGGAAAGACGTTCTTCTGGGCGGGGAAGTACAGCGAAAATATGAACGACCGCACCACGCTGGCCACTGAATTAAACGTCTTCGCGGAATTCAAGCCGCGCCTGCCCGGCCCGTACCAATCCTCCGAGCACGTGTTTCTGGCCAATATCGATCCCACCCTGCAGCGCTCGGTGCTGCACCAGGTGAGCAAGCGTCCGAAGGTCGTCGCCCTCGACACCATGAACTACTGGATCGAGCGCACGCCAAAAGAACTTCGCGAAACCCTGAAGCACACCGACATCTTGATGATCAACGACTCCGAAACCCGCCAGCTATCGAACGAGCATAACCTGCTTCGCGCCGCCCGCCATATTTTTACGCTCGGCCCGAAAGCCCTGGTCATCAAGCGCGGCGAGTACGGCGCGATGTTGGTCCACCAGAACCGCACCTTTCACGTTCCGGCGTTCCCGCTCGAACAAGTCCACGATCCCACCGGCGCCGGAGACACTTTCGCCGGAGGCTTCATGGGCTACCTGGCCAGCGTCCCGCGAGCTGGCGATGCGGAACTCCGCCGCGCCATGGTCTACGGCTCCGTGATGGGCAGCTTCACCGTCGAAAAATTCGGCCTGGACCGCCTGCGCACCTTAAAACGCTCGGAAATCAGCGCACGGGCCAGGCACTTTCAGAAGATGACGCATTTTGCGCTCTAGGTCAGGCTGCGGAAACCCTAAATGCGTGGTCATTCCGAGTCCCGGTAGCGATCGGGATAAACTACGCGAGGAATCCCTATTCGATTGAATCGCAGGACAAGAAAGAAGGATTCCTCGGCAAGATCATGCCTAGGAATGATCATACTTTGAGTTTTTTCGCAAACTGTTAGTAGCCAGAGCAACAGCGAGCACATCGGTGATCCGTTCCAGTCATTTGCGCGTTGTATAATCCAACTTCGTTTTCTACTCCCATGCCCAAAGCTCTCAAGCCGCCAGCGCTCGTCCCGGGAAGCACCATCGCCGTCGTCGCCCCGGCCAGTTCCGCCAAAATCGAACACATCCGCCGCGGATGCGAAAACCTGACACAGCTCGACTATCGCGTCGTCGAGGAATCGGCGCAGCGCAATCCGGAAGGCTATTTTTCCGCCCCGCTGAAATCGCGCCTGGCCGAATTGCGGGAAGCGCTCACACGCCCGGATGTCCGCGGAGTGTTCTGCACCCGGGGAGGATACGGCAGCTCGGAACTCCTGGAAGGCCTGAAGCCCGCGCGGCTGAAACGCCCCAAAATATTTTGCGGCTTCAGCGATCTCACCTCGGTCCACATTTTTCTGTGGCAAAAACTCCGCTGGGTCACGTTCTACGGCCCGCTGGTAGCCGGAGGCTTTGACGCCGGAGCCAACGCCACCGGCGGCTACGATCCCGACACCTTCATGTGCTCGATGACCGCAACCAATACCGGCTGGTCCGCCCCGCTGCGCGGCGAAACCCTGGTGCGCGGCTCGGCCACCGGGACCCTGCTCGGCGGCTGCATTACTCTGATCGAAACTTCGCTCGGTACTGCTTGGGAACTTGACACTCACGGCAGTATCCTAGTCCTGGAGGACCGCGGCGTGAAACCGTACCAGCTCGACCGCATGTTGCTGCATCTCAGGCAGGCCGGAAAATTCAAAGGAGTAAAGGGCATCGTCCTAGGCGAATTTCCCGAGTCGGAGCCGCCCGAGGGTAGCACGGTCACTGTCGCCGAAGTCTGCAAACGCATCCTCGCCCCGTTGCGAATTCCGATTGTGTATGGCGCCCCCGTGGGCCACACCCTGCGCCCGATGCTGACGTTGCCGTTGGGCGTTCCCGCCCGCCTGCACGCCACCGGCGAAGGCCGGCTGGACATTCTCGAACCGGCGGTGCGCCCATGACCAAATCCTTGACCAAGCCCCTGCATTTTCATCTGTCGGGAATTGGCGGCGCGGCCATGGCCCCGCTCGCCGGAATGCTCGCCGAGAGCGGCCATCGCGTAACAGGCTCGGACACGGGCGTGTATCCCCCCGCCTCCACGCTGCTCGAAGGCCTTGGCATTCGCTGGACCAACGGTTTTTCCGAATCAAGTCTCGATCCCGCGCCCGACATCGTGGTTCTCGGCAATGCGCTGTCGCGCGGCAATCCGGAAGTGGAAACCGTTCTGGACCGGAATATTCCGTATCGCTCGCTGCCTCAGACTCTTGAGGAATTTTTTCTGCCCGGTCACGATTCGCTGATCGTCACCGGCACGCACGGCAAGACCACCACCACCTCGATGCTTTCCTGGATCCTTCATTACGCGGGACGCCGCCCGAATTTCCTCATCGGCGGAGTGGCCGAAAATTTCGGCCGCAGCTTTGGCCTCGGCGGCGGCGGCGAATTTGTCCTGGAAGGCGACGAGTACGACTCCGCCTTCTTCGACAAAGCCCCAAAATTTCTGCACTACCACCCGCGCGAAGCGATCATTACGTCGCTGGAATTCGATCACGCCGATATTTACGAGAATCTCGCCGCAATCGAGCTTCAGTTCCGGCGCATGGTGAACCTGGTCCCGCGCAGCGGCCGCATCGTCGCCTGGGGCGAAAGCGAAACGGTTCGCGGCGTTGTGGCCAAGGCGTTTTGCCCCGTTGAAACCTATGGCTTCACGCCCGGAGTCGATTGGCTCGCCGGCGACGTCGAATTCACCGAAGGCGAAACGCGCTTCCGCGTCTCCTATCGAGGGGCCGAAGTCGCCAGAGTCAGAATGCAACTCGCCGGTCGCCACAACGTCTTGAACGCGGTTTCGGCCATCGCCATCGCGCACGGCCGCGGCGTCCAGCGCGAAGCCCTTGAAGGCGCGCTCGCCGAGTTTCAGGGAGTGCTGCGCCGGTTGGAAGTGAAAGGCGAAACCTCGGGCGTCCTCGTGGTCGACGATTTCGCGCACCACCCCACGGCCATACGGGTCACCATCGACGCGGCCCGACACCGCTGGCCCGGCCGCCGCCTCTGGGCTGTATTCGAGCCGCGCTCCAACACCATGCGCCGCCGCGTCTTTGAATCTGATCTCGCCGCTTCGCTCGCCACCGCCGACGCCGCCGTCCTGGGCGCCGTGAATCGCGCCAACCTGCTCGGTGATGAAGAACGCCTGTCCCCGGATCGCGTCCTGCAATCCGTGCGTTCCGCCGGACGAAAAGCGGAAGGTTTCGAGTCCGCCGGGCAGATTGCCGAATATCTCGCGTCGGAAACGCGCCCTGGCGACCTGGTCCTGATCATGTCCAACGGCAGCTTCGACGGCCTGTGCGGCAAGCTGCTCGGAAAACTGCAGGAACGCGGCGCGCCGGCAGGGAAGTCGAACGGATGATCGTGAGCGCCCGAAGCACGTGCTGGGCCATGGTGTTTGTGGCGCTGTTATTCGCGCGGCCCGCGCACGCCACCATCGATTACACGGTTTCGATCGCCCACCCCGAACGACATATTTTCTTCGTCACCATGCGTGTTCCCAACACGCGCAGCACCCTCACCGTCCAGATGCCCGCCTGGGACGCGTTGTACCAAATTCGCGATTTTTCCGCGCACGTCATGCAAGTTACCGCCCACGACGAAGACAATCACGTCCTCCCGCTGGTGAAACTCGACAAACAAACCTGGCAAGTATCCGCCACAGGCACGGTCACGATTACCTATCCCATCTACTGGGACGAGCCCGGCCCCTTCGCCTCGCAGCTCAACGCGGATCACGCCTTTCTCAACCTCGCCATGGTCCTGCTCTACGTTCCGGACCGCCGCGCAGAAGACACCCGCGTGAAATTTGAAAGTGTGCCCGAACCGTGGCGCGTTGCCGTGGAACTGGATACTGCCGGAAAATCCGCCGCGGGCGCGAACACCACCTTCGTTGCTCCCAGCTATGACGCCCTGGTGGACGCTCCCGTGGAAATTGGCGTATTTGACGAATCCCGCATCGCGGCCGGCGGCCGCCCGATCCGCATTGTCGTGCATGGCGACGCGGGCGACCGCATGCGCCTTTCCGACACGCTCAAGCGCATCGTGGATTACGAAGTCTCGCTCATGGGCGGCGCACCGTTCCGCGAGTACATGTTCCTGCTTCACGTCGGCCAGAATTTCGGCGGCGGCGGAATGGAGCACTCCAACTGCACGGCCATCTCCGCGGACATCCCCGCGCAGCTCGCCAGCTATTCCGCGCATGAATTTTTTCACTCCTGGAACGTGAAACGCATCCGTCCGCAATCGCTTGAACCGGTGGACTACACGAAAGAAATGTATACGCGCTCGCTCTGGTTCGCCGAGGGCGTCACCAATACCTACGCGGCCTACACCCTGGTGCGCACCGGCCTTTGGTCCACCCAGCAGTTCTATTCCGATGTCGCCGGCCAGATCAACGAACTGGAAACGCGCCCCGCGCACCGCTGGCAAAGCGTCGAGCAGTCCAGCCTGGACGCCTGGTATGAAAAATATCCCCTGTACACGCGCCCCGAGGAAAGCATCTCCTACTACGACAAGGGAGGACTCGTGGGCCTGGTCCTGGATATCACCCTGCGGGACCGCACCGACAATCGCGCCAGCCTCGATGATGTCCTGAGAACCCTGAACGTGGAATACGCCCAGCGCGGCCGCTTCTATAATGACAGCGAGGGCATCCGCGCCGTGGCCGAGCAGGTCATTCGCAAGAATGCCCCTGACGCAAACGCCGACCTCAAGGATTTTTTCGCCCAATACGTTTCCGGCACCGCGGAAATTCCATTTTCGAGTATTCTGGAGCGTGCGGGCCTTGCGATTCATGACACCGCGCAGCATCGAGCTTCGCTGGGTTTCACGATCGCTCGCGAATTCTCCGGTGTCTTATCGGTCGACTCTCTCGACCCGGAAAGCGCGGCCGGACAATCGGGTTTGCTTGACGGAGACGCCTTGGTTCGTTTGAACGGAGAAGCAATCCCGCGCTCCCCGGAACGCTGGCTGCGTGACCGCCAGCCCGGCGAGCGCGTCACCTTGAGAGTCCGCAGAAGCGGGGAAGAACGCGAATTTTCGTTTCCCCTCGGGCGCTTGACCGACGGAACCTATCAGATTACGGAAATGCCGGACGCCACCGACAAACAGCGCCGCATTCGCAACGGCATCCTGCGCGGCTCGACCGACCCCGCCAGATGATTCGCACAACGATCGTCGCAATATTTCTGGGCTTGTACACCCTTGTGTTGGGGCCGCCGCTGATTCTGTTCACGCTGGCCACCAGGTCGGCCGACCTCATGTACTGGGTGGGCGTCAAGGGCGTCGTGTTCATTACGCGCCTTGCGGGCATGCGCGTCCAGGTTGAGGGCCGCGAAAATATTCCCGCGGGCGTGTGCATGTTCGCCGCAAATCACACCAGCAACGCCGATGCCCCCGCGATCGTCGGCGCCATCCCGCGCCGCCTGGCGATTTTCGGCAGAAAATCCCTGTTCGATATTCCCATCGTCGGCCTGGCGTTTCGCCTGGCGAAATTCGTGCCCGTGGATCGCGGCAACCGCGACGCCGCTCTGGCCAGCGTGAAACAGGCTGTCGAATACATGAAGACCGGATCGTCGTTCCTGGTTTACCCGGAGGGAACGCGCAGCGCGGATGGACGCCTCTCGCGTTTCAAAAAAGGTTCCTTCGTGATGGCCATTGAAGCGGGAGTCCCGGTCGTCCCCGTGATGTGCGCCGGCGCGCACCGCGTCATGAAAAAGAAATCGCTGGTGATTCATCCGGGAAAAGTCACCGTGCGCTTCGGAAAGCCGATCGACGCCTCCGCTTACACCATCGAACAGCGCGATGACCTCGCCAAAGCCGTGCACGACGCCATCGCTGCCGAATTACCTGAAGACCAGAAGCCCGCGATGTAGTGTTTCGTGGTGGCACAGGCTTCAGCCTGTGCGGTTTTAATTCTCATCCGCCCAGAAGACGCACAGGCTGAAGCCTGTGCCACCAACCCTATTTCCCGGCAGCCTTCCGCTCTTCCATCTCCGCCGCCAAATGCCGCAGCGTCTTCTGCATCTCCGGCAGCCGCTTCATCGCCGCGATCACCTTCAACCACAATTTATTTTCCATCACCGGCGACCCCGACCGTACCGCCCCCGCCGGCACATCCAGATGCATCCCGCTCTGCGAAGTGATGATCGCGCCATCCCCAATATCCAGATGCCCCGCGGAACCCACTTGCCCCGCCAAGATGGCGCGGTTGCCCACGCGCGTCGAGCCCGCCAGGCCCACCTGCCCGCACAGAATGGCGTCCTCCCCGATTTCGCAGGCGTGCCCCACCAGCACCAGATCGTCGATTTTCGCGCCCCGCCGGATGCGCGTCTCGCCCGCCGTCGCGCGGTCGATGCACGAATTGGCCTGGATCTCCACGTCGTCCTCAATCACCACGGGCGCCGTCTGCATGATTTTGTGCCAGCGCCCGTCGGAGCGCTTGGCAAATCCAAACCCGTCTCCACCGATCACCGCGCCGTTCTGCAGGATCACGCGATTGCCAATGGTGCACCCTTCGCGCACCACCGTTTGCGAATGCGCCAGAAAATTATCGCCGATGCGGGTGTCCCGGTAGATGGTCACCAGGCTGTGCAGCACCGAATTGCGCCCGATCGTCACGCCCTCATCCACAAAACAGTGGGGCCCGATGTGCGTGCCTTCGCCAATTTTCGCCGACTTGGCCACCACGGCCGTGGGATGAACCCCCGGCAGATACGCCGGCGCTTCGTTGAAGAATTCGATGGTGCGCGCAAAATCCAGGTACGGATTCTGCGATCGCAGCGCGGCCACCGGCGGCAAGCCGGGATCGCGCTGGAGCACGGCCTTATCGTCTACCAGCACCGCCGAGGCCTGCGTCTTCGCCAACTCCCGCGCGTACCTCGGATTCGTCAGGAACGTAACCTGCCCGGCTCGCGCCTCTTCGATCCCCGCAATACCGTGAATTTCGGCCTCCGCGTCGCCTTCGAGCCTGCATCCGAGCCGCGAAGCCAGTTCACCGAGTTTCATGTGTGCGTCTCCTTGAAAGGGCAGTGCCGCACGTGACTCAATGCCTGCAGCCCAACCGCTCACTGTACAACATTCCCGGTTTGGGCTGAAATTTGAACTAAGGCGGGAGAGAAAAACTACTCCGCAAAAAGCCCGGGCTGCGCCTCCGGCGCCGCCTGTGGTTTCCTGCGGGCAATGCCCACAACTCCCAGCACCGTCATCTCCGCGAGCGCCGTCCGCGGAATGAATATCTTAATCGTTGTGCCGTGCAAGTCCGGCGGAGTGATCTGCACTCCGCGATCCAGCAGCGACAGCAGGTCGTTGGGTACCACGCCCTCAATCGTGTCTTCATCCCTGAATTTCAGCCGCACCCACAGGCCGTCCAGCTTCGGCCGGGACAAAAACGTCTTTCGTTCCGGCTCATAGTTGTCCGAAAACTCACGCACGAAATAGATGCTCCGCACATCCTCCACCGCAAAATGCCGGTGTTCTCCCTCCGGAGTCAGCAGATCCAGCGTTTCGGCGGTGCCAAGTCTTGCCGGGTTCAGGTAGCCGCGCAGGGCGGTTCGGTTGAGCAGAAGTACCACTACTTTCTTGTGCGTGGAAGCAGGGGCGCGTAGTTTCACGGGAGTAAAGACGCGGCACAGGCCTTGCGAGTCGCGTCCAGGTATGTTATGTTAAGCGGTCTTTTGCTGTCAAGTGCATACTTTTCAATGCTTTAGATAGAGGCTGGATCAGGGGGCCTCGATTTTTGACTGAAATCGCTACCCATAAGAAGCAGATTCTCAAGTCTGCCTCTGTCATCAGCATCATTACGGTCGTCAGTCGAATTCTCGGTTATGTCCGCGATCAGCGCTTAACCTTGCTGCTGGGTACCACGGGCATCGCCGATTCCTTCGTCCTGGCTTACCGCATTCCCAACATCCTTCGCCGCCTGGTTGGCGAAGGGTCGATGACCGCCTCGTTTATCCCGGTGTTCACCGATTACATGCGCAATCGCACCCGGCAGGAGACCTGGACCTTTGCCAACCGTCTGTTCTGGACTTTTTCGGTGGTCTTGGCCGGACTAACCGTTCTTGGCGTCATTTTTTCTCCCTTGGCCGTGCGCCTGTTTTCCATGTTCGGCAAGCACCAAGTGCAGGTCGAGGCCGTATACCTGAACCGGCTGATGTTTCCCTACATCCTGTTCATCGGCATGGCGGCCATGGCCATGGCCATCTTGAATTGTTTTCATATCTTCGGCATGCCGGCGGCCACGCCAATCCTGTTGAATATCTCGTTCATTGTTTTTTCCACGGCGGCCGTGTGGAGGCATTTCTCCAGTCCCGCCGCGGCCCTGGCGGTGGGCGTGCTGATTGGTGGTATATTCCAATTTTTCCTGCAGGTGCCCCAACTGGTGCACCGGGGAATGGATTTCCAATTCGGCGTTTCGTTTTCGGACCCGGGCGTTCGGCGCGTGGCGCGTTTGATGGTGCCGGGCTTCGTAGGCATCGGCGTGGCTCAGATCAATCTGCTGGTCGACACGATTTTTGCGAATGCCAAAGTCATGCCGGATGGCAGCCTGGTGTCGCTCTACGTGGCCGACCGCGTCACCGAGCTGGTTCTGGGCGGCTATGCCATCGCCATCGCCACCACCATTCTGCCCATGATGTCGCACCAGGCTTCGGCCGGAGATCATGAGGGGATGAAGAAGACGTTCACATTTTCGCTGCGCATCGTTTCGTTCATCACCATTCCGGCGATGGTCGGCCTGGTGATTTTGCGCGAGCCGATTGTACAGGTCCTGTTTCAGCACGGTTTGTTCGTCGCCGAATCCACGCGATTGACGGCACGCGCCTTGCTGTATTATTCGATAGGGCTTCCCGCGTTTGCCGCGGTGAAATTGATCGTCCCGGCATTTTACTCGACGCAGGATACGCGTACCCCGGTGCGCGTCGCGGTATTCACGCTGCTGGTCAATATTTTGCTCAACGTGATTTTTCTTTTTTATTTTTTCGCGAAGTTCAAGAACGGCGGCCCGGCGCTGGCCAGCGCCCTGGCCGGGTATTTCAACGTTTCCGTTTTGTTTGTAATTTTTCGCCTGCGCTTCGGGCGGCTAGGAACCCGGGACGTCATGCTGTCGATCGGAAAGATCGCCCTTTGCGCCGCGATCATGGGGATCGTGTGCTGGAGCAGCTTGCAATACTCCCGCTTCGACATGATCCAGTTTTTTCTTCCGCGCCTGGCCGTGTTCGTCGGCCTGATCGTTTCCGCGACGCTCACCTATCTGGGCCTCGCCTGGCTGCTGCGTTGCGATGAACTCAGCGAAGTCTACGGCATTGCCTTCCACAGGGAAGCCGCACAGGCCGGGAAGACAGGGTTGCCCGGTTAACCATGATGGATGCGACCATTCACGTCTTTCTCAGCTACCTGCGCGTGGAAAAAGGCCTGGCGCAAAATACCATCCTCGCCTACGGCCGCGACCTCCGCCGCTTCGACGCCTTTCTCGCCAAGCGCGGCACGCGCGACGCCGCCAAGGTCACCCGCGACGACATCGTCGATTTCCTTTCCAGCCTCTACCACGAAAAGCTCGACAGCCGCTCGGTGGCGCGCTACCTGGTTTCCCTGCGCAGTTTTTACAAATACCTCATGCTGGAGGAGCACGTTCGCCAGGATCCGACCGAGAATCTGGAATCTCCCAAAATCCGCCAGAGCCTTCCGACCTACCTGCGCGTCGAGGAGGTTGACCGCCTGCTGGCCGCTCCCGATCTGAAGACCCCCGTCGGCCTGCGCGACCGCGCCATGCTCGAGGTTTTCTATTCCACCGGACTGCGCGTTTCCGAAGTCTTGAACCTGCGCCTTTCCGACGTGGACATGCGCATGGGTTGCGTTCGTTGCATCGGGAAAGGGAACAAGGAGCGCCTGGTTCCCATCGGCCGCAAGGCCATCGAGGCGGTCGAGCAATACCTGCAGTTTTCGCGGCCGCGTTTTGCGCGCCCCGGCAGCCCTCCTCCGCACAATCAGGTTCTGTTTCTGACCCGGATTGGCCGCCGGCTCAGCCGCATCAGCATCTGGAAGATCATGCACGATTACGGAATTCGGCTGGGTTTGCGCGGGCGCCTTACTCCGCATAAACTACGCCACAGTTTTGCCACGCACCTGCTCGAACGGGGTGCGGACCTGCGTTCGGTCCAGCTCATGCTGGGCCATGCGGATATTTCCACGACTCAGATTTACACGCACGTGGTCGAGGAGCGCTTGAAGCAAGTGTATAAAGCGCATCACCCGCGCGCGTGAAGGCCAACAATCAATTCACGGAAAATTTTCCGTGGCTTCAAAAATTTAACCGGGCGCGGAGACGCATGCAATTCATGAACGCCTCCGGCCAAGGACGGATTTCGCATGCCTGATTATATGTACCAGCTGGAAAGCCGGCTCTCCGCCGATCAATGGGCGGGTCTGCTTCGCATCCAGGAACTCTCCGCCGCCGGAGAGACCAATCTCTATCTCGTGGGCGGAGCCGTCCGCGATCTGATTTCCGGGATGCCCATCCGCGACCTGGATTTCGCCGTCGAGGGAAACCCCGCGCGCATGATCCGCGAACTCGAAAAGGGCGGCGCGCAGATCGCCGCCGAAAACGAGGCCTTGCGCAGCGTCGAGCTGATTCTCGCCGGCGACGTCGAAGTCAGCGTCGCCGCCGCCCGCGAGGATGTCTACGCCCGTCCCGGCGCCAAAAGCGAAGTCCGTTTTTCCACCATCATGGAAGATCTCCGGCGCCGCGATTTCTCCATCAACGCCATCGCCATCTCCCTGAACGCCAACTCCCGCGGCCTGCTTCTCGATCCCACCAACGGCCTGGCCGATCTCGAGCGCCGCGAAATCCGCGCGCTGTCCATCCACAGCTTCACCAATCAGCCCGTGCGCCTGCTGCGCGCCAAGCGTTACGAGGCGCGCATGGATTTCAAGATGGAATCGCGCACTGCCGAGTGGTTCAAGCTGGCCCTCGAGCGGCAGCTGCAGGAAACTATCTCCGCCGAGGACGCCGGCAGCGAGCTTCGCCAGGCGGCGCGCGAGGAAAAGCCCGTCGCCGTCCTCAAAGCCTGGGAATCCGCCGGCCTCATGGAAGTCCTGCACCCGCAACTCGCCCGGCGTCATCCCGATTACGAAGCCATTCAGCGCGTCACCCGCGTCCGCGACGACATGGTGTCGGCCGGATTCCGCCCCCGCCTGTTCGCTCCCGTGGTCTCGGCCATCGCCGGCCGCCTCAAGGATCGCGAACGGACAGCCGTGCTCAGCCGCATGGCCTTGCGCGCGGCCGAGCTGCACGCCGTGCAGCAGCTCGAGCCCGAAGCCTTGAAGGTTGCGAAAATTTTGTCCGGCCCCAAGACCGCTTCGATTCCCGATGCCTACTCGTTCCTGGAAAAGACGCCGCTCGATCTCCAGGCCTATCTACTCGCCGAGTCCTCCAACGGCAAGGCCGTCTCCAAAATCCGCGCCTATTTGAACAAGTGGAAGCCCCTGCGCCAGGGTTTGCCCGGAGTGGCCGTCGAGCTCGAAGCCATCGGCCTGGAACACGGCCCCAAATTCGACAAAGTGCTGGAAGAGTTCTTTCGCGCCCAGCTCATGGGCCGCGCTCGCAAGCCCGAGGATCACGCCAAGATCCTCCGGAAGCTCGCCGGCATCAAGGAACCGCCGAAAAAAGTGGAAGAAAAAAAGAAGCCCGAGAAGGGAAAGAAAAAAGGCGAAGCTTCCGCCGCGCCGGACGCTTCCGTGCCCGCCGATTCCGGTAAAGGCAAATCCGCGCCGCCGCCCGCCGCTGTTGCGGGCAAAGGAAAGCCAGCCGGAAAAGTTCCCGCGCCCGCGCCGGCAAGTGCCGCCAAAGGGAAGACAAAAACGAAGAGGGGCAAAAAGTAGCGCGCCTTATTTTTATTCGCGCACCCCGCGCCTGCTAGCAATTCAACAGGACAGGCTTTTTACCCTGAGGGCAACGACGGGCAGCCTGTCGGGTTCGATTTCTTCGAAACGCTGAAACTGCGACGCACGGAAGAATCCGCGTGCCAAGTGCCGACATTTTGTAGGGCGCGGCTTCAGCCGTGCCGTCACGCAAGCAAAGTGAAGCTGCTTTAGCCGCTGGCTCTCTTGGAATCGAGACCCGCGCAAAATCACCCCGTAGCTAAAATCTTCCCGCGCGATTAGAATACCCTCCGGCATGGAAACTCCCAGATTCGTTCATCTTCATCTGCACACCGATTACAGTCTCCTGGACGGAGCATGCGATCTGGAGGAAGTTGTCGACGAAGCCGCCCGCCGCAAGATGCCCGCCGTCGCCGTCACCGACCACGGCAACCTGTTCGCCGCCGAATCCTTCTACCACACGGCGAAAACCCGCGGCGTAAAACCCATCATTGGCTGCGAAGTCTATGTCGCCAAGGGCAGCCGCCACGATCGCGGCGAATCCTCCACGCGCGATGCCGCCAACGGCGCGTCCAATCCAGCCGCCGAGCCCGGCCAGCGCGGCAACAATCACCTCGTTCTGCTCTGTGAAAACGCCGAAGGCTACCGCAATCTGGTCAAGCTGGTTTCCGCCGGCTATCTGGAAGGTTTTTATTACAAGCCAAGAATCGATTACGACCTGCTCGCCAAACACAGCAGCGGCCTCATCGCTCTTTCCGCATGTTTGCGCGGCGCGGTCACCGAAAATCTGGTCGAGGAGCGCCCCGACCAGGCCCGCGAAGCGGCCTACCGCCTGCGCGACATCTTCGGCAAAGGAAACTTCTTCCTCGAAATTCAGGATCAGGGGCTCGATATCGACAAACGTGTAAACCCGCAAATCGTCGCGCTCTCGAAAGAAACCGGAATTCCCCTGGTCGCCACCAACGACTGCCATTACCTGAAACATTCCGACGCCCACGCTCAGGAAGTCCTGCTCTGCATACAGACCGGCAAGACCATGAGCGACGCGCACCGCATGAAATTCGCCACCGACCAGTTTTTTTTCAAGACCGCCGAGGAAATGGCGCAAGTGTTTGGCGAAATCCCCGAAGCCCTCGAACGCACCGTCGCGATTGCCGACCGCTGCAACGTAAAAATCGAAGCGGTGCAAAATTCCTTCCCGGATTTCCAGGTCCCCGAGGGGCACACGGTCGACACCTATTTTGCGGCCGTCGCCCGCGAGGGATTTGCCGCGCGCGTCCCGGTCCTCGAAGCGCGAGCCAAAGCCGGCCTGCTGCGCAAGACCCTGGCCGAATACGAAACGCGCCTCGCCAATGAAATCCGCATGATCCAGCAAATGAAGTACTCCGGATATTTCCTGATCGTCTGGGATTTTATCCGTCACGCGCGCACGCAGGGAATTCCCGTGGGCCCCGGGCGTGGATCCGCCGCCGGAAGCCTGGTCAGCTACGCGCTGCAGATCACCGACGTCGATCCCATGCAGTACGATTTGCTGTTCGAGCGCTTTTTGAATCCCGAACGCGTCTCCATGCCCGATATCGACATCGATTTCTGCATGCGCCGCCGCGGCGAAGTGATCGAGTACGTCACCGGAAAATACGGCCGAGCGAACGTCGCCCAAATCATCACGTTCGGCACCATGGCCGCCAAGGCTGCCCTCAAGGATGTCGGCCGCGCCATGGACCTGCCCTACGGCGAAGTCGACCGCATCGCCAAGCTCGTGCCCGCGCAGCTCAACATCACCCTCGACGAAGCGCTGAAACAGTCTCCGCAGCTCAAAGCGCAAATTGATAGCGACGCGCGCTACAAAGACATGATGGAGGTGGCCCGGCGCCTCGAAGGCCTCGCGCGCCACGCCTCCACGCACGCCGCCGGCGTCGTGATCTCCCCCGAGCCGCTCACCAACATCGTCCCGCTCTACAAGTCCAACCGGGAAGAAATAACGACGCAGTACGACATGAAGGGCCTCGAGCACATCGGCCTGCTGAAAATGGATTTCCTCGGCCTAACGACGCTCACCGTCCTGGACGACGCCGTGCGCATGGTCGAGCAGAACCGCAACGTCCACGTCGACTTGGGCACGCTGCCACTGGACGACGAGGCGACTTACAAGCTCTTCGCGCGCGGAGAAACAACTGCCATCTTCCAGTTCGAGTCTCACGGCATGCGCGACATTCTCCGCCGCTACCAGCCCACGCGCCTGGAAGACCTCACCGCGCTGAACGCTCTCTATCGCCCCGGCCCCATCCAGGGCGGCATGATCGACGATTTCATCAATCGCAAGCACGGGAAAAAGAAAGTCACCTACGATCTCCCCGAACTGAAGGAAATTCTCGAGGAAACCTACGGCGTCATCCTGTATCAGGAACAAGTGATGCAGATTGCCAACCGCCTGCCCGGCTTTTCCCTCGGTGAAGCCGACATCCTGCGCCGCGCCATGGGCAAAAAGAACCACGCCGAAATGGCCGCCCAAAAGGAAAAATTCCTGGCCGGCTGCGCCACGCGAAAAGTTCCCGCGAAAAAAGCCGAAAAGATTTTCGACCTGATGGCCGAATTTGCCGGATACGGTTTCAATAAATCGCATTCCTGCGCCTACGCGCTGCTGGCCTATCAGACCGCCTATCTGAAAACCCACTACCCGGTCGAGTTCATGGCCGCGTTGCTCACGTCGGAAACCGGCAACACCGAGAAGGTCGTGAAATACATCAACGAAGCGCGCGGCATGGGCATCACTGTGCTCCCTCCGGACGTCAATTCGAGCGATCTGGATTTCACGCCCGTCGGTGAAGCCATCCGCTTCGGTTTGCGCGCCATCAAAAACGTCGGCGAAAACACCGTAAAGGGAATTCTCGAAGCGCGCGCCGAACTCGGCCGCTTCTCCTCCATCTACCAGTTTTGCGACCACATCGATCCGCGCCTCATAAACAAGCGCGTCCTCGAAAGCCTGATCAAATCCGGCGCCATGGATTCGATCGGCGCCCGCCGCTCCCAGATATTTGCCGTCATCGACCGCGCGATGGAGCGCGCCCAGCGCCGCCAGCGCGAAAAAGCCTCCGGCCAGCACGGCCTGTTCGGCGGCGCGGCCGCCGCGCCCGAGCCTCTCGAAGAGCCGCTGCCCGACCTGGAAGAATGGCCAGAGCACGAAATGCTCGCGTCGGAATACGCCACCGTCGGTTTTTATATTTCCGGCCACCCGCTGGCAAAATATGCAGCGCGCCTTGCGGAATTGAAAGCCGTCGATCTGGCTTCGGTCGAAGGCCGCCGTAACGGGGAAGAGATCGCCGTCGCCGGCATCGTTATCGCCCAGCGCAGCATGCGTTCGCGCAAGGGCGACCGCTGGGGCATCCTCACCCTGCAGGACACCACCGGCGTGCTCGAAGTCCTCGCCTTTCCCGAATCCTACGGCCGCCTGGAAGCGGTCTTCAAGAGCAACGCGCCGCTGATCCTGAAAGGCCGCGTCAACGTCGAGGAAGCCGGCACGCGCCTGGCCGTGATGGAAGCGCGCAAACTCGAGGACATGGGCCAGCGTCTTCCCGGCGTCATGCGCGTGCGCGTCGATATGTCCGCGCTCGATGCCGCGAAATTGGACGAGCTGAAGGAATTGTTTTCCAGCAAGCCCGGTTCCTGTTCAGTGGCGTTCGATCTGATTTCTCCCGATGGAGAAATCGCCACGTTCCGCGCGGATCAGCGCGTGAAGCCTGACCAGGACCTGGTCCGCGAAGTCTGCCGCCTGTGCGGCGATAACGCGGTGCAATTGGAGGCGCGGTCTTAATGCGTTTTTCGGGCGGCTTTGGTGGCACAGGCTTCAGCCTGTGCATTTTTTCGATCTATTGAAAATCACACACCGCACAGGCTGCAGCCTGTGCCACTATATTGCGGCATATGAAGCGAGACTCTCCAAAAGACGAAATCGAAAAACTCCGCCGCGAGGTCGAAGACCTGCAGCGCCTCGCCCGCCCGGAAATTCCCGCCGCCGACGTCGAACGCCTGCGCACCGAAGTCACTCAACTGCGCCACGAATTTTACGAGCACCTCGGCCCCTGGCAGCGCACCCTGCTCGCTCGCCATCCCCAGCGCCCCTACCTGATGGATTACATCCGCTTGCTCTTTGAGGACTTCCGCGAACTCCACGGCGATCGCGCCTACGGCGACGACTCCGCGATGATCGCCGGATTCGCCAAATATCACGGCCGCCCCGTCGTGGTCATCGGCCAGCAGAAGGGAAGAGACACCAAGCAACGGGTCGCCCTCAACTTCGGCCAAGCCAAACCCGAAGGCTACCGCAAAGCCCTGCGCGTCATGCAACTCGCCGGAAAATTCGGCCGCCCCATTTTCACGTTCATCGACACTCCCGGCGCATACCCCGGCATTGACGCCGAAGAACGCGGCCAGGCCGAAGCCATCGCCCGCAACCTGCGCGAAATGGCGCGACTCCCGGTTCCTATCGTCGTGACCATCACCGGAGAAGGCGGCTCCGGCGGCGCCCTTGCCATCGCCGTCGGCGACCGCATTCACATGCTGGAGAATTCCGTTTACTCCGTCATCTCTCCCGAAGGCTGCGCTTCGATTCTCTGGCGTGATGCGGCAAAAGCGGAAACCGCCGCCGAGGCCCTGAAAATCACCGCGCGAGACCTCAACGAGCTCGGCATCATCGACGAAATCGTTTCCGAGCCCGAAGGCGGCGCGCATCTGGACCACGAAGCCGCCGCCGCGCTTCTCGACCGCGTTCTCGACCGCACCCTGCGTGATCTGCTCGCCATTCCGCGCGCCGAACTTCTCGAACGCCGCTACCTCAAATTCCGCCGCATGGGCCTGTTTTTTGAAACGATTCGCGCCTGAAAAATTCCCTCCGAATTCTTCATTGCGCGAATGGTGCGCCCGCCTTCAGGCGGCCGCGTGCTTGACCCAGAAAATGCCCGCCTGAAGGCTGGCGCTACGAACCCAAACTCCCGCCTTTCAATGCCTCCCATCCGGCATTGCTGCATTCGCACCACGCCCCCGCATCTTCGTTGTTGCGCCGCAATATCTCGTCTAGTCTGATGGAACGGAGACGGGGCCATGCCAAAGCAGACGGACGCGCAGGTGACGGAAACATCCGCGGGAAATGGGACGAGTCAGGTCTTTCGCCCTTATGAACGTCTGGTGGAAATCAAGATTCTCGGGAAGTCCTTCGAGGTCCCGGAAAAAAACACCATTCTTCGCTGCTTTCAATACATCAGCCCGGAAACCATCCCCTACGGCAGGTTCTGCTGGAACCAAGATTGCCAGTATTGCCGCGTGGTCGGCAAAATGGTGGACGACGACACCCCCCGCGAAATGCTCAGCTGCAAATTCCTGGTAAGCGCTGGAATGGAAATCACTGAAATTAGCCCCGAACTCAAGTATTGCCTCCAGCGCAAACTCGGCAAGTAAGCGCCGCCGAACTTCCGCCGCACGCGCTCCATCGCGTCAGCGCAAGAGCCCGCAATTCCAAGAGCCCACAAATCCGAGAATTCGTAAATCGTTGTAGGGCACGGCTTCGGCCGTGCCGGAAGATACGCAAACTCGAACCGGCTTTAGCCGCTGGCGTATTGGAAATGCGGTTCCGCACACCATCCCCGTTGCGCCTAAAAAGTTTTCTCAACCTCTACCCACCCCGCAACTTTTTCCCGCCACGCGTGTTGAACCCCTTGTAACCGTATGGATTTGCTCAGGTCCACGGCCTGACTTCCTCCCCTGGAACCCCCGGGCCGTTGGGTTTGCGCAGGGAAGGGCGCTCCGTCCCCGATTACGGCGCGCCCTTCGTTTTTCTGTAGCCGCGTCTCTTTTCCCGGGAAGCATCAAGGAATCAGAGGCAGGGTTTTTCCGGCACGTCGCTAAAACACCTTCCTGCGAGCGATATCTTTCCCGCTGTTTCCCATACCCTTGGCATGACTGCTTGCTGTACGATAAACCCTGCCAATGCAAATCCCGACAAATCCGATCGTCTGCGACGGCTGCGCCCGGCCCGCATCCCCCGACCACATCGCCGAGCGCCTCGCCCGCTTGGAACGCGCCACGCGCTTTCGCCCCGTGCACATCAACGTGCTCTTCGTGGCCTTGGCGCCCACGGCTCGCCCCGAGGACGATTTTTACGGGCCTCCGCAATCCAACATCTTTTATGAATCGCTCATGGACGCTCTCGATATCACGCCTCCAGCCGGCGACGCCGCGGCGCATCTGCCCGAATTTCAGCGCAAAGGCTATTACCTTGCCTATTTGTCGGAATGTCCGATCCCCGGGGAGCAGGGCAGCGAAGCTGCGGCGATTTCCGCGCTTAGCCCCGCGCTCATCCGCCGCATCCGGTTCAACTACAAGCCCAAACACATCGCGCTCCTGGGAAACGTCCTGGCGCCCTTGATCGAAATTCTGCAAAAATCCGGGCTTGGCCCTCTCTTGTTGCTCGATCAGGGAAAGCCGCTGTCCATTCCCGTGACTGCGGACCTGTCCGCCAGGGCAGGGTTTCGTTCTACCCTGCGAACAGCGTTATCGACTGGCGCATCATCCGAAAATCGACTTTCGGATTATGATAGAATGCAGTGTAAGCAGGCGTAGCGCATATTGCGTGGCAGGGGGAACATCGTGAAAGCGAAATCGAAATTTGCGATTGGGGCGGGAATTATTGTGGTCGCGATCTCCTGCCTGGCCTACGTGGGAGCCCAGCAAAGCAAGACCTACTACCACACCATCTCGGAAATCCCCACGCTGAACGGTTCCGCGCTGCATCAGCGCCTGCGCGTCGGCGGTGACGTCAAGACCGGTTCGATCCAGCATTATTCCGGGCGCACCGATTTTGTACTCGTCGAGCAGGGCAAAGGCATGCCGGTCAGCTATGTCGGCACCGATCCGCTTCCCGACACCTTTAAGGATGGCGCGCAATGCCTGGTGGAAGGCAAAGTGCAGCCCGACGGCCGCTTTGTCGCCGAGACCGTTCAAGCCAAGTGCGCGTCTAAATATGAGGCTGCTCCCGGCCAAACACAGCCGGCAGACGGAACCTCCGGTTCCTATCAGGGCGGCAAGAGCTGATCGGACCTGCGAACTTTAACTGGGCAGTGTGATGGAAGCGGTCGCACGGCAAGCAGGGCTTGAGACGTATTTGACCCGGCCGGAAACGAGGGATTAATTTGGATATATTCGGCTCTTACGCACTGCTCTTGGCGTTTGCCTTTGCGGTGTATGCCATTGCTGGAGGCATTGCCGCAATTGTCACCCGCCGCCCTCTGCTCATCAAATCCGCCCGGAATGCGGGGTTCGCGGTTTGCGTTCTCATCTGGATGGGAACCGCCAGCCTGATCTACCTGTTTTATACGGACAATTACGCGATGGCCTACGTGGCCGCGCACAGCAACCACAACCTCGCTCCGTACTATAAATTTTCCGCGCTCTGGTCCGGCCAGGAAGGCTCCCTGTTGTTCTGGAGCTTCCTGCTTTCGATTTACGTTTTTTCCGTCCTCTTCACCTACCGCGGCAAGCATCCCGAACTGATGCCTTACGTGGGCGTGGTCATGGCCGGCGTCCAGATCTTTTTCCTTACGATGAATAATTTCATCGCCAGCCCCTTCCGCGTATTCGCCGCCAGCGGCCCGGGCGGGATCATGCACCTGGTGACGCGCCCCGATGGCAGCGGCCTCAATCCGCTGCTGCAATATCCGGAAATGGCCATCCATCCTCCCACGCTCTATTCCGGCTACACCGGATTCACCATTCCGTTTGCGTTCGCTCTGGCCGCATTGCTCGGCCGCTACCCGGGAGAGAAGTGGATTCACCTGACGCGCCGCTGGACCATGATCGCCTGGGCTTTCCAGTCCGCGGGCATCCTGCTGGGCGCGCACTGGGCCTACGCCGTCCTCGGCTGGGGGGGATACTGGGGCTGGGACCCGGTGGAAAACGCTTCGCTGATGCCCTGGCTCACCGGAACCGCGTTCCTGCATTCCGTGATCATGCAGGAAAAGCGCGGCATGATGCGCGTGTGGAATGTCTGGCTGGTGTTCCTCACGTTCATGCTGTGCATCCTGGGCACCTCGCTGACGCGCAGCGGCGCCGTCAACTCCGTGCACGCCTTCGCCGAATCCAATATCGGCCACTGGTTCTGGGGCTTTTTGCTGCTGGTCATCCTTGTCTGCGTCGCGGCCTATTTCAAAAATCGTGATTACCTGCGCAGCGACAATCAACTCGACTCCATGCTTTCCCGCGAATCCAGCTTCCTGTTCAACAACCTGATCTTGCTGGTCGCCTGCATCGCGGTCCTGGCCGGCACGCTCTTCCCGGTGCTTTCCGAAGCGGTCCGCGGATCGAAAATCAGCGTCGGCCCTCCGTTCTTCAACCGCGTGAATATACCGATCGCTATGTTCCTGCTGTTCCTTACCGGGGTTGGTCCTCTTTTGGCCTGGCGCAAGACTTCGGTCGAAAGCCTGAAAAAGAATTTCGGCATGCCCCTGATTGGCGGATGCATCGCGGCGGCCATCGCCGTCGCCATGGGATTGCGCGAGTTTTACGTCGGCCTGTGCCTGCTGCTGGGAGTGTTCGTCACGCTCACGATCCTGGCTGAGTTCTATCGCGGCGCCCGCGTGATCTCCGCGCGCACCGGCTCCAACCTGCTTTCTTCCGCTTCGCAGCTCACCATGCGTAATACGCGCCGCTACGGCGGCTACGTCGTCCACTTCGGAATGGTGCTGGTCTTCATCGGCATCTCCGGCACCGCATTCAATCAAGACAAGCAGATGGACATGAAGGCCGGATCGGTCATGAGCATCGGGCCGTACACCCTGCACCTGCAGAATTTCGATTCCGACCAGAAGCCCAATTACTCCTCCGAGCGCGCCACCATCGACGTCGATAAGGACGGCCGCTCGGTCATGATGCTTTATCCCACTCGCCGTTTTTATCCGTCGAACCAGGAATCCGGTACCATGGTGGCGATCTCGTCCACCTTGCGCGAAGACCTCTACGTCGTCTATGCCGGCACCAACCCTGACACCAATCTTCCCGTGATCCATGCCTACTTGAATCCACTGGTGAAGTGGATTTGGCTGGGCGGCGTTATCGTTGTCCTGGGCACGATACTCGCGCTCATTCCGAACCGCCAGGCGGTCATGGTAATGTCCGCGGCGCCCGCAACCGCCGCATCGCCCTTGCCGGGCGGCCCGCAGCCCGCGCGCGCGTCGTATTCCGCCCGCTCAAAGCTTCCCGAGAATCATGACTAAGCGCCGACATCTCGCATTAATGTGCGCGGCCTTCGTGGCCCTGGCTTCGGCCCTGGTCCCTCTGCGCGTAGACGCGCAAAAAACCGACCGCGCCAAATCCCTGGGCACGCAACTCATGTGCATGTGCGGCTGCGGACAGATTCTCACGCAGTGCAATCACATCAACTGCCCGTCGTCCGGCCCCATGCTCAAGGAACTCGACGCCCACGTCGAAAAGGGCGAGGCCGACAACCTGATCATTCAGGATTTCGTCCAGGAATACGGCGAAAAAGTTCTGAGTTCGCCGCCCTCCACGGGTTTTAACAGCATCGCTTGGTACATTCCGGGCGTGGCCTTCGCCCTGGGCCTGGCCATCGTTATCGTTTTGATCCGCCTGTGGCGACAGCGCGATATCGCGCGCCTCGCGTCCGCATCCTCGGCCCCGGTCAGCGCCGCCACCGCGTCATCCACAATGGATGAAATTCAGCGCAGACGCGCCCGCGAACAAGCCGATCGCGACACGGAGGAATTGTGATTCCCCTGACCTTCGCCGCGATCGTCATGCCCGACGCCATCATGCTTTCCGCTTGCCTGGTGCTCACCCTGGCCTCGCTCATCTTTGTCTTCTGGATTGAGCCCGACCCGGGCGATTCCGCGCCGCGCCGCTCGCAACTCGACCAGTTGCTCGAGCGCCGCGATTCCATCTACGATAATTTGCGCGACCTTAAATTCGAGAACCGCGCCGGCAAATACGCCGAACAGGATTACGAGCAGATGCGCGACTCCCTGGAGAACGAAGCCGCCGAAGTCCTCCTGGAAATCGAGCGCGTAACCGGAAACCAGGCCCCGATCCCGCGCCGGGATGCGCCGGTCACAGGCCCGCGTGCCTGACAGTGAGCGCGAGGACAAAGGAATATTTGATGGTGTCCTAATTTGAAGTGTAATCGGATTTCGGAAGTGTGATCGGATTTCGGAAGTCGGGGCTTCAGCCCCGACGAAAAGCATCGACGGAGAAGGGGTTTTAACCCCTGAAGCTTCGGGGGCTAAAGCCCGCGACATGCGAAGAGGGAGTTTCAGAGCTAAAGCTCTGACCTCCGGCTTCTCAATGAAAATTCAAATTAGGACAGTACCAATCTTTGTGGGTCGTGGCTTCAGCCACGACATAAACGCACCGAAATAGTTGCGGCTTTAGCCGCTGGCGCCGTCAAAAAGGACACCTTTTGTTCATGAAGACTTGGGAGAATTGGATGAGTTTGCGTCGAATCGCTCTGCTGTTGTGCCTGTGTCTCGCGGCCGCAACCGCGCAAGCCGGCACCGTCTCGGGCGTCGTTCACAACGGCACCAACGGCAACAAGCCCGCCGGCGACGTGGACGTCCTGCTCATTCAACTCATGGGCGGCATGCAGGTCGTCGCCAACACCAAGACCGACGCGACCGGCGCCTATCATTTCGATAACCCCGCCATCGGCTCGGGCCCCATGCTCATCCGCGCCGTCTATCGCGGCGTCTTTTTCCACCAGCCGCTCACTCCCGGCACCTCCACCGTGGACGTCACCGTCTACGAACCGACCACTAATCCCGCCTCCATTCAAGTCCCGCTGCGCTTGCTGGTCTTCCAGCCCAATGGCGACAAGCTCATGGTCGGCGAAGAATATTCCATCACCAACAACTCGAATCCCCCGGCCGCCTTTTACAAGCAGGACGGCAATTTTGAGTTCACCATCCCGTCTGGCGCCGAACTCGATCAGGTTTCCACCTTCGGCCCTTCCGGCATGCCCGTCCGCCAGGGCACCATTGACAAGGGAAAAGGGAAGTACGCCATCGCCTACGCGTTTCAACCGGGACAAAACGGCGTTCGCATTTCCTACACTTATCCTTATTCGGGCAACGCCGCGTCGATCAAGGAATCGTCCACTTACGACGCGCAGCGCGTGCTGCTGGTAATCCCGCCCACCATGCAGATTTCCAGCGCCGGATTCAACGCCGCGGGCCAGGAACAGGGCTTTAACGTTTTCTCCAAGGAATCGTTCAAGAAGGGCATGGGCTTTGACATTTCCGTCTCCGGAACCGCGCCGCCTCCCTCCGATGCTTCCGCGGGAGGAGGAGCGGGCGGAGGACAAGCCGCGCCGCAGGACGAAGCCAACGGCCATGAATCCGGCGCCACCATCGAAACTTCCCCCGCGCGCATTGGCGACGAAAAATGGATTTTACTCGGCGGCCTCGGAGCGATCTTTGCCGTAGGCGTGGCCTTGCTCTGGCGAAAACCAGTTCCCATTGAAGCTCCCGTTCCGGCGCAGAACAATGCTCCCAAGGGCCGCAAGGCACAACGCGCCGCGCAGCAAGCCGCCCAGGCAAAGGCCGCTCCCGCTCCGCCGCCTCCGCCTCCGGTCGAGCAAGTGAAGCAGGAAGTAAACGCCAATCTCGATTCGCTCAAGGACACCCTGCTGCGCATCGAACTGCGCCGCCAGGCCGGCACCATCACCGATGCGGAGTACGCGTTGGAGCGAGGTCGCGCCGAACAACTCCTGCGCGATCTGGTCCAGGGCTGAGCCGTCGCGCGTGTCCACAGCGCCCGCATCTTCCCCGAATGCTAGCCCTGGCGGCGCCCCTGCCTCCGGACTGAAAATCCAGTTCAGCGATGTCGAAAAGCGCTACGGCATGCGCCTCGCGTTGCGCGGCGTTTCCCTGGAAATTTCCCCCGGAGAATGCGTCGCCCTGGTGGGCCACAACGGCTCGGGAAAAACCACGCTGCTTAAAATCGCCGCCCAGCTCTCTCGGCCCTCGCGCGGCAAGCTCACCTACTACGAACGCGATTCCGCCCTCGCCCCCGAACAAATCAAGAGCCGCATCGGTATGGTGGGCCATCACACGCTGGTGTACGACGAGCTGACCGCCGAGGAAAACCTCGTCTTCTTCGCCAAACTTTTTTCACTTCCCGATCCGCACGAACGCGCGCGCCAGGCGCTCGCGCCGGTCGGCCTCGCGAATCGCGCCGATGACATGGTGCGCACATTTTCCCGCGGCATGCGCCAGCGCATGGGCATAGCTCGCGCGCTTCTGGCATCCCCCGGCTTGCTGCTCCTCGACGAACCGGCCGCCGGCCTCGATCCCGAAGGCCAGCAGTGGCTCGGCGAAACTCTCGAGCGCCTGCACGCCTCCGGCTGCACGATCCTGATGAGCACGCACGGCCGCAACGAGACCCAGGCCTCCGTCACCCGCGCCATCCGCCTGCACGGCGGCAAGATCACGCACGACTCCGGCCCCGGCGGCGACCCCAATCAAGTCCTGGTCATGGCCGCCGTCCGCGATGCCGACGAGGACAACGAATCATGAGGCACTACGCCAATTTCGTGTGCGGTGGTCTTTCAGTCGCGCGTGGTCGTCCTTCGGTCGGACGTGGTCGTCTTTCAGGAGGTCGGGGCTTCAGCCCCGACGTTCAGCTTGCATTATGTGGGGCTTTAGCCCCTGAAGCTTCAGGGCTTAAAAACCCCTCCAAAACTGTGCAATACGTCCGGGCTGAAGCCCGGACCTCCGAATCCGCAACCCTCCGTGCGCACGCTCGGAATTCCACCAAATCAGGATGCCTCCCCTCATGAGCATCGCTCGAGCCGCCGGCATCATCCTCGCCAAGGAACTCCGCACCGAGTTCCGCTCCCGCGAACTGCTCGGCACCACGCTCGTCTTCGTCCTGATCGTCATCGTCCTGTTCAGCTTCACATTCAACCCGACGTCCGAGGAATCGCGCCGCTTCGGCCCCGGCCTGTTGTGGCTTGCGTTTCTTTTCGCCGGATCGCTGATGCTCCAGCCTTCCTTCTTGCGCGAGCAGACCAACGACACCCTGGCCGCGCTGCGCCTCGCCCCCATCGACCCGTTCAGCATCCTGGCGGGGAAGATGGCCGCGAATTTCCTTTTCCTTCTGCTGGTCGAGGTGATTCTGCTGCCCGTGTTCGCGGTTCTCTACAACACCGCAATTCTCCCTGTCCTGCCGCAGTTGCTGCTGGTTCTCGCGCTCGGCACGGTCGGCTTGGCCACCACCGGCACCGTATTTTCCGCCGTCGCCTCGCAGGCGCGTCTGCGCGAATTGCTCCTGCCACTCTTGCTGCTTCCGGTCCTGGCCCCGGTCCTGATCGCCAGCACCGAATCCACCATCGGCATCCTGCGCGACCCGCCGGAGTTGTCCCTGGTGTGGATTACATTTTTAACGTCTTTCGATGTGGTATTTTTGACTGCGGCATGGCTGGTCGGCGAGTATCTCCTGGAGGAGTGAAATGGCAACCGAAGCGCAATCGCAAGCCTCGTCCGGCCCGGCAATCTCCTTGCCGTCGATCTTGATTGTGTTTCTCCTGCTCGCCGCGGCCAGCTACGCCGCGCTGATCTGGGCGCCCACCGAGGCCACCATGGGCCTGATCCAGCGCATTTTTTATTTCCATGTGTCGAGCGCCTGGTCCGGTTTCATTTCGTTCATCATGGTCTTCATCGGCAGCGTCGCCTACCTGCGCACGCGCGCCTTGAAGTGGGACTGGCTCGCCGTGGCTTCCGCCGAAGTCGGCGTCGCGTTTTTCACCATCGTCCTGATCACCGGCCCCATCTGGGCCAAGCCCGTCTGGGGCATCTGGTGGACCTGGGACGCGCGCCTCACGTCCTCATTCCTACTGTGGGTCCTGTTCGTCAGCTACCTCATCCTGCGCACGCTGCTCGATGAGCCCGAGCGCCGCGCCCTGGTCTCGGCCGTATTCGGAATTTTCGCGGCGCTCGATATTCCCCTGGTCTATTTTTCGATCTGGTGGTTCCGCACGCAGCACCCGCAGCCCGTCATCGGCGACGGCGGCTCGCTGGCCCCGCGCATGGGCTACGCGCTGCTGATGTGCTGGGCCGCGACGCTCGGCGTCATGACCGTCCTGATCCGCGTTCGCTACCATCTCGAAGCCATGCGCTCGGAAGTCGACGCCTATCGCATGAACGTTTCGCGAAATGGTTGAATCAGAATTTGCGGCGGACGAGGGACGCGTGCCCTTCGTTGCGCCTAAAAGGGAGATAGGGAATGAAGAATTTGAATTTCTTGGTGGCAGCCTACATCGCAATCTGGGTGGTGTTCTGCGGATACCTATTCTCGGTAGCCCGTCGCATGGCCAGTTTGCAGGACGATATCCGCCGCTTGAAACGAAACGGGAAGTAAGGATGGCAGCCACGGTTACAGTGGCTCAAATGTTATGTGGGAGAGCGGCATTTTGCCCAAATCGCGAAAACCCTAAGCCATCATTCCGAACCCGCTCCTGCGGGTGAGGAATCCCTCCTCGATCGACAGTTAGGACGGAGAACGCGGGCGGCAAATGTTTTCACGCACGGAAGGAAAGCGAGATTCGCAGGTGACCGAAAAGAAAAAAATCGGCGTCGTACTATTCCAACTCGGCGGTCCGGACTCCGCCGACGCCGTGGAACCCTTCCTCTACAACCTGTTCTGCGATCCCGACATCATCGATTTTTTCGGCGCCTGGTTTGCCCGCCGTCCGCTGGCGCGATACATCGCCAGAAAACGCGCCGGCGTTGTGCGCGAGCACTATGACGACATCGGCGGATATTCCCCCATTCGCCTCCTGACCGAGCGCCAGGCCCGCGCACTCGAAAAGGCCCTCGCCCCGCAACTCGACGCCAAATGTTTCATCGCCATGCGCTACTGGAATCCATTGACCGCCGAAGCCGCCGCGGAGGTAAACGCCTGGAACGCCCCCGAACTCGTCCTCTTGCCGCTCTACCCGCAATATTCCTTCGCCACCACGTCCAGCAGCCTCAAGGAATGGCAGCGCGTGTATCGCCCCAATGGAAGCGCTCCCAAAACGCACACTATCGAAAATTTCTTCAGCCACCCGCTCTACATTCAGGCCGTCGCCGAAAAAATCGCCCTCTCGCTCACGCACTTTGACCATCCGGACTCAGCGCACATCGTCTTCAGCGCGCACGGCCTGCCCCTCAGCCTCATCGAGCGCGGCGATCCCTACGCCCGCCAGATGGAAGAAACCGTTCGCCTCGTGATGCAGCAGGGAGGCTGGAAAAATCCGCACCTCCTCTGTTACCAAAGCAAAGTCGGCCGCCGCAAATGGCTGTCGCCCTCGCTGGTCGAAACCATCGACCGCCTCGCCCGCGCCGGCGAAAAAAATCTCCTCGTCGTTCCCGTGGCCTTCGTCACCGAGCACATCGAAACCCTCCACGAAATCAACATCGAAGCCCGCGAACAGGCCCACAAAGCCGGCATCGAACAATTTGAGATGATGCCCGCCGTCGGAGATTCACCCACTTTTATTTCCGCTCTCGCCGACCTGGTCCTTCAGTCCTTGAAATAAACCCTCGCCCGGAGTCGATTCCGCATCCTCTGCGAAAATAACTCTCCCAAAAATTTTGATCCAAAACGGGAATTGGCTTGACAGAATGGGCCTCGCGGAAATATAAGAGTCGTGTTCCCGGGCCAATTAATTTTTCTCGATTCATAACTTATATCGAGAGGTTACGTACTGGAATTATGGCCGAACCCAAGGACGGAACGACCCCGGTACCCCAGGCACCAAAAGTAGCGGCACCACCAGCAGCACCGCCGCCGGCGGCAGCAAAGCCCGCGGCAAAAGCCAAAGCCGATAGCGGGGCTCCTCCCGACCCCATGCGCAGACGCGTGATTTGGGGCATGGTCTACGGCTACCTGGGCATTAACCTGCTCATGTTCCTGCGGTTTTTCTTCCCGCGCGCCCTGTACGAACCCAACACGATTTTCAATATCGGTTATCCGGCCGACTTCTCGTTGGGCATCGACCAACGCTACTTGATGACCAATCGCGTGTGGATCATTCGCGAACCCGACCGCATCTTCGTGATTTTCGCGCGCTGCACGCACCTGGGCTGCACGCCCGAATGGAAGGCGTCGGAAAATAAATTCAAGTGCCCCTGCCACGGCAGCGGCTATGACAGCGAAGGCGTGAACTTTGAAGGCCCGGCACCGCGTCCCATGGACCGCGCGCACGTCGACCTGGATCCCACCGGCAAGCTCATCGTGGATACTAGCCGCCTGTATATGGACGATCCGCGCGCCGGTGTGAACCAGTTCAACGATCCCGGCGCCTACTTGCCGGTGTAAGAAACTTTGTGCACAGGCTCTCTTCGAGCCTGTGGTGGGAAAAGCGGGTTGGATTGGGTGGCCCGCTAGCAAATTCCAGTACTGCATTGGGTTTGTTCCTCAGGACTTGGGACACTCTCGGGGGAGCTAGGGATGGCCGAATCAAACGGCGAAAACAACGGCGCAAAAAAGAGCACAGGTTTGCTCGACCGTGTCCGCCAGGACGTCACGGAGCTCAAGGAAACCTTTAAGGAAAAGGGCAAGGAAGAGCTCGAGGGCTTGAAAGAGCCCGAGAAGTCGCAGCTGTTCCGGTCCGTTTTTCGCGTCAAGCACGACGAGACTCCCCGCAATCGCGCGCTCTCGGTCCTGTCCAACGTTTTCTTCCACCTGCATCCGGCAAAGGTCAATCGCGACGCCGTAAAATACAAATACACCTGGGGCATGGGCGGCATCACCTTCTACCTGTTCATCGTCCTTACCTTCACCGGCGTCCTGCTGATGTTCTATTACCACCCCAGCAAAGTGCAGGCCTTCCGCGACATTCTGTACCTGGAAAACGACGTGCCCTTCGGCAAGCTGCTGCGCAACATGCACCGCTGGGCCGCGCACTTGATGATCATCGCCGTCTGGCTGCACATGTTCCGCGTGTTCCTCACCGGCTCCTACAAGCGCCCGCGGGAATTCAACTGGTGCATCGGCGTTCTCTTGATGGTTTTGACCTTGCTCCTGTCATTCACCGGATACCTGCTGCCGGATGATCAACTCGGATTCTGGGCCGTCACCGTAGGCACGAACATGGCCCGCGCCACGCCCTTGTTAGGAACGGAAGGTCCGTTCGGCGCGCTCCTGGGCATGACGCCCTATAACGACGTGCGCTTCGCCCTGCTCGGCGGCTCGATCGTCGATGCCAACGCATTGCTGCGCGCCTACATCTGGCACTGCATCGCCATTCCGCTGATTGCCAGCATCTTTATGGCGCTGCATTTCTGGCGCGTCCGCAAGGACGGCGGCATCTCCGGCCCCGCGCCGGTCATGCTCGAATCGGAAATCAAGGAAGAGAAGGGCCACCGCCCGGTCGTGCTGCGGCCGAGCGGCTTGCAGTAAAGTTTTTTAGTTCGTCTTTGCGAAGTCGCCACGGCGACTGAGGAATCTCTCTGGGGGTTTGAGGCCGATATGAACTGGCATCAGATCTGGGAAGTTGCTTCCGCGCCCGACAACGTGCCCATCGTGGCGCTGCTGTTCCTGATTCCGTTCTACACCTGGTATGCCTTCCACCAGGCCCTCGAGAACGACGCATTGATCGACAAGCTGTCCGCCGATCCCGCGCTGGCCAAGACCGAATATCGCAAGACCGAGCCCTGGAATCCCAAGTGGGAAAAAGAAGTTCACACCTGGCCGTACCTGATGCGCATCGAGCTGGTTGCCGCCATCCTGGTAACCGTGCTGCTGATGGTCTGGTCCATCACGCTGAACGCTCCGCTCGAGGAGCCTTCCAATCCCAACGTCACCATGAATCCTGCGAAAGCGCCGTGGTATTTCCTTGGCCTGCAGGAAATGCTCGTCTACTTCGATCCCTGGATCGCGGGGGTGATCATGCCGACGCTCATCATTGTCGGCCTGATGGTCATACCCTACATTGACGCGAATCCCCTGGGCAACGGCTACTACACTTACAAACAGCGCAAATTCGCGATCTGGACATTCCTGTTCGGCTTCATCGGCCTGTGGGTGTTGATGATTGTCATCGGCACATTCATCCGCGGTCCGGGATGGATGTGGTTCTGGCCGGGCCAAACCTGGGATGCGCAGCGCGTCGAGTTCGCCGTGAACCGCAACCTCGACCAGATTTTCGGCGTCAACGGTTCGTGGATCGCCCATCTGATGCCCGCTGCGAATGTGGCCTACGCGCCCATCCTGGCCCGCATTATTTTCGGCGTCTTCCCGCTGATCCTGTATTTCCTGGTGGCCGGATATTTCTCGCACCGCCTGCTGCTGCTCACGGATTTCAGCCGGAAGATTTTCAAGCGCATGACTCTGCTGCAGATGGTCACGACCGAGCTGTTTCTCGTGCTGATGCTTAGCCTGCCCATCAAAATCATTCTGCGGCTGGTGTTCCGCGTCAAGTACGTCTGGGTGACGCCGTGGTTTAGCATTTAGTTTTAGTATTTTGTTTTCGCCCGTCATTCCGAGCGAAGCGAGGAATCCCTCTTCGATTTGTAGCGAAAGTGCAAGAGGGATGTCGCGAAGGATGCGCTTTTAGAGTTTCTCGAATACCGTTCTTTGATGCGGCAGTCGATGCGGATTCAAGTAGAGCACGTGCGGGCTGTACTTGTTTGCCCTGAGGTACGAAGGGCAGCCCGCTGGAAAGAAAAGGAGACCTGGGGTGCCTGAGCTTCTTCCGAATGATCCAGTCACAACCAAGCCCATGGCCGGGCTTGTCCTGATTTCCATTTTTCTCCTGATGCTGACCGTCTCCTGGTCGCTCTACGACGAATTCTTCGGCCTGCGCCCGTGGCGCAGCTACCAGGGCGAATTCTCCAAGGTGTACTCGGCCTACCTGGAGAAGCAATACGTGCAGCGCAAAGCCGACGAACAGAAATTCTACGCCACGCCGCAATATCTGAAAATGACGGCTGACATCAAGGCCGCCACCGACGCCGCCCGCGTCCAGGACCGCCAGATTGGCGACCAAATCGACCTGCTCGACCGCCAGCGCGCCGCCATGACCGATTCTTTCCAGAATTCCCGCGGCTTGGTCGGCTCGCTCACCTACCAGCTCGAGCAGATCGACGAAAAAGACAAGAGCGCGAAGGATTCCAAGCTCAAAGAATTGAACGAAGCCAAGGCCCAGACCTACGACGTCGTATGGCCCGTGGAAGGCGGGAAGACCGAGCCCCGGAAATTCAATTACGAGCAGCTCAACAATCTCTTCACCTCGATCATGACGTCCAAGGCCAAACTCGTCGCCCAGCGCGGCGAAGTCGATCAGCCCGCCAAGGACGCACAGGACAAACTGAACGAGTACGTGAAGGAGAATCTGCCCGGCCTGGCCTCAAAGGATTTGTACACATTGGGCCAAAGCATCAAGGGCCTGGACATCCGCCTGCGGCAGGTCAACGTGAATCCGAGCGGGGCCTCGCTCAATAATCTCGGCGGCGCGGGCCTGGTCGATCGCTGCCAGTCCTGCCATCTGGGAAGCGATCCTCTGCTGGTTCCGGTCACGATGACGTTGACGAAAGCCGATCTGGGCCTCGCCAAGAGCACCGACGCGCCGTTCACCAGCCATCCCGATCAGGACATGATGAAGTATCATCCCTTGGAAAAATTCGGCTGCTCGCCCTGCCACGGCGGAAACGGCCGCGCCCTCGACACCGTCGAAAAAGCGCATGGCCGCTATGAGCACTGGCTCTGGCCCTTGTATTACAAGGAAAATTACGACGCCGGCTGCCAGCAGTGCCACGCCGCCGACATGGTCACCGAGCACGCCCCGGTCCTGAACACAGCCAAGAAGCTCTACCGCGAAAAGGGCTGCATCGGCTGCCACCGCTTCCAGGGCTTTGACAATCAGGACGAACAACTGGTCTCCGCGCGCCAGGCCATCACTCAACTCGAAAATCAGAAACAGGACAATCGCCTGGAGATCGCCGCGCTCAACAAGAAGGGCGACACCGCCACCGATAACGCCGCGGCAAGCGCCTTCTACGCACAGGCCACCAACCTGACCGTCACCACGTCGGGAATCGATGCGCAAATGGAATCGCTCGAGCAGCGTTCCCACAACCTCCTGCAGGAAATTAAAAAAGTCGGCCCGGACCTGAAAGAGGTCCGGATGAAAATCCACAAGGAATGGATCCCGTATTGGCTGAAAAATACGCACACCTTCCGCCCGACCACGAAAATGCCGCAGTTTCGCTTGCAGGACGATGAAATTCAAGCCATCGCCGCATACATCTGGCAATCGGCCATCACCGGGCCCGAACTTCCCAAGCAAGCGCCAGGAAACGCCGCCCACGGAAAAGAACTCTTCGAGCAGCGCGGCTGCGAAGCCTGCCATTCCATCGGCGAAGGCCCCAACATGGTCGGTGGAGATTTCGCCGCCAATCTTTCCCGCGTCGGCGAAAAAGATAATTACGATTACCTGGTCCGCTGGATCCTGAATCCTCGCGTGCGCACGCGCCCTTACAGCCCGTTCGAGCACAAGGATCTCGGCCCGGAAGATTACGCCAAGCACGATCTCCCCTTCGTGTTTGACCTCGATCATTCCCGCTCGCCCAACGACGGCCACGAACTGGTCGTCGAGCAGCCTACGGTCATGCCCAGCCTGCGCCTCACCGTCGACGACGCGCGCGACATCGCCAGCTACCTCGAAACCCAGAAGCACGCCGACGCCAGCTATGACCCGGCGCCTTTCATGGACGATCCGAAACTCAAGGCGCACGGCAAGGAATTAATCCAGCATTACGGCTGCGCCGGATGCCATGAAATTTCCGGCCTCGAGGACGAAGGCCGCATCGGCACCGAGCTCACCAACGAAGGCAGCAAGCCCATCGAGCGCCTCGACTTCGCTCTCTACACCGAGGACGCAAAGGAAGGCATCCTGCCCGACGGCAAAAAATCGCCGCGAGGCCCGTGGTATGACCTGAAGGGCTTCTTCGAGAACAAGCTCACCGATCCCGCGGTATTCGATCACGGCAAATACAAACCGGATCCGATGGACCGCCTGCGCATGCCCAAGCCGAATGTCACCAAGGAAGACATCGACGCCCTGACGACATTCCTGCTCGGCTCGACCGATCCGTCGCTCCCGCCCGAGTACATGTACAAGCCCGCGGACCAGCGCGCCGCGATCCAAAAGGGCTGGTGGATCGTCACGAAATACAATTGCATCGGCTGCCACCAGATCGGCATCGGCCAGAAATCCGTGCTCATGGGCCTGCCGCAATTCCAGGGAGAGAACAAACAGAACCTGCCGCCGGTCCTCACCAGCGAAGGCGCGCGCGTCAATCCGGAATGGCTCAAGGGTTTTCTCGCCAACCCGGCCCTGAGCACCACGGACGTCAACCGCAACGGCATCCGCTCGTACCTGCAAGTGCGCATGCCCACCTTCTTCCTGTCCGACGACGAGATCCGCACGCTGGTTCTGTTCTTTGAGGCCATGTCCAGCCAGCCGCAGCCATTCATCCCGCAGAAGCTGACTCCGGTAACCACGGCCGAAAAAGAAATGGCCCGTCAGCTCTTCACCAGCACGGCCGCGCCGTGCCTGAAGTGCCACGCGACAGGAGACCCGACGCACGACAAGTCGGCCATCGCTCCCAATTTCCTTTTCGCCAAGGAGCGCTTGCAGCCCGCCTGGACCGAACGCTGGATCACCAACCCGGCCTTGATCGCTCCGGGAACCGCCATGCCCTCGGGACTTTTCAACCGCGAGGGCGATCGCTGGGTGTTCTCCGGCCCGCTCCCCGCCAGCTTCCACGGATACATGGGCGACCAGGCCAACCTGCTGGTCCGCTACATGTTTGAATTGACACCGGAGGAACAACGGTCTCTGATAGGCCGTATGCCCTCAGGCGGAGGTTCTGGTGGCGCAGGGAAATAGCAGGGGCGTATTGTTGGGTGTTGTAAGGCTCATCCATCGCGAGCCGTTCAATTCTTGAAAAGTTCGAGAATGTTTGCCACAGGAGGAACTGTTTCGTGAAGATAACCAGATTGGGCATCTACTCGCTGGCACTCGGCGCATTCGCCCTGGCGATCACCGGCTGCGGCGGAAAGAAAGACGAATCCGCGGAAGCGCCTGCACCAGCAGCCAACGCCCCCGCGGGGAAAACGGTTGACCCGGCCACGGCCGGCGAAGTCATGGGCACTGTGAAACTCGACGGCGCCCCGCCGAAAATGAAGGCCATCAGTATCGCGGCCGAACCGGCCTGCGCAAAAACGCGCACCACGCCCCTGACCAGCGAGGAAGTCGTGACCGGCGACGGCGGCTCGCTCGCCAACGTCGTCGTCTACATCAAGAGCGGCCTGGAAGGCTATTCGTTCCCCGCACCCTCCGCGCCGGTGAAATTTACCCAAGAGGGATGCCAGTATCATCCCCACGTCGCCGGCATGATGGTCGCCCAGAATGTGGACGTCATCAACAGTGACCAGACCACGCACAACATCCACCCCATTCCCATGGAAAACCGCGAGTGGAACGAATCGCAGCCGCCCGGCGCCGCGCCCATCGAGAAATCCTTTGCGCGCGAGGAAGTCGCCATCCCGGTCAAGTGCAACGTCCACCCGTGGATGAAGGCCTACATGGCCGTGCTCCCCAACCCCTATTTCCAGGTGACCGACAAGGACGGCAAGTTTGACCTGAAGAACCTGCCTCCCGGCACCTACACGATCGTCGCCTGGCACGAACTCTACAAGACCGATCCGCAGACGATCACCATCGGCGCCAAAGAGTCCAAGACCGTGACCTTCACGTTCAAGGCCACTGCTTCGGGCGACTAGAACATCGCTTGATTAGGTTGGTTGCAGGGGCACGGCAATGCCGTGCCCCTACGGCTGACCGGGAACCGCTCGATTCTTGAGAATTGCTTTACTTTTGCGCTTCGTTGGTCGCAGGTTGCTTCCGGTAAGTGCGGATTTTGGTGAAGGCGAGCCTGCCTTTGGTTAGAATGGGCACCGTGTACAATTCCAACATGCATCGCTATGCAGTCACCACGGCTTGCTCTACGTTCCTGCTGCTCATCGCCGGAGCGCTGGTTACTTCGAACGACGCAGGCCTCTCCATCCCCGACTGGCCCTTGGCCTACGGCTCGCTCACCCCGCCTATGGTCGGCGGGATCCGCTATGAATTCACGCACCGCGTAATTGCCACCTGCATTGGCCTTCTGACAATCGGACTCGCCGTCTGGTTATGGAGGGCCGAAAAACGCGGTTGGATGCGCTGGATGGGCATTGCGGCCCTTGGCGGAGTCATTGCGCAAGGAATCCTCGGAGGCATGACCGTTCGCATGTTCCAGCCCCCTCCGGTTTCCGCCGCGCACGCCACTCTGGCGCAGCTGTTCTTCTCCACCGTCGTGGCCATCGCCGTTTTCACCAGCCCGTGGTGGAGCAGGGAACTGCCCACGCTCGAAGATCCGAAATCCCCTCCGGTTCGTTCCCTGGTGGTTTGGACCGCAGTGGCCATCTTCCTGCAACTCATTCTGGGCGCGGCCTTCCGCCACAAGGCTTTCGGAATAATTCCGCATCTGATTGGCGCCGTAATTGTTACAATACTCATCTTTATGACGGCGGGGGCCCTGAAGCGGCGCTTTGCAAATGTGCCGGCGCTGCGCAACTGCGCCAGAATCCTGCACATCCTCATCGGAGTGCAGCTTCTGCTGGGCGGCGGGGCGTACTGGTCGCGGATTTATGCCGCGCAATTTCCGCAGCCGATTGCCGTCATGGTGGCGCTCACCGTGATTCACACGGTCACCGGAGCGCTGGTGCTGGCGGCAACTTTGGTAACGTCATTAATCACGTATCGCCTGGCGGGTGCCGGAAAGCTCGCCGGCGAATCCATCAGGACCACGGAGCAAGTCGCGCAATGAGAAATTCCGTAGCCACAACCACTGCGGTGAATTCTGAGGCCAGCCGCCCCGCCCTTTATTTGGCGCTCACAAAACCGGACGTCTCCTTTTTGGTGGTCATGACCACCGTCGCCGGATACGCCCTCGGCACGCGCGGTCCGCTCGACTGGATGCGCATGGCCCATACCGTCTTCGGCACCACGCTGATCGCGGCCGGCACCTCCGCCCTCAACCATTATTTCGAGCGCGATACCGACGCCCTCATGCGCCGCACCGCCTCCCGGCCTCTCCCGTCCGGCCAGCTGAGCCCGCGCGAAGCCTTCTTGTTCGGCGCCAGCCTGATCGTCATCGGCACGCTGTATCTGGCACTGGCCACCAACGCCCTGGCCACGCTTCTGGGAGTCGCGACCTCAATCTCTTATCTGTGCGCCTACACTCCGCTCAAACGAAAAACCACTTTGGCCACATTTATCGGCGCGTTCCCGGGAGCCGTCCCTCCGCTGATCGGATGGGCCGCGGCCCGCGGCACGATTGGCCTCGATGCCTGGATTCTTTTCGCCATTCTATTTTTGTGGCAGTTCCCGCATTTTGACGCCATCGCCTGGGTCTACCGCGAGGATTACGCCCGCGCCGGAATCAAAATGCTTCCGGTGGTGGACCGCGAGGGAAAGCGCACCTTCCGCGAAATCCTTTTGACCGCCGCGCTGCTGGTGCCCGTCAGCCTTTTGCCGGCGCTCACCGGCCTTGCGGGCGCGCATTATTTTTTCAGCGCCCTGGTTTTGGGAATCATGCTCGTCGAGGTTTGTCTGTGGGCCGCCGCGTCGAAAACCAACGTTCGCGCCAAGTGGCTCATGCATGCTACCGTGCTTCACCTGCCGGTGCTGTTGGGCTTGCTCATCTACGATAAATTCACCCGGTAATCTTCTGCGCCGTCGGGACGGCCGCGAGAGGTTATGAACGGAAAAGAAAATCCGATCGAGTTGCTGGTAATCTGCGCGGTGGTGTTCGTGCTGTCGCTCCTGGGCATTGTCGGGGGCTTTTCCAAAGGCTTGTTCGGCAACATGGACGGCATCCTCATCCTGGGCATTTGCCTGATGATGGCCCTGATCGCCGCGATCCTCCTCCTGGTCTTGGCCAAGGAGCAAGGCTGGCTCGGCAAAAAATCCAATGGCGAGAGCTCAGGGAGCACGCCAGCCGCGGCCAAGTAAAACGATTCCGCATCTTGTAGCGTCCGCCCTCAGGCGGACACTCTTAACTTGAGCGCGTGCCCGCTCGAAGGCGGCCGCTACAAATGCGAATGCCGGATTCTTTAACGAAGTCATTCGCGCCGGCGCGGCAAAATTTGGATTTTTGTGGGTCGTGGCTTCAGCCATGGCATTAAAGCATTGCAGTGAGTGCGGCTTTAGCCGCTGAAGCAAGGAAGTGCTCCATTGATTTCCCATCCCGCCCTCAACGCCATCCTGAACGGTTCGAGCGGCGTCTTTGTCACCGTCGGATACGTCATGATCCGCGGCAAGCGCATTCTGGCCCACAAGACCTGCATGCTTGCGGCCACGGCCACCTCCACGGCCTTCCTGATTTCGTATCTCATCTACCATTACAACTTGTACGTCTCGGGCGCCGGCACGGTCCATTTCCCCGGCACCGGCGCGCCGCGCTACGCGTATCTGACCATGCTTACCAGCCACACGATCCTCGCGGCCGTCATCGTGCCGCTTGTCATCCTCTCCCTGGTCCGCGCCTTCCGCGGAAATTTTCCCGCGCACAAGCGCATCGCCCGATGGACGCTCCCGCTCTGGGCCTACGTCTCGGTCACCGGAGTCCTGATCTACGTGGTCTTGTATCAGGTATATGCGGCGCATCCATGAATCGCGCCATCCCAATGCGTGCCGTGGTGAAGCGCCATGAATAGCGTCCCCCAAGCCGCCGATTCCGCACCGGCAAACCCCAAAGCGCCCATGGCAAAAAAATGGCTCATCGCCATCCTGGTTCTCACCTTCGCCTTCGTCCTGATGCCGTTCCTGCTCTGGTACATGACCACCTTCACCCGCCCGCTCACCGACGCCGACCTGGGCGCCTATTTCGCCGATTCAATTCATCCCCGCCGCGCCCAGCACGCCCTTTCGCAGATCGCCGACCGCATGATGAGCCCCAATCCCCAAATCCGCGAATCGGCCAAGCCCTGGTACCCGGAAGTCGTCAAATTTTCCCGGCAGGGAAGCGATGAATTGCGCGTCACGTCTGCCTGGGTCATGGGCCAGGACAACACCTCCTCCGAATTTCACGCCGCCCTGCTGAAACTGCTCGCCGACCCCAATCCCATGGTCACCCGCAACGCCGCATTGTCCCTGGTCCGCTTCGCCGATCCCGCCGGCCATGACGTAATTTCCGCCATGCTCGCGCCCTATGCCATGCCCGCGCCCATTGCCGGCAAGCTGGCCACGCGCCTCAAGCCCGGCGACGTCATCAATCCTGGCACCCTGGTCGGCCACATCTCCGTCAATGGACAAAACACCGAAGTCCGCTCGCAAGTCCCCGGCACGATCCTCGGATGGACCTCACCCGACAACGCCGCAATCGAGACCGGCAAGTCCATGTTGCTGGTCGATCCCAGCGCCGAAATGGTTTGGGAATCCCTGCGAGCCCTCTACCTGATCGGCCAGAAAGACGATCTCCCCTCCGTCAACCGCTACGTCCGCGGCGTCGACGGCATGCCCCCACAGGTCGCCCAACAGGCTTCTCTGACGGCCAAGGAGATTTCTTCTCGCAGCGAGAAACAGTGATTGGTGACAAGGGGAAAACGACTGGCGACTAGTGACTGCTAACTGGTGGAAAATCTCGCGAACGAGCATCCTCGAATCACACTAAAATTGGGTAGGGAATCAAACAGGATTACAAATAGGAAAGCAAGAAATAGCAGACGCCGATTCCATCTTTACGCCAGCCACTAGGCACCGCATTAAAACGGCAGCGTTCCCTCTTTCGCCTCAAACTCCGCCAGCGGCACCATGTCAATCGCATCCCATGGGCACCCTTCCAGAAACGCTCCGTCCGGCCCCTTGCTGGTGCACAGCTTGCACCCGATGCACAGCAGCGGATCTACGATAATGCGCCCGAATGGCGGATGGTCCTCGTCCGGCGACCAGTACATACAATCCGCAACCGGGCAGTACTCCACGCACGCCGGAGAACCCGAGCATCCCGTGCAAGATTCATTAATGACCGCAAGAATATGTGGCTTGCGTTTGCGCTGATTCGTTTGTCCCGTGGAGATCGGTGAGTACTTGACGACCGTGCCTGCCTGGTATTCCTCGATGCTGGGAGCCGTATAAGCCACGTCGAGCCTCCACGAGTGAACTTCTTATCCCGTATTCTTACCGACCGCGCAAAACTTGTCAATAATTCTCCACCCGTTGTAGTGTCTGGTGGATGAATCGTTGCCAGATGGACCGATTAAGAAACGCTTGTCGTTTTCCTGGCGGATTGCGGCGCTACTCAACCCGTCGTCATTCCGAACCCGCTCCTGCGGGTGAGGAATCCCTCCTGGTTTTGGAGCCAAAGCAAATACAGACTCCTCACCCGCGGGATCAGTCTCGGAATAACCGCTTTTTCACTTTTTTTCGCAATGCGATGGAGCGCAAGCGGCACAATCGAATCCGTTCTCTTCAACGCAGGCAAAGGATGCGATCCGGAGGAGTCATGGCAAATTCACGCAGGCATTTCCTGAAGGGAACATCCCTGGCCTTGCTGGGAGCAGCCGCAGGCTGCGGCGGCAAGCAGCAAAAGCCCGGCCAGTTGCCGCCCGGAGCCCCGCCCGCCTTCGGAACCTCGCCCCCGGTTGGCCCCGAAGTCTCTTCATCCACCTTTGCAGCGGCGGAAAAGCTGGTGCAAGTAGATTTGACCGCGCCGGAGCTGCAACAAGCCGCAAGCAGCTGGCGCGCCAACATGGCCGCGCTCTACGAGCGCCGCAATGGCCCGCGCAAAATCGCTCTGGAATCGGCAGCCGCTCCGTATTCGCGTTGGGACCCAATCCTTCCCGGCGAAAAAGCAGGCCCCTCCAAAGACCGTTTCATCCTCCGCAAAATCGATCCGGGACCATTACCGGCGAAGGACGAGGACATCGCCTTCGCCCCGGTCACCCAACTCGCGCGCTGGATCGAGCAGCGCAAACTCACCTCCGTCCGCCTCACGCAAATCTATCTCGACCGCATCCAGAAATTCGATTCCAAGCTTCGCTGCGTCATTACCCTCTTGCGCGACTCCGCCCTCGCCCAGGCCAAGAAAGCCGACGACGAAATCGCCGCCGGAAAATATCGCGGCCCGCTGCACGGCATTCCCTGGGGCGCAAAGGATTTGCTCGACACCGCCGGAATTCCCACCACCTACGGCGCCGAGCCTTTCCGCAATCGCGTCCCCGAAACCGACGCCGCCGTCGTCAAGCGTCTCCACGATGCTGGAGCCGTCCTAGTCGCAAAACTGAGCATGGGCGCCCTGGCCCTGAACGACATCTGGTTCGGCGGGCAGACCATGAATCCGTGGCTGCTTGAGGAGGGATCGTCCGGATCCAGCGCCGGCCCCGGTGCCGCGACCGCTGCCGGCCTCGTCGCGTTCGCCATCGGCAGCGAGACCGAGGGCAGCATCGTCAGCCCTTCCACGCGCTGCGGCCTCACCGGATTGCGCCCCACCTACGGACGTGTCCCGCGCACCGGAGCCATGACCCTCTGCTGGTCGCTTGACAAGCTCGGCCCCATGACGCGCAGCGTCACCGACGCGATCCTCGTCCTGAATGCGATTTCGGGTTTCGATGCCGGAGACCTCTCCAGCGTCCCAAGCAAATTGGATTTCGACGCCGAAGCAAGCGGGAAGGGAATTCGCGTCGGCTACTTTCCGGCCTGGATGAAGGAATTGCCCGCGACTGATGTCGACCGCTCAGCCCTCGAGGCCGTCAAGAAAGCCGGCATGATTCCGGTGGAAGTGTCCATCCCCGACTGGCCCTACGATTCGCTGAACGTGATTCTGTTCGCCGAATCCGCAGCCGCCTTCGAGGAACTCACCCTCAGCCACGGAGTCGACCAGATGAAAATGCAGGTGATCGACGCGTGGCCGAATCTTTTCCGCCAGTCCCGATTTCTCTCCGCCGTCGATCTGGTCCAATCAGACCGCTTCCGCCGCAACGTCGCCATGGAAATGGCCCGCGTCTTCCGGGAAGTTGACTTGCTCCTGGTCCCATCGCTGCGCGACGAAATGCTCACCATCACGAACTACACCGGCCACCCCTCGCTCACCCTGCGCGCCGGATTCGTCCAAGTCTCCACCGCGCGTTCCGATTGGGCCCCCGACCCGGCCCACCCGCTCCCCACCTTCACCCCGCCGCGCCGCGTCCCGCACGGCGTCACCCTGATTGGCCGTCTCTTCGACGAAGGCACACTGGCCCGCGCAGGCCTCGCCCTGGAAAACATTTTCGGCGTAACCGTCGAGCGCCCGCAGGGTTTCTGATCCCGGCGTGGGCGTTTCGCACATTCGCGCTCCGAAGATTGCACCGCGTGGGGGCTCTGAACACGTTATTGCCACTTGCGCTCAAATCGCGGCAGCGCGCCACATTCCGGTAATCCCGGCGGTCTCAATGCGTCGACGCAACACTTGCTCGAAGTCCACTAGTAGGAGTCTACGAGGCTGATTTCGTTCGCGTGCGTTGAGTCAAGCGGAATACCGCCCTGTTTAGATCTGATCGGGTACTGTTGTACAGATCGATTCTCTAAATGAAATATTTTCTAATCAACTAATTACAAAGTGTCGCATCGACCCGTTGAGCTGGCACCTCTTATCGGAATGCGGCCCAAATCACGTTTGTGAGGCAACAAGAGCTCTTCCTTCCTCGCACCTTCGCGGTCAGCCTGTTGAATGTACCCGCTTGTTTTCTGCTCGCTTGAGGGTGAAGGTCGCATCACTCGCGGGGCGGCGCAATCCGCGCCTTTTCCGGTATCGCAGTGGCGTCGCACAATTTTTTGAAGTCCTCAAAGCTGCCCCAGGTGAAAGTCACCTTCGCGCGTTCTTTCGGATTGTGCGGATCGGGATGAAATCCTCTTTCCCAGCCGCCGTTATCCTCCATCACGAGTTCCGGCCCATGCCATCTGCCGTAGAGATCGAAGTAGCGCCTGCGCTGCGGATTGATCTGAAAGTAGTGTCTGGCATCAAGCAGCCGTATGCCCATCTGGTTGCCGTCGGTGTTCAGATAAGTGCCATAGATGTCGCCGCTCAGGTCCAGGCGCTGCGTTACCCCCTGCGCCGAACACAGCCAACCCATACCCCGTAATCCGCTGGTGGGGCGCTGGCCATTCAATCGCAACCGCGACATGCTTCTGAAGTGTGGATAAAAATAAATGTATAACGGGTACGTGTCGCCGGATTCGGTTCGCAGCATTCCCAATCCCCGCCACATAGCCGGAGTCCACCGTCCGCCGATATGATAGGCCCAGGGAGCCAGAACCGCGGTCACAAGCAAGATCAACACGCAGCCGAACACGAGGCCGCCGAAACAACCCAATCGTCGCCATGGTCGAAAAGCCATGCGGAATTATAGATCGAAAAGCGCAAAACGATTGCCCATTCGTGGAGCTTACGGGCCCACGATTCCTGCCCCTACGGCCGTAATTCACTGTGCTATGGCACTGCCCAAGCCCGCCTCTAGTTGTGCGCATTAGTCGCATGCCATTCCTGCTGCACAAAACATAAACCGCCGAGGGGGAGGACTACACGTCGAGCGTTGTTGATCCAACCCTCCCGTGAAACTCCACCATTCCCAACTAAGGTGTCCTCTTTGCCTGGTCTGAGTTCAATTCCCAAATCATCTTGAAGCTGACCGATCGCCGAATTTCTCCCCCGCTAAGCAACTGTGGAATTGCATCCAGATGCTGCCCCTGCCGCAGATTTCGTCCCCACGTGGCCGCGCTTCTTGGCACTATCCCGTGGATACTTACGCGCGACCCGACGATTGCCGTTATTATCGCGGTCGGTATCGACCTTACGGCTTTTCTGCCAACACTGCGCAAGACCTGGGATTACCCGTCGACCGAAACACCCATTCTCTACGCCTCAAATGTGCTGAGACACATCCTCGCGCTCTTCGCGCTTCAGGCCCACAACATTGCGACCGCGCTGCCCCCCTCACAATGATCATGGTGAACGCCTTGGTGGCCATATTCATACTGGCAAGAAACAGGAAAGGCATCGCAACTGCCCACCAATTGCGCCCTCGGTAATTGAATCACGGCATACCTGGGATAGGTCCCGATATGTCTTCTTCTCGGAATTTGGCTTTTGCACCTGTGAGGAACCGGCCAGCCTCCAGCAATCTCGCACTTTGCATCTTGGCCGCCTGCGCATGCCAGTTTCCAGCGCAGCCGGCTCTCGCGCTAAATTCGTTGTGCTCATTGCAGGAGCTTATTCGACTATGTGATTCGGTTTCCGGCCGGTTCGACTTTGGCGCGAGTAAACATGCCTTGGATGAACTCAGTTGTGACCTGGAGCACTGGCCCCTGTGTCCTTCGACACAGCAAGCCATGACCAAATGGCGGATAGTTACCGCCTCCATAAACTCGCTTGCCATCGCCCTGCGTCGCGGATGGGACGCGTATGCGCGGAACATTGGCAAGCCGCGAGGTGATCCCATGGTGCGTCATGTGGCCTGTAATAAAACGAAGGACTCGGAACGTGAGAACGCCCTTCCGCTGACGCGCCGCAGTGTGCTGCAGCGGGCTGGCTGGATTCTCGCCGCTGCAACGTTCCCTCCTTTGGCCGCTCGACCGCTCTTCGGAGTCCCGCCGGCGGCAGGGGCGCAAACGCGCGCCGACTATCCAATCAGCGACGTCATGACAAGGCTCAGCACCTACATGTGTCAAGCGCGCGACCATGCTCTGCCCGATGATGTTGTCGAGCGGGCGAAACTCCATATCCTTGACACTTTCGGGGCGATGGTTTCCGGCTCGGAATTGCCCGCGGGGCGGGCTGCTATCCGATTTGCGCGCGCCTATGGCGGCAAAGAGGTGGCGACGATTGTTGCGGATACGGTCCTTTGCGGCCCGATTGAGGCAGCCTTGGCCAACGCCGTCATGGCGCACGCCGATGAGAGCGACGATCACATGATGGGTGTCGGTTACCATCCGGGAAATAGCTCTGTATCCGCGGCCTTGGCCGTCGGAGAGCAATTCAGCACCAGCGGCATGCACTTCCTGCGAGCCGTCGTGCTCGGCTACGACATCGGCGCGCGCGTCCTTCACACAGTCCAGCCTGGGCTTGACGTCCACAAGTCGTCCTTCAGTCTCGGCGGCGTTTTCGGCGCTACGGCCGCTGCCGCCTGTTCGGCAAGCCTGACGGACCAGCAGATGCGCTGGGCCCTGTCCTATGCCGCACAGCAGTGCTCCGGACTTTCCGGGACCTACCCTCGCGATTTGGACCATATTGAAAAGGGCTTCGACTTTGCCGGCATGCCGGCCCGAAGTGGTGTGACCGCGGCGTTGTTGGTTCATGAAGGCTGGAATGGCGTGAACGATATCATGTCAGGACCTGACAACTTCCTCCTCGCCAACTACCCGGCGGCCAATCCCGCGCTGCTCATCGATCAACTCGGCGAGCACTACGCCATGATGGACGCGGGCATTAAGCGCTGGACCTCCGGGGGCCCCAGCCAGGAACCGTTGTACGCCATGGAGGCCATGCTGAAGCGGCAGCCCATCGATCCGAACAAAATACAAGAGGTCATCCTCCGGGCCGTCCGCGGCCATGACAACAACACGGACAATGGCGGCTGGCCGGATCTCAACATCCAGTACTTACTCGCATTGATGCTGATCGACAAGAAGGCCACGTTCCGCTCCATCCACGACAAGGCCCGCATGCAGGATCCAGCGATTGTAGCTCTGCGCCAGAAAGTCCGGCTGGAGCCGGGCTTCCCTGGCAGGCGAGACCCGCTCATTCAGATTACCCTCACGGATGGCACGCGTTTGGTTCAGGACGACGTCCCAACCTACGTTCAGAACCCGTTGACGCGAGAGCAAGTGATTGCAAAAGCGCGCGACCTCATGGAACCGGTCATAGGAGACACATCCACGTCGCGTCTCATTGATCGTGTGCTCGAACTTGAGAAAATCAAAAATATCCACGAACTGCGGCCGCTGCTGCAATGGACGAACCCCGCCGGCCCTCCCAGGCTCTCCGAATATCCATACGCGAAGTGACACAATCGGCTGTCCCGCAACGCGGAATTTGGCTTTTGCGCCCTTGAGCAACCCGCGAGTTTCCAATAACCATGCGTTTTACGTCTTATCCGCCTGCGCATGCCAATTGCCAGTGCGGCAGGCTCTCACCCCAAATTCGTTGTGCTCATCTCGGGAGCGGCGTACGATGCCGAGCCAGACATCCAAGCAGGGAATTCACCGTTCGCGAGGGAGGTGCATCCCATGGGACTCAAGCTCGATCGGCGAAAGTTTCTGGCAGCCGCAGGCGCGGGAGCCGCAACAATTTCATTCTCCGACTTAAACCCGGTTCTTGCGCGGCAGACACCAGGCAATCCTCAGAAAATGAAACCCGAACTGGCCAACGTAAAAGCGCTCGTCTTCGATACCTTCGGTACCGTTGTGGACTGGCGCAACTCCGTGATCGCCGAAGGCATGGCCTGGGGCAAGGCCAAAGGCCTGAACGTCAACTGGGCGGACTTCGCCGACCGCTGGCGCCTCGGCTACAGACCGGCGATGGACAAAGTCCGCAAAGGCGAAATCCCCTGGACCAGACTCGACGACTTGCATCGCATGATTTTGGACGATTTGCTGAAAGAATTCAAAATCGAAGGGCTCACCGAGGAAGAAAAAGTTTCCTGGACTCACGCGTGGCGCCGGCTCAAGCCCTGGCCCGATTCCGTCGAGGGTCTCACGCGGCTAAAAAAGAAGTACGTGATCGCGCCGCTCTCGAACGGCAACATCGCCCTGATGACTAACCTCGCCAAATTCGGCGGTTTGCCCTGGGACGCCATCCTGGGCTCGGAACTGGCCCGGCACTACAAGCCGGACAGGGAAGTGTACGTCTCCGCGTACTATTATCTCGATCTGAAGCCCGAAGAAGTAATGATGTGCGCGGCGCACACCGCCGATTTGCAGGCCGCTCGCAGCAGTGGTCTCCGCACTGGATTCATCCATCGGCCTACCGAATACGGCAACGGACATGTGCGCGTCCCGGACACGGCTCAACCGGGAGATTTCGATGTGGTCTCCGAGAGCATAATCGACTTGGCCCAACAAATGGGGGCGTAGCGGGGGAATATTTCAATTCGATAATTCCGTGAGCGTTCGGAGGTCCGAGCTTTAGCTCGGACATACGCGCTTCGTTTTTGTGGGCTTGAGCCCCTGAAGTTTCAGGGGTTGAAATCTCGGATCGGATGATGCTCTTCGTCGGGGCTATAGCCTCGCCCTCTGAAATCTCGCCGCTCATCAAATTAGGACGTCGCCCGTAGCCGCAGCGGCGCCTACCCCAGCGCCCCAATCACGGCCTTCGTAAACTCCTGCGTCGTCGCTGTTCCACCCACGTCCCGCGTCGTATGCTTTCCCTCACGATACACCTTGTCGAGCGCGCCCGAAACGCGCCGCGACGCTTCCGTCTCGCCCAGATAATTCAGCATCATCGCCGAAGACATTACCAGCGCCGTCGGATTCGCGATCCCTTTGCCCACAATGTCCGGCGCCGTCCCGTGCACCGCCTCAAACAGTGCCGCCTCATCCCCGATATTTCCGCTGGGCACCACGCCCAGCCCGCCCACCAGCCCCGCCGCCAGGTCGCTCACCACGTCTCCATACAGATTCGGCAGCAGTAGCATGTCGAATTGCGCCGGATTCATCACCAGCTGCATGCACGTGTTGTCCACGATCATTTCCCGGTATTCGATGTCCGGATATTCCTTGGCCACGTCGCGAATCGAGTTTAGAAAAAGCCCGTCGGACAGCTTCATGATGTTGGCCTTGTGAATGGCGTGGATTTTCTTGCGCCCGTTCTTGCGCGCGTACGAAAACGCAAATCGCGCGATCCGCGTCGATGCATGCTCGGTAATAATCTTCAGGCTCTCGACCACCCCCGGCACCACCGTGTGCTCGAGCCCGGCATAAAGATCTTCCGTATTTTCCCGCACGATCACCAGGTCCACCCCGGTCCACCGCGAGGAAACACCGGCAACATTGCGCACCGGCCGCAGATTGGCGTACAAATCCAGTTCCTTGCGCAGCGCTACGTTGATGCTGCGCGCGCCCCCCGCCACGGCCGTCGCCATTGGCCCCTTCAGCGCCACATGCGTCCGCCGCACCGACGCCACCGCCTGCTCCCGCGGAAATTCTCCCACGCGCTTGCCATCCTCCAGCGGCGCGGAATACACCTCCCACTCCACCGCCACTCCCGCAGCCTCAATAATCTGCCGCGCGGCCTCCGCGACCTCTGGCCCAATCCCATCCCCCGGAAGCAGTGTAATCGTATGAGTCATAATTCCGAGTATCTTAGGTGAAAACCGGACCTTTGTCGAAAGCCGATGTGAGGCAATGAGGCCCGAAAACAGTTTGGGATTTGCCTAGGGGGAGCAGTCTCGCCCGCTTTGGTGAGATGCCCCCACCAGAAGTGTCAACCTCCGGCGGGGGTTCGTTCAATAAGCTGATGATACAACCATGCGGCCTGGTGGCGATCGACAACGTGTTTCGGACTGAACCTTCATAGAATCCTCCGAATCCCGCATAAGTGCGTCTTCGCGCACTGGTGGCCAATTCGTGGGCATAAAATCAAAAACCCACGTATCTAAGCCGGATATTTCCGACTTGGACGCGTGGGTCAGGGACCGGACAAACTCGCGGTCGCTACCTTCGCTCCAACTTATTACGGTTCATTAAACATACGGGCTAGCTGTTTCCACCCAATCTCAGTACCGGGGCAAAACCATGGTCTTACCCAGAATCGTTCCTCCGCGAGAGTACCTTCGACAAGCATCGCCCGCATCCCTGCAAAGTTTCGAGCTCAGCCGGCT
>JAIQFB010000022.1 GCA_020073485.1 Terriglobia bacterium | reverse complement strand
CAGGCCTCCATGCCAATCAACGGCACCTGCAAATTCGCGGTGAAGGCCAGCAGTTGTGTCCGAGAACATCGCTTGCGGATCACCACCCTGCCAGTTGAATCCAGTCCAACCAAATGAAAGACCGTCTTACCTAAATCAATACCTAGCGCTTGTAGTTTCATGGGATGCCTCCTTGCCACCGCACTCTACAACTTCCAGAGATCTGCGGCGGACCATCCCATTAACTGACCGCTGCGGAACACCGGCTTTCCGGCCCCTGACGCGCAGGATAATCCGCTTCGATTAGACATTGCAGCTCCCATCCTCCTATTCTTATGCCGATCCGGGACGCAACGAATCTTACAAAAGCCGAAAGGTGGGATAGAATCCTCCTTGTTTTGAGAGAAATATCCCGGCCATTTCCCGGACTCGCGGGATAATGGCTCGGGCGCCGGTTGCGCGCGTGCTGCAAGGAAAGGGAGTCCAGTCACATGGCCAAGGCGAAGGAGTTCACCGTAACGATCGAGGACAAACCGGGTGCACTGGGGAAGTGCCTGCGCGCGCTGGCCGAGCGCGGCGTGAACATCCTGGCGTTTCAATCCTATGTCGAGGAGGGCGAAAGCCTGGCCCGCTTCCTTGCCGATAATACGCCCGCCGCCAAGGAGGTGCTGGGCAACCTGCGCATGATCTTCGAGGAGACCGAAGTCGCTGTCATCCGGCTCGTGAACCGTCCCGGCGAACTCGGCCGCGCCGCCTCGCGCATCGGCGAACATCAGATCAACATCGATTACACCTACATCGGAATCGAGCCCGGTTCGTCCCGGGTGCTGGCAGTCTTTGGCGTCGACAACCTGAATAAAGCCGCCGCCCTGCTGGACGATCTGGCCGCCGAATCTGCTTGAGATAAGAACAAATGGAATGCCTTGCGCTTCTCCCAGAACGCCGCGCCGTTTAGGATACCCACAAGGAATAGACCAGCCAGGAAAGCAGCGCGCCCACCGCGATCAGTACGAGCCCGTAAAAACGCCGCTTGTTGAGGAAGAAGATCAGCGTGAGGCCGGTCAGTGACACCAGCGTCATCAGCACCGCCGAAAAATCGATGACCGCGGACCACTTTTTCCCCGTATCCCGGCCCTTGTGCAGATCGTTCAGCAGAGCGACCAGGCTGAACGGGCTGATCGTCAGATCGTATTTCCCGGTCGCGCGATCGATGGTCGCGTCCGCTTCGTATCCGGGCCCTTTGAACAGGACCTCGCACTGGTCCCCATCCACGTGGAAATCCGAGAGCGCTCCCTTGGTCCGGTGCGTCGTCCTGAAGTAGCCGACAATTTCATCCTTTGCCACGGCCGCCGGATCGGAAGTATTCACCCAGGCCTTGTTCAATGTTCCGTGGAACTCGGCCGGCCGCTCGTGGCTGTCGAACCACTCCGCGTGATTCAGCGTGAGCCCCGTCACCGCGAAAAAAAGCAGCAGAGCGAAGCTGAGCATCGAAAGATACGTGTGCAGCCAGCGCGCCAGATGCGCGAATCGCCGCTTCCAATGTAAGTAACGCGGATCATATGACACGGGGCGCGGAGAACCTTTGGCGTCTCCGCCCGCGCTATTGGGCAATTTTGTGGTAGTCAAGGGTCGCCGACGCAATCTCCACCTCGCCCGGAAGCTGGAACTGTCTGGGCGAGCCGTTGAAATCCATCTCCTGATGCATTAGTTGATAGGTGCCGTGCTCGCGTGCCGCTTCGATCATCACGTTATATTTTCCGGCTTTCACCAGGTTGCCAAAATCGTCCTTGCCGTCCCACACGAACGTGTATTTGCCGGGAGGCCGCGTCGCGCTGGAAACCGAATTCATGACGTGCGTATCCTCGCCCACCGAGCGCAAGCTCTCGATGCGGCTCCAGGCCCGCAGTTCGTGCAGGTATTTGTATTTCGCAAACCACAGCGCGATCGTGCGCACCGGATTGTGATCCTCATCCTCGATCCATACCGCAACGTACGGCCGGTGCACGCGGGTGCCTTCGATCTGGCTCAGTTCGATCGTCACCGTCAATTGATACTTCGGGTCCCACGTGGAAGCGCCCGGCCGCGCGGCAACCCGTTCATAGGTTGCAGCAGGACGAAACGCCCCGCCGCCCTGCGCGGGCGCGGCCGCGAGCGCGCTCCATCCGCCGCTCTCGATTCTTTCGCCGTTCTTTTTTACCAGCAGATATTCCACGCCCGGCATTGAACGAACCAGGCGCGCGCTTTCCTCCGGCGTCAGCACGGAAAGCACCATGGCCAGCGCGCCGGCCTCGGCCGGGTCCCGCGCAATTACCGTCGAGCTGATAATTTCTCCGGCCGGCATTCCGGTTCGCGGATCGACGATGTGCGAGTAGTGCCGCCCGCCGATCTCCACGCCGCGCCGGTAATCTCCGCTGGTCGCCACGGCGCGGTCGCGAACCACCAGGCGCGCGATCGGCGCCCCGTTTTCCGCGTCCGATTTCGGATCGGCCACGTCCACCGGCTCGCTCCAATCGCCCCGGACCACAAGGTCCCCGCCAATGTTCACCACCAGCCCTTGCGCGCCGGACGCACGCAGAGCGTTTTCCGCGGCGTGCCCCGCTATATAGCTTTTCACGAAGGAATTCATGGCCAGCGGCGCGTCGCTGGTATGCGTCGCCGTGCGATTCGTCGCGTCAAGTTTCCAATGCACCCGGCGCACGCCGGCCACGGCGGCATCCAATTCCGCATGCGAGGGAAGGCGGCCTTCCGCCGCCGCGCGTTTCCACACCCGCGTAATGATTTCGGCGGAAGCGTCCAGCGCCCCATTGGTCAAGCTGCGCCACTTGTCGAATAGACTCAAAACTTCAAATAATTCGGGTGAAACCCGTACCGGCTCGCCCATAGTGCGAAACCAATTGCTGAATTCACTTTGCGGATCCCAGGAACTGAGAATGCGCGACTCGCGGTCGATCTCCGCCAATACGGCCTGTTCCGCCTGCTCCGATTGCGCGGCCGAAGATGCCTTCACCTTAATTTCCAGCGAAGTCCCCAGCACATTTTCATAGCGGAACACGTATAGCGGTTCGCGCAGCGATGTAGTGGAGGATCCGCCAAGCCGCGGCGACAGCAACACCATCGCCGCAATCAGAAACGCCCCTCTCGTCATCGACGAGTTCAACAAACGCAATGCTCCATTTTTTATTTCGGCCCGAAGTAGTTTACACTAGGCCCCGTAAAAATAGCCTGAACACTCGTTGGCGCACTAGGACCCTTCCCATGCAGTCGCCTGAATTTCATTCCAAGGGGGCGGAACGCTCGTCCCCACGGGGTAACGGCAAATGGCCGTTTGGGTATAGAATCCCGTGGTACGGCTATCCGCAACGCCGCCGCGTCCCCGGTTGCAAAGCGTCACCTGCCGGATCAAAATTCGGATTCATAAGAACCGGGCCAGAAGGCGAAGGAGATTCCTCATGGCATTAAAGAATTCCGATGTATGGTTCATTACCGGATGTTCCACGGGTTTCGGCCGCGAACTCGCCAGTCTCGTCCTCGATCGCGGCTTTCGCGCCGTCATTACGGCGCGAGACCCCGCAAAAATTCAGGACCTGGCCGCCGGCCGTGAAGGCCGCGCCCTCGCCCTGCAGTTGGACGTCACCAACAAGGCCCAAGCGGCCGAGGCCGTGCAAAGAGCCGAAGCAACATTTGGCAGCATCGACGTTCTGGTGAACAACGCCGGATACGGCTACGTCGGCGCGCTTGAGGAAAGCGACGAAGCGGAAGTTCGCGACATGGTCGAGACAAACTTTTTCGGCCTCGCCCGCATGATCCACGAAGTGATCCCCGGCATGAGGCGCCGCCGGCACGGCAACATCGTCAACATCTCCTCCATCGGCGGCTTGGTCGGGTTTCCGGGTGTTGGCTATTACAACGCCACCAAGTTCGCCGTCGAAGGACTCTCCGAATCGCTCTCCAAAGAAGTCGCGCCGCTCGGAATCAAAGTTCTGGTCGTCGAGCCGGGCCCCTTCCGCACCGACTGGGCCGGGCGCTCGCTGAAGCGCAGCAGCCTGTTGATCCCGGAATATACCGCCACCGCCGGAGCCTTTCGCGAGCGCATCACCAGCCGCAGCGGAAAGCAAGTTGGCGATCCGGTGCGTGCCTGCAAGGCCATCCTGAAAGCGCTGGAGTCCGACAATGCGCCGCTGCATCTGGTCCTGGGCGCGATCGCTCTGGAAACGGCGCGGACCAAAATAGAAAAATTGAGCGGGGAGCTGGACGCCTGGGAAGAAACTTCCTTGGGCGCAGACTTCCCGGAAACCCAGGCCGCAACGGCGAGGTAGATGCGGCGCAGTGGATACGGGCGGACTTTCTTAGACACCTGAAAGTTGCAGGAACGCGATCTATCGTGTCCCTGCAACTGACCTGCCGAATAGCAACTTCACGAACAGGAAATCCTTCCTCAGTCCTGACGGAAAATTCGTTTTGCCCGGGCGCGGGAAACGCGTCCCATCTGCGAACCAGGAGCCCGAACGGGAAATTCCGGTGTACACTCTTCCACTCGTTGCTTTAGCCCGAATGTATCTATTCCCGGATTGAAATCAAATTGAAAACCTCCGCCCACATTCCGGAACTGGATGGAATCCGCGGGATCGCTGTCCTGATGGTGCTCGTCTACCACGGCTATTTTTTCAGTTTTGAACCGTCGGAGAATTGGGCCGCCAGACTCGCTTCCTTCGGCATTTCAGGCGTGGATCTGTTCTTTGTGCTCTCGGGATTTCTAATCACCGGTATTCTGCTGGACGCCAAAGGCCGGCCCGGCTATTTTCGTAATTTCTATGCGCGACGGGCGCTTCGCATCTGGCCGCTTTACTATCTCTTGCTCGTACTCTCCTTCGGATTGGCGCCTTTGTTGCTTGTTCACTTCCATCTACACCCCGGAGAACTCCAGCTGATCGAGGACCGGAACAAATTCGTCTACATTTTTCTGCTCCAGAACCTATGGTACGGCGCCGTTGTCGGGCCGAAAGTGGTGGCCGTGACCTGGAGCCTTGCGGTCGAAGAGCAATTCTATATTGCGTGGCCCTGGCTGGTTTTTCTGTGCAGCCGCAAGGTGCTGGCCTGGATTTCGGCGGCCATGTTCGTTCTTTCACCCTTCGTGCGCTACTGGGCCTGGCGCCACGGAGTGAACCTCGGCACCATGGCCTTTGTCACCTGGTTTCGCCTGGATGGCCTTTCGCTTGGCGCCTTACTCGCCCTGTATCGCCAGTCCACTTTCTTTTCCCTGCGGCATATGAAGTGGCTGGCATTGGCGGCTCTGGCAGCCGGCGTTCCACCCTCGATGTGGATTCTTGACGGCCACTCCAATTTTCTGTGGCCAGCCCTATATTCCGCGCTGGCAGTGGGCAGCGTCGGAGCGGTGTCGGTCGCCATCTGGTGCAGCCAGACCGATTCGATCTTCCGCCGCGCTTTGCGCTCAGGCTGGCTGCGCTACTCCGGAAAAATCAGCTATTGCCTGTACCTGGTTCACGTACCCGTCTATTACGGTCTCGTCGACATCTTCGCAAGGAGCCGGTTCGGCGCCGGCACCGGCGCTGCTTTTTCCCTGATGGTTGCCGGCATGGTCGGGAGCTTCATCGTCGCCACCCTGTCCTGGTATCTGTTCGAGTCGCAAATATTGAAACTGAAGACCAGGCTGCAGTACACCCCGCAGGCGTAATTGCGCAATTACTACGGGAGTTTGGTATGGTTGCAAATCATTGTGTCGAGGCGAGAGGAAGAGTACGATTCGCGAATCTGGAATCCGAAGCGGGAATTCCGGTTTTCGCCCGACATGAGTTTTCGGCTGAAATCGGCGAAGGCTGCGCAATTGCATGAATAGCATCCGCGAAAAAATCGTCATCGTCGAAGCGGACGAAGCCAGCCGCGCTTCACTGGTCTCCATAATGGAAAGCGGAGGTTGCGAAATCTCCGCCTTTTCCACGGCCCGCGAGGGCCTCGACGCCCTGCAGCATGTGGGCGCGGAATTGCTTTTGGTGGACACGGACTTATTACGCGCGGGTACGATGAGCGCTCGTGAAATGCTTGCGACGATCCGTGGCTCAACCCTCACCGCCGCGGTTCGCGTGATTGTCCTTGTCGGTCCTGGGGCTAACAACCGCGCTGCTGGCCTTGACCTCGGAGCCGACGACGCGGTCTCGCGCCCGTGGGATGCGACGGAGCTTCTGGCTCGCACCCGAGTGCAATTGCGCGCCCTGCGAACCGATAAACAGCTCTTGGAGCAAATGCGCCTCGCCACCGAGGGCCAGCAGATCGCCTACACCGCATTTGATGCTCTTGCCGTCACCGAACGAATGGTAAGCAATGCGAATTCGGTGGATAAGCGCCTGAAAATCGGGCTCGCCGCCGTCTTTGCAATGGTTGTGGTGATGGCGGGGATCTATTTCCTGTTTGCCCGCACCGCGCAGAAGGATCTGAAAAATACCACCAGCACGATCGCGCGCCTCGAAGGCGGAATTCTGCACCAGCAAAGTTTGATTGCTGAAGCTCGAAAACTGCATGAAGCGCAAGGTGCGGATGAAACCGAACTGGGTTCCTTGGGGAAGGACGATCTGCAAAAGCAGGCGCAAGACCTGAAAGCCAGGATGGCGAACGCCGCTTCCGGCCAGGGAGCCACTCTGCAAAAACAGTTGGACGATACCAATGCCCGCCTGCAGAGAATTGAGCAAGAAAGCGATTCCGCGCAAAACTTGATACGCAACGACGTGCAGAGCGTTTGCCTGCTGCATATTTCGGTCGCATTCCGGGATCAGCAGAGCGGCCAGCGGCTGCGCTACGCTGGCCTGAACCAGCAAGGCGAGCCTCTGCAGGATAGCGGCGGCAACCCGTTACTCACTCTCGCGGGCAACGGGCCCGCGGTGAAGGTGGACATATTCGGCACGGGCTTCCCGGTGGGCGATTCCGGACGCATCGTCACCAACCGACACGTTGCCGAACCTTGGTGGAATAACGACGAGCTGAGCGAAATGGCCAGCCAGGGTTTTCTGGCTGAAATTTCCTCAATTCGCGCTTATTTCCCGGGCGATCCCCGCGCGTTCACCGGCGAGATTCAGGAAATTTCAAAGGACGCGGACCTGGCCACCATGCGGGTCGACATTCAAGACTTGAAGCGCCCGATCCTTTCGATTGACTCCGGCAAGGGGGGTGCAGTGACGGGCGAGCCCATCATATTGATGGGCTACGCAACGGGCCTGGCCGGCATCCTTGCACGCACCGACGAAGATACGGCTCGGAAGATATTGAACTACAGTGGCGGTGACGTCTCGCAAGTGCTGGCGGAGCTGGCCCGCCGCAATCTCATTCATCCGATCGTTACGCAGGGCCACATCGGAGATATCCTCCCCGACAAAATCGTCTTTGACGCGCAAACCACATCTGGAGGTTCCGGCGGTCCCCTCTTCAATCGACAAGGGAAAGTCATCGGCGTCACCTATGCGGTCCTGAAGGGTTTTGGAGGCTCGAATTTCGGAATTCCGATTCGATTCTCGGAACCGTTGCTCGCCCGGCCGATTACTTCCGCGCCAACTCACGCTGCGAATTAATACCCTGAGGCACGCCAGGCATTGTGGGAGTTATCCCGCTGACAGCGAGCCCAAGATTACCGTCCAATGCCGGGGCAACGGGGACGCAGTTCCGCGCAGACTAAAAATGGAGGCATGAGAACGATGTCGCTCATCCGAAAAACCGTTTTGACATGTTTGGCAGTGGTTGCGATCGGCGCGTTCTGGCATGCCAATACGACCGCGCAGGAACCTTCCTCTTCGGGAGTTGTCACCGTGTTCGATCACCAGAAACTGGATGCGTCCTTTGCCAAAGCCCTCTCCAATGGAGGCAGCGACCTTCTCTGGAGCCATACGTCCAGCCAAGAGACCTACAGCGTCTCCGCGCACAGCCGGGAATCCGTGATGTCCGCGTGCAAGCCGGAGGGATGCAGCCATAAGGACTACACCGCCGTTGTCTACGTGGTAAGCGGGGCAGCGACCCTAGTCATCGGCGGCACGGCCCGGTCCTCCGCGCCCGACAGATTCGGCGGCCAATCCATCCAGGGTGGGGAGTCACGCCGCATCAGTAAAGGCGATATGTACATCGTCCCTCCCGACACGATCCATTGGTACAAGAACGTGGAACCGCCGTTCCGGTATATAGAGGTGCCGGTCCACTAAACGCGCCGTCCCAAAAATGAAGACGGAATTCTTGGCGCCACATTCCAACAGGACCTGCGAGTTCAACCGGTCGATGCAACGGCATGCGGCGCGCGGATGACGAGAAGAGGCTTCTCGGCTGTGGAGGCATAATTCCCACGCGCCCCAAAAGAGTTGACGGGCGACCCAAGCTGGGACAACATGCCGAACGTGTGGAAACCCTGGTCACGCGTTCGCCGATGCCCTCGGTGCGGCAGCTTCGACGTACACCGTCATAGAGGCGGCAACTCATTCAAGAGGACCGCGCTGCGATTGGTTCTGGTGCGCCGTTACAGCTGCATGTATTGCAATAGCCTGTACTACGGTTATCTGTTCAGCAGAAGGAAGACAGGACCGCGCGGTTAACACGCAAACCTCAGTGCCGCCTTTTGCGCGCGTGCAGCGCGCCGGCAAACTTCATTTTCAATCCCAGATAAACGGCGATCGCGGCTGAAACCTTGGCGCAAAAGCGCCAGATGCAAGCGCTAGGAAAGCAGGAAAATCGTTCCGCACGTTTGATCGTACGACAGGCCGCGAAACCCGAGCGCACGAACGCCCAGCAAGCCGTCGAAAGCGGGATCGGTGCTTCCCGGAACCAGGTACGCCCGCTCCTTGCTGAAATGCCGCTCGCCAACCACGATGTCGGGCGCGGAGAACACTTGCACAGGCATCTCCCGGTTCACCAGGCTTCGTCCGCGTTGCGAAGTGTCCCGCGGCGATAGCCATGCGAGATCAGCAAAATTCCCTCCGAAAAGCACGACGCGGTCGGTACCCGTATCCACCAGCATGCGTGTCGCCCGGCCATCGATTTTCACCTTGGCCACGGCGATGGCCGACTGCGCGTCGAATTGCACGGGAATCCCCTCGGGCGAAATGCCGCCAAATGCAATCTGCCCTTTATCGTAGTCCAATTGGAAACTGGACTTCGAGAGCACATCCAGTCCGAGAATTCCGGCAATGGGGATGCCAAGATCGCTTTCCAGCCGCGAAAGGTTTTCCACCTGTACGGGCAAGGAGACGGCGCGAACCGGGCCAAGAGCAATCTCGGGAATGGTGGCAGCTTGCGTTGGGATGATTTGGCCGATGTCCGCGAGAGTCGACGATTTAGTTGGTATTCCGAGCTGGTTTGCGACCGTGACGTTGATGATGCTGGGGGAGGTGCCCGTGTCCAGGACGAAATTCCGAGGCTGCGGCGAGTTCCCCAAGCGGCCTTCAGCCACGAGCAAATAGTTATGGAAGATCTTCATGGGGATAACTCGACGTGCCCCGGCATCCGGGTCAGGGTCCCCAGTTATTCGGCAGACTCCGGCGTACAGGAGCCCGGTTGATCCGAACAATCCCGTCAAAAGAAACAGCAGACTGGCAACTTTGCGTTTGGCGTTCACTGGTGCCGCACCTCCGTGTCCCGGCGCAGCCCACGGTAGCCACCCGCTCAGGTATCTCAATAGTTTGCCGATGGATTCCGGATAGATTCCTTGTGGCCGGCTAAGTTATTTTGATTTCAGGATTTATTCCGGTGAGAACAGATGAAAATTTGTTCACGCTTCAAACTTTTTCGGGTCCTGCCCCGTCAAAATATGCAGAGGTGGCCATGGGTGTGACCATGCAAGGCCGAACTATCTTCCGTTTTGGCGATTACGAATTGGATTTGCAAGCAGGGGTGCTGCGGAAAAATGGAATGCGCATTCGCTGCCAGGAGCAGCCTCTGCAGGTGCTGGCTGCCCTGGTGGAGCGTCCCGGCGAACTGGTGACCCGCGAAGAATTGCGGCGGCGGGTTTGGTCGCACGATACGTTCGTGGACTTCGACCACGCGTTAAACACCGCGATCAAGAAGATTCGGGCGTCACTGAACGATGACGCCGAATCCCCCCGTTATGTGGAGACGGTCCCTAGGCGCGGGTACCGTTTTGTGGCGCGGATTGAACCAGCGGCCGATCTGGCACTCGCCTCGATGGCTCCGTCTCGGGGAAATCCTCGCCGATTGCTGGCAGCGGCAGGCATCGCGATCTTCCTGGTGGCCATTCTAGGACTTCTCTGGAAATTTGCCCCCTGGCATGGCGACGCGTCCACCTCGCCGGAGTTCCGGCGGCTGACGTTCGACCTGCCGGAACTCGGCCCTGCCCGCTTCACCTCGGATGGAGCCTCGGTGGTGTACTCCGCCGGGTTTTCTCCCCATCCGGCGGCGATTTACGCGCAGCGCCTGGGCGCCCCCGGGCCCCAGCAACTGGGGATCACCGACTCGATCCTGCTTGCGGTGTCGCCACAGGCCGAACTGGCCGTCATGCGCCAGAACTCGAATTCCAAAAGCGCACCGGGGCACACGGACGAGGCTGGCACTCTGGCGCGCGTTCCGCTGAACGGAGGCGCACCGCGCGACCTTCTACCCGGAGCCGAAGGGGCCGACTGGTCTCCCAGCGGCGAACTGGCAGTGGTGAGACATGTGGGAGACAGGACCCGCCTGGAATTTCCCATTGGAAGGGTTCTGTACGAAAGCGGCGGCTGGATCGAAGCGCCGCGTTTTTCTCCGAGCGGGGATGCGATCGCATTTCTGGATCATCCGATTTTTCCGGATGATCGCGGCTCGGTGGCAATCGTCGATCTGAACGGAAACAAGAAGACGCTTTCGGGCTTCTGGGAAAGCATGCGGGGGCTGGCGTGGGGGCCCCGCGGAGACGAAGTTTGGTTTGCAGCCACACGTTCGGGCGTCGCCCGGGCGCTCTATGCCGTCACGCTGGGCGGACGCGAGCGCAAAGTGTTGAGCGTCGCGGGCGGGCTGTCGCTGCGCGACATTTCGCACGACGGGCGCATCCTGCTGGCCCGTGATAACCAGCGGCTCGGGATCCTGTTCCTGGGCGCAGGCGACGCCGAACCGCGCGAACTATCCTGGGAAGACTGGTCGATGGTCACGGATATTTCGCCGGACGGTAAGCGGATATTGTTCGGCGCGGAAGGTGAAAATTCGGGGCCCTCGTATCAAGTGGGTCTGCGGCCGACCGACGGTTCCGCTCCGGTCATGCTGGGCAAGGGCAGCGCGCAGTCGCTATCGCCGGACGGCCTGTGGGCCATATCCGTGATGCCGCCGCCGAACGACCAGATCGTGCTGCTGCCGACGGGCGCGGGAAATCCAAAAACCCTAGAGCGCGGTTCGGTCGAGCACTACATGTATCCCGGAGCAAAATGGTTTCCCGATGCCAGGCAAATCGTTTTCGTCGGCTACGAATCCGGCCACGGGCCGCGCTGTTACATTCAGAGCGTTGAGGGTGGCAAGCCTCGCGCGTTCACTCCGGACGGAATGATGCTCTGCAGCGTTTCCCCCAGCGGGCGCATTCTGGCGTTCACCGAGGACTTTCGAGCGCTGCTCTACAGCTCGCAAGCCAGCGAACGGCCCGACAAGGAATTCAAATTCGAGCAAGGAGAGATGCCGAGCGCCTGGACCGCGGACGGCAAGTCTCTTTACCTTGTCCGGACCGAGAAGGCGCAGGCCAGCATCACACTTTTTGAAATCGCGTCCGGGCATCGCTCACCCTGGAAACAGATTTCCCTGCCGCCGGAAAAAGCCGGCATGAAAAGCGGTGAAGTGATTATGACGCCGGACGGGCAATCGTATGCGTATACCTACAGCAACCACTCTTCGGATCTGTACCTGTTGCTGGGCGTGAAGTAACCGTTCGATTCCCGCCGAAATCCCGCGAAGAGGCGCTGGAGCGCGTACCGATCAGGGGATAAAAAGGAGGCAGCTTTGCTTGGCTGCCTCCCCGTCATGCCCACAACTGCAAGGCCGGCCGGGCGTGTCGGAGGTACGCTCGGCCATTTTTCTATTATTATTTATATCGTACCACGATATGTCAAGGGGCGGTGCCTTGGAATACAACGCGGCGGGCCTTGCCGTCGCCGAGGGTGTCTCGATGGTGATCCTGCTTTGGAGCCTCACTCGCTCTTGCCATTATTTCTGGAGCGGTGACGCATAACGCTCGTCTTGCCAGGAAAAAAGCGATGAGGAATTGTTTCCCGAAAATTTTGCAGGATCGATCTGATTCCTTCCGAGCGCCGGCGAACTCGGAAGTAATTCAACTGCTTTTCGCTCCACGCGAACTTCCGGATAACTCCCCGGGACCAATTTTCCACTTCCTGCGCTTCTCCAGGTAGTCCGCATCTGTCCAGTTGCCGGAGCCCATGTAAGCACGAAGCTTGTGAGAAGTCATACTCCGGAACCCTGAGAACCGCGTATGCCGCGTGAATCTCCTTGCATTGTTCGGGGGCGATCTCGCATGCGCTCCCGAAACACGATACACGTGCGTTCTATTCTCAATTGCCTACCTCATCGTTACGAATTCGGACTCGTGGAAGTCCGCAAACATCCAACGGCCATCCCGCTTCACCATGACCCAGGTGAAGATTCCCTTACGGACGGGATTCTCGGAACCATCCGCGGCCCGCGATCCGACCAGCGCCCACTCCGCATCCGCGGCCACAACATCGGGCTTCACAAAGCGGATGTGCCTCACCGTAGCCGTTCGATGGGCATCCTTCAGAGCGCCGGCAAATAATCCTTTAAACCGTTCCTCGACTTCTTTCTGCCCGTGTCGAGTCAGCCCGGAGACGTTTGTGAAGTCGCCGTCCTCTCCAAAGGGCATCGCCCATCCATGCGCGTCGTGCCTGTTAAACGCTCCTACGAACTCATCAATGACCTGCCGGATTGCAGCAGATTCGGCATCGGACGAATTTGACTGCACCCGCGCGCCTGCAATCGGAAACGACAAGGAAAACAAAACCAGAAGAGTAATAGATGCCCCGAACCGCATTCGATTCATAACCTCACTCCTTGGGCAAGAATGTGTTGCCCTGGCAACCTGTTCCGAGATGGTGGTTCTAATAAGAACTGTACGGCATGCGTGCGGCCGTTGCGCCCTCGCGGGCGCTGCATGAAAGGCGAATCGGCCAGATGGTTTTTCACCGTTGTTTCCGGATCTCTGCCCGACGCCATTTTCCATAATTTATCCGCCGGTCAACTCTATATCAGAGTCGTGACCTGAGCCAGCCTCTGATGAACGGGCCCCCCGGAATGTGCATAACAGCAGGCGCGGCGCCCGAAAGTGCCTCTTCCAGAGTTGTCCGCCGCGCATATGCACCTGCTTCTCGTCGCAAGCCACGTGCGCTTCATGATTCACCTCCGGAAAATCGTTAAGAAAACTCGCCTGGGGGTGGTCAGCCAGAGTTTTTGTGCCTTGCGAATGAGAGAGTCTACATCATGGCCAGGTCCTCCGGACTCCGGCTACCTTGAACCAAAGGCCCAGTTTCCGAGGGAGCTGCTGTCAGTCACAAGTTGCCGAACAGCAAGGTGTGCGACGAAGGGAATTGTGTCAAACTTTCAGGCATGGCAGCTCCTGATGCTCACTTCACAATCGAATACTCGCCGGGGAAACGGTTTGACGTCGAGAGCTGCACGGACTGATGCGCGAATTCCTCCAACTGCTTCGCCACAACCGCAATTATCGCTACACCTGGATGGGCCAGGTGGTGAGCGAAATCGGCGACAATTTCAACAATATCGCGGTCTTCGCGCTTGCGATGGAGCTGACGCATTCCGGGCTGGTCATCATGGGCGTCATGCTGTCGCGCGCGATTCCCGCGATCACCATTGGGCCGCTGGCAGGGGTGCTGCTCGACAGATTTGACCGCAAGCGAATCATGATCGCCAGCGATCTGGTGCGCGCGGTGGTGGCGCTGGGATTCATCCTGGCGCTGCGGCAACATCAGGTGTGGCTGCTCTATGTGTTCAGCGCGCTGCTGATGATTGCCTCGCCATTTTTCACCGCCGGGCGGTCCGCCATTCTGCCGACCATCGCGAACAAAGAGGAGATCCATACCGCGAATTCGCTGACGCAGACGACCCAATGGACCAATCTGACGATTGGAACATTTCTGGGCGCAACCGTGGTCGGCATTGGTTATGAATGGGCGTTCACATTCAATGCGCTTTCATTCGTATTTTCGGCCTGGGCGATCTGGAACTTGAGGCCTCCGCCAGGCAAACAGTTCCGGGCCGAACACAGGGACCTGACGGAGGCGGAGGTGATCCGCCCGTGGCATGAATATCGCGAAGGACTGCGGTATATGCGTTCCATTCCGCTCGTTCTGGCGATTGCGCTGCTCGCGGTGGGATGGGCCACGGGAGGGGGCGCGGCGCAGATTCTGTTCACGCTGTTTGGCGAGGTTGTGTTTAACCGGGGCGCCGCCGGCATCGGCACCATTTGGGGATGCGCCGGGCTGGGCCTGCTTCTCGGCGGCGCGTTCGCGAACTGGCTGGGCAGAAAACTGTCCTTTCAGGATTACAAGCTGGCAGTCTTTATTGATTATGTCGTGCACGGAGGGGCGTACGTGCTGTTCAGCCGGATGCAACGGTTCGAGCTGGCGCTGTTATTTATCTTCGTGTCGCGCGCCGCAATGGCCGTGAATTCGGTCTTGAACTACTCGTACATCCTCAAGACCGTTTCGGACCAATATCGAGGGCGCGTCTTTTCGACGATCGAAACGCTTACGTGGACGATGATGATGCTGTCGATGATGGGAGCGGGAATTGCTTCCACCCATTACAGCCCTCGAACCATCGGCACCGTGGCGGGCTTGCTGAGTTCGTCCACTGCGATCTTCTGGGGATGGGCCAACTGGACGGGCCGCCTGCCGTTGCCGGAAGCGTGTGGCGTGGATATGGAGGAAGTGGAAATACACGGCGACCCGGTGGTCTGACCAAGGAAAAACCTATTCCGCCTGATAAATGGCCGAAGTATAAAGAACGCTCCCGGCGAGCCCCGCCTCGACGATCCGTTCGAAGGAAAGTATGCAAACTGCTTGTTAACGGACTGGTAGTCGCGTCATATGCACGGGCAGGCGCGGTCCCTTCGCGATTTATCGCCTTAGAGATGTGTACAAACGCAATCGGCTGGCAACCGAGTGGCCGTTTTTCAAGCCCGGAATAAACTTCCATTCTTTGGCTGCGCTCAGCAGTGCCGCGTCGGCGGTTCCCTCTTTTCCGACCGGCGCCGCGGAGGACACTTTACCGGCGGAATCGATCACCAGATCGAGAACCACTTCTGTCTCCAATAAACTGTATTCCAGGGGATTGGAGGGCGACGGCCGCCACAGGTAGATGGCCTTGGCCGGCGTTACCTCCGATTGTTTGTAGACCGAGCTAGGTTTTTTTCGGGCCTGTCCATTCGTCGTCGATACGCTATCCACTTGAGCAAGAATCCCGTTCGCTCGTGCATTGGTCACCTCCCGCCGGATGCGCTCGGCATCTCCGGCCGGCCACATTTCCGCGAGTGCATGCCATGCTTCTTGTTCACGGCCGCTGTACAGGTAGGCCCAGACGATCTCCAAAGCCTGGATTTTTACGGCGCGCAGCCGGCTGATTCGCTCAAAGTCGGAAGAACTATCCGGCTGCAGCCTGCCGTCGCTGAGTTGGAACTCGCGAAGGGAATCGGGTTTGATTTGATCCCGGACGCGCCCGGCGATGCCGTCAAAATAATCCTGGAATTCGCCACTCGCATCGAGCAGCCTGCCATTCTCGAATCGGAGCACATACGCCGGCGGATAATCCACGTACGCCACCTGCAGGCCATCCAGGCCATTCATCGCGGCAGAGTCGTCCGTCCAGATTTCAATACGCCCGTCGAGATCCTTGTCCGAGGCCGTAAAATAACTTCCGCCGGTGATCGTCCGCAGCAATCGCGGGCGTTTCTCCAGGGAGTAAATCTGATAGCTCGCGCAGCACTCGCCGGGGGTTTTCTTGATTTGAAACGCGGCGACCGCCCCGTCCTTGCTCAGATCAACGCCAAACAGGTCGAGGTCGATTTGCGCCGCCTTTTCGGCAACGACGATATTTTCCTCCTTCCATTGCAGCGACGCCTGGCATTCCCGTAACGACAAGCCTTCACTCTTTGCCGGCTCCACCGTTACCCCCACCCCTGTCCGGAATATTGCCCGGAACCCATTGTCGCCTTTGTTGCACAGCGACCTCTGAACCTGCGCGGCGCAAGTGTTCGCCATCGCAAGAGGGAGTAGAAGCAAACTGCAAACGGGCAGCAAGCGCCGGAATGGAATGTTGAATACGGACATGCCGAAAACCTGGAATAATTGTACGCCTGCTTAGTCACTGCTCAACCAAGATGGTTGGGTTTCCGATCGGAATACATGCCAGAAAAGAATAGAAGCTAGCCGGGATTTTCAGGAGTTCGCGCATTCTTGCTCGCGATCCAGCCGGCCGCGTAAAACGTGAAGCAGAGCGGCATGATCCACGCCACCCGGCTTTGGTAGCGATCGTACACGCCTGCAAGCGTGGCGCAAATCGCCGCATTGATTACCAGAAACGCGATTGCCGAATAGAGGAACGGGTTCAACCTTTCCGGGCGTTCGGTCCACGCAAGCACCAGGCACGCCGCCGCACTCAGCCAGAATACGACCGTGTCTACTGTGGCTGCGGCGTTGGCCAACGCGAGCAGGCGGCCGCGAATCATTCTGGAATTCGAAAATGCAGGGAAATCGCGCGGGAGAATTTGCTGGATCACGGCAGCATTCGAATTCGGCGCGTGCAAGGCAAAGTCTCGAATTTCATCCCCGGTACGGAACCTGGTGAGCTGGCGCAACGTTTCCATAATGCTGCTCTCAACGAACCGTAACGGGTAGGCGGCTAGCGTCCCGTGGACGAGTTCCGCCAACTCATCTCCGTGCCCGTCCAGTTCGCGCAGCAGAGGATGCCAGAACAGGAATTGCTCCGTTGTTCGGGGCAGATTGTTGAGATACCGGCAAGCAATAAACGGTTTCCGCGGACAGTTATCACGGAGGAAATCCGCCGCCAGGCCGTCGCCAAACAGCCTCCCGAGAAGGAATTCATTCCCCGATACCGAAAGGTGGAAGCCGAGTCCCATTCTGCGATTCAGTGTCGCCGTCCAGATTCCAGCCGCGATCATAGGGACAAGCAGCCATGCGAGCGTTGTTCTTATTGGAGGGGTCCCTCGCATCTGCCAACCGGCAAGCCTTGGAATAACCAGCGCCGCGACGAACAGCGCCGCGATCGGCAGCAGCGACATATGGGCGCTGACGGAAATAGTCAGGATTGCAGCCAGAATGATCCGTTCGGCCAGCCGCAACTTTTCGTTGAATGCCAACAAGAACACCGAAAGAAAAACCATGCCGGCAAAAACATCGGGCATGAGCAGCGACACTTCCCACGGCAGACTCGTCAGCACCGCCAATACGCATACGATAGCGAGCATGCATGTGGCGCGGAATTTAGCCTCGCCGCCGATCAGGTACTTGCACGTTTCGTACAGCACGGTAACGACGAGGATCCCCTGGGCTATGGCCGTAAACCAGGCGCTGGTGCCCAAGCTCGTCCAATTGGCAAAGATGCCGTAACCGGGCGCGCGGAAGGGAGGTAGCGCGATGAGAAACGCACCGGTATAAAGATACGCGCCAGTATCCGGGTAGACGGTCGGATAACCGTTGTACAAGGCCACCCAAAGGAGCAAGCAAACCGCCATCGCACAAGGCAATAGAACCAAAGTGAAAGCGAACAGCAAGCGCCGGAATGGAATGTTGAATACGGACATGTCGAAACCTTGGAATAATTGCACGCCTTGCTTGGAATTGCGATACAGGGATAGCAGGATGGAAATACGCCAACGGACCGGAGGCCAAATTCCGAGAATCCCTGCCAGCTCAACCGGTCGATGCACCACAATCTGCCGTAAATCTTTTCTGTAAAGGTGGTGTTTATGACGCAAGGGAGGCGTGTGAAGCTTTCCGCGACGCAGAGGACCGGCCTGTGGAGCCGTTGGAAGGCGGGGCAGTCGTTGCATTCAGCGATATCAACTAACCACTAGCCGCGCGAAATTGAACCTCTCCCCTCACATCGCGTTCACCAAGAACCATTACGAGGTGTGTCCCTCACCGTTTTGGAATACGGACGACTTGCACTGAGCAAGGCGCGTGGCGCACGACGCTCTCGGATACGCTGCCCAGTAGGAACCGGTCGAATCCTTTGTCTCCATGCGAGCCCATGACAACCAGGTCGGCAGGCCATTGTGCAGCAAAATCAACAATGACAGATTTCGGGTTGCCTTCCTCCATGGTTGTCGCCACCTGAAAGCCCGCAGTACGCAGTGCTTGCGCCGTTTGCGCAAGGAGCACTTTACCCTTTTTCCGTAGCTGCTCGATCACAGGCTTCCAATCTTTGAGGGACACAAACGATTCAATTACATGCAGGACTCGCACTTCGGTTCCCGTGGGTTTTGCTTGTGCGATCAGCGCTTGCGTAGCCGCTTCGGAAAATTTCGAGTCGTCGATGGCCAGTAGGACCTTCATAAAATCCTCCAAAGACTCTTGAGATATCCAGTCGGAATCGTGCGTGAATTCCCCTGCCTTGTAACGTTTCCTTCGTCCTTAAGATAAATCAGTTGCTCAGGCATTTACAGCCGTTGCTATCTTGTGGGCCGTAGAGTTGATCACCTCGCAAAGTTGCAACTGAACGAGCCCAGCAACCACCGGACCGAGAGCCTTCATTACATCGCTATAGCCGGAACGGTTGTAAGCCTCCGCACTCTCTTTGCTGTCCCAGAAACTGATTCCGAAACCGATCTTGCCGTCTGAGGTGACCAAAGCAATTTCGTCCAGGAATCCTTTGTGGGTACGGAGCAGCGGGATGACCTTTTCAATTGCCTTGGCAAACTCCGGTCTGCTGCCGGGCCTTAGCGGAATTGTGACAATGCGAGCAACCATAAGAACCCCCTCTCAACCATTTCGGCACAACGTGCCACCAGATGCGAGTGCTTTATGTTCAGGCACGCACGAATTGATTGCTGTGATCGTCGTCACGCTGATCTGAATGCATACGATACGTTGATGAGTGATTGAGCGCACATCTTTTGCGATACCGGGTCAACCAATATTCATTTACGCCTAAAGACAACACCTGCGAGGCAAGGAGAATCTGAAATGCACACGTCAAGAGTGGTTTCTCTTATCAGTCTAGCCCCACTTATCTTTATGGGAGCGTTCAACGTCAACGCGCAGAGCGTTACCGCCAATTCCGATCAGGTCTACCAACATAAGGAGACTCTCCAGCTCATTACTTTGGTGAACGACGCGTCCAAGCTGGTCCGCACAAAAGGCGAAGGGGCATTCAACGATTTCCGCGTCTCCGGCAGCCGCTGGCGACAGGGAGAGGCGTATATCTTTGTGCTGGATCCCAAAGGAAACATGCTTGTCCATCCGGATCCGGCATTGGAAGGCAGGAATGAGCTCGACCTGAAGGACATCAACGGAAAACCCATCATCCGGGGACTCATCGATTCTGCAATGACGATCCCCAGCAAACCAGGAGGCTGGTACCACTATCAATGGCCTGTCCCGGGTGGGCTTCTTCCTCGGTGGAAAAGCACCTACGTGCGGCTCGTGACCGCACCGTCCCGCAAGAGCTACATCGTCGGTAGCGGCATGTACAACGATCGCATGGAAAGAACTTTTGTCCAAGATGCGGTGGCAGACGCCGTCGCACAGATCGAGAGGAATGGCGAGTCGGCCTTTCCGCTCTTCCACGATCCGACAGGTTCATTCATCGCCAAGGACGCGTATATTTTCGTGATCGACAGGAATGGCGTCGATCTGGTCAACCCGGGCTTTCCGAACCTGGAGGGACGCAACATTTTGGACGTGAAGGACACCCAAGGCAAGCAACTCATCCGGGAAATGCTTAAGGTGGTGCAAACCAGTGGTTCCGGCTGGGTCGACTACATGTGGCCGAAGCCGGGAGATAGCGTTTCCACGCAGAAGTCCACTTATGTAAGCAAAGCGAAGATGGGAGACCAATGGGTGTTGGTAGGTTGTGGCGTCTACTTAGCCGATGCTCCCAAAGCCGTCTCAGTCGGCAAGAAGATGACCGCCCCGGAACTGATGACACTGGTCCGGGAAGGAGCAACCGTACTGGAAGAACAAGGCGAAAAGGCTTACCCCGAGTTTCGAAAGAAGGGATCCAAGTGGTTCGGTGACGATACTTACATATTTGTCTGGACGATGGATGGGACTAGGGTTTTCCACGCCGCCGACCCCGCAATCGAGGGCCAGAATGTGAGCAATATCAAAGATGTTTTGGGAAGACCCTTCGGCAAGATGTTCCTGGAGGCGGCTGGCAGCCCGTCAGGCGAGGGATGGGTCCATTACATGTACCCTGAGCCCGGTGATATCTTCCCGACATGGAAGTCCACGTTTGTGAAACGGGTGAGCTTTCCTTCCGGGAAGCAGTACCTCATCGGCAGTGGGATTTACAACATGCGGATGGACAAGGCGTTCATCGAGGATGTGGTGAATCATGCGGCCACTCTCGTAGCAGACCAAGGGAAGGAAGCCTTTAGCCAATTGCGGGACAAGACTGGTCCCTTTGTCTTTATGGACACCTACGTGTTCGTTGACGCAACCGATGGAACCGAGTTGGTAAATCCCGCGCAACCCAGCATGGAAGGAAAGAACCTCATCGATATGAGGGATGTGAAGGGGAAGGCAGTGGCCCACGAGTATATATCCGCTGCCATGAAGGATGGCAGCGCCTGGGTTGATTACTTCTGGTACAAGCCCGGAAGTAATACGCCTGCACGTAAGCAAGCATACGTGCGGAAAGTTCAATCAGGCCAGGATACCTATATCCTCGGGTCAGGCGTCTATATGGATTAGTAAACTAGCGGCTTCCAGCGAGCTGCTGGAAGCCTGGCTGTCAGGCCACATCCGATAAACGGGATTCTCGGAACATGGGATTCCGCCCTACAAGACCCCAAGGCTACCTTCCGATAAGAAAGGTGCGGTTCATTGATTCGGTGCAATTTGAGAAGCGGCCGGATTTCAAGATGCGTTTAGCCAAATCAATATCAGAAGTACGATTCGAATCGTACAGGGACTCCAGAACAGTTGCTCCGAATCTGACCCTGCGTCCAGTAGTGCCAATCGATTAGCCCTTGTACTCTTCCAAAACCGACCTCACCGCAGTCTGAAATGCCCGCCGCGATTTGCGCGGATGGGGTGTGCTGCCGGCAGGTTGGGAAGTGACAGGGGAGAAATCGTGAAGCGTTTCGCACTGGTGATGCTAGCTGCGGTCGTGTTGCTGAGTGGGTGCGCCCAGGCAATTCTACCGGGCGGTCCGGGATCGGCGGGTGGACCCGGGCTGACAGCGTTGACCGTGACACCGTCGGGCGCGTCCATCCCAGGTGTAGCGCAGCAACAATTCGCCGCGAAAACAGGTGACGGCTCGAAGCCGGCGGTAAACTGGTCGATCAACGGAATTGCCGGCGGAAACGCGGCTTTCGGGACCATTGACGCCAATGGAATGTACACTGCGCCGGAATTTCCGCCGGCGCCCAATTCCATCACTATCAGCGCGGTCGAAACCTCGGATACCAGAAAACTCGGGAATGCAACCGCCACGCTGAATAATCCAGTCCCGCAATTGACCAGCCTGACGCCAATGAGCATTGCCCAAGGCCCGTTCCTGCTTACGCTGAACGGGTCCCATTTTGCGCAGGGCGCGGTCGCCTATATGGGAACTACCGCGCTGATGACGGCGTACGTTTCGTCGACACAACTGACGGCAGCGGGCACGGCGACGGTCGCGCAAGCGGGTACACAGACGATCACGGTGCATAACCCTGACCCCGGGGCGAGTATTTCCACGGGTGTGAACATCGTGGTCAAGGGTGGAGTCGCCGTGGTGTTGACGCCGGCAACGGCCATGGTGCGCACTGGCAACCAACAAGCCTTCACGGCCGCGGTGACTGGAGCCCTGGATCCGAGCGTCACTTGGACGGTAAACGGCGTGGCCGGCGGCAACTCCACGACCGGCACCATCGCGGCAAATGGCACTTACACCGCGCCTCTCATTTTGCCGGCCCCGAACACGGTCACGGTGACCGCGATTAGCGTGGAGGATCCCACGCGGTCGGCTAGTGCGACCGTAACGCTGGAAAATGCGATACCGGTGATCAGCAGCGTGACGCCCACGACACTCACGGCGAACATGCAATTTGAAATGATCGTCAGTGGAACCGGCTTCACTCCCGGGTCCATCGTGAACCTCGGCAGCATCGCGCTCAGCACGACTTACATTGCACCCACGCAATTGGCCGCCGTGGGCACACCCACACTGGCCCAGGTAGGCACGGTGCCGGTCACCGTCGTCAATCCTGATCCGGGCGGCTCGACCTCCGCACCGTTCAACGTGCAGGTAGTCGGCCCGAACTCAAATATCACCGTCACGATTTCTCCGAAAACCGCCACGCTTGGGGCCGGAAACGTGCAGCAATTCCAAGTGACGGTGACGGGAACGATCGATTTGAGCGTGACGTGGTCGGTGAACGGAGTGAACTTCGGAAACAGCACGGTAGGCAGGATCGACTATTTGGGCAATTACACCGCGCCGGACAACATTCTGGGCCTGGGAAGCGTCACCGTGACGGCGACCAGCAATGCGAATCCCGCGAAATCAGACAGCGCCACCGTGACGCTGACCAATCCGGTACCAACGCTCACGTCGATCACTCCTTCGACTCTGGGCCTCGGGTCCTTTCAGATCACGCTGAATGGGATCGGATTTGTGAGCACGTCCTCAGCGACGTTTGGCGGACAGCCGATGCAGGTGACCTACGTGACTTCGACGATGATCACTGCGATCGGCAACGCTTCAAGCACGCAGGTTGGCACTGTCCCCGTTACGGTGACGAACCCCGCGCCGGGCGGCGGAACTTCCAATTCTCTGAATGTCACGGTGACGACTGCGGGCTCGCCCGTGAGTTCGGCGGCGGCGGTCCGTTTTCTGGAGCAGTCTTCGTTCGGCCCGGACATGGAAAACGTGAACCAGGTGGAGGAGACCGGCTTCGACAGATATCTGCAGAACCAATTCGTTTCGGCGGTCACACCCTATCCGGACCCGCGGCCAAATGACAGTATCAACAATGTGCAGCAGACGTTTTTCCTGAATGCCATTGCCGGCGGGGATCAGTTGCGCGGGCGCACGGCGCTGGCACTCAACGAACTTTGGGTGGTGAGCGCAAACACAGTGAACGATCCGCTGGGGTACACGAATTACCTGCGCACACTCGGCAAGGATGCGCTGGGAAATTACCTGAATGTGATGACGGATGTGACGTTGACTCCGGCGATGGGGAATTTCCTGAACATGGTGAACAATGACGCGCCTCCGGCTGGAGAGCACGCCAACGAAAATTACGCGCGCGAAATCATGCAGTTGTTCTGCCTGGGATTGAACCAGTTGAATCCGGACGGAACGCCGGTGCTGGACAGCAGCGGCAATCCGATCCCGACGTATACACAAAGCGACGTCATGGACCTGGGCCGCGCGTTCACCGGATGGACGTATCCCCCGACGCCGGGCAAGCCGGCGCAGAATCACAATCCGGAATTTTACGGCGGTCCGATGGTGGCCGTGGAAGGTTTGCACGATACCGGACCAAAAGCGATTCTGGGGCAATCGATTCCCGCGGGCCAGACCGCGGAACAGGATTTGGCGTCGGCCCTGGGAATCATTTTCAATCATCCGAACGTGGGGCCGTTCGTGGCCAGGCAGATGATCGAGCACCTGGTCACCAGTAATCCAAGCCCGGCGTACGTGCAGCGCGTAGCCACGGCATTCGACACCGGGACATTTAATAGCTACGGGTCGGGAAAACGCGGCGACATGCAGGCGATGGTCGCAGCGATCCTGCTGGATCCGGAAGCGCGTCAGGGCGACAACCCGGCGACGGTGTCCGTGACGGACGGCAAGCTGCGTGAACCAGTGGTGCTGATCGGAAGTATTGCGCGGGCATTCCACGCAAAAACCGACGCGGGAGGGCTCGCGAATTGGAGCTCTAACATGTCGCAAGACATTTTTAATCCGGCGACGGTGTTCAATTTCTTCCCGCCGGTCAGTCCGATTGCGGGCACTACGCTGAATGGACCTGAGTTCGCGATATTCGACACGAACACGAGCCTGGCGCGCATGAACTTCATTAATGCGGCGGTGTACCAGTCGCTCGGACAGAACACGAGGCTGGATTTCAGTCCCGTGATCAACGCAGGCACTTCGGACCAGATGGTGGCATGGCTCGACACACTGTTCCTGCACGGGAGCACGCCGACTCAAATGAAATCAACGATTCTGACTGCAATCGGCGCTATCGATCCAACCGACAAGACGTCCCAGGCACAGGCGGCGATTTATCTTTACATTTCGTCGTCCATGTATCAGGCGCAGCACTAAGGTTAAGGAGCAGAAGATGACACGGCCTACACGGAGAGATTTGCTGCGATTGGCGTGCTGCTCGGCGGCGGGCGCGAGCCTGCTGGGCGGGCTGAGCAAATTCGGGCTGGTGAGCGCGCTGGCACAAGGGGCAACGGATTACAAAGCGCTGGTGTGCATATTCATGTTTGGCGGAAATGACAGCAATAACATGCTGGTGCCGACAGACTCGCGGTACACCCAGTATTTGCAAGCCCGCAGCGTGCTGGCGCTGCCGCAAGCCGAGTTGCTGCCGCTGCAAATCAACGGACAATCAATCTACGGGCTGCACCCGAACATCCCCGAGATGCAGGGGTACTTCAATAATCAAAAATCGCTGGCGATTATCGCGAACGTAGGAACGCTGGTGCAGCCTACGACGCAAGCGACTTACCGGGCGTTCAAAAATCTGCCGGAAAATCTTTTCTCGCACTCCGACCAGCAGAACCAGTGGCAGAGCGCGCAACTTTCCGGGATACCGGTGTCCGGCTGGGCTGGCAAGGTCGCCGACAATGTCCAGACGTTCAACGCCTCCGCGCAATTTCCGCCGATTCTCTCGATCTCCGGCAATCCCGTCTTCTGCACCGGGATCACCACGAGGCCTTTCTCAATGGACCCCGGTCAGCCGCCAGGTCTTCAGGGATTTGATTCGTCGGCGGCATCCCAGGCCCGGTATAGCGCGACGCAGCAATTACTGACGTTCGACAGCGGCTTGTCGATGGTGCAGGCGGCGAACTCGGTTACGGGACACGCGGTGCAGTTTGCGACGGTTCTGTCGAATGCGTTGAAGAGTATCAATCCGTTACAGACAAAATTCCCGGGCAATTACCTGGGACAACAATTGCAGCAGGTGGCGCAAGTGATTGCCGCGCAAAGCGCCCTGGGGGTAAAACGCCAGATCTTCTTCTGCTCTGTCGGCGGATTTGACACGCATGCGGACCAATTGCCGCAGCAGGTGCAACTGCTCTCGACTGTTAGCCAGGGCATGTCGGCGTTCTATCAAGCCACACAGGAACTGGGAGTAGCCAATCAGGTGACCCAATTTACGCTTTCGGAGTTCAGCCGCACCCTGGAACCGGGTTCCAACGGCGGCTCGGACCACGCCTGGGGGAGCCACCAATTCATTCTGGGTGGCGCGGTGAAGGGCAACGCGATCTATGGAACGTTCCCGACACTGGCGCTGGGCGGGCCGGACGACGCCGACCAGAATGGGCGGTGGATCCCCACAACGGCGCTGGATCAATATGCGGCGACGCTGGCGACGTGGTTTGGAGTCAGTACGGCGAACCTGTCGTCCATTTTCCCGAACCTGGCGAATTTTCCGGCCAGCAATCTGGGGTTCATGGGCTAACCGCGGACGAGTTTGCCGAGAGAAAACAGCAGTGCCTGCACAACAAGAAGAGGCGCCCGACTTATGAAAACGATGTTCCAACTTTGGCTGCTGCTGGTCACGCTGGGACTTGCGGCGCAGGCTCGCGCACAGGGGCCCGTGATTGCGGGGGTCGCGCCGGTGATTGAGTGGGGTGTCGGGTACACGTATATGAAGTCTGATGTGCCCTCGCAGGGCAACATGCCGATGCCCGGGGTCCTGGTTTCGGGAAGTGCGGACCTCAATGCTCACTTTGGAGCGAAACTGGAATTGGGGTATTCGCGTTCCTTCGATGCGTTTCAGACGGGCCGCAGGGCGGACATCTTGACGTACATGGTCGGGCCGGTTTTCTATCCGGTTCGGAGGCCCAAATTCTCTATCCATGCGCAGGTGCTGTTGGGCGGGGCGAGAGAAACTGGGGTGAACTTCGAGAGCGACGGAACGCTGGTGCGGGGATTCGTGAACCACTTTGCATGGGCGGGCGGCGCAGGATTTCAATACCGGATCTCGCCGGTACTTTCACTGCGGCCAGAAGTAGAGTACCTTCGCACTTCCTATTTCAATTCAAACGTGGCGATCCAGGGGCAGCCCAACTTGCGAACGTCGCTCAGCTTGATGTACACGTTCGGGCGGCGCGAATAGAAGTTGGCTCCGCTCTCCGCACACCTGAAACAAAAGCGCCTCTGCCGGGCGGCAATCGACTAGACGCCAAAGCTGATCATCGTGTTCCTCGGTTTGGTGCACAGCCTGTCATGGCTGTATGGATTTTCACTCCCAGTGGTTTTCATTCATTGGTCGCGACGACGCCAGCCTGTTTTGAGACCGACAAGCACAACGGTTGTCAGGTGCCGACCATGGTTCTATCGGAGGCTCTTGGCCTATGGCTCCTTCGGGTTGTCCGAGAGGGCCTAGGGTCCTCTAAGAGACGCAGCGCCTAACTTATCAGTGCAGACTCGCTCTCGATCCCGAATGTCTCAAGAACCGACTGACCACCGCCCGGGAAAATCCCAGGGGATGGAGCGGACTCCAAAGACACTCAAGCTGTTTGTCGATTCAGATGCTGGGCGTCGAACGAGACCCTTTATTTCCAGACGATCAACGCGATCGCTGCAATCTTGCGCGCCAGCGTCAGGCCCGCCATCTCCGGCCGGATTCCTTGATTGAGATCGTTTCCTTGTGTACATCCATCCCGATATACTTGGCGCTATCCATAAAAAAGGCGCTCCTTTCTGGAGGGTTTGAGGCGAACACTCAAACCCTACTCCAGCAGGGGCGCCCCTTTATATTGCGTCATCTTCTCGGAATGTGGCTTTTGACGGGATTTGCGGCTTCACTCCCGCACTCCCGCAGCCACCCGCTCTTCATTCCGCGCCACCGCACAGGCCCATTGCCAATCCCCAGAATACTCAAAACGGGGGAGGGGGCATTTTGCCGTCGCCATACGCTACCCCCCCGCAGTTGTCCCCTGCCAACGCCTCCCCTATACTCGGATTCTAAGTTCCTGAGGCTCCCGGAATGCGCAACAGCGAAGCGCAGCGATACGCGCGATGGTCGGCGACAGTGGCGGCTTTGCTCGCCTTGATCGTGGCCGGGGTGTACCTGAAGAATCTGTGGCTTGCGAAACAAGCTGCGAAGAAAGCGCCGCCCGCCGTGCCGCCCTCGATCGAGCAGCGGTCCAATGAATTTTCCTACTCCAAGGTCGAGGGGCAGCGCACGATTTATACCATCCGCGCGTCGCACACCACGGAATTCAAGGAAGGCAGCCGGAATCTGCTGGAAGATGTGGACATCGTGGTGTACGGAAAAAAGGGCGAACGCAACGACACGCTGCGCACCCGCGCCTGCGATTTTATTTCCAACACGGGAAGAATCAGTTGCGCCGGCGACGTCCAGATCAAGCTGCAGGCCAACGAAGGGGCGTCGGGCGCCGCGAACGCGATCCAGGTAGTGACGTCCGGAGTTTCGTTCGACCGAGATTCCGGCCTGGCGCGCACGGACAAGCCCGTGACGTTTCGCTGGCCGGCCGGTGAGGGCCGCGCCGTCGGCGTCATTTACGATTCCAATGCCGGGACGCTGAACCTGGTCCGTGACGTCGATCTGAGCATTTCTCCTTCCTCGCCTGCACCAACGGCAAATAAGGAAATCACGGAGGCGTCTCTGGAAAAAAATCTTCATCTCACGGGCAACAGCATGGAGTTTCACCGCGAATCGCGCACCGTGCAAGTGCAGGGTGACGTCCACGCCCAACAGCTGACGCATGAATTTACCGCCGACAACTTGCTGCTGTCTCTGGACGAGGCGTTTCACGCGCAGCGCCTGACAGCGAGCGGCCACCCCCAACTGCGCGAAACCGACCCGCAGGGGCCCATTACGCTCACCGCGGACGAAATTGCCTCGGCCTGGCGCCCAGACGGGTCTATTGCTTCCGTTGATGCGTCCGGTAGTGTGCAAGGCGCGCGCAGCACCCCGGCGGGCAACGATCAAGTCCAGGCCGGGCACGTGCGGATGGACCTGGCGACGTCCCAAAACTTACTGCGATTGATGACGGCCTCGAACGGCGTCACTTTGACTTCCACCAGCGCGGCTGTCACTGGCGGAACGCGGCGCGTGGAAAGTGACGCGTTGGAGGTCCACTTTTCCAGCAATCCCCGAACGCGGCAGACGCAGGTCGAAAGCGTGAACACCCTGGCACCTGCGCACGTGGACTGGCGGAACGTCTCCCTGGTCAATGGCAAGCAGGTGCCGCAGACCATGCGCATGAGCGGCCAGCAGATGAATTTGAAATTCGGCGCGCAAAATCAGCTGCAGCAACTGGCGAGTTCAGGCGGTGTGGAAGTCATGCGCAAGGTCGGAGACGCGCCCGAACAGACCACAGCATCGCGGGAACTTATCGCCAGATTTTCGAATGCAGGGGAGTGGTCCACGATCGACCAGACCGGCGACGTCCATTTCCGGGACGGCCAGCGCAATGCGCAGGGCGACCGAGCACACGCGGATCGCGCCGCAAATGACGTCACCCTGGACGGCTCGGTGGTCTTTGCCGATACCACCACGCGCACGACGGCGCGAACCGCAACCTTCTTGCAGGGTTCGAACACTTTGCGCGCGGACGGAAACGTTCTCACCACGGAGTTGAGCGCTGCCGCGGGCAGCATTTCCAAATTTGCGCCGGAGCCGTCGCATGTTTCCGCCGATCACCTGGTGGCCGATACGGCGCGCGGCCACGCCGTGTACACGGGAGGCGGACGGCTATGGCAGGGGCAGTCGGTGATTCAGGCCGACACCATCGAGCTCGATAGCGCGTCCCGCACGGTACTGGCCCGGGGGAATGTGCGCGGAGTATTTCCGGAAGCGGCGTGGAGTCCCGCGCCCGGGCAAGGCTCCTTGCAAACGCATAGCCGAACTCCCGACAAAAATTCGAGCAAGGCAGGAAATTCCGCCGCATCACTGGGGCATGTCTGGGGAGGATTGCTGACGTATTGGGACCAGGAATCGCGCGCGCGGATCGAGCAAAATGCGCGTGTGGATTCCGAGCAAGGCTCGATCCAAGCCAATCAGATCGACCTGATCTTTTCCGGCAGCGATGCCGCAAGTGCAAACAAACAACTATCCCGGGCAGTGGCCACCGGGAACGTTGCCGTGCGCCAGGAGGATCGCCGGGGCACCTCGAATCGCGCTGAATACACGGCTTCGGAAGGCAAGTTCGTTCTTTCCGAGGGTAACCCAACCCTATATAGCTCAACTGGCGACACCACGACGGGGCGTCAATTGACCTTCTTTTTTGCCGATGATAGGATCGTCGTGGATTCGGCGGATGGCTCAAAAACCGTTACGCTTCACCGGGTCGAGAAATGACGTGGCATGCTCAAGCTCCAGGCGGTCGAGCTCAGTAAGTCGTATCAAGGGCGTAAAGTCGTTGATGACCTCGACATGGAGATTAGTCAAGGCGAAGTGGTAGGGCTTTTGGGGCCCAACGGCGCTGGGAAGACGACGACGTTTTATATTCTGGTAGGTTTAGCCCGGCCGGACTCCGGGCGCGTCCTCTTGAACGGGGACGATATCACCGACCTCCCCATGTACCTCCGGGCTCGCAGCGGGATCAGTTATTTGCCCCAGGAGCCTTCCGTTTTCCGCCAGCTCACGGTTGAAGAAAACCTGGTCGCTGTCCTGGAAACGCTTCCTCTGACGGCAGAGCAGCGGCGCGATCGGCTTGAGGAGTTGCTGGCGCAGATGAAGTTGGAGACCGTCCGGTACAACGGGGCCTACACGCTGTCCGGCGGCGAGCGGCGGCGGTTGGAGATTGCAAGGTCCCTGGTGCTGGAGCCCGCCTTCATCCTGCTGGATGAGCCCTTTTCCGGCATCGACCCTTTGACGGTGGTGGATATACAAAAGATTATCAAGGATTTAAGCCTGGAAGGCATCGGAGTCCTAATTACCGATCACCAGGTGCGGGAGACGCTGAGCGTGACCGATCGCGCCTACATCGTGCAGAACGGCAAAGTACTCGCCGCCGGGACTCCGGCGGACCTGAGCGGCAATTCGGAAGTCCGCCGGGTATATCTCGGAGATCATTTCCGTTTGAATTGACACCCATGAGCTGGCTGCAGCCAAAACTACACCTGAGGGTCGCACAGAAGCAGATCCTTACCCCTGGCCTGGTCCAGATGGTAAGCGTGCTGGCGCTGAATCGCCTCGAGCTCCGGGAAATGATCAATCAGGAAATGGTCGAGAACCCGATGCTGGAGGAATTGTCCGACGACCCGGTCACCAGCGAGGATTACAGCACGGAAGCCTTCCTGAAAGCGGAAACGGAAAAAGTCCCCGCGACCGAGCCCCCCAGCCCGTTCGAAGATTTCGATGTGGCCTCGTTCTTCAACCAATACCTGAACAGCGGAGGCGGCAACCCGGAGCGCGGCGAACAGGAAACCATCGAGCGCCCGTCGTTCGATAAGTTTCTTTCCTCGGCGCAGGGCCTTGCCGAACACCTCACCTGGCAGTTGAGCGTGACGGTCTGCAACGACCAAGTGCGCGAGATCGCCGACGCAATCATCGGCAACTTGGACGAGAACGGCTACCTGACCGCTTCGCTCGAGGAGATTTCGCAGAACGGCAAGTACTCGATGGAAGACGTCGAGGAGGCCCTCGCGGTGGTTCAGGAATTCGATCCACTGGGCGTGGCCTCGCGCAACCTGCGCGAATGCCTGCTGACTCAATTGCGCACCCTGGATGGACAAAATACCCTGCCGCAGCAGATTGTTTCCGAATGCCTCCCCAAGCGCCCGTTGGCGGCGAGCGAAGCCGAGGAGATGAGTGCGGAAACACCCCTGGCGCGGCTCTTGCAGGCCAACCAGCTGAAGGAAATCGCGCGGGCGCTGAATCGCCCCGTGGAACTGGTGAAGCGCGCCGTGGACGTGATCAAGAAACTCGATCCGCGCCCCGGCCTGCGCTATAACAAGACGCAGCCCCGCCTGGTCGAGCCGGACGTGTACTTCCGCAAGGTGGACGACCAGTGGCAAGTATTCATGAACGATGACGACGTGCCGCAATTGCGCCTTTCGCCCGTCTACCGCCGGCTGCTGGCGCGCGACGCCGCCGACCGCGAGGTCCGCAATTACGTGAAGGAACGCTTTACGGCCGCGTTGCAGCTGATGAAGAGCATCGAGCAGCGCAAGCACACCATTCTGCGAGTCTGCCAGATTATTATTCAGCGCCAGGCCGATTACCTCGATCATGGGGCCGACCAGCTGAAGCCGATGATGATCAAGGAAGTGGCCGAGGAAGTGGGCGTGCATCCCTCGACCGTGAGCCGCGCCGTATCGAGCAAGTATGCGCACACCCCGCAGGGCGTCATCGAATTGCGATCCTTCTTTTCGGAGTCGGTTAACGGCCCCGAAGGCAACAACATGTCGCTGCAGACGTTGAAGCGGCTGGTAAAGAAAATGATCGAGGAAGAAGATACCGCTCACCCGCTCACCGACGACCTGATCGCCAAAAAGCTCGACGATGCCGGAATCCACGTGACCCGGCGCACCGTCGCCAAATACCGCGAAGACCTCCGCATTCCCAGCACGCACCAGCGCCGGGTAAAGGTTTAGGCCGGCGCCAGTGAAGCGCCGACCAGCGCGCGACGCCCGGCAACTGGTGATCCTCACCGGACTCAGCGGCTCGGGCAAAAGCACCGTTCTCAAAACATTTGAAGACCTGGGTTTTTACTGCGTCGACAATCTCCCCGTCGCCCTGATTCCCACATTCAGCGAACTGCATATGCAGGCCGGCGGGCAAATCCAGCGCGCCGCGCTACTGGTGGACGCCCGCGAGGGCGGACAACTGGAGCAGCTTCCCGCCATCCTGCGCCAGTTGCGCGCGGAACAGCCCGCGACGCTGGTGTTCATCGACGCCAGCGAAGAGGCCCTGCTGCGCCGGTTCAGCGAGACTCGGCGTCCGCACCCGCTGGGGCACGATCGCCCGGTCCTGGAAGGACTGCGGCGCGAGCGCGTGCTGATGGAGCCGATCCGGAAGCTTGCGGACGTGGTCATCGACACCACCAAGTTCAACGTCCATGAGTTGCGGCAGCTCATCACGAGCCGTTTCCAGAAGACCGACCGCCGGCCGATGCTGGTATCGGTCGTGAGCTTCGGCTACAAGTACGGGATTCCGCCGGAAGCCGACCTGGTGTTCGATGTGCGCTTTTTGCCCAACCCCCATTTTATTCCCAAGTTGCGCAGATTTTCCGGGCGCGACGCGCGCGTGGCGCGCTATATCCGTTCGTTTCCGCAAACCGCGGAATTCCTGCGGCGCGCCGAGGGATTGCTGATTTACCTGATCCCGCACTATATCCGCGAAGGGAAGAGTTATTTGACCATCGCGTTTGGGTGCACGGGCGGGCGGCATCGCTCGGTGATGATGGCTGAATCCGTGCGGAAGACGCTGCAGAAGCACAAGTATTCGTCCAAGGTTGTGCATCGGGATTTGGCGAAGTAGGGCAGGCACTTCTGCCTGTCCCCGCGAGTGGGGCAAGATCATGTGAGGACAGGCAAGAGTGCCTGTCCTACAAATTCCGTTGGCTTGACAAACGTGCAGGCGATTCGTAGCGTACCTTAGCTCGCGATTGGCGTGGGGCTTCCGGGGGACTTGGGATTTCATTGAACCAGCGCGAAGAATTCGGGCGGCTGCTGCACTATATCAAGCCGTATAAATTTCGGCTCATCGCGGGCGTCGTGTGCCTTTCGGTGGTCGGACTTGGCGAAGGCCTCATCGCGCTGCTGATTACGCCGATTTTTGACCGTGTGCTGAAACCCGGCGCGCCCGACAACCGGCTCCTACTCATCCAAAACCCCTTCACGCACACGGCGATTTACCTGAATTCCTTTCTCCCCTCGAGTATTCACAGCGTCGGAACCTTGTTTGCGATCGCCATTCTCGTGGTGTACATCGGGAAGGGGCTTTCGGAATTTGTGGGCAACCTTCTGGTGCAGTACGCGGGAATTGCGGGCGTCACCGATTTCCGGAACCATGTGTACGCCAAGATATTGCGCCAGCCCATCGGCTTTTTTCAACACCAGCCCACCGGGCGGCTGCTCTCCACAGTGATCAACGACGTGGAGCGCGTGCGCAACACGTTCTCCGAGTACCTTGCCCTCGGGTTCCGCCACATTTTCACGCTGTTTTTTTTGCTGGCCGTCCTGCTGATCACCAACTGGAAGATGACGCTCGGCTCGGTTGTGCTGCTTCCGCTGGTCGTGTGGCCGGTGCGGACTCTGGGCCGGAAGATCCGGCGCTCGACCGAAAAAATCCAGACCGGGATCGGCGAATTGAGCCAGATTCTGGAGGAAACCGTCAGCGGCAACCGCGTGGTGAAAGCGTTTGGGATGGAGGATTTCGAAATCGGCAAATTCCGGCAGTCGGCGCAACGGCTGCTGCGCGAGAACGTGCGCTGGATTCGCTCAGTCGTGGCCACTTCGCCTTCGATGGATTTTCTGGGCGCGGTGGTGATTGTGCTGGTGCTGATGTACGCGCGCGTGCAGATCAAGACGGGCGCGATGACCGAGGGGCTTTTCGTCACCTTTGTGTATGCCCTGTTTAAGTCCTACGAACCGGTGAAGGGGCTCGGCACCGTCTACCAGCAGTTCGAGCAGGCTTTTGGCGCGACGGCCAAGGCGTTTGAGTACATCAACCTTGCCGAAGAGCCCGCCGTGGAACCCGGCGTGCCCGCCCTGCCTGTGTTCTCGCAAGGCGTTGAATTTGACCACGTGAGTTTCGGATACGACCCGGAAACGCCCATCCTGCGCGACGTTTCGCTGAACGCGCGAGTCGGTGAAGTGATCGCCATTGTGGGATCGAGCGGCGCCGGAAAAACCACGCTGGTGAATTTGTTGCCGCGCTTCTATCCGGTCACTTCGGGCTCGCTGCGGCTTGACGGTCAAGACATTCGGGAAGTCACGCTGCGCTCGCTGCGCGAGCAAATGGCCATCGTCACGCAGGAGACCATCCTGTTTAACGATACGGTCTGGAACAATATCTGCTACGGCCGCCCGGGACTCCCGCAAGACCGCGTGGAAGCGGCGGCGAAAGCGGCGCTGGCGCACGATTTCATTCTGGAATTGCCGAAAGGCTACCAGACCATGCTGGGGGACCGCGGACAGCGCTTGAGCGGCGGGCAGCGGCAGCGCATCGCCATCGCGCGCGCGATTTTGAAAGATTCGCCGATCCTGATTCTGGACGAAGCGACGTCGGAACTCGATTCTGAATCCGAAATGCTGGTGCAGCGCGCCCTTTCCAACCTGATGATGGGCCGCACGGCGTTTGTGATCGCGCACCGGCTTTCCACGATTCGCCGCGCCGATAAAATTATTGTGCTGGAAGATGGCACCATCGCGGAAACGGGAACGCACCAGGAGTTGCTCGCGAAAGGCGGGACCTACGCGCGGCTTTACGAAATGCAATTTGCCGATACCGACGACGTGACGGCTCCCGCGAACACTCCCGTGCCGGGGGCCAAGGGATGAAGGCGGCGATGAAAACCGAAGGAATACATTCCATGACGGGGTTCGCGCAGGCGCGCGTCGAGCGCGAAGGCGCCGCCGTGCGCATCAACTTGCGCAGCGTGAATCACCGGTTTCTGGACCTGCACCTGCGCATGCCCGACGGCTTCGAGGTATTTGAGTCGCGTATCCGGCAGGCGGTGCGGGACCGCATCCGCCGCGGGCACCTAGATGTGAACGTGTATCACGAAACCTCCGGCACCGCGGGGATTGAAGTCAACCGGGAAGTCGCCGCGGGATACATGAAGGCCGTGGAGCAATTGCGCGGCGAATTCGGCATCAAGACTGAGCCGGACCTGATCGCTCTGTTCCGGTTGCCCGGCGTGGTGGCCGCTCCCGGGGACGCCGGCGAACTGCACAGCGAGGAAGTGCAGGAAAAGCTCGGCGCGCAGATCGACGAGTGCCTGCAGCAAGCGCTGCAGCGCCTCGAAACCATGCGCCGGGCCGAAGGCGAGTCTCTGACCAGGGAGATGCACGGTATTCTGGGGCGAATTTCTTCGCGCACGAAGGAGATTGAGGGGCTGCTGGTCTTGGTGCGCCCCGCGTTTGCGCGGCGTCTTGCGGAACGCTTGCAGGATTTGCTGAGCGGCGTACAAATCGATCCGGCGCGCCTGGCCCAGGAAGCCGCCCTGCTGGCCGAGCGCAGCGACGTCAGCGAGGAACTCGCGCGGCTGCACAGCCACGTCGAGCAATTCCAGAAATTGCTCTCCGGCGCGGGCGAAACCGGCAAGAAGCTCGATTTTCTGCTGCAGGAAATGCAGCGCGAAGCGAACACTCTTCTTTCCAAAACTCCCGGCGTCGAGGCCGAGGGCCTGGCGATCACCACGCTGGCCCTGGAAATCAAATCGGACATCGAGAAACTCCGCGAACAGGCGCTCAACATCGAATGACGCTCGCACAGGTACAGCAGCCGCTGGTGTTCATCGTTTCCGGGCCGTCCGGATCGGGAAAATCCACGCTCGTTTTGAAGATGCTGGAAGTGCCGGGCACGATGTTTTCCATTTCCTGCACTACGCGGCCGCCCCGGGCCACGGAAAGCGCCGGAAAATGGTATGATTTTGTATCCGAAGCCGAATTTGAGCGCATGGCGGCCCAGGGCGAATTCCTGGAATATGCGCGGGTCTTCGGAAAGCACTGGTACGGCACGCCGCGCCGCTGGCTGGACGAGGCGCAACGTAAGGGCCTCGACCTGGTCCTTGAGATTGACGTGCAGGGCGCCGAACAGGTAAAAAAGAAATTGCCCGCGGCGGTGGCCATTTTTATTCTTCCGCCGGCCAGGGATGAACTCGAGCGGCGGCTGCGAACGCGCGATCAGGATCCGGAGGAAGCGATCCAGCGGCGGCTCAACCGGGCGCAGCAGGAAATGCAGCGGTATACGGAGTACGATTTTCTCGTGGTGAACGACGACGTGGAGCGCGCCGGGCGCGAAGTACAGGCGATCGCGGTGGCGGCCCGCTGTTTGCGAAGCTGCTTGAGCGCGCGCGCGCGCAAGATTCTGGAATCTTTTGGAGGATGACGATTTTATGACGGTCGAGAGCCAGGCACCGGAAAGCAAGTTTGCGTTCGTCGTGGTAGCGGCGCGGCGGGCAAGGCAGTTGATGTTGGGAGCCATGCCGCTGGTGGCGAATCCGCGGTCCCATAAGCCCACTCGTGTGGCGGTCGAGGAACTCAGCGCGGGCGTGCTCGAGTATCAGTTGCCCGTGATCCCGGGCGAGAACGACGACAAGGAAGGGAAACGGCGCAAGGAATAGGGCGCCGGAAGCATTCATGCGTGTCGCACTCGGTGTCTCCGGAGGCGTGGCGGCCTACAAGGCCGCCGAACTGGTGCGCAGGCTCCAGCAGGAAGGCATTGATGTGCAAGTGGTGATGACCCGCAGCGCCCAGGAGTTCATCACCCCCCTCACGTTCGCAGCGCTTACCGGACAAAAAGTAATTACCGACCTGTTTAGCGGCGAGTCGGGCGGTGCCAATGTGGAGAGCGCGATCGAGCACATCGCCGTCGCGCAGCGCATTGATTTGCTCGTGGTGGCTCCCGCGACTGCGAATGTCATTGCGAAGATGGCCCGCGGGATCTCCGATGATTTTCTGACCACGCTGTATCTGGCGACCACTGCTCCCGTGGTTGTGGCTCCCGCGATGAACGTCAACATGTGGGAGCACGCGGCGACGCAGGAAAATATCGAGACGCTGCGCGCGCGCGGCGTGCATGTGGTTGCGCCCGAGGAAGGCTACTTGGCTTGCGGCATGACGGGGGCGGGACGGCTGGCCGGGGTTGACGCCATCGCGCAAGCGGTATGTGCGCGGCTGGGCATCGAACACGATCTGCAAAATGAAACCGTGGTCGTGACCGCGGGGCCGACGTGCGAAGACCTGGACCCGGTGCGGTATCTCACCAATCGCTCTTCCGGGAAAATGGGTTATGCGCTGGCGCAGGCGGCGGTGCGGCGGGGCGCGCGTGTGATCCTGATCAGCGGGCCGACGCGGCTCGATCCTCCGCAGGGCGTTGAATTTGTTTGCGTGCGCAGCACCGAGCAGATGCACCGCGCGGTCCTCGAACATTTTGCAGGCGCCACCGCGCTGATCATGGCCGCAGCCGTGGCCGATTACCGGCCCGTCGCGCCGCAGGCCAAGAAAATCAAGCGCACCGGCGAACATCTGACCCTCGAACTGGAATCCACTCCCGACATTCTGGCCGATGCTGCGCGCGCCAAGGGCGAGCGGATCATTATCGGATTCGCGGCGGAGACCAGCGATGTGGCGCGGCACGCGCGCGGCAAGCTGGAATCCAAGCAGGCGGACCTGATCGTCGCCAACGACGTGACCGCCGAAGGCGCGGGATTCGATCACGATACCAACGTCATCACGCTGTACGCGCGCGACGGCAGCGAGCAGGCCTTTCCGCGCATGCCCAAGATCGACGCGGCGCATCGCATTCTCGACCAGCTTCGCGCGCTGCGCAGTCCGGCGCGGCAAATTCCCGAAACGCAGCGGGCGCGCTGAACTCCGCGATGGATTCTCCCCTCACGCAAACTCACCGCGAAAAACTGGAAGCCTGGCTTCGCTATTACGACGATTTGAATCTTGGCCAGTTTTATTCGGACCGGAGGAGCATGGGAAAGCGCACTGTTAAGCCGCGCGCGGCGGAGGCCGCCGCCGCATCCGTATTCGTAGCGCCAAAACCTGTGCCCCCGCCAGCGCCAAAATCTGTTCCTGCTCCTGCGCCGAGTCCCGCGCCACCCGTTGCTGTGCTTCCGATCGTAAATGCGCCGTCGATGTTCGAGGTTCTGGACCGCGTGGAGGGCGATACGCTCGAAATTATCCGCGAACATCTGGGCGAATGCAAGCGGTGCCGTCTGGCCAAGCAGCGAAATAAAATTGTCTACGGCGCGGGCAATCCGCGCGCCGAGCTGGTGTTTGTCGGAGAAGGACCCGGGCACGACGAAGATGTGCAGGGCCTGCCGTTCGTGGGGCGCGCCGGGAAATTGCTGACGCAGATGATCGAGGCCATGGGCCTGTCGCGCGAGGATGTGTATATCGCGAATGTGGTCAAGTGCCGGCCTCCGGAAAACCGCAAGCCCGAGGAAGATGAAGTGGCGACGTGCTCGCCGTACTTGTTCCGGCAACTCGACGTAATCGCTCCCAAAGCGATCGTGTGCCTGGGGGCGACCGCGGCGCAGGCGCTATTGAAAATCCAGGAGCCAATTTCGCGTTACCGCGGCAACTGGTTCGATTACCGGAATACGAAGCTGATGGCCACGTATCACCCCGCCTACCTGCTGCGCAATCCCGCCGCGAAAGCGGAAGTCTGGAAGGATTTACAAAAAGTCATGGCGTATCTGGGGCTGAAAGTGAAGAAGCCTTCGCGGTGATGCCACCATTATTCTGAACCCGGCCTCGGCAGGTTCTGGTTAGTCTTCTGCTGCTACACTACCTTCCGCACATGCCTCTCACTTATTGCGAAGTCGCGCTGCCGGTCCCGTTGCGTTCGTTCTTCACGTATGCGATTCCTGAGCGGCTTGCAGGATTGGTGTTTGAGGGCAGCCGCGTGCTTGTGCCATTCCGTAATCGCGCCATGACCGGCGTGGTCACCGCCGTTGCGGCGCGCCGGCCCGATCCCGAGCGCGTGAAAAACGTGAAGGAAATTGTCGAGGCGCTCGACCCGATTCCTTCGCTGCCGCCGAAACTTCTGGAACTTGGGCGCTGGGTGGGCGGCTACTACGTGGCGCCGCCGGGGGAAGTGTTTCGCGCGATGCTGCCGCCGCAGGTGGATCTGCGCCATGAGCGGGAACTCCTCCTGACCGACGTGGGGCGCGCGCGGCGCGCGGAACTCGATGCCGCTGGGAACCGCAGCGAATCGGAGGTTGCGGAACTGGCGCTGCTCTCGCTGATCGAAATTGAGGGCCGGCCGGTGCGCGCGGACCGTTTGCGGAAATTGCCGGGCGGGGAAGCGGCGGCTGAGCGGCTGTTGCGACGCAAGCAACTGGAGGCGCGGGAAGTTGCCGTGCACCGCACCGCGCGAGTGCAAAAAATCGTCGCGTGGAATTCAGCGAGCAGTGATCAGGCTTCTCCCGCTTCTGCAGGAGAAGATGCGGCGCCCGAATCGCTGACGGAAAAAGAGGCTCGCATCTTTCACGTGCTGGCCGAAGAGCGCGGTCCCTTGCCCCTGCCCGCGCTCGCGAAACTCGCGAAAGTTTCGCGCCCGCTGATCGAACGCATGATCCGCCAGGAAAAATTGAAGAGCTGGGAAGAGCCGCTGGCCGTCGAAGAGGATCTGTTTGAGGTCGACTACACGCCGCCCTCCAACATCCTCAATGCGGACCAGGAACGTGAGTTGGGAACAATTAAAAGCTGGATCGATGCGGGCGTTTTTCATGTGGGCCTGTTGTACGGCGTGACCGGCAGCGGCAAGACCGAAGTGTATCTGGGAGCGGTGGAAGCGGCGCTGGCGCGGAACAAAACGGCGCTGATTCTGGTGCCGGAAATTGCGCTGACGCTGTGGGTGGGGCGGCTGTGCCGCGCGCGGCTGGGCCCCAGCGTTGCGGTGCTGCACAGCGCGCTGGGGGAAGTGGAGCGCGCGCGCGAATGGTGGCGCGTGAGGCGCGGCGAGGCGCGCGTGGTGGTGGGAACGCGCTCGGCGGTATTCGCGCCGCTGGAAAATCTGGGCCTCGTCGTCGTGGATGAGGAGCAGGAGGCGAGCTACAAGCAGGAAGAAACGCCGCGGTATCACGGGCGGGACGTGGCCATCGTGCGCGCGAAACTGGAGGGCGCGGTCGCGCTGCTCGGGTCGGCGACGCCATCGCTGGAAAGTTTTCAGAACGCGCGCTCGGGGAAATATCAGTTGCTGCAACTCGATTCGCGCGTGGAGAATCGCCCTCTTGCGCCGGTGGAAATCGTGGACCTGCGCGAGGATTTCAAGGCCACGCACAAGGCCGGAGCACTTTCCGCCAAGCTGACCGCCGCGATCAGCGTGCGCCTGGCCGAGGGAACGCAGTCCTTGATCCTTATCAACCGCCGCGGGTATTCCTGGTTTGTGATCTGCCGCGCGTGCGGAGCGGGAATCCAATGCGAGAACTGCAGCATTTCGCTGACGTACCACAAGCAGCGCGACCGCCTGGAATGCCACTACTGCGGATTCACGCGGCGCGTGCCGAAAACTTGCCCGAAATGCGCGTCCGAGCACGTCTATTTTTTCGGCGCGGGCGCGGAACAGTTGGAAGAAAAATTACGCGAGAAATTCGCCGGCGCAAAAGTCGCTCGCCTGGACCGCGACGCGGTACGCACCAAGCGCGCCTACCAGCAGGTGCTCGGTGATTTCGCGTCCGGGAAAATCGACATTCTCGTCGGCACGCAGATGGTGGCGAAGGGCCACGATTTTCAGCGCGTCACGCTGGTCGGAGTCGTCTCCGCGGATTCGCAGCTAAGCCTGCCGGACTTTCGAGCCGCCGAGCGGACGTTTCAGCTTTTGACGCAAGTTGCCGGCCGCGCCGGACGCGGCGCGCTGCCCGGCGAGGTTCTGGTCGAAACGTATTATCCCGAGCACTACGCGATCCAGCTCGCCGCGCGGCAGGATTACCTAGCCTTTTTTGAAAGGGAATTGCAATTCCGGCGTATGCTGCACTACCCGCCGTTCACGGCCCTCGCCAGCATCCTGGTGCGCGACACGAAAATCGAAAATGCCATTCGGTGGTCGCGCCAGCTATCGGCATTTCTCGCGCCGCAGGAATCGCACGGCGTAAAAGTTCTGGGCCCGGCCGCGGCGCCGCTGGCGCGGCTGAAGAAAGAGTACCGCTTTCAATTCCTGTTAAAAGCCCCCAAGCGCGCGCAGCTCACGCGAGTTCTCGCCGAATTGCTGGCCTTCAGCGATGGAAAAGAAATTCCACAGAAGGCCGTTCTGGTGGATGTGGATCCGTTGAGTTTGTTTTGATGCGGAGTTCTCTCGATGGTACAGGTTTCACGTGTTGCGGAAAACTCAAAACACCGTCATTCCGAGGCGCGCTTTTCGCCGAGGAATCTTTCTTTTTCGAGTTTCAATCGAAGAGGGATTCCTCGCTTCGCTCGGAATGAAGGGGAAAAGAAAGTTTTTCCACAGATGGATCGGTTTGTTCGGTGTTCCGAGCGGACGATCGTCTAAACCGCACAGGCTGAAGCTTGTGCCACCAAGAATAAATCCGAGCTCATCCGAAATGTGGGATTATCGGATCAGCACCGGCATGGGCATGAAGCACATGATGAAAATGAGGATGGCGACGCCGGCCCAGACGAGGCGCGCGCGATCGAGTTGTTCCCAGCGATTGAGCAGCGGCGGGTGACGGAAGCCGATTGCCAGCAGGAGGATGGACCACAGGATCCAGCCCCGCCAGAAGAAATAGCCCAGGGGAATCAGCAGCAGAGCCACAGCCAACGTGATTTTCTTGTGATATTTGCTGGCCACCGAGTACAGGATGTGTCCGCCGTCGAGTTGCCCGCCCGGGAGCAGGTTCAGCGCAGTAGCGAATAAACCGACCCAGGCTGCGCGGCCGATGGGGTGCAGCAGTAAATCGCCGGCTGGCACTCCGGGACGCAAGATCGCGACCAGAAAGCGCAACGCCACCGGCTGACCGAAAACAATCGACGCATGCGCTTCGGAAAAGGGAACCACCTTCGAGTACAGCACGGCGATGGCCAGCGCCGGGATCGCAAAGAGAAATCCCACGACCGGGCCGGCGAGGCCCACATCAAAAAGAGCCTTGCGGTTGTAGATCGGAGAGCGAATACGGATGAACGCGCCGAGCGTGCCGATCAGCGTGGGCGCGGGAAGGAAATAGGGATAGCTGGCGGAAATTCCATAGTAGCGGCAGGCGAAGAAATGCCCCAGTTCGTGTGCGAGCAAAATGCCGATCAGCGTGAACGCAAACGGAACCCCGGCCAGCAATAGTTGCGGATGCGCGACCAGCGCGGTGTACGTCGAGAAAAAATCGTCGAAATCGGGCGATTGTCCGGAAGCGTAGGCGGACGCAAATTGCGCTCCCACCGCAAGCGTGGAAATCAATGTCAGCAGGAACAGCAACACGGCCATCGCCAGAGATTTCCTCTGCTGCCGCGCCTGCCGGTCTTCCCAATATGTGTTCGGCGGCAGTTCCCAGGTATTCACGACGGGAGTGAAGGTTTCGATAGAAGCAGGATCGAGTTCGCTTCGATCGCTCATGAGAGCAGTCCGTTCATATAAAGATTGGATGCGCGGGGAGGGGCGCAGGAACAGAAACGAAACGAGAGAGTTATCCGGGGAATTTGCCGCGCAGGCGCCGCTCTGTGCGCTTGGTCGATCAGAGAGCCTGCAATTCCTTGCCGGGCTTGAATCTTACGGCCTTGCCGGGAGGTATGCTGACTTCCTGGCCGGTGCGCGGATTTCGTCCGATGCCGGTTTTGCGCGGGCGGACGTTGAAAACGCCGAAGCGGCGCAGTTCGATGCGCTCGCCTTTGCCCAGCGCGCTCTTCATGGCCTCGAAAACGGTCTCGACGGCCTGCTCGGCCTTGGTCCGGCTCACGCCAGTCTTGTTGACCACCGCATTCACGATATCCAGCTTAATCACAACAACCTCCCGCACTTAGACGGCAAGCTATGCTAGACATGCAGTTGCGGGTTGTCAAGCTGGACGCGCTCGGTTAAGATGCGCGTCTTTGTCTGAATGGAATAGACTCGGTATAGGGCGCGCAAATCCGAAACGCTGCCCAGGAGGCTCTGAATGTCGGTGAAGCCGGATCGTTGGATTCGCAAGATGGCACTGGAACACAAAATGATCGAGCCGTTTCAGGACCGCCAGGTCCGGGAAGGCGTGATCAGCTACGGGGTATCCAGCTACGGCTACGATTTGCGCGTGGCCGACGAATTCCGCATCTTCACCAACGTGAATTCGACGATCGTCGATCCCAAGCATTTCGATTCGAGGTCGCTGGTCGAGTTCAAGGGGGATGTGTGCATCGTGCCACCGAATTCGTTCGCGCTGGGGCGCTCGGTGGAATATTTCCGCATCCCACGCAATGTGTTGACGATCTGCCTGGGCAAGTCCACCTATGCGCGGTGCGGGATCATCGTGAACGTCACGCCGTTTGAACCGGAGTGGGAAGGCTTTGTCACTCTGGAGATCAGCAATACTACGCCTCTGCCCGCGAAGATTTACGCGAATGAAGGATTGTGCCAGGTTCTCTTCTTCGAATCCGACGAGGATTGCGAAATTTCCTACAAGGATAAAAAAGGGAAGTACCAATCACAGCAGGGCATCGTCCTGCCGCGGCTCTAACTTTCGGCGGGCAGGGCCTTCGGTTCCCGTGCGACCATCGGATCCTCCGCGGCCAGGGCTAGCGGAAAGCCGCGGCTGCGCCAGCCTTCGTAGCCTTCGGCGAGCGGACGGATGCGCGTGATGCCGTGGCTGCGCAGCAGCAGGGCAAGCCGCGCGGCGGTTACTTCATTGGGACAGGCGCAGAACAATACGATTTCGCGATCGCGGGGAATGGCTTCGGAAGCCTCTTCGAGTTCCGCGGCGTCCATGTGCAGAGCGCCGGGAATGGTTTCCGGCTGAGCCTCGAATTCCAGGGCGTGGCGCAGATCGACGATGATGACGTCCTCGCCCGCGTCGATTTTTCCCTTCAGTTCCTCTGGCGTGATGCGCGCGATGCGCAGGTTCCTCAAAAATTTCCGGCGTTTATAAAATTTCCAGAGAATGTAGGCCGAAAATCCCGCGACCACGATCACCAGCAGCCACTCTCCCAGATAAGCCGCGTGCGCCGCGACGCGCTCCAGCTCGCCGCTGAATGTAAAGCCGGTCACCGCATAGGCGCTAACCCAAAGCATTGCGCCGAGTACATCGTAAATAAGAAACCTCCGCCAACCCATGCGGATGATTCCGGCCAGGGGCGCGGCCATGGCGTTGAGTCCGGGAATGAATTTCGCCACCAGCAGGACGCGCGGGCCGTTCCGTCCAAAACTGACCTGCGTCCGGCGGACGCAGGAATCGGGCTCCAGCGAAATCCTGCAAAGAAGCTGCAGGACACGGACTCCTTTCCTCCGGCCGATTTCGTACCACATCGAATCGCTGGCGATGGCAGCGACCGCCGCGATCATAACCGCGACACCTAAATTCATCTGGCGCATGCCTGCAAGCGCACCCACGGCCATGAGCAGCGGCCCCGAGGGGATCGGCAGCCCGGCTTGTTCAACGAAGACCCACGCGAACACCAGCAGATAGCCGTGCCGGACCACGAATTGGAGCGTTTCACTCATTTACTTGTATTTGATTCCAGCAGGGGAGAAGGGATTCCCCAAGCCCCCGAAAAAACGAACTGTTCGAGCGGTTTGCGGCTGCGCTTGCCCAATTCGCGTTCGCGAAGAGCCTCGGGCAAAGTGTCCGGCTCGGCGCCATATCCGAGGGCGACGACCGTTACCGGTTCCCACCCATCGGGGACATGAAATCGCGCGCGCGCGGCCTCCACGTTGAACCCGCCCATTTGATGGGCGGAGAGCCCGAGGGAGGTCGCCTGGACTACGAGGTTGGCAGCGGCCTGGCCGAGATCGTAGATCCCGACGCGATTCGGCGTTCCTTCTTTTTCCCAACGGGTGTGAGCAAGGGTCAAAATCAGGACCGGCACCTTCTGGGCCCACAGGCGGTTGGAGTCGGCCAGAACGGCAAGCATGGCTTCAAAATTCGCGGAGTCCTCTCGCGGCGCGACGAGATAGGCCCAGGGCTGCTCGTTTCGCGAGGAGGGCGTCCAGCGCGCGGCCTCGAGAACGCTCAGCAATTTGTCGCGCTCGACGGGCCGCTCGGAGAACGCGCGAGGGCTCCAGCGGCGTGCCAGCAATTCATGTATTGGTGTACTTGTCTCCGCCGGCTTTTCCATTTTGATTTGATCCTTCTCTTGCGGTGGTTTGGCTGACTATCATCTTGAACAAGAATGGCCGGATGAGCAAGCCCATCCGGCCATTTGAGTCTCCACCCGGATTAGGACCCGGGCGCTGCGCTTAGTTACCGGCAGGCACGGGGGCCTTCTGCACCAATTCGGCTTCGATGGTGATCGAAACTTCGTCGCCCACCACGACTCCGCCGCCTTCCAGCAGCGCATTCCACACCAATCCGAAATCCTTGCGGTTGATTTTCGCGGTGGCCACGACGCCGGACCGCGTATTTCCCCACGGATCTTTCACCGAGGGGGTCGGTCCTTCCACGTGAAAGGTGACTTGCTTGCTCACGCCGCGAATCGTCAGATCGCCGGTCAGCTTGAAATTTTCCGGGCCTGATGCGGCGATGTGCGTCAAGCAGAACGTGATCGAAGGATGATTGGCGACATCGAAAAAATCGGCGCTGCGAAGGTGTTCGTCGCGCTGCGGTTCCCGCGTGTTGATCGACGAAGTGTCCAGGCTCACCTCGACAGTGGACCGGGTCAGGTCCGCTGGATCGAGCGTGACATTGCCGGTGAGTTTGCTGAATTCGCCGCGCACGTTGGAAATCATGAGGTGCCGCACGCTGAAGTGCGCCGCCGAATGGGCCGGGTCGATATTCCACTCGGTTGGCTTGGTGCTCTGGGGTGTTGCGATGACTGCTGTATTCATGGTCGTTTCTCCTCTTTATGAAGGTCCATCGGATAAGGTGCTGCAATAAAATCGGCCCTCACAAAATTATTCCAGGGCGTCCTGCGATTCCGCATGGGCGCGGACGCGCTCCAGTAACAGGGACAACTGGCGGAGCTGCTTGGCGGGCAGGTGCCGCAATTGCCGGTGATGCAGTTCACGGACGGGCGAGTCCAGTTCGGCCAGAATCCGCAGCCCTTCGGGCGTGATGCGCGTCTTCACCACACGCCGGTCTTTTTCTTCTCGCGCGCGGGCAATTAATCCGCGCTTCTCCATGCGGTCGAGCAGCCGGGTCATGTCGGGATCGCGGGAGATGAGGCGCTCGCCGACTTCGCTGCAGGCCAGGCCGTGTTCGCCGGCGCCGCGCAGGATACGCAGGACGTTGTATTGGGTGACGGAAAGCCCCGAGGTCTTGAGCAGCGCCTCGGCGCCGCGGGCCAGAAGGTCGGCCGTCTTCATGAGGCTGACACAGACCAGGGCTTCCAGGTCCTGCGGGGGAGCTTGCTTGGGGGCCCGGGTGGATCGCCGTGAAATCATGTCATAACAATATTCGTTATAACGACTATTGTCAAGAGGAATTGTGGGGGAGGGTTTCTCCGTGCCCTCTGTGTTGAAGGTTTTGGCTTGTGGAGGGGGCGCTGCAAATCTTCAGCGCTACGGCTTCCGCGTGGGGCGGATATGCACTTCGCTGATAAAGCTGCCGGGCGCCTGCGTCACCAGCGCCGCCACCGCGTGAGCCACGTCGTCCGCCTGCAGCGCCTTGGACGGGTCCTTGACGCTCTGCCCGGAAAAATCCGTGGCTACCGAACCCGGGCAGATCACGCTCACGCGGATTCCGTGCGCGCGCAGCTCCTCGGCCAGGCAGCCGGTCAGGCCCATGAGTCCCCATTTGGACGCGCAGTAAATCGCGCCGTTGGCAAAGGTGTTTTTCCCGGCGAGGGAGCTGATGTTGATGATGTGGCCCGATTTCCGGCGGATCATTTCCGGGGCGACCTCGCGGCTCACGAGAAACACGGATTTCAAATTCGTATTCAGGACGGCGTCCCAGTCCGCTTCGCTTTTTTCCTGGAACGGCCCGAACAGTCCGATGCCGGCGTTGTTCACGAGAATGTCGATGGGCCCAAAAGTCTGTTGCGATTTCCGAACCAGCCCGGCGATCTGGTCCGCGCGAGTCACGTCCGTTTGCAGCGCCAGAACCTCGATGCCGGCGGCGCGAAGTTCCGCCGCGGCGCGATCGAGCTTCGAGGGATTTTTCCCGCAGATGGAAACGCGCGCGCCCATGCGGCCCAGCCGGCGCGTAATCGCCAGACCGATTCCACCGCTGCCGCCCGTAACCAGGGCGACGATTCCGGCGAGCGGTTGTTCACGATCGATTGGACTAGGGTTCATCGAACCTTCCTTGTCAGACACGCCACTCTTGCAATGGGCTCCCTTTTCCGGGATATTTGCATCATACCATTCGAGATCGGAGAAGATGCGCCGTCCGGGTGGTCTGTTACTCTGGGACGGAACGCGGAGGGAATGACGCTTGCACCGTGCAGTAGGATTCCCTATAATCCGAGAGCTTTGAACCGACGGATAATCCTGCATTCAATCTCTGTATCCGAATTAGAGAAATTTGCCGAGGAGGCTGGAAGCCGATGATGCGAAAGTGGATGGTAATGGGCGCCGGTCTGTTGTGGATCGCGATCGGGATAGGAGCGGGCGCGGGAAAAATGTGGGCCGCGCCGCAAGCGGCAGCAGCACCGGCAGCGGCGGCGCAGGCGAAGCCGACCTATACACTGGCCGAATACAACGCGTATAAAGACGCGGACGCGGAGCCGAATCCTCAGCAAAAGATTGCGAAGCTCGACGCCTTCGTCAAGCAGTATCCCAACTCCACGTTGATGCCGTACATTTACCGCGACTATTATCTGACCGACTACGCGTTGAAGAATTTCGCCGGCACCATGGATTACGCCGACAAGATGATCGCGCTGGGCGACAAGGTCGACACGCAAGGGCGCCTGGAAGCGTACGTGGCGCGCGCACAGGCTTACTACGTCGGCCAAGGCATGAAGGAATTACAAACCGCGGACGTGCAGACCAAGGCGCGCGACGCGGCCGTGGCCGGCTTGAAGACGCTAGATGAATGGAAGAAGCCCGACCAGATGGCCGATGACGCCTTCGCGCAGCAGGTGAAGGGCTTCAAGGTCCTGCTGAATTCCATCGCGGCCATGACATCCACTTCGCTGAAGGATTACCCGGGCGCCGCGGGCTTCTACAAGACGGTGTTGACGATCGATCCGACCGACGCGGTTTCTCACTTCCGCCTGGGCGTGGTGGATTTGCAAATGAATCCTCCGGCGGCCAATGACGGTTTCTGGGAACTGGCGCGCTCCATCGGCCTGAAGGCGCCGAACGCCGCGCAGGTCCAGACCTACCTGAAGAACCAGTTGATCCGCTATCAGCAGCCCTCCTGCGACAAACTAGTCGACGATCAAGTGACTGAACTCATCACGCTTGCGACCAGTTCCGCTGACAAACCGGCGACACTGAATGTTCCCAGCGCCGCGGACCTGCAGAAGGCGCGCGACGACACCGCGAATTTCCTGCCGGCTCTTAAGGGCGGCGGCGACGCGGGCAAAGTCATGTGGCTGGCCAGCTGCGGCCTGGAATATCCGGACGTTGGCGTGCGCGTGATGGATGCGCCCGTGGTCGAGGGCGACAATGTGACGTTGAAAGTATTCCGCGGGGCGACCCCGGAAGAAATCGAAGCCGCTACCGAAGCCAACATGGAAGTCAAGATCGTTGGCCAGCCGGAAGCCAAGAAGCTCGAGAAGGACGCCGTGGTGCGCTTCACCGGCACGCTGACCGGCTATACGCAGACGCCTTTTCTGCTAACTTGGGACAAGGCCAAGATCAACACGGAAGATCTGCCGGAAGAAAAAGCTGCGCCCGGCAAGAAGGGCCCTGCCAAGAAGGCTCCGGCCAAGAAAGCTGCTGGCGACTGAGGTTTCTCCAACCGAATGCACGAATGGCCCCGACGGTGTCGGGGCCATTTTTTTTGCGAAAATGAAGTTGCGGCACGGAACAAAAAATCCCTGTCTATGAAGAGGCGGACTGCAGCAATCGGGTGCCGTTTGCTGTAGCCCGGGTCTTCAGACCCGGGGATTTTTCGACTGGGAGGCGCAAATCCGCGCAAGGTTTGAAGCCGCTAAAATACCAAGAGCATCGTCATTCCGAGCGAAGCGAGGAATCCCTCTTTGATTTAAACCGAGGAGGGATTCCTCGCTTCGCTCGGAATGACGATGTCTTGAGTTATTCAGCAAGTCTTCAGCGGATGCTGCCGGAGTGTTTCAGTGGCGATGGGACCGCTGGCTGAGCTTGTACAGGTCGATCTTGCGGCTGAGCGTGTTGCGGTGGATTCCCAGAAGGCGCGCGGCGCGCGACTGGTTGCCGCGGGACCTATCCAGCACCCTCTTGATGAATTTTTTCTCGAACTCGTTCACGGCCTCATCGAAATGAATTCCGCGCTCGACCATCTGCCCGACCAGGGTTTCCAATTGATCCTTCACCGTCGCACACTCCGCACAAGAATGTTTCGCAGCCGGGCCGTGGGGCCGGCGCGATCTATTTGAGTTCGTGGCCCGTTAGCTTGCGGTACGCTTCCCGGTATTTGTCGCGTGTGGCCGCCACCACGTCCGGGGGAAGTTCCGGTCCGGGAGGCTGTTTGTTCCATCCGATGCGCTCGAGATGGTCGCGGACATACTGCTTGTCAAAGGAGGGTTGTGTCCGGCCGGGCTGATAGCCTTCCGCCGGCCAGAAGCGCGAGGAATCGGGCGTCAACGCTTCGTCGATCCAGATCAATTCATTTTCTAAAAGGCCGAATTCAAATTTCGTGTCCGCCAGGATAATCCCGCGTGGTTCGGCGTAGGCCACGGCGCGGCGGTAAATTTCCAGGCTGACGGCGCGCACGCGTTCGGCAAGCTCTTCACCGATCGTTGCAGCGGCTTGCTCGAAGGAAATATTTTCGTCGTGTCCCGCGGTGGCTTTGGTGGAGGGAGTGAAAATAGCTTCGGGCAGACGCTCGGATTCCCGCAAGCCGGCCGGCAAGGAAATTCCGCAGACTTTTCCGGTGGCGCGATAATCCTTCCAGCCCGATCCGGACAAATAGCCACGCACGACGCATTCAATGGGCAGTGGTTTCGCGCGCCGGCAAATCATGGAGCGGCCTTCGAGTTGCGCGCGATACGGTTCCAGCTCTGGAGGAAAATCCGTCGATGTGATGACGTGATTGGGCAGGACGTCGCGCAGCAGATCGAACCAGAACAGCGATAGCTGCGTCAGCACGCGCCCCTTGTCGGGGATCGGCGTCGGCAGCACAACGTCGAAGGCGGAGAGCCGGTCGGTGGCGACGATCAGCAGGCGGTCGCCCACCTCGTACAAATCACGGACTTTACCGCGATTGAGAAAATGAATCCCCGGGAGATCCGTCTCCCAGACGATAGTGTTCATTTTTGGAGAAGCCACAGGGTACTCGTCCCCTCAGAGAGGCGCATATTCTAGCGCAGCACCCGGCGATGTCAACGGAGAAGAAAAACGAAAAGTGGAAAATGGAGCGCGACGGGAAAATAAGGAGAGTGTGCAAAGTTTTGCACACGGAAAAATTCAAAGATTTAACACAGAGTGCGCAGAAGACACAGAGGACACAGAGAAAAGAAAGATGAGAAAAATTAATTTCTTCTCATTTCTCGGCGTCTCCATGCCTCCGTGGCAAATCAGGCGGCGTTGGTCGCGGCTTGCGCGGCCGCGGGCTCGTCCCAGCGGACCGACACGAGTTTCGAGACGCCCGGTTCCTGCATGGTGACGCCGTAGAGCACCGACGCCTTTTCCATGGTGCGCCGGTTGTGCGTCACGACGATGAACTGCGTGCCCGCGCTCATCTCGGAAACAAGTTTCGTGAAGCGGCCGACGTTGGCTTCGTCCAGCGGCGCGTCGACTTCGTCCAGGATGCAGAAGGGGCTGGGTTGATATTTGAAGATGGCGATCAGCAGCGCCAGCGCCGTCATGGCTTTTTCGCCGCCGGAAAGCAGCAGCACGTTCTGCAGGCGCTTGCCGGGCGGCTGCGCCACCACGTCGATGCCGGGCTCGCCGGAGCTGTCCGGCTCGGAGAGGCGCATCTCGCCCGTGCCTCCGCCGAACAGCGTGTGGAAGGCGGTCGCGAAATTCGCGTTAATGACCGCGAAGGCTTCCTCGAATTTCTGCTTGCAGACCAAGTCGAGCTCGGTCATGGCCTGCTGCGTATCGGTGATGGATTGCAGCAGGTCGGTGCGTTCGCGGCCCAGGAATCCGAACCGCTGCTCGCAGTCGTTGTATTCCTCGAGCGCCATCATATTGATCGGGCCCATCGATTCGATGCGGACCTTCATTTCGTGATACTGGGCGTCGGAGGCGCGGAGATCCTCGCCCGAAAGCAGGGCGGGGAATTCTGCGATCAAATCTTCCGGCTGCAGATTGAGTTCCTCGATGCAGGACTGGCGCAAGTGCTCGCGCTCGGAATCGTTGCGGGCGCGCTCGATTTCGTGTTTGGAGCGCTCCTCGCGGAAATCGCCGAGCTTTTGACGGGCCATGCGCAGGGAATCGTCCACTTGCGTGGCGCGCACGCGGGTGTGGTTGAACTCCTGCTCCATTTCCGCGCCGCGCGCTTCCAGACGCAGTTTTTCGGCGCGTAGGGATTCCACTTGCCGCTGGTGTTCGGCGGTTTGCCCGGCCAGTTGCGCCTGTTCCTGTTGCAGGGAATCGTGTTGCACGACCAGACCCGCACGGCGTGCCGTCAATTCCTGGAGTTCATGCGCCATGCGAGCCGCGATGGTTTCGGCGCTGGCCAGACGTTCGGCGAGAGCGGCCATCTCGGCGCGCCGCGCGGCCAAGTCTTCCTGCTTGGCCTGCGCGGTTTGCCGCAAGGTGGACTGCTGCTCCATGGCCTGGGCAATTTCGGTTTCCGCGGCTTCGCGGGCGGCGAAAACTTCCCCGCGCCGCTGCTGGGCGGATTCGGCGCGTCGCTGCGCCGAGGTTGCATCGTTGCGCACGCGGGCCAGTTCCGTCTGGCAGGAGCTCAACTCCAGGCTGAGCCGAACCATGTCGCCGCGGGCCTGATCGCGCTGCAGGGTCGCGGCCACCTCGCGCTTTTCCGACTCCACGTGCTGCGCCACGGCCTGCTCGAGCGTCAATTCGCTGGCACGAAGCTCTTCCTCCACATGATGCAGCGCCGCTTGCGCTTCCGAAGCCTCGCGTTCCAGTTGCAGAACTTCGCCGTCCAGCGAACGCAATTCACGTTTCATTCCCAAAGGGCCGGACTCCGACGGGCGCCCGCCGCTGACCACGCGGCCCTGATACGTGGTGCCGTCCGGAATCACGAACGAATACGCGGGATTTTCGCGCGCCAGCCGTTCGGCGACCTCGGCTTGCTCCACCAGAAACGCCGATTGCAGGCGCGGAAGGAACTGCTTGGCCGCGGGGCCCAGGGGATCGCGGAACTCGACCAGTCGGTCGAGGCGCGAAACGGTTTCCTTTTCGATTTCAAACGGCACGATGGGTTCGTTCGGCTGCAGGTTCAGCTTGCGAAGGGAATCGACGAAGAACGTGGCGCGCCCGCCGACTTCCTCTCGCAGCAGCGCGATACCGGCGCGCGCTACGTCGAACGTTTCCACCACCACGTATTCGAGTTCATCGCGCAGGAACTGTTCGATGGCGCCTTCATACTTCTGCTCGACTTCAGCGTAATCGGCCAGCACACCGACGGCGCGGAAGCCGTCCGATTCCTCTTTGCTCTGATGCGCGGCGAATAATTTTTGCACCGCATCGGCCGTGTAGGAGCGGTCGTTCAAGATCTGCTGGACCGAAGCGCGCCGCGCGCGGCCTCCGGCGAGGGCATCGCGCGCGGATTCGGCGCGCGCCGTGATCTCGTGCTGCTCGTGGCGCAGCGCGGAAATGCGCGCCTGCGCGTTGCGCACGATTTCTTCCAGGCTGCGCGAACGCTCGAGCACGGATTGCCAGTGCAGGTCCGCGGCTTGCGCGCGTTCGCGATGGTGCAGCGACTCCTCGAGCAACTGCTGTTCCTGCCGCTCGTACCGCTCGACGCTCTGGATGTGGTGCGCCAAGGCCTGCTCGGCCTGGGCCTGGTCGCCGTGCAGCCGCGTTAATTCCTCGCCCAGGTCGGCGGCGGAACGGCGCAGCGCGGCGATGCGCGCTTCGGTGGATTCATGCGCGCCGGAAAGTTCCGCGGACGCGGCGGTCAGACCGGCCAGAATGGATTCGACGCGCGAAACTTCGCCGCGCAGCGCGGCCACCGACTCGCCGTGCGCCGCGTCGCGCGCTTCCACTTGCGCGGATTGCGCGGCGGCCTGTTCGATTTCCACATTTAATTGCTGCAGGCGGCCCGTAAGTTCCGCAGTGCGCTGGCGGTTGAACAGGATGCGGTTCTCGCTGCGGTCCAGCTCCAGCGAGGTTTGCCCGAGCACGTTCTGGTGCTGCCGCAGTTCGCCTTCGAGTTCATAGGTGCGCGCGCTGAGCCGCTCCTGCTCGGCTTCCCACTGGCTCACCGATTGCGCTTCCTGTGATTCCTGCTGCGAAATCGCGCCCAGCAAGCCCGCGAGGCGCTCGGCCTCCAGATCCAGTTCCTTGGCTTTGCTGGCCAGCACCTGGCGCAGCAAGCCGCGCATCTGCTCGCGAATCTCCGCGTAGCGCCGCGCCTTCGAGGCTTGGCGCTTCAGCGACGCCAGTTGCTTTTCGACTTCCACGTAAATGTCGTTGATGCGGGAGAGATTGACCTTGGAGGATTCCAGCTTCGCTTCGGCCAGCCGCCGCTTGGTCTTGAATTTGGTGATGCCCGCAGCCTCTTCGATGATGGCGCGGCGGTCGGTGGGCTTGGAGCTGAGGATCTGGCCGATGCGGCCCTGCTCGATGATGGCGTAGGAGTCTGGCCCCAGGCCGATGCCCATGAACAAGTCCTGAATGTCACGCAGCCGCGCCACGCGCCCATTGATGAGATATTCGCTTTGCCCAGAGCGGTACAACCGCCGCCCTACAACCACTTCGCCGGGCTTCAGATTCATCGCCGGTTTTTGCTCGCGCTTTTTCTTGAGGAATTCCGGTTTGCTCGAAGCTTCTTGCTCGCCCGCCTCTGTCCCAGGCGCATCGTCCGCCGCAACCGCATTTTCGACGCCTTCGCTTATCTCTCTGCTCTCCGTGATCTCGATGTCTTCTGTGTTAGGCCTTTGATTGGACCCGCCGAAAGCGCTCTCCGGCACGCCCACGGGACCCGTTGCAATCGCATCATCGGCGCCGCTTCCCAGCACAAACTCGGCGGCCGCAGCCAGTTCCGGATCGACCAGCGTCAAGGTGACTTCCGACAACCCCATGGGTGGGCGCTTGGCCGTGCCGTTAAAGATGCAGTCCGACATGCGCTCGGCGCGCAGCGATTTGTGGCTCTGCTCGCCCAGTACCCAGGAGATAGCGTCCACGATATTGGATTTGCCGCAGCCATTCGGTCCGATGATGCAGGTCAGCCCGCTGCCGCTGAATGTAATATGTGTCTTTTCGCAGAACGACTTGAAGCCAACCAGTTCGACTTTGCGCAGTTTTAGCAAGATTTCACCTTTAGGGTTCGGGCTTTATCTGGAGCCCCATGCAAAAAATGTCTCCGCCGTGCGAACGCTGGGACCTCGAATAAGCCCAAATGCCTGCAGAGACGGGTTCCATTTCCTGGGAAGGACGAGAACTGCGACAAAATCGCTGAAGGGTCGTTTAGCAGTGGCCCAGCCGCCTGGCGCTACGATGGCGGTTACGGGAAAACAACTTATCACGCACTGCGCGCGAAGTAAAGACGAAACCCGCGTCAGGGCCGCCCATTGCGGGGATTTCGCGTATTCCAATGTTCCCACGCCGGCCGCAATTTCCATGCGGTCCTGTCGAAGTGAAGTCAAAGGTCCGCCTTTCCCACTACACTAATGAATATCGGCAAACGGGTTCTCCACTAAAATGCCGGTGATGCGCTGCCCCGCGTTCAAATCTTCCGACAAGATTCGCGTGGCCCCGCTTTTTTCGGCGGAGGAAACAATCAGGGCGTCCCAGAAGCCGATTTGCGATTCGTCCTCGATCCGGAACGCCGCGGCGATTTCCGCGGGAGTGGTTTCCGCGCACCACAACGAGTAGCTGGTGACCACAAGCCTCGCCAAATTTTTCGGCAGGGGAATGGCGATCTTTCGCGTGACGTTAACATAAAACTCCTGAAGCACCTGCACGCTCAGGACGCCTGTCCGCTCGCTCCAAAGTTCTCGCAGAATACCTCTTGCGATTTGCTGCTTCTCCCCCGCGTCGTTGTCATGAGCGTAGATCAGGACATCGGAATCGATGAAGGTCTTACCGCTCATGGAGATCATCGCGGCTGGTTTGTATTTTTCCACCCAGATGAAATCCTTCGTCCAGCAAGGTCAGAGCCTGCCGTTCGGCGCGCTCGTAGGCTTCCTCTTCACCGATCAGAATTTCAATTTGGCGGGCCAGCAGCCCACTGATGGAAGTGGAGCGGCGTGCGGCGACAATCTTTGCCTTGCGGATCGCTTCCCGGTCGAGGCTGATCGTCAGATTCTGTTTGCTGTTGTTCTTTGTAGTCGCCATTCGAACACGGACGCACTAGGTCACGTATAATACGTGTAGCACGTATTTTACGTGTGGTCAACCAATAGTGCCCCACCCTTGAGCTTCCTACTGCGGGGTATCTTTAATTCAATTCCTGCTTCAGGTTCCCTCGAGCGGGATTACTATAGGAACTTCATTTTGGGAGGACACTCCATGCTGTTCGACTTTGCGAATATCCCGGCCCGGGAATGCTACAAGCTTCTGGTTTCGACGGTGACGCCGCGCCCGATCGCCTGGGTCGTCAGCCAGGACGCTAAGGGCGTGATCAACGCCGCGCCGTTTTCATTCTTTAATGCCTTTGCCGGAGATCCTCCGGTGGTGGGAATTGGGATTGGAAGCCGCAGGCCGGGGCAGGCCAAGGACAGCCGCGCCAATATTCGCGAGACCGGGCAGTTCGTGGTGAATCTTGTGTCGGAAGAAAATGCGGAACAAATGAATATCACAGCCATCGATTTTGATCCCGGCGTGGATGAGCTATCCATGGCCGGATTGACTCCGGTGGCTTCGGTGCGTGTGAAGCCGCCACGCATCGCGGAAAGCCCCGTGGCTATGGAATGCGAGCTGATGCAGATTGTCGAACTGGGGGAAAGCGGGTTGGTGCTGGGCCACGTGGTGGCCATGCACGTCCGCGACAATCTGGTGCTGGACGCCTCGAAGCATTACATCGATACGCCCAACCTGAAGCTGATCGGGCGCATGCACGGCACCGGTTGGTACGCCCGGACTTCCGATTTATTTGAGTTGCCGCGCATTCCTCTTAAAGAATGGGAGCAGAAGACGGGAACCGCCGCCAAATCGCCGGGAAAAATTTAAAGGAGCGAGGCATTTCGGAGGAGCACGCAAGCCGGCGATTTTCAATTTCTGACTGTCCCGCGACTTTCTCGGGCACGCCGGTATTTCGTGGCGCCGGGGTCTCGCCGGCGATTTTTCCAAAGTCCCGGAGGGACAGTACAACGTAGTCCACCGTGGGAACGTTGGGAATGCCGGGCAATCATGTAAAGAGCCCCCTAGGGGCGGCACATAGCTCACTTTGTGCCGCCCCTACGGGGCTCTTCTTTTTCGCGAGGCCTACCCAGCGCTTGCGCGCTGGGTACTTTCTTTCGCCCCTGACGGGGCTTGCAGCAATGCCGGACAATAGGACTTAGTCCTTGGCTCCGCCGAGGACTGGCCTAATCTCCCCGTGTATGCTCCACCATTTTTGCAGCGCACGACGCGTGAACGAGCTGTCCGCCGATGTCCACGGCATCGGGATACGCAAGTTTCAGCGTTTCCTCGCAGAGCGGGCAAATGCCCATGTCGATGACGTCGTCGGCTCCGGTGGTTACCACGGGCCTCTTCGATACCTGCGGCTCCGGGACGGGTCGCGCCGCGCTGCTGGGCGGCTGTTTCGCGGCCAACGCTTGCGGTTTGGGCGCCGCGGGGACGGGAAGCACGGCGCGGGCCGGAGCAACAGCGGCAGCCGCCTGGGCGGGAGCCGCGGGGCGTGCCGGAGCAGCGGCCGGAGCCGGAGTAAGGGCTGCGACACGCTCCTTCATCAATTCTTCGGCGCGCACGAAGAGGTCTTCCTTGGTGATCTTGCCGGAATCCATGTCCGCAAGAATGGAGCGCTGGGCTTTGTACTCCTTATTCTCGATGCCCGCCTTGCTTTGGAGTAACCGCCAGGCTTTGCGGCGTTCCACGCAGAACAGGACCAGTTGGCGCGACAGCGAGCGATACTCGACGCCGCCATTGGCACCGGGCACCTTGATGTACACGCCGAAGTCAGGAATGAAGGACCGGTGGCCGGGAGTGAGGTAGCGGCGGTAGACCACGTCTTGTTGCGTGATCCGCACGAGCATATTTTCCAGGAAGATGAGCTTGTCGGCTTCGTCCTTTCTGATTTTCTTCAGGTGATTGCGGAAGCGCGCTTCGGTGGTGCACCAGTGCGCAACGGTGTAGCGGTAGGGTTCGTTCGTGTCCTTGAATTTCGTCTCGTACCAGTCCTTCTCCATCGAAGGATTGCCCTTCAGGTCGAGCGCTTCAGCATAGGTTTCGCCGAGCTTCGGATCGAAGACAAATTCGGGAGCCCCGCGCGAATCGCGAACCCGCTGGGCCTGGTCGAGCGCCATGTCGTCGGAAACTCCGTGTTCGGGCTGGCAGGTGGTGAAGCACTGGAAGAACGCGGTGCCGCGGTATTCCAGACCTTCGAGAATGGCGCGGTAAAGTTTCGGCGCGTTGGCGATCGACACCTGCGCGATGAACGGCGACCCGTGGCCCGCCAAGAACGTTTCGGCCACGGTTTTCTTCTCGACATTCTTTCCCTGTGTGGCGGTCCCGAAGACGTTCATGTCGTTTCCGCCGAGCATGGGCGTCGAGTCCGAGTTTTGCCCGCCGGTATTGGAATAGACCTGCGTATCGAGCATCAGGGCTTTCACGTTCGGCCGGTTCTGGAGAATCACCTTCGACATGTTCTGATAGCCGATGTCGCCCATGCCGCCATCGCCGCCGACGACCCACACTTTAGGAAGCTCGTGAATCTCCTGGTCGGTCATCACGGCGTCGGAGAAGTGCGTGAATTCGTAGTATTCGCGCGCGGTGATGACTTTTTCCGTGCGCTGCAGCAGCGCGTCGGCCAGGCGCTCGGGAATGACCGACCTGCGGCCGTGATCGAGAATAAAGCTCTCGCCGATCAGCCAGCCGACGGTGATACCGTCCTGGAACAGAGAGTTCATCCAGGGATAGGGATGCGGGTTGTTTGAAGGCGTCGATCCATACACAGTGTTGCAGCCGGTGTGCGCGGCCATGGCCATTACGGACATCCCGTTAGCGAGGCGCCCGTCGATGGCCTGCAGGTTCGTGTGGTTAAACGCCTCGTTCAGCATCACGGCGACGACGGCGTCCACGATTTCCTTGTCCGAAATCGGTCCGTGCGCCGCGATGCGCCCCTTGGTGTCCTTTTCATCCTCGCCGCCCAGGCCCATCAGCATGTGCGCGACAGTCAGGCGGAACAGGTCGTACTCTTCCTGGCTGCGCGCCTTGAGTTCGGCGAGCTTCTGCACGCCCGCTTTTTCCAGTTCGCCGGCCTTGGCGCGCAGGCGGTTGGATTTGGCGTGATACAGCGGCCGCATGTAGGCTTCGGTGACCGCCGTGATGCTGCGCAGCACGCTCTTTTCGCCGCAGCCCGCGCAGGCGCCGTCGCCCGACACCAGCGCGTCGTAATTGCGCCGCACCATCAGCATGTTGCGCAGCGCAGCAGTCTTGGAATCCTCGGGGCGCTCGTTGTCGTACAGGCCCAGGTATTTTTGCGGCGTGTCCGGCAACAGATTCAGGAAGGCCGTGCCGGATTCGTGTTCCGCGTTCACCGCTTCGGTTTCGGCCACCATCTTCAGGGCTTCGTGCTCGCCGCAGGCCGTAACGCACGCGGCGCATCCCTTGCACAAGTCCGAAACGAAGATGGAAAAGATTCCGCCGCCTCCGGGAATCTTTCTTTCCGGCGTCGAAAAGATGGCGTTCACCTTCTCGTAGGCCATGGGAACTTTTTCCATGATGGCGAAGAACTGGCGCTTGGCCTCTTCCGAGAATCCGTCCACCTCATTGGTCACCTTGTGGATGATCTGCTTGATGGGGGTGAACGTCTTGTTGGCTAGAGATTCCTTCATCATGGCGCGCGTGCGCTTTTCGATTTCCGGCAGCGTGTGCAGCATCTTCAGGCGCTCGCCTTCGTCGGACACGTAATTGGTGACGGCGGTGCGCAGCACGGTGCCCAGATCCTGCGAGCAGTTGGGCAGCGCCGTGTCCGGGCAAACCACGATGCACTCCATGCACTGCGTGCAATTCTCAGGAATGTACAGAGGAGTTTCGCGGCGCGCGACATATTTGGAGGCGGTGTCGCCGCTGCCGGCGGCCATCACGCCCACCGACATGAACGGAGTGGCCGGCTGGTTGTACCCGTAGTTGGATCGATACTCAGCGTCAAACGTGGCGATGCGCGTGACCGGCGTGCGCTCGTGCTGGCCGGCCGGAATCGGATGCGAGCGGCAACCCGAACCGCAGCTCCCGCCGTCCGCCATATCGGGAACCACGGGCAACAGCGGAATTCCGCGCAGCGTGGAGCGGTCCGGCGCCTGCATTTCGCCGATGCGGATTTCGCGAACCTGCTCGAACCCCTGGGTCATGACTTCCATGTTCGACTTCACGACCGCTTCGCCCAGGCGTCCGAATTTCTTCACGTATTGCTTGTGAACCACGTCCCGGAACTGTTCCTGCGTGATACGGAATTCGCCGAGCAGCGGGGATACAGCGAAGAACGCTCCGAGGAAGGCGTTGCCCTGCATGCGCAACTGCAGGTCGGCGCGATCGGTGGCGTTGCGCGCGATTTTGAAGCCCGGCAAGGTGAAAATGCGGATATTTTTTTCGATGACCTGCTTGCGCGCCCACAGCGGCAGCCGCTCCCAGGCCTGCTCGCCTTCCTCGTCCGACTCCCACACCAGGCAGCCGCCCTCGGACATCCCGTCCAGCGGATTGGTGTGCGTGAAGGCCTTGGGATCGCAGCACAGCACCACGTTCACGTGGCGCAGGTCGCAGTTCACGCGCACGCGTTCCGCGGCGGCGACCATGAAGTAAGACGTCGGCGCGCCTTTCTTCTCCGAACCGTATTTCGGATTGGCGCTGACGTGAATGATTTCCTTGGGATTGCCGAGGTCGTCCACGATTTTGTCGCGGTCGTAGAGCAGGTCGTTCAAGTCGCCAAGGATCGCGCCCAGATTTTTTCCGGTGGTAATGGCGCCCCATCCCCCGATGGAATGGAAGCGCACGGCTACAGAGCCCTCGGGCAGCAGGGAAGGCGTTTCGTCGGACTTCACTTCGTACGGGTGGTCGACGCCGAGCACGAAGAACGAGACGCCGTCCGAGGCTTTCTTGCCGTCCTTGCGCGCACGCGTGCCGGTGGCAAATTCGTATGCGCCCAGCACGTGTTCGGGGCGGAAGTCGCGCGAACCCAGGCCGTAGGTGCCGCCGAACAGGCGCGGCATCTGCTCGGCCGTGATCCCCGGCAAGCCTTCCGTCGTTGGACGTCCCGGGGCTGAAATGGCCTTGCTCAGCGCGGTGCGGATATCACGCCCCATGGGATTGTCGCCGGCCATGGGTTCGTCGGTGCGTTCCAGGATGATGACATTCTTTTTGCCGGCCAGCGCCTTCACCACGGCCGCTTCCGGGAAGGGACGTATGACGTTGAGGTGAATCGAGCCGACCTTGGCGTTGCGGCGTTCCCGCAGGTAATCGACGGCCGCTTCGATATTTTCCGCAGCGGAGCCCAGGGAAACGAAAACGGTATCGGCGTCTTCGGTCTTGTACTGCGTAATTAGACCGTAGTAGCGCCCGGTCAGCTTTCCAAAATCTTCGTAAGCCTCTTCCAAAAATTGCAAAATAGGTTCGGTAAAATTATTGCGCCGCGCCACCACGCCCTGCATGTAGTGCTCTTGATTCTGTACCGGGCCGAGAAGAACGGGATTAGTCAGATCGATCATGGCCGGAACGCGCCGGCGTTTCGGGCCAAACAGCACGCGCTGGCTTTCGGTGGGGCAGTCGATGATGTCGTCGGGAGCGCCCAGGTATTCGCGCATCAGTTGCGATTCGTGCTTGTAGAACGTGCGTTCGAGGTGGGAAGTGAGGAATCCGTCCTGCACGTTCATGCCGGGAGTCAGGCTGAGTTCGCACACCCGCCGGATGATCAGCGCCTGGTCGGCGGCCTGTTGCGCGTCCTTCCCGAACAAAGTGATCCAACCCGTGTCGAGCGAGCCGTACACGTCGTCGTGGCCGCAGTGCACGTTCAGCGCGTGCTTGGTGAGGGCGCGGGCGCCCACTTCGATGACCATCGTGGAGCATTTTCCCGGCGCGTGATAATACTGCTCGATTCCGTAGACGACGCCCTGGCCGGACGTAAAATTGACGACCCTGCGCCCGCAGACCGAATGGGCAATGGCTCCGCCCTGTGCGGCGTGCTCCCCTTCGGCCTCGATGGCAATGGTGCTCTGGCCGAAGACATTCAATTTTCCCTCGGCGAAGGCCTGCTGATATAGTTCGCCTCCCTCGGTGGACGGCGTAATCGGAAAAAAGATTCCCGCATCCGTGATGCGTGTTTCCGTGTGGTAGGAGACCAGCTGATTTCCATTGGCGGTTACGCGAATGCCGGGAAAACGAGGTTTAACCTTCATAGTACAGTTCCTCCCGAGAGATTCCTGGGAACGGTGGACCCAACCAATGGCTGAGTTGTATCAGATTGAGCCGTCATTCGCCAAGGCAACTTTTTTGCCTGCAACTCCAACCGGTGCAACGGGCCCGTCTCGACGAGGAAGTAAGCAACGACGCACCAACCCCGTGGGTCGCCTGATTACAGCCAACAAAGCCTCCGTGAACCCAACCCGGGAGGCCGGCCACCGATCACCGCGCATGGCGTTCTCAGGCTATATCGGCCACAACACAAACATATTTACTATGGAAGGGGCAAAAGCGGATGTGACGTAGGTCACATTTGGGTGTGATGTGCGTCTTGACGGCCCATTTTCAGCGGTTTCTTCAGGGTGGTATCTGCGCAGTTGACACACCCCCAGTACAGGGCGTATACAATGTTGCATCCACATCTATAAAGGGGACTTCCGATGGCAGAAAACGAACTCGCGGAGCCCAAAACCTCGAACGCAAATGCAATTTCGAGGCGGGACGTCATCAAGAGCGTCATCGCGGCGGGCGCGGTGTCGTCGACCAGCTATTTATTCCGCGTCTCCAAGGTGTGGGGCCAGGCTTCGGCTCCCGGTGCGGTCGACCGGCTGATCACGCTCAATGTCAACGGGCAGCAGCGGCGCGTGGACGTCATGAAGCAAGAGACGCTGGTGATGACGCTGCGCTACAAGCTGGGGCTGACGGGCACGAAGATCGGCTGCGACCAGGCCGAATGCGGCGCCTGCACGGTGCTCATCGACGACGTGCCGTACTACTCCTGCTCGGTGTTCACGCACACCGTACGCGACAAGAAGATCCAGACGATCGAAGGACTCGCCAAGCCTGATGGCACGCTGCACCCGGTGCAGCAGGGCGTCATCGATCAACAGGGTTTTCAATGTGCGTTCTGCATGTCGGGCTTTGTCATGGCGACAGTGGGATACCTGAAGACCAATCCCAACCCCACGCGCGCGGAACTAGCCCACGGGATTTCCGGCAACCTGTGCCGCTGCCAGGACTATGACAAGATTCTCACCGCCATGATGCGCGGCGCAGAGAATCTGAGGAAGGCGTAAACATGCCAAACGTAACGCCACCAAAGAAGTACAACCTGATCGGAAAGAACTACACCACCGGCGACCTCTATGCGAAAGTCACGGGGAAGGCCAAATACGCCGAGGATTATCGCGCCGACGGCATGCTCTTCTGCAAGCTGGCGCTTAGCCCCATGCCGCATGCGCGCGTCCGCAGCATTGACGCAAGCGCCGCGCTGGCCATGCCCGGAGTCAAAGCCATCCTCACCGCGGACGACCTGCCCGCTCCGGCCAACAGCATCACCGACAACGGCACCGTCATCCTCGCGAACCCGCGGGGATATCAGGCGCTGACCAATGAGCCGCTGTTTCAAGGCCAGCCGATTCTGGCCGTGGCCGCGATTGACGAGCTGACCGCCGCCGAGGCGATTGAAAAAATTAAAATTAATCTGGAGCCCTTGCCCTTCGTAGTCGATCCGCTGGTCAGCCTGCGGCCCGGCGGCCCGAATGCCAGAACGGATGGGAACGCCTGGGTGCGCTTGCCGCCCCCTCCGCCGAAACCGGGGGAGAGGCCGCCAGTGACGCCGCCCGATCTGCAGACCGTGAAATGGACGAATGAGGATTTTGAAGACGCTAAGTCGGGTCGCCTGCCGATGGGCAAGGCGACCGAAGAGTGGCACGTCGGCGACATCGACGCGGGCTTCAAGAACGCCGCGCTGGTGCTGGACGAAACCTTTGTCACGCCGAACACCAGCCACCAGTGCCTGGAAACGCGCACCACCATGGCTTACTGGCAGAACGGCAAAGTCTTCGTGCACACCGGCACGCAAAGCACGGCTCAGACCGTGCCGGCCATCGCGCGCTGGCTGGGCATCGATCAAAGCAACGTCGTATTTATCAGTGAGTATACGGGCGGCGGATTTGGCAGCAAGATCACCGGCGACATCACGCTGGTGATTCCCGCGCTGCTGTCCAAAAAAGTCGGCGCCCCGGTCATGATGCGCATCACCCGCGAGGAAGAGAACTACATCGGCCGCGCGCGTCCCAGCCTGCACGGGCGCATGAAGGTGGGCTTTTCCAAGGAAGGCCGCATCACGGCCCTGGATATGTTCGTGATTTGCGACAACGGGCCGTACGACATGGTCGGCGACGCCTTCTCCTCCGGGCGCATCGTTTCGGTTCTCTACCAGCCGATGGCCATGCGCTGGCGCGGCTTGACCATTCTCACGAATACGCCTCCGCGCACTTCGCAAAGCTCTCCGGGCGGAATGCAGGGCATCGCGATCATGGAACCGGTGCTGGCAAAAGCCGCGCGGAAGTTGGGCGTCGATCAAGTGGCGCTTCGCCGCATCAACGCGCCCGAGGGCAAAGCTCCGTTCGGGCCACTCGTGGCGGGCAAGCAGCAATACGCCACCAGCGCGTTCGTCAAGGAAGCGCTCGACCGCGGCGCCGAGCAGTTCAAGTGGAACGAGCGGAAAGTGAATACCGGCAAGCGCGTCGGCTCCAAGGTGCGCGGAGTCGGCGTGTCCGTCAGCAGTTATTCGGGTGGCACGATCGGCTTCGACGGCCTTTTCGTTATCAAGCCCGACGGCCGGATTTATATCCAGTCCGGCGTCGGCAACCTGGGTACGGAATCCTGGACCGACGTGCACCGCGTGGTCGCCGAACTCATGGGTGTGCCCTGGGATAAGTGCGACATCACCTGGGGCAACACGTCGAAGAATCTGCCGTGGACGTGTCCCTCCGGCGGCAGCCAGACGACCCACGCCATGACCCGCGCGGCATCCGCGGTGGCCACAGACGCGATCAAGAAATTGCAGGAGATTGCGGCCAAGGACCTGGGCGGCAAGCCCGAGGATTACGTGGTGGCGAACCAACGCGTGGCCCGAAAAGGCGGAGGCGCCGGATTGACTCTGGCGCAAGCCGCGCAACGCGCCATTCAGTTGGGTGGCAAGTACGACGGCCATGAATTGCCCTCGGACATTAACAAGTTTACGACGGTATCGGCAACGGCGCTGGCGGGCCAGGGGCTGCTGGCCGTGGCCAAGGATAACTATCCGCACGACGGGAATACGTTTTCCTTCGTGGCCACGTTTGCGGAAGTGGAAGCGGACGTCGAAACCGGCCAGTATAAAATTTTGGATTTTCTGGCTTACGCCGATGTCGGCACCGTTCTGCATCCGAACGCGCTGGGCGGACAGATTCTTGGGCGTTCGATTCTCGGAATCGGCCACACACTCGGACAAAAATGGGTCTATGACCAGCATTACGGCCTGCCGGTGTCCAAGCGGTTCCATCACACCAAGCCTCCCACGATTCTAGACATCCCGGACAAGATGGCGTGGGGTGCGGTGGAAATTCCCGATCCGGAAACACCCATCGGCGCGCGCGGCATTGGCGAGCCTCCGGTCGGCGGCGGGTGCGCCGCGATCATGAACGCGCTTTCGGACGCTCTGGGCGACGAGATTTTCCGGCGGGCGCCGATTACGGCGGATGTCATCCTGGCTTCGCTCGAAGCGGGCAAGCCGATGCAGGATCCGCTGAGAGCCAACATTTAGGCATTCACCAACGGGTGTGGGCTCTACTTGGAGCCCACCGGAGTAACGAACCCTGCGCCATGACTGGGATGGCGTGATCGCAAGTTAAAGAGGAGAACGGAAAATGGCTGTCATTCGTGATGTAATTCCCGCGTTCGAACTCTTTCAACCCACGTCGGTCGATGACGCGCTCGCACTGCAGGCGCGGCACGGGGTGAAGGCCTGGGTGCTGGCCGGCGGCCTCGACAGCTTCGACTGGTTCAAGGACCGCATCAAGCGTCCCGAAGTGGTTATCGACTTGAGCCAGGTCAGGGAACTGCGCGGGATTCGCGCGGATGCCAACGGCCTGGAGATCGGCGCGATGACCACGCTCACCGAAGTGGTGCGCCATCCCGTGGTTCGCGAGAAGTACGGCATTCTGCCTGACGCCGCTGAAGCCGCCGCGTCTCCGCAGATCCGGAACCAGGGCACGATCGGCGGCAACGTTTCCCAGGATGCGCGTTGCTGGTATTACCGCGGCGGCTGGCCGTGCTATCGCGCCGGCGGCAACATTTGCTACGCGGATACGCCGACGGGCCTGAACCGCGAACACGCCATCCTGGATGCCAATCGCTGCGTGGCGGTCAATCCTTCGGACACCGCTCCGGCCTTGATCGCTCTCGACGCAAAATTCGTGGTTCGAGGGCCGAAGGGCGAACGCGTGGTCAATGCCGAGGACTACTTTGTCGGGCCTGCCATCGACATTACGCGCATGACGATCCTGAAGCCGGGCGACCTGCTGACGTCCATCCGCATTCCGTCCACCTGGGCCGGGTCGCAATTCTATTTTGAAAAAGCGCGCGACCGGAAAGTGTGGGACTTCGCGCTGGTCAACGTGGCTGCAGCCGTGGCGATGTCGGGAAGTTCGATCGAGCGAATCCGCCTGGTTGTGAACGGCGTGGCCGCGCATCCGGTGCGCCTGACCGCGGTCGAAGCCGCCGTGCAAGGCAAGCCGCGCAACGAGGAAACGGCCAAGATGGCCGGAGAACTGGCGATTCAGGGCGCCGAGCCTTTGCAGTACAACGGCTATAAAGTGCCGTTGATGAGAAATCTGGTCATGCGCGCGATCCGCGGAGCGGCCGCGTAGGAGGGAACTTGCACCTTATCGAGTGGGCGACAAGTCCGTGGGGCCAAGAGGTCCCGATTCACATCGCATGGAGCCTGTTGTGGGTGTCCGCCATCGCGGGCGTTGGCTTCCTGATTGTTCATGCGATTTACGTAAAATTCATGGCCAAGCCGGCCGCGCACTCCGCGGTCGTTTCCTCGGTGGACACCGCGCGGATTCCCGAAAAAATCCAGCGGCACTCGTTTGGCGCGCGATTTTTTCACGCGGTCATGGCGCTGTCGATGCTCGCGCTGCTGTTCACCGCGTTCTTGCCGAAGGTGGGCGTGCAGTTTGCCTGGGTCGAATGGCATTGGATCGCCGGAATCGTTCTGACGATCTCAGTGGTCTATCACATTATCCACGCTTCCTTCTGGCTGGATTTCTGGTCCATCTGGCCGGACCAGCAGGACCGGGTGGACGCGCGAAACCGGATAAAGCTGGCGCTGGGGCAATCCGCGCAGGAACCGAAAAAATTCGCCAAGTACCCGCTGGAAAACAAGCTCTATCACCTGATCGTGATGCTGGCGGGCCTATCCGCCATCGGCACCGGCGTATTTATGATGAAGCGCGTGCGCACCCCGTTCTTCACGCGCAATCCGTATTTGTTTAGCGACATGACCTGGGGATGGATGTACGTGCTGCACGGCCTGGCGGGCGTCGGGTTTGTCGCGCTGGTCACGGTGCACATTTACTTCGCCATCCGGCCGGAAAAACTCTTCATCACCAAATCCATGATCTTCGGTTCGATCAGCCGCGAAAATTATCTGGAGCACCACGATCCGCAGCGCTGGGTCGTCGCCGCCGAAGGCGCCTCCTCGGGACGCCCGGAGTCCAAGAAGGCTCCGGCCTAGATGACTCGTGACGAGGTAAGCGCCCGCTGCAGCACGATTGAAGAATGCTACGAATTTTTTCTGGCCTATGCCGGGCAGGGACTTTCCGGCAGGGAAAACAGCGCGGCCAGCGGCCAACTGCGCGGTTTTTTGGATCGCGCCGTGGAGGCCATCACCGGCCTGGCCGATGTCTTTTCCGCCGTCATGAAACAGGAAAATTTTCAGCCCGCCGAACGGTACCATGCTTTTCTCGAGGTGCTCGACCGCGACGCTCGCGATTCCCTGGCCACCGTTCAACTGGTTCTTGCCCAGGCCACGATCAGCTCCCAACTCATCGACAACCTGAACGCTTCGATCCATCTCCGCGCGCTTCTCACCGACCTGTTTCTCATTGACGAGATATTGAAGCCGCAGCCGGTCGCGCCCAAACCCGTGATTCTGGATTAGTAAGTTTTCCCTCAAAAATATCGAAAAACTTGGATTTTGGCGGCCGTGTTACGTGTCTTCAGGACTAAGCGATTCCGGTGAGGAGCGGTTTTGCGTAGCGTAGGCTTCAGCCTGCGGGGTTTACATTTCGCATGGCCAATAATCTAATCCGCGCAGGCTGAAGCCAACGTTGGTAAGCGGCGCCGGATGGGACGAATCAAGACGGCAACGCGTCGCGTTCCGCCAGATGCTTGATCGTAAGGAGCATCTTTCGCTCCATGATGAAGTGAGCGGGCTCCCAGAACGTATAGTTCGCGGTGTTCTTCCATAGTCCCGGACGAGCGTCTTTACGGGATCGTGCGATCAGTCGGGTTTTTCCCTTGCCGAATGGTTTTAGGATGAACCCCCAAGTGGTTTCTTCGCCATGGACGCCGGCCTTGATTCTTTCCCAATCGGCGGGAGTTGCCAGCACTAGGGCGCGCTGCGGTTCCACGACCGCGGCGATCATCCGGGCCTCGCCGTCGAAATGGGTTGGCGTTGCAAACCATACCGTATCGCCCACCGCGCGATTTTGCCACTCCGGCACGATGTGATCGGCATTGCGCATCTCGCAGCCGACCATGTTTTCGAGGATCGTATAGCTATAAAAGCCGCCGCGGTCCTGGCCGATTTGCACAATCCACGGCCAAACTTTTTCCGGGGGCGCTTCGATGGTGATGGCATGCGTGACTTGCCCGGCGGCGTTCGGGCAAATGCCGTCGCCCGGCAGCGAAGCGGCAAGCTCTTCGTCCGTCGCTCCCCAGCGCAAATGCCACGGGCGCGCGAACAGGAAATAGGCAAGTCCTGCGGCGCCAATCACAGCGGAGGCAGCCACCGAAACAGGGGATTGCTTTTTCTCAAGCATGATTGGCCCTCCTGGCCGTTTCCGTGGGGTTTTCAGGGGAACTAGCGGCGACTGACGCGATGCGAATCTCCGCCGCCAGATTTTCGACGAATTTGTCGAGTTCGATCCAATTGGTGTAGTCATAATCGCGTGAGGTGTCCGTATCTGCGCGCTGTTTTCGGGCAATCCGCTTCATGATGAAGCGAATGAAGAAATTGTATTTTGAGTAGGTCAGCGCGCCGGCCACCGGCTTCACGTAGGTGGGATACCATTCCGTCTGCTTGAAGAACGTATCCAGCATCTTGTTCACGTCGGCGACGAACTGTATATGCTCGGCCGGCGTCGCCTCGCGTCTTTCGGCTCCCGCCTCGCTCAGGGTGACGGAAATAAAGGCCGTGGGCATGCGCTCAAGTTCCGACCGGTGATCCCTCACAAACCGGATCATCTCTTTTTCGTGGTTTCCCTGGTGGACCGACGCGGCCAGCACGGCCGCACAGTAATGGCTCAAATCGAACGCAAGGGGAATTCGGACATCGTGCAGGTCGACGTCGAATCCGCCCTTCCGCAAATCCAGCATGATCCGTTCGGCGATCTCCCGAGTGTGGTCTTCCTTACTCGCAAAAAAGACGCCTGCTCGACGCGCGGGGCGACTTTCCAGTTCCGTCTGCGGATCGCGCGAAGTGTCATGCGCGGGTCCCAGGGGATTGAATGGTGATGAACTCATGGTTCACCTCCGACGCCAATGATCGGGGAAGGGGGAGGGGAAGGTCTGTGACGCGGCTCACGCTGGTGTGCTGCCGGGATCACGCAGTTCTTGTGCGTGCCGGGTCAGGCTTCAATCAATCCGGTAATGGCAGCCGCGGCTTTCGCGGGCCTGGTCGGCTTCCTCGAGGATCAGCAGCGCCGTGAGGATTCCGTTGCGCAGGCCGACGATCGAGTCGCTGATTTCGCATTTTTCGTAAAAGCGCGCGATTTCGAGATCCAGCTCGCGCAGGACGCGCATCGCTCGATTGAGGCGCTTCTCGCTGCGGATCAGGCCCACGTAATTCCACATGGTTTGCTGGATGGTGAGCCAGTCCTGGGAGATGAGGGCGGGGTCGGCGGGTTCATGTTCGTAGCGCCAATCGGCCACTTGCGGGAAATAAAAATTATCACCGCGCGCGATGCGCTCGGCGGCTCCGGCTCCTGCGCGCGTCCCCCACACCAGGCATTCGAGCAGGGAAGTGCTGGCCAGGCGATTGGCGCCGTGCAGGCCGGTGCAGGCAACTTCGCCAACGGCGCGCAGGCGGTCGACGGTGGTGCGTCCGGCGTCGTCGGTGGCGATGCCGCCGCAACTATAGTGCGCGGCGGGAACGACGGGGATCGGCTCGCGCGTCATGTCGATTCCGCGCTCCATGCACACGGCGTAGATGCCGGGAAAACGCTCGCGGAGCTGGTCGGCGGCCTTGTGCGTGATGTCGAGATAGACGCACGGCTCGCCGGATTCGAGCATGGTTTGATAAATGGCGCGCGCGGCAACGTCGCGCGGGGCGAGCGAGCCGGCGGGATGAAACTTCTGCATGAATTCATTTCCGTGGCGATCCACGACGCGGCCGCCTTCTCCTCGAACCGTTTCGGAGATCAGGAAACATCCGTCCGGCGCCAGCAGCGCGGTGGGATGGAACTGAATGTACTGCATGTTGATGCAGCGCGCGCCGGCGCGGTAGGCCATGGCGATGCCGTCGCCGCGCGCGCCCGGCGGATTCGTGGTGTGCAGGAAAACGCTGCCCAGGCCGCCGGAAGCGAGAATGGTTTCCTTGGCCAGGATCGAAAATATTTTCCCCGTGGTCTGGTCGAGCACATACGCGCCGACGCAGGTCAGTGGTCGGTAGACATCGGTGGGTTCGGTCGAATGATGTGAAGGCGTCAGCAGGTCCACGGCGGTGGCGTTCGCGATCACTTTTATTTTCGGGTGAGATTTCACGCGCTCAAAGAAAGCCCGCTCGATGGAGTACCCGGTGCGGTCCTTGAAGTGAATAATACGAGGGATGGAATGGCCGGCTTCTTTAGTTAGATCGAGTTCTCCGGGAAATTCCAGCGAAGGATCGAACGGCACGTGCAGTTCGTCGATCAGAATTTCCTTCACCAGGCGTGGACCCTCGCGGCTGAGCAGGGCGGCGGCTTCGGGCGAGCTGAGCCCGGCGCCCGCGGATAAAATGTCGGCAACGAGTTGCTCGGGGCGCTCGTCGCGCCCGCGATAAATGATTCCGCCCTGCGCGCGGTAGGTGTTGCTATCCTCGGGATCGGAGGCGCGAGTGAGCAGCGTGACTTCGCAGCCCATTTTTGCGGCGTCCCAAGCGGCGGCGAGGCCTCCGAGGCCGCTGCCGATTACGAGGATGTCGGTTTCAATTGTTTTATTCATTTGGCGCACACGATGGGAACATTATTCGGGCTCGATCTCAAAGCTTAAATCGACGGCCGGAGCGGAATGCGTCAGAGCGCCGACGGAAATCCAATCGACGCCCGCCTCGGCGAATTCTCTCACGTTGGCGAGCGTGATTCCCCCGGAGGCTTCCGTGAGAATTTTTCTTTGCGCATTGCGCGCGTGAACCTGGTCGGCGGCCTGCCTCACCAGCGCCGGGCTCATGTTATCGAGCAGGATTACGTCGGGCGCGTGGGCGAGCGCCTCGCGCAATTCGTCGAGGTTCGTGACTTCGATTTCGATCCATGCAGCGCGACCCCTGGCGGCTTCGGCGGCAGCGAGCGCGGCGGAGACGCCGCCCGCAAGCCGAATATGATTTTCCTTGATCAAAACGGCTTCGCCGAGATCCCTGCGGTGGCTTTTGCCTCCGCCGACGAGGACCGCATATTTTTCGAGCGCGCGCAGGCCGGGCGTGGTCTTTCGCGTGTCAAGGATGCTCGCGCCGGTGCCTTCGATGGCGCGCACGTAGCGGCGCGTCTGCGTGGCGACTCCGCTGAGGCGCTGCAGCAAATTCAGGGCCACGCGCTCGCCGGACAACAGAGCGCGGGCGGATGCGTACACGCGCGCTGGAACATTTCCTGGCGTGAGTTCCTCACCGTCGTGACAAATGATTTCCGTTAAAGTGGTTTTGTCCAGAAGACGAAAAACCTCGACGAACAATTCGATCCCGGCAAGGACCAGCGGCGCCTTGGCGATGATTTCGCCGCGCGCGCGTTGTGCGGCGGAGACCGTCATCTCCGTGGTGATGTCGCCCGCGCCCAGGTCTTCGGCAAGAAATGATTTCAATAAATCGCGGAACTCGGAAGCGTCAAAGGAGGGAGGCATGGGGAGAGAACGCCGGCGGCTAGCTCATCTCCAGCATTCGCAGAATCGGTTTCAGGGCGCGCTGGCGCAGGGTTTCATCCAAGGTAATTTCCGGCCTGCGATCCCGCATGCACAGGTACAGTTTCTCCATGGTGTTGAGCTTCATGTGGGGGCACTCGCTGCAGGAGCAGCCGCCTTCGCCGGGCGCGGGAATAAACGTTTTTTTCGGGCAGGCTTTTTCCATCTGGTGCAGGATGCCGCTTTCGGTCGCCACGATGAATTCGGCCGCCGGGCTCGCCACCGCATATTTCAGTATGCCCGTAGTTGATCCGACATAATCCGCGTGGCGCAGCACGGCCTCGGGGCACTCCGGATGAGCCAGGACCAGCGCGCGCGGATGGCGCTCCTTGAGCTGCACCAGGCTTTTCTCTGAAAACATTTCGTGAACGATGCAGCTTCCCGGCCAGAGCGTCATTTCGCGGCCCGTCTTTTTCATCAGGTAGCGGCCCAGGTGTTGGTCCGGCGCGAACAGAATATGTTTTTCCGGCGGGATCTGGCGAATGATTTTTTCGGCGTTGCTCGACGTGCAGATGATGTCGCTCAGGGCCTTCACTTCGGCGCTGCAATTGATGTAGGTGATGGACACGGAATCGGGATAGCGCCGGCGAAATTCGGCGAAACGATCCGCCGGGCAGCCATCGGCCAGTGAGCAGCCGGCTTTTAAGTCGGGGAGGAGAACAAGCTTTCCCGGGTTCAGAATCTTCGCCGTTTCGGCCATGAACAACACGCCGGCAAAGACGATCACGTCCGCCTTGGTCGCGGCGGCCTGCTGGGAGAGCTGCAGGCTGTCGCCGACGAAATCCGCCAGGTCTTGAATCTCCGACTCCTGATAATAGTGCGCCAGGATCACGGCGTTCATCTCGCGCTTCAGCCGGGGAATCTCGTGTTCCAGATCGAGGTGCGCCAGGGAGGCCGGATTCTCGGATTGTGCCGGGAGGATCATGTGATTAATTCGGTTCTTGCGGCTCCACCTTTTATTATAGTCGCCGCCACTTCGGGAAACAAACCGTCCGGCGCTCACAGACCTTTTGCTACCTGCGGACACCTCGGTTAAAATGGCGCGTTTGCTATGAGCGCGCAGCCCACACTGGAGAGCGGTGATCGAGCCCAAATGTCGGAAATCCAATTTCACAATACGCTGAGCGGGCGGACCGAGCCGTTTGTGCCGCTGGTTCCCGGCGCAGTCAGCATCTATACCTGCGGGCCCACCGTCTACGATTTTGCCCACATCGGAAATTTCCGCACGTTTGTGTTTCAGGACGTGCTGCGGCGGTATTTGAAATCGAAGGGTTTTCGCGTCATTCAGGTGATGAACCTGACCGACGTCGATGACCGCATCATTCAAAAATCGGCGGCCGCGGGCGTCAGCATCCGGGATTACACCGACAAATACATTCAGGCGTTCTTAGACGACCGCCGCGCGCTGAACCTGGAACCGCCCGAGCACCTTGCGCGCGCCACCGAGCACATCGACGATATGGTCGCACTGATCCAGCGGCTCACCGCGAAAGGCCTTACCTATACCAGCGAAGGCTCGACGTATTTCCGCATCTCGAAGTTTCCGGGATACGGAAAGCTGTCGAAAATCGACGTGGCCGGGATGCAGGCCGGCGCGCGTGTGGACATGGACCGCTACGACAAGGACAACGTGCGCGACTTCGCCTTGTGGAAAGCGCCCAAGCCCGGCGAGCATTTCTGGGAAACCGCGATCGGTCCGGGGCGCCCCGGCTGGCACATCGAATGCTCAGCCATGGCCATGAAGTATCTGGGCGAAACGCTGGACATTCACAGCGGCGGCGTCGATCTGACCTTTCCGCATCACGAGAATGAAATCGCGGAATCCGAAGGGGCCACGGGAAAGCCGTTCGTACGCTACTGGCTGCACGCCGAGCATCTGCTGGTGGATCACGAGAAAATGTCGAAGTCGGTGGGGAATTTCGCGACGCTACGGGAACTGTTTTCTCACGGACAGAAGCCTTCTTCCGTGCGGTTCTTGCTGGCTTCGGTGCCATACCGGCGGCAGCTGAATTTCACGCCGGAAAGCCTGCAGGGAGCGGCTAGCTCGGTGGACCGCCTGCGGACATTTGTTTCGCGCCTGCGGACCGGAAAATTTCCGGCGGGGGCTTCCCCCGCAATGGCGGCGCGCGCGGCAAAGGCGCGGCAAGAGTTCGAGGAAGGACTTGCGGACGACCTCAACACGGCGCAGGCGCTCGCGGCGATTTTCGATCTGGTGCGAGACGTCAACATCGCCATCGACCGCGACGAATTTTTCGAGGGCGACGCCGCGCCCGTGCTGGCGGTGCTGGATTCGTTCGATGCGATTTTCGCCGTGCTGCGCGACGACGACGCGGAGAAACTTCGCGCGCTCGGCTTCGGCATGGATTCCGCCGGGCCCAGCGAAGCCGAGATCGACGCGCTGGTTGCCGAACGCCAAGCCGCTCGCAAACGCCGCGATTTTGCGGCCTCCGACCGTATCCGTGACCAGCTTGCCGCGAACGGGATTATTCTCGAAGATTCGCGCGACGGCGGCGTGCGCTGGAAACGTAAGTGAACCAACTGGCCTACCCGTGGGGGTGCCCGTTTTGGCGATAAATTCGTTGAGTTCAGGGCATGGTTAAGGGATAAGATGGGCGCACGAGGAGTCCAAATTTCAAATTCCAGATGAGTGTGCGGAAGCGCAAATCTTCCTGGACGGAGGCTCGAATGAAGAAGCTGACAATCGGTATGGTGTGCGCCGTGGCCGTGATGGCGGCGCTAACGGTATTTTCGGGTCCGGCGCTGGCGCAGTCCGCGCAAGCCTTGCCGATCCCGGAAGCTCCCGTGGCCACGAACATTCCCGGCGCGCACGAGATGCCCAATCCAAATACGACGTACAAGGTCGCCTTCGGCATCAAGAACCCTGCGGAGAAAGTAGACGAAGTAAATCCCGGCCTGATCGCCGTGGCGCGGTATTTCAATACGCTGGCCGTGAACGGCGTGCCGGCCGATCATCGCAAGATCGTGGTGGTGTTCCACGGCGCCCCCATTTTCCTCAACAACGCTGCCTACAAGGCGATTAACGACGGCCATGACAATCCGAACATCGCCCTGATCCAAAGCATGAAGAAGGCGGGAATCGACTTCCGCGTGTGCGGGCAGGAACTGGTGGGTAGAAAGTACGATCCCGCGACGGTGCTCCCCGAGGTCCAGGTCGATCTGTGGGCCCTGACAACGATCACCAATCTGCAGACGCAGGGCTACATCTACATCGCGGGAAATTAGGGCGTTTTTCAGTCCCACCCACGAGCGATCCGCTGCGCTGAAAAAACATATGTGTACTGGGCTGCGGCCGGTATTGTAGCGCCCGCCTTCAGGCGGGCATGTGCTTGACTCCGGCGTGCCCGCTTGAAGGCGAGCGCTACATAGGCCGGCGGCAGGTTCAGGCGCCGGCTCTGAAACCGCGATTCCCGAAACGCCCTCTCTACTGCATATCAAGACGACATCACCTATTTGCTTTTTTCGGCCAGTGGGGGCGAATCGGCGTAAATTAGAGACAGGTCCCTCTCTTGCGGACGGGGTATATCCGGTCGCAACATGGGATACACGAGTCCTGCGGTTTCCCGGATCGAAGCGGGAGCACACTCGTTGGAGGACTCTCCGTGGCCAAGCCCCTTGCCGATGTTGCCGGCGAAACCAAGCTGCCCGTGCTGGTGACGCCGCTCCCCGGTCCCAACGCGAAGACCGTGATCGCGAAGGACGCGCAATTCGTTTCGCCCTCGTACACGCGCGGCTATCCACTGGTGGCCAAATCCGGCCGCGGCGCAATCGTCGAAGACGTGGACGGAAACCAGTTTCTGGATTTTGCCGCGGGCATCGCCGTCGTTTCCACAGGGCATTGCCACCCGCGCGTGGTCGAAGCCATCCAAAAGCAGGCCGCCGAGCTGATCCACATTTCCGGCACGGATTTTTACTACCCGAACTTGGTGGAACTCGCCGAGCGCCTCGCGGGAATCGCTCCCGGCAAGGAAGCCAAGAAGGTTTACTTCGGCAATTCCGGCACCGAAGCGATCGAGGCGGCCATCAAGCTGGCGCGGCATTCCACCCGGCGCGACAAGATCATCGCATTTCACGGATGCTTCCACGGGCGCACGCTGGGCGCTCTTTCACTCACGGCATCGAAAGCCGTGCAGCGCAAGGGATTTGGCGCATTGCTGGCCGGAGTGTTCCACATTCCCTATCCGAATTCCTACCGCTGTCCGTACGGCAATCCGTCGCCCTGCACGTGCGTCGAATCGGCTACGTTTCTGGAGACGGAAATTTTCAAGCGCCTGGTCGATCCCTCGGAAGTGGCAGCGGTGTTCATCGAGCCGATTCAGGGCGAGGGCGGGTACGTGCCCGCGCCCAAGGAATTTCTGATCGAATTGCAGCGCATCTGCCGCAAGCACGGAATCCTGCTGGTGGCCGACGAAGTGCAAAGCGGGATGGGCCGCACGGGGAAGTGGTGGGCCGGGGATCACGCGGGCCTCGAGCCCGATATTTTGTGCGTGGCTAAGGGAATCGCATCGGGCATGCCCCTTTCGGCGACCATTGCGCGGGCGAGCCTGATGGATTGGAAGCCGGGCGCGCATGCGTCGACCTTCGGCGGCAATCCGGTGAGCATCGCCGCGGCGCTCGCCACGATGGATCTGCTGGAAACGCAGTACATCGAAAACGCGCGGCGCGCGGGCGAATTTCTGATGGACTACATGGCGGACTGGCCCGTATGCCACAAAATTGTCGGCGACGTGCGCGGCAAGGGACTCATGATCGGCGTCGAGATCGTGCGCGACAAGAAAACCAAGGAGCGCGCCGGAGATTTGCGCGAAGAGATCGTGAACCGCGCATTCGAGAAAGGCCTGCTCCTGCTGGGCGCGGGAGAAAACACGATTCGCGTCGCGCCGCCGCTCATGATCGATCTGGACCAAGCCGAGTTCGCGGCGCGGACGCTGGGGCAGTGCATCGCCGAAGTGGGAAAATCCGCGTAAGGCGTCGCTTTTTCCGATCCCATGTTTTTCTCTGTGCCCTCCGTGTTAAACGTTTTTTGCGCGGATCGAGCAAGGCTTTAACACAGAGAACACGGAGTACATGGAGGGCACAGAGAAAACCGGCAGAAAGAGATTTCTGGACCGGCTTAAACTCTTTTTCATTGGAACGTAGGAAGGGATTGTGCCGATTCTTGCTCGCGCGATGTTCGGTTTGGTGAATTGGGCCGCGCGCAACGGCCTGGCGGAATCTTCCGCGCCGGAAACGTCCGCAGCTGCCGGACGCAAGGCGCGGCGCACCGGCGTCAAAGGCGAGACCTACGCCTACTGGTATCTCCGCCGGAACGGTTACGTCATGATTGCGCGAAACTTCACCTCGCGCGGAATGAAAGGCGAAATCGACCTGGTTGGATACGATGGCGCCACGCTCGCGTTCGTCGAGGTGAAGACGCGCACTTCGACGCGCGACGATGTGGGTTCCCCCGAGGACGCCGTCACCCGGGACAAGCAGCGGCACCTCTCCAGAATGGCCCGGCAATTCCTGCGCGAATACCGCGCGGGACAAACCCCTTTCCGGTTTGATATCCTTGCCGTCGAAGCCCCGCCTGGCCAGTCCCCGGTCGTGCGCCTGCATAAGGGCGCTTTTTCCGCCCAGTAGGATTTTTGTGTGTTGCACAAGGCTTCGCGGGCCTTCGGGATTAGAATAAACATTTTTCAGCGGCGTCCGTTTCGGATCCGTGTGGGTGTCCAGCCCAGGAGGAATCGTTGCCGGAATTAAGGAAAGACCCCATCACCGGACGATGGGTCATCATCTCGACCGACCGCGCCAAGCGGCCCTCGGATTTCTATCGCGAGAGCGTGGAGATCAAGGGAATCGGCATCTGTCCCTTTTGTTACGGCCACGAATCGAAGACGCCTCCCGAGGTGCTGCAATACGGCCGCAACGGCAGCGGTCCGAACACGCCGGGGTGGCAAGTGCGCGTGGTTCCCAACAAATTTCCGGCGCTCGGCATCGAAGGCGATTTGGACCGCGAAGGCGAAGGGTTGTTCGACCGCATGAACGGCGTGGGCGCGCACGAAGTGATCATCGAAACGCCCGACCACCGCAGCACGCTGGCGACCATGACGGACAAGCAGATTGAGGACGTCCTGTGGGCCTTCCGCGACCGCATGCTCGACCTGAAGAACGACAAGCGCTTCCGCTACATCCTGATCTTCAAGAATCACGGCGAAGCGGCCGGGGCGTCGCTCGAGCACCCGCATTCGCAGTTGATCGCCCTGCCCATCGTCCCCAAGCGCGTGCGCGAGGAAGTGGACAGCTCGCGCCACTACTATTTTGACAAGGAACGCTGCATTTTCTGCGACATGATCCGGCAGGAGTTGGAATCCAAAGTGCGCGTGATCGGCCAGACCGAACTGTTCGTGACCCTGGCTCCCTACGCGCCCCGCTTTCCGTTCGAGATGTGGATTCTGCCCAAACAGCACGCCTCGTCGTTTGAAAACAATCAGACCAATATTTATGCGGGGCTCGCCAAGGTGTTGCAGGACAACTTGGCGCGCCTGGACGCGGTGCTGGACCGTCCGGCCTACAACTTGATGATTCATACTTCGCCAGTCGGCGAGGAAATCAACGAGCACTACCACTGGCACATCGAGATCATCCCCAAGCTGACCAAGGTCGCCGGATTCGAGTGGGGCACGGGTTTTTATATTTGCCCCACGCCGCCGGAGGAATCGGCGCGCTTCATGCGAGAAGCGCTGGTCGGCTCCACGACGTCGCGCTAAGTGCCAGTGCAATCGCTGACAAGTGCACCGGAATTTCGCTATACTCCATTACTTCGGCGCGGTACCCAAGAGGCCTAAGGGAGAGGTCTGCAAAACCTCCATCCGTGGGTTCAAATCCCACCCGCGCCTCCATTCGCCTTCGCCCCTCCTGCCAACAGACTGGTCTTCCCGGACGCCGTTTAGCGCGCGCTCAGGGATAGCGAAGCTTGAGAATCAGGATGGCCGACGAAAACACAAGCGTGACCAAATTCGCATAAATGATGGGCGGATCGTTAAGAAGTAATCCGTAGGTCGCCCACAGGGCGACTCCCAGCGTGAACACGCTTTGCGTGAGCAGTGAGATCCCCGAGGTTTTTTTCTCGCGAATGATTTTCACGGCCTGCGGCAGCCAGCATAGCGTGGTGCACATCGCCGCCGCGCTTCCTACTCCCTCGAACCAGATCGTCATGCGTTCACCCAGGTAGGCCTATACGTGGCGGCTCGAATCGGAGTTAAAAATCAATTGCGCTGCAGCCGCGTCCTCAACTTGCGGCGCTGCGGAAGGCGAACGGCGCAGCCGCGCGAACAGGCCATCGTATAATTCAAAAAAGCGTGCTGCCGTTCTCGCCCAATTGAATTCGCTGGCGGTGCCGATGGCGCGGTCAATTTTCCCCCCGCGCGCGGCATCGTCCTCGAATATCCCGTGCACGGCCGCGGCAAAACTCGCGCCATTGGGTTCGGCGAGCCAGGCGTTGGAATCGTTGGCGTAGGAGAGCACCCCGCCGGAATACGGGGCCACCACCGGAAGGCCCGAAGCCATGGCCTCCAGCGGCGCGATCCCAAAGGGTTTGCGCGGGTTGGGATGGATCAGCGCGTCGCAATTGGCAAAAATATCGGCCACGCGTTCGCGATCGGAAATGTGGCCGATCAGGCGCACGCGGCCAGCCGCGCGGCGGTCCATGTTCTTCCGGATCCAATTGGCCAGCTGGCCCTGGCCCAAAATCAAGAGCGCGTAGTCGTCCCGTGAATTCCGCGCGAGAAGTTCCATCATATCGACCAGGAGCGAAATATTTTTTTCGCGGGAGATCCGCCCGACATACAGAAGAAGCCGCGTATCTCTCCCGCCAGCCGGCGCGTTTTGAAAACCGGCCAGCAGCGCCTGGCGTTTTGCAGGGTCGCGCCGGTGCGGGCCGAATTTCTCGCAGTCCGCGCCCATCGGGCAAACATGCACGGGCAGATCCGGGCACTTGGCGAGCGCCGCCACCAGCTCTGCCGCCGTGTATTCGGAATTGGAGATGTGCCCATCAAATCGCGGAGCGTAGATGGAGCGCATATACCAATTCGCGAAGAGCCGCCCCAGCCGGCTCTCGCTGAGGAAGGCCGAGACGTTGTCGTCCATGCGCTCGCAGCTCAGGCCTATGAATACCGCCGGAGGCGCGTTTCCGGCCCAGCCGTTCCGCCATGCCGGGGGCAGATAGCAGAGCGTGTATTTGTCGCAGATCTCCACCAGGTCGGGCCGCTCTTCTTCCAGAATTTGCCGCAGCCGCGAACGATAGGGCAGGGCGTAGAGATGGGGGAGCAAAAGCCGATACGCGGAATCGATGAACGGGGATTTCGGCGCCTGGATCGTGTAAATCCGTCCGAATTCGCCGATTTCCTCAATGCCGTCTTCGGGGCCGGGAACAATTAGGCGGAGTTGCCGCCGGTGCTCGTTGGATGCGGCGAGAAGCGCGCGGTAAAAAGTGCGAATTCCTCCCGAAGTGGCATGGTAGCAATTCGTAATGTGCAGAGTCTTGATCGGCAACCGAATCCTCCCTGGGTTTGGATTTCGCGAATCGTCCCGTTCACCTCGTCGAAACCACGCGCGCCAGAAATCGCATGATCATTTTCGGCACGGCGGACACGAATTCCCATAAGAGCGGCGGGACGCGGCCAAGGTCATGCGACAGGGGCTTGCTATCTCCATGGGTGATGAGCACGCCGCGCCGCATGGCGAATAAATTGAACGCGGTCGAAAATGCCGTGAAAATCATGGACGTTCCAATGCTCAGCCCGAGCTTCGGCGTTCCCCGCAGCCAATGGACGAGAAACTCCAGCGTATGCGCCAGGCACGGCAGCACGACCATGGCCGCGGCCGTGGCCGCCCACGGCGGCTGCGCCGCCGAGAGCGCTTCGGTGATCGCGCCATAAAAACCGGAAGTGGCCGCACGAAGCGCGAATTCCGCCAGCAGCGCTCCGACCGCCGCATGCCATCCCGAAATCAAATTTGTGCAGAAAAAAATCAATCCGCGCAGCAGGGAACTGAGTAGCGCGGCCTTCCAGTTCCACCGGGCAAAAAGATTCCGAACCGGATGGCGCGCCAGGCCGGCGATGACTTCTCCGACTGTTGGCGCTTTCCGGACGCCATCCGTGGCCATGCCCCCGCGCGGCAATTCGCAATGCGGCGCCGGGGGAGGGGACGGGCCGCGCGCGATCCTTTCTTCGGTTTCGATCGTTTTCATCCAGCCCCAGTGGGCCACATGGCAGTCGCCACGCATATGAAAGCAGTGTAAAACCCTTTTAATATTGTCCTGAGAAGCAATGACGAGCGAAGGCGAACCGCTACGGGATCGGCCGGTATCAGCCTGGACGAAACAGAAATGGGGCACGATGCCGAAGTCAGGAGATACGCAGACGCGTTTGGGTTGCACCGCTCGGAAAATCTGCAAGTGCCGCAGAACATGCACCAGTCAGTTTGCCGCCAGCGCCGTCGCCACGCGATTCATGAAAGGAGTGGAAAAGCTGGCCTGATACGCTTCCAACAGGTCGTCGAGGACATTGTCCCAGGTTCTGCCGGTGGCCCACAGGCGGCAGGCTTCGCGAAACCTCCGGTGCTGATGGGGATTGGCCATCAGCCAGTTTGTCCTCGTCAGAAAATCTCCCGTATTGTCCGCGACAAATCCGGTAACGCCATCCTGCACCTGGTATTTTGGCCCGCCTTTGGAAGTCACGATCGCCGGCGTGCCCGACGCCATCGCTTCGCTGATCACATTGCCGTAGGTGTCAGTTTCCGACGGGAACACAAAGACGTCCATGTTCGCGTAGGCCCGCGACAGAAGTTCCCCGTGCAATTCGCCCGTGAAATCGGCCCGTTGAAGATTGCGCTCCAGCCACGGCCTTTCATCCCCGTCTCCCACAACGCTGAAACGGTAATTGTGAATTCCGCGCTGGCACAATCCCCGCTCCAGGTCCGCCAGCAAGCGCACGTTTTTCTCGGGACAAAGCCTGCCGACGAAACCCAGCCGGAAGATCCCGTCGCTGGCGTCGCGCTTCAGAGGAGAAAAAAGCTGTGTGTCGATCCCCCGGCGCATGGGGTAGACGGGTTTATTGGTCCCGTTCTGGAGAAGCAGCGCATGTTCCCTGTTGGGGGCCAGGATGACATCGGCGATCTGATAGTAACGAAGGCAAGCCATCAAAACATATTTTTCGGCGACACCCGCGAGGGCGCACCGCTGCGCTTTGGGAAGCGGCGCCACCATTTTCGCCAGCCGCCTGCCTGCGAATTCGTGGAGATTCGTGTGCCAGGATGCGACCAGAGGCACGCCGAGGGCGTAGGCCACGCGCGCTCCGGTGATACCCACGTCGCCCGGACCGGTAATGTGCACAATGTCAGGACGAAACGAGCGCGCCGCCTCCAGCACTCGCTTGTAATGAAAGGAAAATAGCAGGTCGAACTTCAGATGCCGGTCGAGGTTGAGAGCGACGGGTCCGCGATCCAGTTCCAGAATTTCAACCGGCCCGTCCTTCACTCTGCGCCGGGTCGCCCCGGCATGGACGGCCAGAAACGGCAGCTGGTGGAGTCGCGCGGCCTCGACGATGTTGCGGCACGTCGTGGCTACTCCGTCCACACCGTGATATGAGTCGGAAAAAAATGCCACCCGTGGCCAGCCGCTCAAGGCGTTGGGCTCCCGGCTGCCTGGTAAGCAAGGCGCGCAGCGGTCCGGACCGGAGGACTCGCCAGAACACCGATCACGTTTAAGCAAGGGTCGATCCACGCGGGAGTTCCCTTGGTCCAAAGCGCTGAAAGAGGGCGTTCCACTCCGTCGTCGCAAACGACAAAGACGCGCGCGACCCAGTATTGCCGCCCGGCAAATTGCGGATGCTCGCGAACGGCATCCCACGCGCAGAGCAAATGGCGGAACGCCAGGGGTTCCTGATACTGCGGCAAAACGGCGATGTCGCTGGAGCGTTCCACTCGGATTTCCTCCGCGAATTCCGCAAATGTGTTCGCGCGCGTGAGATTGATTACTGCGTTTGGTTCGAGTCCGTGGCGGTCGCCTCCGGCTACTACTGGGTAGTCGAATTCCCCGGCCAGGCCGGCGGCGGCCAAGTTTTCCGGCCAGCTTCGGAGCCCGTTGATTTCCAGGGCGTGAATATGGCGCCCGTAGACTTGAAAGAATTTCCTTAGATTCGCGGTGAGTTGTGTCCGCCCAACGCCGCCCATATCCCACAGCGGGTGATTCAGCACGACGAGAGTGGAAGGGTCGGCTTCCAGGGCCTCGAACAGTTGCCCCAGGACATAGGCTTGCAGCTTGCGCGTGTAGTTCGCGAACTCCTGCATGAACGATATGGCCAGGGTGGAGTGCAGATTGTGAATACCAATGTGAAAGTAAGTTTGCTCGTAGGGCACGGTCCATTCCACGGAGATGGGAATTTCTCCGGCTGGGCGGCCCGCCTGGAGCAACAAACCGGCATCAATCGTGTCGTGGTCGGTCAAAGAGACGAGCGCGCGGAGTCCCAAGCGCCCAATCTGCGAACACTCCAGCTCGTAGGCGGACTGGGCGCTCAGCGGGCCTCTCCAGTAGGCACGCGAGAAATCGAGGTTCGCGCCGGTCGCGGCCAGGTATCGCTTTCTCTCCCAGCGCAGAAATTGTGAAACCACCGGCATGCGATCGAGATACCGCGGCAAGTCGTCCAGTCTTTCCTGGGAATGTTCGGTGTGGCTATGGAGGGAAACGCCGGCATGAAAAGCTCGCGTCACGTACCGTTCCGAGGGGAAAGTGAATATCTGCGTCCGGCTTTGTTTCATCCATTTCTCCTTTTTGCCCGCACTTTTTCGCACGGTAACGCGCTCCTATTACAAACGAATGACGGGAAAGTGAATGTCATTCCGCAAGTTCACTTTTTAAACACATTTTCCCGGGGGTGTTGGGAGGCACTGTTTCCGGGCGAAGGGAATGCAATTCAGAACTCGCCGAAATTCCGGCCGAGGAATCATTAAACGTGAAGTCACGGAGAAAGTGTGACCTCGAGGGCGGGTCGTTCCAGAACAGGATTAGAAAATATGAGTCAAACCGGTGCGGGGAGATCCGAATTGGAACTCGTGTGTACAGCGCACGTATGATTAACCCTTTCTAATCTTGCAATCAATTCATAACACGATTGTTAATGCGCGGTTCCCAGTCTTCGTTTGGCGATTGCGGTGCAGATCATTGACTGGGGGCGCGCCATAACCTTGCCTTGTCGCGGGCAAAATCGATGAAAAGAAGTGCTTCCGTGTCCGCACGGAGTGTCCGCGTCTGGCGAATGTGCCGGAAAGCCTTCGTTGAAGTCATGGCAAGCCCTTTCAGCGTCCTCGGTTATGGGTTGGTTCTAACGGCAGGTTGTCCGCCTGCCATGGCGCAGCAAACGGCTTTGGATGCCGGGGAAAAAATGGATCTGACCGCGATGAATATCGAAGACCTGATGAATATCAAGGTGACTTCGGTTTCCAAGACCGAGCAGAAACTCTCGCGAACCGCTTCCGCTGTCTTCGTGATCGAGCGCGAAGACGTTCGCAATTCCGGCGCGCTGAACATTCCGGACTTGTTGCGCATGGTGCCGGGCGTGGACGTGGCGCAGATCACATCCAGCACCTGGGCGATCGGCGTGCGCGGATTCAACAGCCGGTTCAGCAATAAATTGCTGGTGATGCTGGATGGAAGGGCGGTGTATGCGCCGTCGTTCGGCGGCGTGTTCTGGGACACCCTGGATGTGCCTTTGGAAAACATCGAGAGAATTGAAGTCATTCGCGGGCCGGGCGGGTCGGTGTGGGGCGCCAACGCCGTCGACGGCGTCATCAACATCATCAGCAGGAATGCGTCGGAAACGCAGGGCGGGCTGGTGACATCCGGCGGCGGCAATCTGAATCAAGGCTTTGGAATGATTCAGTACGGGGGGGCGCTGGACAAGAACAAGATTAACTACCGGATTTATTCAAAGTATCTAAACCAGAATCACCTGCCGAATGGCGCCGGCCAGGACGGGGGCGACGGGTGGCAATTGCTCAAGGGCGGTGTTCGAGCCGACGCCGCGCTTTCCAGCCAGGACACGCTCGCGGTGCAGGCAAGCATGTACACCGGCCGGGAGCACATCCCGGCCGTAACGCTCATTTCCATTTCCCCTCCCAATTCTCAATATATCGACGCGCCCGTAAGCGTTTCGGGGGGCTATCTGCAATCGGTTTGGAACCACGCGTTTTCGTCGCGGTCGGACACGACATTGGGCGTCTCGTACACTGCGAGCCGCCGCGATGATGTTCTCATGGAAGCGCGAAAGACGCTGACAGTTGATTTCCAGCATCACTTCCGATGGGGAGACCGCCAGAACATCATTTGGGGGGCGGGCTATCGGTATTCCATCTCCCGTTCAAATGGAGGCCTTGCCTATTCGTTGAACCCGTCTTCGGCCGTCGATCCGCTTTTCAGCGCCTTCGTGCAGGACGAATTGGCCCTGGTTTCCGAACGCCTCTACTTGACCGTGGGCACAAAGGTGGAACGCAACTACTACACGGGCTGGGCGGCCATGCCCAGTGCACGCATGGCGTGGCAGGTGAACAATCGCGACATGCTTTGGGCCGCTTTTTCCAGCGCCATCCGCACTCCGAATGAAACCGACATCGCGAGCCGCATAAACGTTTCCGCTTTCCCCGGACCCGGAGGGATTCCCGCCATGGCCAGCATCTTGGGTAACCCAAATTACCAGAACGAGAACCTGTACGCGTATGAGGCGGGGTATCGAACCATCATCTCGGACAAAGTCTCGTTGGATCTGGCCGCCTACTACAACGTTTACAGGAACCAGCAGACCCTTGAACCCGGCGCGCCGTTTCTGGAATCGGCTCCGCCTCCCTTGCATCTGGTCATTCCCGAGACCTTTCAAAATCTAATGCATGGCGAAGCGCACGGACTGGAAATATCCACCAACTGGAAAGTGCTGCCCTGGTGGAGCCTCAGCCCTGGTTACGCGTGGGGACGGATTCACATGCACCTGGACCCAGCGAGCCAGGACACCACCTCCATCGCGACGGCGGAGGGGAGCACCCCGCGCCATTCCGCCCAAATCCGTTCCCGCGTCAATTTCCCGCACGGATGGGACTGGGACGCCAGCGCCTATTTCACCGGCCCGCTGCCGAGGGAAAATGTCCCGGCATACACTCGTTTGGATACGCAACTGTCCTGGAGATGGTCCGAGCGCGGCACGATCAGCCTGGTCGGGCAAAATCTGCTTCAGGACCACCACTTCGAATTTCAGGATTTCACCCAATCCATCATCGCCAATCAGATGAAACGCAGCGCCTACGCGCAGGTGAGCTGGAGATTCTAGGGACCATGAATCCGAAATGTCATGGAGGAAAAGAACAGGTTCGCAGGCGGGCCCTTCCCGTGCGGGCGCGCCTAACTATGGGGATCTTGCCGGCGCCGGATTGCGCCGCGCTTCGCGTAAATTCGTGCCATGCGGGCCAATGGTGGTGATGTGCGGCGTTTCTGGAAATTCAAGCGAAGGTCTCCACGCCTGGCGCCTGTCCGCGCCACGGATCGCGCCAGCGGCCCGCTTGGCCCGCTTCGCCTCGGCACGCGGCTTGCCGGCGCCGCTTTTTTCCTGGCCGCTGTTTGGATGCCGGCGCAGCGCTCCATGCGCGCCCAACAAGGCCCCACGGATTCCGAGGTCAAGGCGGCGTATTTGTTCAATTTCTTGAAATTCGTGGACTGGCCCGACGACGCGGCCAGGGTAACGCAAACGCAATGGGTGCTCGGAGTGGTGGGGGACACCCCGGTGGACGAGGATTTGAAACAACTGGTGACCGGCAAGTCCATCCGCGGCCGGGAACTGGAGGTGAAGAACTTCACGACGATCGAGGATTTGCGCGGCTGCCACATCCTGTTCATCGGTGCGTCGGAAAAAAAGCGTCTCCCGGCGATCCTGGCGGGCCTGCATGGCTCCAGCGTGCTTACGGTCGCGGACATGGATCACTTTGTCGAATCCGGGGGAATGATTCAGTTTGTGATCCAGGATTCCCGCGTGCGGGTGGCCATAGACGTGGGAGCCGCCAGCCGCGCGCATTTGAAAGTCAGCTCGAAATTGTTGTCCTTGGCCGCCGCGGTGATTGACAGCGCGGCCGGCGCGAAGAACTGATATGCAATGGACTCGCAAATTGTCGTTACGGCGCAAGATCACCTACGTGATCATGATTAACACGTTTGCGGCATTGTGCGCCGCGGGGATAGCTTTTGCCGAATACGGCGTCTATCGCTTCAAGGAAATGAGAGTCGGGGACCTGAACGCCCTGGCCAACATCCTGGGAACCAACAGCACCGCCCCGCTGGAATTCAAGGACCCCGCGGCCGCGCGGGACATTCTGGCCGCGCTGGCCGCCAAGCCCCACATTTTGACGGCCGTCATTTATGACCGGGAAGGTGCGCCTTTCGCCGTGTATCACGCGGGAGTTCTGGGCAAACCTTTTCTTCCTCCACAAATTCAGAAAGACGCCGGCGAATTTACTTCCGACCGCGTGCTGGTCTTCCAGACCATTACTTTCGACGGAGAAAAAGTGGGCACCGTGTTTCTCGAGGAAGACACGGTCGAATACAGGGAACTGCTGGAAGGCTACTTGCTCTTTTTCGGGCTGATCGTCGCGGCCGTGTCGCTGGGCGCATTTGTGATGGCGGCGCGGCTGCAGCGGCCGATTTCCAATCCGATCCTGGAGCTGGCCTGGACCGCCAAGATGGTTACCAGTTCGAGGGACTATTCCATCCGGGCTGCCAAGCGTTCCGATGACGAAGTGGGCGTCCTGATCGACGGGTTTAACCAGATGCTGGAGCAGATCCAGAATCGCGACACCGAATTGCGCCAGGCCGGAGAGGAACTGGAGCGGCGTGTGGACGAGCGCACGCTCATGCTGGAACAGGAAGTGGCCGACCGGCAGCGCGCCCAGGAAGCGCTGCACGAGAGCGAGGGGAAAATCCGCCTGCTGCTGGATTCGGCCGCGGAAGCGATCTTTGGTGTCGATCGCGAAGGGAAATTCACGTTCTGCAATCCAGCCACGCTGCGATTACTGGGCTTTGAGAACGGAGACGTCCCTTTGGGCGTGAGCGCGCACCAAGTGATGCACCACACGCATGCCGATGGAAGGCCCTACCCGGAAAGTGAGTGCCCGATCGTTGTTTCCCGGTCCAGCGGGGGCGGAATCCATCTGGATACGGAAATTTTCTGGCGCAAGGACGGTACGAGCTTTCCGGTCGAATACTGGGCCTATCCGGTCCGCAAGGAGGGCGAGGTCGTCGGGGCCGTGGTGACGTTCCTGGATATTACCGAGCGCAAGAGGGCGGAAGAAGCGCTGCTGGAAGCCAAGGACGCAGCCGAAGCCGGGAGCCGCGCCAAGAGCGAATTCCTGGCCAACATGAGCCACGAAATCCGCACGCCGATGAACGGCATCATCGGGATGACGGAACTCGCGCTGGACACGGCCCTCACCGCCGATCAGCGCGAATACCTCACCCTGGTGAAATCGTCGGCCGACAGCCTGCTGCGCGTGATCAACGACATTCTGGATTTCTCAAAAATCGAGGCGGGCAAGCTCGAATTGGAGGAGACCGAATTTGAAATCCGCGATGTGCTGCAGGATACGCTGAAGACGCTGGCCGTGCGCGCGGACAAGAAGAAGCTGGAACTGCTGGCGCACGTTTCACTCGACGTGCCGGGCACCTTGGTCGGAGATCCGACTCGCTTGCGCCAATTGATCGTGAATCTGGTGGGCAACGCCATTAAATTCACCGAACGCGGAAACGTCGTGGTCGACGCGGAACTGAATTCCATATCGGCCGAAGCCGTCCATTTGCATTTCCGGGTTTCCGACACCGGAATCGGCATCCCCGTCGAAAAGCAGCAGATTATTTTTGAATCCTTTTCCCAGGCGGACGGATCGACAACTCGCCGGTTTGGAGGGACCGGATTGGGCCTGACCATCTCCCGCCAGCTGGTGGAACTGATGGGCGGGCGCATGTGGGTGGAAAGCGAACCGGGAAAGGGCAGCACCTTCCATTTTACGACCGCCTTCCGGCAGGGCGCCGCGCACGTTTCCACCGAGGAACGAATCGCCGGCGAAATGCTCCCGGGGCTGGAAATTCTGGTCGCCGACGACAACGCTTCCAATCGGAAAATTCTCGTGGAAATGCTGACCAACTGGCACATGAATGCGCTGGCGGCCGCGGGCGGAGCGGAAGCGCTGAACCTGATGGAAGAGAAAAGCGCGGCGGGCAGGAAATTCCCGATCGTTCTTCTGGATGCGCAGATGCCGGAAATCGACGGATTATTCCTGGCTGAAAAAATTCGCGCCAATCCGGACCTGGCGAGTTCCGTCATCCTGATGCTTTCCGCCGAGCGCTATGCGGCGGACGCCGCGCGCTGCCGCAGTCTTGGGGTCAACGCGTTTCTCACCAAGCCCGTCGGCCAATCCGAATTGCTGGACGCGATTTTATCGGCCTTGGGCATCAAGGCCGCCGAGGAGCGGCTAGTTGAGGTCCCTGCTGCGGTCGAAGCCAAGCCCACCGGCAGGCCGCTGCGCATTCTGATTTGTGAAGACCATCCCGTGAACCAGAAACTTGCCACTCGCCTGCTCGAAAAGGCGGGCCATCGCATCGTTCTGGCCGGCACGGGCAAGGAAGCCCTCGCTGCCTGGGACAAGCCGGGAGATCCCGGATTTGACGTCATCCTGATGGATATTCAGATGCCAGAAATGGACGGCATGGAAACCACCGTGGCCATCCGCAAACGGGAACAGGAAACCGGAAAACACATTCCCATTATCGCCATGACCGCCAACGCCATGCGGGGGGACAAGGAACGGTACCTGGAAGTGGGAATGGACGGGTACATTTCCAAGCCGATTCATGCGCGAGGCCTGTACGCCGAAATCGAAAATTGTTTGCAGAGTGCCGAAAGGGGTGCGCCCTTGACAGCGAATGCGAAGGAACCCACGGAGCAACTGACCCGCGCCGCTCTTCTGGAGCGAGTCGAGGGTGATCAGGAATTGCTTGCGGAAATCATCAATTTGTTCGTGGACGATGCGCCGCGCCTGATGCAGGCTCTGCGCGGCGCTTTGCAGCAAGGCGACATGGCCGTGCTGGAACGGCTGGCGCATTCCATGAAAGGCGCCGCGAGCAATCTTTCCGCAAACCTCACGGCGGCGGCCGCCTTGCAGCTGGAAAAAAATGCGAAGGACCGCGACGCGGGGGCCGCCCAGGCCAGCCTCGCCAATCTGGAAGCGGCCATCGACCGGCTGCTCCCGGTACTGACGGACATGTGTCAGGGAGTCACGAAATGAAAATATTGATCGCCGATGACGAACCCGTTTCCCGCCACATGCTTCGCGGATTTCTAGTCAAGTGGGGGTATGAGGTGGTCACCGCCGAGGACGGCAACGCCGCGTGGGAGCATCTGAAATCGCCGGATGCGCCGCGCATGGCCTTGCTGGATTGGATGATGCCGGGACAAAACGGCGTCGATGTTTGCCGCGAAATGCGCAAGCTGCGTCCCGCGCCCTACACCTACATACTGCTGCTCACGGCCAAGGACGCCAAGGAAAGCGTCGTCGAGGGTCTGGAATCGGGAGCCGACGATTACCTCACCAAGCCCTTTCATCCAGCGGAATTGCGCGCCAGGATTCGCGTCGGCATGCGCCTGCTCGATCTGGAAGACAGCCTGGTCCAGGCGCGCGAAGCCATGCGCTTCAAGGCCACGCACGACGCGCTGACCGGAGTCTGGAACCGCGGCGCGATCATGGAAATGCTGGAGCGCGAAGTCAGCCGTTCCTCGCGCGAAGGCGTTTCGCTCGGCGTTCTGATTGCCGACCTGGATCATTTCAAATCCGTCAACGACACCTACGGGCACCTTGCCGGGGACCGCGTGCTATGCGAAGCGACCAGCAGAATGCAGGCGGACATCCGCACCTATGACGCCGTCGGACGTTACGGCGGAGAAGAATTTCTGATTCTGCTTCCGGGATGCAGCCGTTCGGAATCGGCTGAAAACGCCGAACGGCTCCGCGAAGCGATCCTCCGGCGTCCCGTCGAAACCGATTCCGGGTCTCTCAAAATCACGTTAAGCATAGGCGGAGTGGCGACGGGGGATTGGCCCGATTACCACGTCAGTCAGATTCTGCATCTGGCCGATTCGGCGCTGTACCGCGCCAAGCAGGAGGGAAGAAACCGCGTCGTAATTGCCGGCACGGCCGAATTGGAGGAGGCGCTGCGGGCATCGCTGGAACTTTCCTCTCACGGTCCCAAGGAGCGGTAGAAATTCCCCTGGACGCACGGCCAGCGGTTTCCGCGGTGAATGCTCCTCCGCCTGGAGGGGTACCTGCGACATGCTCAATTCTGATTCAGGAATTCGAACCCGCAGAAAGACCCTGAAGTTTTTCGTTTCCCACAATTTCCACGTGCTGCACGCCGCCCCAATGAATCCGTTCCTGTTCGAAGCGATTTTGAATCCGGCGGCGGAGCTCGCGCGCGGCATCGTCCTGGCGGCCGGGAACGGTGCGAAGCTGCAAACGCAGCGTGGCGCCGGCCGGTCCGAAGGTTTCGATCCCCAGGACGCGGGGCCCGTCCACCAGGACCGGCGACCAGGCGGCATCGTTCCGCAATTCGGCGGAAACGCGTTCCAGTGCGGCAAGGGCCTCGTCGGGGGATCCCTGAGAAGCCACGGCGACGTCCACGAACACCTGGCCCCAGTCGCGGCTGAGATTCGCGACCTGCGCAATTTCGCCGTTGGGAACGGCCGCGGCAATGGGGGTGACGTTGAATCCGAATTCCGGCAGCGCCGTAAGAACCGCTCCGATCAGGATGATGGCCGTCCCGGCGCTGTACAGCAGGCCTGCCAGCGTCTTCACGTGCTGCTCGCGCATCCGCGCGATTCTTCCCAGGCCCTCGCTGCCGGCTTTCGGGAGCAGGCGCCGCGTCAACACGCGCAGCAGCCGGTTGAGGATCAGGGCGATCAGCAGAATGGCGCCCAGGCGAATCGCGTGTACGACCGCGATGTCGGTCCATTTGAAGACGTTTGGAGTCATACTATGCGCGTGCGATTATAGCATCGCGGGCGGCCCTCAAATTACGGAGTTGATCGGAACGCGGCAGGCAGGGAGGTTCGCATGAAGACAGGGCGCAGATTTTTTCTATCCGGATTTGCCATGGTCATGGCTGGGGTCAAGCCTCTGTGGGCGGCGCCACAGCGGCGGACCCCGCCAATGTCTCCCCGGCTTCCCGATGGCGTCGACCCAGGCGACCAGCCTTCGGGCATCCCGGCCCTTCCGGCGCCGAATCCAAAAGCGCAACTCGAGGAGAACCAGAAAAATCTGCGCAAGGACGCCGAACATCTGCTGCAGTTGGCCAGGGAATTGAAAGACGATGTCGATAAAACGGAACAGACCGACGTGCTTTCACTTTCTCTGCTGAAGAAGGCGGAAGAAGTCGAAAAACTTGCGCGTCAGATCAAGGACCTGGCCAAAGGTTCCTGAGCACCCGGCTGCCCACCGCCTCTCATCCTGGAAAAATACCTGAAATCCGAATTGTGACATGCATCACAGCCGGAAGTGATTCCTATCATCGCCGAATCCAACATTACCCTCTTATCATCCAAATCGTGGGGAAGAGAGCGAACGCACCCACCGGAAGGCTCGGATTTCCTGCCCGATACTCCCGCATGAACTTGAAAAGTTCAAGTGGCAGGCGGGGGTGTTATCATGTTCAATCAGCAGGCCATATTTTTGGGAGGAAGAGGAATTCGACCTGTGGAACGGGAAAGGGCGCATATCGAATTACCGCCGCCCAAAGGTGGCCCGACGCATGAAGTGCTGGCAGAGGCAATACTCGAGCACACTTCGGTACACCAGCGCCGCAGCCCCCTGGATTGGATCGCCTCCTTCGTGGTCCACTTTGCCATTTTGGGAGTGTTTCTCGTTCTTCCCCTGTATTTCACCAGCGGACTCGACATCCAAAGGCTTAATCTGACTTTTCTGGCCACGCCCATGACTCCAGCCGCGCCTCCTCCTCCACCTTTGGGTTCGCCGGCGATGTCGCACCCAGCGCGCACCGCGCCGGTTCACACGTTTGTGCCGGGCAAATTGACGGCTCCCAGTTTTATCCCTCGGACCATCGCGAAGACGACGAACGACGGAAGCTTGGATGATGCCGGTGCGGGAGTTCCAGGAGGCGTACCGGGCGGAATTCCCGGTGGAGTGGTGGGAGGCGTTCTGGGAGGGGTTCTCGGCGGCACGCTGAGGGGTGTTGCGGCGCCCGCGGCTCCCATTGCGGAAGGACCCAAAAAGCCGGTTCGCGTGGGAGGAGAAGTAAAGCAGCCGAAATTGATTTACGGACTCGATCCCGTGTATCCGTTCCTTGCGATCCAATCGCGCATTTCCGGAGTGGTTGTGATCGACGCGATCATCGATGAGCATGGCAATGTTACAGAGGAGCGGGCGCTGAGCGGTCAGCCCATCCTGATCCCCGCCGCTCTGGAGGCCGTTGCCAAGAGGAAGTACGAGCCCACCGTGCTCGATGGCGAGCCGACACCGATTGATTTACGCGTGGAAGTCAGCTTCCGTGTGAATTAGCCGGGCGGGGCGCGAGTACGCAGCGTGCCCAGCGATGGGCTGTAGTGCAGGGAAGCTAACTGATTGCTTGTTGCGATTGCTGTTCCATCCGATGTGGTTGTGCCGGTCTTGCTTTAACCGTTCCTCCTTATCCCGACAATTCTTATCCTGAGCACGGTTCCTGAATGATCCGCCACAGAACGCAGATGTCTGTGCCGCCGGCGTCTCGCCGGCGATTTTTTCAACTGTGCGCCGTCCAAGCCCGCCGGCGAGACGCCTGCGCCACAAATGCGAAACCTCATCGCGACATTGCATTCCTCCGCGGCCGGTTGTATGTTGCCGTGCGGCGCGGAATTAGGAAGCGCGACGATCCCGCAGCGCTGAAATCCTGCCGGATACAGGAGAAAACAACGATGAAGTTCTTGCTGAAGCTGGCATCGGCCTTACCCTTGGTGGCATTTTTCACCGTAACCGCAAATTCGCTGGGAGGCGGCGTCCCGGCGGCGGTTCATTACATCGGCCACGAAAAAGTTTCCAGCGTGATGGCCGACGCGGCGGCCAAGGGCGGGCCGATCGTTTCCGATCCGGGTTTGATTGTGCTGGCGATGCGGCGGGAAGCGGGTGAAGTGGAATATCACGACCGCACAAACCACGTTTTCATCCTGGTCGATGGCGAGGCCACCTTGGTGGTCGGAGGAACCATGGTGGACGCCCGGCGAACCGCTCCCGACCAGATGCGCGCTCCTTCCCTGCAAGGCGGAGTCACCTACCATCTGACCAAGGGCGACGTCATTACCATTCCCGCCAAAACGCCGCACTGGTTCAAGGAAGTTCCCACAAAAACTGTCGCCTACTATGCCGTGAACATGGACAGCGAATAGCGCGCATTTCATGGACGGGCAAACGCCGCTCGCCAAGGGAAATGCGGACACGCCCTCGGGGGAATGCGCGCCGAGGAAGCGTACCCGGCGGAACACATCGATCGCTCGAAGCATGCTTATGGTCCGCAGCGAAGAATCGAACGTTCCGTCATAAACGATCGTGGCCACGGCATTGACGCGCGGACCGGCGCGATCGGCGATCCGTCTCCGGGCCCGTCAAGCAAGGGCCAACCGGGTGCCTTCAAATCAGGCATTAACCTGAAGCAAAACCCGGAACGATGTCTGGCGCGAATGGTGAAAAACACTGCAAATTGGCGGCAAGAGGCTGTCGCGACCGATGTGATGCAGATCACATGTTCCTGTGACGCGGATCAACGCAATGCGGGCGCATCATGAGGCAGGATCGTAGGCAACCAGGAGTAGCTGATGGGAGCCGCAACCCACACACCGAACATCGCCATCCGCCGGATGACGGGAGCCGACATCCAGGCTGTGGTGAGTATGCAACGTCGAGTCTATTCCGAGGCGCTGGCTTGGAGCGCCGAAGAACTCACTCATCACATGGAGGTCTTCCCGGAAGGCCAGCTCGTTGCGGTGGACGAGAGAGGCCAGGTTTTGGGTTCGGCGAGTTCGCTGATCATCGATTGGGATGATTACGCGGAGTCCGCCAGATGGTCCGCGATCACCGGCAAGGGAACGTTCGACACTCACAATCCGCTGGGAAAAACACTCTATGGCGCCGATATGTGCGTCGACCCGGCCGCCCGCCACATTGGCATCGGCTCTCTGTTCTACGATGCGCGCAAAAAAATGGTTCGGGAACGCGGTTTGAAGCGGATGCTGACAGGCGGGCGCATCCCCGCGTACGCACAAGTCTCCCGGGAGATGAGTCCTCAGGAATACGTGGCGGCAGTGGTCGCCGGCAAACGGAAAGATCCGACGCTCAGCTTTCAACTCGCGAATGGGCTGGTGGTCCTGGACGTTGTGCCGCGGTATCTGGAGGACAGCGACTCTAGAGGCTTCGCCACGCTGCTGGAATGGCTGAACCCGGAGTACGTGACAACGGTGAGCTTTCAATCCGCGGGCCAGGCCGAGGGTGCGGAAGAACAGGGTGAAGAAACGCGCCACGAGCCCGCGCGGCCGTCCCGGGTCAGGATCGCAACCATGCAGTATTTGCTGCGTCCCATCAAGTGTTTCGAGGATTTCGCGACGCAAGTCGAATTCTTCGTTCACAGCGCCAGGGAGTATCGCTGCCAGTTCGTGTTGTTCCCCGAATATTTCACCATGCAGTTGCTGAGCTACTTGCGCGAACCTGCAGCAGCCCGGGCGGTGCGCCGCCTCGCGCAGTTGGCGCCGGAGTATGAGGCTCTTTTCCGGCGGCTCGCCACGGAGAACGGTCTCTACATCATCGCCGGAACCCACCCGGCCATTCAGGAGGGCCAACTATTCAATGCAGCGCACATGTTCACGCCGAATGGCCGGGTGTACCGGCAAAAAAAAGTGCACCTCACCGAGACGGAAAAAGCTTCGTACCAGATGAGCCGCGGGCATGGTTTCTACGTCTATCATACCGATTACGGAAACGTCGCCATCCTGGTTTGTTACGACGTCGAATTTCCGGAAGCTGCCCGTGTTCTGGCCGAGGCGGGCGCGCAGATCATTTTCGTGCCCTCGTGCACCGACGAGCGGCAGGGATTCTGCCGGGTCCGGTATTGCGCGCAAGCCCGCGCGAGCGAAAACCAAATTTACGTGGCCATGGCGAGCACCGTGGGCAACCTCCCCGATGTTCCCTGCATGGCCACGCATTACGGGCAGGCGGCAATCCTCACTCCCTCCGACTATTTCTTCGCCCGCGACGGGATCGCCGCCGAGGGTACGGTCAATCAGGAACAAATGGTGATCTCGGACGTTGACCTTGCCTTACTCGAGGAACAGCGCGTCAATGGCACCGTTCTCCCGCTCAACGATTTGATCAAGGATGCGTACGATCGGGTAATTCACTACACGGACCGGCGGAATAAATCGGAGAAAATCAGTCCCGCCGCTCAGAATGCAAGGCCTTAGCGATCCTTCAGAACAGTAGCAGCCGCAGCCACGCCAAAATTCAAATCAAAAGCTGTCCCACCCACCGGCGGGCGTCCCGGTTAACGATTACGCTTGGGAAATTTGGCGCGCCGAATCAGGCCGTGGTGTGTAAAATACTTGCGCGGGAGAGAAGAAACTCCGGACGGGGAATTCAAGAACGCAATCATTTGCAATGCATGGGCGCTGGCGGAGTCATTCAAGATTCGAGGTCAGACGATGGTTAAAGTAAGAGTAAATGGAGTGGATCATTCCTACGACGGCGATCCCGCGATGCCGTTGCTGTGGTATCTCCGGGACGAACTGAGACTCACGGGCACGAAATTCGGATGCGGCATGTCGCTGTGCGGCGCCTGCACCGTGCACAAGGACGGGGTGGCCGTGCGCTCCTGCATCACGCCGATGTCCGCGGTGGACGGCGTGGAAATTACAACCGTGGAAGGCTTGGGCGCGGGCGGACTGCATCCGGTGCAGAAGGCCTGGATGCAAATCAACGTGCCGCAGTGCGGGTACTGCCAGTCCGGACAAATGATGCAGGCCTCCTCGCTGTTGAAGACCAAGAAGAATCCCACGGACGAGGACATCGACGCCGCCATGTCTGGCAATATCTGCCGCTGCGGCACCTACCAGCGAATTCGGGCCGCCGTGAAAGCTGCCGCGAGGGAAATGGCATGAGCACGATTGAGAATGTCAGCAGGCGCGGATTTCTGAAGGGCGTGGTCTCGGCCGGGGCGTTTGTGCTCAGCGTGCGCTATCTGCCCGAATCGTTGCACGCGGAAGGGCTGCCGGGCAACGCGCGGGTCGACCATTCCACATTTCATCCCGGCATCTTCCTGGGCATTGAACCCGACGGGACGGTCTACATCGTGGCGCACCGGTCGGAGATGGGCACCACCAGCCGCACGTCCCTGCCTCTGATTTTGGCCGATGAGCTCGAAGCCGACTGGAAGCGCGTGAAGCTCGAGCAGGCTCTAGGGGATGAACGCTACGGCTCCCAAAATACGGACGGCTCTCACTCGATCCGTGAATTTTATGAACCGATGCGCAAGGCCGGCGCCACCGCCCGATTGATGCTGACGCGGGCGGCGGCGAATCAATGGAAAGTTTCTCCCGACGAATGCAAGGCCGACCTGCACACCATCGTTCACACGCCCACGGGCCGGCGCGTGGGCTACGGCGAACTCGCCGCGGCTGCGGCGAAACTGCCCGTGCCGAAAGCCGAGGACCTGAAATTCAAACCCAAGAGCGCGTGGCGTTACATCGGCAAGGGTTCGCCGAGTTACGATCTCCCGCAAGTCGTCACCGGCAAAGCCGTGTATGGAATGGACGCGCGCATGGACGGCATGGTGTACGCCTCGATCGAGCGTCCGCCGGTCCTCGGAGCAAAAGTGAAATCCTTCGACGACAGGGACGCCTTGAAGGTCGCCGGCGTGAGCCAGACGGTTTCGGTCGAGCCATTCCAGGGCCCGTGGGGATTTCAGCCGCTCGGTGGCGTAGCGGTCATCGCCAATAACACCTGGGCGGCCTTCCAGGGACGCAAGAAGCTGCGCGTCGAGTGGGAGAACGGCCCGAACGCCGGCTACAACTCCGACCCGTACCGCAAGGAATTGCAGGAGAAGTCCCGGACGCCGGGAAAGGTCGCGCGCAATCACGGAGACGTGGACAGCGGATTTGCCAGCGGCGGAAAGATTATCGAGGCCGATTATTACGTGCCGCACTTGGCGCACGCCGCCATGGAGCCACTTGTCGCCGTCGCGGAATTTCGTAACGGCAAAGTCACCGCCTGGGCGCCCACGCAGAATCCCCAAGCCGTGCAGGAAACAGTTGCCAAGGCTTGCGGGATCACGAAGGACGACGTGATCTGTCACGTCACGCTGCTCGGCGGTGGGTTCGGCCGCAAATCCAAGCCCGATTACGTCGCCGAAGCCGCCGTCCTGTCCAAGAAAGTTGGTCGCCCCGTGAAGGTGGTTTGGACGCGCGAGGATGATATCCGCTTCGACTTCTACCACAGCGTCGCGGCCGTTTACATGAAGGCCGCGGTCGATTCCGCCGGCAAACCCACGGCCTGGCTACAGCGCACGGTGTTTCCGCCGATCCTCTCGATGAACAACCCGAACGAAGACCATGCGGCCGATTTCGAGTTGGGCATGGGAATGACCGACGTTCCGTTCGATATTCCCAATCTGCGCGTGGAAAACGGCGCGGCAAACGCGCACGTCCGCATCGGCTGGCTGCGCTCGGTGTCGAACATCTATCACGCATTCGCCGTGCAGACGTTCGCCGATGAACTCGCGCATGCCGCGAAACGCGATCCAGTGGATTACATGCTCGAACTCATCGGCCCGTCCCGCATCGTGGACATGGCCGGCGTCGCCAATCCCAACTACGGCGGAAACTACGAGCAATACCCGAACGATACCGGGCGCTTGCGCAAGGTCCTGGAAATTGCGGCGGAAAAATCAGGCTGGGGGAAACGCAAATTCGCCAAAGGCGCGGGAATGGGCATCGCCGTCCACCGCAGTTTCCTGACCTACGTCGCCAATGTCGTCGAGGTTCAGGTCTCCGATGACGGCACAGTTCATATCCCGCGCGTCGAAACCGTGGTGGATGCCGGTCTGATCACAAATCCCGAAACCGCGCGTTCGCAATTTGAAGGCGCGGCCGTCTTCGGAACCAGCATCGCGCTCTCCGGTTCCATCACTGCGACAAACGGCGCCATCGACCAATCCAACTTCAACAACTATCCCGTTGCGCGCATGAGGGAGGCGCCCGTGCGCACCAATGTCCACCTTGTCGAAAGCGACGCGCCGCCCGCCGGAATCGGCGAGCCGGGCGTTCCGCCCTTCATTCCCGCTCTGTGCAACGCCATCTTCGCCGCCACAGGCAAGCGCGTGCGAGAGTTGCCGCTAAGCAAGGCGAAGCTGGATTAACTCGTCAAGGATTGCGAATGGGGATGGGAGATTCCCATCCCCATCATTCGTCTTTTGTTGAAGGGTAGCCCGTCAGTCGCACTTCCTTCCTTGAGAATGCCGGTATGAGTCATGTTGGTTTTGTCCCTCCCTCCGAATCGGCGTGAGAATTCAAGCGCTGTCGTCGTCCGCGCGGAAGATCAGTACTAGCAGTACTACGCAAAAATTGTTACTTGACATGCATATGGGCAGGGAAGACTCTCGCGTGCATCACACCCCTGTAACTCTCCGGCGAATCCGAAACTGAGAGTTCAAATCAAAAGAAGAGGTGAAATATGAAGATAGTGAAACCCAGTCGTCACTTTTTGTGGATTCCCCTGCTCGTATTGCTTGCGTTCGTGGGACTCCTCTGGAATCGGCCGAGGCCGGTCTCTGCCGGCAAACATGGTTTTGATCTTGATGACGTGCGCGGTCGCTACGTCAGCGCCGAAACATTCTATGACACATCTTCGGTCCATCCCTTTGCCGCACCAAACGGTTCCCTGGTCGGCGGTCCGATCGAAGTAGGCTCGGCGGAAGTCTTGCAGGCCGACGGCAAGGGGAACGTCTTTGGCGAGATTGATGGCTTCTACGGGTTCCCGGGGCCCGGCAGCAATACGGGTCCATCCTTCTATCACGGACAGTACACCGTTGATCCCAATGGCCGTGTTGCGATCACAACTTGCAGTGATGCCGGCACACCGACCACGATTGGCACGGACAATACCATCTGCCCCGCATCTGTCGAAGGCAACTCAACCAGACTGCAAGTGGGTTACCTGCAAGGCGATGACGGAAACAAGATGGTTACGGTGAGCCAATTCCTAAGTGGATTCCCGGACTCCACCGGTTTCGTCGTACACACGCGCACATGGACAAAAGCTTCGTCGGGCAAGGAATTGGACCACGACGACCGTTAAACCCATTGCCACAAGTATGAAAGTAATCGGGGCCGGTCGCCATTCCAAAGATCAGTCTGCGTTTAGGGAAATAAGGCCGTAGCCCGGACCAACGGCTTGGTGTTCGTGAGTCCGGCGCAATAGGTTCGTTGTATGAAGCTTTGAGCCCGGACCCAACTTCAGGTCCGGGCTCATTTTTCAAATGGGCCTGCGTCAATACAAATGATGACACTGACCGGGCCGGATTATCGCACCTGTCCCGAGAGATTCAACCAGTCAATCACCTGCATGCGATTCGCGACCCCAACGCGCTGCATAATTTCGTGGATGTGATTCTTTATGGTTTGTTCGGAAAGACTTAGCTGAGATGCAATCTCTTTATTCGTGAGCCCTCCAGCGATCAGGGGAACAATCTGTTGTTGCCGCCGAGTTAATCCGAACTCAAGTCTTATTCGCGCGCTTGGAATAGCGGTCCAATTCCGCGAATAAGCTCGGAATAAATACGCGCAGAGCCCAGGAGGGCAGACCGCTTGCCCTCGGACTACCGCTTGTACCCCAGACACGACCTCTGAAGCGGAAGCATCCTTCAAAAGATAACCCACGGCCCCGGCGCGCACGCATTCCAGAAAAATCTCCCGATCGTCATCCATATCAATCAGGACTACCTTAATGCCTGGAACCTGGCTGACAATTTTGGAAACGAATGCGCAATAGGATTGCCGTGCAGAAGCCGAATCCAGAATCAGGACCTCAGCGCCCGAGGACACCATGGAGTGAGGAGTGTTGGGAACACAGAAGGAGACGCCGCACACATTGAAATCCCCTTTCCGGACGAGAAGCTTTGCAAGCGCCTCGCGCAACAGTCGGTTTCCTGCCACCAGGAAAACAGAAGATTTATCCTCGGCCATATGGTCCCACGTTCCTAATCTATTCGCGGGCCAGGATCTCTAATATTACTCTTGGCTGGGTCGCCTGGATTCGGAATGCTTCATTTGGATGTGGGTTAACCCCCCCCATTCGGAGCTCCCCCCGAGGAACGCCGGAGTTTAGTAGGTGGCCAAATATATATCATGAAATTATACCTATGTCATAATTCAAATTTGTTATTTCTTGGTATAAAAATACAGTTCTTACATATTCAACATAAATGGCGTACGTCTTCGCTTTCGAGCGAAAAGAAGATGCCCACGTTATTGTAAATCAACAAAAATGGAAGGAAGCGGTGGACGTTATGTAGTTGTCGCGCCAGATGCAAAGTAGGTGCATCTTTTAAAGCCAGCAATGATAAGCATATATTACTTAAAATCAACGTTGTAGTTACGGAAACTAACATTTAATGCTAACGGACTCGCGCAACCACTTGAGAGAATCTGCCGCAGTCTGTGCTTCTGTGGCTGCATCTACTGGCGTCGGGAACCATTTGTAGCCAGAGAAACCAATAGCTTGTGCAAGGACTCTAGTCCGATCAAAGAGCTTATTTAGGGGGTCGTCCGTATCTAGGATGCTGCCGGCGCGATTGAATGCGGCCGTCACCATTGCATCGAAATCTGCGCTTCCATTAGCGTTCCGGTGGTTGTGTTCTGAAATGCAGCCGCAAAGGCTGGCGGTCTGAGGCCCGATTTTAAATCCGTTAAGAGACTTGAGAAGACGACCTGATCTTCACTCATTTCTACCCTCGTATTAGAAACTTAATGATGTTGAATATTTCGTAGGTTGAATGAATTCGTGCGGACAGTTCGGCAGAAAATTTCATGGTCGAAGTGTCCGGGGGGAAGGGTAAACCCTAGAAACCGAAGTTTTCAGGCCGGATCAAAAGTAAAACCAGGGTAAAACCGAATCCCAGCAGGACAGCACGGGATCCCAAGAGATGCGATTTACGAGGGAAAATGGTGCGGCTGGGGAGATTCGAACTCCCGACCTCGTGCTTCGGAGGCACGCGCTCTATCCATCTGAGCTACAGCCGCGTTCTTTTATTGCGGCGGGCTCCACGTAGAGCCCACACACGTATTTATATCATGCGGCCGGGGTTACGCATAAGGGGCGCGTCACGCGGGGAATGCCAGACTTCGTGGTTCCGGGGAGAGTGAACAAACTTGGTGCGTGCTACTCCATGCGGTCAGCGACAATCGAATGGCCGCGGACGACGATATCGATCGAAAGCGGAGGCCTGAGGCCGCTGCCTTGCACGACTTCGCCGCGGGCCCAGGTGTTGTCGCCGAGCGGACCTACTTTCAGGGGATCGTACACGGTGTTGTTGCACGGATTCACGACCATGGGATGGCTGGCTTGGAAATTGTATTTGGCCGCCAGTTGGCCCGTGTCGGCTACGTATTCGAGTTCGCACTTGCCGTACGGCTCTTGCAGCGCGAAGGCCCACAGGGCGCCTCCGGGCAGCCGGACGACGATCCCCGGGACTTCTTCATTGGTGGCCAGCTTCACAAAAGTAAATTTTTTCGCCGACCAGGGTTTGGGAAGCTCTTCGACGGTCGCCACGCTCTTGGGGCCTGCCTGGGCTGCGGGTACCGCGAAGGACGGAAGCTGCGGCAGAGGCGATTCCGGCGCCGCGAGTTCGGCTGCGGGGGAATCGGTGGCTTTGCGCGACCCGCTTTTCACCCACCAGGCGATCGCGATCACGATGGCCACGATGGCCGCCGCGGCTCCCAGGATCTGCATGAGGCGCTGCGTGTCTACCGGGCTTGAACTCGCAGGCGAGGGGAGACGCGCGCCACTTACGCCGGGAATTTTCGGCATTTCCGGATGGAATCGGTCAAACGCCTTGTCCACGGCCGTAGGATCCGCGGGCTTGGCGGGGAGCGTGGCTGTCGATTTAGTGGGCGTCTCTGCGGGCATGGTCGTCAACCGATAAGATCAATATTTGCGCATATGAATTTCACTGCCGTTGCGTTCGTATTTCACTTCGTCCATGAGCTTGTTGATCAGGTAGATGCCGCGGCCATGGTCGGCATGCAAATTCTGGCCTTCGGTGGGAGACGGAAGAGAAGCGGCATCGAAGCCGGGGCCCGGGTCACGCACCACGATCAGAATTCCGCGATTTTTGTCGGCAGTCACGGTGCACACAATTTTCTGGGCAGGGTCGCCCTTGCATCCGTGCACAATGGCGTTGGCCAGGGCCTCGCGCAAAGCCAGTTCGATTTCAAATTCCTTGCCTGCGGCATACTCCAGTTCGCCGACCAGCCGCATCACCCAGCTCACCACGGGGGAAATCGCATTGACCTCCGCCGGCAGCACCACTTCAAACCGCGTGGGATCCTGGTGCCCGCTTTCGCTGCCACTGGGATTCAAGTCTTTTGCCATTTGCGTCTTCTGGGAGGAGAATCGCGCCGCAGGGCTGGCGCAAGGCGGAATCAACCTTTCCTCCACATCCATAGTTTGAACCTGCGAGGAAGCCCGCACAAGTCCGGGCAAAGGGGAGGGTTCCGGCTGGATACCCCGCTACACCCGCTTGCGGACGGTTGCGCTGGAGTGGTGAATGCATTCGTTCAAATTCGCAATGCCCAGGAGCAATTCCAGGAGTTCGGATCGCTGGAAATCGTCGAGGATCAGGTTCTCATTGCCGATGGTTTCCACCACGAAATCCACCTGGGCGAGCAGCCAGTCCATCGATTCACCATCGACGCCCAGCCCGCTGCTGAACTTGTTCTTGGCCGATTCCAATCGGAGCGTAGCTTCCGCCACACAGTGCTGCAGACAAAGACTTCCGTCGCCAAACCCTTCGGGAACCTCGACCCTGCAATCTGGAAAGCCGCAAGTCCGGATGAGAGTTTTCATGCGCAACACCTCGCTACCTAACAGCTTCGAGCTAATGTGGGAGCACGCCCGGCTCCATCCAGTAAGGGGATAACATCCATTTTTTCTTATGATTTGCAATTCCCGTCGAGAGAGAGGAAATGTGGCGTTGTAAAATTGAGGGTAGAATCTACCCGGTGTGGGTAAACGGCGAGGCAGTTCCGGACTCGGGAAAGCCCCTGGGGGCTGAAGATTGCCGCAAAATGTCGCTATTGACTTGCCGGAAAACTCGCCCCTGGATTGAGATAGACAGCAGAAACTTATAAAGCGATTATCAATGGCGAAGCACGATTGTATTTTGGGATGTGAGGAGGTTCATCCAGATGCGTAAGTTATTCATTCTGTGCGGGGCGTTTTTGTGCCTGTCGCTGCCTGCAGCCGCGCAAGAAGTCACAGCGTCGTTCGAGGCCGTCAGCCCCGCAAGCGAGCCAGCCTCTCCCGCTTCCTTGCTCCCGGAGGACCGGTCACCATGGCAGTTGGCCATCGGATTTCAATACCAGCATTTTGGCGTTTTGGGCCAGCAATTTCATACGCTTGGCTATAATGTCGGAGTCACCCGGTACGTCAACAACTGGTTCGGCGTCGAGGGTGTGGGCAGTTTTGGCTACGGAACCGATGGAACGGCGCCCAGTTTGACCGCGAAGTCGTTTTTTGTAGGCGGTGGACCGCACATTGCGTTCACCAATGGCAGCCGGTTTGAGCCCTGGGCCCATGTGGTTTCAGGCTGGCAGCACTTCCGGTTTACGCAGACGCCCGTACTGGGAAGCAACTCCGGCGTCGGGTTCATGGGCGGGGGCGGAGTCGATTATAAATTTGGCGGGCGAGCCTCCTGGCGCATCCAGGCCGATTTTATTGGCACGCACATGCAAAACGTGATTGAAAAGAGCTATTCCGTCGGAACCGGGCTCATTTTTAATTTCTAACGGACGCAATGAATCGAACCTGTGGGCCGGCTTCTGGCGAACGATTTCGCCGGCTGCCGGCTTTTTTGTTTTGTAGCGCCGGCGTCTCGCCGACGCTACAAAGAGAGCAGCCGCTATCCCCGCTCCCCAATCATAAATTGTCCTGAGAAATTAGAATCAGGCCGCGGCGCCGTGGCATTTCTTGTATTTCTTTCCGCTGCCGCAGGGGCAGGGATCGTTGCGCCCAACTTTAGCGCCGGTGCGAACCGGCTTGGGCTCGGCGGCCTGCGCGGCGCCGGCCTGGAATTGCATCTCCTGCTGCTGGCGGCGCTGGCGGCGCTCGATTTCGCGGGCTTCGTCCTCGGGTTTGGCGGGCTGCACCAGGAACAGGTAGCGCACGGTTTCCGTGTCGATGCGCCCCATCATGTCTTCAAACAGGATGAACGCTTCCTTCTTGAACTCGACCAGCGGATCCTTCTGACCGTAGCCGCGCAGGCCGATGCCTTCCTTTAAATGGTCGAGGGTCAGCAGGTGGTCTTTCCACTGCGTGTCGACGATGTCCAGGATGATGCGGCGCTCGAGCCACCTCATCATCTGCTCGCCGAACAGTTTTTCCTTTTCCTCGTAGCGCTGATTGACGCGCTCGACCAGCACGTCCGCAAGTTCCGTGTGGTTCATGCCGGCGGGATCGATTCCAGCGGCTTTTATGTCCAGGCCGTACTGGCCCTGCACTTCGGCGGCAAACTGCGTGACATTCCACTTTTCCGGATGCTCATTCTGGGGGCAGAAGGTCTCCACCAGTTCCAGGGCAATATCCTTGGCGATGCCCAGCGCGTAATCTTTCTGTTCCTTGCCTTCCAGGGCGGAGCGGCGAATCGAATAAATCGTTTCGCGCTGCTTGTTCATCACGTCGTCGTACTCGAGCAGGTGTTTGCGCGCCTCGAAGTTCTGCGCCTCGACGGCCATTTGCGCGTTCTCGATGCGCCGGGAAATCAGCTTGGACTCGATGGGGATGCCCTCGGTCATTCCCAGGCGGTACATCAGCGCCTTGACGCGCTCGCCGCCGAAGACGCGCAGCAGGTCGTCCTCAAGCGAGAGAAAAAAGCGCGAGGAGCCCGGGTCGCCCTGGCGCCCGGCGCGTCCGCGCAACTGGTTGTCGATGCGCCGTGACTCGTGGCGTTCGGTGCCCAGGATGTGCAGCCCGCCCAGGGCGATGACTTCGTCGTGCTCCGCGCGGCATTGCGCGGCAAACTCGTCGTAGATCGGCTTCCACTGGTCCGCGGGAACCTGATAAATCTTTCCTTCTTGCTGGAACAGCACCATGTTTGTGGCCGGAGCCGCATCCGCGGGGCCGGCGCCGATCACGGCCGGAGCGGCGATATAGGGAATCGCGAGTTTCTCGTGCAGGCAATACTCGCGCGTCATGGCCTCGGGATTTCCGCCCAGCAGAATGTCGGTACCGCGGCCGGCCATGTTGGTGGAAACCGTGACCGCGCCCTTGCGCCCGGCTTGCGCGATGACCTTGGCTTCGCGCTCGTGCTGCTTGGCGTTCAACACCTGGTGCGGGATGCCCGCCTTCTTCAGCAGGTTCGCCAGGTGCTCCGACTTTTCGATGGAAATGGTGCCCACCAGCACCGGCTGCCCGGATTCGTGGATTTGCCGGAGGCCGTGCGCGTAGCTGTTGTCTTCCTGCAGGATGCCGTTGATCACCGCTTCGTATTTTTCGGCGGCCGTGCGATAGACTACGTCGGAAAATTCCTCGCGCCGCAGCTGGCGGTTGGTGGGAATCATGGAAACGTCGAGCTTGTAAATCTTGTTGAATTCGGTGGCTTCGGTTTCCGCCGTCCCGGTCATGCCCGCAAGCTTCTTGTACATGCGGAAATAATTCTGGAAGGTGACCGTGGCGAAAGTTTGCGTTTCGCGCTCGATCTTCACGCCTTCCTTGGCTTCCACGGCCTGGTGCAGGCCGTCCGACCAGCGGCGCCCCGGCATTTCGCGGCCGGTGAATTCGTCGATGATGATGACTTCGCCGTTTTTGACGACGTATTCGACGTCGCGCTTATACAGCGAATGGGCGCGCAGCGCCTGGTAGACGTGATGAATGGTCTCCATGTTCTGCGGGTCGTACATGTTGTGGAAGCCCAGAAGTTTTTCGCACTTGCTCACGCCCTCTTCGGTGAGGGTCGCGGTGCGGTGTTTTTCCTCGACGATGTAGTCGATGTCCTGGATGAGTTTCGGGATGATTTTGTCGATGCGGTAATACTTGTCGGTGGATTCCTCGGACGGGCCGGAAATAATCAGCGGCGTGCGGGCTTCGTCGATGAGGATGGAGTCGACTTCGTCGACGATGGCGAAGTGGTGGCCGCGCTGCACGCATTCGGCAAGGTCGTATTTCATGTTGTCGCGCAGGTAATCGAATCCGAATTCGTTGTTCGTGCCGTAGGTAATGTCGGCGCCATAGGCGGCGCGGCGTTCGACGTCGCTCAGGTCATGCACAATCACGCCGACCGAGAGGCCCAGCGCGCGGTAAATCGGGCTCATCCATTCGGCGTCGCGCCGCGCCAGGTAATCGTTCACCGTGACGATATGAACGCCGCGCCCCGCGAGCGCGTTCAGAACCGCGGGAAGCGTGGCCACCAGCGTTTTGCCTTCTCCGGTTTTCATTTCGGCGATTTTGCCTTCGTGCAGCACGATGCCGCCGATCAATTGCACGTCGAAATGGCGCATGCCGAGTTTCCGGCGGCCCGCTTCGCGAACCAGGGCAAAGGCGGGCACCAGGGAGGGTGCGAGCGCTTCTTTAAACTTTGCCTTGTACTCGGAATCGTCCAGGGGAAGATCGGCGAGGCGCTCCTTAACCTGCGCGCGCAGCTGCTGCGTCTTCTCCAGAAGCTGTTCGTCGCTGAGCTTCTCGAACTCGGGTGCCAGCGCGTTGACGGCGTTCACCAGCGGCTGAATCACCTTGAGGTCGCGCTCGTGCTTGGTGCCGATGAACCGGGAAACAACCCGGTCGATCATGGTATCGACTCGCATCACGATCCTTCAGTGGTCTTCGGAGTACGTTTCCTGTTTCGTTGAAATGGCGGGCTGGGCGGCCCTGCGCGAGAGAACCAATCCCGCGACCGCGGGTGGATTCGCCACGCGCACGCTCGAAAAATCATTGTACCCTGTCCGGCAATCGCCGTGCAAAGCAGTGGCGCGGGCTTCAGCCTGCGGGGTTTGGTTGCAGCAAGCTCGATCGCACTCGAACTAACCCCCACAGGCTGAAGCCTGCGCCACAGGTGCCCTTTCCAGGTATTCGGATGAAATTACGCCGATCTATTTGTGGATGAAGGGGAATTACACAGACGCAGGAACGGGAGCTTCCTGGTCGCTGGAAATGGCCGAAGAGCGATTTTCCAGCAGGAGTTTGCGCAGGCGGGAGCGTTCATCCAATTCCATGTCCGCGAATTCAAATCCAAGTCCCTGGGCGCGGGCGTCGCGCATCAGCACTTGCGCGCGGATGGGCCGGAGGTGTGATCCAATTTTCATGGAGACCAGAGTCCCCGGCTGCAGATGCTTTTCGCCCACGGCGATGCCCCCGCTCAGGCTCAGTCCCCGGATTTCCAGGCGGTAGGAATCCTGCCCGGCGGTGGCGATGGCCGCGATGGGCTGAGACAGCCGGATGCGCGGATACCTTCGCCGGCGAAAATACTTGGCGTTCGGCGAGGGATCGAGAGGCGCCAGGGAGAGTTCGGGCGGCGTGAATCCGCAGCGGGGAAGAAATTCCATGGCCCAATTAGAGTCGATTTTCGTCAGGGCCTGTACGGCCGCTAGGCGCAACTCGACCGGATAAGTCCAGTGAAACATATGGCGCCCTTCGGCAATGGTTTTCAGCAGTTCCGCGGACTCCCCGGCCTTCAATCTCCCAAGGTTTTCGATGGCTTTCAGGCGGATGAATTGTCCGGTGGTGCGGCCCGTGTCTCCTTCGGCCAGGCGCAGTAGCGTGGGAACGCAGCTTGCCTCTCCGCTCAGTCCGATTTCGTCGACGGCCAGCGACAGCAGAACGGGATCGAGAAGGTGGAGAAAACCGCACAAGAGGTTTCCGCGCTCCGGCGCGCCGCTCATGGCCAGCAGCCGGACCATGCGGTCCTGCGCATGCCGCGGCCATTCCGCCAGGCGCTCCGGTACCCACCGTTCGATCGCCGAGGGATCCAGGCGGCTGAGCAGGCCCGCGGTTTCCGCCGCTTCACTGGCCGAGCCGGTGCGCAGGGTGTCCCGCAGGGATGCCGCGACGTCATTTCCCACCGCGCGCGCCAGGTCCGCCAGGCGCTGCATCTCCTCGCGGTTCCCGGTGCGGTTAAATCGCAGGACCAGATTTTCCGCCGTGCTCCGCGGCACTCGCTGCAGCAGCACTTCCAGGCCTTCGATGGCGCGGTCTCCGCGCAGCACGCCCTCCAGAAATTCCGGCACGCGTTTTTCCAGGCCGATCCGCGGCCGCAAGTTTTGCGCGAATACCGGCCTCTGGTGCTCGACCGCGTCCAGCGAATCCAGCGCCTGCAGCATCGCGGGAAACACGCGCCGCGCGCCCGCTTCCTGCGCCAGGCGCACGAACGCGGCGCTGATCAATCCCTGCAAATTGTCGTCGCGCTCGATGCTCATCTGTGCGCCCGCCACCTGAATTGCCGGAGCCAGCGGGCGGCCTCCGAGCGAAGCGTAAACTTCGGCTAGATCCGCGAGACCAATCGCCGTGCGGCGCCGCGCCTCATCCTCCGGGCTCTGCAGGCACGCGGCGTAATTCTGCAGGATGGCCAGCGCCGTTTTTTCGTCGCCGCGGGCGATCAATTCTTCGATGTACTGTTTGACGTTGCGCCCCGGAATGCACCACGCGTCGGACGACGTGAGCACCGCGCGCTTTCCCTTTTCCGGCACCGCCGACCAGAACTGGCGGTCGAGCAATTCGGCGTTGGATTCGACGACGATTCCGGCGCTCGCCAGCTTTTCTTCGTGCGCGCCTAGAATTTTCCGCAGCCCTTCGATCTCTTGGGACATCCGCTCGATCATCTGGCGCACGGCGTTGACCTTCACTTCGCCGCGCTCGTAGCGCTCCAGCGCGAAGCGCACCGCCAGATGTTCGGCCAGGCGCAGCAGCATGGGGTCCTTGGAATTTGTCACCGGCGCCTGCGCCGCGATAGCGGCCAGCGCCTGCCGCAGCATTTCCTGCGACTGCGCCGGAAGCTTGGTCAGCTCTTCCTGCAGGGGGCCCGGCTGCGCGCTCGCGCCTTCGCCCGCGACGGTGTGTCCCAGATGCGTCAACAATTTCAAAATTCCCAGGATGTCTTCGTCCTTGGCGCTCCATGCGGAAAATCCGCTGCCGGTGTCGCTCGGGCCCCCGAAACCTCCCGAACCCCCGGAGCTGCCCGTACTACCTGCGCGGCCGGATCCACCCACGCCGCCCGTGCCGTTGCCGCCGGAATCGCCGCCCTGGGTTGCTCCACCGCCCGAACCGGATCCGAAGCCCGGGCCTGATCCAGGTCCGGAGCCAGGTCCCGATCCTGGTCCAGACCCAAACCCTGGACCTGAGCCTGTTGCGGAACCTGAACCATGTCCAGCACCAAGACCGGATCCTGAACCCGGGCCTGACGTGGTCCCGGTTCCTGGCCCGAAACCTGATCCGCCGTGGCCTGCGGCGGACCCACTCACTACGCTCCCGCTCCCGCCGGGGCCCTCTCCGTGACCTTCACCCTCTCCCGGCCCGCTGCCCGGGCCTCTTCGCGAACCATCGGCTGCGGCAATCAACTGCAACAGTTTTTGAGGATCGCTGAGCCAGTCCTTCATTGAACCGGCATCGACGCCGAGCGTCTGCGCGGTAAGAAGCCCCGCCACGCGCGCCTCGCCCGTGGACGCGTCTTCGGCAACGAAGCGGATTTCGTTGATGCGTATTCCCGGCACGCCGGTGAGCGCGGTCTTGAGGCGCTCGGCCAGCACGACAGGTTTCGTATTCTGCGTGGGGAAGGCGCGAACCAGGCGTTCCAGGTCTTGCTTGGTCACGCGCGAAGTAAATTGAATGCTTGCGAGGCCCGCCGCGGAGAGCAATTGCGCGAAGCTTCGCTCGGCCGGAGTCGCCTCGACGGGCATGCCGTCCAGCAGAAGTTGCGAGCCGCTGGCGCTTAGCAGCAGCCCGGATTCGTTGGTGGCCGGGATGGCCGCATGCAACTCCGTCCACGCGGTTTCAAACTGCTCGGCGGTGCGGGCATGGTCAAAGCTGTAAAGACGGGCGTACTTGAGCAGAATGTTGAGGCTGCGAATGAACGCACGCGCCGATGCCAGCTTGGTGTTGGGAGTATCCATGAGTTCAGGACGCGGGCGGGGTATACGCCTCCTTATTTACCCTAGCGCGGAGCGGCCCTTGCCACAAGGAGCCCTTGCCGCCATGTGGCCAATCGGGTAGGGTCCAAGAGCCTTGGCCATCGCCAGTGGACGGAAGCGCCTTTCTCGTTCAAAATGAATGGCTGCGGGATACGCAGCTGAACCGGGTGGCCACTTTATTAGGAACCCGTCCCAATTTCGTTGATCCAGGAGAATTTTAAAAATTATGCCGCCACCCCCCATGCCCCAGCCTCCGAAATTGCCCATCGAGGGCGTGAGAAATCTCGTCGCCGTTGCCAGCGGAAAGGGCGGCGTGGGAAAAACCACGGTCGCCGTGAACCTGGCGCTGGCTCTGAAAAACCTGGGCGCGTCCGTGGGCCTGCTCGACGCCGACGTCTACGGCCCCAACGTGCCCATCATGCTGGGCACGGACGAACAGCCGCAGGCTCTCAGCGAGCGGGAAATTCTTCCGGTCGAGGCGCAGGGCCTGAAACTGATTTCCATGGGCCTGCTCAACCCGGGTGATAAACCCATGATCTGGCGCGGGCCGATGCTGCACAGCGTGATGCAGCAGTTCCTGCGCAGCGTGGTGTGGGGCAAGCTGGATTATCTGATCGTCGATCTTCCGCCCGGCACGGGCGATGTGCAGCTTTCGTTGATTCAGATCGTGCCGGTGACCGGAGCCGTGCTGGTCACGACGCCGTCGGTCGTGGCGCTAGCCGATGTCCGCAAAGCCATGGAAATGTTCCGCCAGGTTAACGTCGATATCCTCGGAATCGTCGAGAACATGAGCTACTTCAATTGCCCGCATTGCCAGGGAAAAATCGACGTCTTCGGCCACGGCGAAGGACGCCGCATCGCCGACACCTACGGCGTTCCGCTGCTCGGCGAAATCGAAATCGATCCGCGCATCCGCATCGGAGGCGATACCGGAAAGCCGGTCGCGGCGCTCGGCGAAAATGCGCCCGGAGCGAAGAGCATTTTTGCGATGGCGCGCGCCGTCGCCGGTGTTTTGGAGGCGAAAGCTGCGAAAGCCGGCGGCCCGGTGGTGGAAATCGATTGAGGTCCGGAGTACTGGCTATGGAATCGGGCCCGGGAAAACAAACCGCGAGTCTTTCGGTCCTGGAATTCCTCACCTGGGTTTCCCTGCGCCCGCGGACGTACGGCGAGGCCATGGCCTCCTGGCGCAGCACCTGCCCGCGGCTTTCCACGTGGGAGGACGCGCTTGCCGACGGCCTCATCCAGATCGAAAGCGGGATCACGATGGACCAATCCAGGGTGATCCTTACGGCGCGAGGGCGGGCGGTGCTGGACGGAAGGATATGATCCTTGACAAGCCGTCTTTCTTGTCAGCCCGTAGGGCGTGTGTTAGGTTCACTTGTTCAATTTCATTTGAGGAGCGCGCATGATTCGCAGCTATCGCGGCCGCACGCCGAAAATTCCGGCGTCGGCGTATATCGATCCGGATTCGGTCATCATCGGAGACGTAACCATCGGCGAACTTTCCAGCGTCTGGCCGTCGGTGGTGATTCGCGGCGACGTGAACTGGATCCGCATCGGCTCGCGCACCAACATTCAGGACGGCTCGGTGCTGCACGTGATGAAGGACACGCATCCGCTCGTGCTGGGCGACGAAGTGACCGTCGGACACGGCGCCATCCTGCACGGCTGCACGATCGAATCGCGCGTCCTGATCGGCATGGGCTCGATCCTGCTGAACGGAGTGAAAATCGGCGCGGGCTCGATCATCGCCGCCGGCACGCTGGTTCCGGAAGGCACGGTCGTGCCGCCCGGCAGCCTGTTCATGGGCCACCCGGGAAAATTCCGCCGCGCACTTACCGAAGAGGATCAGGAGAGTATCAAAGCCTACGCCGCGCGCTACATCGAGTATTCGGAAACGTATAAGGCAGAACCCTCGAAATGAACGAACACGACCTTGAAAAAGCGCGAGCGATCGAGGAATCTCGCCGCCTGCGTCAGGAGAAGAAGGCGGCTGCGATTGCAAGATCACATCAATTCCAAGCGATTAAAGGTGTGCGCGACATTCTTCCGCCGGAATCCGCGCTGTGGAACCGCGTCGACCAGGCCGCGCGCGATGTCTTCGGCACATTCGGCTTTGCCGAAATTCGCCTGCCGATTTTTGAGCAAACCGAATTGTTTGCGCGATCAGTGGGGCAGGAAACGGACATCGTATCGAAGGAGATGTATTCATTTGTCGACAACGCCGTGCCACAGCTCGGTTTTCTGGCCAACATTATCACTGAGTGGCCAGACCCCCTCAAAGACGACGAGCAATTCGAAGCATATCAGCGGTACGTAAAGGACTTTGTTTCGGGGCTCGAGAGAGCGATGGCCGCTGACGAACTTTCCAAATCGCCAGCGAACAAAAATGCCCTACAAAATCTCAAGGATAGATTTGAAACTCTATCTGGAACCTCTTTGAGGGTGGAACAGAGCAAGGAATTAGCGAAGAACTGTGTTAGCGCAATCTATCTAGCAATAAGGGTTGCCGAGTTGGGTGACTACCTTACTCTGCGCCCCGAGGCCACCGCATCCGTCGTGCGCGCCTACATCGAGCACGGCATGCAGGTGCAGCCTGGGAACGTAAAGCTCTACTACATGGGCCCAATGTTCCGGCGCGAGAGGCCGCAAAAAGGGCGCTACCGGCAGTTCTATCAGATTGGCGCGGAAGTTCTCGGCCCTTCGGATGCGCCGGGTATCGATGCGGAAATTATCGAGATGCTGCTGGCGTTTTTTGACCGCGTGAAACTGAAAGGCGCGGCGCTCTCGATCAATTCCATCGGCTGCAAGCAGTGCCGCCCGGCCTACATCGAAAAATTGCGCGCGGAACTCGAAAAAGTGCGCGAGCAACTAGGCGCGGACAGCCAGCGGCGCATCGAGACGAATCCGCTGCGCGTGCTGGACTCGAAGCTGGAGCACGAGCAGGCCATCATCGAGAAGTTGCCGCGGATCGCGGAAAATCTTTGCGCCGAATGCCGCGCACATTACGAGGAAGTGAAGCGTCAGCTCGGCCTGCGCGGGATCGCCTATCAGGAAAACTGGCGCCTGGTGCGCGGCCTCGACTATTACATGCGCACCACGTTTGAAATCACCGCGACGGGGCTGGGTTCGCAGAACGCCGTGTGCGGCGGCGGGCGTTATGACGGCCTGGTGGAACTGCTGGGCGGGCAAGCCACCACGAAGGGCATCGGATTTGCCATTGGGACCGACCGGCTGGTGCTCTCACTGCAGGAACAGGGAGCGGGCGAAACGCCGGGCGGGCTCGATGTGTATCTCGCGTGGTTTGGCGCGGCGGCGCAGACCGCGGCCATTGGCCTGGCGCGGCGGCTGCGCGATGCGGGGTTCGTGGTCGAATTACCCGCCGCCGAAATGAAGTTTGGCAAATCGCTGGGCCTGGCTGATCGCCTGAAGGCGCGCCACGCCGTCATTTTGGGCGACAACGAATTGGCCGCCGGAGTCGTCGCGGTGAAGCGCCTGTCTGACGGCTCGCAGCAAAAGCTGGCCGAGGCGGAACTATTTTCGTATTTGCGCGCCGAGCGCAACCCCTAATTCCGTCATTCCGAGCGAAGCGAGGAATTCCTCCGTGTTTTTGTCACGCGCGGGAAACCCACAGAGGGATTCCTCGCTTCACTCGGAATGACGATGTAAATTAATAGGGCCGAATTCTTGAACTAAAGTAGAAAGGGTCAAAACACCCGTGCTCGATTCACTCGGAACACTGCAACGCACTCATTACTGCGGCAACCTGTGCGCCGCCGACGATGGCAAGGAAGTCGTCCTGATGGGCTGGGTCCACAAGCGGCGCGACCTTGGCAATCTGATTTTCATCGACCTGCGGGACCGCTCGGGCCTGGCGCAAATCGTTTTCAATAAGGAGCAGCACGCCGCCGCGCACGCCCGCGCCGAGGAGTTGCGCTCGGAATTCGTCGTGGCCATCACCGGGCGCGTGGTGAAGCGGCAGAAGGCCAATCCCGACCTGGCTTCGGGCGAAGTCGAAATCATTGCCGGCGAGTTGCGCATCCTGAACACGGCGAAGACGCCGCCGTTCGTGGTCGAGGACGAGCTGACCGCGAACGAAGAGACTCGCCTTCGCTACCGTTACCTCGATCTGCGGCGCACCAAGCCTCGGCAGAATCTGGCGCTGCGCCACCGCGTGATCCTGGAAATCCGCAAGGCCATGGACGAAATGGGTTTTTATGAAATCGAAACGCCCATGCTCACCCGCTCGACTCCCGAAGGCGCGCGCGATTATCTGGTGCCCAGCCGCGTGCATCCCGGGCAATTTTACGCGCTGCCGCAATCGCCGCAGATCTTCAAGCAGATCCTGATGATCGGAGGGATGGACCGCTACTTCCAGATCGTCAAATGTTTTCGCGACGAGGATTTGCGCGCCGACCGCCAGCCCGAATTCACGCAACTGGACCTGGAGATGTCGTTTCCCACGCAGGACGCGGTCTTCGGCGTGATCGAAAACGTGATGGTGCGCGCCTGCGCGGTCGCCGGAATCACAGTGAAAGGCCCGTTCCGCCGCCTGGAATATAAGGACGCCATCCGGCGCTACGGTTCGGACAAGCCCGACCTGCGCTTCGGGATGGTATTGCACGACGTGACCGCGCATTTTGCGGCCGCGCGCGAGACGCTGCACATCGAGGGAAACGTGCAGGCGCTTGCAGCTCCCGGCGCCGCGGCGTTTTCGCGCAAGCAACTGGACGAGATCGCCGAAAAGGCGAAATCGCTCGGCGCGCGCGGTGTCTACTGGGTCAAGGTGGCGGACGCGGGCGTTTCCTCGCCGCTGGAAAAAAATCTTGGCGCCGAAACGCTGAAACAGATTGCCGCAGCCGCGGAAGCCAAGCCCGGCGACCTGGTCGTTGCGGTGTCGGCGAAAGAGCAAATCCTCGGCACCGACGCAGCGGCGCTGATCGCGGGGCAATTGCGTTTGCTGCTCGCCGAGCAGTTGAAACTGGTGCCCGCGGACCGCTGGGAATTTTTGTGGATCACGGGCTTTGCGCTCTTCGAGTGGAGCCCGACCGACAAGTGCGTCGTCAGCGCGCAGCATCCCTTTACAGGCATCGTCGAGGAGGATGTCCCGAAACTCGAGGACGCTTCCGACGAAGTGCGCCTGTCCATGCGCTCGAAAGGCTACGATCTGGTTTTGAACGGCGTCGAGCTGGGCTCGGGCAGCATCCGGATTCACCAGCAGGAAGTGCAGGACCGCGTGTTCAAGGCCCTGGGCCTGAGCGAAGAACAGCGGCGCAACCGCTTTGGTTTCTTCCTGGATGCGCTGACCTACGGCACGCCTCCGCACGGCGGCATCGCGCTTGGCCTCGATCGCGTTACCGCGCTGCTCGCGGGAGAAAAATCGATCCGCGAAGTCATTGCCTTCCCAAAAACGGCGAAGGCGCAGGATCTGATGGCCGACGCGCCCTCCGATGTGGACACCGATCAGCTGGAGATGCTCGGCATTCAACTGAAGCCGATCGAAAAGAAGTAGAGTATTGTTTCAAGGTACAGGCGCGAACAGGCCTGATTAGAAGAAAATGACGCGCATACGCATACTCCCGGAAAACGTCGCCAACAAGATCGCCGCGGGCGAAGTCGTCGAGCGCCCGGCGTCGGTTGTGAAAGAGTTGCTCGAGAACGCGCTCGATGCGGGCGCGCGGTCGATTCACGTGGAAGTGGAATCGGGCGGCAAGCGCATGATCCGCGTGATCGACGACGGCACGGGGATGGCGCACGACGACGCGCTGCTGGCCTTCGAGCGGCACGCGACATCGAAGTTGCGCACGGCCGACGATCTGCTTTCGATTGCCACGCTGGGATTTCGCGGAGAGGCGCTACCTTCGATCGCGGCGGTTTCGCGCTTGCTGCTGCAGACGCGCGCGGCGGAGGAAGAGGAAGGCACACGCGTCGAATTCGCCGGCGGCAAACTGGTGGGCGTCAATCCCGAGGGGCTTCCGGCGGGGACGACCATCAGCGTTGCCGACCTTTTCTACTGCGTGCCGGCGCGGCGCAACTTTCTGAAATCGGAAACCACTGAACTGGGGCACATCGCTTCGCTTGTCACTCACTACGCCCTGGCCCATCCCGATAAGCAATTCGTCTTGAAAACGCCGACGCAGGAAATCATCAACGCCACGGCGGTCGGGACGATGGCCGATCGTGTCTACCAGATTTTCGGGCGGCAGGCGCTCGACGAGCTATTCGAGCTTTCGCCAGTTTCCTCTCCCATGCGCGCGTCGATTACCGAAACCGAATTGACCGCCGAGGAGCGCTCGGCGGAACTCGTCGTGCGCGGATTTGCTTCGCGGCCCGAGGTGCAGCGCAGCAACCGCAACGGAATCTACGTCTTCGTGAACAAGCGACTGGTGCGCGACCGCCTGATCCTGCACGCGATTCACGAAGCCTACCGCAATGTTCTGCCGCCGTCTGTATTTCCCGGAGTGCTGCTGTTTCTCGATTTGCCGGCCGAGGAAGTGGACGTGAACGTGCACCCCGCGAAGATCGAAGTGCGCTTCCGGCATCCGCAATTCGTGCACGATTTTACGCGCGATTCCATACGCCAGGCGCTTTCCAAGGCGCGGCCGGTTCCCAGTTTTTCCGGTGTGACGTCTGCTGCGACATCCAATGCGACGCCAGCTGCGACGTCAATTGCAGCGCCGGGCGCGGCGGCTTCTGAGAGCGCCGAGGGGAGCGCCGCCGCGGCCGTGGCCGCCGGGAACGGAAACGGGGTTCTTCCGCGCGCCGTGATTCCGCCGATGAATGCGGCCGCGGTGGCCGGCGCGGCGATTGCCGGAGATTTTGAGTTGACCGGAGCGCCGCTGCGGCCGGAGTCGCAACGTTTTCAGTTCGAAAGCGGCATCGGAATGTCGGCCGACGAATCGGCCTCCGAAATTGCCCGGAACTTTGGTGAGGCCGCAGCCGCCGCGTTTCTCGCCGGAGAATCCGCCGGGACCGGTGACCGTCTGGCGAGCGCGGACAGTCTGGACGAATTGAAGCCTCTGGGTCAGGTGAATTCGAGCTTCATCGTTGCGGTGAACGGCGAAGGGCTGTGGATCATCGACCAGCACGTGGCGCACGAGCGCGTGCTGTTTGAGCAGCACTTGCGGGCGCGCCGCGCGGGGCTACTGACCGGGCAGCGGATGCTGGTGCCGCTGATGGTGGAGCTCTCTCCGCGTCAACTGGTGATATTCGAGCGCATCGCCGAGGAGCTGGCCGCGAACGGCTTTGAAGTCTCGCAGATGGGACCGCGCAGCGTGGCCATTCACGCCGCGCCCGCCGGGATCGCCACGTCGGACGCCGAGCGGCTGCTGATGGAAATTCTCGATGGGACCGACCGCGAGAACGCGGCCGTCTCGATGGATACGCTGCAGGCGAAGATCGCCGCATCGACGTCGTGCCATGCGGCGATCAAGGTGAACATGCCGCTCGACCAGAGAAAAATGGAATGGCTGCTCGGCGAGCTTGCGAAAACGGAAGCGCCGATGAGCTGCCCGCACGGCCGGCCGATTGTGCTGCGTTATTCGGTGAAGGAAATCGAGCGCGCCTTCAAGAGAATCTGATTTCCTCCTATCGCGAATGAAAAGCAAACTCATCATTGCTATCGACGGCCCTGTCGGATCGGGCAAAAGCACGGTGGCGCGGCGCGTGGCTGAACTCCTGGGCTACACGCACCTGGATAGCGGCGCGATGTACCGCGCGATCGGGTGGAAGGCGCTGTGCGAAAAAATTCCGCTGGATTCGCCGGACGCACTTGCGGCGCTGGCTGGCCGTGTGCGCATTGATCTTGTGTGGCGTGACGGCAAGCAGCACGTCATCCTGGACGGGGAAGACATCACCAACTGGATCCGTACGACGGAAGTGTCGCACGCGGCCTCGGTGGTCGCGGTCATTCCCGGAGTGCGGCATCCTCTGGTGGCCGAGCAGCGGCGCGCGGGCGAGCAGGGCGGCGTGGTGATGGAAGGCCGAGACATCGGCTCGGTGGTTTTCCCTCATGCCGACTTGAAGATTTATCTCGATGCGTCGCCGGAAGTTCGCGCGCGGCGGCGCTGGCAGGAACTCTCTGAAAAAGGCGAAGCCTCCGATCCCCTGCTGGTGCTGGCCGATGTGCGCGCGCGCGACCAGCGCGACCGCGAGCGCAAGATGTCCCCGCTGGTGCGCGCCGCCGACGCCGTGGTGGTGGATAATTCGGCGATGGACGCCGAGGAGACCGCGCGCGTGATTGTGATGCTGGCGGGGGAGAGGGCGAAGGGAAAGGCGGTGACTGGCGACTAGTGCATCGTGATTTGTGATTCGTGAACAGCCTCGGTGGGCGCGATTTTCCTTCCTTGCATTTTCCCCGCACGTCATACGGATAAGAAATACGAAAGACCTTCAACCAATTGCATGTTCGTGAATGCCGCGATGCAATGCGGAAGACCAGTTCAGGGCGGAGACGTACAGAACCGGGACGAGATCCTTCGTAATTCTCAGCAGGTCCAGCAGGGCGTTGACCTTTTCCCAATCGGCGGTTTCGTGCGCGATGGCGATATCGAGCAGATTCCGGTACAAACCGGTCCGCGCCAGCAGGGCATCCTTGATTTCCTGGCGCACCGGCAATTCGGCGAGAATGATTTCGAGCGGCTGGCCCAGGATCGCGTCCATCACGGAGAGCAGACCCAGCAGGAACAAGTCGCTCGAGTGATGGGCCAACCCGGCCAGCGGCGCCAGCAACTCGCAGAAGCGCCCGCGCACCAGCGGCACGGTCATCAGTTCGCCGGGTTTTCCATCGGCCATCACGCCCACCGCGACGACCGCGATCCATTTGCGCATTTCGCGTTCGCCGAGCAGCGAGAGCGCATGGGGGATGGAATGGATCTCTGAACGCAAACCGAAGGCGGCCGAATTCAGATAACGCAGCAGGCGGAAAGTGATGGAAGCATCGTGCTTGATTTGCGAGGCGAGGAGGCCGACGTCAATTTCCGGGGCGGTGGCCGCCTGAAGCAATTCCAAATATGCCATTTTGAATGCGGGCAAGCTCTTGTGCTGCATGATCTCGGGCCGGCAGAAGAAATATCCCTGGAAAAGGGAGTATCCCATTTTTACGCCAGCCTCAAATTCCTCCTGCGTTTCCACTTTTTCGGCGAGCATGCGGATTCCTTTTCGGGCGTAGCGCGCGGCCAGGGCGCGCTGCTGCTCGCGGCCGGTGAGGCGGAAGTCCACCTTGATGAAGTCGGTGAGTTCGACCAGCGGCGCCCAGTCGGGCGTGTCGACGAAATCATCCAGCGCGATCAGGAACCCATCCTGTTTCAGCAAATGGCAAGCTTCGACGACTTCCTCGTCGGGCTTGACATTTTCCAGGATTTCCACGACCACCGCGTCGCGCGGAAACAGCGAGACGTACCCACGCAGCAGAAAATCCCGCGGGCAATTGACAAACATGCGCCGGCCCTCGGTGATTTTTTCCAGGCCGATTAAGAAGGATGTGTCCAGGACGGATGTGGACGCAAGCTCCAGATTCAAGCCGTCGCAGTTGTCTTGGATCCCGTCTCGGAACAGAAGTTCGTAGGCATAAACTTCCTGACGGCGGTCGAGGATCGGCTGGCGGGCAAGAAATTTCATTCCAGGACTCCCTTCCATTTGAGCGAAATTGCATCCAGCCGGTCAGGGACCGGCCAGTTTTGGAAGGGGGGAATGAGACTTGCGGCCGTGTCTAGCTGGGGCTGGACATGGACGCAAGAAATTCGGCGTTCGACTTCGACTTCGAGAGGCGGCCGCAGAGCAATTCCATGGCTTCGACCGGCGAGAGAGGATTCAGCACCTTGCGAAGCACCCACACGCGATTGAGTTCGTCCGGCGGCATCAGCAGTTCTTCCTTACGGGTGCCGGAGCGGTTGATGTCGATGGCCGGGAAGATGCGCTTATCGACCAGGCGGCGGTCGAGGTTGATCTCCATGTTGCCGGTGCCCTTAAACTCCTCGAAGATCACGTCATCCATGCGGCTGCCGGTATCGATCAGCGCGGTGGCGATGATCGTGAGCGAGCCGCCTTCCTCGACATTGCGCGCGGCGGCGAAAAAGCGGCGCGGGCGCTGCAGGGCGTTGGCGTCAATACCGCCCGAGAGGACCTTGCCCGACGGCGGAGTGACGGCGTTATAGGCGCGTGCCAGACGCGTGATGGAGTCGAGCAGGATCACGACGTCGCGCTTGTGTTCCACCAGGCGCTTGGCCTTTTCCAGAACCATTTCCGCGACCTGGATGTGGCGTTGCGGCGGCTCATCGAACGTGGAGCTGATGACTTCGCCCTTCACCGTGCGCTGCATATCAGTGACTTCCTCGGGCCGTTCGTCGATCAGCAGGACGATCAGGGCGACTTCCGGATGATTGGTGGTGACCGAGTTGGCGAAGGACTGCAGCATCATGGTCTTTCCGGTGCGCGGCGGCGCGACGATCAATCCGCGCTGCCCCTTGCCCACCGGGCAAAGCAGGTCCAGCACTCGCCCGGTCAGATTTTCGCGCGTCGTTTCCATCTTCAGGCGGCCGGCTGGGTAGAGAGGCGTGAGGTTGTCGAAGAAGATCTTGTTGCGCGCGACTTCGGGATCCTCGAAATTGACCGCTTCGACCTTGATCAGGGCGAAGTAGCGCTCGCCGTCCTTGGGCGGGCGGACTTGTCCGGAGACGGTGTCGCCGGTGCGCAAGTCGAATTTCCGGATCTGCGACGGCGAAACGTAAATGTCGTCGGGGCCGGGCAGATAGTTGTATTCCGGCGCGCGCAGAAAACCGAAACCGTCGGGCAGGCATTCCAGCACGCCTTCGGAAAAGATCAGGCCGTTCTTCTCCGTCTGGGCGCGGAGGATCTGGAAGATCAACTCCTGCTTGCGCATGCCGCTGGCGCCCGGGATAGCCAGATCCTTGGCGATTTTCGCCAGGTCCGTAATATTTTTCTCTTTCAGTTCCGCAAGACTAATACTCATCGTTTTCATTTCCTTAAGTTGTTCGAAGATAAGCCTGAAGATCAGGCCGGGATTGTTTCACTCGGCGGACTCCGGGCAGGCACATGTTAGTTTTCCGACCGGATTAGCCAAACTGGGATTTCAAATTTCCATGTGGTGCGAATTGCTTTCCTGTTGGTGCGAATTGCAGCCGTGCGTTCCGCGACCCGAAGCGCCCCTGCTGCCGGACCTGTCGTTGTTCTTCAGGACGGAAAATTCAGCGGGCTTCCACGCTCCGGACTTGCCGGGGCGCGAAGCGGTGACGCCACCACGCACCCTTGCGCCGAGGTTTCCCTCAGTTGGTTAATTCCTGATCGCTTTCCGCTTCGGTCTCGAATTTCGCGGCGACTTCCGGAACCGCGTCGTGCGTCACGGGCTCGATGGGCCGCTCGAGTGCGATTTGCAGGACCTCGTCCATATTTTCCACGAATCGCAGGGACAGGGCCGCCTGAATTTCCGCGGGAATGTCCGCCAGATCTTTTTCGTTATCCTTGGGCAGAATCACGGTGCGCATGCCCATGCGGTGCGCGGCCAGGAGTTTTTCCTTCATGCCACCGATGGGGAGCACTTTTCCGCGCAGCGTGATTTCGCCGGTCATGGCCACGTCGCAGCGGATCGGCGTGCGCGTCAGGGCGCTGACGATGGTGGTGGCGATGGTGATGCCGGCCGAGGGGCCATCCTTAGGAATGGCGCCTTCGGGCACATGCAGGTGAATGTCGATATGGCGGTAGAAGTCGCGCGGCAAACCGAACATCGCGGTGCGCGAGCGAACGTAGCTCATGGCCGCTTGCGCCGACTCCTGCATCACGTCGCCGAGTTTTCCGGTGAGCGTCAGGCGCCCTTTGCCCTGCATGATGGTGGCTTCGGTCGAGAGCACCGAGCCGCCCACTTCGGTCCAGGCCAGGCCGGTCGCCAGGCCGATCTCATTTTTCTTTTCGTTCCAGATTTCGCGGTACTTGATGACGCCCAGAAATTCGTTGACGTTCTCAGGCGTGACCGCGATGGAATACTGCTTGCCTTCTTTTACGACGCGGCGCGACACCTTGCGGCAGACATTGGAAATTTCGCGTTCCAGGCTGCGCACCCCGGCCTCATGCGTGTAGTGCCGGATGATGTGGGCAATGGCCTCATCGCTGAAGGTCAGATTGGATTCGGTGAGGCCCGCGGCTTCCAGGGCTTTCTTGATCAGGAAGCGCTTGGCGATCTGCGCCTTTTCGACTTCCGTGTAGCCCGGGATGCGCAGAATCTCCATGCGATCCTGCAAGGGCTGCGGAATGGTGTGCATCACGTTGGCCGTGCACACGAACATGACCTTGGAGAGGTCGTATTCGACGTCGAGATAATGGTCGGTGAAGGCGTGATTGAGCTCGGGGTCGAGAACTTCCATCAGCGCCGCCGAAGGATCGCCACGGAAGTCGGTGGACATCTTGTCCACTTCGTCGAGAACGAAAATCGGGTTGACCGTGCCGGCCTTTTTCATCATCTGGATGATCTGGCCGGGCAGGGCGCCGATGTAGGTGCGGCGGTGTCCGCGGATTTCGGCTTCGTCACGCACGCCGCCAAGGGAGACGCGCACGAATTTGCGGCCCGTGGCGCGCCCGATGGACATGGCCAGCGAGGTTTTGCCCACGCCCGGAGGGCCCACGAAGCAGAGAATCGAGCCTTTCGGATTTTTTACGAGCTGGCGGACGGCGAGGAATTCGAGGATGCGTTCCTTGACCTTTTCCAGGCCGTAATGATCTTCTTCCAGGATTTTTTCGGCCAGGGCGATGTCGCGAATTTCCTTGGACTTCTTTTTCCAGGGCACGGCCAGCAGCCATTCCAGGTAGTTGCGGCTGACGGTGGATTCGGCCGACATCGGCGGCATCATTTCCAGCCGCTTCAGTTCCTGCGCCGCTTTTTCGTGGGTTTCCTTGGGCATGCCGGCGGAGTCGATTTTCTTTTTTAGCTCTTCCAGTTCGTTCTTTTCGCCGCGGCCGAGTTCCTTGTGGATGGCCTTCAGTTTTTCGTTGAGGTAGTACTCTTTCTGGGCCCGCTCCATCTGGCGCTTCACGCGCGTGTTGATGTTGCGGTCCACGTTCAGCTTCTCGATTTCGCTTTCGAGAATTTCGCCAACGCGCGTCAGCCGGTCCAGGGGATCGAAATTCTCAAGCAGTTCCTGTTTTTCCTCGACCGGGATCTGCAGGTTCGAGGCGATGGTGTCCGAGAGCTTGGCGGGATCGTCCACCCGCGTGGCGGCAATCATGGTGTCATAATTCAGGCTCTGCGAGAGCTTCACGTACTGCTCGAATAGGCCGGTGACCTTGGTGACGGCGGCCTCGATCTGCGGGGAAGGCTCGGCCTTGTTGGGAATCACTTTCAGCGTGGCCCGGAAAAAGCCTTCGTCCGTGGCGACCTGCACGACCTTGGCGCGTTCGACGCCTTCGACCAGCACGCGCAGGTTTCCGTCCGGCAACCGCACGCTTTGCACGATATTGGCCAGCGTGCCGACGGCATAGATTTCCTCGGGTTTGGGGTCGTCCACGGAAGCGTCATGCTGGGTGGCGAGGAAAATCTTTTTGTCGGTGGCCAGCGCTTCCTCGAGCGCGCGCAGGGAACTTTCCCGACCGACGATGAACGGGTTCATCATCTGGGGAAAGATAACCAGGTCGCGCACCGGCATCATGGGCACACGCTTCAAATCGCTTTTTTCCCGGTTGAACATGGGTTCCGTGACGATAGACGGCTCCTTAAACTCCGTACTTGGCGCGGGCCGCTAGCGCAGCCCGCGCCGGAAGAATGTTTATCCCGCTTTTTCCAGTAGCGTCCAGTTGATTTCGCGGCTGCGGACCATTTCCGCGGTGACGACGAATTCGCGAAGTTTGCGCTGCACGGGCAGGTGGTACATCAGCTCGAGCATCAGATCCTCAAGGATCATGCGCAGGCCGCGGGCGCCGACCTTGCGTTGCAGCGCCAGTTCCGCGACGGTTTCGAGGGCGTCGTCGGCAAAGCGCAAGCGCACGTTTTCAAACTCAAACAATCTTTGATACTGACGGATCAGTGCGTTCTTGGGTTCCGTCAGAATCTGCATCAGCGCGCTCTTGTCGAGGTCGCCCAGAACGCCGACGACCGGCAAGCGGCCCACAAATTCGGGGATCAGGCCGTAGCGGATCAGGTCGGTAGGCTGCACCTGGCCGAGCAACTCGATGTTGCGGCGCTGTGCCGTCGAGGGCTGCGCGTCGGTATGAAAGCCGAGCGATTTCTGCCCGATGCGCCGCTCAATCGTTTTTTCCAGGCCCACGAACGCCCCGCCGCAGATGAACAGAATATTGGTGGTATCGACGGGCGTAAATTCCTGGTGCGGATGCTTGCGGCCGCCCTGCGGAGGCACATTAGCGATCGTGCCTTCGAGAATCTTCAGCAGGGCCTGCTGAACGCCTTCGCCCGAAACATCGCGAGTGATCGACGGGTTCTCGTCCTTCTTAGAGATCTTGTCGATCTCGTCGATATAAATGATGCCTTGCTGCGCCTTGGTGACGTCTCCATCCGCCGCTTGCAGCAGCTTCAGGATGATGTTCTCGACGTCCTCGCCGACGTAGCCCGCTTCGGTCAGGGTAGTGGCGTCCACGATGGCGAACGGAACGTCCAGCATGCGCGAAAGCGTCTGGGCCAGCAGGGTCTTTCCGGTTCCGGTCGGGCCGATCAGCAAAATATTGGACTTGGTGAGTTCGACGTCGCCGGGCTGGCGGTTCAGGAATATCCTCTTATAGTGATTGTAGACCGCGACGGCCAGCTTCTTCTTGGTCTTGTCCTGGCCGATGACGTAGCCGTCGAGAAACGCCTTGATCTCCGGCGGGCGCGGCAGGCGCTTGTTCACCGGATTGGACTGCTCGCGCTTTTCGTCCTCGAGAATCTGGTCGCAGACGTTCACGCACTCATTGCAGATGTAGGCGCGCGGGTAGTCCGAAGGCGAGCTGATCAGTTTCTCGACCTGTTCCTGCGTTTTATGGCAAAAGGAACAGCGCAACGGTTCGTCAGTGCTGAGTTTTCTCAACGGTGTGGTTTCCTCCGGCGGTCGGCGGGCTTTTTACCGGCGGGCTGCACGCTTCACTTGAAGCGTTCTGCGTAAAAGTACAGCCCGCACCCGGTGCCACGCGGTTTATTCTAGGCCCCTTTACAGCTTCCGTACACCGCCGCTCAATACGCCTGCTAACTTTTAGGAACGCGCTAGCGGTGCTTGGTAATAATCTCGTCGATCAGCCCGTATTCCTTGGCTTGCGCCGCGGACATAATGAAATCGCGCTCGACGTCTTTTTCCAGCGTCTCGAGAGGATGCCCGCTGTGTTGCGCCAGCAGGCCGTTGATGACCGTGCGCATACGCAGGATTTCCTTTGCGTGAATATCGATGTCGGTGGCCTGGCCCGAAAGTCCCGACATCCACGGCTGGTGAATCAGGATGCGCGAGTTGGGCAGGGAGAAGCGCTTCTTGGGCGCTCCGGCGGTGAGCAGCAGCGCGGCGATCGAGGCGGCCTGTCCGACGCAAATCGTCACGACGTTCGGCCGCACGAACTGCATGGTGTCATAAATGGCCATGCCCGCGGTGATCGAGCCGCCCGGCGAATTGATGTACAGCGAGATATCCTTCTCGGGATCTTCCGCTTCCAGAAACAGCAGCTGGGCGGTCACCAGGTTGGCGACGTGGTCGTCAATCGGCGTCCCGATGAAAATAATATTGTCTTTCAGCAGGCGGGAATAAATATCGTAGGCCCGCTCTCCCCGGTTGGTCTGTTCCACGACCATGGGGACTAACGTGGTCGCGTACGGCGTCATATCGTCTGTATGATTCATTAGGTTTTTTTTAGGTAGCGCGGAGGACCCCGGCCGGATCAGCTTTATTTCTCCTCGGTCTTTGTCCGTGTCCGGGAATTTCGGCAGAGCCAGTCCAGAGTTTTTTCACTCCGAAGCTTAGATTTCATCCTATCCAGCGCTCCTTGCCTTGTCAAGTTAGCGCGAACGGCTGTAGCGGATTCGCCACTACGTTCGGCGAGCGTTGCGATTTCTTTTTCCATGTCTTCATCGCTCACGTCGATGTTTTCCTTGGTGGCGATGCGGTCCAGCAGCAGCTCGGCCTTCACGTCGATGATCGAACGGTCCTTCTGGCGGTTACGCAAGGCCACCCAATCGACGTTGACGGCCCGCGGATCGACTCCCTGGGAGGCCAGCGAGCGTACCGTGCGCTCCAGCAGCGAATCCATTTGATGCTCGACCAGCGCCTGAGGCACGGGGAACTCGTGCGCCTCGACGATCTTTGAGAGCACCTTCTGGCTGGTCTGTTCTTTCAGCTTATGCGTGCGCGCCGCTTCCAGATTTTCGCGGATCTTGGCGCGCAATTCCTCGAGGGTCTGTCCCTCGCCCAGGTCCTTGGCGAATTCGTCGCTGAGTTCGGGGCGCTTCTTTTCCTTGATGCCCAGCACCTCGACCGCGTAGGAATAGGTTTTTCCCTGCAGCTTCGGGTCGGGATAATCGGCGGGGTAAGTCACGTCGAAATTCTTGTGATCGCCGATGCCGGAGCCGCGCAGATTTGTGTTGAACGCGTCCATGGTTTCTTCGCCGCCCACGTGGCAGAGCACGCTGTCGGCCTCGAGCGGTTCACCGCCTCCGGCTGGAATGCCTTTCAGCTTGAGCTGCGCGTAATCACCGTCGGCGATCGCGCGGCCCTCGACCGGAACGAAGTTGGCGGCGCGGTCGCGCAATTCCTCGAGCGCTTTATCGACATCCGCGTCTTCAATCTTTACGTCGTCGATCTCGACTTCCAGGTCCTTATATTGTCCCAGCTCGAATTCGGGCAGCACCTCGAAGCTGGCGCGGAATTTCACCGGGCCGGCCTCGGCGAAGTCCACTTTGTCCACCTGCGGCTGCGTGATCGGCACCATCTTGTTTTCGGTGACGGCGCGCTCGATCTGTTCGGGGACCAGTGATTGCAGCACTTCGCTCTTGATATCGTCAGCGAAGCGGCGGCGGATCAGCGTGACCGGAGCCTTGCCGGGACGAAACCCCGGCACGCGCGCCACGCGCGCGAATTCCTTGGCCACGCGTTCCATGGCCTTCTGTACCGTTTCCGCGGGGATTTCCAGTTCCAGCTCGCGCCGGCAAGTCGCTTCGCTCATCGTTCGCTCTTCACGTTTCCAGGTTTTGATTTAGATTGCCGAAATGATTCCAGAATCACTCAAAAAATCGCACGTCTACTCTTTGCCGCTTCTCGGTCCGGATGAAGGAAACGGGAAAGAACTGCGAGCGGGAACCAACGAATGCAAAGTATAGGGGAATGCAACTCCGGCGTCAACTCGCCCGGCCAAGGCGAGAATAACATGCCGGAAAAAATCATGTCATATTTCTGAAAGCGCGCGCGTTGCCAAGGGCGCGAAGGAACCGGGATGGAACAGATTGCATTTCACCTCGCCCCAAGCCGGCGATTTTGCCGCAGGGCCCACTGTAATTAAAAGATAGGGGAATGGTGCGGAAGAAGGGACTCGAACCCCTACGGCCTTTCGGCCACCAGCTCCTAAGGCTGGCGCGTCTGCCAATTCCGCCACTTCCGCGCGGACCGACAGTATAGCATCGGGAGTGCCATGGGATTAGCGCGTGATGCTGGACGCACGATCATTTATATCTTATTGTCTCTTGGCGCTTACGCCCCAAACTGCGCCGCTCAGTCCGGTGCGTCCTTGGAGCCAGAGGCCAACCCGGCGCGCCCGACCGTTTCAGCTCCTGCCACGCTGACCCCAGTCGGATATCTTCAATTTGAAACCGGCGGAATGGCTGCACAGGACTCTCCGGAATTTTCCGGCCGCGTGAGTTTGCAGCAGGTGACAAAGCTTACTGTACATCCGCGGCTTCAGCTGATCCTGCAATCGGAGCCCGTGGTGTGGAGCAAAACCAGCGGGCAAGACGCATCGCAAATCGGAGGCGTTTCGGCTGGAGCGCAGGCCGTAATTTTGCATGGAGAAAACGCCCGGCCGACTTTATCGGCCAGTTATCTTCGATCCGTTTATTCCGGGCCTGCGCCGGACATCGATATTGGCTCGGCCAATCAATCGGCGATGATCCTGGTGAGCGGCGACGTTCATGGCTTTCATTTCGATGCGAACGGAATCGCGAACGAACAACAGGAAGTTGCCGTGCGGCGTGCGCAATGGGGACAGACACTCTCGGTTTCGCATCCACTAAAAAAATTCACGATTGCAGGGGAGATCTGGCACTTCTCGCAGCCTTTGCAACGCAGCAACACGATTGGAAATCTTTGGGCCGTGTCGTACTCTCCGCGAGGAAACCTCGTCCTAGACGCGGCCTTCAATCACGGCTTCAACGCGACATCTACCCGGACGGTGGTCTTATTCGGGTTTACCTATTTGCTTCCGCATCGTCTGTGGTAGCACCAGACTCCTTCGCAGAATCGCGGCAAGAATTCCCGGATTCCGGCCACCACTTCCAGAACACATGGGCCATCCTGCCCGGCCTTGTGCATAGAGGGCAGCAGTGATAGCCTGCGCACCATCTCGGTCGGGGCTTTCCTTAACGACTGCGGGAGGGAGACGCACAATGGCCTTTTGTAGCAAGTGTGGCGGAGAAGTCGGAGATGGCGTGGCGTTCTGTCCCAAGTGCGGGCAGGCGCAGGCAGCAGGACAAGTGGCACAAACAACGCATAGCGCGCAATCGGGCATGTCGGAAAACGTGGCCGGGCTGTTGTGCTACACGCTCGGCTGGCTCACGGGGATCGTATTCTTCTTGATCGACAAGCGGCCGTTTGTGAAGTTTCACGCCGCGCAATCCATCGTGGTGTTCGGCGGGCTGCACATCATCAACCTTGTGATTGGGATCTTTTTCGGCGCGGGAATGATGATGATGGGCGGGTTCGGTGCATTCGGGATGGGGGCCGCGCTGTACGGACTGATCAGCCTGGTCGCCATTATTCTCTGGATCCTGCTCATGGTGAAGGCCTACCAGGGCGAAAAATTTGAAGTGCCGGTGGCAGCGGGCATCGCAAAGAGCTTTGCCGGGAAGTGACGCCGTCCCGTGGATTCGGCGGCCCGTTCCTGGCAATGCGGTTCTCGACGGAGCGGGTCGCCACCTTTTCCACATCGAGACAATCACCCAGATTGTCATTCTGAAATCCGTTCGTCATTCGCCCGCCCTTTTGATCTTGACATTCTTGGCCGCCCCAGCCATCTTTTAGGGCTTTCCGTTTCGCGCTCCTCGCCTTGAAGGAGCCGCGGGCGTGGAATCTGTCGGAGCTTCAGGAATGGAAATTTCCGCCTGAAAAGGGAGCGTAGAGGGACATTGCCGGACCCGGTCAAAGTTCGCTTGTGTTTTCACGACCGCTGCTTCGATGGGGCGGCCTCGGCGGCGGTCTTCTACCGTTTTTTTCGCGAGCGGATCAATCCCGGCGCCCAGTTCCAATTTACGGGGATGGCGCATCAGGCCCGGCAACAATTCGCCGACGGGCTTTTCGACGGCGATGAAAACGCCATTGTCGATTTCAAGTATTCCAGTTCGCCGCGCGTGACCTGGTGGTTCGACCATCACCAGAGCGCGTTTCTGACACCCGCCGATGCCGAACATTTCCGCCAGGATCGCAGTGGACACAAGTTCTACGATCCGGATTACAAATCCTGCACCAAGCTGCTGGCCGACGTGACCAGCACGAAATTCGGCTTCGATACAAAACCTCTCGCCGAACTCATCCATTGGGGCGACATCATCGACGGCGCGCAGTATCCCACGCCCGAATCGGCCGTGGCCGTCGACCAGCCCGCCACGCAGCTCGCGCTGGTCATCGAGTCGGCGCCGGAAAACGGCCTGGTGCCGAAAATTATTCCCGACTTGTCCGAACGCCCCCTCGCGGAAATGGTCAAGTTGCCGGTAATCGCGCGGCACCTGGGGCCGCTGCTGAAGCGGCATCACCAGTCGATCGACATTATTCGCGAACGCACCGAAGTCCGCGGCGGCGTCATCTTTTTTGACATAAGCGACCTGGACATCGAGGGCTACAACAAATTCATTCCCTACATGCTGTACCCGGATGCGCGCTACACGGTCAGCGTTCTCAAGTCGCCGACGCGCTCGAAAATTTCGATCGGATCGAACCCTTGGAACCCGGACGCGGCCGAAGACAACCTGGCCAGCCTCGCCGAGCAGTACGGGGGGGGAGGGCACCCTCGCGTGGCGGCGATTTCTCTCGATCCGGGCGATCTGGAACGCGCCAAGCAAGTGGCACGGGACATCGCCGGGAAACTACGGCGGTAAAGCGCGATTTTAATTTTTTGGGCGCGATCCAAGCGGTCTGGAATAATCCCCGGGTCGTGGTAAAATAAAAAGTTCGTGGACCGGTAGCTCAATGGTAGAGCAGCTGACTCTTAATCAGCGGGTTGTAGGTTCGAGTCCTACCCGGTTCACCAAATTCCCTTATAAAACGATGTTTTTTCAGTTGCGAGGGAGCCGAGTTGGCTTTGGTTTACCCCAGGTTTACCTATTGGGCCAGCCGGCACCGCACGTAAGGAAAAAGCTTTGGGGCTGGTAACTCATTATGGCGACTTCTATGTTCACAGCCTGCTTTGACGTCAGCGGTGGTAGACGCGCACCTTTAATGACCATGGTTGGATATGTCTCTGATGTGAAGAAGTGGACGAAGTTCGAGAAGCTCTGGCAGGAAATCCTGGATCGAGAGGGCGTGAAGCAGTTCCACATGACGGACTGCGTGAGTCTTGCAGGTGAGTTCGCAGGTTGGGCCCCGGAACGTAGAAAGCGGTTCATCGCTGACCTGGAGGAATGTGCTAGGAAGTACACCAATAAGCGGTTCAGCGCGACAGTCATCATGGCGGATTACAATCGCGTTGATGCAACCCACCAATTGCACGAGTATGCCGGCTATCCGTATTCCATGTGCGGAATCAGTTGCATTGACCACGTGAGGACTTGGGCCAAAAATCGTAAGATCAAAGACCCTATCGTCTATGTTTTCGAGGATGGCGACGAACGCAAAGGCAACTTCCCGAAGCTCTGCCAGGAGAGATTTGGGTTTGAGCCACTATTTCACAGCAAGAAGGGTTTCATCCCTTTTCAGGCTGCTGATCTCGCCGCCTGGAAAACGATGCAGCCAATACGCGATGCGATCGGGACAAGGCCGTATACGGAGAAGCAGGTTGAGACACTTCTGTACCACACGAGGGCCTTCCTGAAAAAGCCGCACGCCGGGGGAGGATTCGATTATGACGCCTTGATGAAGATTTGCAACGGCCATCCGATCCCCAAGAGGCGCGACACTACTTGATGTCTCCTCGATTTCTGCAACAACCCCGATCAATAGCGCGCCCATTACCGCCAGTATAGGCACAACGGCGGCCCTTTCAGATGTGAGGGAAGAGTTGCAAGCAGTGAAGCTATGGCAATCGCCGGGCGGTGATGGTTTCCCATCATTGCCAGTGAAAAAGAAGCGCTCGATGAATGTTATTAGAACCCAACCAGATTGGACTCGCTCGGCCATGAAATACCTGATACTAGTTTTACTGCTTTTCAGTGCACCTGTTCATGGGCAGGCTATTCCTTCCGTAGATGCCCTGCCTGACAGGCCCGTTCCACGGCTAAACCTCCTGATCCGTCCAGTCAACGGAAAAACCGGTCCACGGGGCAGCTTCCTGGTCCGTCCATTCCACGACAAGCCAGTGCTATTTCTGGCGGCGATTTCGGCTGGAGCGGTGACCTGGGATAACGTGACAACGCGCGTCAGCGAAAATCGTGGAAACTTTGAGATCAACCCGCTCATGCGCCCGTTCGCACACAATTCCGCCTCGCTCGCCCTCGAGGGCGCCGGCACAGTTTGGATATCGGCCTTCGTCGCTGATCGTATGAAGCACTCGCGCAACGTCGTGCTGCGTAAAACTTGGTGGTTGCCGCAGTTCGCTAATATTTCATTACCTCTCTACGGTGGGATCCGCAACACTGTAATGCTCAGCCGTTGAAGTGCGCTCGGGTAACTATCGGAGAAGCAATTAGGATTCCCAGGCCACGGACGTGGTGCCGCCAAGAAGCTAAGCTCATTTGGAAAGTATTGGATTCTCCGGCTAGCGGCACCATACGAGTAAACACGCCAGTTCCCGATGAACGGCGCGGGCCCGCAGGGCTTTTCGAATTGTGGTCCCCACAACGCAGTGTCACGGGCTACAGCATTTCGATTCGGGGAGCATCCGCAAGCCAGGAGTTGAGTATCTTCAGTTGGTCCTCGGCCGAATCGACAAAGACAATGCCCATGCCGATTCCTTCGTGCACGTAGATCACCTCGCCGTTCGTCAGAAAAGTTTCGTCATCGCGGGAGATGACGACCTTGAGGAAGCTGTTTAAAGGAAGGGTGCTGGGGGTGTTCACGTAGCATCCCTTGCTGCTGACTTCCGTCATTCTGCCCACGATACACACGGTACCCGCGGTTTCGACCAGTTCCGCGATGGCGAGCATGGAATAACGCGGCACCATGCGCTGCTTGCCATTCGGCCAGCGTGAGCCAGGCGCAGGATTAGAAAAGTTTTCCATGCTTGTAATCCCGCCGTGCAACAATTGTGATTAATACCACGCCGCGCCCTTGCCATGAGAATTCTGTTGAAAGCGTCCATCCATTTAGCCACCTCCAGATTAACGACGTGATTGGGAGGTGGCTCGAGCAAGTGTCGCACCGTTCAGTTCCGCCAACGCCTGCATCTGTTGTTTCGTTCTGAACTGCAGGCGCACGACTTTGCTGGTCATGAACGACGCTTCCCAGACTTCGACCGACGGCTTGTGATCGTCCACGGTGATGAATCGCGTGTTCGTTCCGTGGCTGGGAAGGTTGTAGAGGGTCCACTGGCGAGTCACTGGGTCCAACTTGGCGACGCGATCGTCGTTCGGCAGGGCCACCCACAACATTCCGTTTCTGTCCGAGATCATGGCGTAGGGAGAGCTGTTGGGAAACGGCGCGTTGAAATATTCCACTTCATGGTTCCGAATATTCGCGCGGGAAATGCTTTGCCCAAACCAGTTGGACCACCAGACGTAATCGCCTTGAGCCGCCATGCGGCGCGGACCCTCCGCTGGAAGAATGCCGGTCGTAAAGCTCGATTCCGCCGCCTGATCAAACTTGCGGTCCTCCTCCGTGGAAATTTCCTCGATGCCGGGCCGCGCGGGAAGCCGAATTTCACTTACCTTCTTGCTGGTGAAATCCGCAATCCCAACGACGTCCAGGCCCGGCTGGCAGAACCAGCCGTTTCCGGCGCTATCGCCCGTAACTCCGTACCCTCCCGTGCCTGGCGTGAGAGGTTTGAACCACGTGAACTGTTTTATGGAAGGGTTAAACACGATGGCACCGTCGGAAGTCGCCCAAATCTTTCCTTTTCCGTCCACCTCCACGGAAATGCCGACGGTACCCATTTCCGCCGGGGGCGTGAAGACTTCATATTTTTCCGTTTTCGGATCCAGGCGGAGCAGGCTTCCACGCCCGAACGTGCCGCCAAATTCAAATACGTTCGCCCAGATGATGCCGTTGCGGTCCTGGGCAATGCCGTGAGTGCCGCGCGCAAACCCATTCGGAGCCGGCAACCTGAAATTGGTGACTTTGCCGGTTTCCACGTCGAGCTTTAGGAAACTGCGATTCCGATTCTCCGTGCCGTTGGTCACCCAGGCGTTTCCGTTTGCGTCGATGGTCAGATCGTGGAGTCCGGCGGACCCGTTTCCTCCGGAGGGAATTCCCCCGGACCAGTCGCTGCCATCCTGATCGACGAGTTCGTTCGGATTGGCCGCGGAAGGGACGTTGAACTCGGTAACTACCACGTGCGCAGCATCGCCCGAGGGGCGCGGAAGCGGCTTGACGTTCAGCGGAGACGGTCCCGGCCCGCGCACCCGGAACAGATAGGCCGCCAGTTCTTCCTTGTAATGTTGAATCACCGGATTGGGAGGATCTCCGGCCTTGCCGTACACGTTGATCGTTTCCATGCGCGCCAAAATCGCTTTCCATCCCGCTTCGTCGAACTTGTTTTGCAGTACAAACGCTGCGGAATGGCAGGTGGTGCAGTTGTGAACAAAGATTAATTTCAGGCGAACATCTTCCTGTTTCTCAGCGGGCAGCGCGGAAAGCCATTCCGGAGACGTCAGTTGTCTTTCAAAATCCTTTGCGGCCGCAAGCGTGAAATCCTGCCGAATCCTTCCCGTGGCACTGAGTTCCACCTCCGCGCGCGCCGCCTGAAAGCCGACTGCCTGAGCCCACACGCGGTACTTTCCTGAGGGCGCGGTCGGGAAATAGAAGCGGCCCTGATCATCGGTGTAAACAGACGTGGTAATCGTCCCGCCCTCTGCGGCGGCCGAAACAGTGACGCCCTCCATGGATTCTCCACTCGCACCGCGCACCGTTCCCGTCAGCGCGGCTCGCGCCGCGGATTTGCCTGGCGGCGCGCCGTGCGATGGTCTGGCGGCAGCCAGGCTCAGAAGCAGCGTCGCGGAAATCAGCCAATGGACTCGTGACATTTTTTCCTCGCCCTCTCAATTTTTTTTCAAAAGTTCCAAGGTCTTCAGATAGTTCACAATTTGGCCAATTTCCGCAGAGGTGAGCGCGTACCGGTATCCGGGCATCCTCGCGGAACCCTCCGCGATTTGCTGGCGTACGGCATCTTCGCCCCGGTCCGCGACCACCGAGCCGTCCGGTATGGGACCGTAGGCAGTGTAAGAGGGCAGGGCAGGCAAATGGCAGACCGAGCATCTCTGCACAAAGAGTTTTTTCCCGGCAGCTTGCTCGGCGGTCAAGGACTTGATCGAAGGCAGCGGAACGATGTCACGCGTCGCGCCCGGTGCCTCCTGCTTCATTGCAGATTCGCCGGTCTGGGCCCGGGCCGAAAGGGCAAACGACAGCCCGCAAAAAAACAGTATGAGAACCTTCACGAGGCTTCTCCCTCTTAAGTTAGGATACACGCGCCATTGAGTGCGAGCGTACCTCCGGCGATTGGGCCGCACAATAGTCAAATTGCCGGGTCGAATGCAGCAATCGGTAGCGGTCTTGCGCTTCCGAATACCCCAACCCGTGCGCGTTTTCCTAGAGGTGGCCCCGACAGATTCCTCACAGTCGTATATCGCCCATCCTTACGATAGAATGCACGCCAGCAAGGGGCCGGGACGCGCCTTTGCGATCGAAAAACGGGAGGGACGAAATGTCACGTAACCGGTTAGCGGGAATGGCTGCGGCGGTCTTCATTATGGTCGCGGCGACGGCCTGGACGGCAATTCCCCAAGGCAAGGGGCTGCTCACGGAAAAAGCGATTTCCACCGACATGGCCATCACCATGGCGCAGGCGGCGATTGCCAAGTGCCGCGCCGATAATTATCACGTCAGCGTGCACGTGATGGACGCCGACGGCATGGACAAGGTCGCCATTCGCGACGACGGCAGCGGCGAAGTGAACTTCACCGTGAGCAAGCAGAAGGCTTTCACCGCGCTTACCTATAAACGGCCTTCTTCCGTTACGGAAAAGGCCTTGGCGAATATGTCGCCTGCACGAATCATTCCCGGCATCTTTGCCGTGGGTGGAGGACTTCCAATCAAAGTTGGCGACGAAGTGATCGGCGCGATTGGCGTGGGAGGGGCTCCGGGCAGCGACAAGGACGAGGCTTGCGCGCAAGCGGGGCTGGACAAGGTCGCCGATCTGCTCAAGTAGCGCAACGCGCGGCTTCCTCTCGGCGGCGAGTCTAGTTCTTGACTTCGGCCAGCGTATAGGCCGCCGTGCGGTGAATAATTTCGCTTCCGATTTGGCTGAGGGGCAGAATCTTCTGGGCGAGGCCGGCACGGGCGACAAAGCCGGGCATGCCCCACACGACGCTGCTGGCCTCGTCCTGCACGATGACCGCTGAGCCGGCCGCGCACAGCGCCTCGCACCCTTTCAACCCGTCCTGGCCCATGCCGGTCAGGATGACTCCCAACGCGCCCGCGCCGTACACTTGCGCCACCGATCGGAACAGTACGTCGACCGAGGGGCGGCAGAAGTTTTCGCGCGGCCCCTGGTTGGTATGCAGGCGCACGTGTCCTCCCTCTTCCTGCACAACCATGTGAAAATCTCCCGGCGCGATCCAGATACATCCCGGCTCCAGCAACTCTCCCGGCTGGCATTCGCGCACGGGCAGCGAGCACTTGGAGAACAAGCGGGAGGCCAGCAGCGTGGTGAAGATTGGCGGCATGTGCTGCGCAATGACCACGGGCAAGGGAAACCGCGCGGGAACGGAAGGCAGCAGCTTAGCCAGCGCGTCGGGGCCGCCGGTGGAGACTCCGATGGCGACGATCTCGACGCGCGCCGTGCGCGGAGAAGCCGGGCGCAATCGAACGGGCGGGCGCGGAATCGCGATGCCCGGCCTTGCCGCTGCTGACGGCGAGTTCTGCACTCCTTGAGAGAATCTGCAGAGCCCTTTGATTTTGGGGATCAGGTCCCGATTGATGCTCTCCGAGGTGGCGGCCATGTCCTGATTGCTGGGTTTGGTGACGTAGTCGGTCGCGCCCAGCGCGAGGGCATCCAGGGTCGCCGCTGCGCCCCATTCGGTCAGCGTGCTGAACATGATAATCGGCGTTTTCGGGGCCAGCTTGCGGATTTCGGGAAGGGCTTCCAGGCCGGTCATTACCGGCATCTCGATGTCGAGGAGAATGACATCGGGCTGAAGCGTCTGGAGCTTAGCGAGCGCCAGGCGGCCGTTGCTGGCCCATCCGGCCACGTGCAGATCGGGATCGCCCGAAAGCACGTTCGACAGGACCTTCCGCACAACCACCGAATCGTCAACGATCATGATTTGAATTTGCGGCATGTTTCGTGAAGGCCCCAATTTGTTTTCTCGGAGGTCGCTCGCATGCGGCGGAGAAAGCAATGTTGCGAGTACGGGCAATCCCCCGGCTTAATGCAATTTCCGGGCTAACGCTTCTTTCCTGCCATCTGGCGGAATCTTGCTGCGATCGCGGATGCAACGCCAGAGTATTTTCCGTTCCTCATGCCGCACGCAGTTTCCCGTAGCCGTTGCTGTGGGTGTCGGCGCTGACTTTGAACTGTTCCACCAGGCCGCGGAGCTGAGTGGACATCTCGGCCAATTTTTGCGCGGCTTTCATGGACTCGTGGGCGCTGGACGAAGTGCCTTGCGCGGCTTGCGAGACTCCGGCAATGTTCAGGGTAATCTCGCCGGAGCCTTTGGCGGCCTCGGAAACGTTGCGGGTCATCTCGTTGGTGGTCGCACTCTGCTCTTCCACGGCCGTGGCAATGGTGGTGGAAATGTCGCTGATCTGGTTGATGACCGCACCGATGGCGGCGATAGCGTCGACCGCGCCCTTGGTATCGGATTGGATGGCGGCGATTTTCTGGCTGATATCCTGGGTGGCCTTTGCGGTTTGCTTGGCCAGTTCCTTGACTTCGTTGGCGACGACGGCGAAACCTTTGCCGGCTTCGCCGGCGCGGGCCGCCTCGATGGTGGCGTTCAGGGCCAGCAGGTTGGTCTGCTGTGCGATGGAGGTGATGACCTTGACGACCTGGCCGATTTCGGCGCTGGAAATGCCGAGCTTGGAAATGGTGGCGTTGGTGGATTCGGCGGTCTTGACGGCCTCGCCGGCGACGCGCGCCGACTCGGTGGCGTTCTTGGCGATGTCCTGAATGGTGGAACTCATTTGTTCGGCGCCGGTGGCCATGGTTTGCAGATTGCGGTTGACCATTTCGGTGGCATTGGAGACGACGTTGGCCTGCGCGGTGGTCTCTTCGGAGTTCGTGGTGATCTGCTGGCTGACGGCGGAGAACTCCTCGCTGGCATTCGCCACTTGTTCCGCGTTTTCCGCCACCGACTGAATCAAAGCCGATATTTTGGAGACCGCACGGTTCAGCGCCTCACCCATCACGCCGATTTCATTCCTGGAATCCACCTCCAGCCGTGCGGTCAGATCGCCGTTGGCTAGCGCATCCAACACCTTCACGACTTTCCCTACCGGGCCCGTAACCATCATTGTCGCCCATATGCCTCCGCCTATCGCCACGGCTAGGCCAATTGCGATCAAGACGATCATTTGTATGGTGGAAGAGGTTGCCAGGGTGGCGTTGTCCTCCATGTTCTTCTTGCCATCCGCGATCTCAAGTTCCTCAAGCTTCTCGATGGAGCCCTGTACCGCATTGGCTGTCTTCAGATAGTCGGGGTGCCATAGCAGGTCCCATCCCCGCTCGGGTTTTCCAGCCTTTGCCGCGTCAACGACCCGCGGCACATACCCCATGTAGGCATCGGTTGAGCCTCGCAATACCTCAAAAACGGTTTTTTGCTCGGAGGACAGGGTGCTCTCGTCAAAGCCCTGAATCCCTTTTGTCAGTTCGTTTGAATCATCTTCAATCTGGCCTTCGAATTTCTGATGCTGTTCCGGAGTCCTCGCGGCTAGGTTGTCCCGCAGCGCCACCCGGAGTTTTTGCAGGGCGACGATGAGATGCCCGTACCTGGGCAGAGGGACCATATTGTCCGAGTACATCCCTTCGTCCGCCTTCGCGAGTTGCCGTATGCGTGCCATGCCCGTGAAACCGATCGCGGCCGCAATCACCGCTAGAAGCAACGATCCCCCAAGCAATCTGTTTCTTATTTTCATGTCTTTCAGCATGCATCACCCCTTTAGTTCATAATCGTGTGGCCGTTTTTCGGCGTGACCCCTGGCGGGATTCGGATTCTCGGGCGAATAACTGGCCGAGGCTGGCGAACTTATCCTTCGACCAGCGCGGACTCGGTCCGTTCCGAAGTTTCGCAAGCCTTATCCGTATCCAGGACATGCAACAGGCGCTTTTCGAGCTTGTGGACGCCGAGAATGACTTCACGCACTTTCCCCTGCAGGGTTTCCGGGGGAGGCTCGAAGGAATCCTCGGCGACCTCGATTACGTCGCCGATCTCGTCGACCAGCAGGCTGACCGCGCCCCCACCACTGCGAATCACGACATTCATGGGGAAGCTGCCCTCCGGGCGGTCCTCCATCTCCAGCCGCCGGCGCAAATCGATCCCCGTGACAATCTGTCCGCGAAGATTCATCAACCCGCTGACGACCCTCGGGGCCAGGGGAATCTCAGTCAATTCCAGGTAGCGGATCACTTCCTGAACCTTGAGCAGGTCCACGCCAAACATGAGTTTGTCCAGATAGAACGTGCAAAACTGATTGGGGTGCGCCATGGATTAGTCGATGACCTCCGCGTGTTCGCTGGAAAGGCTGCGATTTTCCTCGGCGATGCGCTGAATGGCGGGGATATCGAGAAGTTCAGTGACCCGGTCGTTGATGACCACGGCGTGCTGGACTCCTTCGCGCGTCGCCTGCGATTTGATCAGAGCCCGGTCTTCCACAATATCGAGGATGCGCTCGACAATGATCCCGATGGTGCGCCCCGCGTCATGGCAGACCAGCACTTGCAAAGGATCGGGTTCCACGTTCTTTATCTTGTGCCGCAGCCGCGTCCTTCTCTCTTCCAGGACAATGTCCAGGCGGATCAACGGCAGGATCTTTCCGCGGTATTGCACCACCCATTCGTTTCCGGATTTTTCCACCAGGGAGGCCGGGAATTCCTCCAGGCGGGCGAGCAGCCCGAGCGGCAGAGCCATGCGGCCGTCGTCGGGTCCGGCAAAGAGCAAGAAGGTTTCCTTTTCCGCATGGTCCTGCGACTCGGTTTCCAGCAACTCCTCGGACTTGTCGGCCAGAGCGTATTCCCGATTTTCGGTGAGAATACTGGCGCTTTGTGCCAGGCCCACAACGTCCAGGATCAGGGCCACTTTTCCGTCGCCCATGATCGTCGCTCCGGCGAACACCTTGGTTCCTTTCAATTGGTTGCTGAGCGGCTTCACGACAATTTCTTCGGAATCGTTGATTTCGTCGACGACCAGCCCGAACAAATGATCGTCCGCCTGCAGGACGACGATGTTGGCCGCGTCATCCTGCTCCTTGCCATCCACCATGTGTTTCGGGAGCTTCAATTCCTTGCTGAGGTACACCAGCGGCAGCAGTCGCCCGCGGATCCGGTAAACGGGGACACCGTGCACCTGCTCGATCTCGGAGTGGACGCTATCCCCGTCGAGGCGCACCAGTTCCTGGATGCTGACCTGGGGAATAGCGAATCGCCGGCCGCTGCTCTGAATGATGACGGCGCGGACGATGGCCAGGGTCAGGGGAATTTTGATCTTTACCGTGGTGCCCTTTCCCGCGCGGCTCTGTAGTTCCACCGACCCGTTGATGCGGTCGATGTTGGTCTTGACCACATCCATGCCCACGCCGCGGCCCGAAATGTTGGTGATCTTCTCCGCGGTCGAGAAGCCCGGGAGAAAAATCAGGTTCAGGATTTCACGCTCGGTCATGTGAGCAGCCTGCTGAGCGGTGATCAGGCCGCGCTCCACGGCCTTGTTCCGGACGCGGACCACGTCGATCCCGGCGCCGTCGTCCGAGATTTCGACCAACACCTGGCCGCCTTCGTGGCAAGCGCGCAATTTGATGTGCCCTTCGGGGCGCTTGCCGCTGGCGATGCGCTGCTCCGGCATTTCAATCCCATGGTCCACCGAATTGCGGACAATGTGGGTCAGAGGGTCCTTGACTGCTTCCAGCAGGCTCTTGTCCAGTTCGGTTTCTTTTCCCTCCATTTCAATCTGGACCTGTTTGCCCAGGCTCATCGCCACGTCGCGGACCACGCGGGGAAACTTGTCGAACACGTTGCTGATCGGCTGCATACGCGTCTTCATCACTTCTTCCTGCAGCTCGCTGGTCAGTAGATTGAGTTGTTGCGTCGGGGTGGCCAGATTGGGATCGCTCTGGCGCGCGGAAAACTGCGTGATTTGATTCCTGGTCAGCACCAGTTCGCCGACCAGATTCATCAATCGATCGAGCAGGTGAACTTCCACGCGGATGGTCTCGGAAGGGGCGCTGCTGGCGCGCGTCTCTTCATGGCCGTGCGGCGCCGAGGCAGCATCATCTGCCGGGGCCAAGGCGGAGGGTGCCGCAATTTCACTCCGGCGGCGGCGCTCGCTTTCCGGCGGATCGTGTGGCGCGGAGACGCCAGATTCCGTGCTTGGGGAAGAAGCGGTTTCCGCAGGGCTTTTCTCCGGTGGCTTCGCATTGGTTTTCCTCGCCTTTGTTGATTCGGGACTCCCTTTTCTGGGAGATTCGGAAGCAGGCAAGGGGGATGTTGGTTTTGCGCCGGCTTCCTGCGTGGCCTGCTGCAGGCGCTTCAGGGTTTCAATCAGAGCCGGATAACCTTCGTTGCCGTCCTGTTCGGTGGCCTGGATGGCATCCAGCATCGTGCGTATGGCGTCAACCATCGCCAGCAGCCCAGTGGTAATTTCCGGCGTCAGCGAAATTTTGCCGTCTCTCAGGCGGGAGAGCAGGCTTTCACCCGCATGGGCCACTTTTTCCAGCTTGTTGAAACCCAGAAATCCGCAACTTCCCTTGATCGTATGGATGGTTCTAAAAATGCTCGACAAAAGTTCTTGCGAGGAAGGATCCGACTCCAGCTTCACCAGTTCGCTGTCGAGGCGGTCCAGGTTCTCGTTGCTTTCGACCAGGAATTCTTTTATCAGATCATCCATCGTTTCGCTCCGCGGGCCATGCACAATATTTGACAAACCTGATTCCGCACGCCCCCGGCAAACATTCCCTAAAAAGTTAGGCTGTGCCGCCAGTGCAGCGAACGGACGGTAAAATACTCAACGCCGAACATTTAATCGGCAAAGCATTGCGTCCACTTTAATGGGGGTGTAGATCCCGTTTCGGAATCACATATGTTTCGGTGGCATGCACGGAGCGGCAAAATTCCACGATTAGGTAAGACCAGCGGGCACTTGGGGGACCATGGCCGGTTGTACTTTGCCTTCCGAGTTCGCTGTCAATAAACGACTTATCGTGAGAGTGGGCGCACGGCTGGGGCGCCCTAACTTCCAGGCGGGGCCATGCATTACTTACTTTGGGATCTTTCCTGGAAGACTTCCCGGGCCGCCTCCATGCCATTCAATGCTGCGGGGAACCCCGCATACAAAGCCATGTGCATCAGGATTTCGATGACTTCCTGTTCGGTGCATCCCACATTCAATGCGGCGTGGATGTGAGCGCGGAGTTGCGGGCCTGCCGTACCGAGGGCCGTCAGAGCGGCAACCGTGGCTATCTCTCGGGAGCGCAGGTCGAGTCCCGGCCGGCAATGAATGTCTCCAAAGGCAAATTCCGCGATGTATCGCCCAAGATCTGGCGCGAATTCCTGCAAGGAATCAAGGAACAGTTTCCCTTTTTCGCCGTAGATTTCATTCAGTTTTGCCACTCCGCGTTCATAACGCGTGGTGTCGCTCATTACGTTTGCTCTCTTTGCGGGAAGAGTCCCGGCTTCCATGGTATCGGTTTTCTGTGATTTCCGAACGGATTAAAACTGGACGGAAATTGGAGACAGACGAAAACAGGCAAAGAGGGGAGCGTGTGGTTTTCCGGCCAGCAGGCGGGCGGCTACTAGAGTTTAAATTCTGGACGGGTCGTTCAACTCCTCGCGCGTGACGGCATAAAGCGCCAGCTCGACGCGGCTGGAAACACCCAGTTTGTCATACACATTGCTGAGATAATTTCGCACCGTGTGCTCGGTGAGCTGGAGTTTCAGGCTGATCTCCTTGGTGCTCATGCCTTCGGCCAGCAGTTGCACCACCTCCGCTTCCCGGGGAGTCAGCCGGCTGATTCCGCCGCCTGGCTTGAGCTGGCGCAGCGGCTTCAGCCGGGTAAGAAATTCCAGGACGAAATGAAGATCCTGGCTGTCGGCCCATACTTGTCCGTCATGCACGGTGCGGATGCATTTGGAGAGCATTTTTACGGGCTGGATGCGGCAGAACACCCCCCTGGCGCCGCCTCGAAACGCGTCGATGACCAACTCGCGCTCGGAATCCGGAATCATCATGATGGAGATGGTCTTATAACTCATCAGCTGCAGGTGTTGCAGCACACGGTAGCCTGCCAGCGGCCCGTCATCCAGGTGAGCGTTGATCACGGCGATATCGGGCTGTTTGCGGTCCAGTTCGTAAATGGTTTCGGCGCAGGTATTGGAAACGGCAATCACGCTGATATCGTGACGTCCGCGCGCGATTTCGTCCGCGATCAGGTGCGCACTCATGCTGTCCGCATCCGCGATGAGGACGCTAATGCTTTCGTGAACGCCTGTGGCCAGTTGACCCATTTGTCACCCCTCGGAGGGCGAGGTGCAGAGGAAAGACTATATGAAACAAGCAGTCCAGGCAAGGCATTTTGTTGAAAGATGTCATGATTCGTGTCACTTGCGGGGCCCGGGGCTTCCGGGGGCCGATATAACACTATTGGTAATAAACGTATTGGTCATATTGGTCCGGCCTCCGCAGTGCCCGGGTGGATCGTCCCGGGACTGCATATACATGTCCCGGGCGCAGGGGAGGGCGGCGGACCGGGATCGGGGAGACCCGCCCTAGAGCCCCCTCGGGTACGGGTTACTTCTTGTCCGAATAAGCACAGACCGATTATTGTGCGCGTCACTCTGAACACGGATTGCATGCGAGGTTCCGGCGGAGGAGTCTCTACAGCGCACCGGTTTTGCACATGGACATGAGAAAAGAAATCCGTTACCGGCTGGAGGCTCCCGCGATTTTCACGTGGGAGAATTTCCAGCACAATTGTTTGCAAGGAGAGGGCCTCACGCGCGATATCAGCTTGCTGGGCGCTTTTATACTGACGCCCACGTGCCCTCCCGACCGGACCATCATTCGTGTCGAGGTGGCTCTGCCATCTCTTACGGGGATTCATGCCGATATTCGTATTCTGGGAAAGGCTCGAGTCGTGCGCATCGATCACCCATTCGGCGGGCGCGGCGAAAATGGATTCGCGGTCGTGCGGGACGATCTGATGAATTGGGATTTGTCCACCGTGCAGCACGAATCCGAATGGAATCACGAGCTCATTGCGGGCAGGGCCGTGCATTGGGATTAGTTTGAGGTTCGCCGTACTGCCGGAATGCCTGCGCGCAAGCGTCGAAACGCAAGACGGGCAAGGCAACTATGCACTCGGATGATTCATGGGTGCCGCTGCCGGCCAGGTTTCTTTTATGAATGGAAGCATCTGCATGAACAGCGCCATGACAGTCACAGGGCGGAGCTCCATGCATTCAGTGGAACCCTCCCCGACAAATGATGAGGCCATGCCGCAGGCCGGAGCCGCCGGCCACTGGCACGCCGTGCATACGCGGTATCAGCATGAGAAGACCGTGGTGCAGGCGCTTTCCAGTAAGGGGCACACTGTTTTCCTTCCGCTCTATGGCGCCACGCATCTCTGGCGACGGCGCGCCGCGCGGCTCCAGCTGCCGCTTTTCCCCGGCTATTTGTTCCTCCAGGGCGGCCTGGACCGCCAGCTGCAAATTCTGAGCACGCCCGGCGTCGTGGCCCTTGTGAAGTCGGGCGGACATCCGGCCATCGTTCCGCAGGAGCAAATCGCCGCTGTCCGACAATTGGTGGAAAATTCATCCCAGGTCGAGCCCCATGACTATCTGCATAGCGGAGATCGCATGATGGTCACATCGGGTTCGCTGCAAGGGATCGAAGGAATTTTGATTCGCACCAAGGGGGCGTTTCGCCTGGTCGTTTCCATGGAGTTGCTGGGCCGGGCCGCCGCGGTGGAGATTGACGTTTCCTGCGTTCAGAGATTGTGCCAACCGCTGCTGGCCGCGCGGCCCCGCCGGTTTGCAGCCATCGCCTGAGAAAGTATCCATTTCCAATTTCATACGCGAGGCGGCTTGGCGCATTCCCGCCAAACGTTCCGTGCGGAAGATCTTCCTGAAAGGCACCTTATGCTAAGAACACTTCCATCCTTGGACTGGCTTCGTGTCCTGCAGGCCCTGCTGGGCATCGCATTGTTCCTGATCGCCGATTCGGTCGGAGCGCAGGTGCGGCCCGTGGCGGAAGCTGCCTCAACGGGGCAGGGAGAATTCAGGCAAATTTCCAACCGGACCGTCAACGCGATTCCCGGAGCGGAGGCGAACGCGCTGGCCGAGATCAAGAATGACGAGTCTCGCGTCGGCCCCGGCGATTTGCTGGACATCACGGTATTTGAAGCTCCGGAGATGAACCGCACCCTGCGGGTCTCGGCCAGCGGAGAAATTTCCATGGAATTGCTGGGAGCCGTGAAAGCTTCCGGGCTGACTCCCAGGGAACTGGAATCCGCGCTCCGGGATAGACTCCGGCGGACGTACATGAAGGATCCCCATGTCGGCGTGTTTGTGCGGGAGCTCGAGAGCCACCCGGTCTCCGTGGTAGGCGCCGTGAAAAAACCGGGGGTGTTTCAGATTCAAGGCACTAAGACGGTGCTGGAAATGCTTTCGATGGCCGAGGGGCCGGCGGAAGACGCGGGCGAATCCGTATTGATCATGCGAGGAGCGGCATTTTCCGGAGCCAATGATTCGAGTTCGCCGGAGGCATCCCAGGAATCCAACGGCAAAATCGATGCGGTAAATCTGTGGAGTTTGATGGAGTCGCGGAACGCGGCGCTGAACCTTCCGGTTTACCCCGGCGACATTGTGAAGGTGACTTCCGCCGAACTCGTCTATGTTGTCGGCGAAGTCAAAAAGCCCGGCGGCTTTGCGCTCAAAAATAATCAAAGCATTTCGTTGCTGCAGGCGCTGGCGTTAGCCGAAGGCCTGACGCACACCGCCGCGACAGGCCAGGCGCGAATCGTCCGCACCGATCCCAGGACGGGCCAGCGCGTCGAAATCCCCGTAAATCTCGGAAGGATTCTGGCCAACAAGTCCTCCGATCCGGGTCTCCAGCCTAAGGACATTTTTTTCATTCCGAATAGTTCGGCAAAAAGCGCTTTCTACCGGGGCGCGGAATCCGCGGTTTCCATGGCCACCGGAGTAGCGATCTATAAATGGTGACGGGATGAATCCATCCGAATCAGACGCCTATCAAATCGAGCTCTTCAAGGCCCGCGAAGGGTCGATGAACCGCCGCCGCACGTCTCAACCCTTCGTGCGCAGTTCGGAAATGGAGAAGCCTCCCGATCTGGTGGCGTGCTGGAGGGTGATCCGCAAGCGCCGCTGGACCGTGCTGCTGGCGTTTAGCGTTCTGTTTGGCATCGTTTTTGTGGGGACCTTCCGGCAAAAGCCCGTATACCGGGCCAAGGTGCTGATCGAGATTGACAAGGAAAATCCCGGACTGGTGACCGCGCAAGAAGCGTTTCAGCTCGACGAAGTCACGGACACATACCTGGAAACGCAGTACAAGGTGTTGAATAGCGACGACCTGGCTGAACGCGTGATTGCCCAGCTGGGCCTGGACCAAGAGGCGGAATTCCGCCCAATCCCTCAAGGCTGGTTCTGGACCGGAATCCGGAACGGCATTCGCTCCGTCTCCGGGTCTGGAAATCGCCCGGCCGGACCGGGCACGGCCCTGCAGGAAGCGGTGCTCGATCATTTCCAGCAGGGATTGGATGTCAAGCCCATCCGCCGCAGCCGCGCCGTCGAAATTGATTTTGATTCGCTCGATCCGGAGCTCTCCGCCAACGTGGTGAACGCCATGGCTTCCAACTACATGCAGAAGAATCTGGAGGCGCGGTACGACGCCACGCAAAAAGCCTCCGACTGGCTCTCGCTGCAACTGGCGGACCTGAAGTCGAAACTGGAAAAATCCGAAGACGCCATGCAGCAGTACGCGGCCGGCAACGGCCTGCTGGTTCTGGAGACCGGCAACGGCAACGCCGAAAGCATCACCGATCAAAGCCTCCGGGAATTGCAGCAGGAGCTGAATCACGCGCAGGACGTGCGATACGAAAAGGAGTCCGTCTACCGCCTGATCCAGGCCGGAGATTTCGGGTCGTTGCCCGGCGTGCTGGACAACAAGCTGCTGCAGGACATCAGCTCGCGGCTGGCGGAACTCCAGCGCGAGCGCGCGCAACTTGCGGTTACTTTTACCGAGGACTATCCGCGTGTCCAGCAAATCCAGAGTCAGATCGCGGAGCTACAGGCGGCGCTGGAGCGCGAGCGCGGGCGCGCTGCCCAGGAAATCAACAACGAGTACCTGGCCGCGGTGCAGCAGGAAAAACTTCTGCAGCAGGCGCTGGCGGAAAAGAAGCAGGAAGCAAACGAGATCGCCGAAAAATCGGTGCAGTACGGGATTCTCCGGCGCGATGTCGACACCAACAAGAACTTGTATGACGGTTTGCTGCAGCGGCTGAAGGAAGCGGGCGTGTCCGCGGGGCTGAATGCCGGCAACATCCGTGTCGTGGATCCGGGAAAAGTCTCTTACCAGCCGGTGGCCCCGAAGGTCGCGCTGAATCTGGGGCTGGCCTCGCTGCTGGGAATTGCGCTCGGCGTTTGCGCCGCATTTTTCCAGGAGCATCTGGATCAGACCATCCAGGATGCCAGGGATGTGGACCGCTACTTGCGCGTTCCCGCGCTTGCCTTCATCCCTTCGCTCGAATCCCTGCGCAGACGGAAGGGCCTGGGGCTGGATCCGGCCGATTCCGGTTTCAAAATCCATATGACCGATCCCAAAGTCACCGGACGCAGAGCGGTCATCATCACCCGTCCCCGGAATGAACCGGAAATGTACTTGAACTCGGTCTTGTCGGAGGCATTTCGGGAGCTGCGCACTTCGCTGCTTCTTTCCGGGACAACTCTACCTGCCCATTCCATCCTGGTGACCAGCGCGCAGAGCGGCGAGGGGAAGACCGCCGTGGCCATGAATCTGGCCGCTTCGCTCGCGCAATTGGGCCGGCGCACCCTGCTGATCGACGCGGACATGAGGCGGCCCAGCATTCAAAAATATTTTCCGGCGAGCAAATCGCAGCTGAGCGCCTATCTGGCGGGAAAAGGCAAATGGCAGGACGCTGTGAGCCAGACGGAAGTGAACGGACTGGACGTGGTGCTCAGCGGGCGCTCTCCCTCGAACCCGGCGGAACTCCTTTCTTCCGAGGCCATGCGCGCGCTGATGTACGAGGCGGCCGCAAGCTATCAGTTCGTGGTCCTGGATTCGCCGCCGCTGTTGAATGTGGCCGACAGCCGCATTCTGGCCAGCTTGGCGGATTCCACGGTCCTGGTCGTGAAATGCGGGACCACGCCCAGGCAGATGGTGCAGTACGCCGAATCGCAGGCGCGTGCAGCGGGGGCGAATCTTGCGGGCGTCGTCCTGAATTATCTAAACGTCTGCAACACTGGATATTCCTATCAGGTTTATCATCCCTCCGAGGAAGGCGCTGCTTAGAGTTGGCTCGCGCGGCTTCGCGCTCCTTGCGATCTTCCTCATGATTTTTTCCAGAGCCAATTTCGGAACATTCTTCACCAGCCTGGCCATCCAGGCGTGCGGCGTGATCACCGGAATCTTGACCGCGCGAATCCTGAGTCCTTCCGGCCGGGGAGAACTTGCCACGATCCTGCTATGGCCTATCATTTTGAGTAATCTGGGGCTGATGGGCTGCAATTGGGCTTTGGCGCGCGGGGTAGCGAAAAATCCGCGGACCGAACCGGACCAGGTTTGCAGCGCGGTCGCCGTCGGACTCGGCGCTTCGTTCGCATACTTCATGCTTGGCTACTTCTTGATTCCCCTTGTGCTGCCCGCCGATCGCGCCAGTCTGTTGCCGCTGGCCCGTCTCTGCCTTTTGCTGATCCCATTGGATATCTTCAATCAGATTCTTCTGGCAATTGAGCATGGGCGGATGCGCTGGCGGCGATTTAATTTCGTGCGCGGCTCGTTCTATTTTTTCTATCTGATCCTGATCTGCATGATCTGGTCGGGGCACGAGGCGCAGGTGCGGCGGTTCGTGTGGGCGTTTCTGGCCAGCCAGCTGCTGGCCGTCCTGCTGCGTTTTTGGATTCAAAGAAAATCGTTCGCGCAGGGCCATCCGAGCCTGGCGGAGTGCCGCCGTTTGCTGAGGTCCGGATTGCCGTATTGGGGAGCCACGGCGGGAAATTTGTTCGCCCTGCAAATCGATACGGTCCTGGTGGTCACCCTGATGAACGCGGAAGCGGCGGGCATTTACGCGGTGGCTTCGGCGTTTGGCAACGCGCAGTTTTCCCTGGGCGACGCGCTGGGGATCACCTCGTTTGCCGCGCTGTCGAATGAAAAGAATGTCGGCAGCCAGCAGAAAATTCTCACCGAGACGTTTCGCCAATCCACGTTGCTTTCGGCGGGGTTGGCGCTGATGTTCTCCTGCCTGATTCCGTTTGTGGTCGCGCCGTTTTTTGGCAGCGCGTTTTCTCAGGCCACGCTTCCCGCGGTGATTCTCGCACTGGCCGCCGCGCTAACCGCCTCGGGCAACATTTTGAATCAAGGGCTGCGCGGCGCCGGGCGTCCCTACGCGGGGCTGGCCAGTCAATTGCTGGGAACGGCGGTGCTGGCACTGGCCGCGGCGCTACTGCTGAAACCATTCGGGCTTGCGGGCATGGCCTGGGCGGTAGCGCTGGGCGCCGGCGCGCAGATAATAATCCTGGTGGCTGCCGCGGCCAACTGGCTGCAAATTTCTCCGCTGAGCTTCTGGCCCTTCGGCCTGAACAATATCCGGAATTTTTTCCAGCAGGTCGCCGCGCTGCGTCCGCGCATTTTGCGGTCTCCGGGTTGAACTTTTCTCGCTGTTCCCAATCATGAATCGAACGCTCGGATACGTGACTCCGGTTCGCGCTTACTGCAGCGCGGGCGGAATTTACATGCAGGCCGCATCAGGCAAGGTCGCCGACGCCCTGGCCGCGCAATACGACAAAGTGTATATGTGCACCCGTGTCGTCGAGGGCCCGCCCGATTCGCCCGCCGAACTGCCGCTGGCGGCGAAGAACATCGAACTGATTCCCCAGCCTTTCTGGCGCACCTCCGCCGGATCGTTGCCGCATTTTTTCGGAATCGCGCGCGCATACCTGCGCACCTGCCGACGATCCGACGTCTTGTTTGTCCGGGGAATGTGCCCGTACATCGGCGTGCTTTACCTTTGCGCGCTGATGTTCCGCAGGCCCATCTGCCATTGGATCGTGGGCGATCCGGTGGCCCTGTTGCAAACCAGCACGCGCAAAGGCCGCTTGCGGGATACCTTCGCGTGGCTTTACGCGCTGCAGGATCGCGCCGTCAGCCGGGTGGGGCGCTGGATGACGGGCGGCGCGTTCATCTGCAACGGCCGCGAACTCGCCCGCGCGTACGCCTCGCCGCGGACCATCGCAACCGTTTCCAGTACGGTGGAAGAAAGCGATTTTTCCCCTCGGTTCGATACCTGCCAGGGCCCGTCCGTGCGCATCTTGTTTGTTGGGTATATCCGCCCGGAGAAGGGAATCGAGTACCTGCTGGATGCCGTCAGCCAGTTGAGGCACGACGGCCCGTGGGAGCTGGAAATTGTCGGGCCGGATCAATTCCCGGATTACCGCCGCAAGCTGGACGGAATCGTGACCGCGCGCAAAATACAAAACCGCGTGCGTTGGATTGGATACGTCCCCTTTGGCGAGCCGCTGTTTGATCGCATGAGGGCCGCCGACCTATTTGTTCTTCCCACGCTTTCCGAGGGAACGCCGCACGTGCTGGTCGAAGCTCGCGCCTGTGGGCTGCCGTGTATTTCCACAACCGTGGGCGGCGTGCCCACAACCGTCACCCATGGAATCGACGCTCTGCTGGTGCCTCCCAAGGATTCGCGCGCCCTTGCGCGGGCCATGCAACGCGTCATCCGCGACGCGGACCTGCGCCGCGCTTTGATCCGCAACGGATTGGCGTCGGCCCGCCTGCAGACGCTGGGGTATTTCACCGAAATCGTACTGAGGGAACTGGAAATAAAGTTGGATCGCGGCAAGCCCGAGGTTGCGCAGGAGATCGGCCCAAGAGCATGAGATTGCTGCAGTATCTATATTTCCACTGTATGACGCTGGCGACCTGCTGGCTGCCGGACCTGCGTCCCATCCTTCGGTTCCGCGGATTCCTGCTGCGCCCCGCGTTCAAATCCTGCGGCAGGAATTTCCAGATCGCGCGGAACGTGACCATAAATTTCAGCAATCGCCTGGAAATCGGCAGCGACGTCTACATTGCGTCGGGCTGCTGGCTGCACGCCTGGGGAGGCATCGTCATCGAAGACGGAGTACAGCTCGGGCCCTACGTGGTTCTAGTTACCGGGGACCATACGCGAAGGGACGGTTCGTTCCGTCGGGGGCCCTGCGAACTCGGCGCGATTCATCTCTGTGAGGGCTGCTGGCTGGCGGCCCACGCGACCGTAACCAAAAATGTAACCGTGGGGCGCGGCGCCTTGCTGGCCGCAAATTCCGTGGCCACGCACGATATTCCGCCGATGGCCCTTGCTGGCGGCGTGCCCGCGCGGGAGATTCCGCGGAGATCGCGCATCGAAATCGTCGGTTGAAATTTGCAATCGCGGGGAAAATGAACCATCTGCCCATATTGGAATTGGAACTTGGCGTCGCCGCTCTGCTGGCCGGGGGAATTCTGTGCGCCAAGCCGGAATACGGATTATTCGTGTACGGCCTCGCGCTTGGATTTCCGGACCTCGCCTTTCCCCTTGGAACCGCGATTAATCTGCGCCTCGACGACGTATTGATCCTCCTGTTTCTGATTCGATCCGTGTTGTGGATGCCCATCCCGCTTGCGCCCGGGCAACGAAAAATATTCGGCTGGCAGGCGTTGCTGCTGGCGGCCTGTTTATTGTCGGCCGGCTATGAAACTCTAGGCGGCGCCCCACCGCCGACTTACGAAACGGCGAAAATGGCCGGATGCGCCGTCATTTTGTTTGTGCTCCCCCGGCTGTTGCAGTCGGAAAGGCGGCTAGGCTTCCTGATTGCGGGGTTGGTCAGCGGAGGAGCCGCACTGGCGATCCAGATTGTTCACCGCCTGGGCGGTAGTTCCGCGAATTTTCAGTCCAATTTTCAGGAATTCAAAAGCGCCGCGGCGTTCGCCACATGGAATCCGAACACGATCGGCCAGGCGTCGATGCTCGTTGTCTTTGCGGCCGGGCTGGGAGGAATCCTGTTTGCGAAATCGCGCCCAGGAAAACTCTTTTGGCCCTGCCTGGCGGTGGGATTCGCGCTGGTTCCTTCGCTGGTGTTCGTGCGCGGCACCACGCTAAGCATTGCCGCGGGAATCCTGTTGTTTTGCTGCTTGGCGCGCTTCTGGAATTGGGTCGTGGTGTTTTTGCTCTTGTGTCTTTCCGTTGTCTTTTTTGTGCGCGCCACCAATCCGCAACTGTTCGCCGGCGCCACGCAAGTGGACCTTTCCACCGGAGAAGGCTTGAGCCATCGCCTCGAACGATGGGAAGTGGCCATCGGCGCGATCGGCGCGAAACCCATTGCCGGCCAGGGATTCGGCCAGGAATGGGTGTACCTCAGCGGAATCGGCAGCGAGGGCCGCGCCCACAATGCGTATTTGACGGTGTGGCTCGAAATGGGAATCGGAGGACTCGCGTTGCTGTTGGCGGTCGTCTGCCAGATCGGCGTCGAAGGATTTTCGCTCTACCGGCAGCCGCAGTTTCGCCTGCAGGGCGCGCTGCTGCTGGCGCTGCTCACCGCCCTGTGCCTCGACAGTTTCGGCTTGCCCACACTGTACTGGGAAAAGTTGCCGACCATCGCGATTTCCGTGGGCGTCGCCCTGGTCGGCATCTGCGAGAGAAAGGTATTCGAGCCCGCACTGCGGGAAGAACGCGCGCATGGTTTGGAGTCGTTGCCGCAACATTCCTAGCGGGCTGCGCCACCGGTCAGCCGGAACAAGAAAATGCAAAACAACGAAAGCGTGTCCGTAACGGCCATCGTGCCGTGCCGCAACGAAATCCGGCACATCCGGGCGTTTCTCGATTCCGTGATGCGCCAGGAACTCACCGGCATCGATCTGGAAATTGTGGTAGCCGACGGCATGAGCGGCGACGGCACCCGTGAAGTCCTGGAAGAATACGAACGAAATTGCCCGGCGCTTCGCGTAATTGACAATCCGAAGAGAATCGTTTCCACCGGCCTGAACGCCGCCATTCGCCAGGCCCGCGGTGAAATCATCGTTCGAATGGACGCGCACACGGAGTATGCCCCCGACTACATCCGCACCTGCGTGCAGGTCCTGGACGAATCCCGCGCGGGGAACGTGGGCGGGCCCGCGCTGACCCGCGCGAAGGGATACCTCGCGGAAGCCATCGCCCGCGGGTTCCACTCGAAGTTTGTCAGCGGAGGCGCCCGATTTCACGACCCCCGGTACGAAGGCTACGTGGACACGGTGACCTATGGTTGCTGGAGGAAGTCGACCTTGCTGCGTCTTGGCTTGTTCGATGAACGGCTCTACCGCAGCCAGGACGACGAGTTGAACATTCGCATCCGGTCCGCGGGCGGAAAAATCTGGCAATCTCCCAGAATCAAGTCCTGGTATTGGCCCCGGGCCACGCTGGCCGCGCTGTTTCGCCAATACTTTCAATACGGATTCTGGAAAGTGGCGGTGATCCGAAAGCATCGCAAGCCGGCTTCCTGGAGAAATCTCGTGCCCGGAGCATGCCTCCTCTTGGCGCTGGTCTTACTCGGCGGAATGGCTTGCGCCTGGATGGCCGGATCCGCCTATTGGCAATCGGGATTCCTGAAAATTTTAGTTTCTCTCGCTGGCCTGTATTTTGCCGTGTCCATCGTCGCCGCTTTACATGCGGGTTGGCGCGGAGGCTGGCGTATTGTTCCTGTTTTGCCGGTCGTGTTCGCAACCTACCATCTTTCGTATGCGCTGGGTTTCCTGCTGGCGATTGCCTTCCGTCCGGCGGCCTGGGACCGGCCCACGTACTTACGCAGGATCCTCACGGCAATTACGCGATAGGAGCAAGCCAAAGGCTGAAATCTGCAGATAGCCGGGAAAGCGTTAAGAAACGCATTGAGGTCCAGCCAAATGCGCCAAACTTTTCTTCCATTTTCAAGGTCCAGCATCGGCAAGCAGGAAATTGCCGAGGTCGTCGATACCTTGTGCTCGGATTGGATCACCACGGGCCCCAAGGTGAAGTGCTTCGAGCGGGAATTCGCGGAGGCCGTGGACGCGCCCGCGGCCCTGGCGCTCAGTTCCTGTACGGCTGCACTGCATTTGGCCTTGGTGAGTCAGGGGATTGGCCCTGGCGACTCGGTGATTACAACCCCGATGACATTTTGCGCGACCGTCCATGCGATCGAGCAGGCCGGGGCGCGGCCCATCCTGGTCGATGTCGAGCCCGGAACTCTGAACCTCGACGCCGCATTGGTCAGCGATGTCGTACGAGATCTGGTCCGCAGCCAGGAAGGGAAGAGCCTGAAGGCGATCCTTCCCGTCCACCTCTACGGCCATCCCTGCGAGATGGCGCCACTGGTGGAAATTGCGCGGCGCCATCGCCTGGCCATCATCGAAGACGCGGCTCACGCCTTGCTCGCAAGCTACCACGGACGCCCCATCGGATCGCAGCTGGCTTGCGCCTCGGTCCCTCTGCTGACTTGCTTCTCGTTCTATGCCACGAAAAGTCTGACGACGGGCGAGGGAGGCATGCTCACGGGCTTGCCGGAAACCATCGAAGAAGCGCGCCTATGGAGTTTGCATGGCATGAGCCAACACGCATGGAACAGGTACAGCGAGGAAGGATCCTGGCGCTACGAAGTGGTCCGCCCGGGTTTTAAATACAACATGACCGACCTGCAAGCCGCCATCGGAATACACCAGCTTGCGAAGCAGACGTGTCTACAGGCGCGGCGAGCGGAGATTGCCCGCCAGTACAATGCCGCATTTTCCGAATTGGACTGTTTCCAGATTCCCTCGAATTTCGAGCATGTGGATCACGCCTGGCATATCTATGCTCTGCGCCTGTGGCCGGAGCGTCTGGCGATTTCCCGGGACCAGTTCGTCAAGGAACTCGCGGCGCGAAACATCGCCAGCTCGGTTCACTTTATTCCGGTTCACCTGCATCCTTACTACCGCGACAAATACGGATATAAGCCGGACGATTTCCCCGTCGCGCACCGCGAATACCAGAGACTTATTTCCTTGCCGATTTTTCCAGGCATGAACGATCAGGATGTCGACGATGTGATCGCGGCGGTTGCCGGCATTGCCGGAAAATACGCGCAAAACGGAAACGCAGTGAGCGCAAGTCCGCTACCAGCAAGAACCGGCCGCAGAGCCCGCGTCCATCTCGTTCCCAGCACTGCGGGAGAAATTGGCGCGGCCGCGCGGCGCGCATTTGACGTCACTTGCGCCGCAGTAGGCCTTCTCATATTGTCGCCGGTATTTGCCCTCGTTGCCGCGGCCATTAAATGGGACGACGGCGGCCCCGTGTTTTACAAGCAGATGCGCGTGGGCCGCGAATTCCGGCTGTTTCGCCTGTTCAAGTTCAGAAGCATGATTGCCGCTTCGCCCGCGTCGACTCCGATCGCGGGCCCCGGGGATCCGCGGGTGACGCGCGTGGGGCGATTCCTGAGAGACCACAAGCTGGACGAGCTCCCGCAGCTCATCAACGTGCTGCGAGGCGACATGCAACTAGTGGGAGCGCGCCCGCAGCTTGAGCGCTATGTGCAAGTATTTCCCGACGAATACCGCGCCCTGCTGCAGGACCGGCCCGGAATCACCGACCTGGCTTCCCTGGAGTTCCGGAACGAAGAGCAGATGTTCGGCCCCGGTTCCCTCGACGAACAATACCTTACCCAAATTTTGCCGGCAAAGTTGCATCTCGCGTTGAAATACCGGCGGGCGCGGACGTTTCTCTCCGACCTCGGGATACTTTTTCGCACTGTCCTGGGTTTCAAATCTCCTTCCATGGATTGACGAGCCGGGAAACTCGCACGAATGAGCGCTACCTTCAATTTCGACGTGGCTTCGCGGCTGAAGTGGGCCGCGGGATTTACCGCGCGTTTCACCGTGAACAGGTTTCGTGAAAGCCGTGCGGCGCGCGCGGTATTGAAATTTCGCGTGGTACTGATCGGGATCGTGCAAGCGTCGCTGATATTTTGCGCCCTGGTGATCGCCTGGCTGTTGCGATTCAACTTCTACTTGCCGTACCGGGCGATGCTGTTTTCCGCCGCGCCGGTGTTGATTGCCATCCGGCTGGGCGCCATCGCACAGTGCGGATTGTGGAAGGGGTGGTGGCGGTACACCGATCTCGACGACGCCATCGCCATGCTGAAAGCCATTGGCTTGGGCACCATCGCGTTCGTGATTTGCATGCGATTTGGGCTCGGCAATCGCGCCTTCCCTCGAACGATTTACGTGCTGGAGCCGCTGCTGAGCGCGCTGTTGCTAGGAGGCGCCCGGGTTTTTTCCAGGGTGCTGGCGGAATCGCTCCTGAGCGAACCGCACGTCAGCAGGGAAGTGATTCTGATCGGAGCGGGAGCCGCGGCGGAAAGAACGCTGCGGGAAATCGCGCGCCCGGGAAGCGGATGCCGCGCCGTCGCCTGCCTCGACGACAATCCCTCCTTGATCGGGATGAGCATTCACGGCATTCCCGTGCTCGGCACCGTCGACGACCTGCCCCGCATCGCCGCCAAATGGAATGTCCGGGAAGTCCTGATTGCGGTTTCTTCGGCCACCGCGGATCAAATGCGGAGGTTTGTGGCCATCTGTGGAGAGGCCGACGTCCAATTCCGGCTGGCGCCGTCGCTGCATGGAATTCTCAATGGACGAAACGATGCGGAGCGCCATACCGAAGTTCCCTCGGAACACTTGCTCGGGCGCGCCCCCGTGGAAATCGACCTGGAGTTGGTGCAACAGCAGATTGCCGGAAAGACGGTCCTGGTGACCGGAGCGGCGGGCACGATCGGCTCGGAATTGTGCCGCCAGATTTTGGAATTCGGCCCCGAAACCTTGTTGTGCCTGGACCACAACGAGACCGGAATCTTCTATCTTCAAATGGAGCTGTCCAAACGAAACAAGCAAACGCAGCTCATTTTTTGCGTTACCGATCTGGGCGACGCCGTGCGCATGCGCAGCCTGCTCGCCGAGCACCGGCCCGGCATGATTTTCCACGCGGCGGCCTATAAGCACGTGCCGATGATGGAATCGAACGTCTATGATGCGGTGAAAAACAATATTTTCGCGCTGCTCGGATTGCTGGACATCGCCGAGGAAAGCGGGTGTTCCTGTTTTGTGCTGATTTCCTCGGACAAGGCGGTGAATCCAGCCAACATCATGGGAGCCACCAAGCGTGTGGGAGAGCTGATGATTTCCTGCCGGCCGACGCGCGCCATGCGCTGCGTGTCGGTGCGCTTTGGCAATGTGCTGGGATCCAACGGCAGCCTGGTTCCGATCCTGCAAATGCAACTGCGAAACCGTCAGCACCTGACCATCACGCATCCGGATGTCACGCGTTTTTTCATGACCACTGGCGAAGCGGCATCACTGGTACTGGAAGCCGGCGCTATCGGCAATCACGGCGATACGCTGGTGCTCGATATGGGCAGCCCCATCCGCATTGTCGATCTGGCCAAAAAATTGATTCAATTATCGGGCAAGTCCGAACGCGACGTGGAAATCCGCTTCACCGGACTGCGCGAGGGTGAAAAACTTTCTGAAGAGCTTTCTTATCCGGCCGAGGAAATCCATTCCACTGCATCGCCGAAAATCTGGCGAATCCGCGGCACACCCCAGCGGTGGATCGATCTGCGCCAGCAACTGCACCAGCTCCACGCATCGATGTCCGCCATGGCCACGGGCGCCATGCGTGAAAAGATGAAGGAAATTGTGCCCGAATATTCCGCGAGCGGCGACGACCAGCGCGTGACCAGCTCCCCTCGGCGGAATCCGGACGCGGCCACGACGCCGCCTCTCGTTCTTCCCGCCAGGCTGGCCCTCAGGGAATATTCCCGCCATTCTTTTCCGTGATTTATTTTCGTGAAGCATCCTCTTCGTCAGGGTGCTATCTGCATCTTGCTGGAATGGGTTCAGACCTAGGCACAGGAATCTGATCCATTCCATCAAAAGGATGAATTGGACAGAACCCCCTTCTGGCCCTATTCTCACACATGAGCAGATAGTAATCCTGACCACCCCGGGGCCGAATGAACACCCACATTCGGCCCTCCTCCCTTCCAAGAAGTAACCTCCCCCAAGGCACTTTCATTCAAGCTGCATCACCCCACCCCAGCCTTGCCGAGCGCAGCGGATTGCACCGATGCGAATGCCCATATTCATGGCGATCAAAGGAATTCCCTCCCGGCAAATTCATAATCGAATGACAACATTTCAAAATATTCACAAATTTGCGCGCGGCGAATCTGCGATAATTGGGAGTCGATTTCCGCTCGTGGGCTCTCAAGTCTCAGCCGCCTCACGGAAGAAGGGAAACATGATCCGAAGGAAGGTTTCCGACCCCGGCGTCTCGAAGTGTCCCGGCTGTGGCGCGGGCCATACCCAGGCTGTGCTCGAAGAAAACCTGTATATCTGTCCGGAAAGCAAGCGATACCTGACGATGCCGTCGAGCGCACGGATTGAGCTGCTGGCCGACGACGCGACGTTCCGCGAGTTGGACCGCGAACTGGTTTCCGTCGATCCGCTCGAATTTGCGGACCTGAAATCCTATCGCGTCCGCTTGCAGGAGGCGCGCCGCGAAACCGGCGTGCGCGAGGCCGTGACCACGGGCTTTTGCCGCATCGGCGGAAATCGCGCCGTCCTGGTGGTTTTCGATTTTGCTTTTCTGGGCGGCACAATGGGCTCCGTGGTGGGCGAAAAAATTGCCCACGCCTTCGAGGAAGCCACGCAGCAGCGCATTCCCCTGGTGAGTGTGGCGGCCAGCGGCGGCGCCCGCGTGCAAGAGGGCATGTTCTCGCTGATGCAAATGGCCAAGGTTGCGGCGGCTGCGTCGGTGCACGACCGGCAAGGCCTCCCGTTTATTTCGATCCTGACTGATCCCACCTTCGGCGGCGTTACGGCCAGCTTTGCATCGCTCGGAGACATCATGATCGCCGAGCCTGGCGCGCAGATCGGATTCGTCGGGCCCCGCGTGATCGAACAGACCACCGGAATCGCACCCCCGAAGGATTCGCACAAGGCCGAAACCCTGCTGCAAGCCGGACTCATCGATCTGGTCATCAGCCGGAAAGATCTGAAATCGGTCACCGCATACCTGATCGCCCATCTGGGGCGAAACAAAGCCGTGGGCGTGGAAAGCGATACGCTGCCACCTTCTCCCAAGCACAAGCGCCTGCCGGCGTGGCAGAAGGTGGGCCTGGCGCGGCACTCCGGGCGCCCCACGACGCGCTATTACATCGCGCATATCGCATCGAGATTTCTCGAACTGCATGGAGACCGCTGGAGCGGTGACGATCCGGCGATTATTGGTGGGCTGGCGGAAATCAACGGCGACACGGTTTTTATCATGGGCCAGGAGCGTGGCGGAACTCCCGAAGAAAAGGAGGCTTCGCACGACGGGAAAGCTTTTTCCGAGGGCTACCGCAAATCGCTGCGGCTGATGCGCCTGGCGTCGAAGTTCCACATTCCGGTAATCACGCTGGTGGATTGCCCAAACGCGCAAGCCAGTTTTGAGGCCGAGCATCGCGGCATCGCCCACGCGCTGGCGCGCAACATGGCCACCATGGCCAATCTTCCCACTCCGATCGTCTCCGCGATCATCGGCGAGGGAGGCAGCGGCGGCGCGCTCGCGCTGGGCGTCGCGGACCGCGTGCTCATGCTCGAAAACGCGATTTATTCCGTGATCTCTCCCGAAGGCGCCGCGGCAATTTTGTATCGCGATGCGGGCAAAGCCGAAGCCGTTTCCGGCGGCCTCAAACTTACAGCGCAGGACTTGCATTCCCTCGGCATCATCGACACGGTTGTTCCGGAACCCGAGGGCGGCGCGCATCTGGATGCCGCCGCGGCGGGGGAGACGCTGAAAATTTATTTGCTCGCCGCGCTTCACGAATTGCGGGACCTTCCGCCGCGCCAGCTCCTGGACGCGCGGTACAAAAAGTTTCGCCATATCGGTGAGGAAGGCACGATTTGGAGGGAACGCGTGAAGAGCGGCTTCAGCGATGTGTTCGGACTTTTGGCTTATGCCGTGTCCAAAATGGAAAAATCAAATCGAAAACCGAAGACGGCGGACGGCGCGCCCCGATCACGCCCGGAAAAAGGCCGCACGCCGGTAATTGCCGGTCCGAAACGAGCGGAACGCGAATAGACATGTAGGGCCCGTCCGCCGCGGCGTACGGGCCCTACATCAGCCTTGCATATTCCCGGCCC
>JAIQFB010000042.1 GCA_020073485.1 Terriglobia bacterium | reverse complement strand
GGGGGTGACGCTGGCGGTGTCGGAACTCTCGTGGAAATATTTCGAGGGGCCGCTGTCGAAACGCGCGCATCGGTATTCGTACTGAAAATCACCTTCTCCGCATTCGCTGCTGCTTTCATCCTCAATCTCTTGGTGCAGGAAATAAAAAAGACTGTTCCGGAGGGTTGGCTGCGATCTGGTTGAGCTGGGGATAATTTTCGCGGAGGGGTTCGGGGACTTTTACTTTTGCGCCGGTGAGGAGGCGGATGAGTTGCAAGGCATTGACGATGGCTTTGCCCTGGAAGTGATTGTTGGAGACGACGAAGGTGGAGTCGCCGGAATCGGCCAGATGCTGGATGCGGGCGGCCCAGGGTTCGAGTTCGGCTTCGGTGTAGAGGTAGTTGTAGCGCTCGGAGGGGGGCATGGCGGGATCGTCGCTGAACCAGGAATCGTAGCGGCGGCCGTGGAGGCGGACGTAGGCGACGGGGGCGGTGGAGCGTTCGCTGGGTTTTAATGAGCGGCCGATTACGGGCTGATCGATATTGCAGAAGCCGACGCCGCGGTCGTGCAGCAGGGAGTAGAACGCCGGGGCGTTCCAGGTGGCGTGGCGGACCTCGACCACCAGCGGGTAGTCCGCAAACTGTTTCACGAGCTTTTTCAGGTACGCGGTATTTTCCGGCGTGCGGTGAAAGGAAAATGGAAATTGCAGCAGGACGGCACCGAGTTTTCCGGCGTCGCGCAGGACGTCGAATCCGGCGCGGACGGCGCGCTCGTCCTCGGGGCCGGCGGCGGATTCGTGTGTGAATTTCTGCCAGAGTTTTGCGGTGAACAGGAATCGGGGATTTGGGGAAACGCGCGCGATCCAGTTGCGGCAATGCTCGGGGCGCAGCGGGTGGTAGAAGGACGTGTTGATTTCAATGGTGTCGAAAAATTCGGAGAGATAGGCGGCTTCGTGAAAGCCGCGAGGCTTGCGGGCGGGATAGACGATGCCTGACCAGTCCGGGTAGGACCATCCGGCGGGGCCGACGCGGATCGTGCCGGCGCTTCCCTTCCGCTGCTTGGGCGTTTCGGGCATGCGATTGGAAAACCCCTCTCCCCTTCCTAGGGTGCGGCTTCTTGGGGTCTGGCGCAAGAGGCGCGGGAGAAAACGGCGGACTTTCCGACTCGGTCGGCCGGCACCGCGCGATTTTTGCAAAGGCCGCCGAGGTTACCCATTCGCAGCGGGGGCGAAACTGTTTTCGCGCGGACGGGGCGTTGCGTGTATTTTGTTTCTGCAAGGCAGGTAGGATCCCTGCCCGCGACCTATACTATGAGCCGAATTTTTGAAGCGTTGAGAAATGCGCAACTGGCGCGCGAAGGAAAGCAGCCGGTGAAACCGCCGCGCAAGGATGCGGTGGAGGTGCCGGACCGGAGGCGGGCGCGGCGATGGTCGCTGGACATTCCGGTGTACGTGTACGGGCGCGGCGCGAATAAGGAGCCGTTTCACGAAGAAGCGCACACGTTGCACGTGAACGCGAATGGGGCGCTGCTGCTATTGAGCGTGCCGGTCCGGAAGGGGCAGAAGCTGCATCTAACCAACAGCTTTACGCAGCAGGAGCAGGATTGCATGGTGGTGTATCTAGGGACGCGACGCAGCCGGACGGTGGAGGCTGGGGTGGCGTTTCCGGAAACCAATCCGCAGTTCTGGCAGGTGCATCAGGGGCCGGAGGACGAGCCGGCGGGTTGATCTTTTTGTAATCGAAGCGGCCGAAATTCCAGCCTGAAGAGATTTTCCGCACGAAGAACCTTCCAATTCAAAGCAGCAGGAATCCACTTTCAAATTTGAGATTTGAAATCTCAAATTTGAAATGAAGCCATGTCATAAGTGCCGTAAACGGGTTGAAACAAAAACTTTAAATCTTCCGTGGTTCGTCCAAGTCGAGGTCTTCCGGCGCTGAAAGCGCCGCAAGTGGCTAGCCCGGGGCAACGCTCCAGGTTTCGGGAGCGATGGATTGTGGTGCGCCCTGAAAGGGCGCAGGGAGCCACCGCCCCCTTCAGGGCGGACGAAGAGAGTTTGGCACGAAACCCGGGGAGATGCCCCGGGCTAGCCACCTTCGCGCCGATGGCGCGACGCAATCCCGCCGTTCTAAAGCGGGATAACTACAGCCAAACGATTTGCGAGATAGCTTCATGTGAAATCCGCAATTTGAAATTTGGGAATCCGGATTTGGGGTCAGGACAGCTTGCCGGTGTAGAGGGCCATGCCGACGGCGGCATCCATTTGGATGCGGTCGAGGGCGCGGATTTCGGCGCGGCTGCGGATGCCTCCGGCGGCGGTGATGGGGAGGCGCGTGGCGCGGCGCAACTTGCGGAACCAGGGGAGGTTCGTACCGCGCATGGTGCCTTCGGCGTCCACGTAGGTGCAAAGGAACGCGTAGGCGTATTTTTCGAGTTCGGCGATGACTTCGCCGGGGCGCAGGCGCAGCTTTTCCTGCCAGCCGCGCACCAGGATTTTTCCGCCTTCGGTGTCCAGGGCGACCATGACACGGCGGCGGCCGATTTTTTTGGAAAGGCGGGCGAGGAACGCGGCGTTGATGCGGCCGTTCTTGAATGCGGCGCTGCCTACGATGATTTTTTCCGCGCCGTAGCTCGCGATTTTCGCGGCTTGCGCCACGGTGCGGATGCCTCCCCCGACACGCACGCGCATTTTGCGTTTTTTGGCGGCGGCGCAGAGGCCGCGGACGAGCTTTGCGTTGCTTCCCTTCCGCATTGCGGCGTCCAGATCGATGACGTGAATCAGCGGGTATTTGCCGAAGCGGTCGAGCAGGCCGAAGACGTCGTCGACGGCGAGCTTGCGTTCGCGGCCGTGGACGAGTTGGACGGCGCGGCCATCCTGCAGGTCGATGCATGGGATCATCATGTGGGTGTTTGGGCTGCCTTTCTTTCGATTCGCGAACGCCGTGTGGCTTTCAAGAAAAATAAAATCCTTGTCATATCGAACCCGCTCCTGCGGGGGAGGAATCCCTCCTTTTTTGAATCTAAACCGAAGAGAGATTCCTCGCTTCGCTCGGAATGACGGGCGATAACATTATTTCAGACACTGCTAGCTTGTCTGGCGGACCGAGACGCCGTGTTCGCCTAGATATCGTTTTAGGTCGCCGAGGCCGTGGATGCTGTCGTGAAAAATCGAGGCGGCCAGGGCGGCGTCGGCGCGGCCTTCCTTGAATACTTCCAGAAATGTTTCCGGCGTGTCGGCGCCGCCAGAGGCGATGACCGGGACGGTGACGGCGCGGGAGATTGCCGCGGTGAGGGGGCAATCGAAGCCGGAGCGCGTGCCGTCCTTGTCCATCGAGGTGATCAGGATTTCTCCGGCTCCGCAGGCGACGCCTTTTCGGGCCCATTCGACTGCGTCGATTCCGGTGGCAACGCTGCCGCCGCGGACGAAGGCTTCCCAGTGGTCGCCGACGCGCTTGGCGTCGATCGCGAGGACCACGGCTTGCGAGCCGAACTCCGCGGCGAGCGCGGTGAGCAATTCCGGGTGGCGGATGGCGGCTGTGTTCACTGTGAGTTTATCGGCGCCGGCGCGGAGGATGGCGCGGCCGTCGTCAACGTTGGCGACGCCGCCTCCGGCGGTGAGCGGGATTGCGAGTTCGGCGGCAACGCGGCGGATCGTTTCCAGGAACGTGGGGCGATGATCGCGCGAGGCGGCGATGTCAAGGACTACGAGTTCGTCGGCGCCTTCGATGTTGTAGCGGGCGGCGAGCGCGGCGGGGTCTCCGGCGTCGCGCAGGTTGACGAAGTTCACGCCTTTGACGACGCGTTCGCCGTCGGTATCGAGGCACGGGATGATGCGGTGCGCGAGGCTCATTGTTTTCCGTCCTGCGATTTGGACGCCTGCTTTACGAAATTGGACAGGACGGCGGCGCCGACCGGGCCGGATTTTTCCGGGTGAAACTGCGTCGCGAAAACATTGCCCTTCTCGAGGACCGCGACAAAGGAGGCGCTGTGATCGCACAGGGCGACGGCCGCTTCTCCGGCGTCGAGGGCCGCGTAGGAGTGCGCGAAATAAAAGTAGGCGTCCTGGGGCACGCCTTCGAGCAGGCGGCTGGGGCGCACGCGGCGCAACTGGTTCCATCCCATGTGCGGCAGACGGTCGGTGGGCGGAAGTGCCGAGACATTTTGCGGAAACAGGTTCAGGCCAACATCGCCGGGGGCTTCGTCGCTGGTGGCGAACATGGCCTGAAGGCCCAGGCAGATGCCCATCAGGGGAACTCCGCGCGAGACGGCGTTGCGAATCGGATCGATGAGTTTGCGTTCGGCAAGTGAACGCATGAGCGCGCCGAAATGGCCGACGCCGGGGAGAATCAGGGCGTCGCAGGATTCCAGCCCTTCGGGAGTGGACGCGCGCTGCGACGCCACGCCCAAGCGTGCGAGGGCGCGCTCGACCGAGGGAAGATTTCCGGCTCCGTATTCGATCAGTGCGATGTTCATAAAAGCCCTTTCGTGCTGGGCAGAACGCGCATCAGTTGGCGGTCGCGCGTGGCGGCAAAGCGCAGCGCCCTTGCGAATGCTTTGAAGATTGCTTCCACCTGGTGGTGGGAGGAGCGTCCGTAAAGCAATTTCAGATGGACGTTCGCGCCGGCGGCCTGGGCGAAGCCGCCGAAGAAATCCTCGAGCAATTCGGTTTGCAGTCCGCCGACGTATTTGGCGGAGAATTTCCATTTGCAGACCAGGTGCGGGCGTCCGCTGAAATCGATGGCGGCGGCCGCCAGGGTCTCGTCCATGGGCATCAGAAAATATCCGGCGCGCAGGATGCCACGTTTGGAGCCGAGGGCCTTGCGCACGGCCTCGCCGAGGACGATGCCGGTGTCTTCGACGGTGTGGTGCTGGTCGACTTCGAGATCGCCGCGGGCGGTGAGTTCCAGATCCATGGCGCCGTGGCGGGCGACGAGGGTGAGCATGTGATCGAGAAACGGGATGCCGGTGGAAATTTTGGCACGGCCCTGTCCGTCGAGGTTCAGGCTGATGCTGATGTCGGTTTCGGTTGTGGTGCGGCGCAACTTTGCTTTTCTCATGGCTTTTGTCATGACTTTTCTCAGGCCCAGAATTTCTCCAGATCGCGAACGCTGTGCAGGATTTCGATGGCTCCGAGTTCGCGCAAGTTTTTGGCGCGCGCGGAATGGGCGTCGCTGCCGTGGGGGAGGACGCCGAGGAACGGGACGCGGGCGCGCTTGGCCGAGAGCGCGTCGTCGATGTTATCGCCGAGATAGAGCGCGTCGCGCGGGGACATGCCGTTCAGTAAAAGTTTCAAGCCTTCGGGATCGGGCTTGCCTTTTTTTACGTCGTCCATGGTAACGGCGCGGCGAAAAATGCGCTCCGCGTGGGTGCCCTCGAGCGTGTGTTTCAGTTCGCGGCGCGTGCGGCCGGTGAAGAGGGCGAGCTCGGCGCGCCTGGACCATTTTTCAAGACGGTTGTGCGTGACCAACCATTTTTCGCGGGTCACATTTCCGGGGCGCGTCTTTGTGCCCCAATAGAATTTTTGGAACTGCGCCTTCACCTTTTCGTAGGGCACCGGTTTACCGAGCGACGCGACCCAGTCGGTCGAGAGACGCCAGTCGTCGTTGTAGCCGGAAAGATTCTTCCAGTCGTGGATCTGGGTGAACGTCGGGCGGTGCCCGGTGAAGAAATGGACGGTGTCGATGATGGACTTGTGGAACGAGCCGTGGACGTCCACCAGGACGCTGTCGACATCGAAAATCACGAGTTTGGGGGACAGCTTCACAGGATCTCCTTCATGGCGCGGAGCAGTTTGCGCGTATCGGCGCGCGTGCCGGCGCTGATGCGCACGAAACCTTCGCGCGGGAAATCTTTTCGCTCGCGGACCAGGATTCCCTTTCGTTCCAGGGCTTTTACCAGCCGATGGGCGCGGGGGCCAAAATCGGCGAGGACGAAATTGGCCCCGCTGGGATAGATTCGCGCGCCGAATTGTTGCAGGCCTTGTTCGAGGAGCGCTCGGCTGAGCAGGATTTCCTTGGTGTAGTTTTGCGCGAAACGTTTGTCGGCGACGGCGGCTTCGGCGGCGACCAGGGCGGCGGTGTTTACGGGATAGGGCGAGCAGGCGCCGCGCATTACTGCCAGGAGTTCCGGATTTCCGAACAGGCAGCCGACGCGGAGCGCGGCGAGCCCGGCGGACTTGGAAAATGTGCGCGCGACCAGGAGATTGGGATAGCGGCGAATCCAGGGAAGAATGGTTTCGCCGGAAAAATCGAAATAGGCTTCGTCGACCAGGACGAGCGTGCGGGTGACGGCGTTCAGAATGCGGCGCAAATCGCTTTTCGGAACGACGGTGCCGGTGGGATTGTTGGGCGTGGCGATGAAGAGCACGCGCGGGGCGATTTCCGCCGGACGGCGCAAATGTTCTATGACCGCATCGACGGGAAAGCGCATTTCGTCGTCATAGCGCAAGGCGGTGACGCGCGCGCCGGCAAGTTCCGAGAAGAATCGGTACATGTCGAAGGTGGGCTCGACGATCAAAACCGAATCGCCGTCCTCGAGGAACGTGTCGGCGATCAGGTGCAGGGCGTCGTCGATTCCGTTGGTCAGGTGCATTTGCGCGGGGCGGACGCGGAAGAAGCGTGCCAGGCGTTTCGTTGTCTCCTGATACTCGGGATAAATCCCCATCTGCTCAGCGGTGATGCGGGAGAGAGCGCGCAGGACCGCGGGGGAACATCCCACGGTGTTCTCATTGAAATCGAGGCGGAGTTTTTTTGCGCGACCTTCCTTGGGCGCGTTGTAGGGCGCGAGACCCAGGACCGCTTTGCGGACGGGAATTTTCAATTTTTTCGGCGGCATCACTTGCGCACCTCGACGGCGCGGGCGTGCGCCTCCAGGCCCTCTGCGCGGGCCATGGCGGAAACGACCGGGGCGAGGCGCTTCAGGCCGGCACGGGAAATTTCCTGCGTGCTCGAGCATTTTACGAAATCCAAGACGCTGAGGCCGCCACGGGTGCGCGCCCAGCCGGAGGTCGGGAGGACGTGGTTGGTGCCGCTGGCGTAGTCGCCGATGGGCTGCGCGCTCCAGGGGCCGAGGAAGACGCTGCCAGCCTCGGACAATTTTTCGACCAGCGCCTTTTGCGCCTGCGGAATGCTGAGGTGTTCGGGCGCGACGCGGTTGGAAAAGCGGATGGCGGCGTCGAGCGACGGCGCAACGAGAATGGCGCTGGCCTGGACGAGCGATTTCCAGGCGGAATTTGTTTCTGGTAAATCCTGCAATTGTTTTTTGACCTCGGCGGAAATTTTCCTAGCCAGAGGGAGCGATGGAGTCACCAGAAGGGCGACGGCCTCGGGATCATGTTCGGCCTGCGCCAGGATGTCCGCGGCGATGAAGCGCGGGTCGCCGCCGGTGGCCAAAATTAAGACTTCGGTGGGGCCGGCGGGCATGTCGATGGCGCAATCGTTCGAGACCAGGCGTTTGGCGGCGGTGACGTAGCGATTGCCGGGGCCGCAAATTTTGTCCACGCGCGGAATCGATTGCGTGCCGTAGGCGAACGCGCCGATGGCCTGCGCTCCGCCGATGCGGGCCATTTCCGTGACGCCGAGAATTTCGGCGGCGGCCAGCAGCGCGGGGCTGGGCTTGGGACATGCGACGACGATGCGCTTCACGCCGGCGACTTGCGCGGGGATCGCCGTCATCAGCAGCGTGGAAAAAAGCGAGAAGCGGCCGCCGGGAATGTAGCAGCCGATGGTTTCGAGTGGCGTCACGCGCTGGCCGACGCGGACACCGGGCTCGACGGTGATGGTCCAGGAACGCGGGAGCTGGCGTTCGGCGACGCGGCGGATATTTTTGGCGGCATGTTCGATGGCCTGCAGCAGTTCGCGCGGGACGTTTTTGCGGGCGGCGCGCATTTCGGCGCGGGTGATCCACAGGGTGCGGCGCCTGAGGCGCAGGGCGTCCAGGCGCTTGGCCCAGCGGAACAGGGCGGCATCGCCCTGTCGGCGGACGTCGGCGACGATGCCTGCGGCGACGCGCTCGGCGGCGGCGTCGTGCGAGGAGCGGCGCGCGAAGAAGTTCGCGGCGACGGCATCGGTTAGTTTTACAATTCGCATTAGATCGGCTTCTTCCCTTTGCTTATTGCGGATACTTTGTCATTCCGTTTACGGAGAACCGAGCCCACTTCCGCGGGTGAGGAATCCCATTTTCAATAGTGCTCAAACCCAAGAGGGATTCCTCGCTTCGCTCGGAATGACGACCAAAACAAATACCAAAACCCTTCACAGCACGATCTTGTTCAGCGGGTACTCGACAATTCCTTGCGCGCCGGCCGCTTTCAGGCGCGGGATGATGGTGCGCACGATATTTTCATCGATGATGGTGTTGACGGCGATCCATTCGGGATCGCTGAGCGTCGAGACCGTCGGATTTTTCAGGGCGGGCAAAACACCCAGGACGGCGGCGAGCTGCGCCTTGCGCACGTTGAGCATGATGCCAACCTTGGTGTAGGCGGCGATGGCTCCGGTGAGCAGGAGCGCGAGATTGGAAATTTTTTCTTTCTTCCAGGCGTCGGCCACGGCCGAGTGATTGGCGATGAGCACGGTGCGGGATTCCAGGACGGTGTCGACAATGCGCAGGCGGTTGGCGCGGAGCGAGGAACCGGTTTCGGTGACCTCGACGATGGCGTCGGCCAGTTGCGGGACTTTTACTTCGGTCGCGCCCCAGGAAAATTCGACGCGGGCGGTCACGCCGTTGCGCTCCAGATATTTCTTGGTGAGGTTCACGACTTCGGTGGCGATTACCTTGCCCTGGAGATCCTTCACGGATTCAATGGGGCCGTCATCGGGCACGGCGAGGACCCAGCGCACGGGCGCGAGACTTTGCTTCGAGTAGAGGAGTTCGCAGACTTCGGCGACGCTCGCTCCGGTTTCTTGGACCCAGTCGCGGCCAGTGATTCCGGCGTCGAGTGCGCCGGTCTCGACGTAGCGGGCCATTTCCTGGGCGCGGACCAGCATGCAGTTGATTTCGGAATCGTCGACGCCGGGGAAATAACTGCGCGTGCTGATGGAGATGCGCCAACCGGCCTTGGCGAAAAGGGCAACGGTGGCGTCCTGCAGGCTGCCTTTGGGAATTCCGAGTCGGAGAACGCTCATCAGCGGGCATCCTTTCCGTAGACGGCGCCCGGATCAAAGGCGCGCTCGGCGATCACCTTGGATTCGCCGCCTTTGGAGATTTGGCGGAAGAAACACGAGCGGTAGCCTTCGTGGCAGACGCCGGGGCCGACGGGGTCGACGCGGATGAGCAGGCTGTCGACGTCGCAATCGACCAGGATTTCGCGGACGCGAAGAACATGGCCGCTCTGCTCGCCTTTGCGCCAGAGTTTGTTGCGCGAGCGGCTGAAGAAGGTGACTTCCCCGCTCGACTGCGTGGCGGCGTAGGCTTCCTGATTCATGAAGCCGAGCATGAGGACTTCGCCGGTGGCCGCATCCTGAATCACGGCGGGCAGAAGGCCGTCTAGTTTTTTGAAGTCCAAATCCATCGATCGATCCTCCCTACACTTAGAAAAATTACGCGTCCAAATAAAAAGCCCGCTGGCGCTTGCCGCGCCAGCGGGCCGATGAGTGCGAATGTCGATGCGCTACTCAAGCCTCCGCGGACACGGTCGTGCGCCGTGATGATGATGGTGACCGTGGGGTTGCGCGGAGTTTGGCATCGCGAGAAAGAATATACAAGAGAGGGCGGCGGGCGTCAAGGGAGGTGACGGCAAGGCGGCGGCTCGCTTTGCTGCTCCCGGTTTTGTAGGACAGTCACTCTTGCCTGTCCGCGTCAGCCTTGCCAGGCTATGAGGGACAGGCAAGAGTGCCTGTCCTACTAAGATCGGATCGCGATCTGCGACGACTTTCCTGGACGTGATACGCTCTCGCGTGGCGGGAAAATGGATGGGCGGCGAAGGGCGACGCGTTCCCTGCCCCGCCCAGGAACTTTTCAGGAGAGATTTGATGGACTCCAAAATTCTGAGTGACATGTTCGTACTCGCCGTGCCGGTGGCGGAGAAAATGTTGCGGCCGGTGGTGATTTATTTCTTTTTGGTGGTGGGATTGCGGCTGGCGGGCAAGCGGGAGCTGGCGCAGCTGAATCCGTTTGATCTGGTGGTGCTGCTGACGCTGTCCAATACGGTGCAGAACGCGATTATCGGGGACGACAATACGGTGACCGGAGGCATTCTCGGGGCATCGACCCTGCTGCTGGTGAATTTTTTGGTGGTGCGCTTCCTATACAGGCACGAGAAGTTGGACCGGGTGGTCGAGGGCGACTCGACGGTGCTGATTGAAAACGGGAAGATTCTGGAGGGCAAGCTCGCCAAGGAATTGCTGACGGTGCAGGAGCTGGAAGCGGCGGCGCACAAGCAAGGGCTGGGGAGCCTGGCGGAAGTGGACAGGGCCATCCTCGATCCCAGCGGCGTGATTTGCTTCATCGCGAAACAACCCGCGCCCGATGAAACGCGCCACCGGGAATTGATGGCGCGCATCGAGCAGTTGGGGCGTGAAATCGCGCAGTTGCGACTGGGGCAGGCGCCGCCGGCGGCGTAATCGAAAATCCGCGGGCATCAGCGCATCAAAAGCCCTGTGACCGCGACGCAGAGTCCCGCGACCGTCGAAACGATGCCGATATACCAGAAAATGCGTTTCCGCGTCAGCAAGGCAAGCGAAGAAATAACCAGCGCGATTTCCAGAAACACTTCGCCGAGATCAAAACGGTCCGCCCTGTTTCCGGCCCCCGCGGATTCCTTCTCGAGGTCCTTGGCTTGCTCCTCGATTTCGGCCTGGTCCTTGTTGGCCTTGCCGGCTTCTTCCTTGTATTTGTCCACTATCTTTTCTTCGGCGGCCTTGTCCTTGAATTCGCCGAGTGATAGAAGGTCGATTCCCATTTCGTAGTTGTGGCGGCGGATGTTTTTGGCCTGATAGTAGGCCCACTGGTCGGTGGCGCGCGCTTGCATGAGGACTTCCTCGGTGTGCGCGCGGTGTCCGAGCAGGGATACGACGGCCACAAGAACGGCGATGATGGCCATGGTGACGGAAATAGGGGCGAGGGAGTTGTCCTCGCGGCCGTGTTCGGCGTTTTCCTGGAGTTCGCTCAGTTCGTCGCCCATCAGTTTTCATCCTCCGCGATGAAATTGAATTGAATTGGAAATGGTATCGGCACAGTGTACAGGATCATTCAGCAGAGAGGAGAAGGCTTTCGCGAAATGCGGCGATGGTGCGGTCGATATCGGCGGCGGTGTGCGCCGAGGAAACGAACATGGCTTCAAACTGCGAGGGGGCGATGAAAATGCCGCGCTCGAGCATGGCCTGGAAGAAGACGGCGAAGCGTTTTGTGTCGCACTTCTTGGCGTCCGCGTAGTTTTTTATGGGGTTGGGGGAAAAGAACAACGTGAGCAGCGAGCCGGTGCGCACGGCCGTGGCGGGGGCGGCAGTTTCGCGCAAGGCGGAGGTGATTCCGTCGCCCAGGCGTTTGGCGAGCGCGTCGAGCGATTCGTAAAATCCGGGGGCGGCGAGCAAATCGAGAGAGGCGATGCCCGCGCTCATGGCCAGCGGGTTTCCCGAGAGCGTTCCGGCTTGGTAGACGGGGCCGAGGGGCGCGACCTGGTCCATGAGGTCACGGCGGCCTCCGTAGGCGGCGACCGGGAGGCCTGCGCCGATAATTTTTCCGAGTGTGGTGAGATCGGGCGTGATGCCGGAGAGGGTTTGCGCGCCGCCGTAGCAGACGCGGAAACCGGTGATGACTTCGTCAAAGATGAGCAGCGCGCCGTGACGAGTGGCGAGTTCGCGCAGACTTTTCAGGAAGCCGTCCGCGGGGGGGACCAGGCCCATGTTCGCGGCGATGGGTTCGACGATGATGGCGGCAATTTTGTTGGGATTTTCGGCGAACAATTTTCCCACGGCCGCGGCGTCGTTATAGGGCGCGTTGAGGGTGAGCGCGGCGAGCGCCTGCGGGACGCCGGGGCACGCGGCGATGCCGAGCGTGGCGAGGCCCGAGCCGGCTTCGGAGAGGAAACTATCGGAGTGGCCGTGATAGCAGCCGTCGAATTTGATGATCAGGTCGCGGTGGGTGGCGGCGCGGGCCAGGCGCACGGCGCTCATGGTGGCTTCGGTGCCGGAGCTAACGAAGCGGACTTTTTCGCAGGACGGGAGGGCCCGGCGAATGCGCGTGGCAAGTTCGACTTCGAGTTCGGTGGGCATGCCGTAACTGGTGCCGCGGCGGGCCTGGTCGTTGATGGCTTGGACGACATTGGGGTGCGCATGGCCCAGAATGAGGGCTCCCCAGGAGCAGACGTAATCGATGTACTCGTTTTCGTCGGCGTCCCAGAGGCGCGCGCCCGCGGCGCGATCGACGACGATGGGTTCGCCGCCGACGGCGCGGAATGCGCGCACGGGGCTGTTTACGCCGCCGACGAGGACGTCGAGGGCGCGGCGGAAGATTTCCTGGGAGCGGGGGCGGTTCAGTTTTTTTGGTTTTGGAGAGCTCATGGGCATCCGGGGAAAGAATGGTAGCAGGTTATGGGGGGAGGAAAAAAGGTGTCGTTGAGGAGCGGCTGCGGCGAATGGCTGTTCGGTCTTCTGGGCGGAAATCGAAGAGGGATTCCTCGCTTCGCTCGGAATGACGACGTAAAACAAAAAATTCAAGACTCGCACGGTTTTCAGCCAGCGGGCGGCGCACTGAGAGGGATTCCTCGCGGAGTTTATCCCGGTCCCTTCCGGGACTCGAAATGACGGTGTTACTTATTGGCGCAAAAACACAAGGAGCTTAGCCGTTTTTCAGCCAGCGGGCGGCGTCCTTCGCATGGTAGGTGAGGATGATGCTGGCGCCGGCGCGGTGAATGGCGGTCAGGATTTCGAGGGCGATGCGTTTTTCCTCGATCCAGCCGTTGGCGGCGGCGGCTTTTACCATGGCGAATTCGCCGCTGACGTTGTAGGCGCCGATAGGGACTCTGAAAGTTTCACGCACTCTTTGGATGATGTCGAGATAGGCCAAAGCGGGCTTGACCATGACCATGTCGGCGCCTTCGGCGAGGTCGAGTTCCACTTCGCGCAGGGCTTCGCGCGCGTTGGCGGGATCCATCTGGTAGCCACGGCGGTCGCCGAACTGCGGCGCGGATTCGGCGGCTTCGCGGAACGGGCCGTAGAAGCCGGAGCAGTACTTGGCGGCGTAGCTCATGATGGTGATGTCTTCGAAGCCTGAGGCGTCAAGGGCTTTGCGGATGGCGCCGACGCGGCCGTCCATCATGTCGGAGGGCGCGATGATGTCGGCTCCGGCGCGCGCGTGGGAGACCGATTCGGCGGCGAGCAGTTCGAGGGTGGGATCGTTCTTCACTTCCCCGTTCTCGATGATTCCGCAATGGCCGTGGTCGGTGTATTCGCAGAGGCAGACGTCGGTCATGACCAGGAGATTCAGTTTGGCCTTGCGGACGGCTTCCACGGCGCGCTGGACGACGCCGTCGGAGGCGTAGGCCTCGGTGCCGCGCGCGTCTTTCTTTTCCGGAATGCCGAAGAGGATGATTCCGGGAATGCCGAGCTGCTCGACTTCGCGGCACTCCTCGAGAAACATGTCCACGGACTGCTGCGCGACGCCGGGCATGGACGAAATGGGATTGCGGACGTTTGTGCCGGGGCACACGAACATCGGGTAGATGAATCCGTGGGTGGACAGGCGGTTTTCGCGCGCCAGGGATCGGATGGCTTCGTTGCGCCGCAGGCGGCGCGGGCGTGTGACCGGGAAACTCATGAGGACCTCGCTTGGGATGCCGTTTGCCCTGAAAAATATTTCTGAATCGCGGCGGCCATGGCTTCCGCGGTGGCCTCCGGCGCCTGAATGGCCACGGGCAAGCCCGCATTTCGAAGGGCCGCGGCCGTCAGGGGGCCTACAGCGGCCAGGGCCGCTTTCGCTCCCAGCCGGGAAATAGCTTCCGCGCCGAGTTCTCCGCGAACATTCTCCACGGCCGAAGGGCTGAAAAAGGATACAACATCCACACGGGCCTCGCGCACCGCATCCATGACTTCGGGTTCAGCCGCGCCGACGCCGCCGGTACGATAGGTCATCACTTCGGTGACTTCGGCGCCCGCGGCTTTAAGTGCGTCCGGCAAATCGTGGCCAGCGCGGTCGCTGCGCGGCAAAAGCGCTCTCTTGCCGGCGAGCGAGCCGCTCAATTCCCGGGCGAGCGCGGTTCCGATAAATTCCTTAGCTACATAATTAATTGTTAGTCCCTGCCCAGCCGCGGCGCTGGCCGTGGCGGGACCTACCGCCGCGCACAGCGGCTTTTCGCTCGCGCCTAAAGCCACGCCGAGCTTTCGGCAGCGAGCCGCAAAAAAATGGACGGCGTTGGCGCTGGTGAACAGAAGCCAGTCGAACGATTCCAGTGACCGGATGGCGCGATCGAGTTTGGTGGTGTCGGCAGGCTCGGAAAAACTTACGGCGGGGAGCAACAGGACGACGGCACCCATGCTTTCCAGGCGATCTTTCAAGGAGCGCGCCTGCTCGATGGCGCGGGTGACCACGATGCGTTTCCCGTCGAGAGGTTTCGCGGGGATCATGCGGGCGTCCCGCGGGATTCGCGCGCCAGCAACGCAGCCGCGCCGCGCTCGCGCAATTTTTTGGCGATGCTTGCGCCGATCGCTTCGGCCTGTTCAGGCGCGCCCGAATCTTTTTCCGAAATGCGCTTCGAGCCGTCCGGAGAGAGGACGGCGACATCGAGGGTGAGTTTTCCGTTTTCGACACGGGCCCAGGCGCCGATCGAAACCTGGCAGCCGCCATCGAGGCCGGCCAGCGCGGCGCGTTCGGCGATCACGCTGCATCGCGTTTCGGCATGATTCAGTTGAGCGAGGACGCGCAGAGTTTCGGTGTCGGCGGCGCGCGATTCGATGCCGATGGCGCCTTGTCCGGCGGCGGGCAGGCTGACTTCCTGCGGAAGGACCTGCGTGATGTGGGCGCTCAGGCCGATGCGATCAAGTCCGGCCTTGGCGAGGACGATGGCGTCGTAGTCTCCACGTTTTAGTTTTTCGATGCGCGTGTCGACGTTGCCGCGAAGCTCGAGCATGCGCAAATCGTTTCGAGCGTGCAGGAGCTGGGCCTGGCGGCGCAGGCTGCTGGTGCCGACGCGCGCGGCTTTGGGCAGGGATTCGAGTGTCGCTCCGGAAACCGAGAGGAGGGCGTCGCGAACGTCTTCGCGCCTGCAGATTGCCGACAGCGTGAGGCCCGCGGGCATTTCCGTGGGAACGTCCTTCATGCTGTGCACGGCCAGATCAACGCGCAGATCGAGCAGCGCGTCCTCGAGTTCCTTGATAAAGACGCCCTTGCCGCCCATCTGGCTGAACGGGGATTGCTGATTTTTGTCGCCGGAAGTTTTAATGATGACGAGTTCGGTTTCGACGCCGGTCTCGCGCAGCGACGCGGCGATGCTCCTGGCCTGCCACAGCGCGAGCGCGCTGCCCCGGGTGCCGATGCGCAGGGGCTTCAAGGCTTCTCCCGGTTGAGGCGGAACAAATCGCGCAGGGCGTCGAGGTTCTGGAGTTTTCTACGCAGTTCGGGGACGCCGCGCAGGCGCTCGGCGGGGTCGAGGACGACGCGGTCGGTGAAATCCTTGAGCATGTCGGCGACTTGCACGCGATCGGCGGCGGAAAGATTGGGCATGGCGGCGAGGCGCTCCTTGAGGAAGGCGTCGCGCTCAGCGGCCAGCTTGGCGCGCAACTCGCCCAAGACCGCGCCGGTCGTGGCTCCGGCCTGCCAGTGCAGGAATTTTTCGATCTGCTCCTCGATGATGGCTTCGGCGCGGGGGATTTCGGCTTGGCGCGCTTTTTTGTTCTGTTCGACGATTTCGGTAAGATCGTCGACGTTGTAGAGATAGGTGTTGTAGAGATTGCCGGCGTCGGGGGCGACGTTGCGCGGGACGCCGAGATCGATCATGAGCAGGGCGCGATTGCCGCGCGCGGCCATGGCGCGCTCGAGGATGGCGCGAGTGAGGATGGGCTCGGGGCTGGAAACCGAGGTGACGATCAGGTCGGGCCAATCGAGCGACGCCGTCAGATTTTCCCAGGGCACGACTTCGCCGCCAAAGCGCTTGGCCAGATCGGCGGCGTGCTCGGCGGTGCGGTTGATGACGCGCAACTGCTTGATGCCGCGGTCGACCAGGTGGCGCACCACCTGTTCGCTGGTGGCCCCGGCGCCGACGATCAGGGCGCGATGACTGTTCAGCTTGCCGAAAATGCGCTCGGCGAGTTTCACTCCGGCAAAGGCGACGGAGACGGGGCGCGTGCCGATTTCGGTTTCGTTGCGAACGCGTTTCCCTACTTCCAGGGCACCCTGAAACATGCGGTTGAGGACGGGGCCAGTTTCGCCGTGGTCCAGAGCAATCTGATAGGCGTCGCGCACCTGGCCGAGAATTTCGGCTTCGCCGAGCAGCATGGAATCGAGGCCGGCGGCGACGCGGAACAGGTGGCGCACGGCGTGGCTGTCACGATGGCGGTAGAGCGAGCCGTCCAATTCGCTGGGAGACATCTGGTGATAGGAGGAGAGAAAAAGTTCCACGGCGGCGGCGCTGTCGGCGGACTGTTCGCCGGGAACGCCGTAAAGTTCGCTGCGGTTGCAGGTGGAGAGCACCATGGTTTCTTCGAGGATTCCGCGGGAGCGCAGCTGTTCGGCGGCTTCGCGGGCCTGTTCGGAGTTGAACGCGACGCGTTCACGCAGCTCGACCGTGGCCGTGCGGTGGCTTAGTCCGATGAGAACGATTTCCATGGGCGAAATGCTCGCGGCGCTCCCTTTTCTGTTAATCGAACCTTGTATTGCGCGTCATTCCGAATGAGGTGAGGAATCTCTCGGGGGTTGCAATCCAAGAGGGATTCCTCGGCGAAAAGCGTGCCTCGGAAAGACGACATTTCTATATTTCATCAAACAACTACATGGCCAGATTCAGTCCGCTCAAAAATACCTATGAAAATGCGATAAGTACCGGTTCACGATGCTGTAACTGAAAATCACGAACGCAAAATTGAAGATGCAAAGCATCGAAGCGCGCGCGCCGCGCCACGTGGCGGTCCGCGCCACCAGAGTGTACCCAACATAAAGCGCAAGAATCAGGACGGTCACGATTACTTTGGGGTCGCCGTCCCAGTATTGGCCCTCGAGACGGTGCGCCCAGATCAGGCCGGCCGTCATGCCGACGGCGAGAGAAACGCATCCGATCAGGACGCTGCTGCGCGTCATGCGCTCGAGGACATCCAGGGGAGGAAAACGCCAGCCCACAATGCCGAGTTTTTTGCCGCGCAGGCGGCGGTTCTGCACCAGAAAAATAATGCTGAGGACGAAGGAAATCGCGAACGCGGAATAGGCCAGAATGTTGAGCGTGACGTGAAAGGCGAAGAGCGGGCCCTGCGCGGGAGGAGCCTTGACCTCGCGGGCTTCCGGCAGGTGCGCGAGCATGAATACGACCAGGACGATCGGCAGAACGAAGGGACCGACCGACCGACGGCGATGAATGGCCTCAAGCCCTAAATAGGTGGCTGCAAGCAGCCAGGCAAACAACGACAGCGAGCCGAACAGATCGTCGTAGGGGACGGCATGGATTTGCCGGGACCTTTCCAGCAATGCCACGTAATGCAGGCCGAGGGCGCCAATCAGGCAAGCGGTTGCGCCGATGCCCGCTAGGCGCGAGGGTTCACGGAGGTTCCAGATATAGAGCGCCAGGCTTGCCACGTAAAAGAGCAGCGTCGCCAGTACGTAGGGGTTCGTCATACGGTTCGATTCAAAACCACACCCAAAGCTTTAACACAGAGGGCGCGGAGAACACAGAGTACACAGAGAAAACCAAAAATTCAGTTAGGAGCAAACCACATAGTACCTGACGGACTACTCCTGCCCCCCGCCTCTGTTCCAACATTATAGCTAATCCGGCAACTATAAAGCAGCAGACAGATGCCCACGGGCACAATCTCAATTTGAAGAACCTTCAGATTTCGGAGGTCGGGGTTTCAAACCCGACGAAAAACATTGCCGGATGCGGGGGTCTAACCCCTGAAGCTTCAGGGGCTGAAGCCCACTGCAAACGAAGAGTGAATGTCCGAGCTGAAGCTCGGACCTCCGACTACTCACGGAAATTTCAAATCACGACAGTACCTGCCCGGCGAACCATGCAGCTTGGGCGCAGTTTTGCTATGATGAAACGGCATTCTGATCGCGATGCACCCGTTGACACAACCCGTGGACAAGAAAGCGCTGTTTTTACGCGCGTGCCGGTGCGAGCCGGTGGAGCGCGTGCCGGTGTGGATTATGCGCCAGGCGGGGAGATACCTGCCGGAATACCGCGCGGTGCGCGAGAAACACAATTTTCTGGAGGTATGCCGGACGCCGGAGCTGGCCATCGAGGTTTCACTGCAGCCGCACCGCATATTGGGCGTGGACGCGGTGATCGTATTTTCGGATATTTTGATCACGGCCGGCGCGATGGGATTGCCGTTTGAGTTGACCGACAAGGGGCCGCTGATCATTTCCCCACTGCGGACGGCCGCGCAGATTCAGGAACTCTCGGTGTTCGATCCAGAGAAGGAAACGCGGTTTCTGATGGATGCGATTCGCGGGCTGACGAAGGAACTCGGGCCAAAAGTTCCGGTGCTGGGATTTGCGGCCGCGCCGTGGACGCTGGCGTGTTACATGATCGAGGGACACGGGAAGGATGGATTCCCGGCCGCCAAGACATTGCTGTATACGGAGCCGGAGTTGTTTCGCTCGCTGCTGGATCGTATTGCGCGTGCGACGGCCGGGTACTTGCGCGCGCAGATCGCCGCGGGGGCTTCGGCTGTGCAGCTGTTCGACACCTGGGTTGGGGAGTTGACGGCTGAACAATACCGCGAGTTTGCTCTGCCAGCCACGCAGCTTTTGATCGAGGAGATTCATGCGGGGGATACGCCGGTGATCCTCTACTCGAAGGCTTCCGGGCATTTGCTGACTGCTGCGGCTGAATCGGGAGCGAATGTTTTGAGCGTGGACTGGCGCATGGATCTGGCGGCGGTGCGGGAACTGGTGGGGCCGGGTATTGCGCTGCAAGGGAACGTGGATCCTTGCGTACTGCTGGGGCCTGAAAAGGCGGTGCGCCGCGCGGCGTATGCGGCCGTGGAACATACCGGCGGGATCGGGCACATCTTGAATCTGGGGCACGGGATTCTGCAGCAGACACCCGTGGAGAATGCGCGCGCGTTCGTCGAGGCCGGGCAAAGCGCGGCGGTGGCCGAGAATATGCGGCTGGAAGGGGCGCGGTAATTCCGCTATGAGCGATTCCAGCCTTCATTTGCAATTGAACCGGGAACGCTTCGAGATTTCGGAACAGTTTCTGGAGAGATACAACCGGCCGGGGCCGCGCTACACGAGTTATCCGACGGCGCCGGTGTGGCAGGATAATTTCGGGCCGGAAGACCTGGAGCAGTATTTCGCCACGGCCGATGCGGCGCGCACGCCCGTATCGCTGTACATGCATCTTCCCTTTTGCGAAAGCCTGTGTTTGTTTTGCGCGTGCAACGTGGTGATCACGAAGGATCACAGCGTTGCGCCGCCCTACATTCAAACCCTCGAGCGTGAGATCGAGCATGTCAGCCGGTTCGTATCGCGCGAACGGCCGGTGGTGCAATTTCATTGGGGCGGCGGAACGCCCACGTACCTTACGGCCGGGCAGATGGAACAACTGTTCGGATTTACCGCCGAGCGGTTTAAATTTGCGCCGGACGCGGAGATCGGGATCGAGATCGATCCGCGGGTAACGACGCAAGCGCACCTGGAATCGCTGCGCAAGATGGGCTTTAACCGGCTGAGCATGGGGATACAGGATTTTCATCCCGAAGTGCAGCAGGCGATTCACCGCGTGCAGCCTCTGGAGATGACGCGCGGGATTATCGAGGCCGCGCGGCAACTGGGATTTGACAGCATCAACGTGGATTTAATTTACGGTTTGCCGCTGCAGACCGCGGAGCGATTCGCGCATACCGTGCAGCAAGTGGTGGCGCTGGCGCCGGACCGCGTGGCGATGTTCAGCTACGCGCACGTGCCGTGGCTGCGAAAGCAGCAGGGGGCGCTGGCGACGCGGCTGCCTGAGGGCATGGAGAAATTTCACATTTTCCGCGCGGGGCTGGAACATTTTCTGGGTGCGGGATACCAGTACATCGGCATGGATCATTTCGCGCGGCCCGACGATGAGCTGGCCGTGGCGCAGCGGCGGCGCACGCTGCACCGCAATTTTCAGGGCTACACGACCAAGGCGGGAGCGGACCTGTACGGAATGGGCGTGAGCGCGATCAGCAGCGTGGGCGCGTGCTACGCGCAGAACGACCGCGACGTGGCGCGCTACCGCGAACTGGTCGAAGGCCGCGGCCTGGCAACCGTGCGCGGGTACCGCTGCACGAGCGAGGATTTGCTGCGGCGCGCGGTGATCAACCGCATTTTGTGTCACGGACTGCTGCGCAAGAGTGAAATCGCGCGCGAGTTCGGCATCGACTTCGACAAGACGTTCGCTCCGGAGCTTGCCCGCCTGGTTCCATTTGTCAACGACGGATTGCTCGACATGGAAGGCGACATCATCCAGACTTCCCTGCTGGGGCGGATTTTCATCCGCAATATCGCCATGGTGTTCGACCCGTACCTGGAACAACAGAAACTCGACAGCCGTCCCCTGTTTTCCAAGACACTCTGAAACCGATCGAGGATTCGTGTCCATTGCCGCGCCGTCCCCATTTGCCGCAGTCGTAATTGGCGGGGGAATTTCCGGCTTGGCGTGCGCGTATCGCCTGCAGCAGGCGGGGATTCCGGCGCGCGTGCTGGAGGCGGGAGCGCGCCCGGGCGGGCTGATCGCCACCAAGGAAAAGGACGGATTTCAGTTTGAGCTGGGGCCGCAGAGTTTTCTCTCCACCGAACCGCTGCTGCACCTGATCGAATCGCTCGGGCTCAAGGATCAACTGCTGCATGCGGACCGGCGCGCGCCGCGCTACATTTTGAGCGGCGGCAAGCTGGTGCGCGCGCCGCTTGCTCCGCAATCGCTGCTTACTACTCCCCTGCTGGGCGCCACCACGAAATGGAAGATTTTCACGGAGATGACGCGGCACACGATTCCTCCACAGGAGGATGAATCGGTGGCGGGGTTTGTGCGGCGCAAGTTCGGCGAGGAGCTTCTGGACAAGCTGGTGGCTCCGTTTGTTTCCGGGGTGTATGCGGGGGATCCGGAAAAGTTGAGTTTGCGGGCGTCGTTTCCGAAGCTGTACGAATTTGAGAAAGAATACGGCAGCGTGATGAAGGGGGCGATGAAATCGCGCGAGGGTAAGGGAAAGCCGCGGGCGGGGCTATGTTCGTTTCGCGGCGGGATGGAAACGCTGCCGCGGGCGCTGGCGGGGCGGCTGGAAAATCTGCTGCTGACGGAATCCAGCGTTGTTTCGCTGCAACGGGGCAAGGCCAACGGGAAACCGTGGTTTGAGATTGAATTCACGCGGCAGAATCACCGCGAGACGATTGCGGCGAACGCGGTCATCGTGGCGACGCCGACCAATGCGGCGGGCGAAATTCTGAAACATCTTTCCGATCAATTCCCTGCCGCGTTTTCGCGGATCGAGTATGCGCCGGTGGCGGTGGTCTCGGCCGGCTATCGCCGCGACCAGATTCAGCACCCGGTAAGCGGATTCGGGTTCCTGGTGCCGCGGTCTGAAAAACTGCGCGTGCTGGGGACGGTGTGGAATTCGTCGCTATTTCCGGGGCGGTGTCCGGACGGGAAGGTGAGTTTCACGAGTTTTGCGGGGGGCGCGACAGATCCGGGGCTGCTGGATTTGCAAGATGAGGAGATTGTGGAGCTGATTTGCGGCGAGGTGGCGGGCGTGCTTGGGATTTCGGGGGCGCCGGCGATTGCGCGCTTGCAACGGTACGCGCGGGCGCTGCCCCAGTACAATCTGGGGCATTCGCCCAACGTGGCGGCGCTCGGGGGGCTTGCTTCGGGCGTTCCCGGATTGTTTCTGGCGGGAAATTATCTTTCGGGGCCGTCGATTGGGGCTTGCGTGGAGCAGGCGAATTTGACTGCGGATGCGGCGCGGGTGTATCTGGCGTCGATTGGGGCGACGGGGGCGGGGGCGGTGGCGCACGCGTGAGATTTCTTCCAGGCAGACGGGCGGTTCATTGGCAATTTTCGGTGGGCAGGGAGAAGAACCTGCAAGGAATCCCACATTCCGATAAGACGACGCAATATAAAAGGGCGCCCCAACTGGGGTAGGTTTTGAGTGTTCGCCTCAAACCCTCCAGAAAGGAGCACCCTTTTTATGGATAGCACCAAGTATATCGGGATGGATGTGCACAAGGAAACGATCTCGATTGCGGTTTTGAATTCCTCGGGCAAGCTGGTGATGGAAAGCGTCATCGAAACCAAGGCCAGCACAATCATTCAGTTTGTTCAAGGGTTACG
>JAIQFB010000021.1 GCA_020073485.1 Terriglobia bacterium | reverse complement strand
GGCGCAGTCCACCATTCACGTGCCCCTCGTGATTGGCCACGAATTCTGCGGAGAGGTGGTCGAGGTCGGCTCCAACGTCGCGGACCTTCAGCCCGGCGATCTGGTCAGCGGCGAAGGCCACGTAGTTTGCGGCCGCTGCCGGAATTGCTTGGCCGGGAGGCGCCATCTCTGCGCGTATACGCAAGGCGTGGGCGTGAACCGGCCCGGCGCGTTCGCCGAATATGTCGTCATTCCCATGATGAACGTGTGGAAGCACACGCGCTCCATCTCTCACGAAATTGCCGCGATTTTCGATCCCTTCGGAAACGCAGTGCACACGGCTCTGTCGTTTCCCGTGCTCGGCGAAGACGTTCTGGTGACCGGCGCCGGACCGATCGGAATCATGGCCGCGGCTGTGGCGCGGTTTGCAGGCGCTCGGCACGTGGCCATCACGGACGTGAATCCTCACCGCCTGGAACTCGCGCGCAAAGCCGGCATCCCGGTGACGGTCGATTCGCGGACCACGCGGTTGAAAGACGTCCAGAAGCAGCTCGGTATGCACGAAGGCTTCGACGTGGGCCTGGAAATGTCCGGAGCACCCGCGGCGTTCCGCGAGATGCTGGAAAATATGTGTCATGGCGGCAAAATCGCCATGCTGGGAATTCCCGCCGACGAAATCGCCATCAATTGGAGCCACGTCATCTTCAACATGCTCACCATCAAGGGCATCTACGGCCGCGAAATGTTCGAGACCTGGTACAAGATGACGGTCATGCTCGAATCGGGCCTGGATATTTCCCCGGTCATCACCAACCGCTTTTCCTGGCGCGATTACGAAAAGGGTTTTGAGGTCATGCGCACGGGCGAGGCTGGAAAGGTGATTCTGGATTGGAGCGACGTGAGCTAAACGCAGGCCCTGAGATATGCAGTGGGCATTGGCGATGACGGTTCGGCAACACTCCCGCCTTCGTGTCACGAGAGACGGATATAATCGAATTGCGTGATTCCTGCTTCCTACAAACCGGGAAAGAAATTCATGCAACTGGCTGTTGCCGAGGCGAAACGCGCCGGCGACCGCGGCGACTACCCGATTGGCGCGGTGATTACGCGCCTTACGGGAAAGCGGGAAGTGGTCGTTGCCAGCGCAGGGAACCGGGTAAAAACTTCGGGATCGAGCATCAAGCACGTGGAGCTCGAAACGCTCAAATACGTATCGAGTGGTTATGGCCGCTATCTGCCTGATTTCGTTCTCTACTCCACGCACGAACCCTGCGCCATGTGCGCCGGCGCCTGCGTGTGGTCCAGAATCGGCGCTGTCGTCTACGGCGTTTCCCAGGAAGACATCGCCGCTTATGGCCAGAAGTGCGGCACGGAAGACTACAAGTGGCGGGCCTGCCTGATCTCCTGCCGGTTAGTGCTCGAGAAGGGCAATCACCCCATCCCCGTCATTGGCGGTTTTCTCAGGAAAAGTTGCCAAGGGTTGTTCAGTTACAGACCAGCATAGCGGCCCACGTTTTTTCACAATTTCTCCAGGCCACGTTCCGATGAGAGGTAACTATTGGGTCTGGCCTCATAGCACAAGAAGTTCAGACCAAATTATCGTTCACCACCCGAGGAATAATTGGAATGTGAGTTTGGCATGCAAATCTCGCCGGCGCTTTGTGTGCCGCCATGTAGGACAAAGACGAGTGGAAGTGGTGTCTTGGCGTCGTACGCAAGAGGAACGTGAAGCAAATACCTGCGCATTCGGCCGCCGAATTCCAGCGTTGCCGAAATGGTGCCTGTTCTCGTCGAAGCAGAGATTTCAGCCCCAGTTCGCGATTTTCCCCGCAGCCAGACCAAGAACTAGCAAGCCAATCGCGCCGACCCTAACTATTCTTCTAACTATTCTTCGGATCCGAAAGTTCACGTAGTGGCCTCTCGCCGCGCTTACACTCACTAAACACCGAACCCGCCATGGAGTTGCACGAATCGGGGGAAGTCAGGACGATACGGAAGCATGCGATACGACGAAAAATAAACCGCACTCCGGAAGGTCGCTTTTCGGCAATCTGGAATCCGGCCCCCTGCCGCTTCATCAGCAACCGTCTGTTTATTTCGATTCTCCTGTATAATAATTCCCGATACTATTGCCCGCGGGGCCTGGGGATGGGCCTGCCTCGGCAATGTCAATATTTGTATCTGGGCGGAAAATATTATGATTAAAACTGGCGCGCAAATTCTGTGGGAATGTCTGGAGCAGCAAGGGGTTACCACGGTATTCGGATATCCCGGTGGAGCGATTCTGCCCGCTTATGACGCGCTGAAGTATAGCAATATTCACCACGTCCTGGTGCGGCACGAGCAGGGCGCCACGCACATGGCCGATGGTTATGCGCGGGCCTCTGGGCGCGTAGGAGTGGCCGTGGCCACTTCCGGACCGGGCGCGACGAACATGGTCACCGGCATCGCCACCGCCATGCTCGATTCCTCTCCCATCGTGTGTATTACCGGCCAGGTGGGCAGCAAGCTGATCGGCTCGGACGCGTTTCAAGAGACCGACATCACAGGCGTCACGCTGCCGATCACCAAGCACAATTATCTGGTCACGCACGCCAGTGAAGTGGCGCGCACCATTTCCGAAGCGTTTTACGTGGCCAGTTCCGGCCGCCCGGGCCCCGTGCTGGTGGACATCACCAAGGACGCGCAGCAGTCCACCTGCGAATTTGACGGCAAGCCCGTCGCGCCGCAGCTTCCCGGCTACCGGCCCGACCTGTCTCCCACGCCAACTGAGTACAAGCAGGCGTTGGAGCTGATTCACAGCGCCAAGCGGCCCGTGATTCTCGCGGGACACGGCATCATCCTTTCCGGAGCGATGGACGAAGTGCGCCAGTTCGCCGAGCGCAACAACATCCCGGTCGGCCTGACGCTGCTCGGATTGGGCGCCTTCCCGGCGTCGCATCCGCTGAACCTGGGCATGATGGGCATGCACGGTGAGGCCTGGCTGAATACGACCATTCAGGAAGCCGACTTGCTGATCGCCTTCGGCATGCGCTTTGACGACCGCGTGACCGGCAGCCTGAAAACCTACGCGCCCAACGCGAAGAAGATTCACATCGAAATCGACCGCGCCGAAGTCAATAAGAACGTGAAGGTGGACGTCGCTCTAGTCGGCGATTTGAAGGCGATTCTGCGCGAATTGCTGCCGAAGCTGAAATCGCAGGAGCGCCGCGAGTGGCTGGCCTACATCGACCGGCTGAAGGGCGACGTCGCGGTGCGCGACATTCAAAATCTGCCCGACAACGGGCATCTCTACGCCGCGCACGTGATCAACGATATCTGGCGGCAGACGCTGGGCAGCGACACGGTCATCGTCACCGACGTGGGACAGCATCAGATGTGGGAAGCGCAGTACTTCAAGCATGAGCACCCGCGCACGCTGATCACCTCCGGCGGCCTGGGCACCATGGGATTCGCGCTGCCCGCGGCGATCGGCGTGAAGGCCGCGCGCCCCGAGGCCGAGGTCTGGGCCGTGGTCGGCGACGGCGGATTCCAGATGACCATGTCCGAAATGGCCACGATGGTGCAGGAAAATCTGAAGGTCAACATCGCCATCATCAACAACGGATACCTGGGCATGGTTCGCCAGTGGCAAGAATTTTTCTACGATCGCAACTACGAAGCTACGCCGCTGCTCAGTCCCAATTTCGTGAAGCTCGCCGACGCCTATGGAATCCGCGCCGTGGCCGTGACGCAGCGCTCGGAAGTCGTGCCCACCGTCGAAATGACGCGCAAGCACAAGGGGCCCGTACTCATCGATTTCCAGGTGGAGCAGGAAGATTCGGTGTATCCGATGGTGGCCGCCGGCGCGGCGTTGCACGAAATGATTCGCCGGCCCAATCCGCTGGAAGAAACAGCGGCGGACGCGTGAGAATAAAATGCTGAATACATTCGTGGTGTACGTCGAAAATAAACCGGGCGTGCTGACACGCGTGGCGTCCTTGTTCCGGCGGCGCGCGTTCAACATCGACTCGCTGACCGTGGGACGCACGGAAAAACCGGAAGTTTCGCGCATGACCATCGTGGTCGATGCCGACCGCGACGAGGCTCTGCGCGTGGAAGCCAATCTCTACAAGCTCGTCAACGTCACCTACGTCGAGAACATCACGGGAAAATCGTCGATTTCCCGCGACCTGGCGATGATCAAAGTCTCGGCCACGCACGGCACCAGGTCCGATGTCCTGGAGCTGGCTAACGTGTTTCGCGCGCGCGTGGTGGACGTTGGTCCGGAAACGCTGACCCTGGAAATTACCGGCCCGGAAGCAAAAATAGATACCATGCTGGAAGTGTTGCGCCCTTACGGGATCCTCGAAATGGTGCGCACTGGCGTGGTGGCCATGCGCCGTGGCGGCCTGAAGACGGACGAAGCCGCGGTTACGGCCGCTCCGGAAACCGGCGCGGGAACCGCAGCTGCCGACGATAACGTCTCTTACTCTGTTTAGGTGGAAAAGTTATTTCTCGCCTGAATGTCCCGCTCTCTTCACATTCACCGCGTTCGCAACTTGATCTCGTAGCGTAGGCTTTAACCTGCGCGGTTTAATTTTGCACGTGCGAAACCTAATCCTCGCACGCTGAAGCCTGCGCAACCTCAAGGCGCTCCACAAACCTCAACGTAAATCTGTCCGCGCCATTCGGCTTACCACAAATGGTAATACCCGTCGCGCCGTGTAATTTCGACGCGAATCCCGAACAGGCGCGAGATTTGTTCCGGCTCGAGGAGTTCATCCTTGCGCCCGTCCGCCTGAATTTTCCCGTTGCGCATCAGGACCACGCGGTCGATTTCCGGAATGACGTCGGAGAGATGGTGGGTGACCAGCACGATGCCGATTCCGGATTGCGCCAGCTCGCGCATGGCCTCGCGCAGGCCGTGTTGCGCGAACACATCCAGGCTGTTGCTGGGCTCGTCGAACACTAGCGTTTGCGGATCGTGGACCAGCGCCCGCGCGATCAGGATGCGCTTGGCTTCGCCCGAAGACATCTCCACGACGGGCCGGTCGGCCAGATGCGCAATGCCGAGGCGCTCAAGCGCGGCGTCGGCGCGCTTGCGGTGTTCGGGTTCGACGGTCTGGTGGTCGAATATTTTCGTGCTGCTGAAAAAGCCGGAGAGCACCACTTCGCGCCCGCTGGTTTCTCCCGTGCAGTCCAGCATCAAATCGTTGGATACGATGCCGAGGATGGAACGCAGCTCAAAAATATTCCAGCGCTCTTGCCCCAGAATCCGGATCGACGAGCCTTCGCGGATAACGGGATAACAATCGCGCGTAATGGTCTTAATGAGCGTCGATTTACCGCAGCCGTTCGGCCCCAGAATCGCGACATGTTCGCCGGCGGCGATGCGCAAGCTGAAGTCGTCCAGCGCGACGTTATCTCCGCGAATGACACGTACGTTTTTCAAGTCCACCAGAGCAGGTCCCATGGGATCGGTTCTTCTCCTCGCCAAGCATCATAATATGTCGCAGCCGCTTTCTCATGAGGGAATCGGCGGACTCTTCCATTTACCGCAGGCGGGGTTGCCGCTCTGTTCGCAAGTGGCGGAACAAAGATCGAGTCAACCTGGCGCAATCGGTGTTAAATAAATCCAATGGGAAATCGCACGAACAGGTCTTTCTGGATTTCCGCGCTGGCGCTTTCCGCGATCCTTTTTGCGGGCGAGCGGGCAATTTCGCAAAGCACCGCCGCGCAAACTCTGCTGCAATCGGCAAACCGCGACCGCGCGGTCCACGGTCTTGCTCCGCTGAAATGGAGCGCCCCGCTGGCCGCTGCCGCGCAACATCATGCCTCGCGGATGGCTGAGCAGAATACTCTTTCGCACCAGTTGCCGGGGGAAGCAGGGCTGGCCGAGCGCGCCGCGCAGACCGGGGCACGTTTCAGCAGCATCGCCGAAAATATCGCCGAGGGCCCTGCCGCCGAAAGCATTCACCGGCAGTGGATGAATTCGCCGCCGCATCGCGCCAATCTGCTCGACGCGCAGCTGGATTCGGTGGGCATCGCGGTGGAAAATCGCGGCGGGACATTATTTGCAGTGGAGGATTTTTCGCTGGCGGTGGGGAAATTGACTCTGTCGGAACAGGAAGCCCTTGTAGCAGATGAACTGCGCAAGCGGGGGCTGCGCCTGGTGGACACTGGCGCCGATGCCCGCCGTTCCTGCGCGCTTGATAACGGATACGCTGGCAAGCTCACGCCGTCTTTCGTGCTGCACTTTGCGACGTCCGATCTCCAAAGTCTTCCCGGCATGCTTGAACAGAGAATTCAAACTCGCAAGTACCACTCTGCTGCCGTGGGCGCCTGCCCCAGCGCTGGCAAGACCGCATTTGCCGCCTATCGGCTCGCGGTGATGCTGTACGAATAATTTCCCGCAAACCACGCCCGTGCTTTCCCGAAAAGACGCCCGCTAATCCGGTTTCTTGTCGGAATCTTCCCCGGAAGCAAACATCTGCGACCACGCGCACACCGCGCTCACTTCGGCGGGGGAAAGGTCGGTCCCTTTATGTATGAACCGGTAATCGGCCGGAGGCATTTGACCATTTCGCACCAGCTTGCAGATCAGTCCCAGATGTTCCTTTCCTTCCTGCGGGCTGATCTGAGCTTCCCAGTCCTGAAAATTGACGTGGCCTCTTCCCGCGTTCACGTCGTGAGCCACATACCAGGAAACAGGAGCCACGTGGGCGTACCAGGGCCACACCGTCGCGCTGGAATGGCAATCGTAACAGCTGCGTTTCAAAACCTGCTGGACCTCCGCCGGGACTTGCACGTGCGCCTCGAGACTCCGCGAAGCGGTCACCGGAGGGTTCGTGCGGCTTGCCGGTATGAGCTGGATGAGGGCCAGGACCGCAATCGCACCAATCACCAGCCATTTTGCGCGTGCACGATTCATAGATGCGTTTCTCCCTGGAGTCTAGGGTGTCACAAATCCGCCAACTAGCTAGCAATGCATATTCGGCATGTTTGCCGTGGGATTGCAACTCCCGAGCGCGTGTTCATCCGTGAACTTCGTGAACGTGAAATTGAATAATTCCGGTCTGGAGTCCGCGGATATTCCCGGCAGCCGCAACAAGACCGTGAGGGCGACGGGAAATTTCAGGCTCTTGCCCAAATTCGCCTCCAGCGTTTCCACCTTCGTTCCCGGAACAAGGTTGATCTTCGGGGCTTTTTCGGAATCTCCGATTTGCACCGTTCCGCTGGTTTTCCTGGTTTCTTCCGCTATGAGCGGTTTTGTATGGGCGTCGTACAGGTACAGTCGAAACGTGCCGGATGGAAGCAAAACGCCTTCCAGATGGTGCTTGTAATCTATGGACATGAAGAAGATCCCGCCGTGCTTGGGATTGTGGTCGAAGTGCGCGGGGCGTTTGGATTTTGCGGCCGGGGCCTGAGGTTCCGCCTGGGCCGCAGGCAATGGAGCCCACGCTCCGGCAGCCCGACCCGCCGAACGCAGATCTGTGCCCCCGGACAACAGCGCGATTCCCGAGAGCAGGACGAAAACGACACGCGTGATGCGACAAGAACGGGTCAACATTGGAAATTTCACCCTTACATCATCCTAACGGCAATCATCAGTGGTTTCAAATTCAGGGTCGAGGAGGATATCCGGAAGTCGGCACGAACCCGAATCACAATAATTTCATATCATATAAGAGATTGCTTGGACAGGATTGCAGTGACTTTCCGCATGTCGGTCGCATCCAGGGCCGGCTAAGGTCCGGCACGCATCCTCACGATGATCCTTCCGCGCGCCTTACCGGCGTGGGATCGTGGATTCACCTTGCTGCCGTCTCGAAATGAAACTTCCATTCCCAAATCAGTCATTCGTTTTCTAAATGATGACCATTCATAGTGTCGCGTCCACATTCCTGATTGCTGGAAGAGAAAGTATGAATTGGACCGCCGAGATTCACAAACCATAAACTCTTCGCGCTGGTCGGGGTCTGACGGTTAGCGATCTACCAGCGGAAAAGGAGTCGCTTAATAATATGAAGAAGACTTATGGGGTGTGTGTAGGAATGTTGGCAATGGGGCTGGCGGTGATAGGGGCGCCGGTCAGCAGGGCACAAAGCCGGATGGCGGCTGGTGAATCGAGTGGGGGAAGCGAAGCAAGCGCAACAAGCGCCGTAAGTGCACCAGCGGCTCCGGCGGCGTCGAGTCCCGAGGATTTGCAGAAGCGCATCGACGCGCTGAAAGCTGAGTTGGCTGATCTGAATGCGGAATTGGCAACGGGGGCTTCTGCGACTCCAGCGGCTGCCGATGGGGAGCAAGGCCTGGCACCAGCAAGCACGCCACCGGCGGCAGCCGCGCCGGCTGCGGCAGCTCCGGCGCCTCTGCCTACTCCTTCCATGTCGGGACCGCTCGCGACGGCAGTGCCTCACGAGATCCCAGCAGGTCCGTTTGGGAAGATCGAAGTGACCGGCATTCTGAGCGGTATCGGTTTGTTTGGAAATAATCCTCAGACTTTCGTGCCGGACACGGAAGGGCACGTGGACCTGAGCAATGCTCAGATTTTCATCCAGAAGACCAGCGGCTGGTTTCAATTCTTCCTGCAAGGCGGCGCCTACAACCTGCCCGTAGTCGGGTACCCCTTCCTGAAGACGGTCGACACCACGAAATTGACCTATGGTCCGTTCCCCGTCGGGTACGTGAAGCTGGTGAAGGGCAATTTCAACGTGGAAGTTGGGTCCCTGCCCACACTCATCGGCGATGAGTACACCTTCACTTTCCAGAACATGAACATCGAGCGCGGACTTCTCTGGAATCAGGAACCCGCGATCAGCCGCGGCATCCAGATCAATGACACCTATAAGAAGCTCACCCTGTCGTTCAGCTGGAATGACGGCTTTTACTCGGATCGCTACACCTCGTTCACGGGTTTGGCTGCCTTCGCCATCAATAGCGCGAACACGTTGACCTTTGCGGCCGGCGGAAACGCCGGGACGTACGTCAGGACCGGTCCCGCCTCTTTTCCGACGCCCACTTTTCAAAACAACGAGCAAGTCTACAACCTGATTTATACCTACACGAAGGGGAGCGTGACCATCAGCCCCTATTACCAGTATACGGTCGTAAAATCGAATAACGCCTTATACGGTACCGGTGCACACACCAGCGGTGGCGCACTGCTGGCTAACTACAACTTCAAACACGGCTTTTCGCTCTCCGGCCGCCCGGAATACATCAAATCGAGCGGCAGCCCGACCACCAACGAAGCCAACTTGCTGGGCTACGGATCCGGAAGCGGGGCGTTCTCCTTCACCGTGACTCCAACGTGGGTCAAGGATGCCTTCTTCCTGCGAGGAGACTTCTCGTACGTACATATCACCAATCTGGTGCCGGGTGGCGGATTCGGGACCCAGGGCAACAACAGCAACCAGGCTCGCGGCGCGATTGAAGCCGGGTTCATGTTCTAAGAATTGCCCACAAGCAGAGAGAAATAAATCTGGAGTGACGCGTCGGTTCGCTGGGTGAAAAGGACACGTCTCCTCCAGAGGCTCTTTCGAGACTGCCGCGCGGTGAAGCGTGAAACTCGGCGCTCCACCGCGCGGCAATTTAATTGCTCTCCACGAGCACAATTTGTTCACGCGAGCGGTTCTCCTCGCAGAAAGAATGGTTTGTTTCCCGCGCGGGACTTCGGTGGGACAGGCTGTGAGGTGTGTTCTACTTGGGTGCGGAAACCCGCGTCACAGACTGGAATTGCCGGGTAGAATAGCCCTATAGTGTAGGGCGCTGCCATGACGCAGCGAGGAATCGAATCCGGGTGTACTGCCTGAGGAAACGCACATGATGACGAAGCTTGAAGCGATTGTTCAGCCGTCCAGGTTTGAAGCTGTGAAGGAGGTGCTCACGGAATTGGGCATCGGGGGCATGACTATTACCGACGTGCGCGGACACGGACGGCAGAAGGGGCATACGGAGGTCTACCGCGGGCGCGAGTATACGGTGGATTTGCTCCCGAAGATAAAGATTGAAGTCGTTATTCCCGATAATCTGGTGGATGCCGCAGTGGACGCGATTCTGCAAAGCGCGTCGACGGGGAAGATCGGCGATGGAAAGATTTTTCTTTCCAAGATAGATCAGGCCATTCGCATTCGCAACCAGGAGCGAGGCGTTTCCGCTCTTTAGTGCCAGGGAATGCCGGCGTCGGGGCTTCCGGTTAGGGCGGCGCAAGTGCGCTTGGGAGTGCGGCGTCTATGGCGAGGGAAATGGCGGGGAACCGGGTCAGGCCTACATGAAACTAGAGAGCCGCACTTCGACACTGCAGGACTTTTACGCGGATGAGTCCGTCAGGATTCAACACCACTTCGAGGAATCGGGAGACGGAAAAGCCGCCATCCGCCAGCGCACTTCCCTGATCGATTCCGTGGTCATTGATTTATGGAACGAAGTCACCGGTTCGGGGCAGCCGGTCGAGGGGTTCTGCATCGCGGCCATGGGCGGATACGGGCGGCGCGCCCTGTTTCCGTATTCGGACATCGATCTCCTCTTTTTATGCGAGAGGGAAGGCCGCGAGGAATTTTTCAGCCGTAAAATCATCGCCCCGTTGAGCCAGTCCCTCTGGGATTTGCACCTCCGCGTAAGCCCTACCACCCGGACGCTCGCCGAATGCGGCAAACTTCATCGCGGCAACATCGAATTCAACATTTCCCTCCTGGACTGCCGCTTTGTCCGCGGCGATCAGCAAATCTACGAACGGCTGCGAAGTCGGGTCCTGCCGGGAATGGTGTTGCGAGAATCCCAGAGTCTCATGCAGGAACTCACCAGTCTGGCCCGCTCCCGGCATGAAAAATACGGCCGGACAATTTTTCATCTCGAACCCAACATCAAGGATGGTCCGGGCGGCTTGCGGGATTATCAGGTGGCCTGCTGGCTGGCGCAAATCGCGGAAATGAAACATTCCCGCGAGTGGAAAGAGGCGACGGAATTGTTGCCGCTTCCGCTGCGCTCGGACGCCGTAAAGGCCATCGATTTCCTGGATGCGGTCCGTTGTTTTCTGCACTACCGGCAGGGGCGCGACCTCAACGTCCTCACTTACGAACTGCAATCCGAGGCTGCTGCCAAAGGAATCGGACTTCCGGGGGGGCAAACCGCGGCGCCGAACGATTGGATGCGCGCCTATTTCCGGCAGGCGCGGGCCATCGACAGGCTCGGCGTCCTGATCGATGACGTTCCGCGATCTAAAACTTTTTTCCGCCGATTGCTCGGCCTTCGCCGCTCGCCGCTCTCGACAGCGGAATTCACCGTAGTCGATGGGCGCATCTTCCTGCCGCACCCTGCCGCACTGGAAGATCCAAAAGTGATGTTCCGGCTTTTTGAACTGATCGGCCGGCACGGCCTAAAGCTATCGGCCGAAACGGAAAACGCCGTGGAAGCGGCCGTGCCGCGGATCCAGAAGTGGGCTTCCACAAACGTCGATCTCTGGGAGCCTTTCCGAAAGATTCTCGTGTTGCGTCACGCCGCGGTTTCCTTGCGCGCCATGCACCGGCTCGGATTCCTGGACATGCTATTTAAGGAATTTCAGCTGATCGATTCCCTGGTGATCCGCGACTACTACCATCGCTACACGGTCGACGAGCATTCCCTGGTGACCATTGAAAACCTGCACAATCTCAGCGAGACCACCAGCGACTTGAACCGCAGGTTCCGGGACATCCTCTTCACTTTGGAACACCCCGACCTGCTCTATCTCTCGCTTCTGTTCCACGACGTCGGAAAAGGCATGCCCGTCGATAAGCATGTGGACGGCAGCTTGGAAGCCGTGAAGGGCGTTTTCGACCGCCTGCGCCTGGATTCGTTTGGCCGCGAAACGGTGAACTTCCTGATCGCCAACCATCTGCGCATGTCGGCCACACTGTCCCGGCGGGACATTTTCGACCCCGAAGCTGTTCACGATTTTGCCCGGGTGGTCGGGACGATTGAGCATCTGAAACTGCTCACGCTGTTTACCTATGCCGATATCAAGGCTGTGAACCCGGAAGCTCTGACCACCTGGAAGGCCGAAATGTTGTGGCAGCTCTACGCCGCAACGGAAAATTACTTGAACCGTTCCGTGGACGACCAGCGCTTATATGTTGCCGGGGAAGACGTCCAGCAACTCGACCGGCTGATTCCCAACGGGGAAGATGCCGTCGAGGCCGAGCGGTTCCGGAATTTTCTGGACGGCTTCCCGAAAAGGTATTTGCTGACCCACTCGTCGGCGGAAATTTCCGCGCATTACCGGATGTACCGGCGCCTGGGGCACTCGCCGGTGGAAATCAGTATCACCAAGCGCGACGAATATTACGAGCTTGTCTTGGTCACCGTCGACCGTCCGTTCCTTTTCGCCAAGATCGCCGGAACCATCTCTTCCTGGGGGATGAATATCCTGAAAGCGGATGCGTGCGCGAACAAGAACGGGATCGTGCTGGACACGCTACGCTTCTCCGACAGGTTTCACACCCTGGATCACAATCCGTCCGAAGTCATGCGCCTGAAACAACAATTGGCTGCGGCCATTACCGGAGAACTGGACGTGGCCGGGCTAATGAAACGGAAGTTCCATCCCGAAAAGCGTCCTCCCAAGGTTCGCGTGGAAACCCGGATCCATTTGGATAACGAGTGTTCCTCGCACAGCACGGTCGTCGAGATGGTGGCCTTGGACCGCCCGGGACTTCTGTATGATATCAGCTCGACCATTGCGGAGCTTGGCTTCAATATTGATGTGGGCCTGATCGACACCGAGGGAGGAACGGCAACCGACGTCTTCTACGTCACGCAGAAAGGCGAAAAGCTTACCCCGGAACGCCAGCGCGAGTTGCAATTCGCGCTCCAAAGCCGGCTCTGAGCGCCCTGCCGGCGCCCGGCTCCCCTGCCAATGTACCTATTCGGAATTCATTAGGCTGCTATCCAAAATCGTGATATATTGTTATTGCGTTTGTTGCTCTTGTAACACCTTTAGATTCGATTAAAGGGGCTGCGAGGTCAAACTTGCTGCCCTTTTTTTGTTGTACGGCTGGAGGCGGTCGAGAAGCACCAAATAGCTCAAAAGAGTAAAAAGGAAACACAGTGAAAGAACAAGGAACAGTAAAGTGGTTCAATGCCAGCAAGGGATTCGGATTCATCCAGCGCCAGTCCGGCGAGGACATCTTCGTCCACTTCTCCGCGATTCAAGCGGACGGGTATAAATCGCTGAACGAAGGCCAAGCGGTTGAGTTCGAGGTTACCTCCGGCCCCAAGGGCCTGCAGGCAGCGAACGTCACCAGCCTGTAACAAATCGGGGCGAAACGGCGACCGCCGTTTCGCCCCATTTTTTTTGTTTGGCAGTCAGAAGGAGGCAGTATCTTGAAAGCTCTCGCCGAAGGTCTCTATATCAAGCATTTTCAGTACGGCTTAGGAGTCATTACGGATTCGGATTCCGAGCGCACTTCCATCGATTTTGACCTACACGGAATGAAGAAATTCGTCACCAGCATGATGGTGGTGGAACCCGCTGAAGGCACTCCCCCCAAGCGTTCCCGCGCCAAGCGCAAGAAAAAAGTTGCCGTCGTGGTTGCTCCCGCAGTGGCTGAGGCTATTCCCGCTCCGGCCGCTCGATGAGCGATAATCTGATTGTTCAATTTGTGGGCTATGAAGTTCACCCGCTGGATCGCGAGTACACCTTTACGGTGCGCGAGGACAAGACCGAACCTCGCGAATTCACGCTGACCATCGCCACCGCCGCGTTCGATGCTCGCCGCGCCCGCTTTCAGGACGCGCCGGACATCTGCTCGCTAAGGCTGCGCCGGGAACTTGCCACCGACGCCAATCATCCGGTGAATACGCACTTCCAGATTACGGACGAAGAGTTGGACGATTACCGCGGTCGACACACTCCCAAACAATCGCAGAGTCCCTACAAGAAGAAAACAAGCGAAGGGTATTGAACCGCGCTTCCGCGATTTACCACATTTCACTTCGCCCTGGAGCCGCCCCAGCCGGGGCGCTGTATTTCCGTGTCCGTGCAATGCTATCGGGAATGACGGCCAGTCAGGCGGTCCAGCAGGGAAGAGCGAGAGGCATGGCGCGGAGCAGTCGTGTCCAGAAAGTTGAGCCGCGCGCGCGCTTCCCGGTGGTTCATGTCCAGTTCCAACACACGGACATAATGGGGGCGTGCCCGCCAGGGCATGTTCAGCTGCTCCAGCATCTGGGCGTAGTGAAGATGCGCCGCCAGGTTGCAGGGATCGAGCTCAATGGCCTTCTCGAACTGTTCGACCGCTTCCCGCCTGTATTCCGGAACCTGCGCCAGGCTCAATCCCAGCATCATCCGATACCTGGAGCAGGCAGGCTCATTCTCGATCGCGCGGCGAAGCCAGAGGATCGAGCCAACGTAATTCTTTTCCGCAAGGCATTCCCGAGCCTTTTCCAGCCACTGCTGCGCTAGACGCCGGGCCTCGCGTTGTTCCTGTCCCGGTGTTTGGAGCACTTCGGCATCGTACTGGGCCTTTAACAAATCGTTGGAAAGAACCTTGTAGGCCGTAGCCAGCGCGTCCATCAATGCTTGCAGGCGCGGGGCCCATTCCGGATGGTCCATGTGCCGATCGGGGTGGAAGCGCCGGGCCAGTTGATAGTATTGGTGTTTCACTTCGCCTCGGGCCGGGCTGGCTGGAAGGTCCAGAAGTTGATAATGGGTTCCGACGCATGCGACGTGCAGGAGTTGGTCAACTTCCGTGAGCAGCGAGGTTGGATCTTCTTTCGAGGTGTAAGAAAAGAATTCCCAATCCTCGGGCGGGTCGGCGACGTTCCAAACATTGCGTGGGGTCTGGAATTCCACACCCACTTGATACAAGCCGGCCATTCGCTTGGATTTTCTGGACCAGGCCACCCGAGCGGGAAGTTGGCGGGCAGGAATCTCGTTATTTTCCCTGGGATCTATAACTTGGACGGTAATTGTGGAATTCTTCCGCAGCGTGTACTTTGAAAAGTAGCGGCATCCGTGGCAGTTGACCGATGAGGTTGAGGTCTTCTCAAGCAATGCCTCGGTCTTCGGGCCAACCCACGAAACGATTACTGGAATCGCATGGTCCACCCGCGTGCTGCGGCGTTTCGCACCCTTGGCGGTCGGCGGAGGAGTCTGCAAGTTCACCGATAGACACCCTTGGGGGCTCAATCAGCTGAATCGTCACCCTTCACCGCTCGGCTTTCCGCCTTGGTCAAATAGTTCGGGCAAAAAGAGCGTCAGGCGAATCGGGAGCTGGGCACCCCAGACCTAAACTTTACATCCACAGTATACGGCGAACACTTCCGGGAAGGAAGTCCGATTTGGGACACTTCGCCGGAGTCTCAAGAATCGCTTTAAGTGCCGCCATTGCCTGAACGAACGAATTTTATAAGATAAACAAAAATAAGCAGTTATTAGATTTTGGGAGGGGCTGGGGCCCGAAACCATTGTGGTGGTTATGCGACGAAATGCTCGGCGACCGCGTAACAGTCGGAGGGTTGGCGAGTCCACTTGGCCAGAAGCATGACTCTTCCAGTGATGGGCGAAATGTGGATGTAATAGGCGCTTTTCCCGCCTTCGAGGTTGTAAAAGTGGTCCCGGCGAGGGTCGCGTTCCGCCTGGCTACCCGCCAATAGCAAATGACGCAGATCCTCCAATTCATGGGACGTGTATTCCCGGGGATTCTCGATATTCGCAACATCGGTCATTCGAAATACCATACTTCCATTCCTTTCCATCGCATTCGGACTATGATCCCGGCGTCGGGGATCTACCCGTCCGACAGGATAATTGCGTTTAGAAGATTGCGGATAAGAACTGTATAAAAAATTTGCAATGTTTCCATCCCGCCACCTATCAGATGCGCATTTCGGTTCCCGGATACGCATTGCAGCGAGTTTTCCTCCTGGAAGAATTAGACGCCGCCGCAGCCGGCCGGAACATTCCAAAGTTGTGATGTGTGTCATTTGAATTTGAGCGCGTATCGGGCGCTGTCCAAAGGCGCGGAGGCATTTTCGATACTCGGGAGGAACTCGACCTGTCCGGAAGTACCTGTCCTGGAACTGGCCTCGGGTTACGTAGCCACGGCCGTTTCCTGCGCCTACCATCGCAGTATGGTTTCGCCTGCGCGAGTTGGAAATCTTCTTCGCCGGTCTGGGGCGGCGGCCGTGGTCTTCGGATGGATCGCGGCATGTATCTCCCCGCTTTCCGCGCAAAGCGTTTCGCAGGTTCGGACGGCAGCGCCTCCCGTGGCAGCGTCGGCGGCCTCGCGCTTTTCCGCCGGGAACATAACCCTGTACGCGCTTCCCGCAGTGCCGCAATATCGAGCGGAATTGTCCAAGCCGCCTCGCGATCCATCGGATTTCACATCCTCGTGGGAGCAGATGGTCGAGTTTTCCGGCACGCCGTTCACGCAGCAGGTTCGTGTACCATTGGGATCGCTGTTCGGGGGCCGCATCCGTCTGGGCGGGTTCAACGCGGTCACCCCGATGGAGCACATCCAGCGGGGTTTGCCGGGCGGCGGAAGCATGGATGCATGGTCTCCGGTTCCCATGGGACACGCGGGAATGATCCTGCCGAAAGATGACAACCAGTATGGCTTCTGTCTCACGTTTCACCGGGCTCGGGGCGCGGAAGAGGATCCCGGGGCGCAAAAAGCCGGATTGGTGAGCCGGCTGGCGGAACTAAATCTGCGGTAACGTACCTATTACTATCTTATATAATTAACCAATAAGACGAACCGTGATTTATGGGAGTGTAATACACGGACAGGTACTTGCGCCCGCCGCCCGCCGTTGAGATAGTCGAACCCATGGCAAAAACGAAAACCGCACGAAAACACACTAAACTCGGCAAGGACAAGCGCCGCAAGCACAAGCACTGGCAAGTCACCGTTTTCTACAAGGACGGCGAGCGCTTTGCCCGAGTCTATACCGATCGCGCGAAGGCCACCAAATTCGCCGAGCGTCAGCGCAAATCTCCGGTGGTGAAAACCGCCCGGGTATTGCAAGTCGGCTGAGTGCATTTCAGGGAATATTCTGAATCCGGGACGCGGGCTCGCGGATGCCTCGCGTCCGTTTTCCTGCGCGGGAGCTTCTCACGGGGCGCCTCATTCCGTGCTTTGACTTTCCCGGGTCCCGCATTATAATGCCCACATCATTATGATCCACCGGAGCAAACACGAGGTCCGCGCGTGTTGTTGTTGTAACCGAACTCCGGTGTGTGGGGAGAACGCTTAGCAGAACAGGAATCAAATCCAGCGAACCCAACCCACCCTCGGAATTTCCCCGGCGGTGGGTTTTTTGTTTTTTGCGGGGCGAAAATGAATCTGACAGGCGGGCCGCCTGCAAATCGCCCCCGGCGGGGCCGCCGGAGCGAGCATCTTGGCCGTGGGCACCAATCGGCATTCCCAAGGGGCTGCTGGTGACGGAGGAAAGACGGAAATGAAGGTCTCGAACGCAAATTGGGCCGAAAAGCTTGCCGGAAAGATGCCGGAGCACTTGGCCCGCGAAATAGACATTTTTGAAACCGAGCTCACTTTGCGCAAGCAAGGGAAGGTGGACGAGCGTGTGATCGCGGAAACGCGGCTGCGCAGAGGCGTCTACGGCCAGAGGTATGACAACGGGCAAAGGCACAACGGGAAAGCCGTGCAAAGCGTCGCATATCCATCGGGATCGCTGACCAAGGGGCCGAACACGATGTGGGACGCACCGGGAATGCAGCGGATCAAGATTCCCGCGGGAGGCCTGGACGCCGGGCAGCTCGAGACGCTGGCGGATCTGGCCGAGGAATATTCGGACGGAATCGCGCACGTCACCACGCGCCAGGATTTTCAGCTTCACTACGTCCACATCGAGGACACACCCAGCCTGATGCGCCGACTTGCGGCTGCGCAGATTACCACCCGCGAAGCTTGCGGGAATTCGGTGCGCAACGTTACCGCCTGCCCCTACGCGGGCGTGTGCCCGGATCAAGCTTTCGACGTCACTCCATATTCCAAGGCCATGTCCAAGTTTCTGCTGGGCCATCCGGATTGCCAGAATTTCGGCCGGAAATTCAAGCCATCCTTCAGCGGTTGCTCGCAACATGCCTGCGGCCTGGCCAGCATGCACGACCTGGGGTTGATCGGGGTCACGCGCATCGAGGACGGAAAAGAGAAGCGCGGATTTGAGACCTATGTGGGCGGAGGGCTCGGCGCGGTGCCGTACCAGGCGAAGCTGTTTGACGCCTTCGTGCCGCCGGAGGAAATCCTGCCCTTGGCGCAGTCGATCGCGCGGGTGTTCGCGGCCCGCGGCGAAAAGAAAAATCGCAGCCGCGCCCGGATCAAGTTTCTGATTCAGGATTTGGGAATCGAGAAGTTCAGGGAATTGGTTCTCGAAGAACGGAAGACCCTTCCACACGATCCGCGCTGGACTGAATTCGTGGCCGAAGCCGAAACATTTGAAGAGACGCCACTGCGGCCCGCCGGCAAGGCGCCCTTGCTGGGCACCGAAGCCTTCCAGCGATGGGTGAAGACCAACACGCGCGCGCAACGGCAGGAAGGCTACGTAGTCGTGACCATCACGCTTCCGCTGGGCGACATTACCGCGAACCAACTCCGTTCGCTGGCGGACATCGCGCGCCGCTTCACCAACGAAACAATTCGCGCCACGGTCGAGCAGAACATCGTCTTGCGCTGGATCAGCCAGGCCGACCTGACGGAAATGCACAAGGCCCTCGATGCCGTGGGACTCGCCGATCCCGGCGCAGGGACGATCGTGGACGTGGTGACCTGCCCGGGCACGGACACCTGCAAGCTGGGAATTTCATCCTCGCGCGGGCTCTCCGCCGAATTGCGCAAGCGGCTGGGCGAGAAAAGTTTTCAGCTGGACGAGTCGGTGCAGGGCCTGCACATCAAGGTCAGCGGCTGCTTCAATAGTTGCGGCCAGCATCACGTGGCGGACATGGGTTTTTACGGCGTCAGCCGCAAGATGTCGGGATACGCTGTGCCGCATTTCCAGGTGGTCCTGGGAGGCGAATGGGAGCAAAACGGGCAGAGCTACGGCCTTCCGGTTATCGCCGTTCCGTCGAAAAATATTCCCGAAGTCGTATCCCGGCTGACGGGCCGCTATGCCGCCAGCCGCCGGCAAGGCGAGAGTTTCAAGGATTTCATCAAGCGCACGGGCAAGGTGGAACTGAAAAGAATGCTCGAGGATCTTGCGCGCCCGCCTGCCGATCCCTCGGATCGCACTTATTTCAGCGATTGGGGCGATCCCCGGGAATATGGCTTGCTGGATATGGGCGTCGGCGAGTGCGCCGGAGAGGTTATTTCCCCGGTCGAATTCGACCTGATGGCTGCCGAAAGGGAACTGTTCGAGGCGCAGGTGGCCTGGGAGGGCGGACAGGTCGAGCAGGCGGGTGTTACGGCCTATCAATCCATGCTGCGCGCCGCGAAAGCGCTGGTGAAAATCGAAACGCAGAGTGTGTCGGACGATCCGGGGCAAATTGTGCGGGAATTCCGGGCGCGTTTTTACGACACGCAGAAATTTTTCGATCCGTTTGCGGGCGGAAAATTCGCGCAATACCTATTCACCGCTCAAGAAAAGTCTAGCGAGCCTGCGACGCAGGATTCGGCGCGCTACCTGATCGATGAAGCGCAGCTGTTCATAGACGCGGCGCACAGTTGCTACAACCGAATCGCCACTCCGGTGAGCGCCTAAGCGATGGGAAATCCTGTGATGCAACAGCAAACGGAACTGCAGCACGTGAACGTGAAACTGATCCTGCAGAATCACGCGGATGCGGACCTGGAACCGTTGATCCCCGTGTTTCACCAGTGGATTCAAGACCAACCCCCCGGCGAACTGCTGCTGGACATCGCCGACTACCAGCACGTGCCAGCAGGCCCGGGAGTGGTCCTGATCGGGCACGAGGGCGACTACAGCGTGGACAACACGGACAATCGCCTGGGCGTGCGCTACAACCGCAAGGCCCCGCTGGACGGCAGCAACGAGGACCGGTTGAAGCAGGCGGCGCGCGCGGCGCTGACTGCTTGCCGGCGACTGGAAGAGGAGCCGCGATTGGGCGGCAAACTTCGCTTCGGCGGACAGGAAATAGAAATTTTCATCAACGACCGCCTGCTCGCGCCGAACTCCGATGCGACCCGGGAAGCGGCCGATTCCGAATTCCGCGCGTTCGCCCGCAAATTATTTCGCGGGACCGATTATTCCGTGACCTACGAGAGCGACCCGCGTAAGCTGTTTAAGGTGTTTCTAAAATCCGCGCAGCCATTTTCCGTTGCGGCTTTGTTGGAGTCCCTGGGCTAGTTCGGGATCCAATTCCTTTGAAAGCGAGCGATCATGGGCAAACTTCTGCACACCTCGAAAGTGAAAGTTTACAAAGAGGCGGGAAAAAACAAAATCAAGAGAGCGGAAATCGAAGGCTTTCCCGGCGCGGTGCGCATGGGGGTTCACGGCGGCATCGCGCAATATTTCAAGCTATCGCCCGATGAACCCATGGTATCGACCTTGGACTACATCGTCGCGGCCGTGGGCGGGTGCATGACCGGCACCGTAGCCGGTGCACTGGAAGCGCGCGGGGTGAGCGCGAACCCCGATAAGCTCCAAGTGGAAGCCGAAGGACGCATCGAGGACGTGGATGGAAAGATGATCCTGACGGGGATCAAGCTTCGCTATCACCTGAAAGTTCCCAAGGACAAGCGCGCCAGCGTCGAGCGGGCCCTCGAACATCATGAGGGACTTTGCGCGGCTTCGGAAAGCGTGCGCCGGGGAATCACCGTGGAATGGGAAAGCGATATTCAGGAAGAGGCCGAGAGCGAGCCTGGAAAAACGTCGGCCGTTCACGGCAACGATTAGTTTTTAGTGGAACAGGCTTCAGCCTGCTTGGTTTTAGTCCCGAGTGAACCAAAAACCGACAGGCTGAAGCCTGTCCTATTTTTTATCCGCAATCCGGATTGCCAGAAAACAGCCCTTTACCTCCCTCATCAAATATTTTTCTGCAATGCAAAGAAAGTATTGTTGAAATTCGTCTGCTGTTGTATATGATGTGCCGTCCAACGCAGTCCGATCAGTTACGTTTGGCACGAACGGCTTGGCAGGAACCGCAAGCCGGAGCAAACGGGCCCCCAAAATACGGGTGCGGGTTGTGCTTTCATGTGCTGACACAGGCAAAGGCAGCCCGCCGGGATACTTGGAGCGGAGTCGATGCTGAGAAGACGTTCGGAACAGGGTTCTACCACGGTTGCTCTTTCCCTTGCGGTTTTCCTCGTACTCATGACAGTCGTGACGGTCTATATCTTCTGGGCCAAAGTGTGGTGGTTTCCTCCCGCGATCACCGCGTTCGGCCACGAGATTGACGCGCAGTTTGTGCGCACGTTCGTGATTACCGGCGTTGTCTTCGTGCTGGCGCAGTTCGGGCTCGCCTATGCCGTGTTCAAATTCCGGGATCGCGGGCAGAAGGTCAGCTACTTCGAAGGCAACAACACGATGGAGATCGTCTGGACGCTGGCGACCGTCGTATTGTTTGTGGGCCTGGGTCTGTACGCGCGGAACGCATGGGCGCAAGTGCACTTCCAGGGCGCGGCTGAGGGCGCGCTTCCGATCGAGATTACCGCGCAGCAATTCGTATGGAATTTCCGTTACGCCGGACCGGACGGAAAATTCGGGCGGGAAAAGCCTGAGCTGGTGAGCGCCTCGACGGGCAACCCGGTGGGACTGGACTCCACCGATCCCGCATCGAAGGACGACATTGTGTCGCCGGTGATCGCCGTTCCGGTCAACCGGGAGATTGAGTTGATCATCCGTTCGCAGGACGTCACGCACAGTTTCTACGTGCGGGAGTTGCGATTGAAGCAGGACGCGGTGCCGGGCATGGAGATTCACATGCACTTCAATGCCAGCATGCCGGGGAATTACGAAATCGCCTGCGCGGAACTCTGCGGACTGGGGCACTACCGCATGCACAGCATGCTCCAGGTGATGACTCAAGAGGATTTCGACAAGTGGGTGAAGGATCAGGAAGCGGCCAACCAGTAAAGCAGTGGGCGCGGGCTCTACTTGGAGCCCGCTTATTTCGGGCGCGGGCTCTACTTGGAGCCCGCTTATTTAGAGACGTGCCGGGCAGCACTGCCGGCGAGACCTAACGACCCTGAGGAGAGGCCCCGATGGTGACTCACGAAAACGGCGGCGGGCACGGACATCATCAAGCGCCGACCGGTTTCATCCGCAAGTATGTTTTCAGCATCGATCACAAGGTGATCGGGATCCAGTACCTTTGTCTGGCCTTGTTTTCCGTGTTCGTCGGCATGGCGTTGTCGGCGCTGATGCGCCTGCACCTGGGCTGGCCGAACGCGCACTGGTCCATTTTCAAGGGCGGGCTGATGACGCCGGAGCAGTACCTGGCGCTGATGACCATGCACGGCACGATCATGGTCTTCATGGTGCTGACCACCGCGCCGCAATCCGGGTTCGGCAATTATTTCCTACCGATTCAAATCGGCGCGGCGGACATGGCATTTCCGGTGCTGAACATGCTGTCGTTCTGGACGACGATGGTTTCGCTGCTGGTGATGATCGCCGCGTTTTTCGTTGCGGGTGGCGCGCCGATCGGCGGCTGGACGTCGTACCCGCCGCTAAGCGCGCTTGGCGAAATGGCGGGTCCGGGGCAGGGAGCCGGGGAAACGCTCTGGATCATTGGCCTGGCGATTTTCTGCGGCGCGTCGCTGATGGGCGCTCTCAACTTCATTACCACGCTGATTGACCTGCGCGTGAAAGGCATGACGCTGGGACGATTGCCGCTGACCTGCTGGACGTGGTTTGTGACCGCGATCCTCGGCCTGCTGGCGTTCGGCGTTTTGCTGGCGGCCTGCATTCTGCTTTTGCTTGATCGCATCGCTGGAACAAGCTTCTTCATTCCCGGCGGCCTGGTGATTACCGATCAGGTGATCACCTGGCACAAAGGCGGTTCGCCGCTGCTGTGGCAGCACCTGTTCTGGTTTTTCGGGCATCCCGAAGTTTATATCGCGATCCTGCCGGGCATGGGCGTGGCGTCGCACCTGCTCTCGACGTTTTCGCGCAAGCCTGTGTTTGGCTACCGCGCGATGGTGGGCGCGATTTGCGGCATCGGCTTCCTGGGCTTCTGCGTGTGGGGCCATCACATGTTTATTAGCGGAATGAGCCCGTATTCCGCGTTCGCGTTTTCGATCCTGACGATGACCATCGGCGTGCCTTCGGCGATCAAGACGTTCAACTGGCTGGGGACGCTCTGGGGCGGCAAGATCACGTTCAACTGCGCCATGCTGTTTGCGCTAGGGTTCGTTTCGCTGTTCGTCAGCGGCGGTCTTTCCGGCCTGTTCCTGGCGCAGCCTGCGCTGGACCTGTATCTGCATGACGGATATTTCGTCGTCGCCCACTTCCATCTGATCATGGGCGTCGCGGCGATTTTCGGCATGTTCGCGGGATTATATTTCTGGTTCCCGAAAATGTTCGGCAGGTTCCTGAATGAAGGGATCGGCAAATTGCATTTCTGGCTGACCTTCATCGGCGTGTACGCCATCTTCATGCCCATGCACTTCCTGGGCCTCGCCGGGCACCCGCGCCGCTACTTCGATACCACCGCGGTCGATTTCCTTCAGAAGCTGCAACCCGTTCACGTATTCATCAGCATCGCCGCGTTTATCACGATCGGGGCGCAGCTCATCTTCCTGTTTAACTTTTTCTACAGCTTGTTTGCCGGCAAGGAATGCAAGGAAGAGAATCCGTGGCACGCGACGACCTTGGAATGGTCGATTCCGTCGCCGCCTCCGTTCGATAATTTCGCAGGCGTGGAACCGGTCGTGTATCACGGGCCGTATGAGTTCAGCGTGCCGGGCGCGGCCGACGATTACATTCCGCAGCATCTCGCGCCAAATCTGGTGAAAAAAGCTTAGCTTTTTCAGAGGCATATGATGGCGGGAACAGTAGCCGAAGATCTCGAGATCATAGACGCCGGACGCGGCGGCGGTACGGGCACGCCCGCCGGCGGGGATGACGACAGCGGCTCTTCGGGCCCGTTGCATCCTGTTCCGAAGCGCGCCTACTTTACGGCGCTGCAACTGGGCTTGGCGGCAATCGTCATGTTCTTCATGGCGCTGGCCAGTTCCTACATCGTGCGTAGAGGGTTGGGCCTGGATTGGCAACGCACGCCTCTGCCGCCCGTGCTTTGGTTTAATACGGTTGTTCTGCTCACAAGTAGCGTCACCATCGTGGTGGCGCGCAAGAAGCTGGAGGGCGGCGAGCGGGAAGCGTTCCGGTCCTGGTGGTGGGTGACCACCGGGCTCGGACTGCTTTTTCTTGCCGGGCAAATCATCGCCTGGCGCCAGCTCGCCGCTGCCGGAATGCTGCTGTCGACCAATCCCAGCAGCAGCTTTTTCTATCTTCTGACGGCCGCGCATGGCGCGCACCTGGCGGGCGGCATTTTTTCCCTGTTTTACGTCACGTTCCGGAACTGGAAGCGCTCGCGCATTTCGCAGGCGACGGCCGCGGAGCTGACTTCGATTTACTGGCATTTCATGGATGGGCTGTGGATTTTTCTGCTCGTACTTCTGACTCTGGGACGGTGAACCGTGCACGATGTAAAGACCGACGCGGCGCTTGATTCGGCATGGTCGGGCGGAGCGTCTCCGTTTGCGATGGGCTCGAAGAAATTGGGCATGTGGCTGTTTATCGTTTCCGATACGCTTACGTTTTCCGCTTTGCTGATTACCTACAGTTATTCGCGGCTTACCAATCCGGACTGGCCGAAGCCATTTCCCATGAATCCGGCGATCATCTTCTCGACCACGATGACGGTGGTGCTGCTGGCGAGTTCGCTGACGATGGTGATGGCCGTGATGGCGGCGCAGCGCAACGATCGCAAGTCCACCGTGCTGTGGATGATCGCAACGATGGCCGGCGGGCTCACCTTCATGGGCCTGCACTTGCGCGAATGGTTTCACCTATTCGAGGAAGGCGCCACGATCACGCACAACCCGTGGGGCACGCCGCAGTTCGGCGCCGTCTTTTTCGGAATTACCGGGATGCACATGACGCACGTGCTGATCGGCGTGATCTACCTGGGAATTGTGGCTACGGGCTACGGGCGAGGCAAATTCTCGGCCGAGGACGTCGAGGTGAACGGCCTGTACTGGCACTTCGTCGACCTGGTCTGGATGTTTGTGTTCCCGCTGATTTACTTGATGTCGGTGAAATACTAGATGCGGTACTTGTCGACATTACTCTGGATAAAGGACACGCGATGAGCACAGAAGCGCACGCCGCAGAAGCCCCCCACGGAGCCAGCGTCGGGACGAACCTGGCGATCTGGATCGGCCTGGTGGCAATCACCGGCCTGGAAGTTTTCCTCGCATACGAGGAGCTTCAACCCACGCTGATGCTGAGCATCCTCGTGGGATTGTCGCTGGTCAAGGCCGCCATGATCATGTCGTATTTCATGCACCTGAAATTCGAGAAATTTTCGCTGGTCCTGTGGCTGATCCCGGCGATCATTTTCTGCATCTGCATGATGCTGATTTTCTTCTTCCCTGAGGCTTTCCGACTGCTGCAGATGAGGCCGCACGGAGGATAGTAGTGCTAAGATGTGCGGGTGATTTGACGGGGCTGGAAGGGGTGAATGGATGCGCCTGAAATTTGCAATCCTTGCCGCAGTCGCAATGCTGGGAATGGCTCGCGGAGCTTACGCGCAGGGCTGCGCGCTTTGCTACACGTCCGCTTCCGCCCTTGGCGCTTCCGGCGAGCGTTCTCTGGATATCGGAATTTTGACCCTGTTGACGCCCGCTCTGGTGTTGTTTCTCGTTGTAATGTTTATGCTGTACCGCAGAGCTACTGCCGCTACTGTGCAGTCCTAAACCGATCGCAATTTCCCAAATCTTTTTTACCGGCTAGTCCCGCAATGCTTCCCGCAGCGATCCTGCGACTCGCTCGACCTGCGCCCGCGTCATCTCCGGATAGATTGGAATCGACAGCACTTCGCGCGAGGCGCGCTCGCTGACGCGCAGATCTCCAGGCTTGCCCCCTAAAGATGCGTAGAGCGGCTGCAAATGCAGCGGAACGGGGTAATAGACCGTGCTGGCGACGCCGCGCCCGGCCAGGCGCTCTTGGACGGCGTCGCTGCGCGGTTCGCCGCTCTGTGCGCTTCCCGCGCCGCGGCCTGCTGCCCGACTCGGAATCCGCAACGTGTAGAGGTAATAGACATGCTCGCTTCCCGCGGGTGCGTGAGGAAGGATGATCCCGGGCAGATCGTGGAGCAGCGAGTCATAGAGGCTGGCGTGCGCCTGGCGCGCCGCGGTCCAATCCGCCAGGTGGCGGAGTTTCACGCGCAGGATGGCGGCCTGCAATTCGTCGAGGCGGCTATTCCAGCCCCGCTCGGTGCTCAGGTAGCGGCCCGTCTGGCCATGATTGCGCAGGGCGCGCAGGCGGGTGGCGAGTTTTTCGTCTTCGGTGACGATCATCCCGGCGTCGCCGTAGGCGCCCAGATTCTTGCTGGGATAAAAGCTTAAGCATCCAAGGCTTCCCATCGAGCCGGTTTTGCGCCCGTGGTAACTCGCGCCGATCGATTGCGCGTTATCCTCGATCACGGGGATGCCGTGCTTCGCGGCGATGGCAAGAATGGGGTCCATATCGGCCGCCAGACCGAACAAGTGGACGGCGACGATGGCTCGCGTGCGGGGCGTGATGCGCGCCTCGATCTGTTCGGGATCGAGGTTAAACGTGCCCGGCTCGATATCCGCGAACACGGGGCGCGCGCCGAGAGCGCTCACGGCGCTACCTGTGGCAATGAATGTGAAGGCCGGAACGATCACTTCGTCGCCCGCCCGCACTCCGCAGGCGTGCAGGCCGAGTTCCAGCGCTTCGGTCCCCGAGGCGACGCCAACGGCGTAACGTGTCCCGCACGCTTGCGCGATTTCCTGCTCCAGTGCCTCGCCTTGCGGGCCCAGAACAAACTGTTGAGACGTCAGTACGCCTTCCACGGCGGCGCGAATTTCAACGGCGATGGCCGCAAATTGCGCCTGCAAATCGAGCATAGGAATCAGGTCCGCGGAGGTTTGCGCCGGCGTAGTCATCTTAGATGGAATTTTCCTTGTATTTTTTTCGGAGGCTTCACGGCGCGAATATGGTATCACGCAGCACCGCGGGTTGGGTCACTTCGGCTGGTGGCTGGGAATCGTGCAGGTGTCGGAGTCGCAACGCGAGGGCGCTCCCGGGAGGCTGTAGCGGTGGCGTGCGATGAAGGCGTAAATGGACGGGCCGAGCCATCGCGCGGGCGGCACTCCGGCGATCCAGCCAAGCCAGGCAAGTTTCGGCAGCACGCGAAGCAGTGCCGCCCAGGCCTCGAATCCCTTCAGCCACTTGCCGTCCGGCGTCCGAACGTGCATTTCCTGGTCCAGGTCATCGCGCGAAAACGGCGATTGCGCCGCTACGTGCGGATCGTTGTAATCCAGGAAGCGCAGCCGCGCGCCGGAATCGTAGGGTTCCACCTTCGCCCGTGTCCAACGGCAAAAGGAGCAGGAACCATCCATGAAAATGTCGTAGGTTGCGGCCAGGGGCATTGGATAATCCAGGAAGACTTATCCATTATGCCACTAAAGGGATTGGCGCGCCCGTCGCGCGGTTTTCAAACTGTGAGGGACATACGCCTGGGTGCAGGAAAGCGGGGGCCTACCGCAGGCGGCCCGGCGGATCGGCCGAAGGCGGGATGTGCGGGGTGGCCGAAGGCTCTCCGGAATTTGCGGAAACCTTGGAAGGAGCGGGCTGCGGCAGGCCAATCCCCGCGTTCATTTCCAGATGCTCCTTGGCGCACTGCGGGCAATACCCTTTGCCCGTGTCTTCATCGCGCAGGCTGGCAAACTCATAGCAGCCGTGGATGCAGTCACAATATCCCGTCGTTGAGGCAGTCTTGATCGCTACCAGTGCCATGGAATTTGTCCTTTGTTCTGAGGGATAGTACAAGCGGATGGCGATTTTCGCAAGGCCCCGGGGCAAAAGGGACGGGCAATCGTTGGAAGAATGCCGGCCCGCGCCGGCGCCTACTTCATGCTCAACTGCGACAGCCTGTACGGCCTTCCGATATTTTCCCGCAATTCGCTCCAGAGAGTGGCCGGCATGGACAGAAACACTTCGACCACCTTCGGATCGAACTGAGTTCCCGCGCAGCGCTTGATCTCTTCCTGGGCGTGGGTGATGGGCAATGCCTTGCGGTAGGGCCGGTCGGAAATCATGGCGTCCAGAGCATCGGCGACGGCGAAGATTCGCGCTCCCAGCGGAATTTCCTCTCTCTTCAAGCCTCGAGGGTAGCCCGAGCCGTCATAATATTCCTGGTGGGAACGGACAATTTCCGCGGCCTCCCTGAGAAACGAGATGCGCGTCACCATGTTGAATCCGATGTCGCAGTGCGTGCGCATTACTTCGCGCTCCTCGGGGGTGAGCGGGCCGGGTTTGCGCAGAATCTGGTCGGAAATAGCCATTTTCCCGATATCGTGAAGGAAGGCGGCTCGCGCGATCTGCGGGAGCAGGGCGGCGTCCAAGTTCATGGCCTTGGCGATGGCGATGGTGTAGGCGGTGACACGCTTGCTGTGGCCTTCGGTTTCGGCGTCCTTCAGGTCGAGCGCGCCGCCCAGGGCCTCCAGTGTGTCGTCGTAGGACTGCTCGAGTTGTTTGAGGGTGTCCGCAAGCTGCGCGGTGCGCTCCTCTACCTGAAGTTCCAGGTTGCGCTGGTAGTTCCGTTTTTCCAGCACCAGTTGGCGGTGTTCCAGGGCCCGCTGCACGCTGAAGTAGAGCTGGTCCTTTTCAAACGGCTTCAGAATGTAATCGTAGGCGCCCTGGCGGATTGCCTCCAGAGCGGTGGCGATTTCCCCATTGGCTGTGACCATGATGATAGGGATGTCCGGCTCGGCCTTGTGCAGCCATTCCACCAGCCTCATGCCGTCCATTTCCGGCATGACCATGTCGCTCAAGACCAGATCCACGCCATGCTTTGCCAGGTAGTCCTGCGCCAGAAGGCCATTGCTCACCGATGCGCACTGGTGGCCCTGCGCCTCCAGAAGGGTCGAGACGACCTCTCGAATCGCCTCTTCATCATCCACTATGAGAAGATTCCCTTTGATCAAGATGTTCCTCGGATAACCACATTATACGGGACGACACAGGATCGCCAAGCGCTAGTTGCCGATAGATAAAGGGGCGTGCTAAGTTTATAAACGGTCTCCTCCCAGCGGCCCACATCCTGCAATACCGTGCGGGGATTTTCGTGCCACGGCCCTGCGCGGGGAGGTTTCGGTAATCCATGCCAAATCAAGGTCTGCTGGCGATTACCTTTTTTGAGGCCATTTCCTTTTCCATACTGCTGATTCTGTATTTTCTGCTGGACCGCGGCCGCCCCGCGCGTTACTTCCGGTTTTGGATCACGGGCTGGGCGGCGCAAACGCTCTGGGCCGGTCTGCTCTTGTTTTCGTTGTCCTTGCCGGGATATGTGGTCCGCCTGATCTCGGTGGAGTGCCGTCTCTCGGCGATTGCCTTGTTCCTGGCGGCGGTTTGGGAGTATACCGGCCGTCGAGTGCGGCCCCTTGTTCTTTGGCCGCTGCTGGTACTGGGATGGATCACTTTTGCGGTGGTCGAACGCCAGCCGGCGGCTCCTTCCGACCAGGTGCGGTGGTTCACGGTGCTGCTGCAGTGTTCCCTGCTGATCGCCTCCGGGTGGGTGCTTTGGCGCTTCTCCCGGTTAAAGGCTGGGTATGGCGCAAGGCTGCTGGCCGCGACCCTGCTGCTCACTGGCCTGCATGGATTAGACGCCATGTTCTGGAGGGAACAGCCCTTCTACCTTCTGCGTGTGGCCTTCCAGGATTTTTTCAATGTCTCGGTGGGAATCGCCATGGCCGTGCTGGTGATTGAAGCCCGGCACATGCGCATGGAGGATTTGAACGAAAAATTGCGCCGGCTCACGCTGATCACCGCGGCCAGCACGCAATCCTTGAACGTCGACCAGATGCTGGGCGTGGTTCTCCATCATCTGGTGGAAAGCCTGAACACGAGCCATGGACTGGTGCGGCTAGGCGCGGGCAGCGGCGAGAGTGAGGAATTCATCATTCGTGCGGCCATCGGGTACAGCGACGCTTACCTGGTGGAGCAGGAGAAGATTTCCGCGAAGCTGCCGTGGGTCCGCAAAGCGCTCGAACAGGAACACGCCTACACCTCGTTCAACGGGGAACTGGGCCTGGAGGACGGCACAAACTCCCATCGCGAGAAGTTGTCGGCCGCGTTGCTGGTCCGGCTTCCCGGGCCCCGCACGCCGCTGGGCTGGATTGTGGTGGGGTCCAGGGAAAAAAGAAAATTCCACCCTGAGGAAATCACGTTCCTGAAAAATGTGGCGAACCTGCTGGGCTTGACGGTGCAAAGTTTGCGCCTGTTCGAGCAGGTGGCAACCGTGCAGCGGCAATGGGCGAATACCTTCGACTCGATCGACGACCCCATTCTGGTGCACGATCCGCAAGGCAAAATTATTCGCGTTAATCAAGCCTTCGAGACCCGCTCGGGGATGGCGCTGGAGCGCCTGGAGGGGCGGCCGGTTTCGCAAGCCCTGAAGCGTGGCGCCGCCGCATGGCACCTGTGCCCTTACTGCGAAGGCGCGGCCGGGAAGGGCAATGACACCGACGAAGGGCTCGGCGGCTTCCTTCTGGCCTCCAATTCCCAATTTCACGACGCGGACGGCCGGCCGCTCGGCATTATTCACGTGCTGCAGGACGTCACCGAACGGCGCCGCGCCGAACAGCGATACCAGATTCTGATCGAGAACATCCGCGAAGGCGTTTTCATGGCCACCCCGGGCAATCGCTTCCTGGATTTCAATCAGGCCTTTTTGCACATGCTGGGCTATGAAGACCGCGAAGAATTGATGCAGGTCGAAAATGTCGGCGCAACGCTGTACGTGAATCCCGCCGATCGCGACCGGCTGATGAAATTGCTGCAGGACTATAACTCGGTAAGCAATTTTGAATTTCAAATCCGCCGCAAGGACGGCGAAATCCGGACGCTGCTGGAGTCGAGCTTTGTGACGCGGGACGCTTCCGGAGAGATCACGGCTTACCAGGGATTCGTGCTCGACATTACCGAACGCAAACTGGCGGAGCAGGAAATCCGCCGGCGAAACCGCGAACTTCTGGTCCTGAACGCGATCGGCCAGACGCTCAACCAGCCGCTGGCGCTGGATGAGATGCTGGATCGGGCCCTTCGCCAGGTCGTCGGGCTGTTCGGGGCCGATCAAGGGGCCGTCTATTTGCTGGCGCCGGATACCCGGGTATTGTCGCGGGCCGCCGCCTTCGGCATGCGTTCGGAGTACGCGAGGCACTTTTCCCCCGTGCCGTTTCCGGCGGATTTTCTCGAGCATATCGTGGCCGTGCGCGCCACGGTCTTATCGCAACCCGGCCTGCCTCTCCCGTTTGTGTTCCGCGAGGTGCAGCGCGCCGAGGGCATCCGGGCCTCGCAGATGCTGGTGCTCTGGTCCAGGAGCCAGCCCATCGGGCTGCTTTCGCTGGGCCACCGCTCCTCCAAGGAATTCGCGCCCGACGATTTGAATCTGCTGGCGACGGTGGGCAATCAAATTGCACTGGCCGTCGAAAAATTGCAGTTGTATGAAGAGACCCGCGCGGCCTACGAAAATCTCAGCCGCACCCAGGAACAGCTGTTGCAGAGCGAAAAAATGGCCGCGGTCGGGCAGCTGATTTCCGGCGTGGCTCACGAACTGAATAATCCTTTGACGGCCATTCTGGGATACGGGCAACTGCTGGCATCGGGGCAAACCTTGAGCGCGCAGGGGACCGAGTACGTAGAGAAGATTCACAAGCAGGCGCAGCGCACGCACCGCATCGTGCACAACCTGCTGAGTTTCGCGCGCCAGCACAAGCCCGAGCGCCTGCCGGTGCAGCTGAATCAGATCCTAGAAGATACGCTGGCGCTGAGGGAATACGATCTGCGCGCCAACAACATCATCGTGCACCGCGAATTCGCCGAGGACCTGCCGCAAATTTCCGCCGACTCCCACCAACTACAGCAGGTGTTTCTGAACATTTTGAACAACGCCGTGGATGCCGTTCTGGATACGCAATACACCGGCGAGCTGTGGCTGCGGACGTCCCATCATGCGAGCGCAAACCGCCTGGTGGTGGAGTGCATCGACAACGGGCGCGGCGTAAAGGATCCCGCCAAGGTATTCGATCCTTTTTACACCACGAAACCTGTCGGAAAGGGAACCGGCCTGGGTTTGAGCATCTGTTACGGGATCGTGACCGAACACGGCGGCGAAATATCGGTGCGCAATGTTCCGCCGCGCGGCGCATGCTTCACGATTCAGATTCCCGTGTCCGCGGCCACGGACGCGAGGCCGCGCGCGACCCGGGATTGGGCGGAATCCCAGGCGCCCAGCCGGATTTTACTGATCGATAGCGAAGATGCCGTGCTTGACATCGAACGGGAAATTCTGAAGCCGCATTATCGCGGGGTCTACGCGATCCGGACCGCGCTGGAGGCCGTGCGGCTGCTCGATGCCGAGCCGTTTGACCTGATTGTCAGCGAGTGGAAAGCAAATGGAGTCTTTGCCGGGCAGGAATTCTACGATTGGATACGCCGGTTCCATCCGGAACTTGCCAATCGCGTGATTTTTACGCTTTCGGGCACCAGTACCATGGAAGGCGTTTCTCTCGATATGCAGAGGGCTTGTCTATTCCTGCGGAAGCCGTTTCCTGGCGATGAACTCTTGAGTGTGGTGCGGGACGCGCTGCGGGCCACGGACGTTTCCGAACTCAAGCGCTGACATTTCCGGAAAGCTGCCCGGCCGAGAGCGCGTTGATTTCCGACATGGCCTGATCCATGGAAGTCGCGAGACGCCCCACAAGGCCGGTCAGATATTGAATCTGGCTGACAGGCAGGCTGCCGGTCATGAGTCGAAGCCACACTAGCGCGCAGACCATTTGAAATTTCAAGCTGAGCGCGAGGCGTTCCGCCTCCTGGCGGCGGCTGATTTCAGGGGACAGGGCCGCAATCATCCGTCCCAGCTGCTCCAAATTTGAATAATCCTCGCGCAGGCCGCGCAAAAAATCTCGCGCAACGCCCCGCCGGACGCGCCGCGCCTGACGGGCCACGCGGGGAGGCGCAGCTTCTTCCAGATACCTGTCGTCGGCCTCGGAAAGCGCCTGGCGGATCTGGGGAAAGAATTGGAAGTGCATGGGAACGGCATTCCCGGCATGCAAATCGGCCAGGCGGCCGCGAATTTTTTCAGAAGAAGAACTCCGGGGGCGCAGAAGCAGCCACAGGATCGCGAGAATCGCGATTGCCGGCGGAACCGTATAAATAAGGACGCTCATGGCTTCAGCAACTCCACCAAACGGTCATTGAAGGAGCGCAGTTGCAGATTAATTTGCGGTGTCAGGGCAGGATACAGTTCCGCCGGCAGCAGGACCGGCTGCTTCGCCGATACGGGCAGCGGCTTTCTAAGCGCAAAGCACCACATCCCGATGCAAAAACACGAAGAGGCGATGTAAACAGTGTTCCATATGTCTTGCATGTGATCCATTTGAGCCCGCAACGCCATCCGCGACGAAATATATTGCAGGACCGAATCCCGCAAAACGGTGCTACTCACGAATTGGATCGCACAGAACGAGCCAAGGCCGATCACTAGCGACTTCTGGAGGGAATCCAAAGGCAGATGGTAGTAGGCTCCGATGAACAGCATGGCCAGCAGGATCACCACCGACGCCACTTCCAAATCGCGTTCCAAAGTCAGCCCGTAGGTTTCGACCCAACGCGGCTGTCCCTTCGCATCAATGGCCGCATGCACCAGGAAGGCCAGCGCCATCAACCCGAGCAGACGCCAGGCCAATGCCCAAATGCCCCGATAGGCGCGCAATACATCACTGCACAGCTCGGCAATGGCAACGCTGCGCGTGAGTAACGTGGCCGCGACCGCAATCCACCAGGCATAAAAATAAGTCCGGGTCTGAAATCCGAAATAGGCAGAGACCACGGTTGTTCCGAAGTTCGTAACCAGAATCGTCGCCGCAAACAAGGCGAAGAAAGGAAGGCGCCTCTGCAGGTGCCTGGCAAACACCAGGACGCAAAGCAGGATGTCAAATCCCTTAATCAGCGTAGCAAGAAATACTTCGTAATGCGTCATCTTCCGGGCCAAGCGAAGCGATTATAGCACGATACCCCATGCATACTGTTTATACTTCGCTATAAACTTGCCTGGCCCGGACGATGATTATTAGTATATGTGGCCGCCACCTCCGGGTGGCGGGGCCGGATTCCCACCCTGTGCAAATACCGAATGATTAACCGGGGCAGCGTTGACTTGACGTGCAACGGGGAGTAGCATCGTGAGAGCCAGAACGGCCAGGCTCGATACGGCGATAATTTTTTTCATTGTCAGTGACCCTCCAGGTCGCGACAGTGATATCCCGGTTTTCTAGAACCATGCGGATGGCGGGAAAAAAGTTCAGGATTCGGAACAGGTGATTTCGTGGAGTCCCTGGAGAACTTCCAGAAGAGCAAAGCGGTGATCGTAGACTTCACTTCCCGGACGCTGGCGGTCATTCCCAGCGTTTTCGGAAGGTTGTATTACGTCTGCACACTGAAGAATCCGGTTACCGGCAAGTATGAACACGACGGGCTGAAAGAAATCTATCCGGAGAATTCCGTGCAGGAGGCCCTGGCGCATTGCCACGCTGAGCTGTTCTCGAGGATATTGGAGACACCGCTACGAGAGCAGGAGCGCGACGTGCGGAATAGCTTGGAAACCGCCGGCGATGAGCTTTGGAGTATCGTCGAGGCCTGGCGGGCAAGCCGCCCCTACTGCGCCATGTGCCCCGAAGGGATGCCTACCTATTTGAGCGAGCTGTTCAGCTCGAATATGGACGCACTGTTAGCAATTATTACCGCCAAGCGCCTTAACTAGGTCCCAGCCGGGTGGCGACCCCCACGACCTGGCCCACAATTTCCGCCTCTTCCGGAAAGCGATAAACCTCTGGAGCACAGGTAGATAAGGGATGGGGAACGAGCATCAACTGCCCTCCCTCGCTCCGGCACCAACAGCAGCGGAATTGCTGGCGCAGCTCCAGGAAATAAATCGGCCTCTCATATTCGTTGGTCCAGCCCGAATTCTGCACCTGGCGAAGCTTGGGATCCACCAGCACCAGGCTGCCGGGACGCAGCAACGGGTGCATCCTACGGTCCTCCAACCCCACGTACCCGTACAGATACCGTGACGGCTGGTTAAAAAACGTTCCTTCCAGATTTCCCCATCGCTCCACCATGCGGTTCAGGAATTCGGTCCGGTTGGGATCGAATCCCGGATCAAAACGAATGGGCAGCCGCAATCTGGCGGGTCCGGCGGCAAGGTGGGTATTCGGAGCGCTCAGGCTGACACCATCGGAGAAGTGGCCTTCAAACGGGACGTCGTACCACTGGCAAACCTCCTTGGGATCCAGGTGGTAGATGACCGCTAAGGTGTACAGTTTGTAGAGACTTGGCGTCACATCGTGATTTTCGATGTCCGCTAGGCGGCTCAGGTGCACGATGAAGTCGGGCCGGCCGCGCTGGCACGCCAATTCATAGCTGGCCCGTTCGACTTCCCGGTACGTCAGGCCGAGGCGCTCCCGGGCTTGGCGAAGGCGCGTGCCGGGTTGCAGGTCGGGTCGCGGGAGCTCGCCTGGTTGGCTCAGACTGTGAATAGCCATGGTAGGACTGACCTTTCTGTTACGCTTTCGGAACGGTGGAGGTTCCGGGATTATCCGGATAGCGAACTATCGGCCCGGAAGACGAGTCATCTATAGTGACAAATATAGAGCAACCCGATTAGGATTGTCACGCCGCAGAAGCCTCCCGCCCGGTTGCGATCAGGGCAAAGAGTGTATTAGAGTCTATCCGCAAATGAACAATCATTTTTTCAAATGGCGGCTCAAAATTTCGGCCGCGCTGCCGCCCGCGCCTGCACTGCGATTTCTGGCGGCTTTTGCGCTCCTCGCGCTCCCGCCGATATCCTTCGGCCCGCGGGCGCAAAGCGCCGCGGATGGCGCTGAGGAATTCAAGGCCGCGGCCGCGGCTCTTTCGGCGGGCCGGCTGAACGGGGGCGTGGAAAGCGAGGCGCGGCAGGAAAAGGCCCTCGCTTATCTGGACTCGGTTGCCGCCTCGATCCTGAATGGATCGCCGGCGCCCGATCTGGAAATCGCCAATCAACGCCTGGCCGCGCTGGTTTCCCATACGCCTCCCGTCGGAGAAAACTACCGCCTGATCAAACTGGGAGGAACTCCCGTCACGTACGCCATGGCCGTCAATTTCGGACTCGGCGGGCCGGCGGCGGTGCGGATTTATGCGGCCGCCGCGGGCCGCTACGGCCTGGCGGCGAGAATCGATCATTTTGCGCAGAAGGATTTTTACGACAGCGACATTGAATTGGTGCCGGTATCGTTATCCGACCAGGTTTTTGTGACGATCGGCGGCCGCACGGATGATCTATCCACGGGAATGTTTGCCGCCTGGCGGTTCGACGGGCATCGCGCCGTGCCGCTGTGGAGTTCGGATCTGCTGCAGCAATCCAATTACGAGGCGGACGCAAGCGGATTCCACATTACTTATTGCGGCCAGCCGGACGAAAATCGGCCATCCGAGTGCCTGAAGATGGCGCGCGATCTCTATCGGTATCAGAATGGAGAATGGAAGCGGACGGAAACCGCGGAATTGCCAGCCATGAAATCCCCCGCGAAATAGAATGCTTCGCATTGTTTTTCGCCGGAAGGTTCTCCGCCCCGTTCCGTTTCCGACATCCCTTTTCCCGCGATGCTCATCGAAATGTTAGCCTAGTGAGAGCCTCCTCAGTCGGCTGGCAGGCAGTGCACGCAGCCCGCCCTAGTGGAGTAGGGAAGGAAACCCGTGAAGCGAATCCTAGGGGCGCTCGTTTGCGTATTTCTGGCCTCGGTGGGCGCCGTGGCGCAGCAGATGGCGCGCCCGGCCGCCTCCCTGCCTCCGCCTCAGTCCGTGCAAAGCGCCGAATTCCTGCAGGCGGCCGACGAAGTCATGGCGGAAATGAGCAAGCTGATTTCTCTGCCGATCCTTTCTCCCCTGAAAAAGAGCCTTCGTTCGCGCGACGAAATCAAGGCCTACCTCTTGAAAAAGATGAAAGAGGACAAGGACGCGGACAAACGCTACGCCGATCAAAAAACCATGGAGAAATTCGGCCTGCTCCCCAAGGACTATCCCCTGGAACAGACGCTGGTGACAGTCCTCACCGAGCAGATCGCGGGGCTTTACGATCCGGACAGCCAGGAATTTTTCATTGCCGACTGGAACGATCCGGTCGACGAGCGCACGGTGATGTCCCACGAACTGACGCACGCCCTGCAGGACCAGCACTTTCACATTGACAAGTGGTCGGACGCGGCCAAGCCGAACGACGATGCGGAGCTGGCGCGCGACGCCGTGCTCGAGGGCTCGGCCATGGCTGCCATGGTCGATTACCAGTTGGGCGGCAAAGGCAGCATCCGAGACCTCGGCGATTTTGACCCGACTCTGCTGATGGGCGACGTGGACAGCAGCCCGGAGCTTTCCAAAGCGCCGAAGGTGCTGCAGGACGAACTGCTGTTTCCCTATCTGTCCGGCATCCGGTTTACGCAGCATGTCCTCAAGGCGTCCAGTGGCTGGCCCGATTTTTACAAGGTCTTCCAGAGGCCGCCGGCTTCGACGCAGCAGATCATGCATCCGGAATTGTATTTGCAGGACGTCGAGCCCCCCAAAATCAAGCTGCCCAATGCCAAACGGTTTCTTCCCGCGGACTGGAAAAAGCTCGACGAAAATAATATGGGGGAATTCGGCCTGCAGGAAATCCTGAAGCAATTTATAGCGAAAGATCGGGCCACCCAATTGGCCGCTTCGTGGTCGGCGGACCGCTATGCGCTTCTTGAGAATCAAAAGGACAAGCGGACGCTGCTGGTGTTTCAGATCCGGCTGGCAAACGACGCGGCCGCGGCTCGCTTTTTCGGCGCTTACAGCGAGCTGCTGGAATTGAAGTACGACCAGCGCACGAATCTGATGCGGCGCCCCAATTTCTTTTCGTTCGACACGCCGGAAGACGGCGTATTCCTTCGCTGCCTCGGCTCCGATTGCCTGATTCTGGAAAGCGGGACGCGAATGTTGTATGACCGCCTTACCGCCGAATTGGGATGGCCCGCGGGGCCCGCCGCGCCCATTAATCCGAATGCTCCGCACGTCCACGAGACATTGCTTCGTTTTCCGTCATTCGAGGTTCCCGGTGCCGGTCTGCCCATGCGGCCCACGGCACTGTCAGCCAGATAGCCAGCGCGCTTTCGGCGAGCACCTTCACGTTCGGAGGCGGCGGCCCAAATTCAGAGCCCACGTAAAGTACACCCAGCAGGCCAAGCAGCGACCACAGCGCCAAACCTCCCGTGCGATCCTTCGCCCGAGTAGCGCCAAGATATATGACGATGCCCGCCGCGAATGCAACGTACTCCACCCCAATCGTCAGCGGCAGGGAATTCCACATTCCCAGGCCATACTTTGCGCCGCCCGGATAGATCGGCATGTCCGGCCGGTGCGCGATGAAGTCGAGCACCCAGTGCGTGGGAACCAACCCGCCGATGATGATCGCAGTCCTGCCATCGCGCTTTGCCAAGAAATAAGTAATGCCCAGAATTGCGCCCCAGCCCAATTGCGCGACCAGGCTGTGCGAAATTGGGTAAGACGTGAAATCAAACGGCGAGGCGGCCAGAAGTCCCGGCACGATGCGCACCCGCTCGACACCCGCGAGCAGCAGCAGCGGCCAAAGCATATCCGCAAACTGCGCGGCAAAAACCAGCGTCCCCAGCGACGCCTTCGGAGCGGCTTTTTTCGCGGCCAGCGCAACGCCAAAATGACCGAGGAACATGGCAGCCCTCCCTTCCCTCCATTATTTATTTCAGCCACATTGCGCGGCGCTCCAGCCTTGCCAAGCGGTGCGCGAGGCGCCTATCAAGCTTGATGGCGCGCGCCGGTTCGATCCCGCCATTGTGCTGGGCGTCGCCCAGTTCCTTGATTGCGGCGCGGACCAATTCGGCGGCGCGCTGCGGTTGCTTGACGCGGTGCTCATAATAGATGGCCAGCTGTTCGGCCGCCTCGATGGCGGCTTGGACGCCTTTCCGGGCATCCTCGGCGAGAATGGCGGAATGGCTGCGGCGCACCGCCTTCGGCGCCTTCCGCAAATCATCCCATAGCGAAGCGGCGCGCGTGTAATCGAGTTCGCGCTTCGCCAGCAGGGCCAGTTCGGTTTGCGCGAGCCGCTCCGCGGGCCGCGGGAGTCCCGCGAGCAATGCGCTTTCGTATAACTCCCGCGCGCGCGTGGAGTGGCCTCGGCGGTGCATCATGCGCGAAAGTCCCAACACTTCCACTGGGTCATGCGCAGCCGGCGGGGCGGCGTTCGCGATTCCATTTCCGCTGTCGAGCAGCGTGAAAATTTTCCCGGCCAGCACCGCCAGACCCCGCAAGTCCATCCGGTTGTGGTGAAAAATTCCGGCGAGGGGTTCGGCAGGTCCTCCGCGCAAGTAATCGAAATAGAATTGAGGGATTAGCGAGGAGTCAATGTCGTCGTGGCGCGTCCAGTCGAGGGCGCGGCCGTCCCCTCCCAGCACGTGGCGTTCGAGGTCCTTGAGGCGCACGGAGCCGAGCCGCAGCCGCCAGAGTTGACGCGCGGGATGCAGCAAATCCAGATGCGCTTTGGGAGTGACGGCGCGGATCGCCCGCGTCATGCGATAGCGCGTCTCCAGCAGCGGCCAGTCGAAACTTTTGCCGTTGAATGTGACCAGGACGGGCCGCTTCACCATGCGTTCGGCAAGTTCCAGCAGCAGCGAATGTTCTTCGTCGAGATCGCGCATGAAAAATTGCTCGACCTGCAGCCCGCCCGCGTCCCACCACGCAATCCCAACCAGGAACGGATATGTTCCGGTGCCGCCGGCCAGGCCGGTCGTTTCCGTGTCCAGAAATAGCCATTGGTCCGGATCGATCGCGCAATTCAGCACATCTTTCTTGTCCGAACCCTGAGGCGGCAGAAGTAAAGAAAGCGAGCGCGCATTCAGCACACACGTTTCCGGCGTCGCGAACCACTGCGCGACCGACAGGTGTTCGCCGTAATGATTCCGGCGAACCTGCGCGCCGAGAAGCTGCGCCAGGCGGTCGCTGCCGTCAGAAGAATCCGCCGCGGGAGCGGGAAGCGCCTCCCGCTTCCGTGCAGGCCGCAACGCAGCCACATGCGCGAATTTGTCGTGCGCGCTCAAATTAATAATCCCGCCATGGAGTTTGGAACCACGGATGCACACGGATAAACACGGATAAAAAAGACAAGAACAGAAAACAAAAAGAAAATTGAATCTGAAAATACAACGAAGAACTCACCGGTTTCCCTTCTTCTTTTTCTTTCATCTATCCGTGTTCCCTAGTGTGCATCCGTGGTTCCAAATTTTCATGCCCCCAGGCGGGTAAGGATTGCCAAGGCAGCTTCTTTGGCGCGCTCGCCGCGTTCGCCTACCGGGCCTACGCAGGAGGGGCAGCCGTTGTCGCAGGGACATGCGGCGATCAGCTCGCGTGTTTTCGCCAGCAGCAGTTGATGCGCGCGGTAGAGCGGCTCGGAGAAGCCGATGCCGCCAGGATAGGCGTCGTAGAGGTAAAGATTCGGCTCGAAGAATTCCTTTTCCGCAAGGGCCGTGACGCTTTCCAGGTCGGGCGATTCTTCCCATTCGATTTCCGAGCCGGGCGACGGCGGGCGCTCGCCGATGGCCGTGCCCAGGTCGCGCCCATCGCACATCAGCAGGAGCGTGGCGATCGATTCCAGGGCGTGCAGCAGTCCGAACATGCCGCTCTGGCGATCGCTTAGAGAAAACGGCAGCGACTCCACCAACGGGCGCTCGAGCGTCAGCCAGAAGGCCGTGGTGTGCATTTCGTTTTCCGGCAATTCGAGTTTGCCGTCGCCGACATTTTCGTTGGTGAAGAATTTGATTTTCTTGAAGCCGATCACTTGTGACCGGACCAGCACGTCACCATGGGAGCGCACGGCGCGCGCTTCGGCGCCGGCGGGTTGGATGCGGTCGCTCTGGGCCGTTTCCAGCACACGCACCTGTGTGTAGCGGATCGCGTCGGTGTAGTAATCCACGTCGACGCGTTTCACGTAGGCCTTGCGCTCCTCGAAATTCAGCGCCTCGACGTGAAACTGCTGCCCCTGGTGCAGGTAAATCGCCTTTGGATGAACGGTCGTGAGCGCGCTCGAAAAATCCACTTCACCGATCACTTCGGTGCCCTGCGTGGTATCGACAATCACGAAGTTGTCCGAGGTGACCGACCGCAGGCTGACCGTATCGGCCGGATACGCCTCCTGCGTCCAGTGCCAGTGCTCTCCGGTGCGATGCAGGAAGCCCGCCTCCGCAAGACGGTCGCAGAGTTCGGGGACGTTCACTTCGCCGAAGGATTCATTCGCGGCGATGGGCAGCTCGAACGCGGCGCATTTCAGGTGATTCACCAGAATTTCGAGATTATCCGGCTGGACGAACGCATGTTCGGGAGAGCGGCCGAAGAAGTAATCCGGATGCTGGACGATGAACTGGTCGAGCGGCGCGGACGACGCCACCAGCACGGCGCAGGAACTTCCGCTGCGGCGTCCGGCGCGCCCCGCGCGCTGCCAGGTGGAAGCGATCGTGCCCGCATAGCCCGCCATGATCGTGGCGTCGAGCGAGCCTACGTCGATGCCCAATTCCAGGGCATTGGTCGAAACCACGCCACGGATGCGGCCTTCGCGCAAGCCGTGCTCGATTTCACGCCGCTCGCCGGGCAGATAACCGCCCCGATATCCGCGGATTGCCGGCGGCTGTCCCGGCGGCGTGGGGTTAGCCTGTTGCAGGTACGTTAGCAGCACTTCGGTGTAGAGCCGCGAGTTGGCAAACACGATGGTCTGCAGGTTACGCTTCAAAAATTCCTGCGCCACGCGCGAAGACTCGTTGATATAGCTGCGCCGGATGCCCAGAAAGCGGTTCACCACCGGAGGATTGTAGAAAATGAAAAATTTCTCTCCCGCCGGAGCACCGTTTTCCTCGACCACGTCGAATTGGGTTTCCGCCAGGCGCGCCGCGAGCTCTCCCGGATTCGCAATCGTCGCCGAAGAGCAAATAAATTGCGGGTCCGAGCCGTAAAATCGCGCGATGCGCCGCAGCCGCCGTAGCACGTTGGCCAGATGGCTGCCGAACACGCCGCGATAGGTGTGCAATTCGTCCAGCACGATGTACTGGAGATTTTCAAACAGCCGCTGCCAGCGCGTGTGGTGCGGCAGGATGCCGGTGTGCAGCATGTCGGGATTGGTAAGCACGATATGGCCGCGCTCGCGAATGGCTTTTCTCGCGTCGGCGGGGGTATCGCCGTCGTAGGTGAACACGCCGAAGCGGTTGTCGAGCCGCTGGGAGAGATCGTGCAATTCGGCGAGCTGATCCTGGGCGAGCGCCTTGGTGGGGAAGAGGTACAGCGCGCGGGTATCCTGATTTTCGAGCACGGCGTTCAGCACCGGCAGGTTGTAGCACAGTGTTTTCCCGGAGGCCGTTGGCGTGATGACCACGACGTTGCGTCCCTGGTGGACGATTTCCGCCGCCGCAGCCTGGTGGCTGTAGAGTTCGGCGACGCCCTTTTCGGCGTAGGCGCCGGCAAGTTCCGCGCGGACCCAATCGGGCATGGGCGCGAATTTGGCGTCGCGCGCCGGGATGTGGTGAACGGCGGTCAGAATTTCTCCGCGGTGGTCGCGCTCGGTGAGCTGCTCGACGATTTCACGGACGCGCGTGAGGCTGAGGGCGTCCTTGGTGCGTCGTACAGCGAGAGATTGAGCCAATTCCGTCCTCCCAGGCGCTTCGCCTTTTATTCGCTAACGCTAGCACGGTACGTCCATGAGCGCAACGCTGATTCTTCAAAAAATTAAAGACGCTGCAACAAGGGGGACGGAAAAACACACGCAAAGAGGGGGAGAATCGTAGCTTTGGCTATCGCCAAGGTTGAGGGAAGCGTGCCCTCTTCGTCCCGAAAGGCACGGGACGGAGAGGGCTCTGCAAAATCCCAACGCAAGCGCGATTCCGGTTTTGTAGAGGCCGCTCACGGTGAACCGCCCGCTTTTAGGGCGGGCAGTTTTTGCTTTCATCTGTGTTTATCCGTGTTCATCCGTGGATAAGTCCCTTTGCCCTAGTAGTGAAACCGGTAGCGTAATTGCACGAAAATCTCACGCGGATTGCTAAAGTGATATCCGCCGAACGTCAGGCTGTCGTCGTACAACACCCGGCGGTTTCTGATATTTAATCCCGAAACCGATACCGAGAGGCGTTCGCCGAAGTCCTTTCCCAGCGAAAGGTCAAACGTTTTGTGCGACGGTAAATAATCCAGAGTGGAGCAACACGGCGCTCCCGCCGCCGTAGGGCCGTTCCCGTTGAGGAAGCCTGAGCCATAGTACATGTTGCCCGAGACGAAGCTTCTCCACGGCAACTTCACCTCGGCGCCCACATTAAGCGTGTTTCGCTGGTCGTGATCGAGAGGTGCGTAATCGGGAGTAGGAGTATTGTCCGTGGGGATCAAACCGCCCGTGATGTCTCCCCGGGCTTCGCCGATTTGATTGGAGTAGGCCATGTGGATCCGAGCCCTCTTCCAAAGCAGGGGAGATCGCAGCGTCATCTCCCAACCGCGGATCAAGGCTTCCGTGAGGGTGACCGGAATGAAGACATTCGATTCACCGAGATTATTGTGATCGAAAAAATTGTTCGCCCGGGTGCGGAACGTGTCCGTATCGAGACTCCAGCCCTTGTACGGGATAGTCAGGCCAAATTGATATTCCTCGTCTCGCTCGCCGGATAGCGACCCGAAGCTGTAACCCTGGCCGCTCGCCGCATTCACCAGCGCGGGGCCATTGAACGTGAGCAACGGGGGAGCCTGATAGAAGCGCCCGTAAAAGCCATGGAATATCCAGCCGATTTTGGGCACCCGTATGGAAATGCCGGCGCGCGGGCTGGTCGCGTTTTCAGTGATGCTGCCTGAGAAATGAGATTGCCGCACGCCGCCGCTCAGCGTGAGCCAGGAAGTGGGCTTGAATTTATCTTCAAACCAGGCTTCGGTGAGGCCTCCGTTCACGATTTCGCGGTCCGTGAAATTGGGAGCGCTCGCATCGTTGAACAGGACGCTGAACAGCTGGTTGTCATGCTGCCAGAATCCGTAGAACCCGCCGCTCATCGAGTTGCGCTTGAAGGTTCCGTTCAGGGTGATCTGTCCTCCCGCATAGGTGGATGCGCGATCGTCGGTCGTGGCCGTGGGCAGGTCACTCGGATTGCTCCTGTAATTCGCGCTGTTGGTATGAAACAGGGGAGAGACCGTGAGAATGGAATCCTTGCTGAGCGTCCGCACCCACGTGAAATTGAAGAACGTGTCGGCTTCGTGATCGCCATCCATTTGGAAAAATGTTCCGGCCGGGTAGGGCGTCTCAAAGATGGCGCCGGGAACGCCGTCGACCTCGTTGATCTGGCCGTTGGACAAGGGGATCTGGTAGTAGTCGCGCCGGGAAGAAACGACCAGGCGCAACTGGTTCTTCGGGTCGATGTTAAAAATCAGCGAGCCGAATCCGCCGAACCCATTTTCCGCGTCATGCACAATTTCCGGGGCCGGGGGCTGCAGACCCAGGTTGCTCCGGTTACCGTTCAGGCCGCCGTAGTAGGCAAATTTTTCCGTATGCCCGCCGCAACTGATCTGGTCGTTGGTTTGGTAAAAGTTACCGAAGCTGGTGTTCAGTTCACAATCATTGTCGCGCTCGAAGCCGGTCCGCGGCACCACATTAAAAACGCCGTAGGTTCGGTCCCCATAATCCGCGTCATAGCTGCCGCGCTGGACCTCAATATAATCGGCATCCTTGGGATCGAATTGCGGCCCCACGTTGCTGGCGATATTGGTGTTTGGAACGGGTACGCCGTCGACTTGCCAACTCACCTGGTGGCCCCCTCGAATATGAAGTTGATCGTGGGTGATATACGAGCCAGGGACATAGTTCGTGATGATGGACAGGCTGTTTGTGCGGCTGGCGCCGGGAGTTTCCTGGATGTCCTGGCGATTCAAGAGAGTCGTGGGAGTCACCGAGTCCACAGTGGCGGTGACGGGTTCTCCGGTTACCACTGTTTTTTCGCTTACCGCGGCCAAAACGAGTTGAAAATGCAGTACGGAACTCGTGCCCGAAGTGACGATCACGGCTTGCATTTCCGTCTGGAAATTTTTGAGCGAGACGGTAACAGTGTATTCGCCCAGCGGGACGCCACTGAAATCAAATTCACCATTCTCGTCCGAGACGGAATGCTGCGCCCAATCGGATTTTTGCGCCTTCAAATCCACGGTTGCGCCCTGGACAGGCCGGTGCTCGGGGTCGTGAACAATGCCGTGTATGGTGCCGAATATTTCCGCGTGTGCCGGGGCCGATCCGAGCCCGGCGGCGCCGAGTATAAGAACCAGAAAGATTCCGAGAAGCCTAGAACGCAATTTGAAGCTCATTTCCACCCTCGCTTGAAAAGAGACCCCGAGCGTCGCCGCGTGGACGCATCCACACAATCCCAACTGTTTTTTACAGCGGTTGAGGAATTAGCTCGGAAGTGTGCGAGGAGGGGGAGTCGAGGGGAGATTCAAATGGAAGGGAATGAATCCGGCAACCCGAATTGGCGCGGGTTCCGCACTGGTCTGGTACGAGATCGCCATCGGGGCCGCAAGCACAAACAGCGCGGTTCCCAGGGCAGGGTTCGCAGGAGTGTCGCAAGCGCGCATGGAGCAATCATTTCCCGCCCCTTGGCCCTGAGTGCCGCAAATGCCCTTATCCCGTTCGAGATCCCGGGTCTGACGGTGGTGCAGCGGACAAAACACGGTATTGCAGCAGGCGGGCAAACCGGAGGCGGAAACCGATTCGGCCAGCGCCGGCAGGCTTGCCAGCAGCAGGGAAGACAGCGCGAGAATCGCGAATATTTTCCTGATCATTTGCAATCCTGCCGCCGGGAAACCGTATTTCCCGCCTGCCGTAAGCATACTCGCGATTCGTGACCGGATACAACGCCTAAGATCGCCGCGCGCATTCCGTGCACCTTGACATCGTTGGATTCGCCCTCCAATATGCAGTACATGGCACACATATTTTTGATCTTCGATTTTGGCGGCAACGAGGAAGTCGCACAGCAGGCGCGGCACAAAGTGGACGGATGGAAGCAAGGCTTCCGGCTCGGCAAAAAGCTCGAACTTAAATTTGAACGCAAGGGGCCGGAGCCGGCACCCGCAGGCGCTTCCGAGGCGCCTGCCAAAGCGGCCAAAAAGGACTCAAGAGCGAAGGTGCCGTCCAAGACGAAATCGAAATCCGCCGACAAGGCCGGCAAAGCACAGGAATCAAAAACCGAAGAAAACGCGCAAATTCGTTTGATTGTCCGGCTTGATTTTTCCGATCACGAGAAGCTCTCCAGCCAGCGCTGGCTGGAGCGAATTCCCACCGAAGAGCCTTTCAAAACCGTGGGTTCCAAGACTGTTCGCGCCGGCGATCCGGAATTCAAGACCACGTCGGAATTATTCGATTCGTTGGATTGATTATATTTCTGCAGCGGGGAATGAACTTCAATTCAAGCGAGCGACAAACTCCCTAACTTAGCCGACGCGGAAGTTGGGTTGTTGGGAAGACTGCAGCGATTCCAGAGTAGCAAACAGGCAGGCCAGAAATTCTTCTTTCTGCACGCGAGCACTCTTGCCAATGGCGGCTCCCAATACCAAGCCTGCCACGACCGCAACCAGGGACCAGATCCCCAAAATCTCGATCGCCAGAATGCCCATTTCTCGCCTCCCCTGAAGCTCATCTCAACGCAGCACACGACAGGAACTGCACGAGCTAAGCCAAACCCAGAATCCAGGCGTAAATCCGTAACGTTTGCAAATTCAGTTACATAGAACTAAGCCGCGGAACTAGTGATACTTCCAGCCCGGTTGCGGCTTTGTAAACTCTATATTGCGCCGGACTTGTTTACGTGGACTAGTAGTTCCACGACTGATAGTACCACAAGCCCCACCATATCATCAACTTCAAGTTCGGTCGATCCCCGGGCTTGGCTGGACCCAATCAGGGGACTGCCCCTTCGTACCCTCGCATCGCGCCGTACCGAAACTGTACTTTCGACCAGCATTTTATTTGGCTTAACCCCGCTAAGCTGATTTGAGGAACTTGGATTGCACCACTTCACGGGTGTGGGCCAATTCTTACGAAGCGCAAGTAAACAGTTCGACCGTTTCGGAGGGATATTCTTGCGAATGCCGTCGGTACGAAATCTTTGGACTCTTGCGGCGCTCCTGCTCGTGGCAGGTTCGGCCAGCGCTCAGGGCTGGCGCCAGGTTGGGCCTCCGGGAGGAGACGTACAGTCTCTCGCGGCAGTTCCTGGAAGCACGCGCGCTCTTTTCCTGGGAACCTCGGACGGGCATGTTTTTGGATCCAATGATTCCGGCGAACACTGGGATTTACTGGGACGAATCGGCGAGCATCACGACGATGTGATCATGTCCATGGCGGTTGACCCGCGCTCGGCAAACACACTGTATGCCACCAGTTGGACGCTCAGTTCTCACGGCGGCGGTGTTTACGAGAGCAACGATGGCGGCCACAACTGGCAGCTGATTGGCCTGTCGGGGCTCGTCGTGCGCGCGATTGCCATTGCGCCATCCCATCCGGACACATTGGTGGCCGGCGCCACCGACGGCGTCTACCGCTCGGAAGATTCCGGGAAACATTGGGCGCGCATTTCTCCTGAGAATCACGAAGACCTGCGCAACTTCGATTCCATCGCCATCGATCCGCACGATCCCAATACGATTTACGCGGGCACGTATCACCTGCCTTGGAAAACCGTCGATGGCGGGAAAACGTGGGCGCCGATCCGTCAGGGCATGGTGGACGATTCCGACGTGATGAGCGTTACCATCGATCAGAATAATTCCTCGCACATTTTTGCCAGCGCGTGTTCCGGCATCTATCACAGTTCGGATGCCGGTGCGAATTGGGCCAAGTTCAAGGGCATTCCAAAGGATTCGCGGCGCACCGTGCACATCCTGCAGGATCCGAAACGCCCGCTCACCGTATATGCCGCCACCACCGAAGGGCTTTGGAAGACGTCCGATGACGGCGCGAACTGGCGCCTGATCACGCCCGCTTCCTGGAGCATCCTTTCGATGCTCATTGATCCCGAAAATTCGGACCGCCTGATTCTGGGCACCGAACGGCTCGGAGTCCAAGTAAGCGCTGACGGCGGACAAACCTATCGCGCCGCAAACCAGGGTTTTTCGCACCGGCGCATCGTCGACGCCGCCGTCGATCCGCAGCGCCCGGAACGCGCCCTGGTGGTGCTGACCAGCAATTTTGAACCGGTGCTCGAGACCGGCGATTCCGGCCGCACCTGGACGCCGATCGCCACCGGCCTGAAATCCGGGCCGCCACGCCACGTGTTCGCGTCGCCTGACGGCTGGTTTGCCGCTCCGGGGCCGGGCGGGTTGTTGCGCTACGACGCGGCTAAAGCTTCCTGGGTAGGCGTCAATCTGGTCATCGAGAAGAAAGCCGCGAGTCAACCGGGATCCGCGGCCGCTTTGAAGAAAATATCGGCTTCCGGGTCGCGCTCAGCGGGCTCGAAGGCGGCAGCGAAATCGACGGATTCCGCCGCGGCTAAATCCACGATTCCATTTCACGCAAAAGTGAACGACATGGCATTCGGCAGTGACGCCTGGTACGCCGCCACCGAAGATGGTTTGCTGGTCTCCCGAGACCACGGCCTGAACTGGGCCGGCGTTTCCTTGATGCCTGTTCAGCCTGTGGCTGCCATAACGTCGGCGAGCGCGTCGCCGGTTCGCGCCGTGCGCATTGGAAATTCCAATTCCTACGTCTGGGCTCTGACGCCACGACAGCTGGAAATCTCCGGCGACTCCGGAAAAACCTGGATTGCACGAGCGCTGCCCTTCGAGCCTCGCGGCGATGTCCATTTCCAGGCGCCCGACGAACATACCGTGGTGCTGGCCGGCGACCACGGAGTGTTTCTCTCGCGCGATGCCGGCGAATCCTGGCGCCAGGCCAACGTTTCCGAACTCCTGATCGACGATCTGGCTCCGGTGCGCAGCGCCATCGTTGTTTCCTCGGCGAATGGCGCTCTATTCCTTTCGCGCGACACAGGGAAATCCTGGACGCGCATGGACGGGCCCGGCGCGCAGGGCGCGCTCTCCGCATTGCGATCGCGCGATACGGGAAACCAGTTGGTCGCGGCGTCCGCGACCGAAGGACTGTTCGTGCTGGATATGGGCGCCGCGTCTTCGGCGTCGGCCGATACGATCGCGGATGCTCCGGCGCCGCAGAAGTAGAGCTCGCTCGATTTAGGGCGGCTTCGGAGTGAAATTTGTCGGCGAACTGCAGTCCGGTTCGCGGGCTTTTTGGATTTGGAGAGATTGCAGGCGCACCTTCGCTGCCGCGATGTCGTGCGCCGGCAATATGATGGCGCTTATCCCCCCGGTTGCGCCGTCATTCAGCGCGGCAGAGCGTTTCCGTCACAGCACCACACCCTGGGACGTGAAACGCTCGCCGTGATTTTTTTGACGCCTCTTCCTGCACTATTTTTACCTTAACTCCGCGTCCATCTGCCTCTGTGGCCATTTTTCCTTGCTCTGCCACTCGCATTTCGTGCTAAAAGGTATCCCGCCCTGTTATCAATTTTGCCGCAAGGGCTTGGGCCGATGACTTCGCGGCGCGCTCCGCATTGGTTATAATGAATTGTCATCCAGGCCTCGCGTCCAGGGCGCAGTTCGAGGAAAAATCGCATGCCGGTTCAGGCACGAACCAAAACAGCGAAATTCGACTCCGCCCCTTACCAGGGACTGAGCCGGGAGGATCTTCTCCGGATCTACCGCGCCATGTACCTTTCGCGGCGAATCGACGACCGCGAAATTCAGCTCAAGCGACAGAATAAAATCTTCTTTCAGATCAGCGGGGCCGGGCACGAAGGCGTGCTGGCCGCCGCGGGACTCATTCTGCGTCCCGGGCATGACTGGATTTACCCGTACTACCGCGACCGCGCGCTTTGCCTCATGTTGGGTGTTACTCCGCTCGATATGCTGCTCCAGGCCGTTGGGGCCAAGGACGATCCGAACTCCGGCGGGCGCCAAATGCCCTGCCACTGGGGCGTTCCCCGGCTGAATATTTTCCCGCGATCCTCCGCCACAGGGATGCAATACACGCAGGCCGTGGGCATGGCCGAGGCGTCGCTCTATTACGAACGTTTCCCGAAAGCGCTGGCGCAGGCACAAAAAGCGCCTCTGGGAGATGAGGCGCGGCACCGGCCGGATGAAGTCGTCTACGTTTCCGGCGGAGATGGTTCGACCAGCGAAGGGGAATTTTACGAATCGTTGAATGCCGCCTGCCTGAGAAAACTTCCCTTGCTGTACCTGATCGAGGATAACGGCTGGGCGATTTCCGTTCCGGTCAAGTTTCAGACAGCGGGCGGCAGCATTTCTAAGCTGACGGCAAATTACCCGGGCCTTCATGTGGAAGAATGCGACGGCACCGATCCGCTGGCCAGCTATGCCGTTTTGCGGCGCGCGGCCGCCTACTGCCAGGCGCGCAAAGGGCCGGCGCTGGTTCATGCGCACGTCACGCGCCCGTATTCGCATTCGCTTTCCGACGACGAAAAGCTCTACAAGACGGACGAATTGCGCCAGCAGGAGGCGCGTCGCGACCCGATTCCCAAGTTCGGTTTGTTCCTGGTGCGCGAAGGCATTGTCGAGGAGAAGGAACTCGAGGCGATGGAAGCGGATGTCGATCGCGAAGTGCGCGAGGCCACCGACCAGGCCCTGTTGGCGGCACTGCCCGCCAAAGAATCCATTCTCGTAAATCAATACTCTCCCGATGTCGATCCCACTTCGTCCCGATTTGAAAGCGCCCCGCATTTTTCCGGCGAACCCCGGACCATGGTGGAAATGGTTTCCTTGACGTTGGCCGACGAAATGGCGCGCGACGAACGCATCACCGTGTTTGGCGAAGACGTGGCCGACGCCAGCAATGAAGGCGACCTGAATCACGTGAAAGGGAAGGGCGGGGTATTCAAGGCCACTGTCGGATTGCAGCGGCGGTTCGGTTATGCGCGGGTGTTTAACACGCCGATTGCCGAGGCCCTGATCGTGGGCAGCGCGCTGGGCATGGCCACGCGCGGACTCAAGCCCGTCGCGGAGATACAGTTCTTCGACTACATCTGGCCGGCGATGATGCAGTTCCGCAACGAGCTGTCCCTTGTCCGCTGGCGCTCAAACGGCAACTTCAAGGCGCCTGCCGTGATCCGCGTGGCTACCGGCGGATACTTGACCGGCGGGGCGGTTTATCACAGCCAATCCGGCGAATCGCTGTTCACACACACGCCGGGGATCCGTGTGGTCATGCCGTCGACCGCGCTCGACCTCTGCGGACTGCTGCGCACGGCGATCCGCTGCGACGATCCCGTGCTGTTTCTCGAGCACAAACACTTGTATCGCCAGCCCTACAATCGATCTCCTTATCCGGGGCCTGATTTCACGATTCCGTTTGGCCGGGCGCGCTTGGTCCGCGAAGGCAAGGACGTCAGCATCATTACTTACGGGGCCGTCGTGCACCGCGCCGAAGTGGCCGCTGCGCAGCTGGAACGCGAAGGAATCTCCGTCGAAATCGTGGATCTCCGGTCGCTCTCTCCCTTCGATTGGGAGGCCATCGCCGCGACCGTGCGCAAAACCAATCGCGTCATCGTCGCCTACGAAGACATGCTTTCGTGGGGCTATGGCGCGGAAATCGCCGCGCGCATCGCCGATCAGCTCTTCGATGAATTGGACGCCCCGGTGCGGCGCGTGGCCGCCATGGACACGTTCTGCGCCTACCAGCCGCAGCTGGAAGATGAGATTCTCCCGCAGTCCAGCCGTTTGGCCGCTGCCGTCCGCGATTTGATTGCGTATTAGCGATCCAATGAAACGCCTTCACGGCTGCGAAATCATTTATACCGCCGTCATTCCGAATCCGCTCCTGTGGGTGAGGAATCACACTTTCTTTGGCTTTCAAACCCGGAGAGATTCCTCACTTCGTTCGGAATGACACCGTACCCCACTTTTCCCGCAGCGTTCTAGGCCTGCTTCACGCGAGTTGACTTCAGGGTTCTCCTTGCCAATCGAATTACCGGCTGTTAGTTTTCTTGCGGACTTCAGGAGAGGTTTGCCATTCTGACTTGTGAAAAATGCGGGAACGGGATTCCGGATGGGGCCAGTTTCTGCGCGCAGTGCGGTTGTCCGGTAAGCGTGGGGCAGATTGGCCCGGTCTACATTCCCCCGCACGCCCAGCCTGCGGAAGTCATCCCGGCTATCCCCGCGGCGTCGGTGGCGCTGGTGCGGCCGGCCTATGCGGGATTCTGGCTGCGGGCCTGCGCGTTCGCCATCGATACGTTTATTCTGTCCTTTTTCTTTGCGACCCTGGCATCCGCGTATCCCACGCAATTAATGACTTTTCCCGATCAGAATACCCAATCCCTGCTGGCCATTCCCCACGTGACGTTCACGGGATTTATTTTGCTGTTCGTGATCATGTGGGCCTACTACGTCTTCTTTGAGACCTCCTCGTGGCAGGCTACGCCGGGCAAGAGGCTGTTTCGTCTCTACGTCACCGACCTTGCCGGGGGGAAAATTACGCTACAGCGATCCTCTATGCGTTATTTCGGGAGGAAGATTTCCGAAGTGACGTTTCTGGTGGGCTACCTCATCGCCGCCTTCACGGAGAAGAAGCAGGCGCTTCACGACATAATGGCCGGGTGCCTGGTCCTGCGCAGACGCTGATTGGGATTTTCGTCGCGTTCAAAAAATTCACTGCGCGTCAGTTCAATCCTTCTTTTTTGATTTCTTCGAGGATTTGCGGCCGGATTCAAATGTGAAAGCGTCAATCGAAATCACACCCGCGCCCATTGTTGCCAGCGCCAGGGCCATCGCACCCAATAGCAGAGGAAGTTCGTATTGCCCGAAGGCGTAGATCCCGACGGCCGGAATTCTGGTTCGGCCCAGGACAAGTCCCATTTCAATCGCCAGCAGCAAGGCGGCCCCGCGCGTAAACAATCCCAGGACCAGCAGCCCTCCGCCAAACACTTCCAGGATTCCGGAAATGTAGGCGAAGTAACTCGGAAAACCAAAGCCAGGGAAAGCTTTTAGCCAGTGCGCCGGATCGCCGATTTTCGGATAGCCGTGAAACAGAAAACTGGCCCCCAATGCCACACGCAGCACCAGAAGGCCCAGGGGTTTCAATCTTTCCAGAAATTGCATCTTTTAGCGTCTCCCGCCGCGCGACATTCTACCAGAACCGTTCCCCCGCAAATTCCGGAGTGGACGCGCGCGTGCGCAATGTCTAATTCTTTCCCGCTGGCTCCCAGAGGGGAATCGATTGTCCGCGGCCTTGCTCGACCGCAAGTTCGTACACGCGCACGGCGGCCGCCAGATCCCACGTTGCAATGCCATTCGATTTAAATAGCGTGATCTGGTCTGAGCTGCTTCTCCCGGCAATTTTTCCGGCGACAACTCCGGCGAGCTCGCGCACGTCGGTCCAGCGGGACTGGCTTTCTCCGAACGCATGAATCAGATCGCCCGCTTCCATTTTCGCTTGTTCGATGGAATCCACAAAAACGGCGTCGGCGCGATTGACGGCTGCGGCGTCCAGTTCGCGTTTTTGCGCCCAGTTCGCGCCCATCGCGTTGATATGCATTCCCGGTTCGATCCAGGGCCCTTCGAGCACCACCTGCGTCGCGGACGTGGCCGTGATCACGATTTCCGCGCCGCGCACGGCTTCCCGATTGGAATCGGCGCCTTCCACGGGCACGCCGATCTTCTCGCTCATTTCCCGGCAGAAGTTCGTGCGGCGCTCCGGATCGCGCCCATAGGCGCGCACGCGCTTGAGTTTCCTCACGGCCGCCACCGCTTCCAACTGCGTCCGCGCCTGGTAACCGGTGCCGATGATGCAAGCCGTCCGCGCGTCCGGATTTGCGAGGTATTTGGTGGCCACGCCACTGGCCGCGCCGGTGCGAATCTGGCCGAGGGCGTCGGCTTCGATCAGCGCCGCCATTTCTCCGGTGGCCGACCGGAACAGTGGCACAACGAAGCGCGCCACGCCGCGAACCACGGAGTACAGTTTCATGCCGAAGTAGCCGTGTACCGGATCGCCCGCCGCCATGTAATGCAGGACCCCGTTGTCCGGAAGCCTCAGCCTGCGCCGCGGATTGAGGGCCAGTTTGCCCTCGCCCTGATCGCGCAAGGACTGCTCGACAAGCTGCAGCGCGAGCGGCATGGTCAGCAGGGAACGCACATCGGCTTCTTTCAGAAGCAGCGTCATGGTTGCTCCTTGGAATCCAAATTCATGCGAAACCAAAAAATGCGGGCCGCGGCTGGATCAAAAACCAGTAGTTCGGAATGCGGCGTGACCGCGATCTGGGGCGCGGCGATTTCGCCCAGATACTCCGCGAGATTCGCGTCCAGCTTGTGCTGCCCATCGAGCGACCAGACGCGGATTTGCGGGGGAGCGGCGGACATCGTAAACACGTATCCGTCCCCCACGGCCAATCCGGAGATGGGTTGCGATCCGGCGCTGGGGCTGGCCGCCGCGATCCACGAGGTCACGAGCGAGCCGTCGGCGGAATATTTCGCGATGCGCCCGGTCTTGAAATACGCGACGTAGACGGAGCCATCCCGCGAGGCCGCCACCCAGGAAGGCTTCTCGTCCGGCGCGACATCGGGCGGAGCGGCCAGGGATTTTACCAAACGGCCGCGATCATTGAACTTCGCGACGCGAGAGCCGGCCGGATCCGGCACAAATAAATTACCCTGGTCATCGACGCTGATGCCGAGCGGCCCGGAGAAATGCCGCTGCGGCGCGCTTTGCATTGCGCGCAGGAAGGTTCCGTCGGGGAAGAAAATAAAAATACTCCCGCGCTCCGCCTCCGCCAGATAAATCGCGCCGCCACTATCCACGGCGATGCCCGTGGCGTGGCGCACCCGCGCATCTTCGAAAGAAAGCAGGGGTGTGCCTTTGGCCTCGAACTTATCGATGAACCCCGCGCCCGGGTCGGCGAAGAAAACGTTCCCCAAGGCATCGGTTGCAAACGCCGTTGGCGCGCCAAATTTTCCGGGGCCGTCGCCTTTTTCTCCCCACGCGCCCAGGAATTGGAAAGCGGGCGGCGGTTGAGGTTTTGGCGCCGGATCCACGCGTTTGCCGCAGGACGCGAGCAACAGCGGCGCGGCCATCAATGGCAGGAGAAATTTCCACCGGCCAGAGCCGGAATCCGTCTTCGACATGCGCAAAATAGGAACTCGCCTGTTTTTTGATTTCGTCCGTTTAGGATATTACCACGCGCTGAGCGGAGCGCGATTCCGCTGGACGCGCAACTTGAAGAGCAAGCGCCGCGAAATTTCCATGAAATTCAAAGTGCCGGGAGCGATCAGCGAAGGATGGGAGCTTTTGCGGGAGCCTCCCAGTTGAGGCGGACCGGCGCGGGCCAGTCAAACATGCGGTTCAAGGCGTAGTTAAATCCCATACCGAGGAGCACCGCAACGAACTGGCAGGACATTCGCGCGAAAAAGAGCGGCGCGCCCGAACCAAAATGCACCAGGGGCGCATGAAGCAGGCTCCGGCAGAGCCCCGCATAGGAAATGGTCGTCATCAGCAGGCCTGCAGCGGACATCAGCAGGTAGGAAAAGTAGCTATTCTGGTTCCGGAAATCCTTGCCGGCGCCTGCGGCGCATGCCCGAGCCTGATGCAGGAAGTAATTCAATCCCATCGCTCCCAGGCAAGCCAGCGCCGAGGCTCTCCAATTGTGAACATTCGTCAGCACAAGCAGCAAGGCCATCAGCGCAAGGTTCAGGAGGGTTTCGACTGCTCCGCCGGCAGCCGACTTCAACAATCGTATGGAAAAATGCCGGCTCGAACCACACAGCCGCCAGACCTGCTGCAGGTACTGCAAAATCACCTTGTTCGATAGTTTGGATTCTCCCCGGGTACGGGACCTGAAGGTATAGGGGACTTCCGTCACTTGCTCAGGCCGGAGGTTCGCCAGTATCTCCAGCAGAATCTTGAATCCACTTCCATTCAAGTCTTCCTTGACTCCGTCGAAATCTTTCCTCGAGAAAAGAAAGTAGCCCGACATCGGATCCTTCAGGCGAATTCCCAGGAAGAATTGCGCGGTACGGGTGGCCAGCCAGGACTGCAATCGGCGCAAGCGATCCCAATCTCCCGTGCTGCCGCCCTGGACATGGCGGCTGCCCACGACGACGTCGGCTCCCTTATCGAATTCCTGCAGCATTTTGGAAAGGATCGCCGGATCGTGCTGCAGATCGGCGTCAATGCAGGCGACGACGTCGCCTTCGGCCGCGGCAAAACCATCCATCACCGCCAATCCGAGTCCCGGATTCTGCATTCGGCGAAGGGTACGCACGCGGGGATTGGCGGCGGCGATTTCATGGGCTACCGACCAGGTGCGGTCGGGGGAATTGTCATCGACAATAAGGATTTCGTAATCCACGTCGCGCAAGGCGAGGCCCAACTCTTCCACCAATCTCGGAACGTTCTCGGCTTCGTTCAGCGTGGGAGAAATTACGCTTAGCTTCATATCTTTTTGTGTTGCGAGAGAGAAGACCCCGACAGCGCGTGCCCGTTAGACTTGAACTCCACTCATCAAAAATGCGTAACCGATGGCCCGTAGTCCCGACTGATAGGCGGGATACTAGCATATCCAGGGCCCATTCCTGTTAACGAACATTTGCAAAGCGCGGATTTTATCAACGGGGTGCCGCGATTCAGTCACCGTGCATTCGCCGAGCCCAGGAAGTAGAGATTCGCCCGGGGCGCTAAGAGTTGTCCGCCGAGGCCAATTTTCCGGTTCTTCGGGAGAACAGTGCGGTCGCTCCATAGGCCGCAAAGATGACGACCTCGGGGTCCACCGGATGCCGGAAGCGAATATCCGCGTGCGTGATGTAGTACACCAAAGGGAAGAAGATCAGCGGGAGCAACAGAGGAATCACGCCATCCAGGCCATCGCGGACCGCTCCGGCGATGCCCACAAATGCCAGGGCCGTGAAGAGCGTGTAGGTGAGAACGTTCGGCAGTCCGGAATCGCCCAGCGTCCAGCCGGGAGGAAAATCCCAGATCGCCGTCCATGTGAACAGGATTCGCCGCAAGGTCTGCCGCGCAAACCGGCTCGTTTGCCCGGTCATGAAATCGAAAGCCTCGCGCTGCTTCATGGCCATGTATGCGGGTTCGCCCATCCATTTGAATTTTTGAAATTCCCCGGGGTTGTCCGCGGGGAGCACGTTCCAATCGGACGGCGTGCGCGTGTCGTCGCTATTTCCCACCAGGAAATCCAGGCCGAAGCCGCTGCGGAAGGGCACGAACCGCCCGTATACCCGGCTGCACCGCCAGACCCAGGGGGCCACCGCCGCCAGAAACACGAGCGAGGCGGCGAACGCGGCGCCCGTGCAGTTGCTCCCGCGGCGCCAGTGCCGGAACCAGATCCACGCGCCGAGAAACGGCAAGGCGGAAAGCGCGGTGGGGCTGGAAAGCCCGGCCAGGGCCCACAGCAGGCCGTACCCGATCCAGCCGCCGAGGGTCGAGGATTCTTCCAGCGAGAGGGTCGCCAGCACTAGCAGGCTCAGCAGCAGCGTGGTGAGGGTTGTTTCCCAAATCGTTATGTTTGACAGTGTAATCGAATAAGGAAACAAGGCCCACATCCACCCGGCCCACACGGCGGCTCGCGCCCCGAACACCCGGCGCGCAATCAGAAACACCGGCAGGCAGGTAAGAGAGGAGAACAGGTTGTTCAGGGACAGGATGACCAGCGCCGAGGCCGTGCTGTAGACGCCGAACAACTTGAACACGCCCGCCAGCAGGTAGGTGTACGCGGGCGGCATCAACGCAGTCGGCCCGGTCGGCTCGCCGTACGGGGAACTGAATCCCTGGCCGGTGGCGATGGAGCGCGCGACGCGCCCGGTTTCATAGCCAAAAGCCTTGTGGTCCAGAGCGGGATCGAGTTGCGCCGTGCACGTGAACGGCATGACCAGCAAACGTAGGGCAAGGGCGGCGACGACCATCGTTCTTGGAGAAGAAAAGGAAAGAGGGGACGCCGCGCGCGCGCCGCTCAAGGCTTTTTCCGCCGGGGCGCGGACGCGCGCGCCGACTCGTCCTTCACGCGGCGCACGGAGGTCTGTTCCATCACATAGGTTCTTTGCGCGGGAGCATCGTTTGCATCGGTGAAATGGAACGTGGGGCCTTTTTCGCCGCGAGATACGAGGATCGGCAGCCGCCCGCACAGGTCGCTTTCGACATAAGCGGTTTCGTAGCGCTTACGCGCGACGCTCCAGGTGTACACACGGAGCAGAGTGAAATCGCAGGGCTGGCCCTCGCCGCCCCGGGATCCGGCGACCAGATATTGCGGCGCTTGGCCTCCCGAACCGTCCGGCACTTGATTGAGCACAAACCAGGCCAGCACGTGCAAATCGGCGGTGTTGGCGTTATCCCGCACCGGACCCGGCATGTCCAGGTCGATAAACCGCGCCAGGACCCATCCGGCGACCGGGGCCGCGGAGGAAGAGCCGCCCGGCATGGGGCTCGCCTGCGAATTTGCCGGGCCGCCGCTGACGTGATCGCCGGAAGCCGGAGAGGCGGCCTTTGCCGGATTCTGGGCTGCTGTCGGGTTGGCGTCGGCGGAAGAAGTGTCTGGCGCGCGAAGCACGAGCAGCCAATCCTCCTGCTTTGCATCTTGTTCCGGCGCCGCCGCGCCTTTTGCATCCGGCGAATTGTCTTCGCCGGCCTGTGGGGCATCGGCCACGGTACGCTCCAGAACGACCACAGGCGTGCCGCGCGTGAATTGAAATATGCGCTTGGCGTCGCGTCCCGGCTCGATGCGAATATTGCTGACGGTTTTCGTGTGGCCCGCCGCCTGCACGGGCAAGGTCTGCGCGCGCGCCAGCAGGGCGGCGCTTTCCCCCCACAGCTGCTCATCCATCACCTGCTTGGAATCCATCAGCCACCCGATTGTGCCGGAAGGCCCGCGCACCTGCATCGAATTTCCCTCCGCGCGCACCACTTCGACGCGGTCGCCGTAGTGCAGATCGCCGATCGGCTGTTTCACCTGAGCCAGAGTATTCCAGAGAATGACGTCGCGATCGGCCACATATCCGACGGAAATGATTTTGGGAGGGTGCGGATACAGTTTCCAGTATCCGACCGCGGCAAGGATGAGCAGCAGGGGAATCACTCCTCCCTTGCGAAGAATTCGCCAGACCATTTGAATTTGTCCTCTTATCCCGGATCGCCGAACGTGATGCCCACGGCCCGCGCGGCTCGCACCATGCTGCCCCGGGGATTGACCAGGCGCGTTTCGCCCACGGCCTCGTCGATTGGAACCGATTCAATCTCGCCGGCCCGCAGGCAGACCATGCGGCCAAACTCCCCGCGCGCTATCAACTCGATGGCCTCAACTCCGAAGCGCGTGGCCAGAATCCGGTCGAAGGGGCTGGGCGATCCCCCGCGCTGGATGTGTCCCAGGACCGTAATGCGAACGTCTTTTTTCAGCAATTTGTGGATGGCGTCGCCGATCAGGATGCCCACCTGGCCGGGACGCGGCGCCGGAAACGGATTGCCCTCAGGATCCAAGGGTTGCAGTTTTACGCCTTCGGCAACTACGACCAGTGAAAATTTCTTCCCCGTGGCGGCGCGTTCGCGGAGTTTTTCGCAAACTGTTTCGATGGTAAACGGAATTTCCGGGATCAGGATGACATCGGCGCCACCGGCGATTCCCGAATGCAGGGCAATCCATCCGGCGTTGCGGCCCATAACTTCGATGACCATGACGCGGCCGTGCGATTCGGCCGTGGTGTGCAGGCGGTCGATGGCGTCGGTGGCCACGTGCAGGGCGGTGTCGAATCCGAAGGTGACCTCGGTCGCCGAAAGATCGTTATCGATCGTCTTGGGGACTCCCACGATCGGAATTCCCATGCGCCCAAGATCCCTCGCGATGGTCAAAGTGCCGTCGCCGCCAATCACGATCAGCGCGTCCAGGCCGAGTTTTCTGGCGTTCTCGCAGCAGATGAGCGAATAATCGTGCGTTTCTTTCTTTCCGTCCTTATCGACCCGGTAGCGAAACGGGTTTCCGCGATTCGTGGTGCCCAGGATCGTGCCGCCGCGCGGCAAAATTCCGGCAATCGATTCGACGGTCAGAGGCATGGTTCGTTCAGGCCAGATCAGCCCGTCAAATCCGTCCTGGATGCCAATGACGCGCCAGCCGCGCCCCAGGATCGCGCTGCGAACCGCGCCGCGAATCACGGCGTTGAGTCCCGGGCAATCTCCTCCCCCGTTGGCAATGCCGATGGTCTGAATGTTTGGAGCCATGAATCCTCAATCATGCGGCAGGCGACGGAGCCTGAGGCGCTAAAAGGCATTCTACACTATTCGTGGACCAAGCCTCAGCAGGAGAGACGCCTGCGCGTAGACCGCAGGACCAATTCACCGCACGTCCAAGGGGAAGCGGACACCCTCGGGGAGTTATTCGATGGAGCACATGCCTCTTTGACTTGAGTGCAAGCCGAGATTCTGGTCTAGAATGGCCGTACCCCTTCAAGAGTTCTTTGTTCGGCCTTCCGATTCCCCTTCTCCAGGCCGCGAGAGCCGATTTTCCCAGGCGAATGGAATGACATTTAAATTCAAGATCGTTGTAGGTTTTGGAACGGCCTTGGCCATCTTAACTCTGGTCGGCATTCTTTCGTACCGGAGCTTGATTCGCAATGACGAGGACAGGTTGTGGGTGACGCACACACACTTGGTCTTGGAAAAGCTCGATGCGGTCTTGACCGATTTGCTGGACGCGGAGACCGGCCAAAGAGGGTACATCCTCACGGGAGAACCATCCTATCTGGAACCTTACTCCGAAGCTCTCTCTCTCGTTGACCATGATGTGAAGGAAATTCGCGAATTGACGGCCGATAATCCGGTTCAGCAGCATTCGCAGGATCGTCTGGAACAACTCATCACGCTAAAGCTGGCGGAACTCCGGTACCGGATCGAAATCCGGGAGCGGCGTGGGCTGGTGGCTGGAGCCGAGGGGGTGCGCCAGGGATCGGGTAAAGAAAGCATGGATCAAATCAGGGCACAGATCGCCGCAATGAGAGAGGAAGAGAATCGATTATTGGCGCAGCGCTCCAACGAAGCGGATGCAAGCGCGCGGACCACCAGGATCGTAATTGTGAGCGGAGAAATCCTTGCGGTCGTATTTCTGTGGCTGGCAGGGGGCATCGTCGGGAGGGAAATGGAGCGGCGAAGGCGAGCGGAAGAGAATATTCGTGAGCTGAACGTGGGCTTAGAACGGCGCGTAGCCGAGCGAACCGCCGAGCTTGCGCAACGCGCGCAAGACCTGGCACGCTCCAACAGCGAGCTGCAGCAGTTTGCCTACGTCGCCTCGCACGATTTACAGGAGCCGCTGCGAATGGTGGCAAGCTTCACGCAACTTTTGGCCAAGCGCTACAGAGATCAGCTTGACGATGATGCGCGAGACTTCATCAACTACGCCGTGGATGGCGCCACCCGGATGCAAACTTTGATTTCCGATCTACTCAGTTATTCCCGGGTCGGGACGCAAGGGAAGTCGCTTGCGTCGACCGATAGCGAGGCCCTGCTCCGCCGAGTGTTGGATAGTCTTAGATTTGCAGTTGAGGAGAGCGGAGCGGTAATTGTGCATGATCCGTTGCCAATGGTTATAGCCGATCCGCAGCAACTCGGGCAGCTATTGCAAAATCTTCTCACCAACGCCATCAAGTTTCATGGCGAGGAACCTCCTCACATCCATATCTCAGCCGAGAGGAACGGCAGCGACTGGAAAATATCGGTTCGCGACAACGGGATCGGCATTTCGCAGGAGCATGCCGACCGAATCTTTGTCATTTTCCAGAGGCTTCATACCAAGACCGAGTACCCCGGCACGGGAATTGGACTCGCGATCTGCAAGAAGATTGTCGAACGCCATGGCGGCCGAATTTGGATCGAACCGTCCCCGGGAGGCGGAACCACGTTCTGTTTCACGATTCCCGGCGCCGAAATTCAGATGACTGAAAAGGGAGACCAGAATGAACTTCGAACTCCAGTCTATGCCCGTTGATATCCTGCTCGTCGAGGACAATGCGGGGGATGTCCGGCTCACGCGGGAAGTTCTCAAGACCAGCAAAGTCAGCAACAATCTGATCGTCGCAAGCAACGGGCAGGAAGCGTTGCTTTGCCTGCGCAAGCAAGGCAAGTTCGCGCAATCGGTGCGGCCGGACCTGATCCTGCTCGACCTCAATTTGCCGGTGATGGATGGCCGAGAGGTTCTGGAAAAGATCAAGGACGACCCCGACCTGAAAAGAATTCCCGTGGTCATCCTCACGACATCGAAGGCCGAGGAGGACATCCTGAAAACCTACAATCTCCACGCCAATTGCTACGTGACCAAACCGGTCGACCTGGAGCAATTCGTTAAGGTTGTGAAATCCCTGGAGGACTTTTGGCTAGCCATTGTCAAACTGCCGAATCACAAGCAATGATCGATCAACGATTGACGGTTCTTCTGGTTGAAGATAATCCCGGGGACGCCCGGCTGATCCGCGAATCACTCACGGACCTGACCGGAAACACATTTGATCTGGAAACCACCGACCGGCTCGCTTCCGCGCTGCGCCGTCTCAGCGCGGGAGGGGTCGACGCGATTCTCCTGGACCTTGCACTTCCCGACAGCGAGGGAACAGAAACGTTCACCAAGGCAAGGGCGCAGGCCCCCACCGTTCCCATAATTGTCCTTACCGGGTTAGGGGATGAAGCGCTGGCCCTGAAGATGGTGCAGGAGGGGGCGCAAGACTACGTGACGAAGGTGGACTTGAAGGGCAGCGTGCTGTCCCGGGCCATCCGCTATGCGATCGAGCGCGAGAAGTCTGAACAGCAGATTCGTGTGTTCAATGAGCAGTTGGAAGAACGAGTTCGGATGCGCACTGCGGAACTGGAGGCCGCGAACCAGGAATTGGAGGCCTTCAGTTCATCGGTTTCGCACGATCTGCGCGGTCCGCTGCACTTGATTGACGGCTTCTCCACAATCCTGGAAGAAACGCACGGACATCTGCTGAGCGCGCAGGGAAAGAAATACTTGAAGCACATCCATTTGGGTGTGCACCAGATGTCAGGCATCATCGAGGATCTGCTCAACTTGTCGCGCCTCGGGCGGCAGCAATTGAAGATGCAACCCACTCGCCTGGATGAAATCGTCAGATCGGTTCAGCAGGAGTGCGTCCCCGAACCGCAGGGCAAGAAAATCCACTGGAGAATCGGCCCTTTGCCGGCCGTCGAAGGCGATCGTGGACTTCTCAAGCAGGCATTCGTCAATTTGATCGGGAATGCCGTCAAGTATTCGGGCCATCGGGACCTCCCGGAAATCGAGATCGGTAATGTGTCCGTCGACGGCGAGCAGGCCATCTTCGTTCGGGATAATGGCGCCGGATTTGACATGCAACATGCCGGCAATCTGTTCAGCCCGTTTCAGCGGCTGCATAGCCAGGAGGAATTCAAAGGCACCGGCGTGGGCCTGGCGACGGTCCGCAGGATCATCCAAAGACATGGGGGCCGGATCTGGGCGGAAGCGCAGGTGGATAAAGGCGCCACGTTCTACTTTACTTTGGCGGCAAAAGGGTAAGCCAACAAGCCGCGGCGGCTAAATTGTTTTCGCATTCCGCCGGAACCGGTCCATCAGGGCCGTGTGCAGGCGCTGGCGGACGTCTTCGGGAAGGGGGACGGGTTCGGAGTTGCAGAAGATCTGGATGGTTTTGCGCGTGGTGTCGACGACCACGCGGCAGTCGGTGCAGCGGGCCAGGTGCAGTTCCAGGTCGGCGCGCATGTCGGAGTCGAGGACTCCGTCGAGATAGCTGGTGAGTTCCTGAATTACTTTCTTGCAGTTCACTGCGTTTCACTCCGTCGAAAATACTTGTTCAGTTTTTGGCGGAGTTTCAGCCGCGCCCGCAACAGACGCGATTTCACAGCCGCCTCTGAGATTCCCAGGATTTGCGCGGTTTCCTCGGTTGAAATTCCTTCCACGTCGCGCAGCAGGAAGGCCACTCGGAAAATCGGATCCAGCTCCGCGATCACGGAGTTGAGAATTTCGTTGAGCTCGGTCTGGGCGAATTTCTGCTCGGGCGAAGGGCCCCAGTCCTCGATTTCCCGGAAGACGGGATCCTCGCCGTCACTCAGCGGCTCGTCGAGGGAAAACTGATTGGGGCGGCGCTTGCGCAGCTTCATCAGGGCTTCGTTGACCGCGATGCGCACCAGCCAGGTGTAAAACCGCGAGTCGCCCTGAAAGCGGTCCAGGTGTGTGTACGATTTCAGGAAAGCTTCCTGCATCACGTCTTCGGCGTCTTCGCGGTTCTGAGTGATGTTCATGCCCAGGCGGAAGATTTTTCGTTCGTAGCGGTTCACCAGCTCTTCAAAAGCGGCGGCATCGCCGGCCTTGGCCGCGGACACCAGTCGCGCTTCGTCATCGCGGACGATCGCGGAAGCCAGCGGCTTGGGATCTGTGGCGCTCAACAGTCGTGTTGCTCCAATGGGCGGACAATAGCGTCCAGCCAGTCTATTTTGGCAGGGTACCATAATTCTCCGTTGCCACGCCTCCCCTCAAATCTCCTCCCCTTCGGATGCCCTGGATGGCGCCTGCGATTCAGGAATTTCGGACCAATTTCAAGCGGGAAACGCGGGCGCCATCCGGGCCATCTCCTGTGCCGTGAAATGGTACAATCATGCGCCTGAGCCGTCTGTGCGCTGGGTTCGGAGCGCCGTTCGCTGTTCCGGCGAGGTGCCCTGCGGCAGGGCGGCAACTGCCACGAATGAAATACCCAAAGGGAAGCTGGAGTCTGGAAATCTAAATGAAAACATTGCCCGACTATCTGCGTCCCGGCATGAAGCTGGTCATCGTGGGTTGCAACCCCGGGGACCGCTCGGCTCGCGTGGGCCATTACTATGCCGGGCGCGGGAACGAGTTCTGGCCGCTGCTTTACGAATCGGGCGTCATGCCGGAATTGCTCGAGCATCGCGATGACAAACGAATGATCGAGTTCGGCATCGGCCTGACCGACCTGGTCAAGCGGCCCACGCGCGGGGAAGAGGAATTGCAGCGCGAGGAATTCGCCGAAGGGCGTATCGTGCTCTCCCAGAAGCTGGAGCAATTCGCGCCGCAGGTCATCGCCTTCAACGGCAAGGGCACGTTTGAAAGTTTCGCGCAGCGCCCGTGCAAACTGGGACTGCAAAAAGACCGTCTGTACGGCGCGCAAGTGTTTGTATTGCCTTCGACCAGCGCAAAGAACGCTATCGGCCATGGCACGAAGCTCCGGTATTTCCGGCAGTTGGCCCAGGTGCTGGCGAAACTGCCGACGTAGCGCCGCGGCGGCTTACCCGATCCCACGCGGCTTGCGCGGCGCCGCGGCCATTTAAGGAGCGAACGCGAACCATGGCGAAAGCGAAGATCAAATTCCTGCACAAGCCGAACTGCACCACCTGCCGCAAGGCCAAAGCATTTCTGGAAAAGAAGAAGGCGGAGCTGGAGTTGCGCGACCTGGGCAAGGACCGCTTATCGGTCGCGGAACTGGACGCGCTCATCGGCAAGCAGGACCATCGCAAATTCCTGAATACGCGCAACGAACTCTACCGCACGCGAAAAATGAGCGTGAACCCGCCGTCGCGCGAGGAGGCCCTGAAACTCATGGCCGCCGAACCCAACCTGATCCGCCGCCCCGTGGTGATTCGCGGCTCCGAACTTGTGCTGGGGTACGATGAGGAAGCGCTGAAGCGCATAGCCAAGTAAATTTGCGAGCGCAAGGGTGAAGCGATTGCATGAGCGTCCGTGAAAAAATTGTTCTCCTGCAGGGCGATCTCACCGAGATGGACGTGGACGCCATCGTCAACGCCGCGAACAACGACCTGCAGCTGGGCGGCGGCGTCGCCGGAGCGATCCGGCGCAAGGGCGGCGAGGCCATACAACGGGAATGCGACGCCATCGGCAGCGTGCCCATCGGCGGCGCGGCGATCACCACGGGCGGAAATCTGCGTGCGCGGTTCGTAATTCACGCCGCCAGCATGGCGCTCGGCGGAGAAACCACGGCTCGCGCGCTGCAAACCTCGACGGCCCACGCGTTGCGCATTGCCAATGAAAAAAATCTTCGGTCCATCGCATTTCCCGCCGTGGGCACGGGTATCGCCGGTTTTCCCATCGCCGAATGCGCCCAGATCATGCTGCGCGAAGCGGCCGAGCATCTGAAGGCGGCAACCTCCCTGGAAAAAATTTATTTCGTTTTGTTCGACGCGCGCGCTCTCGAAGCCTTCGAGAAAGTGTTTCGGGAGATGGGCGCGCGGGGCGAATTTGGCGATACGCGCGCCAAGGGGCACTCGTGACCGGCCTCGCCGAGAAAGTTCGCACGGAACTGGCGCTCTACGAACACCCGCTATTTGTGTTCGACGCGCGTCCCGCGGCGGAGGGCGTCGAAATCGTCATCCGCTACTCGCCGCCCGAGCCGCAGGTGCACACATACGTCTTCCTGCTTCGCCCGCGCGAAATCGAGAGCCGGCAATTTCCCTGGATTTTTCAGAAGCAGCTGTACGATTGCCTGCACGACTTCATCGTCGAGATGTTCACCTGCAATCCGCAACGGCAAGACGCATGACCGCGCAAGTTCCATCCCCGGCGAGCGATCCGGCGGCGCCGCTGCGCGACCTTCTGGTCGCGCGCATCCGGGAGAACGGACCCATTCCATTTGCCGAATACATGCGCGAGTGCCTCTATCACCCCGAGCACGGATACTATTCGCGCGAGAGCGCCGGGCGGTTCGGGGACTACTACACGAGCGTGGACGTTCATCCGATTTTCGGGCGGTTGCTCGCGCGGCAACTCGCGGAAATGTGGGAGGTTCTGGGGTCGCCCCTCCCGTTTGCGGTGGTCGAGGCGGGAGCGGGCATCGGGCGCCTCGCGGCACATATTCTGGATTTTTCCGCGCGCGAATTGCCCGCATTTTATGCCGCTCTCGAATACGTGGCCGTGGAGCGTTCCGCGGCGCGCCGCGCGCAACATGCCGAACGGCTCGCGGTTCACGCAGCGGCCGGGAAGTTTTCCAACGCCGCCGAAATTCCGCTCGCAATCCCAGTCGGCTGCATTTTCTCGAATGAATTGCTCGATGCGTTGCCCACGCACCGCGTGGTGATCGAAAACGGCAAGCTGCGTGAAATCTATGTGGGGATTGAGGTCGAACAGTTAGTGGAAATTCTTCACGAGCCGTCCACAGCCAAACTCGATGAGTATTTTCGAGAGCAGGGGATTACATTGCAGGATGGCTGGCAGGCGGAGGCGTGTCTGGAAGCGTGCCAGTGGATCGAAAACGCGGGACGCGCACTGAGACGCGGCTTCGTCATGTCAATCGACTACGGCCATGAAGCCGGCGCGCTGTACAACGAACGGCACAATCGCGGCACGCTGCTGGCATATCGCGATCACGTGGTCTCCGAAAATCTGTTGGAAGCGCCTGGCGCGCAGGACCTGACCTCGCACGTGAATTTCACTGCGGTGGATGTGTGGGGCCGCCGCGCGGGACTTATGCGCACGGGCCTGGTCACGCAATCGCAATTTCTGGTCGCCTTGGGGCGCGCCAACGAATTTGCGGATTTATACGAGCCCGGCCAGATGGAAGTGGAAAAGTTGCGCGCGCGGCTGCTGCTCAAAAATCTGATACATCCCGAGGGGCTGGGAGAAAAATTCCAGGTGCTCATTCAGCGCAAAGGAATCGAAGAGCCGCGGCTCACGGGCTCGTCTGGGTATTGAGTAGGACGGGCTTCAGCCTATCGAGTTTCAATTTTGCAATTCCAAAAAATCAAATAGGCTGAAGCCTGTTCTACCTAAGACGCACCTTCCGAGTACGCTTTCTTCAGCGATTTTTCCGCTTCGGCCTGCGCGCCTCCGGTATCGTCTCCGGTTTGCTTGGCCTTGCTGTATTCGTTGACCGCGCGCGTGCGGTCGCCCTGGATATCGTAAATTCTGCCCAGGTAGATGTGCGACCAGACCTCGGTCCAGCGGGTGGTCAGGTCGGTCGAAGCTTCCATGGTGTCGCGGAAGGATTGCGCCGCGGCGGCGTAATTCCGCTGGTAGAAAAACGCCTCGCCCATGCGGAAGTCGGCCAGGGCGTTGGCGCGGTCCTGCTCGAGGGCGCGCTGGTATTGCTGGATCGCATCGTAGTAGCGGCCCTGTTCGGCGAGGGTCTCGCCGCGGGCAATGATGCCGCGAACGCGCAGGCGCTGGCTCGATTTCAGGATGAAATTGTGCGGGTCCAGGATAATGCCGTTGGGTTTCGGCCGCCCGAACGTCTCCACGGTGAACGCGGATTCCTTTCCGGCGATATCGATCTTTTTGAATTCGGGATTACCTTCGGTCTCAACTTCCATCTCCACGTTCATGCGGAAGAAATCGAGATCCTGTTTCACCTTTCCGACAATGCGAAACCCTTTTTTCGTGCGGTAGATCACGTATTCCAGGCTGAATTCGGGAACGCCGGTCGAGCGCAGCCATTGCGTGAAAAACGGCCGCAAGCTGGGCGGCTCCGGCGCTTGCTCCGCGGGCGCGTTGCTCAGCGCAAATTCCTTGGGCGCCGGCGCCGCCTGGTGCGCTTCCGCGAGTTGCTCGAAATCGCGGATGCGGGCGGTCTTGCCCGCGTAGCGCGAATAGAAATCCTTCAGCAGCGCGGAGAAGTTCGCGTCGCCAATGATGGCGCGGAGCATATGAAACACCATCGCGCCTTTGTTCACCACCACCGAGCGGTATTCCTCCGATCCCGGCGCGAGCCTTCTGGCCTCGGCAATCGGAGCGGCATTGTCGAACATCAGCGCGCCCACCGCGAAATCCTCGAGCGCCTTGTTCAGGCCTTCCTTGCCCGTGGCTTCCTCGGCGTAGAGGCCCTCGGAGTATCTCGCCAGCCCGTCGGTGATCCACACGTCGGAGGTGGAAGCGGCCATCACGCGGTCGCCCCACCACTGCTGCGCCGCCAGATTCGCCAGCAGACGGGCATTGGGTTGCGCGGTCCACTGGTGCGCGCTCACCAGCAGCAGGCCCGGCGCGGCGAATCCGTCCACCGTGCCGTCCGGAAGCTGCGCGATGGTCATCGAGGGTTCGGGCAGCGCGCCGAATTCTCCGTTGAAGAAGTCGAGAATGTGCGCCGCGGTGTCCGCGTAACTTTGCGCGGTCTTGGCTTGCGCGGGAGGCGTGTAAACGGAGAAGCTCATCCCCTCGGCGCGCACTGGGCTCAATTGCAGCGGAGAAATGACGAACGTACCCGCGGCTTCCGGCTTATCCACGCGGAAGGTATATAACATGCGCTCGTTTTCCATCGAAGGAGGCGGAGGAGCGGTCCTGGGCGATACGGGAGCAGATGATCGAGCATTTCCCGGGGCCGGAGGCGGCGCCGGAAGAGACTTGGGCGTTACCGATATCGGAGGCCCCGCAGAGACGCCGGTGCCCACGACGGCCATCGTTCCGGGCACTTCAATTTGAAATACTCCGGTGTAGCGGCTGGAAGGGAAACCAGTCAGAGGAAACCAACGCGCAGGCAGCAACAGATATCCGCCCTCTTTGCCGATGTACGCGAGCCGCACACCTTCCGAGGGATCGGTGATGCGGCCGGAGAGCGGGCCGCCATAATCGAATCCCAGAGTGATTTTCCCTCCCGCAGGAACCGCATCCGGGAGAGTGATGGTTAGCTTCTGGCTGGCATTGTCATCGCGATCGAAAGACAAGGGTTTGCCGGCGCCATCGAGAACCGAGTTCACCCGCAGGCTGGGATTAAGTTCCACTTCGACTACGCGAGAGGCATCGTCGGCGACAAACTCGACCTTCGCCTGCGCGTTCATCACCTGTCCGTTGGCATCGAGCGAAGCGCGGATTTCATAGTTGGTGGCGCGAAACGCCGCTGTGGGCGCTGTCTGCACAGGAGCAACGGGGCGGCCCGGGCCTTGCGGCTGTCCCGGCGACTGAGCAAAACCGCTGGCTGCAAACGCTGCCAGCGCCGTCAGGAAAATGGGGAGTCGGAGCTTGAACATGAGTCTCAGAAGCCTTTCTCAATTCGACCGGGATACCCGAATCATTAGGATACCAATGCGGGCTACTGAGTTGCCAGCCTCTCCTAGACTCAGGCGTTAGCGTTTTAGTCCCGCAGGCAGCGATAGGCCGCTAGGATCTTGTCTCCATCTGCTTCAGCATGGCCGCGATGATGTCGGCGGCGCGATCAATCGCCCCGGGAGGTCCGAGTTTTGCCCGCACCTCGGCCAGACCTATCCGCATTTCCTCGCGAGCCTCGGGCGAATCGAGCAGGTGAATGGCCTGCTGGGCCACTCGTTCCGGAGTGAAATCCTTCTGCACCAGTTCGGGCACCACGCGTTTTCCGGCGATCAGATTCACCATGGCAAACATGGGCGTCCGCACCAGCCAGCGCGCAATGGCCGCCGTCAAAGGCGCCAGGCGATAGACCACGATCATCGGAGCGTCCATCAAGGCTGCTTCAACCGTGGCGGTTCCGCTGGACACAATCGCCACATCCGCGGCGCCCAGGACGTCATAGGTGACGTCTTCCACGACGTGCATCGGAACGTCGGCCTGAAGATATCCGGCGAACTGGGACTTGCTCATGCCCGGCGCCAGCGCCAGGACGAATTGGACATCACGGCCCTGGGCAATGAGGCGGCATGCCTGCATCAGGAGAGGCATGTGATGCGCGATTTCTCCCGCGCGGCTGCCGGGCAGCAGCGCGACGATCGGTTTTTCCGCATCGAGGGCGAATTGCGCCGCAAATTCCCGGCGCGTTCTTTTGGCCGTGACGTTGCCCACCAGCGGATGCCCGATAAAATCCGCGGGCACGCCGCGCGAACGGTACCATTCCTGCTCGAACGGGAAAATGCACAGCCCGCGCACGAATCGCCGCCGCACCAGGTTGGCGCGCCACGGCCTCCAGGCCCAGAATTGGGGGCATACAAAATAGACGCTCGGGACATGCTGGCGTTTCAAGGCTCGCGCCAGGCGCAAGTGGAACCCCGGGAAATCGGTGAGGATCGCCAGGCGCGGATTCCGGCGGGCCGCCTCGCCGAGGATGCGTTTCCACACACGCTTGAGCGCCGGATATTTTTTTGCGATTTCGACGATTCCCACCAGGGAGACTTCCGAGCAATCGGCAATCGTATCGACTCCCGCGTCGCGCATGCGCGGCCCGCCCATGCCAAACAACTGGACGTCGGCGCGCGCGCGCAGCGCCGTGGCCAGGCGCGCGGCGTACATGTCTCCGGAAGCTTCACCGGCGGAAATCAGGATTTGTGTGGGAGGCATTTTGTCGCGGGAATGGAGCGGGACGAATTAATCGTTCCCCGGGATCGCAGTGCCCGCTTCGCTCCCCGCGGGTTCGAGCGGCGCGCGCAGTTCCTGATCCTTGTACTGGAGCTGGTAGAGTCGATAGTAAATGCCGCGCATGACGAGCAGTTGCTGGTGCGAGCCTTGCTCGCGCAATTTTCCCTTGTGGAAAACGAGTATGCGGTCGGCATGCTGAATGGTGCTCAGGCGGTGCGCGATGACCATGGCCGTGCGGCCTTCGAGCAGGCGGTCGAGCGCTTCGCGGATCAGCACTTCGGTCTTGGTGTCCACGCTCGAAGTGGCTTCGTCGAGGATCAGGAAGCGCGGATTGTGCGCCAGCGCCCGCGCGAAGCTGATCAATTGCCGCTGGCCGACGGAAAAGGTAGCGCCGCGCTCGGTGACATTGGTCTCCAGGCCTTCGTTCAGGCTGTCGAGCAGCGAACCCAAGCCCACTTCGCGGATCGCAGCTTCGACGCGTTCGCGGCTGATTTCCTCGTCGCCCAGGCGCACGTTCGATTCCAGGGTGCCGGTGAAAAGAAACGGGTCCTGCAGCACGATGCCGAACTGATGGCGCAGTTGGTGAACGTCGTAGCAGCGGATATTCACGCCGTCGAGGAGGATTTCTCCAAGCTGGATGTCGTAGAAACGCAGCAGCAGCTGGATAAGCGTGGTTTTCCCGGCGCCGGTGTGGCCGACGATGGCCAGGGTTTGCCCCGGCGCGATGTGGAAAGAGACATCGCGCAACACCCAGTCTTCGTCCTTGGGATTTACGCCGCCGGTATAGGCGAACCAGACGTTTCGGAATTCGATTTCGCCGCGCGGCGCGGTCAGCGGCAGCGGGGCTTCGGCGGGCGGCGCGGGAAGCGGTTCGTCCAGCAATTTGAAAATGCGCTCGCAGGCAGCCATGGCCGACTGCAGAATGTTGAATTTTTCGCTCAGGTCCTGAATGGGCCGGAAGAAGCGCTGCGCGTACTGCATAAACGTGATCAGCACGCCCACGGTCACGGCGCCGCCGAAGGAAAGCAGGCCGCCGTACCAGAAGACGACGGCAATGGCCGCCATGCTGAACAATTCCACCGCGGGGAAGAAAACGGCGAAGGCCGTAATCGCGTCCTTATAGGCTTCCATGTGGATGCGATTCAAATTCGCGAACTCTTCCCGCGATTTCTTCTCGCGGTTAAACAGCTGCACGACGCTCATGCCGCTGATATGCTCCTGCAGGAAAGCGTTGATGCGGGCGATAGCCGTGCGGATGCGCCGGTTGGCGTCGCGCACGCGGTCGCGGAAGATCCACGTGGCGATCATGATGAGCGGCAGCACCGCGAAGGTGGCCAGGGCGAGACGCCCGTTCATCTTCATCATCACTGCGCCGATGCAGATGAGGACCACGGCATCGTTTGCCATGGCCGCGATGCCGGCGGCAAACAGATCGTTGAGGGCGTCCACGTCGGTTGTCACGCGCGTCACCAGGCGCCCCACCGGGCTGCGGTCGAAGAAACTCATGGGCAGGCGCTGCATGCGCTCGAAAATTTCTTTTCGCAGATCGTAGAGCGTCTGCTGGCCCACGTTCTGCATCATGCGCACTTGGAGATACTGCACCGCGAAGCTCAGAAGCAATGCCGCAAGCGAAATGAGGGAAATCAGCGTGACGCCGTGCAGGGCCGCCGCCCAGGGCAACGATTGATCCAGGCCCGGCACGATGTACTTGTCTACTGCGTATCCGAACAGGTAGGGACCCACGACTTCAAGCGGCCCAACCAGTAGCGTCAGGAAGACCGCGAGGACGACGGTCCACTTATACGGGCGCAGATACGTCATCAGCCGGCGCAGCAGCTGCGCGTCGTAGGCTTTTCCGAGAGCTTCTTCTTCGCGGAAGTCGCTCATTCGCGTTCCAACTCCTCTTCCAGCAATTGCTTCTGGTACAGGTCGGCATAGTAGCCGCCGTGGGCCAGCAGTTCGGCGTGCGTGCCGCGCTCGACGATGCGGCCGTCGCGCAGGACCACGATCTGGTCGGCGTGCTGCACGGTGGAGACGCGGTGGGAAATCAGCACGGTGGTGCGCTGGCGCAAAATCGCGTCCAGGCGGCGCAGGATGCGTTCCTCGGTCCCGGTGTCCACACTCGACAGGGAATCGTCCAGGATCAGAATCTTGGGATCACGGATCACTGCGCGGGCAATGGCCGTGCGCTGCTTCTGGCCTCCGGAAAGCGTGATGCCGCGTTCGCCCACCATGGTGTTGAATTTGGCGGGGAACTCGTTGATTTCCGCCGCAATGCTGGCGACGTCGGCGGCGTTTTGAATTTGCTCGTCGGTGGCGCTATCCACACCGAAGGCGACGTTTTCGCGTAGTGTTTCGCTGAACAGGAACGTGTCCTGCGGCACGTACCCCACGGCGCGGCGCAGAGTTTCGAGCGGCCACTCGCGAATGGGGCGCCCGTCGATCAGCAGCGTTCCCGAGGGCGCGTCCCAAAGGCGCGCGATCAGCGCGGCCAGCGTGGATTTTCCGCTTCCCGTTGGCCCCACAATCGCCAGGATCGAGCCGGCCTGCACGTGCAGGGAGATGTCCTCGAGCACAGGGGCGTTCACTCCGGCGTTTCCGTTGGAACTCGCGCCATTGGTCTTGGGTCCGTCGGTGTCGCTGCGCAAGGTCGGATACGTGAAGGTCAGATGGCGGAATTCGATCTCTCCGCGAATTTCTTCGGATTTGGATGCCGTGGCGTTCGCATCGCTGATGGCCGGCTCGGAATCGAGAATGTAGTTCAGCCGGCCCATGGAAGCGCCGCCGCGCTGAAAGATGTTGGTGACAAATCCGAGCGCGATCATCGGAAAGATGAGGCGCGTCATGAACGTGTAAAACGCGATGAGCTCGCCCAAGGTGATGCGGTTCATGATCACCAGTTGCCCCCCCTGCCAAAGCACCAGAATAAACGTGAGCCCGAAAAGCATCTGGAGCAGGGGCATAAACAGGCTCCAGAAATAAATCAGGCGAAGGTTGCGGTCGATATACTCGCGGTTGGGGGCGTCAAAGCCGCGGATCTCGGCTTCCTCCTGGCCGTAGGCCCGCACCACGCGCACGCCGGCCAGATTTTCCTGCGCCTTCGCGGACAACACCGCGAGCGACGCCTGAATCTTGCCGTAGAGCGCGTGAATCTGGCGCCCGAACACCCATACCGTAACGGCGACGATGGGAACGGGAAGCAGGACGAAGACGCTGAGCCTTGCCGAAATCCAAAACATCAGGATGACAGCCAGGATCATGGTGGCGATCGTGTTGGCGCTGTACATGATCCCCGGGCCGAGGACCATGCGCACCGCGTTCAGGTCATTCGTGCAGCGCGACATCAGTTCGCCGGTGCGATTGCGGACGTAAAATTCCGGCTCCATCTGCACCAGTTTTTCGAGCAAATCGTTTCGCAAGTCGTATTCGATATCGCGCGAAAGCCCGATCAGGATCTGCCGCGTGCAGTAGGAAAAGAATCCCTGCACCGCGCAAACGATCACCAGCGCCGAGGCAAACACGGCCAGCGTGCGCGGATCCTTTGGGTGGTAATACGGGAGCAGGTACCCAAGGGAGATTTGCGTGAGCCGGCCCAGTTGCGCCAGCGGCGTTTCCGCACCCTTCAGGCAATCCGTGATCACGCCCAGAATCAGCGGCAGCAGCGTCCCGGTGATTCCCATGCCGGTCTGTGTCACCAGTCCGATCAGCACTTCCAGCTTGTGCTTCGAGACATAGGGCATCAAACGCATGAGCTGCGCCCATCCGGAAACGCGCGGGGGCGCCGTTTTAACCGCGGGACTTGCCAGTGTGTTGGCCGCTGCGCTCATTTGAGGATGGACATCGGTGTTTCCAGCGTCGGGACTTCGTTCAGATACCTTTCCTGAGACTGGTCCAGCGACTGATAGCGTTTCGCGCTTTTATTCCACCGTACAACCAGGGTTTTCTCCTGCGATTCCCCCGGGCCGGATCCCGCTGCGTCTGAATCCGAACCGGCCGGAGTAAACTTCATTCCCAGGCCCTGCGCTGCATCCAGATTGTATTCCAATCGCCAGGCGCTCACGCGCGCCGCCGGCGTGCCTGCCAGATACCCGTTCGGATTCTTCAGCCGCTCGTCACAGCGCAGCACTTCCGACCATTTGCCGCCGCTCTTTTCCAAAACCGCCGCGCGCCGAATCAGAATCGCCGCGGGATTTGCCGGGCTTCCGGCGCCACGCTGCGCGTTTTCGATGCGGTTGACGGCCAGGATCTGCTCCAGGCCGTTTCGTGCAAGATCGCCGTGCGCCAGGACTTCCGCCTGTTTTCCCAGCGCCGCCTCGGCCATGCCTTGCGTCTCGGCAGCTTCCTTCGCCGCCCGATCGACCGCCGGGGAGACAGGTTTTGCATTATTGCACCCTGCCGACAAAGACGCCGTCACACACAGAAACAAGGCCAGAGCCGGGAGCGGAGTTCGGATAGGCATCCTCGGTCGGGCGCTACAGGCTCGGAAACGCCAGGGTAATCTCCACCACTCGCCCGGTGTCCCGGGCGCACAGCACTTCCATCACCTGCGGGACATCCGAGCCCGCAAAATCGAATTGATAAAACATCAAGGCAAGATCCTGCCCATTTTTGGATGCCGGGCCGCTGGAATTCGGTTCACCATAATAATCGGTGACGCGGTCCTGGGAATCGCCAATGCGCAGGCCCAGCCCGGTGGCCCAATTCTTCGGATCCAGAAATTCCGCCTGGCGCTCGCTGCACTTGCCGTTGCGGGGCCCCAGCGTCGTGATCGTGATGCTTTGGATGACCGATTTTGCATCCACCTCCAGGCGGATGGTCCGGCCCGAGCAGGTGTCCCGCCATTCCTTTGAGCCCGAATCGTGGTCCTCGTTCAGATTCTTTTGCTTGAACCGCTTTTCCGCAATGGTGAAAGTGTCGCGCCCGGGCCTGAGGCCGGCGAGCAGCGTTTCGTTCATGCGGCGCGCGCTGCGCGGCGCATCGTCTTGCGCTGCCAAAAGCCCGCCCGGAAACGAGATGCCCGGCGCGGCCAGCAACAGACTAGCGCACAGCCAGAATTTCGTCCAAACGCGCTTCAAAATTTTCCTCTCCCTCGGACCACAAGCGGACGCGCTCAACCGGCAAGGTTTCTTCCACCGCGCGCATCCAGCCCATCAGTTTCTCGATATTCTCTCTCGTTTTCTCCTGATATTCGCGCAAATTCTGCGGCTGCGACATCCACATCAGGAAGCGAGCTTCGTCCGGATGCTGCGGCTCGGCCACGCGCTTCGAATCCGGCGTCAGCAGGCCCGCGTGGCCCGTAAACAAATGCTCGAATCCGAGATCGGCGAGAAAATGCCCGGACTCGCCGGAAACCCCGTTATCGTACTCTGGCCCGTAGCAGGCCAGTTCAAGTTTCTCCGGCTTCTTTTTCCAGCTCGCCGTTTCCATTTCGCGAATCCATAGGTCCCATCGCGCGGAAACTTCGTAGGCGACATCGCCGGAATGATGTTCCTTGGCAAGTTCCGCGATATCGGCGGGCGTCAGGACTTGCCCGCGCAAATCGAACTCCTCGACGGGGGTTTCAGCAGGGTCCACGGCGCGCACTGTCAGTTCGGTAAACCCCAGCGGCCCGGAGGACAATGGCACGCTGGCCAGAAAATGCTCGAAATGCGAGAGCATGTTCGACTCGCCGAAATCCCGAATCCAGACGCTGGCATAGGCGCGGTTGGGCATCCGGGTATTATACAGGCATCTGCGCGCAGGACCGAAACAGGGCGGAAGGCGAAACGACGTTACTTCGGATCTTCGGACTTGATTTCAGATGGATTGGAAGCAGCCGGCGGAGCACCAGGCTCCAGCGGCCCGGCAAAAGGAGAGGAAAACGCCAGCAGGCGCTGGCGGAGGGTTTCTCCCATTTCGGCGAATACGTTGCCGCAAACGGTGCGCAACTTTTTCTCGGTCGTCGCGGCCAATTGCTCAATCAGGCCCTCGGACTGCTGGTTGAGCTTGGTCACGGTGGTCAGCAGCCAGGAATTGGAGGCGTTATCCAGGCGCTGCTTATGCTCGTCCATGGCATGCGCGCCGAGAGATTGCACGGAGGATTGGAACTGCCGGTCGAGGGCCTCGGTTTCCAGGCGCAGTGCCTGCTTGGCCGATTCGATATGCGCGGCCAGATCTTCCTTGCCCTGCATCAGGCTTTGCTCGGTGTGCTGCGAGATGGCGCGATGGTATTCCAGGGCAAACGCGCGCGTGTCGCTTTCAAGTTTGGAGCGGACCTGCGCGGTGTGCGCCTCCATGCGGGCGGCGCTCTGCTCGAAGGCGATGTCTGTTTTCGAGGCGTACAGATCGAGATTTTCCTTTCCCAGTTGTCCCACGCGCTCGGTAAAATTGGCGGTGGCCTTGGCGCTGGCTTCGGCCATCAGTTCGCCCGCATGCTCGGCGGCTTCGCGGGCATTTTCCTGGATCTGGTTCTGGGCGTGTTCCACGTAGCTGCGGCTATAATGATCCAGCTCGCTGGCAAACAGGCCGGACATTTCCCCGGCCTTGTCGCGCAGAGTAGCAGTCGCCTGGTCCATGCCCTTTTCCAGGGTCGTTTGCATCTGCGTCTGGACTTTCTTTTCGTACCATTCCGCGGATTTGAATAGCGCCTCGAAGGTGCTGTGAGTGGTTTCCGTGGCCTTGGTTTCCAGCTCGCTGAACCATTTCCCGGACGTGGTACGCGCGGATTCCACGAAATCTTTTTCGACGCGCGCGAGAAGTTCCTTGGTACGCGCCACCGAATCCTGGACGCTTCGTTCGGAAATCTGCCAGATGCGATTCTGATGCTCGGCCACGGCCTTTTCGGACTGTTCGCGGCCCTGAGCAAGCTTGTTCATCACTTCGCCTGCTCGGGCGATTTCCGGCGAGAGCCGTTCGTTGAGTTCCCCGGCCAGCCGCGTGATGGTTTCGTTGCCGGCGGTCTCCAGCACGGGTTGCAGGCGCTCGGCCATTCCGGCGATGGCGGCTTCCGCGCGCGAATTCAATTCTGCGCCGTGCGCCTCGACGGCCATCTGGCTGCGCTGGGCCCAATCCTCCAAAGTCTTTTGCAGCAGGGCGTTCAGTTCACCGCGCCGCGCCTTCACTTGCTCGACGGCCTGCTGCATCTGGGCGATCGTGGTCGCGCCCTGGGCGGCTTCGTGATTAATGGACGCGCGCAGGCCCGCCAGTTTGTTCTCGGCTTCCGCGGTCACCTGGGAATACGCGCTGCCCAGTATGCTGATTCGCTCCTGCAATTGGTGTTCGGCCTGCTTGGCGACCGCTTCGCTATTTTGCGTCAGGCGTTCGACCGTGCGGCGCGCCGCCTCCTCGAAGGATGCTTCCACCTTGCCGTTCCAGCGCGCATTTGCCGCGGCCACCTCGGCGTCGAGTAGCTGGCGCCAGCCCGATTCCGAGCTGATGGTTACCTCGGCGATTTGATCTTCCAGGCGCTGGGCTGCCTGCTCCAGTTGCGCCAGGCGTTCCTGAGCGTTCGAGGCGCGCTGGGCGATCAGGTCTTGCCACTGGCGCGTCTCGTTGGCGGCGGCTTCGGCGGAGTCGCGCCGCAGCTGTTCGATGGTGGAGCGCACATGGTCCGCATTTTCGTTCAGGCTTCCGCCCAGATTTTGCAGTTTTTCGATCGCGCTCTGCAGCTGGCTCTGAATTTGCTGCCCGAAATCGGCCTCGCGCACCCGTTCAATTTCCGCTAACTGAGAATCCACATGCAGGCGGGCCTCGGCGATCCGCTGGTCCAGTTCGCGCGACCATTCCGCGCGCATTGCCGCCGCGCTGGACTCCAGCTCCCGTTGCATCCGTTGCTGTTGTTCCTTGTACGTGCGCTCGATGTACGCCGCGGCGGCCTCGGCCACCGATTTTTCCGCCGCTTCTTTCATCTGATTCTGCAGCGCGGCCATCAGTGGACGGGTTTCGGCAGCAACGGCGGTATTCGCTGATTCGCGAACCGTCGATTGCACCTGTTGCTTGGCTTCGGCCACCATTCGCGCGACCTGGCGCGCCATCTGCATCGAGGCATCGCCCCCGCCCGCGCCCGCAGCAGGCAGCGGCAGGACCCGGATGTTGTCTTCCGGTTCTTCCTGCTCTTGCCGTTCCGGTTGTGCTTCCGGTTCTCGAGGCTTGGGAGGCTCCTCCGCCACCCATTCCGCTACGGGGGGCGGCTCGACCTTCTGGGGCAGCGGCGCAACTTCAAGACTGGATGGAGATTCAGGGAAGGGAAACCAGTCGGACGGCGGGAAGGCAATGCCCCAGACGTTTCCGGGAACCTCGAGTTCCACACCGATTTGAAACAGCTCGCGAACCGTTCGCGGACGCTGAATCCAGGTAACGCGCGCGCGGACAGTGCGCGGCTCGCGGCCCGGTTCATTGTGGGGCACCTCGAACGTGACCCACATATTTTTCAACACGTAATGTTTGGATTGATATCGGCAGCCGTGGCAATTGATGATCAGGCTGGAAGTTCGCTCCTGAAAAGGCCGGCCGAGCGCGTCGACGCCGGTCACAGTCAGGGGGACGGCTTGGACGATTCTCGTCGTCCGCCGCTTCTGCGACTCCACGTCAGGATGAAGATTCGATTCCACCGACAAATCTCCCCACGGGCAAAGAACAATCGTAGCACCGGGGCACAAAGGCGTCGAGCGAGGATAAGCTCAAATTCTTAATAGTTACGTACTGTTAGGCGACTCGGCTTGGGTCGACGCGGAAGGGGGGCGGAGAAGCAAGTGGAGGGGCGGAGGTGCCCGCCCGGTCCGGCGAAGGGAAATGGGTTGACAGGAATCTATATTTCTGCAAGTATCGAAATATGTCAATGCCATCCACCAAGAAGACCACCGAGCAGGTGGCCAAATATGCCGACATGTTCTCGGCCATGGGCACCGAGCCGCGCCTGCGCATCATGCAACTACTGCTGTCGGCTCACCCGGAAGGAATGGTGGTTGGCGACATCCAGGCGGAATTGGAAATTCCGAACTCAACCCTTTCCCATCACCTCGACAAGCTCAAGAACGAAGGTCTCGTGCAGGTCCGCCGCGAAAGCACATTCCTGCACTACACCGCGAACACCGAGGCGCTGCAGGAGTTGCTGCAATTCCTGTACGCGGAATGCTGCACACGCAACAAGGCCGTAAAACCCCAGGACATTGTTCAGATCTGCAAGTAGGAGGCGCAAGATGAGTGATTCCACCATAAAAGACGCAGTGAAGGAAAAATACGGGCAGGCGGCGTTGCGCGTGAATCGCGGCGCAAGCGCCTGCTGCGGGACGGCTCCTGCCTCTGGTTCGGGGTGCGACCCCATCACGTCCAACCTCTATGGCGCTTCCGAAACCGGTCAACTTCCCGAGGAAGCCATACTCGCATCCTTGGGCTGCGGAAATCCAACGGCCCTGGCGAAATTAAATCCGGGGGAAGTGGTCCTCGATCTTGGCTCCGGTGGCGGCATCGACGTCCTGCTGTCTGCTAAGCGCGTGGGGCCAACCGGCAAAGCGTATGGCCTGGACATGACCGATGAAATGCTGGCCCTGGCGAACGAGAACAAGCGCAAAGCCGGGGTCGATAACGTCGAGTTCCTGAAAGGGGAGATCGAGCAAATCCCGCTGCCCGATAATTCCGTGGATGTGATCATCTCGAACTGCGTCATCAATCTGTCGGCGGACAAGGACCGCGTGCTTCGGGAAGCGTTTCGGGTGCTCAAGCCTGGCGGGCGCCTGGCCGTTTCCGACGTGGTAACTCGCGGCGAAATCCAGCCGGAAATCCGCAAGAGCGTTCTGCTGTGGGTGGGCTGTATCGCGGGAGCGCTGGAAGAAAACGAATACCACAGCAAACTGGCCCGCGCCGGATTTGAAAAGGTGGAGCTGGAACCGACCCGCATCTATCGCGTGGAGGATGCCCGGGAATTTCTCGCCGGCGAAGGCCTGGATGTGGACGCCCTGGCCCCGGAAGTGGACGGGAAATTCATGAGCGCGTTTATCCGGGCGGTGAAACCGGCCGCCTCAAAAGAAAAAACTTGCTGCGGACCGGCCTGCTGCAACTAAGACGAAACGAGATACTCAGCCATGGAAAAACGTTACAACGTTTTGTTCCTGTGCACGGGTAATTCGGCGCGATCCATCATGGCCGAAGCCATCCTGAATCAGAAGGGCCGGCCCAACTTCGTTGCCTTTAGCGCCGGCAGCCACCCATCGGGGACTGTCCGCCCCGAGGCGCTGAAACAAATCGGGGGCGCCCGCATGTCCACGGAAGGTTTTCGCAGCAAGAATTGGGATGAATTTGCGAAACCCGGAGCGCCGCAAATGGATTTCGTCTTCACCGTTTGCGATAACGCCGCAAACGAAGTCTGCCCCGTGTGGCCCGGCCAGCCCATGACTGCGCATTGGGGCGTTCCCGATCCCGCTGCAGTGCAGGGAACGCCGGAGCAAATCGAGCGCGCGTTTCGCGACGCGTTCATGCTTCTCGACCGTAGAATCGCGCTCTTTCTTTGCCTGCCGCTTTCCACCCTCGACCAGTTGGCCATCAAAAAAGAAATCGACCGCATCGGGAAACAATGAAGCAAAGCTCATTTTCGCGGAGGTCAGCATAATGGCGACTCCCTACGTTCAAGCCCAAGTTTGTGCCCCGATGCCGCGGGCCCGGCTGTCATTCCTGGACCGCTACCTGACGCTGTGGATTTTTCTGGCCATGATTGTCGGCGTCGGATTGGGGCATTTCATCCCGCAGACCGCGAACTTCGTGCAGCGTTTTCAGATGGGCACAACGAATATTCCGATTGCCGTGGGGCTGATCGTGATGATGTATCCGCCTTTGGCCAAGGTGCGGTACGAAAAACTGGGCAAGGTCTTCCGCAACCGCCGCGTGCTGGTGCTCTCGCTTTTGCAGAACTGGGTGATTGGGCCGGCCCTGATGTTCTTTCTCGCGATATTTCTTCTTCGCGGCGAGCCTGCCTACATGCGCGGCTTGATCCTGATTGGACTGGCGCGCTGCATCGCGATGGTCATCGTGTGGAACGAACTGGCGGCCGGGGATACGGACTATGCCGCCGGGCTGGTTGCCTTCAACAGCATCTTTCAAGTGCTTTTTTACAGCGTCTATGCCTGGGTATTTATCACCGTGCTCCCGAAATGGTTTGGCCTGGAGGGGAGCGTCGTCCATGTTGGGATTGGCCAGATCGCCCAGAGCGTTTTTTTCTATCTGGGGGTGCCATTTCTGGCGGGAATTCTCACGAGGTTCGTGCTGTTGCGCGCCAGGGGAGAGGAATGGTATCGAACCCGGTTTATTCCGCGCATCAGTCCGCTGACGCTCGTGGCCCTGCTGTTCACGATTCTGGTGATGTTCAGCCTGAAGGGCGATCTGATTGTTCGCCTCCCCGTCGACGTGCTTCGCGTCGCCTTGCCGCTTTTGATCTACTTTATTCTGATGTTCCTGGTGAGTTTCTGGATGGGGCGCAAGCTGGGCGCGGACTACTCAAAGACGGCGACGCTTTCTTTCACTGCCGCGAGCAATAATTTCGAGCTGGCGATCGCCGTGGCCGTGGCCGTTTTTGGACTCAATTCAGGAGAGGCGTTCGTTGGCGTGATTGGTCCGCTCGTCGAGGTGCCGGCGCTGCTCGGACTGGTACATGTGGCCCTCTGGTTTCAGCGGCGTTATTTCGCGCCGGCGGTGCATGTCGCGCCTCTGGCAGTGCGCTAGGCGCGGGAATCGTACTTAGCATGACTTAGTACTGCGCCATTCAGCCCAAAGAATCTCGCGCTTTCGTTCCATCCATCCGCTCCCGACACTCACCTTGAATGTCCCGCCCCTTGCAGCGATACTTGCCGCATGCCGGAAGTCGCCTCCCAATCCGCCCTGCGCATTCACCGGTTGCGCAAAGCCTATAAGGACGTGGTCGCGGTCGACGGCCTTGAACTTGAGGTCCACGCGGGCGAATGTTTCGGCCTTCTGGGCCCTAACGGGGCCGGGAAGACGACCACCGTCGAAATCTGCGAGGGTCTAACCGAGCCGGATTCGGGAGAAATCGAAGTCCTGGGGCGGACGTGGACGTCGAACGCTTCCGAGCTTCGGCAGCGCCTCGGGATTCAACTGCAGGATACGCAACTTTCCGAGAAACTCACCGTGCTCGAAACGGTCCGGTTGTTTCGGAGTTTTTTCCGGCAAGGAGAGCCTGCTGCCCAAGCCATCGCGCGAGTGCAACTCGAGGAAAAACAAAATTCGCGCGTGGGCGAACTCTCCGGGGGGCAGAAGCAGCGCCTGGCTCTAGCCTGCGCTCTGGTTGGCGACCCTGACTTTCTGTTTCTCGATGAGCCGACAACCGGCCTCGACCCCCAAGCCCGCCACCAGCTTTGGGAGTTGATCGAGGAATTCAAGCGTTCCGGCCGCACCATCCTGCTCACCACGCATTACATGGACGAAGCCGAGCGCCTGTGCGACCGCGTGGCCATCATGGATCACGGCAAAGTCATCGCCCTTGGTACACCGCGCGAGTTGATCGCCACGCATTGCACCGAGCAGTTGGTGGAGTTCACGGCGGGCAATGCCGCAAAGTCGCTGGATGTCCCGGCCCTTCGCCGCATCTCCGGAGTCCGCGACGTCCGCACCGAGAATGGCGCCGTGCTGATGCAGGTGAGCGAACTTCACACCGCTGTCCCCGCGCTGCTGGCCGAACTCGCTCGCCAGAATGTTCCGCTGACCGAGTTGCGCACGCATTCCGCGACTTTGGAGGACGTCTTCGTCACGTTGACGGGGCGGCATCTGCGCGATGAGTGACGTTCCCATTTCCGGGGTTCGCGCCGCGGACGGTTCCAGAAACACTCCGCGCGGGAACTCTTTCGCCGACCATCCGCTAGTGCAATTGACGCTGGTGCGCTTCCGCGAATTTGTGCGCGAACCCGAAGCCCTTTTCTGGGTGTTCGTATTTCCCATCCTGCTTGCCGCGGGCCTGGGCATTGCATTTCGCAACCGGCCGGCGGAGGTGCTGAACATCGCCGTGGTCTCTCCGGAACTCGCGGAGTCGCTGCGTCAGGAAAAACTTCTGGAAGTCCACCCACTTGAATTGCAGGCGGCGGAAGAATCGCTACGCACCGGAAAAGTGGCGCTGCTTGCCGGTCCCGGCGCCAATGGCGCGGTCGTGTTCCACTACGACGACACCAACCCCGAAGGCCGCGCCGCCCGCTTGCTGGCCGACCGCGCGATTCAAAGAGCCGCGGGCCGCGCCGACCCGGTTTCCACCAGCGACCAGTTGGTTCGCGAGCCAGGCTCGCGTTACATCGATTTCCTGATCCCCGGATTGCTGGGCATGAACCTGATGGGCAGCGCCATGTGGTCGATCGGATTTGCGATTGTGGATGCGCGGCGCAAGAAACTTTTAAAGCGCCTGGTCGCCAGCCCCATGCCGCGGCAGTATTATCTGCTCTCGTTTCTGCTTTCCCGGATTTTGCTGCTGGTGGTGGAAGTCGCCGCGCTGGTGGGATTCGGCGCGCTGCTTTTTCATGTGCCGGTTCGAGGTTCGCTGCTTGACCTCGCGGTGCTGTGTGTTCTGGGCTCGCTTTCCTTTTGTGCCCTGGGACTCCTGCTGGCCTCTCGCGCAAAGACCATTGAAGCGGCTTCCGGCCTTATGAACGTGGTCATGATGCCGATGTGGATCGCATCCGGCGTTTTCTTTTCCTCGCAAAGGTTTCCGGACGTGATGCAGCCCTTCCTCAAGGCCCTTCCGTTGACCGCGCTGATCGATGCGCTGCGCGCCAGCATGTTGCAGGGCGCACACATGGCGCAGATGCTCCCGCAAGTCGGGATCATGATCTTCTGGATGGTCCTTTGTTTTGGTTTGGCCTTGAGACTGTTCCGTTGGCGGTAGGTTCTAGTAGGACAGGCTTCAGCCTGTCGGTTTTCCGCTCGCTGTCCTGGCACAAAAGCGACAGGCTGCCCTTCACCACGCTCAGGATAAAAAGCCTGTCTTACTGGGGAATCACCCGATGCTTGAACGTGCGCTGTCCCTTGCTGTAGCTCGCGACGGTATGGCCGTCGCCGAAGAGTTTGTATTTGTAGATGGTGAGTCCTTCGAGCCCCACCGGTCCGCGCGCATGCAGTTTCCCCGTGCTGATGCCCACTTCCGCGCCCAGGCCGTAGCGAAACCCGTCGGAAAATCGCGTGGAAGCATTTTGAAACACGTTGGCCGCGTCCACGAACTCCATGAACCGCGCCGCGACGTCATGGCTTTCGGTGACAATCGATTCGGTGTGCCGCGAACCGTAACGGTTGATATGCTCAATCGCTTCGTTCACTCCGTCCACGACCTTGATCGAAACGATCAGGTCGGAGTATTCCTTCTTCCAGTCTTCTTCGGTCGCGGCAATCACTCCCTGGTCCGGGGCTAGCGCCATTGTCCGGGGGCAGCCGCGCACTTCGACGCCCGCCTCGCGGAATTGCACGACCATGGCCGGCAAAAATCGCGGCGCCACGTCCTTGTGCACCAGCAGCGTCTCCATGGCGTTGCACACCGCCGGGTATTGCACCTTGGAATCCAGCGAAACGTCGAATGCTTTCTGCATGTCCGCGTCCTCGTGCACGTAGACGTGGCAGATTCCCTCGCCGTGGCCCAGCACGGGGATGCGGCTGTGCTCGGTCACGTAGCGGACGAATTCGTTGGAGCCGCGCGGCACGATCAGATCGATTTCATCGTGCAGCGTCAAGATTTGCGCCACGTCCTCGCGCGTGTGAAACAGCACCACGGAATCGGCCGGAATATCCGGAAACGTCGAGAGCGAATCGCGCCAGATCGCCACCAGCACAGCGTTAGTTTCGGCGGCTTCGGCGCCACCCTTCAGGCACACTGCATTTCCCGATTTCAAGGCGAGCGATGCGATTTGTGGAACGACATCGGGCCGCGACTCAAACACCACGCCCACCACGCCCAGCGGGCACGTCTCTTTGTAGAGCACCAGATGATCGTCCAGCTCCATGGCCGAAAGCCTGCGGTGCAGCGGATCGGGAAGATCGGCGACTTCGCGCACGCGCAGCGCCATTTCGGCGATGCCGCGCTCGGTGGTGCGCAAGCGCGCAAACATCGCCCGTGACAACTCGCCGCTTTCAACGGCGCGCTGCGCCACGGCGCAATCCTTGTCGTTCGCGGCCAGAATTTCCGCGGAGCGCGCTTCGATCGCGTTGGCCGCAGCCAGCAAGGCTTCGTTCCGTCGCTCGCCCGACAGCGCCGTGAGTACGTGCGCCGCGCGCCGCGCACGGCGGACCGTCTTGCGGACTTCGGAAACTTCCAGTTGGTTCTGCGTTACGCTCATTTGCGATCCAGTAAAACTATATTATCCCGCTTTACGAGCACGCTTGCACGCCCGTTGGCCCGGCCGCCAGTCGCGGCGCCGCTCGATCCGTTCCCAATCATGCCTTGAGCGTCTCCGCAGGAATAATCCGAAATTCCTCGCGCGAACTCCGTGCCCTCGGCGTCCACGATGCTCACCACTTCCGCCGCATCGAACTCGCCTTCGACGCCGACCACGCCTGATGCCAGCAAACTCGCTTTACCTTCCGTGAGTGCGTCGCGCGCCCCCGCGTTCACGATCACTCGCCCACGCACTCCGGCCGCGTAGGCAATCCACCTGCGCTTTCCCGCCATGCGCGTCTTCGACAGAAACACCGTGCCAATCGGCTCGCCCGCAAAAATCCGGTTGAGCGTGTCGGGTTTTCTGCCGTTTGCGATGACCGCGATGCCGCCCGATTGCATGGCGATTTCCGCGGCCGCGAGCTTGGTCAGCATCCCGCCGCGTCCGCCTTCGGAAGGGCCAAGCGCCAGCGCTTTCAATTCCGGCGAAATATCTTCCACCAGGGGGATCACCGTTCCGGTTGCGTCCTTCGCGCCCAAGGGCCCAAATTCCATCAAACCATCCACGTCGGTCAGCAGGACGAGCACGTCGCCCTCGATGTGGCTCATGACCAGCGCGGCAAGGCGATCGTTGTCGCTGAAGATGCGTTCTCCCGCGCGGATATTCAGGTAATCGAGTTCCGCCGTGGAAATCGTGTCGTTTTCGTTGACGATGGGCAGAACGCCGAGCTTCAAGAGCGCTTCCATCGTCTCGCGCAGATTGGAATACCGCGTGCGATCTACGAAATCTCCCTCGGTCAGCAGAACCTGTGCCAGTTGAATCCCGTGCGTCTGAAATAATTTTTCGTACTCGTGCATCAGCAGGCTTTGTCCCACCGCCGCGCAAGCCTGGCGCATGACCATGTCATTCAACCGGTCGCGATGCAGCCCCAGGCGTCCGCGACCCAGTCCGACCGCGCCCGAAGAGACGAGCACGACCTGGCGGCCGTCCTTCTTCAGCTCGGCAATCGTCCGCGCGACCGATTCGAGCAGCTCGGCGTTAAATTGCCCGTCGCTGTGGGTCACGATCCCGGTGCCCAGCTTGATCACCACGCGGCGCGCCGCGCGCAGCCGCTTCTGTTGTTCGGTTTCCAATGGGAATCCTTTGCGCCAATTACTTTATCACTTTCGAGCGTCCGTTGTGATGCCTGGGAGAAGGGGACCGTCGGATCCAGGGGGCGAAGATCACCAGATAATGCGCGCTTTCGTTTCGGATAGGAAACAATCGCCCACTCAGCCGCCGGAATCGGCAAAGTCTTGTGATAGGTTTTTGAGGGGCTTGCAAGGGCCCTGTACTTCATCATCCTCAGACACATGGCCAATATCAAATCAGAAGGATGGCGTCGCAGCCGATGGGCGGGAAGAGTCCTTTGCCTGCTCGCTCTCCTGGCTGGTGAGCTTGCGCTTTCTACCAGGCAGCAATCGCAGACGTTCGACGAAGCCTGCCATATTTTCGCGGGGTACCGGTCCTGGAAGAATTTCGATTTCGGAATCAACCCCGAGCACCCGCCGCTGGTCAAACTCGTTGCCGCGATTCCTCTGCTGAGCATGCCATTGAAAGTTCCAGCCGTGCCGCAAGACTATTTCAAATTCGTCGAATACACGGGCGGCAGGGAATTCCTTTACGCGAATGATGTGGACTCGCTGCTTTTCCGGGCGCGTATGGCCGCCGGAATCTTCACGATTTTTCTCGCGCTTACCGTGTTTCTCGTGGCGCGTTCCATGTGGGGAGATGGCCCCGCGTACCTGGCACTGGTCCTGCTGATTTTCGACCCGAACATTCTCGCTCACGGAGCCCTGGTCACGACGGACATGGGCGTGACGTTCGGCCTATTCTTGGCGGCCGGATGCTTTTATTTTTATCGGAAAATGCCGTCGGGTTTCCGATTGCTGTGTGCAGGCCTCGCCACCGGCGTGTGTTTGGGCACCAAACATTCGGGCATCCTCATCTTTCCGATGTTGCTGCTGCTGGCCATTACCGAGTTGCTGCCTATTCGCGATCCTTCCACCAAGAGAATCACACCTGATCTTGGGAAAAAGGCGCTGGGTCAGATTTTTTCACTGGCCGCCGTCACGGCGATTTCACTCGTGGTGTTGTGGTCTTTCTACGGCTTCCGGTATTCCGCGCGCGCTCCCGGACTGGCCGTGAATCCGCCGCTTTCGGAATTCGCGGGGCGCATGGGTCCGGTCAGTTCCGCGATCGTCCTGCAAATCGCGCGTTGGCATTTGCTTCCAGAGTCTTATCTCTATGGAGTAGTGGACGTTTACTCACCCGCCGTCATCCCCACATTTCTTTTTGGAAAAGTGTATCCGGCGGGCCAATGGTTCTACTTTCCAGCGATCTTCCTCATCAAATCCACGGTGGCGTTTCTGCTGCTCTGCTGTTTGGTGCCGCTGACCAGGGCCTTGCGCGAAGCAAAGTTTCGCCGGGAAGTATTTTTCCTGGTTATCCCTCCCGCCGTCTATTTCTGCGCCGCGCTTTTTTCGGGGATTAACTACGGCGTGCGCCACCTTCTCCCGGTGTACCCGTTTCTGATTGTCCTTGCCGCGTTCTGCGCGTGGAACCTGGCACAGCGGCACCGCGCCGCCGCCATTTTCGTGACCATCGCCCTGATCTTCCACATCGCCTCTTCCGTGCGCGCGTTTCCCAACTACATTTCCTATGCCAACGAGTTGTGGGGCGGCCCGCAAAATGCCCATCGAATTCTGGCGGATTCCAACGTCGATTGGGGGCAGGGCCTCAAAGCCATGAAGCGTTATATCGATGACCGCCAAATTAAGAACTGCTGGTTCGCGTATTTCGGCTCGGTGGTCGCCGATGCCGCCTACTACGGCATTCCATGCAAGGCCTTGCCGGCATCGTTCGCGAACGCGGTCCAATTGCAGATGCCCGCAATTCCGCAATCCGTGGACGGGCCGGTATTCCTCAGCGCCTCGGAAATTGCCGGCACGTATTGGGGAGCCGATTGGGAGAATCCGTATCTTTCCTTCCGCAATGCGCCGCCCTCGGCCGTGATCGCCAATTCGATCCTCGTGTTTGATGGGAAGGTAGACTTGTCCTCGGCGGCCGCGCTGACGCACGAACAGTCGTCCGCGTGGTTGCTTCAGGCGAAACAATTCGAGCAGGCACTGGCCGAAGCGGACAGCGCCGTCGCCATCGCTCCCAACACGCCGGGCGCGCATGCCACGCGCGGAAACGTTTTGGCGGCGATGAACAGGAAAACAGAAGCGCTAGCGGAATTCGATCAGGCGCAAAAGCTCGGGGACGCGATCATGGCGCCGAGGTAGGGAAGGGAAACGCGGAATATTTCAAATCTCAAATCTCAAATTTCAAATCTCAAATCTCAAATCTCAAATCCTCACACCTGATCGAAAAAGCTCCTGTGGCGCCGGCGTCCCGCCGGCAAATTTGCGTACGATCTGTATGGTAAAAAAAAGAGCCGGCGAAACACCGGCGCTACAAAATTCTTCGGTCTTGAGTAAAACGCGGAGAGTGTCTTCGCCGGCCGCTTACAAATCCCGGCGGCCTTCCATGGCTTTCATCATGGTGACTTCGTCGGCGTATTCGAGATCAGCGCCGACGGGAATGCCCACGCCGATGCGCGTCACGCGCACGCCCAGGGGCTTGATGAGTTTCGAGAGATACATGGCCGTGGCTTCGCCCTCGGCGTTCGGGTTGGTCGCAATGATCAGTTCCTCGACCGTGCCGCCCTTCAGCCGCTCGATCAGGCTCTTCAGGTGCAACTGGTCGGGCCCGATGCCGCGCAGCGGAGCTAGCGCTCCGCCCAGGACGTGATACAGGCCGCCGTACTGGCGCGTTTTCTCGATGGCCATGATGTTGTGCGGCTCTTCGACCACGCAGATGGTTTTGCGGTTGCGCGTCGCGCTGGTGCAGTAGAAGCATGGGTCCACGTCGGTGATGTTGTTGCACACCGAGCAGAATCGCATGCTCGTTTTCGCGTCGCGGATGGCGTCGGCCAGCGCCATGGCCGCTTCCGGCTCGATGCGCAGAATATGGAACGCCAGGCGCTGCGCGGTTTTCGCGCCGATGCCCGGCAGATGCTTGAGCTGGTCGATCAGGCGTTCGATGGGTTCGGCGAAATCAGACATGAATAAGCTTCCGTGATGCAGAGTGGCGCATTAAATATGGATACCCCAGACTCAGTGCCAGCATAAATGTGTCATTCCGAGCAAAGCGAGGAACCCCTCCGCGCACTTGTCCAGGAGCCGGAGAGATTTCTCGCTTCGCTCGGAATGACAAGCATAGCTGCATTGTGGGGGAATTAAAACAGCCCGGGAATTTTCAATCCGGCCATTCCGGGGATGCTGCTGGTCAGGCTTTTCATCTGGCTGGTGAGTTCCTCGTCCACGCGGCGTCCGGCTTCATTGACGGCGGCGCGGATCAGGTCCTGCAGCAATTCCGAATCTTTTCCCGCGAAAACTTCGGGGTCCACACGAAGCTCGGTGACCTGCTTTTGTCCGTTCATCTTGACGGTGACCATGCCGCCGCCCGCCGACGCTTCCACGTTTACGGTTTCAACCTGCTTCTGCAGGTTCTCCTGCATTTGCCGAAACTGCGTCAGAATCTGCTGCAGTGCTTTAACTTCCATGGTCTACTCCTCGCCTCGGCGCTTCACGTCGGAAATCTGGCCGCCGAACCGTTCCATCATCGCGCGCACGATCGGATCCTGCTCGAACTTGGCGCGCAACTCACGAGTTCCGGACGATCGCGCTGCTGTTCCCGGACCCGGTGCTGCCTCCAGCTTAACACAGACGCGAACCGTCTGGCCGAGAATGCGCCCGGCAATGTTCCGCAAACGCTCCATGGGATCGCGCGCTTGCAACATCTCGGCGAGGGCGCGGCTCTCCGTGGAAAAAAATAACCGCACTTCGCCGCCGCTCATTTCCCAACGCGATGCGTGCTCGATCAATTCGCCCAGAAATTTTTCCTGCGCCAGAATCGCGGCCTTAATGGAATCGACTTGCTCCTGCGAAAGGCCCTCGCCGGCCAAAGCGGATGGCGCGATCGCGCCGGAGGGCGCGGCGGCCGGGGGAGCGCCGTTCGCGCGCTCTGGAGCAGTGTTCCCGTTTGCGGGTGCCATTACGGGCGGCGCTGGCTTCTCCAACGGCGTTGGAGCAACGGCCTGCATTCTCGCTGCGGCAGCTTGCGGCGAGCTGGAAGAAACCGCAACTGCGGCGGGCGCGCCGCGAAGTATCGCAGGCGCTCCGAGATTTGCGGGCGAAAAATTTCGCGCGGGAGGCGGCGCTTGCGGGGCCGGGCTTGCGCTACGCGCAGGGGGCGTCGAGGGCGCTCCGCCTTCGAGTTCCGCAAGAATTTCCTCGAGTGGCGCCAGGCGCGCGGCATTCACCATGCGCAGCAATCCCATTTCCAGATGCAGGCGGGCGTCGGGTTTGTGGCGCAGGTCGTCGTCGGTGTGCAGCAGGATCTGAAAAAAACGCGTGAGGTCTTCCTCGGAAAACGATTCGGCGGCCTGCCGCAGGCGCGGCCGCTGGTCGGCGGGCGCGGCGATCAATTCGGAATCGGCGCCGCACACGCGCGCCACCAGCAGGTTGCGGAAATGTCCGATGGCCTCGCGGCAGAAATGCTGCAGGTTCTGCCCTTCGGCAAGCAGCCTGTGCACCAGAGTCAATATACGTTCGGCGGAACGCGCTTCGATCGCGCCCGTCAGTTCCTCGAGAATTTCCTCGGGCACCACGCCGAGCAATTCGCGCACCTGCGCGTCGGTGATGTTCGCGCCGCAATAGGCGCGCGCCTGCTCGAGCAGGGAAAGGGCGTCGCGCAAACTGCCTTCGGCGGCGCGGGCCATCACGGCCAGAGCCCCGGGCTCGGCGGTCAGGGATTCCTTGGCGCAGATTTGCTCCAGCGCGTTCACGATTTCGGCAAAGGACAGCGCGCGAAAATGGAAATGCTGCGAGCGCGAGCGAATCGTCTCGGCCAGGCTTTCCGGCTCGGTCGTGGCCATCACGAAAATGACTTTGTCGGGAGGTTCTTCGAGGGTTTTCAGGAGCGCGTTCGAGGCCTCGTCGGTGAGCATGTGCGCTTCGTCGAGGATCACGACTTTGTAGCGCCCACCGGCCGGAGCGTAGCGCACCATTTCGCGCAGCTCGCGAATCTGGTCGATGCCGCGGTTGGATGCGGCGTCGATTTCGATGACGTCCAGCGAAGTTCCCAGACCGATTTCACGGCAAGAGTCGCACTCGTTGCAGGGTTCGGCCGCGGGGCCCTTGGCGCAGTTGAGAGCCTTGGCCAGGACGCGCGCCGTGGTGGTCTTTCCGACGCCGCGCGCGCCGGAAAAAATGTAGGCATGAGCCACGCGCCCCGATTGCACGGCGTTGGAAAGCGTGCGCGTGACGTGCTGCTGCCCCACCACGTCGGCAAACGTCTGCGGCCGCCATTTTCGCGCGATAACCTGGTAGCTCATGCTCTCCGAACCTGGACTCTTCCGGAACTTCCTTCTCCGCGTTCTCCGTGTCCTCTGTGTTGAAATCCGAAACGCTCAACACAGAGTCCACAGAGGCTCGCGGAGAACTACAAAGAAAAGCGGCGCGCTGCAGATGAGAGGAACTTCGGGTACTCCGCGGCGCACGAAGCGATCCCGGTACCGTTGCTCCCTTCCGGGCCTGGCGGGGTTCGCGGGACTTCGTCGCACAGAGCCCGAAGTTCCACGCATCGGCAGTCGCGCCATCGAGGAGAGACTGCATGGTGAGTCTAGCACAGCGTTGTGTTCGAAAAAAGAAAACCGGGTATCGGGCGGGCGGTCAGTCAGTTTCCGATAAGACCAATTCTCGAGACCTATCCGCAAATAAACATGTTGAGGTTCGAAAGAGGACACACTGCGTGGATCGTGCTCAGGCTATTTGACGGCGTGGGTCAGCCGGATTTCCGGGCGAGCTCGTCCAACCAGGCATCGAGCGTGATACGATGCTCAACTGCAGGCTCTCCAAACAGCACACCCATACCGAAGCCGGAGTGTGTATAGATAACCTTAGCAGGCAATTCGCAAGTGCTGCAGCCATAGCGGATGCGTAAACGCAAATCTATGCCCATTGGAAACGGATAGATCGTGTCTACGTAGCAGCCGCGCGAGCTTAATTCGGAGACGCGTGCGACAACACGTGTCCCGTCCAACACTCCCAACACTTCAGCCTCGGCGATGAAGGAGAAGCGCGGAGTAGTGCGGACCGCCGAAAATTCAGTTTCAGGCATGGTGTCACCTCGTCGCCAACTAATGCCGTTGGCCGTCCCTGACTTCATTGTATGCAAGGGTTCAGCGGTCCGTCGTAATGCGCGCACAGAATTGCGAAAGAGATAGCTGGCTTCAAGTACAGGTGGCGACAGTCTGTGTAGGAGCCAGTATCCGAGAAGACCGTTTCTCGGGACTTAGCAGCCAGAACTTCACGATACCCGTTGTGGCCTGCTCTGGCGGCAAATTCGTTGTGTCGATGAAATGAGAAGCGTAAGATGCCCGAGCCGGAGGTCGAAATCGGACATTCCAACTAAGGAATAACGATGTGAAGAATTTAACCAAGATTGTCTTAGTAGCTGCTCTGAAAACACTTGTGGGAGTTGGCATCGCGGTCCTGTTGTGCGGCCGCGCGAACGCGCAAGGGTCCGGGAACGCGCAAGGACCCGCGAACGGTCAGGGGTTGGTGACGCAGCGGAATTTGTCGTTGGCGATGGCCAAGACCATTGCCGAAGCCGCGCTGGCGGCGTGTCAGGCGAAGGGTTACCACACGACGGTGGCCGTGGTGGATCGCGCAGGACATGTGATGGTCATCCTGCGGGACGAGCAACGGCGTCTACCTCTACTCTGCTGACACGAACGAGGCGGGTACCATTTCGGCGTTTCAGATTGATCCGGCAACCGGGAAGTTGACCATGTTG
>JAIQFB010000020.1 GCA_020073485.1 Terriglobia bacterium | reverse complement strand
GCACTGGCTGCGGTCAATTTCGCGTGCGCTGCCGCCGTGTGGCTGCTGCCGATGGAAACGAGCCCTCCGGACTATGGGAGCAAGAAGGCACAGATTGGGCACTGGACCATCCCAAAGTCCGCGCCATCAGTTTTGTCGGCTCGACGCCCATCGCGAAATACGTGTACGCGCGCGCCGGCGCGAACGGTAAGCGCGCCCAGTGCCAGGGCGGCGCGAAGAATCACGTCATCATCCTGCCTGATGCGGATATGAAAATGGCCACGCAGATCATCGGCGACAGCGCCTTCGGCTGCGCCGGCCAGCGATGCCTCGCGGTTTCGGTCGCCGTCACGATTGGCGAAGCGCAAAGCGTTTTCCGCGATTCGATCACGCAGGCCGCCGCTTCGCTAAAGGTAGGCAACGGCCTCGACGAAGGCGTGCAAATGGGCCCGGTCATCACCGCGCAGAGCAAGACGCGCATCGAGTCGCTCATCGCCACCGGCGAAAAAGAAGGCGCAAAAGTCATTCTTGACGGTCGCAACGCCAAAATTCCGAAGCTCGAATACGGAAATTTCGTGAAGCCCACGATTCTCGACGGCGTCCCCGCAACAAGCGAACTGACCGACACGGAAATCTTCGGCCCCGTCCTCAGCCTGGTCCATGCGCGGGACCTGAACGAAGCCATCGATTTCCTGGAGCGCAGCCCGTACGGCAACCAGGCTTCGCTCTTCACCTCCAGCGGCTCGGCCGCGCGCCGTTTTCGCTACGAAGCCCCCGCCGGCAACATCGGCATCAACATCGGCGTAGCCGCCCCCATGGCCTATTTCCCCTTCACCGGCTGGAAAGGCAGTTTCTTCGGCGACATGCACGCGCAAGGTCGCGACGCAATCGAGTTCTACACGGATAAAAAAGTCGTCATCGAACGCTGGGGAGAAGAACACTCGCGGAAGTTTTGAGCTTTTTCCGGCATAAATTTAAGGAGAAATGTTTTTGGGTGCCGCACCCTTTGACGAATTTTAAAGGGTGCGGCTTTTTTTCATGTTCTCGCTGTAAGAGATGAGGCGTGGTTCAATTCGGAAAAAAAACCGCACCCCTGCAAAATCAGCAAAGGTGCGGTACCCAAGCTGCGCTTAATGCTTCCCCGCCGCCTCCGCCAGCGCCGATTCCTTCGCCCGGCTCAATACGTACCCCTCAATCGACTTCGCCTGCTCCGCCGTCAGAACATCCGCAAACGACGCCATGCCGAATTCGCGCAGCACGCCGCCGCGAACGATGTTCTGGAAATTCTGATGCGTGGATTCGACGGAGCGCCGCAGGTCCGGGACCATGCCGCCGCTTACGACGTTGGCTCCGTGGCAGCGCGCGCAGTAAGTGGCAAAGAGTTTCGATCCCTCGGCCATTTGCGCGGGCGTTACCGCAAGTTTAAATGTGGGCATCGGAACCGGCGGAACGGGTATCTCCGTGATCTCAACTTTTCCGGTTCCACCGATGGTATACACGGTGAGCCGGCCGCGGCCGAGCTTGCCTTTGCCGATCGGGCGGTTATTCAAAACGGTCGGTCCGCCCCATCCGGACATTACGGCCACGTACTGCGTTCCGTTCAGCGAATACGTCATGGGCCCGGCGACAACTCCGACGCCGGTATCGAACTCCCACAGCGGTTTTCCATCCGTCGCGCGGTAGGCTTCAAATTTTCCGTCGGCGCGGCCCTGGAAGACGAGGTTGCCGGCCGTGGTCAGTGTGCCGCCGCTCTTGGGAAACGGCTGATCGGCGTGCCAGACTTCCTTGCGCGCCACAGGGTCCCACGCCAGGAGGGTGCCGGAAGCCTGCTCCTTGGCGTACTTGTCCATCACCGGGCCGTGATAAGCGCGGTCGAAGCCCGTGATCTGATCGTGCAGATCCATTTTCAAATCTTTGGGCGTGGCGTGCAGCGAAGCGCTGTTGAGCACGGCAAAGTACACAAGCCCCGTCTGCGGATTAAACGAAATCGGGTGCCAGTTATGCGCGCCCTCGGACGCCGGGCGAACAATGGTCGCGTCCTTCATTGCGCGGATCGCCGCATTTTCAATGGGCCGCCCGTTGGCATCGATGCCTGTCGCCCAGTTGACGTCGGTGTACGGCGTTCCGGAAATCAGCGTGCCGTTTTCCCGATCAATCACGTAGAAAAATCCGTTCTTGTTCGCCTGCATGATCACGCGGCGGTCGCGGCCGTCGATTTTCAGATTCGCGAGCAGCAGCGGCTGCGTCGAGTCGTAGTCCCAGTTGTCGCCAGGCGTGGTCTGATAGCCCCACACCTGTTCGCCCGTATCGGCCTTCAAAGCGATGATCGAAGCGACCCATTGGCTGTCGCCCTTGCCGCGGCTCTTGTCGTACCAGGGGGCGGCATTGCCCGTGCCCACGTAAACCAGATCCAGGTCGGGATCGTACACGATGCAATCCCACGGACTTCCCCCACCGCCCAGCTTCCACCACTCGCCGGTCCATGTCTTCGCCGCTTTTTTGAGCGCTTCCGATTCGTCCGGCTGCGAGGGATCGCCGGGCACAGTGTAGGTCTTCCACGCGAGCTTTCCGGTGTCGGCGTCATAGGCGGAAACAAATCCACGCACTGCATATTCCGATCCCGCGTTGCCGATCACCACACGCCCCTTCACAATGCGTGGCGCGCCGGTGATGGCGTACGGCCCGTCCTTGGGCGTGGTTTGCACATCCCAAACGGGGGTGCCCGTCTTTGCATCGAGGGCAATCAGCCGCCCGTCGAGCGTTCCCAGATAGACGCGGCCCTTGTAGAGCGCCACGCCGCGGTTCACCACGTCGCAGCAGACATATCTTCCGTGGTCCTTCGGCACCTTCGGATCGAAGGTCCAGAGCTGCGCGCCGGTCTTGGCGTCGAGCGCCCAGACGATGCTCCACGCGCCTGTCGTGTACAGCACGCCGTCCTTCACCAGCGGCGTCGCCTCATAGGCGCGCACGTCGGGAAAATCCTTGGACCACGCCAGGCCCAGTTTTCCCACGCTTTGCTCATCCACCTGCGTGAGCGGGCTGAAGCGCTGCTCGTAGTACGTACGGCCATACGTAATCCAATCGGCCGTATCGGAATCCGCGGCGCGAAGCGCGGCGTCGTCCACCTGCGTCTGCGCAGGCTTACCGCATCCCGCAATTCCAAAGACCAAAACGGCCGCCACTGCCAGCCAGGCGCTCCGATACCAGTTGCGATGCATAATCCCTCCGCCAAAATTTCGCATATTTGGGCAAGGCCGCGAAATAACTCTACGCGTCGTCATTCCGAGGCATGCTTCTTGCCGAGGAATCTCTCTTTCCGTTGCGTCTTAAAGCCAGAGAGATTTCTCACTTCGTTCGGAATGACACGTTAGGGCATTTTTTCGCGCCCTGTTGGGCCGAGTTCATCCACAGACCCAAAATGTCGATTCCAAATTTCCAGGTAGGCGGCATTGTATACCGAGTCGCGCATTCAGAAACCTGAATTGCAGGGACTCAGGAGAAGCGTGGCGGGCGAGGGGAATAAACTGGTTCGAGGTTACCCATATTAATAAGAAACCAGAAGTAAATCGCTTTGTTCCCGCTGGGATTGACGGTAAGATTTTGGTGGGAGTGGGGCGCGATTCCGCCGCCTGACCGCAAGAGAAATGCTTGGCTTTGCGTTCCAACACTGCGCAACACGCATGTTCGCACGTACGATCCGCCGGGAAACTAATACAGGCTTCTCTGCGTAATAACAACTGGGGGTCGGAGGGGAGTCTTCCGGCAATGGCGCCCCGGTAGCAAGCTTATGAAACTGTGGCAAAAAATCGGGATTGGCGCGGGCGTAGCCGCCCTGGTCGGCGGCGGCATATGGATTGCCATCTGGCAAATCAATAAAGGTGTGGTCACCGTGCAGACCGGCGCGGTGACGCGCCAGGACCTGACCTCGGTGGTTACGGCTTCGGGCGAAATCAAGCCGCTGACGTACACGAATGTGCTGGGCGAAGGAATCGGCAAGATCACCGACATCGTGGTGAAGGAAGGCGACCGCGTCAAGAAGGGCGATGTCCTGCTGCACCTGGAAAGCGTGCAGCCCGCCGCGGACGTGAACGCGCAGCGCGCGGGCATCCAATCGGCCGAGTCGGGAATCGCATCCGCCGAGGCCAACGATGTTTCCACGCAAGCGGACATCACCTCGCGCGCTGCCGATCTAGAGCACGCCAAGCTCGATTGGGAACGCGGCCAGGAACTTTACAAGCAGGGCCTGATCGCCAAGCAGGATTACGACACGCGAAAGGCCGCCTTCGACAGCGCCGTGGCGGCATTGGCGTCCGCCAAAGCGCGCGCCGAGCAGGCCCGCGCGCAACTGAGCCAGGCGCGCTCCGGGCTGACGCAGAACAAAGCGATGCTGAACCGCCTCTCCGATGTGTTGCGGAAGACGACCTATACGGCCCCGATAAATGGGGTGGTCACGTACATCGCGGTTCGCGTCGGAGAAAATGTGGTGCCCGGAATACAGAACGCCACCGGTAGCTACCTGATGACGATTTCCGACATGTCCGTCGTGACTTCGGAAGTCATGGTGGACGAAACCGACATCACCAGCGTGAAACTCGGCGAGCAGGCGGAAATTACCATCGATGCGCTCCCCGGGAAATTCTTCAAGGGCAAGGTCACCGACGTCGGCACGCAGGCAGTGCTCCGCAGTTCCGGCCTCGCGTCCACGCAATCCACCACGGGCAATCAGGAAGCCAAGGATTTTAAGGTGGTCGTGACCATGGGAAATCCGCCCGACGGGCTCCGCCCCGGCCTTTCGTCCACGGCCAAGATCACCACGGCACAAAAGAAAAGCGTGCTCACCATTCCCATTCAGGCGCTCGCGGTCCGCACGAAGAAGGAACTGGACGAGGCCGCCAAGGAGTCCGGGCATGCGGCCGTCACCTTGGCTGCGGATCGCCCCTCTTCCGACGCCGGTTCGGCGGGAGTGACTTCTTCTCCCGCATCAAAAAACCCGGATATACAGGGGATTTTCGTGGTCCGCAACCGCAGAGCGGAGTTTGTTCCCGTGAATACGGGGATCATCGGCGTCGCCGATATCGAGGTCCTGGACGGCGTGCACGAAGGCGATGAGGTCATCACAGGTGGCTACAAAACCCTCCGTACGCTCAAGCCGGATACGCGCGTGAAAGTGGACAACTCCACTCCGAAAGCCCAAAATGAAAATTGAGCGCCATCCGGACTTGAGGAGCTGACCGATGCCCGCCACGACTCTTTCGCCCGATTCGTTTCGCCAGGACCTGGTCGACCAGGGCGTCGCCATCCAGACCGAAGGCCTCTGGAAAACCTACGAGATGGGCGCCGAAACTCTCCACGCCTTGCGCGGAATCGATTTGGTGATCCGGCGCGGCGAGTACGTTGCCATCATGGGCCCATCCGGTTCGGGCAAATCGACGCTGATGAATTTGATTGGATGCCTGGATACGCCCACATCCGGAAAATACTGGTTGGCCGGGCGCCTGGTGAGCGATCTGGACGATGATGAGCTGGCCTACATCCGAAATAAGGAAATCGGATTCGTCTTTCAGACGTTTAACTTGCTGCCACGCGCCACCGCTTTGCACAACGTCGAACTCCCGCTGATCTACAGCGGCACTCCCGCGGAAGAGCGCCTGGCCAGGGCCAAACGCGCCCTGGAAGCCGTCGAACTGGGCGCCAGGATGCAGCACAAACCCAATGAGCTTTCCGGGGGCCAGCGCCAGCGCGTGGCCATTGCGCGCGCCCTGGTGAATTCTCCCTCCATTGTTTTGGCCGACGAACCCACCGGAAATCTCGATTCGAAAACCGGTGATGAAATCATGGCCCTGTTTGCGCGCCTGCACTCCGAAGGCAACACCATCATTCTGGTCACCCACGAACACGACGTGGCCCAGCGCGCCGACCGCATCATTCACGTCCGTGACGGCAAGGTCGAGTCCGACGAGCCCGTGACACACTGATGCAGGTTTTGGTGGCACAGGCTTCAGCCTGTGCCACAAGGACTATCGAGGAATCTACAGTTTGCGCGCCCGAATTTCCGTCTTCGTCGCCATCGTCCAATCGATTGTTCTCCTGGTCCACCTGGTCCTGTATGGAACGTGGGAGTTCTTCCTTGCGCCGTTGGATTCTTCCCACCGCGTTTCGTTGCGCCTCTCGCTGGCGATTCTTTGCTTCAGTTTTGTCGCCGCTTCCATGCTCGCGCGCCAGTATTCTAATTGGCTGGTGCGGACGGTTTACACCCTGGCCGCCGTGTGGCTCGGACTCGTAAGCTTCTTTTTCCTTGCCGCATGCCTGTGCTGGCTGACCTACCTTGTGCCGCTGATGTTCCAAATCCAGATGGACCGCCGGAAGTTAGCCTTCGTCGTTTTCGGCGTCGCTTCTCTTCTGGCGCTCTACAGTATCTTTCATGCGACGCGCACCCGCGTGACGCGCGTGTCCATCCGGCTGCCCAATCTCCCGCTCTCCTGGCGAGGCCGCACCGCGGCGCTGGTCAGCGATTTGCACCTCGGCCACATCCGCAATCGCCGGTTTCTCCGCCGCATTGTCGGTATGCTCTCGCGGCTGCAGCCGGACATCTTGTTTATTCCCGGGGACCTGTTTGACGGAACGCAAGTGCACCAACAGCGCCTCGCCGAACCTTGGGCCGAGTTTTCCGCGCCGCTTGGTGCCTACTTCGTGACCGGAAATCACGAACAATTTTCCAGCCCCGATCAATATCTCGAGGTGGTGAAGCGGTCCGGAATGCGTGTCCTCCAGAACGAAAAAATAGACGTCGACGGCTTGCAGATTGTCGGCATTCACTACCGGGATTCGACGAACCCCGAGCGTTGCCGGTCCATCCTGAAAAACGCGGGCTTGGACCCCGCAGTGGCCAGTATTCTCCTGATTCACACACCCGACCGCATGCCGGTCGCGTCGCAAGAGGGCATTAGCTTGCAGCTATCCGGGCATACCCACCGCGGTCAGTTCTTTCCTTTTACGATGTTTGTCTCGCGCGTCTATGGTCGTTACGCCTACGGATTGAACCGCCTCGAAAACCTCCTGATCTATACCTCTTGCGGAGCAGGAACATGGGGTCCGCCCATGAGGCTGGGGACAACCCCGGAAATTGTGCTGATCCGGTTCGAATAGTCATACGCACCACGGAAATGCGCCCCCCAATGGTGTTCCATAGTGGCACATGCCGTCGCGCTAAACCTCGCAATACCTAAAGTGCTCCTTGAGTGGGACCGATTACACATTCGAGGCACCAACTGCTGCAGGCATAAGGAGGTTTCCAAGCAGGCGACTCTGCCAACCGGAATATGGAATGCGTAGTCTGCTCCAGCACATGGGGGTTAAATCATGGCATTGACCAGTCTCGTAAGCATCGTTCAAAGCCCAGCCAAAGAATCGCTCGGACAAGAAACGGAAAATCAGCAAGGTGCCCAAGTGTCAGGAATTTCCACCAACTCCGGAATATCGACACTTATTCAGGACAGCTTTACGCCCTCAAATCCAGACAATTCTCCCCAAAGCGCCGTGCAGGAGGCGGGGCTTTTCCAGGTCAGCCCGCTTGCGCTTGCGGCAGCGGCGGCCGGCACTTTGGCGCAGCAGACAACCCAGCCGCAAACGAATATTAATCCTACCCCCGCGCCAGCCACGCGGGCTGCGGCGTCGAATGTCGACACAACCCTTCCGATACCTGCGGCAAATTTAAATGGGCTCGCAACCGCTACGCCGCCGGCTTCCGCCGCCGTGCAAACGGCCCCGCCGGCGAACACGCAAGGTCAGATTCTGGCCTTCAATCAAGCGCTCGTGGCGCTTGGCCTGACGAACAACGACATTCAGAAACTCGACCAGATTGCAACGCTGGTGAATGACTTCAGCCCCACCGCCTTTAATGACGTGATCGGCCAGTTTCAAGCGCTGGCTCGGCAAGCGGCCCAGCAATCCGCTGCGAACATTTCCAGCGGCCCATACTCGAGCTCCGGCGGGTATCAAGTCCAGGGATTGTCGATTCAATTCAACGGAGCGCAACCATCCTCCAATGCCGCCGCGCTGACCGGCGGACCGCAGGGCGCAACTAACGGTTTGCTGTTGCGGGGCGTTCAGTTCACCCTGGCCAACGCAGCCGGTCAGACCGCCAATGTCCGGGCGCCGCAACAGAAATCCGGCGCTGCAGCCGCAGTCTGAACGGATCGAAGCAGCAGGCCGCTTGATTAGAAATCCCGTTTCGGCTGAGACGCAAGAGCGTAAAGGGATCGTTCGCCCTGTTTTCGTTCCGTTGGCGTCTCGCCGGCGATTTTTCTTTTCCTGCACAATCCAAAACCGCCGGCGAGACCCCGGTGGCACAACACCAAACCCCCGCTCCTTTCTGCAGCAGCCTTCCAGAACCGGGTGCGGGCTCTACTTGGAGCCCGCCCAAACTTGTTATAAATTCAGTGCTCTCCATTTGCATCATGTTCACTTCGCGCACAAATTGGCCGCTCGATCCGAACCGTTTTACGCGAGCCCTTGAGGAACACCGGCGATCCGGTAGGCAACTGTTGGATTTGACGGCCTCGAATCCGACCGCGTGCGGATTCGATTACCCGCGCGAGGAGATCCTAACGGCGCTGGCCGACCCGCGCGCTCTCGACTACCACCCGGAAAGCAAAGGCTTGCTTGAGGCCCGCCAGGCTGTTGCTAAGTACTACGATGGACGCGCGGGGTTTTCCGGGAGCGTCGCGCGGGTCAATCCAGAGCATGTCCTGCTGGCATCGGGAACCAGCGAAGCCTACAGCCACATCTTCCGGCTGCTGTGCGAACCGGGAGATGAAATTCTGGTTCCCGCGCCCAGTTACCCGCTCTTTGAATTTCTCGCCGATCTAGCTGATATTCGCCTGGTGCCCTACCCGCTGCTCTACGACCATGGTTGGCAAATCGATTTTGTTTCCTTGCGCGCGGCGCTCACGCCACGTTCCCGCGCCGTGATGGTTGTGCATCCGAATAATCCCACGGGCTCGTTCGTGAAGGCGCAGGAAGCCGCCGAGCTTGCGGGAATTTGCGCGCCGCGCGAAATGGCGATAGTGGCCGATGAAGTGTTCCTGGATTATGGGAGCATGCCGGAACCGGCGCGGACATTCGCGTTGCACGATGCCGCACTCACGTTCACCCTCAGCGGCCTTTCCAAAATTTCGCTGCTGCCCCAGATGAAGCTCGCCTGGACCGTCGTTTCCGGCCCTGCACCACTTGTGCAAACCGCCGTCGAGCGCCTCGAAATCATTGCCGATACGTACCTGTCGCCGGGCACGCCGGTGCAGCTCGCGCTGCCGAAATTTCTAGCGCTTCGCCACGCTCTGCAAGCGCAAGTGCAAAACAGAATCTCCGCGAACCTTTCCGTGCTGGATGCGGCGCTGCGCCAAGCCAGCCTTCTCACGCGTCTCGACCGCGAAGGCGGCTGGTACGCGACCCTCCGTGTGCCCGTAACCGGAACCGACGAGACGCTCGCCGTCAGCCTGCTGGAACGCTGCTCGGTTCTCGTTCATCCCGGCCACTTCTTCAATTTTTCAAAGGATGGTTTTCTGGTGCTCAGCTTGATCACTCCGGAGCGGGAATTTGAGGAGGGCGTGAAACGGTTGCGAAAATTCTTCGATCATTAGGATTTTGCGGCCCTAAGTATCAAGCCTCCGCCTCCAGAACCAAAACAGGCTGGTACGTACGCGGCACGACCGCTTCGGCGATGGCAATGAGCCGTTCCTGCTGATTAAAAACGCGCAGGCGCGCCGGTTTCCACTCCCCGGAATTAAGTTCGGCGGTGGCGCCCTGCGCGGAGCTGGTGCGGCCGGGCTGGATTTGCGCGATCTGTATGTTGAACTTCGAGCCGTGGCGCACGCGCTTTTCCAGTGGCGGCGGCACAGTGACGCTCGGCAATTCGGGCAGCAAGCGCTCGAGCGGGATGATGTAGCGCGCCAGATTGCCTTCCGCCGCGGCGCGTTCCAGGTCCTCAAGTTTCACGGCCTGGTCGAGGGTGAATTCGCCGACGGCCGTGCGCACGATTTCCGCTAAGTGCGCGCCGCAGCCCAGGGCCGCGCCCATATCGTGCGCCAGCGAACGGATGTAGGTGCCGGCGGCGCATTCGATGGAAAATTTCGCGAGCGACCCGGTCACTTCGTTCACGCGAAAGTCGTACACTTCGAGGTCTACGGCCTTCAATTCCACCGGCTTTTTCTGCCGCGCCAATTCGTGCGCGGGGCGTCCGTGAATTTTCTTTGCCGAGTAGGGCGGCGGCATCTGCGGAAAAATGCCGATGCGCGCGGCGGCCAGGCGTTCGATTTCCGCGCGGTCCAGGATCGGAGCGGTGTCCGGGCCCGCCGGCGTGCCGTCGGCATCGTAGGTGTCGGTGGCAAATCCGAAGCGGAACGTCGAATCGTAGCGTTTGCGGCGGCCCGCATAAAATTGCGCCAGGCGTGTGGCCCGGCCCAGCAGCAGCACGAGCACGCCGGTCGCCAGGGGATCGAGCGTCCCCAGGTGCCCGATCTGGCGGAATCCCAGAATGCGCCGCGCCGCGTCCACCACGTCGTGCGATGTCCGCCCCTGCGGCTTGTCGATTACTAGCGCGCCGTCCAGCGGCGCAGGTTGTGGTTTTTTGGCCATGAATGGTTAATTTCTATTTCTGATTAATTCCCGCGAAGAGCTTTTCAAAATCACGGAAATCAAAGGCCGGCCGCGGTCCCGGTGACACAGGGTTCAGCCTGTGCGGTTTCAAGTTTTGGCATGCCCGAACATCGCACAGGTTGGAGCCTGTGACCCTGGAACCCGCACAATTTGCCACGATTCAGGCCACGGGTTTTTTCGTCTGGCGGAGTAGTTCATCGATGCGCTGGGCGTATTCCTCGGAGTGATCGAGGATGAAATGAATTTCGGGCGCGCGGCGAAGTTGGATGCGTTCGGTCAGTTCGTAGCGGATGTAGCCGACCGCGGCAAACAGTCCCCGGATGGTGCTCTTCTGCTCGGCCTCGTTGCCCATCACGCTGACGAAGACGCGCGCGTGCTTCAGATCGGGCGTCACGCGAACTTCGGTGATCGTGACCAGCCCCTCGATGCGGGGATCCTTCAGTTCGCCGGCCACCATGATTCCCAATTCATGCCGGATTTCTTCCGCGACGCGTTCGTGCCGGTGCCCCGGGATGGTCATTGTTGGTCCACCAATTGCGAAACTCAAAAATTATTTTCTTACTCGGGCGGGTTCCACGCTTCACTTGAAGCATTCAGCGTACATCTAGGGCCCGCACCCGTTATGATCGTTCCAGCACTTCCAGATCATGGCCGACCAGATCGCGCCCCAGGTGCCGCTCGGATTCCTCCAGCACCGTGCGCAGCGATCGTTCGACGTGACCGGCGTTGTTCGACAGGCTCACCACGCCCACCACCGAGCGCTGCCAGGAATCCTGCCCTTCCAGCTCCGCCACGGCCACGTTGAATTTCCCGCGCAGCCTGTCCTTCAGGCTGCGCAGCACCTGCCGTTTGTCTTTGAGCGAGTGCGCCTCGGGGATATAAATTTCCAGGGTGAGCAGACCGATCGGCATCATCATCCCTGCGAATAACTGCAACGGGCCCTGGGAGCAGGGCAAGACTAATTTCCGGTGGGTTCCACGCTTCACTTGAAGCGTGCAGCGTAAAAGTAGAGCCCACACCCGAAAATCGTTACGCGGACGCTTCCGCGAGCAGGATCTTCTGCATGTGGAAGCATTCCAGAATGTCGCCGACCTTGACGTCGTTAAAGTTGGAGACACTGGCGCCGCACTCGAATCCGGCGCGCACTTCGCTGGCGTCTTCCTTGAAGCGTTTCAGCGAACTGAGACGTCCGGTATAAATAACGGCGCTGTCGCGCAGCACGCGGACTTCCGCGTCGCGTTTGAGTATGCCGTCCTGCACGTAGCAGCCCGCGATCGTGCCCACGCCCTTCACGCGGAACGTGTTGCGCACCTCGGCGCGCCCCAGATGCGTTTCCTTGAACACTGGCTCCAGCAGCCCGGTCATGGCCTTCCTGATTTCGTCCGACACTTCGTAAATCACCGAGTGCAGCCGGATCTCCACGCCTTCGCGCTGCGCCAAGTCGGAAGCCTTGCGGTCCGGGCGCACGTTGAACGCCACGATGATCGCGCCGGAAGCCGACGCCAGAAGCACGTCGTTTTCGGTGACCGCGCCGATGCTGGCGTGAATGATTTTCAGCTTCACGCGGTCGTCGGAAAGTTTCGGCAGCATTTCGCTCAGCACTTCCACCGAGCCTTGCACGTCCGCCTTGATGATCAGCGGAAGTTCCTTGACGTCTCCAGCCTTGAGCTGTTCGTGCAACTGGTCGAGCGTGATGCGCGCACCGGCCGACCGCGCCAGCGTGGCTTCGCGAATCTTGCCCTGGCGGAATTCCACGATGTGCCGCGCCTTCGCCTCGTCGGTCACCTGAAACTGGTCCCCCGCTTCGGGCGCGCCTTGCAAGCCGAGCACTTCCACCGGCGTCGACGGCCCCGCGATTTTTACCGGGCGGCCATGATCGTCAAACATCGCGCGAACTTTTCCGTAGACCGCGCCGCAAATAAAGACGTCGCCGGTGTGCAGCGTACCGGTCTGCACCAGGATGGTGGCCACCGGGCCGCGGCCCTTGTCCACGCGCGATTCCAGCACCGTCCCGGCGGCCGGAGATTTCGGATTGGATTTCAATTCGCGCAGGTCGGCGACGAGCAACAGCATCTCAAGCAGCTTGGTCAGATTTTTTTTCTGTTTCGCGGAAACTTCCACCATTACGGTGTCGCCACCCCACTCCTCGGGCATGAGTCCGCGCTCGGAGAGCTGCCGCTTGACGCGTTCCGGCTGCGCTTCCGGCTTGTCGATTTTGTTGATGGCCACCACGATCGGAACATTGGCGGCCTTGGCGTGGTCGATGGCTTCCTGCGTCTGCGGCATCACGCCGTCGTCGGCCGCAACCACCAGCACCACGATGTCGGTCACCTTCGCGCCGCGCGCGCGCATGCGCGTGAAGGCTTCGTGGCCCGGCGTATCGATGAAGACGACTTTGCGGCCGTCGATGTGCACTTCGGACGCGCCGATATGCTGCGTGATCCCTCCAGCCTCTCCCGCGGCGATCTCCGTTTCGCGGATGGCGTCCAGAAGGCTGGTTTTCCCGTGGTCGACGTGGCCCATGACGGTCACGACCGGCGGACGAGGTTCGAGATTTTCCGGCTTTTCTTCCCGCGCGACTTCCTGCACCACGTCTTCTTCAAACGTGAGCACCTTGACGATGCCGTTGAAGGCTTCCGCTAGGCTGGTCGCTGTCGCGGTGTCAAGGGCCTGATTGATACTCGCGAAGATGCCGCGATCCAGCAAAATTTTCAGAACTTCCTTGGCGCGCACGTCCAGCTTTTCCGCCAGATCGCGAACCGTCACGCCTTCGGTGATGGTGATCTCCCGCGGTTCTCGCGGAGGCGGAGCAGGCGCGCGCTCGATTTGCGCCGTGCGGCGCTCGCCGGGACCCACGCGTGCCCGCACCGGATGCAGTTTGCGCTCGCCCTCTTCAAAGCGCTTCTCCATCGTGGGCCGCGCGCGGGCCGCCGGCTTGCGCGCATAGATTGGCTTGCCGGGCTCGGCTTTCGGCGGCGTTTTCTCCCCAGGCAGCGGTGGCGCGGGACGTCCTCCGGGACGCGGAGCTCCGGGGCGTCCTCCGGGCATGGGCTGTCCGGGTCGTCCTGACACAGGCTGTCCCGGGCGTCCGGGCGCGCCCGGACGTTGCGGAAATCTCGATGGCGGACCGCCAGGCCTCTGGGGCGGCGCAGGCCGCGGCGGCGCGGGAGGATTCACGCGAGCGCCTGGTGGCAGCGGGTTCCAATTGGGTTTCGGCGGAGCCTTCACAGGAGCAGCCGGGCGAGCGGCGGCGGCCGGAGTGGCGCCTGCGGGTACCGGAGATGTCGGGTGGCGCGGCGTTGCCGGCGGTCTCACTCCCGCTGGCGCCTGTGGCGCTGCAGGTCTCACTGGCACAGCCGGAGCAACCGGAGGCCGCGCAGCGGGTCTGGCTGCTGCAGGCGGCGGAACGGCGGGCTTGGCGGCAACGGGCGGAACGGGCGCGGGTTTCGCGGGAATCGGCGCAGGCGCCGCCGGCTTCACTTCGACGGGAACGGGGGCAACGGGCACCGGTTTGGCGGTAACCGGCTCAACGGCCACTACAGGAGGCGCAGCTGGAATTACGGCTGCCGGAGGCGGCGGGGGAGGCACCACGGACGCGGCCGGCTTCATCCGGGCCGCCCGCGCGGCGGCTTCTTTCGCGATCTTGTCCGACGCGGCTTTTTCTTCCGCTGCCGCTTCGGCGTTGGCCGCGTCACGAAAATGCTTGCGCACGATTTCCGCGGCGGAAACGTCGATCGAGCTTGAGTGCGTCTTTTTTTCCGTGACGCCGGCTTCAGGCAAATAGTCGATGATCGCTTTTGCCTTGACCTCAAGCTCGCGCGCCAGCTCGTTGATCCGGATTTGATTCGGCTCTGTCATTGCCCTCCGGGCAGACTACTTGTTGCCATTCTCTTCCTGCGCTTCCGGGGAATCCCCGGAAGCCGCGTTCGAACTTTCGCTTTGCGCTTCCGAGTCGGCCACGATTTGCTCGGCCTCGGTCGGCGCCTCGATATTTTCCGCGGCCACATCGGCGCCTTCGACCGCTGCCTCGGCGATATCGGCCTGGTCCGCCGCGTCTTCCGAAGAAACTTCTTGTTCGGCCAAGGCCTCGATCGATTCGGATTCCGGCTGCGCGCTTTCCAGCGACTGGAAATAAGCCGCCACGGCCAGCTGGATCTTTTCCACCATTTTTTCGCCGATGCCCGGAATTTCCGTGAGCTGTTCGGGCGTCATGTCCGCGAGTTTCTCGATGGTCGAGACTCCGTGGCTTTCGATGCGCTCGATTGTCTTCGGTCCCACGCCCTGCAGTTCGGAGAGCGGCGTGCCCGGCGCGGTGAGCGCGGACATTTGCGCTTCGATTTCCTGGCGCTTTTCTTCCTCGCTCTTGATGTCCACGTTCCAGCCAATCAGCTTGCTGGCCAGGCGCACGTTCTGACCCTTCTTGCCGATGGCCAGGGAAAGCTGCGTATCCTCGACGATTATTTCCAGGTGCCGCGTCTCGGGATCGATGATTTGCACGCGCGTCACCTTCGCGGGCGAAAGCGCCTTCTGCGCGAACGTGACGGTGTCCTCGGAGTACGGAATGATGTCGATTTTTTCGCCGCGCAATTCGCGGATGATGGATTGCACGCGCATGCCCTTCATGCCCACGCACGCGCCCACCGGGTCAACGTCCTTGTCGCGGCTTTGCACCGCGATTTTAGTGCGCTCGCCGGCTTCGCGCGCCGCGGCCCGGATCTGCACCGTGCCGTCGTAAATTTCCGGAACTTCCATCTCGAAAAGGCGCTGCACTAAAATGGGGTCGGCGCGGGAGACGATTACCTGCGGACCCTTCGCGGAGCGGTCCACCGCGCGAATCACCACGCGCAGGCGGTCGCCGATATTGTAGGTTTCCAGCCGGGACTGCTCGCGCTTGGGCATGCGCGCTTCGGCCCGGCCCAGGTCCACGATCACGTCCGGGCCTTCGGTGCGCTTGACCACGCAGTTGACCAGCTCGCCCACGCGGCCGTTGTATTCGTTGTAGATGGTGTCGCGCTCGGCCTCTCGCACCTTCTGCATGATCACTTGCTTGGCGGTTTGCGCGGCGATGCGCCCCAGCACTTCGGTTGGCCGGCGCATGACGACTTCGCCGCCCACCACCGCGTTGGGGTCGAACTTCTTCGCTTCAGCCAGCGTGAATTCTTTTTTCGGGTCGGTGACTTCCTCGACCACGGGACGCACGGCGAACACGTCGACCTGACCGGAATCTGGATTGAACTTTGCGCGGAAGTCTTCTTCGGTCTTGTAATACTTGCGCGCGGCGACGATCATCGCGTCTTCTATCGCCGCGACGATCACCTCCGGTTCAATGTGCTTTTCCCGGCTGATCTGCTCAATTGTCTGATACAGCAGACTGGCCATCTGTCCCTCACCTTAAAATTCCACAACCAGGTTCGCCTTGCGAATTCCTTCCATCGGCAAGGCAATCACCCGGCCCTTCACTTCAATCTGTACCTTGCCGTCGGCGAATCCCGCCAGGCGGCCCTCGAAAAATTTCTGGTTCTCCACCGGTTCCGTCGTCGATATTCGCGCCAGCCGCCCGGCGAACCGCTCGAATTCCGCCGGCTTGGTCAGTTTCCGGTCCAGGCCGGGCGAACTGATTTCCAGAATATAGTGCGGCCCCGGCACCAGATCCTCCACGTCGAGGATCGCGCTCAACTGATTGCTGACGGCTTCGCAATCCTTGTGGCTGACTCCCCCGGGCTTATCGATGTAGACGCGCAGGAAGCGGTCCTTGCCGACCTTCCATTCCACGTCGACCACTTCCGAACCCAGCGAGCGGGCCACGCGCTCGGCCGCATCACGGACGCGTTCCAGATCCATACTCCAGCTTTCCGCTGCCACCGGACCGCGCGTGGGGACACCAACGCGCTTTCCGCAATTTGCGTTACACCTTGCGCCCAACAAAAAAGTGGGCTCTCGCCCACTGAGTTTCGTGTCCGGCTTAGGCTATTTCAGTATAGTCAGCCATCCCCGCAAAAGCAAGCCGCGCACGGGCGGGGCGCCATTCAGGGCCTACGCCATATGAGGAATGCGCCGGTTCGGCTCATCCGCAGTGGATTTTCCGATTTCGAGAGAAATCCCGCGCTGCATTATTCTACCTCCGTGCCGAATGCAATCCCGTGCATAATCAAGACAGCCACCGGCCACGACCCGACCGTAGGAACAGAGCCGAATGAGAATCTCAAAATCCAAGTTCGTCGCAGGCGTTCAGTGCCTTAAACGCTTGTACTTTGAGGTGCATCAGCCTGAATTGGCAGCAGGTTCGACCGAGGCTGCTGAAGCCGTCATGGAACAAGGCCAACAAGTTGGTCTGGAGGCGCAGAAGGCGTTTCCCGGAGGTGTGCTGGTAACCGCCGACCATGAACATTTGGGTGATGCGATTCGCGCCACCCGCGAATTGCTTGGAAATTCGCAGGTGCTGGCAATCTTCGAGGCGACATTTGAATATGGCGGCGTGCTTGTTCGAGCCGACATTTTAGAGCGTCGGAGCCGGTCAAAATACCGGCTGGTCGAAGTCAAATCATCGACGGCCCCGAAACCGCACTACGCCTTCGACATTGGAATTCAGAAACATGTGCTGTCAGGCGCAGGGATCCATCTCGAAGGAACTCGCTTGATGCACTTAAACCGGAACTACGTTTTTGACGGGCAAAAGTACGACCTTTCCCGGTTGTTCGTCGCCGCAGAAATTCCGAAGGAGCACGCAGTCAGCGATGCGGAAATTTCAAACCGCCTGGACGACCAATTCCGGATTTTGGGGCAACCTTCACCCCCTGACGTGAAACCCGGAAGACAATGCACGGATCCGGTGGAGTGTGAATTTTATAATCACTGCAATCCCGGGTTGCCTTCCGATCACGTCAGTTTATTGCCCGGAATTCGCACGGAAAAAGTGGATGATCTGCTTGCTTCGGGCGTGATGTCCATCCATCAAATTCCCGACGCTTTTCCACTTTCGACGACGCAAGGCCGAGCCGTCGAGGCAATGAAGAGTGGAAAGCCGTGGATTAGCGCCGAACTTGCAGGAGAGCTCTCCACCCTGCGGTATCCGATATGCTTCATGGATTTCGAAACCATATTTCCGGCTCTCCCAAGATTTGCAGGGATGAGGCCCTACGATCACATTCCGTTTCAGTGGTCTGTTCACAGGCAGGAGCGGGCCGAGGCGCCGGTCAAGCGCTACGATTATCTGGCAGAGAACGCTTCGGATCCGCGAGCCCCGTTCCTGGAATCGCTTTGTCAGGCGGTCCAAGGGGCCGGCAGCATCGTGGTTTACAACGAGGTGTTCGAGAGTGCCCGCCTGGATGAACTGGTGCAATGGCTGCCGGAATACCGGCCGCAGATCACTCGAATCAAGTCTGCGATGTGGGATCTCCTCCCAGTGATTCGGCGAAATGTCTACCATCCCGCTTTCGGCGGCTCATACTCTTTGAAGGCTGTGCTTCCGGCGCTTGTCCCGGGGATGGGTTTTAAAGATCTCGCTGTGGCGGAGGGCATTCAGGCCGGGATCGCATGGGGCCGATTGATTGATCCTGCAACAAATGCCGAGCAAAAAGCCCAGCTGAAACAGGAATTGCTTGTGTACTGCGCACAGGACACGCTTGGGCTCGCTCGTATCATCGAGGCGCTGAGGAAGCTTCCGCGTGCTCCTGCAAGGTGAGCTTTCCTGCAGCTTGGCGCCAAGGTAGGGGGCTGGGCGATTCAAAACCGTTCAATGCTCGGGCCACTGGCTGCAAAAAACAAATTGCCGGGGGCTTCACGCATGCGCCCCCGGCATTTTGCTGGATTCCAAATTGTGGAACAATGTTACGGAGTAGTCTTCTTGGCCGGAGCCGGAGTCGCAGGTTTTGCCGCCGGAGCCGCCGCGCCAGCCTTAACCGGATAGGCCTGGTCATAGAGCCGCACGATATCCGCGGTGATATCCGAACTGGAAGACCCGTAGACCACCGGGCTGCCCTGCGCGGAGGTGTCCAGGACAATGGTGTAGCCGTTTTCCCGCGAGTAGCGGTCCAGGACATCGAGCAGCTTGCGGCCGATGCCGTCCACCACTTCGCCCTGCGCGGCGTTCAGTTCCTCGTTCAAATCGTCGTTGTTGCGCTGCAGCCGGCGGGTCAGCAATTCTCCCTCGCGCTGCATTTTTCCTTTTTCATCGTCGCTCAGCGTGCGCGCGCCTTCGCTCATACGCCGCTGCAGGTCTTCGATCTGCTTCTGCGTGTTCTGCAGGTCGGCTTGCCGCGGGGCGAACTGCGATTGCAGCTGGGCTTGCGCCTGCTTTCCTTCGGCCGTGGCAATGATCGCGTTGCGCATGTTGATGATGGCGATTTTGACCGGACCGGCCGTTGCGGCGGCCTGCGCCCGCGCGCCCGGCACCGGGGCCATGCACAAAATGGCCAGCGCGGCCAAAGTGCCCTTCCACTTCAAATTGACGTTCATCCTCACTCCTTATCCTCATTAAACGAAACGCACAAATCGCGGATTATAGCGGCCTGGTTTCATTGCCGTCAATCGGAATTACTCTGACTGTCCAGCCGGGGTTGAAGCCACTCCGCCCCTTTGGTTTATCCCTTACTGATGCATTCGCATACGCGCCGAGTTGGCCGAGCCGGGAATCGGTTTTCGCCCCCTCCCGGAGCCCGCCGCGGCATTTGCTTACCGCGGTATCGGAACAAACAGGATGCGGCCGTTCGCCGTGTCCGAGATTACCGCCAGATTCGTCAGCGGATGAATATCCAGGGCGAATTGCGGCAGTCCCGAAACCGTCAGATTGGAAGTGACCGGCGCGGGTGGCAACGTCAGCACGGCGCGGATTCTTCGTCCCAGAAGATCGGACACGGTTATGGTGTGGCTTAGAGTATTGGTGCTCACTAGCGTGCTTGTCAGATAGTTGTAGGCGATCGCAGTCGGGTTGATGCCCACCCGGAATGCCGATTGTGACGAATTGATCGGATCGATGATGTCCACCACGTTCGTCGTGCTGGAACTGGCGATGAAACATCCCAGCGTGTTCGACGGGCCACAGTCCGAGGGCACCGGATCGTACACGATGGAGGTGGGCGCGCTCAGGGAGAACGAGCTTGCGAGCGAGCCGCTGCCAAAAGCAAATCCAATCGAATCGCCCGAGGCCGCAGCCACTCCGATTTCATGATTCTGATTGTTGAACGCCACCGAGATCGGGAATTGTCCCACCGAGAGCGTGGACGACCCAGCCGTAGCCACGTTTACGATGGAGACCGTATTGGCCACGCTGTTGGCCACGGCTGCTTCTCCCGTGTCCTGATCGGCGGCCACGCCCGTCGATCCCGCTCCCGTGGTGACCGTATGCAGAACGGTCCGGGCAAGCTCGTCCACAACCGACGCGGTTCCATCTCCGTTGTTTGCCACTACCGCGGTATGCAGGCGCGGGAAAGTGGCGACTCCGATCGGGTTATTGCCGACGGCGACGGTCGTGCCGGTGGCGCTGCCCAGGTCCAGCAGGGCCACGCTATTGCAGCCTTCCAAAGCGACGGCTACAAGATTCGCCTGCGGATCGATGGACACCCCGGACGGATACGGAGTTGCCGAGCAAGCCGTGACGTCCACGCTCTGCTCCACGGTGAAGTCCGACGCGTTGGTGATCGCGCCGGAATCTTCCACTTCGACGGTGTACCGGTGCGCCGACGACAGCATCGACGACGGGATCGTGGCGGCCAATCGCCGGTCGTTGACCAGCGTGGTGGGCAAAGCCGTTCCGTCCAATTGAACAACCGAATTGCTCGTGAACCCTTTTCCGAGCACGGTCAGCTGTAGCGGCGCGGGGGTTGCGGCGCTGGATAGCGTCGAATTGGCCACGAATGTCTTGGGGCTGGTTTCCGTGATCGAGAACGGCCGGATCGGGCCGAGCGAAAGGATCGTAACGGAGTTGTCGGTCTGATTGGCAACCACTGCGATATTGGTGCCAGGGTCGACGGCCACGGCGACCGCGCCTGGCCGGGTATTGTACAAATGACCCTCATTCAAACGCACCGGCTTCGTACTCGGACTACCGGGATCTATGACCGACAACGTGTTGGTGAACGGGTTCACCACGACACCGGTATTGGTGAGCGGGTTAAACGCGGCAGCCGCCATTCCAAATTCAAACGCATTGTTGGTGCCCAGAACCAGCGTTGTGACGGATTGATCGATCAAACTGAAAATGGACACGATCCCGCCCGCCGACGGATCCACCAGGATGGCCTGCTGCGTTTCCGTGTTGATGCCGATCCCCTGAATCGTGGAGGTCAAACCGATGGTGGCCACAGGCTGTGCATAGTTGATCGTTCCGGTGGCCGGAGCGCTGGCGACGTCAGGCAAAGTCGCCGATGAAGTTTCCGTATAGCTGAATTGCGAAATTCCAGGACCTAACCCTGTCACTGCAAAGAATCCGTTAAAGCTCGGATCCGCGACACCATTCACAGTAATCCCCTGGACTTGCACGACGTCGCCGACTTGCACGGTTAAAGGAGGTTGCGGTGAGGCCGGGGTGGATGGCTGCACCGTCACCGTCACGACGTTGGTTGCGCCGGTGGCATTGGCGGCGGAACTCCGGGAAATGTTCGTGATCTGGTTGATGGTCTGGCTATTTAAGTCCACGATGCCCATCGAGCCAACTCCGCCGGGCGTCGCGATGGCCCAGTTCAGATGCGGCTCCACGGCCACGCGCGTATTGGCGCCGGTGCTGATGGTCACCGTCCCGACAAACGCGGGGGGGGACTGCTTCACATCCATCAAAATCCCGTAGTTCCTGGTTTGCATGGCCACCAGGGCTCGCCCGGTGACCGGGTTGACGCCCACCGCTCCTGGCGAATCCTGCAGCGCCGGGCTGACAAAACTGACCGCCTTGCTGTTCAGGTCCACGACTGCGATCGTTTTTACGGCGGTATTCACGACCAGCGCGATATTGCGAACGTAGTCGATGGAAACGCTGGTGGGGCCGGATGGCGGGCAGGGCGCAACCGCGCCCACCGCAGCCGTGCACAGAGTTGCGACGACCGTAGGCGCCGGCGATGTGAGATCAATCAGGCTGACATTGTTCGATCCCGTATTGGCGACGACCGCCAGGCCCGTGGCCGGGTTGATCGCCACATCGCTGGGCGACGTTCCCACCGGAAGCTGCGCCGCGATCGCAGTAATCGAAGAAATATTGTAATTCGGTTGGACGGCAAAGTTGGTGACCGCGAATTTTGATGCGTCGCGCCCGCTTTGAATCGTTACCGGATAAAGACCTGGGGTCGCAAAATCGCTCGAATTCGAATTGCCGCCGATAGTTACAGACAAATCCCGCGTGCTGTTGGTTGTGCCGGCCGCGGGTAATTGAAAAGCGCGCAGGCGGCCATCGAAGAACGCGCTCACCGTTGGAACCAAGGCCGTGCCGAAGAACCCCCCGTGCACGTCGAAACTGACCACGCCCGAATTTCCCTGCCCGATGCTATCGGGAGAGGGGCCCACCAGTCCGGGGCGGACGGCCTTCACTGTGATCTGGCAGTCCGTGGCGTTTGCGCAGGTCTGCTGCGCTCCAGTCTGCTGCGAAACGCTGACTTGAAGAACAGGCAAGGCCGGCGGCGCGGGGGGCGCAGCCAGCAGCGTATCCGGAATGCGGATTCGAATCAGGGAACTGGAAACGTCCGAGACCTGGGAAGAGGGCAGCGCCACTCCATTGACGTAGACCTTGTTGGTCGAAATGAAATTGGTGCCGGCAATATACGTGTCCTGGAATAATCCCCCCAATCCCATGACATTTGGGCTGACCGACGTCACGGTCGGAGGAATGGATGTCTGGATCGTGATCAAAACGGTCGCCGTCACCGCCGTGTCGGCCACGGAAGTGGCGGTCACGGTGATGGAGTTGGGCGAAGGGGCGGTCGCCGGAGCGGTGTACAAGCCGGTGTTCGGGTCGATGGTGCCGTCCGAGCCCGCGGTGGTCACCGTGGGGAGCGACCAGGTCACGTTGTTGCACGTGGGATTGGAAGTGAGGATGCATCCCGGATTGTTCACGGTCGCGATGAAACCGCCGAACGTTTCCCCGGTGCCTACCGTGGCGGTGTTTGGCGTAATCGAAATGCTGATGCCGCTGATGATGGTCAGCGTGGCGGTCGCAACCTTGGTGGTGTCGGCGGCCGCGGTTGCCGTAATGGTCGCTGTGGGAGTAACGGTGGTGGTGCCATTGGTCGTGACCGTGGGGATTTTCGCCGGCGCCGTGTACAGTCCGGTGGAATCGATGGTGCCGCAGGCGGGGGCGGTCACGCCGGTCGGACAGGTTACCGTCCAGGTGACGGTGGTGTTGCTATTTCCGGTGACCAGGCTGGAGAACTGCTGCGTGCGGTTCGTGATTACGCTGGCCTGCACCGGCGAAATTGTAAGTGTCACAGCCGAGTTGGACGAACTTCCTCCGCAACCCAGCGCTCCCAGCGCCATCGCCAGAGTGAGTCCCAATGAGCCGATCTTCCACCACCTCATCCCTGTCCTCCCAAGCTTTGCTTTCATGCGACCTTCCCGGGAACGCCCCGGAGCAATACCCGTCTCATTTTCGCCGCTAAAATCGTGGCCGTTCCGTATTCCGTTTTCCCATGCCTGCCGCGCGTTTAGAACGTCCGGCTCACGGTGAAGCGCAGCGTCCTCACGGGGTCGAAGAAATTGGTGCGTTGCGGATTGCGGTACAACCCCAAAAGTCCCTGCTGGCTCGGGGTTCCATTCACGACCTGATCCCAGATATCCGCCGGCAGGCCGTTTTCATATTTAAACCAATTCATGTCGAAACAATTTGTGGTGTGCGACGAATCGCATGGCGGGTTCAGCGGATTCGTGTTGTTTGGGTTCCCCGGGAACTGCGTCGTGGGTGCGTTGATGATCTGCGACATCCGGTTGAAGTTATAAGCCCAATAAATGCGGAACGGCGCCTGCACAATGGGTAGCTGCACCACGATCTCCACGCCCGCCGATGTTCGCAGCTTGAAATTGGTTCCGGGCTGGAACGGCAGCGTCGGACTGATGGTGGTATTGCTGCCGGCAAAGGTTTGTTGCAATGTAGCCAGGTCGGACGAGTTCAGCTGCAACTGGTCGTGCCGCAGGGCGCCGCTCGCTCCCGCATCTCCAAAGATCGACGCACTGACATGCGGCGCGATGGGTATGCGGTACTCGAAATTGCCCACCAACTGCGTGTCTCCGCCCGGGAAGGATGTCTGGTACGTCAGCATGGGAATGGTGACCGCGCTGAGGATAGGCTGTCCGGTGGAACCCAGCACGCGGGGATTGGAGTACGTAAAACTGTAATTCGACAGCGTGGGCACGAACACCACGGGAGACACTGTGCGGATATCGAACCCGCGCAAGGTATCCTCGCCGCCCAGGTAATAACGGCTGAAGGGCGGAATTTCCTTGCCCCCGAATCCCGTCTCGAACGAGCCCAGCACGCGCATGGCGATGACGTTCCGATTGTGATAGTGGGGCCGGAAGTACTTGGCCTCGACCACGTCCGAAAAAGTATTGACGTTCCCTCCGATGGGCCCGCCTTCAAATGAGACCGACTCGAAAAGGCTCTTTCCATGAGTCGGGTTTACCGGATTATCCACGGTGTTGTAACTCAGGGTGGGAGTGATTTTGCTTTCCAGAATGCCTTGCAGCGCCGAGGGGCCCGCCAGGGACTGGAACTGCAGCACGCTGAACAGGGCCGTGGACGCGGTGCTCAATCCCGTGATGCTGGTGCTGGTCAATCCGTAGGTGAGGCCCAGGCGCGTGAATCCCAGCTTTCTCAGCGGATAGCTGGCGAATATCGTGAAGCCGTCGCTGTTCTGCACGTAATTCTGCACGGTGTTGGGATTCAACTGGACTTGATATCCCAGGGCCAGGGAAGTCTGCTGGGCCTGGTCGAAATTATAGCGGCTGTAAAAAACAGTGAAACCCGTGCTGATCGGCCGGTCGAAAAGATATGGTTCGGTGAACCCGAAGGAAATATTGCGCTGCAGCGTGCCGACGTTGGCGGAAAGCGTGAGCGTCTCGCCCAGTCCCAGGAAATTGTTGGTCTGGTAGGTCAAGCCGATATAGCTGCCGGCGAAGCCGCTGACGCCGCCGGTCAAGCTGATGGACTGTTTTCCTTTCTCCTTGAGCTTGAGAAGGATGTCCACGGTGCCCTGTTTGACGTTGCGCTTGATTTCGGCGTTTTCCGGCTTGACGGCCTCGAAGTAATCGAGCTGGTTGAGGCGCAGCAGGCTGAGTTCCCACAAATTGTTGCGGAACATGTCGCCTTCGCTCAGCAGCAGTTCGCGGCGGATGACTTTGTCGCGCGTTCCGGTGTTTCCGGAGAATTCAATGCGGCGCACAAAGAATTGTTTTTGCTGGTCAAAGGCGAAGGTGAGGTCGACGGTCTTGGTATCGTCGTGCACGTCGGTGTCCGGCACCGCTGTGAAATCGATGAATCCGTAATTGCCATACAGCTTGGTGTAATCCTGGATGGCTTTGCGGACCTTGGCCACGCTGAAAATTTCGCCCTTCTTGAGCGGGAACAGCCCTTCCAGGAAATCCTGCTTGAAAAACAACCCCTCGTCGGGATTCGCGTTGCGCACGTGAATCGTGCCCATGTGGTAGCGCGCGCCTTCCTCGATGGGAATGGTGATGTTGGTGACCTTCGACGTTTTCGACCCCACGAACGGCACGCTGCGGTCCAAAATATTGTTCGTCACCGTCACATTTTCTATGATCGGATCCTTTACCAGCACCTTGAAATATCCGTTGTCCTGATAGAGTCCGCGAATTCCGATTTCCAAGTCCTCGTCCAGCTTCGGCCGGTCAAATGTCTTGGCCATGACGGGAATGCTTCCCAGAAAACTTAGCGGAATGGCGATGGGGCGCGAATTGTGCATCGAGCGGATAATCTTGCCGCGTGAAAATGCGGTGTTCCCCGTGATGATGATCTTGCCCACCTTCACCTTGGGGCCTTCGTTGATATTGAACGTGAGCTTGACGGCGTTGGTTCCGGGCAGGCGCTCGTAGGTGGGCTTGACGACGGCGAACTGGCGCCCGTGCTCGGCCAGCAATTCTTTCAACACTACTTCGGCTTTCTTGATTCGCGTGGGATCGAACTGGCCTTCAATCGACAATCCGACTTTGCGTTCCTTGAACCGGTCCAGAATGTCGGATTCGGAAATCGATTTATTTCCCTTGTACTCGATGCGCCGGATGATGGGCCGCTCGGTCACGTAAAAAATAATGATTTTCTGATTCGGTTTGTCGGCGCTGTCCTCGACTTCCAGGCGGATGTCGTCGAAGAATTGCGTGTTCCACAGGGCATGGAAATCGCGGCGCAGCGCGTCCGGATTGACCGGGTCGCCTTGCCGGGAAAAAATTCGCGCGCGCAGCGTTTCGCTGCGGATCCTTCGATTGCCCTGGAATTCAATACGTTCAATGGTGGGTGTTTCGGCGCCAACTGCCGGGGCCGCCGGGGCGGCCTGCTGCTGGGGAAGAGGAAAGGCGCGTGCCACGGGCCCAAAACACACCCCAACGGCTACGAGCAGGCACGCCAAGCGCGCCCGCAGCCCGATCTTGAAACACGAATTCTTGCGTGCGGCCAGAGCAATGCTCAAGGCCGCTGCCCCCAAAACAAGATTGTACGCTCCCCCGCCGGACCCGGATGAGTGCGGCCTGTGCGCGTAGGATTCGCTAGTGGGATACCGGGGTTGCTTCGACCACCGGTCGGAATCCGAGCCCGTCTGTTGCGACGTAGACTTCCAACGTTGCCGGACGCTGCAGGCCCCCCTGAATCAGCGCTTCGGACAACGGATCTTCGACATACTTTTGCAGTGCCCGCCGCAGCGGCCGCGCGCCATAATTGCGGTCCCCGCACGTTTTCTCGAGGATCCACTGGCGTGCTTCCGGCGTCAGTACGATCTGTACCTGGCGGTGGATCAAAGTGTCGTTGATCTGGCCGACCAGCAAATCGATGATGCGGAGCAGTTCTTCATCACCCAACGGGTTGAACAGAATAATTTCATCCAGCCGGTTCAGAAACTCCGGATTAAACACGCGCTTCACTTCGCTGAGCACGAGTTCATCCATGGACTTCGCGGTGCCCTCTTCGGCCGACGACTGGAAACCCATCGTGGAGCGCTTCTGCAGATGGCGCGCGCCCAGGTTCGAGGTCATGATCACGATCGTGTTCCGGAAATCGACGGTATTGCCGAGCCCGTCCGTCAATTGGCCGTCTTCGAAGACTTGGAGCAGGATATTGTACACGTCCGGATGGGCCTTTTCGATCTCATCCAGCAAAATCACGGAATATGGCGTCCGCCGCACGCGCTCGGTCAGTTGTCCGCCCTCTTCGTAGCCCACGTAGCCTGGAGGCGCGCCGATCAGTTTCGAGACCGAATGCTTCTCCATGTACTCGGACATGTCGAAGCGAATGAGAGACTTTTCGCTGCCGAACATGAATTCGGCCAGGCGCCGCGCGACTTCCGTCTTTCCGACGCCGGTGGGACCCAGGAACAGGAAGCATCCGACTGGGCGCCCCGGGGCCTTGAGCCCGGCGCGGCTGCGGCGGATGGCGCGTGCCAGGGCGGTGATGGACTTGTCCTGGCTGATGACGCGCTTGTGCAATTCCACTTCGATGCGCAGCAGTTTCTGCTGTTCGTCTTCCTTGATCGAGTTCACGGCGATGCCCGTCCAGCGCGCCACCACGTCCTCGATGTCCTCGCGCGTGACGATGCCCGTGTTGGTGTCGTCCAGTTTCAGCTTCTCGCGCACCACGCGCAGGTTTTCCTTTTCCTTGCGCTCTTCCTCGGAATAAAACCGCGCCTTCTCGAATTCGTGATTGGCGATGGCCGTTTCCATGCGGTGGGTGATGAATTTCACGCGCTTCTGCACTTCGGCCACTTCGTCGGGCAGCATGGCCTGGCGCAGCTTCACGCGCGCGCCCGCCTCGTCGATCAGGTCGATGGCCTTGTCCGGCAGGAAGCGGTCCGGAATATAACGGCTGGAGAGATACACGGAATAGCGGATGGCTTCGTCCGTGTAGCTGACGGCGTGAAACTTTTCGTAGCGCTCGCGCACGCCTTCCAGAACCTGAATGGCTTCGTCCTCGGACGGCGCTCCCACCTTCACAGCCTGGAAGCGCCGCTCGAGCGAGCGGTCTTTTTCCACGGACTTGCGGTATTCACCGGGCGTGGTCGCGCCGATGCACTGAATTTCGCCACGCGACAGCGCAGGTTTCAGGATATTGGCGGCGTCCAGCGACCCTTCGGCCGAGCCCGCGCCCACCAGCGTGTGGAGCTCGTCGATAAAGACGATCGAGTTCTGGCTCTCCATCAATTCCTTCATGATGGTCTTGAGCCGTTCCTCGAACTGCCCGCGATACTTGGTGCCGGCGACGATCAGGGAGAGGTCCAGGGAAAGGATGCGCTTGTCGGCAAGGAACGGCGGCACATCGCTATCGGAAATCCGCTGCGCCAGGCCTTCGACAATGGCTGTTTTACCCACCCCGGGCTCGCCGATCAGCACGGGGTTGTTCTTCGTGCGGCGGCACAGGATCTGGATCACGCGTTCGACTTCGCGTTCGCGGCCGACCAGGGGATCGAGTTGACCTTCGAGGGCCGCCTGCGTCAGGTCTCGGCTGAATTCGGCCAGCAGGGAAGTCTCTTTCGGACGCGACGCCGCGGGCTTTTCTCCAGCGCTGCGGGCCAGTTCCTCGCGCAGCGCGGTCAGGCGCAGTCCGCGTTCCTGCAGGATTTCCGCGCCAAAGCATTTCTCTTCGCGCAGGATCCCCAGCAGCAGGTGCTCGGTGCCGACGTGCTTGTGCCCCAGGCGCTCGGCCTCTTCGGTGGCGAAGTTCAGAATGCGCTTGGATTCCTGGCTGAGCGGCACCTCGACAGACGTGGAGATGCGCTCGCGGATGGTGATGCGTTGTTCGATCTCTTTGCGGATCGACTCGATCGACCCGTGAGAACGCAGAAAACGATTGGCCAGTGCCTTGTCCTCGCGCATCAAGCCGAGCAGCAGATGCTCGGTCTCAATGTACGGGGAACCGTACTGGCTGGCTTCGTAGCGCGCGAAAAATATGACGCGGCGTGCCTTCTCTGTGTAACGTTCAAACACGGGTCAACTCGTTTCTCCCTCAGTGCAACTTCAGGGCTTTGGTCTTTCCCCACCAACCGGCAGGAGTAATCCGTGCTCCAGTTGCAGCACGCGATCTGCGCGTCCCGCCAGAACTGTGTTGTGCGTAGCCAGGATGGAGGTGAGCCGGTGCTCGCGATGCAATCGCTGCATCAACTCAAAGACGGCCAGTGCGTTTCGCTCGTCCAGGTCGCCGGTGGGTTCGTCGGCCAGCAACAGCGCCGGCCCCTGCACCAGTGCGCGGGCAATGGCCACGCGCTGCTGCTCCCCCCCGGACAACTCCCCCGCCCGCTGCTTCATTCGCGCTTCCAGGCCTACTTCCCGGAGCCAGTGCGCGGAGGTTTCGAGCGCCTCATCGTATCCCGTGCCGCGCATCAGCAGCGGCATAGCCACGTTTTCGGCCGCCGTAAAATCGGCCAGAAGGTGGTGCCGCTGCCATACAAAACCAATCGAGCGGTTGCGATAATCCGCAAGCTCTTTTTCCCGAAACGAATCTATTGCTTTCTGCTCGAAGTATACTGTACCGCTCGTTGGTGTGTCTAGCGCGGCCAGCAGGTGCAAAAATGTGCTCTTTCCCGCTCCCGACGGCCCCACGATCGCGATCAGTTCCCCGGCCTCCACACTCACGTTAACACCGGACAGCACAGTGACTTCGCTGCCGCCCGCGGCATATTTCTTGTGCACGTCGCGCGCCTGGATGAGCGCGCCCGCGCGGGGCGCTGCATCCTCTTGTACTCTCACCGTGGCTGTGGTCTCTGCCGTCATAAATCCGTCATGAATCTTTGTTCAGCGAATCCGTTTTACCGTTCCATTTTGGTCCCGGGTCGTGTCCAAATAACGCTTTGGGGCCAAGTAAACCTTATACGAAATTAGATGCCACTTTCCTCATTCCCGTTCCACCATACCTGTACCGCCTGGAAACCCCAAAGTCGCCGGGACAATCGCTTTCTCTTTCTCGCCCTGTGTGTGCCTGTGCAAATATTTACTCATTTGGGTACTTGCTGCTCTGCTCCTCAACTCATTGATACAGCTACGATTGCAGCTTTTGCGGGATGACCCCGTGCGGCCTCTGACCACACTTCTCACGCCTGCAAAGCATACACCAGCTATACGTGCAACCCGTACGCCATATTCGCGATTCATTGCATCGGAAATTCTGCGTCTGTGCATTCCGAAACAGGGAGGCTTTACTGGCCAGTAGGACAGGCTCTTGCGGTGAGGGAAGGGAATCGTCAGACTGTCGCTTTTGATTTTTTGCGCGTCCGAAAAACCAGACAGGCTGAAGTCATAGATCCCGGCCCTGTCGGGACCTGTCCTACCTTCAGTTCGCAGGCCACGAATGGCAGGTCTGGCAAACAGTGGGAGCGTTATTTAGTTTGTGGCAACTGATGCACACGCCCATGGACGTCACGCTGGTCGTCTGAGACATCGTTGCCATGTCGGCCACCTGGCCGTGGCAGGTCTCGCACTTCACCCCGGCATCGAGATGTTTGCGGTGCGTCCAGTTGACCCCTTTCGTGACTGCATACACGCGCACCCAGGGAATGGGCTGGCCCGATTTTGCGAACGTGGCAAGTTTCTGGATCGACGGTTTGTTCGTGGCCACCGTCGTATGGCACCCCATGCACACGCTGGTCGCCGGAAACGTCATCAGATTTCCCGGCTCGGGATTCGTGTGGCACATGCTGCACTCCAGGCCCAACGCCAGATGCGTCTGGTGACTGTATGGGAGGGGTTGCGCAGGCGGCATGTGTGCAGCCGGATTGTCGGGTACCTGTTTTTCGGCGCCCGCCGTGGCCGTGGATTGCTGCGCTCGGAGCGGCAGCGCCGCAAGGAGTAGTGCAGCACCCAATGCCGCTGCGGCGAGTCTGGCTACGCGCACGATCCGTTCTCTTCGCACAAGTATTCCTCCGCGAACATTTGCGAAATAGCCCAACGAATTTACGCGATCTCTTATGACGCCTTGCCCGGCGGCTTCGCCACCACTTCCTCGATGCTCGTCCCGAAATCCTTGAGGATGACCGCCGCGGCATTGCGCCCCGGCATCCCCGTGACCGAGCCGCCGGGAGCGGTGCACGCTCCGGTCTGATAGAGCCCGGCGACCGGCATGCGATAATTTGCCCAGCCCGGCACCGGACGCATGGCTCCCACCTGCGAGGGGATGCTGGCCCCGGCGTGCGCGCTTCCGCGCCACATCGACGGATTCATGCGCTCGATATCGAGCGGGCTTTCGATGAATTTCCCTAGGAATTTATCGGGCGTCAGGTTCGGCGCGAATTTCCGCAAATGATTTAGCAGCGAGTCCGCGACCTCATCCCTAATGTTGTCCCAGTGCTTGGGGCCTTCCTTCAGCCCGTAGGGCAGGTTGCTCTCGATCTTCACCGTGTGGCACCCGGCGGGCGCCCGGCTGGGATCGGCCACGCTCGGGCTCACAATCTGCAGCCCCGGCGGATCGTTCGGATCGATCACGCCGCGAGCCTCGAGATAATCCATGCGCAGGTAGTAATCCAGGCTGGGCGCGATGGCTGCCTCGCACGTGGAAATCGTGCCGCCCGTCGCGAGCGGATATTTCGGAGGCTCCGAAGTCGCGTAATGCAGGCTGATCATGGCGTGTTCGGGCTGAAACATCTCGACGCCTTCCAGAAAATCCTCGCCCCACAATTCGCGCGGCGCCATGTCCACCAGGTGCTTGACGTGGATCGTCGAAACCACGGATTTTTCCGCGCGGTAGAAGCTGCCATCCTGGCACTCGACGCCCACGCACTTGTTATTCTCAATCACGAGGCGCGTCACGGGCTTGTTCGTCAGGACCACGCCGTTGTGAGCTTCGATAAATTTCCCGAGCGCCACGGCCAGAGTGCCCGAGCCGCCCTTGGGGATCACGCGCCCGCTGATCTGCTGTGTTACCAATGAAAATGCTTGGTTGCCCGTGCCCTGGTTTCCTCCGGGCACGGAACCAAAATGCCCGCACACCAGATTGGCGCGCCGCATTTGCTCGCTTTCGTACAACTCACTGACCAGATCATATCCGGACATTGCAAAGCGCCGCTGCCACACTCCCGCCTTCGGAATCTTGGGCACGCCGCCGGCCGCATCGCCGCCCCTGCTCGCAGCGGTGGCCGCCGTATATGCCTTGTACTCGGCCACCATCCGCCGGTACGTCTGCGCGTCTTTTTTGGAAATGCGCGCGATCGTGTCGCAAGTGCGGTCCAGGTCGCGCCACACGGTGATCGACGCGCCGTCCAGAAAAGGAATGTGCATGACGGGATCGGATTCGATGTACTCGCCGTACCCATAATCGCGCAGCCGCAGCTCGTCGTTCTTCATCAACGGATTATTGGAAATTCCCGAATGGACGCTCGAGCACAAATCTTCCTTGAACCCCGGCAGGCAAACCTCCGCCGTCTTCGTCCCTCCGCCAATCGTCGGCCGCCCCTCCAGCACCAGCACCTTGAACCCGCCCTTGGCCAGATACGCCGCGCACACCAGGCTGTTGTGCCCCGCGCCCGCAATCACGAAATCAAACTTGTCGCCCGGCGCCGCGCCCTGCTGCGCCAGCGACCGAAATGGCGCCAGCGCCAGCGGCGCCAGTGCCGCGCCCTTCACAAATCCGCGCCTCGAGATCGCGCTCATGTGGTCTTCCTCCCGTGCTCCGCGTGGAACGAATGTTCCGAATCTACCGCTTGGCTTCGCGCGTTGCAACTTGCACGTGAAGATTCGCCCGCAAATATTGCGCGGATTTGTGAGTTCATCTAGGAGTCTTATTTCGCAGAACTACGTTGTAGGACAGGCACTCTTGCCTGTCCTGCAAAACCCGTCAGCGCACGACTTACGAGAATCTATGACACACTCGCGCCGGACCAGCCGGAACCAGTATAAACATTGTAGACACGGTTTGGACGCCCTCCTACACTGTAGATATGTCGTAGATACTTTGGAGGCAGCCATGAGAGGCACGGTAAAGAAATGGGGCAACAGCGCTGCGGTGCGCATCCCGGCCTCCGTGATGCACGCCACGCGCCTCGTCCTGGATGAAGCGGTGGACGTGCGGGAAGAAGCGGGCCGCATCGTGATCGAACCGGTCCGCAAGAAATCGTATAACCTGGACGAATTGCTGAAGGCAATTACGTCCAAAAATCAGCATAAAGCCGTCGATTTCGGCCCCGCAATCGGCAAAGAGGCCTGGTGATGTCGCGGTATGTACCTGAGGCAGGAGACATCGTCTGGCTGAATTTCGCGCCGCAAGCAGGACATGAACAATCGGGGCACCGCCCAGTTCTGGTCGTAAGTCCGGCAACGTACAACGGCAAGACCAGCCTGATGATCTGCTGCCCCTTGACGACGCAGATAAAAAATTATCCGTTCGAAGTCCTCGTTGCAGGTACCCCGCTCAGCGTTGTCCTCGCCGATCAAGTGAAAAGTCTGGACTGGCGCGTGCGAAAAGCCAAGCGCAAGGGCGCGGTCTCCGCTGACGAACTGGCCGAGGTGCGCGCGAAAATTGTGGCGCTTATCGGCTGAGGGCAAGGGCAGGAAAGATTTTAGTCAATCGCATTCTCAGTGTGGCGGAAAACGAAAAATCGACAGGCTGAAGCCTGTCCTACTCGTACCGCAGAATATCGACAGGAAGAATGCGTGACGCGGCGCGCGCCGGAATCAGCGTCGCACCCACGCTGATGGCCAGCGCTGCGGCGGCGATCCACGCCCCGTCGAGGGCGCTGGATTGGAACGGCACGTAAGGCACGGAATAGACCTGCGGGTCGAGCGGGATCAGGTGATAGGCACCCGCGGCCCAGGAAATTGTGTAGCCCAGCACAAGTCCGGTGAATGTACCGATGATTCCCACCGTCAAACCCTGCAACATGAAAATGTTTCGGACCTGCGGGCGGTAGGCGCCGAGCGACATCAGCACGGCAATATCGCGCGCGCGGTCGGTGACCGTCATGGCCAGCACCACCAATATATTCAGTCCGGCGACGAACGTGATCAGGCCGATGAAGAGCGCGGTGACGAGTTTTTCGAGCGCCAGCGCGCGGAACAGCGCGCGGTTTTCGTCTTCCCACGTGGTGGTCACAAATCCCGCGCCCGCGGCAGCGCCGATCAGACGGGCGGCGTCCACGGCGCGGTCCACGTCCTTCACGCGGAATTCCAGCACGCTGGCCACATCTGCCACGCCGGCCAGATTTTGCGCGGCGGGCATCGTGGCGAAGACCCAGTTGGCATCGTAATCGTAGAAGCCGGAATTAAATACGCCCGCGACACGGAAGCGGCGCGATCGCGGCACCATTCCGTAGGGAGTCAGGCGGCCCTCGGGGCTCGTGAGCGTGATGTAGTCGCCCATGCGGATGTTGAGTTCGGCGGCCATCAGATGTCCGACCAGGATGGAATCGAAGCCGTCGGCATCGGGCTTGAAATCGGCCGTTCCGGCCACGATGTGGCGCAGCGCGTCGTCGGATTTCTCTTCCAAAACTGGATCGATTCCCTTGACCACCACGCCCCGCGCGCGGCCGGTGCCGGAAAGCAGCACCGTCAGATAGATTGCGGGAGCGACGCTGCGCACGCCGTCGACGTGGCTCAGCTTTTCGGCGAGCGCGCGGTAGTCCTCGATCCCTTCCGAGCCGGGGCGCGACAAATTGACGTGCGCGGAGACGCCCAGCAGGCGATCCTGAATCGTCCGGCGAAAGCCGGTGTTCATCGAAAGCGCGATCACCAGCGTGGCGACGCCGGCGGCAATTCCCACCACGGAAAACGCCGTGACCAGGCGCAGCACGGCAGGCTTATACGGCGACCGCAAGTACCGCCGCGCAACCAGCCAGGCAAATTTCATTTTTTGTCGTCCGGAGGATGCGTGGGAAGTTGTGGAGAAGGATCCGCCGGTTCGCCCGCCGCGCCACCTTCTCCCGGAATTTCCGGCCGGAGCAGCGGAAACAAAATAACTTCACGAATGGAATGCGAGTCGGTGAGCACCATGGTGAGGCGGTCGATGCCAATGCCTTCGCCGGCTGTCGGCGGCATTCCGTGCGCCAGCGCGCGGATGTAATCCATGTCCACTTCGCGCGGCACTTCCTCGCCGCCCGCTTCGACCTGTTGGCGGAAGCGGCGTTCCTGCTCGGCGGCATCATTTAATTCGGAAAAAGCGTTGCCTAGTTCCATCCCAGCAACATAGATTTCAAAGCGCTCGACGAGCGAAGGATCGTCCCGGCGGCATTTCGAGAGTGGCGAAATGTCGGTGGGAAAATCGTACAAGATCGTGGGCTGAATCAGATGAGACTCGGCGAGAGTCTCAAATAAAAGTCCGGTGATCTGCCCGTCTTTTTGTCCGGCCAGGTCCGCAAGAGGCTCGCGCCCATGCGACTGCGCCCACCCGTTGTAGCGCTCGGCGGCGGAACGCGGCCCGCCCGGCGCCGCCAGTTCCGCAACGGTAGGCGCAGGAGCAGCACCCGCCGGCCAGTAGCGGCAGACGGCCTCGCGCATCGAGAGCCGCTGGAACTTGGCGAAATCAAGCTCGTGCTCGCCGTATTTCACCACCGTCGATCCGGTTACTTCCTGTGCCAGGTGTGCAAAGAGTTCTTCACTGAGCGCCATCAAGTCCTGGTAATCGCTGTAAGCCTGATAGAACTCGAGCATGGTGAATTCGGGATTGTGTGCGGTGGAGATGCCCTCATTCCGAAAATTGCGAGCGATCTCGTACACGCGATCAAACCCGCCGACGACCAGCCGCTTGAGGTAGAGCTCTGGCGCGATGCGAAGATAAAGATCGAGATCAAGCGTGTTGTGGTGAGTGATAAAAGGCCGCGCCGCAGCTCCGCCGGCAATCGGCTGCATAACCGGGGTTTCGACTTCAATGTACCCACGCGCGTCGAAAAATCGCCGCAGCTCGCGGACGATTTGCGCGCGCCGGTAGAAAATCGCTCTCGCCTTTTCATTGGAAATCAGGTCGAGATACCGCTGGCGATACCGAATTTCGACATCCGAAAGGCCATGCCATTTTTCCGGAAGAGGCAGCAGGGATTTGCTCAGCAGCGCAAGCTCGGTAACCCAAACGGTGAGTTCACCGGTCCGGGTGCGGAATAAATGGCCGTTTACGCCGATCAGGTCTCCCAAGTCCATCAATTGGAACAGTTCAAACGCCTTCGCACCCACGATGTCCAGCTTCACGTAGATCTGCAGCCGCTGGCCGGAGCCGGAAATATGCGCGAAGCCGGCCTTCCCGTGCAGGCGAAGAGTCAGGATGCGTCCAGCGACGCGCACCGGAGGCTTGGCGGCCTCCAGAGCATCGTGGTCCGCCGCGGCATACTTTTCGACCAATTCCGCCGGCGTTGCCGTCCAATCGAATTTGTGCGGATAGGCCTCGAACCCGCGAGCCTCGATCTCGGCAAGCTTCTTTTGACGTTGGAGATACTGGTCGAGCGGCTCAAAAGGTAACAGGGGGCTCTCTCCTCAAAGGTCGGAAGTATAGCGGGTGACCCGGTGGCTGGCAAGGAACGCCAAGCCTTGCACAATGTGATATAGTCCCGTGAGTCCCTGTCAGGGTCGGTGGGGGTCTCCTTGGGAGTGATCGGCGCCAAGCGTGCCAGGCAACGTTTCCGTTCTGTGCGCGAGGATTGGTTCGCCTGGTTGCCCAATGAGATGGACCGGCTCTTTGACGCCACGCGCGGCGACCTGGAATCCTCCAACGTCATTCTGAACATTACCTTAGACGAAGCCCTCTCTCTTTGTGAGCGAAAAGACTTTGAACGCGCGATGGAATATTCCGAAGTATTCGCGGATCTTTTCGACCGTCTCGCCAATCGCTTAAGCCTTGTGGTTCACACGATTAAAGAGCATGGTTCCCATTTTGGGACGTTGCCCAACGTATCTCCATTGGCCTCTTCCAATTTCCGGGGCGCCACCGCGCAGAGAATATCCACCATAAGTGGCTTGCTGGCCAAGGCCGTTTTCAGCAGCCGCACCCGTTTCTTCCATAAGCTGAATTCGCTGGAGGAAATCATAGGGGAATTGCAGAGGGAAACCCGTTCGATCATAGTGAAAGCCGCCCAGGGAAGCCCTTTGTTCTCCGAACGCGCCTGGCGGGAACTGGAAGTCCGGGGCTATGATCTGAACACGTGCATGGGGGAGACGACCGTGGTTCTGAAATCGTTTTTCTGTGCCCTGCCTGCCGAGGAACTGGAACCCTTCCGGCGCAGGCTGGTGGCCCTGGTTCCGGCGCTTCTAGCGGTGGATCCAGGACCGGGGGAGCCTTAGATACGGAATAGCGGCTGCGATGTTTGCGGAAACCGGGCTATCCAGGGTAAGCGGGGCAAATAGGCCGGGTAATCGAAACCAATCCAACACAATCGAATCTAAATGAATGCAACTCACGGAGGCAGGGTGGCATCCCACAACCAGAACTCGGATGCGTCCCGACGGGTACGGTGACCCGCACGAGACAAACCGATACCAGCGATATGACTGAGGCAGAGGCCATCCGCCTCGCCCAACAGGGCGACGCTGGCGCGTTTGAACGCATTTACCGGCTTCATAGCCGGCGGGTTTATGCGTTGTGTCTGCGCATGGTCGGAAACACGGCTGAGGCCGAGGATCTCACGCAAGACGCCTTTCTGCAGTTGTATCGCAAGATCGCGACGTTTCGCGGCGAGTCCGCATTTTCCACCTGGCTGCATCGCCTGGCCGTCAACGTGGTCTTGATGAAGCTTCGCAAGAAAACTCTTGCGGAGACTCCGCTGGATGAGACCAACGATCCCGACGATGAGAACAGCGGGCCGCGCAGGGAACTTGGCGCACCCGATCTGCTGCTTTCCGGCTCGATTGACCGCGTGCACCTGGAACGCGCCATCGAACAGTTGCCGCCCGGATACAAGCAGGTGTTCGTGCTGCACGATATCCAGGGCTTTGAGCACAATGAAATCGCGGGGCTGATGAGTTGCTCGATCGGAAACTCGAAATCGCAATTGCACAAAGCGCGCATGCGCTTGAGGGAACTCTTGCAGGAAACCCTGCGGAACCAGGCGCGGCAGGAACGCCAGGCCGCGAAATCCGAAGCCGGCGGATCCGCCTAGGTTTCGGGAGCATTTCCTGGAATGGGAACCCAGGCAGTGGAATCGGAATTGGAAAAATGCAGGAATGAAGTGGAACAGGAAAGCAATGACGACGAAAATCAAGTGCGATGAATTTGAACGGATTCTGGAACAGCAGGACGAAGCCGCGCTGCCGCAACCCGCGCTAGCCCACATGGAGGATTGCGAATCGTGCCGCTTTCTGGCCGCCGATCTCAGCGCGATTCGCGACGCCGCGCTGGAGCTAGGCGCCGAGGAACTTCCGGTTCCCGAACGCGTGTGGATTTCCCTGCGCAACCAGATCGATGCGGAAGAAATTCAAAACGCCCAGCGCCCGGTGGCGGCAAGCCTGAAGCCCGGATGGTGGGCCGCGTTCCAGCGCCCCGCTCTGGCCGGCGCTTTTCTCTCCTTAATTCTTGCCGCGGCCGCCCTGGTCGGTTATCAATCGGGCTCCGCACCGATGGCGGTGCATTCGCCGCTGGCGCCCCTGTCGGACAGCGCTCCGATTCTCTCGGCGGAAAAAGAATTCAAGGAAGAGTCTCAGGCGTTCGGAAATGCCTTGCTTCCGGAATTGCGGCAGCAGAACGCCGCCGTGACCGATTCGTTCCGGCGCAACCTGAGCGTCGTTGACCATTTTATCGCCATGTGTGAAAACAGTGTCCGCGAACAGCCGGACAACGAGATGGCGCGCGAATACCTGTACGGGGCCTATGAACAGAAAGCCGAATTGCTGGCCACGGCCATGAATCGTAATGTGACGGGAGGACTGCAGTGAGCGTATCTTGCAACGTTATCAAGGCTGGTGCACTCGGTTTGGTGATGGCAGGGCTGGTCCTGTCCGCTTCTCCCGCGAAGGCCGATCCCGCCGATCGCGCCGAGAAACATTTTGTCGTGCAAGCCAAACCCAAAATCACGGTGCGGAATTCCAACGGGCGGATTCAGGTGAAGGCCTGGACCAAGAACGAAGTTCTGGTCTCCTGGACCAACGGCAGCGGCAAGAATGCCGTGGAAACCGAGGAGGCCGGGAACCGCGTGGAGATCGCGACGCAGGATACCGGAGAGGTTTCCGCCAGCGACCTCAAGACGGATTTTGATATTACCGTTCCGGTCGAGAGCGAGCTCAACGTGCGCACCGACTCCGGGAACGTGACCGTCGAGAGCGTGCACGGCGACATGACCTTCGACACCGTCGGCGCGAACCTGCAGCTCACCGACGTGAACGGCTACATCGTGGCCAAGACCATCGACGGCTCGCTGGTCTGCACGCGCTGCTCCGGAAAACTGGAAGCCAACTCCATCAGCGGCAACATGCAGATGGTCGACCCCTCTCTCGACAGCGTGCGCGTACAGACTTCCTCCGGAAACATCCTGTTCGACGGCAGCTTTTTGAGCCGCGGCATTTACATCATGAAGAATTTCAGCGGCACCATCGAAGTTCACTTCTCCTCCAGCGATTCGTTCGACGTGCGCGCCAACTCGCTGAAGGGCGACGTGATCAACCAGGCTTCCTTCAAGCCGGACACGCACGGAAGCCCTCATGCGGAGTCCAAATTCGGGCATAGCCTGTTTGGCACCATGAACGACGGACACGCCAAGGTCGAGCTCACTTCCTTTAGTGGTACAATTAAAATTCTGAAGCGCGATTAGCGCGCTCGGAACCGCTTGCAGGAACTTTCTCCATCATACAAGCCCTCGGGGCCTGTCCCGGAATGCCGTTTGGTTTGCCTGACCGGTTTCATGGGCTCAGGCAAAAGCACGGTGGGCCGCCTGCTGGCCGCCCAGTTGGCCTGGCGCTTCATCGACCTGGACGACGAAATCGAGCGCCTCACCGGCCTTCCCATTTCCCAAATTTTTGAGCAGAAAGGCGAAGCGGTATTTCGCGATATCGAGCACGAATGCCTTGTACGCATTCTGGGTTCGGTATCCGAGCGCGACACGCGCCTGGTTCTGGCGCTCGGCGGTGGCACATTTGCGCAGCCTCGCAACGCCGCGCTGCTGCGTGAATCGGGTTTGTCTCCGCAGGGTTCCGGCGCAGTCCTGGTCTGGCTCGATTGCCCCATGGAGGAATTGCTGCAGCGGTGCGTCCTGATGGGCGGCCGGCCTTTGTTCCGCGACGAAAGCAGTTTTCGCAAGCTCTATCAGGAACGCCTGCCGTATTATCAGCAGGCGGACTACCGCGTCGCGAGCGGCGGAGAGCCCATCCGGGTGGTCGAGCAGATTCTCGCCCTCGGTATCTTCGGCCGCTCCGCGGGCGCGCCCGCGGACGGAAAATTGCCCGGAGCTTCGATCGTATGAGATTCGCGACAACAACTCGCACGCCATCGCTTGTGTGGTTGGTTGTTCTCACCCTGGCAGCTGGAATCGCGGAAATCGCCGCGGCGCCTAGCCCGCGCTCTGCCCCTCAAAAAGAAAAAAGCGTGCCGGCCGTTGCTGCGGCGGGTGTCTTTACGCCGGACAAGGGAAAATTCCGCATCCTGCTCGATGGCCAAGCCCTCGGCGAGGAAGAGTTTGAGATTTCGCGAACGGGCGACACCTGGACGGCGCATGGCTCGACCACGGCGCACGCGCCCGGAGGCACGGACATCAAGGCGAACGGCCAGCTCAAACTTTCCGCCGACGGCTCGCCCATTCGGTACCAGTGGTCGGCCGAAGCGCAGAAAAAAGCCACCGGGATCGTAGATTTTGACAACGGCACGGCGAAATGCTCGGCCAGCATGGGAGCGGCCTCGCCGTTGATGAAGGACTTCAAGTTCGAGACGCCGCATATCGCCGTGCTCGACAACAATCTCTACCACCAGTACGCCGTGCTCGCGCAAATGTACGATTGGAAGGTCGGCGGAAAGCAGACTTTTCCCGTCGTGATCCCGCAGGACCTGACTCCGGGAAGCATTTCAGTGGAGTCGATTGGCCCGCAGCAGGTCGAAAATGCAACCTACACAGCCATGCGGGTCAGTTCCACGGACCTGGAAATTCTGCTTTACCTGGACGCCAATCACCGCCTGGTGCGCATCGATGTCCCTTTTTCAAAAGTAACTATCCAACGGGAATAACCCACCATTCCAAATCAGTAGCCTTGCCGCCTCGTTTGGCCGGCGGCGACGGAATACAGTGCGCGCTCCAATTGCGGGCGCGAATTCAGATAACTTTCAGGGAGACGGCTTACCATTCCCAGACCGTCGGGAACCTCAACATATGGGCCAAAGAGGCGGTTATGCGAAAGTTAGTTCACATCTCGACTATCCTAATTATTTGGTTAGATTGTGGAAGCGGACCTGGACTAACATGCTGAGTTAACCCCCATGCATATCTCAGCGCCATTCATCCGGCGGCCCATTGCCACTTCCTTACTGAGTGTTGCGATACTGCTTGCCGGCGGCGTGGGCTTCTATTTTCTTCCCGTCGCAGCTCTGCCCCACATTGATTTCCCCACCATTTTTGTTCGCGCCGGGCTCCCGGGCGCAAGCCCGGAAACCATGGCTTCGGCCGTGGCCACGCCGCTCGAGCGCCAGTTCGGGCGCATCGCGGGCGTCACGCAGATGACGTCCACCAGCCAGCTGGGCACCACGGGAATCGTCCTGCAATTCGATCTGGATCGCGACATCAACGCCGCCTCGCGCGACGTCCAGGCGGCCATCAATGCTGCCGCGGGACAATTACCCGCCGGACTGCCCACCTTGCCCACTTACCGCAGAGTGAATCCCGCCGAATCAGACATTCTGGATTTGGACGTTTCCTCGGACACGCTTTCCAGAGGCCGCCTGTATGACTTGTGCGATTCCTTCCTGGCGCAAAAAATATCCCAGGTGCCCGGCGTGGGACTGGTCCGGATTTCCGGGGGAGCCAAACCCGCGGTTCGTGTGGACGTCAATCCGAACGCGCTGGCGCATTATGGGATCGGTTTGGAGGAAGTACGCGCCGCGCTCGGGTCGGCCAATGCGAACTCTCCGAAGGGCAGTGTGGAAGATGGCACCAACCGCTGGCTGGTGAACGACACCGACCAGCTTCTCAAACCCGAGCAGTACGTGCCGCTGATTATTGCTTATAGAAATGGGGCTCCCGTCCGGCTCAGCGACATCGCGACGGTGACGGAAGGAATCGAAGACGTTCGCAACTCCGCCTACGCCGACGGCAAAACTGCAGTGACCATGGGCATCGGACGCCAACCAGGCGCCAATATCATCGAAACCGTGGACAGCATCATGGCCCTGCTTCCGGAATTGCGCGCCTCCATCCCGCCCACGGTCGAGATCGGCACGAATTTCAACCGCACCACCACCATTCGAGCGTCCGTCAAGGATATCGAATTCACCATGCTGTTGACGGTCGCGCTGGTGGTCATGGTGATTTTTCTGTTCCTGCGAAATGCATGGGCCACGATAATTCCGAGCATCGCCGTGCCTCTGTCCATCATTGGCACGTTCGGCGTGATGTCCCTGCTGCATTACAGCCTCGACAATCTTTCTCTCATGGCCTTGGCGATCTGCACCGGATTCGTGGTGGACGACGCGATCGTGGTCATCGAAAACATTTCCCGTTATCTCGAAGCCGGGGATTCTTCCGTACAAGCGGCAATGAAGGGTTCGCGCGAGATCGGATTCACGGTCCTGTCGATGAGCCTTTCCCTGATCGCGGTATTTATTCCGCTCTTGCTGATGGGCGGTGTCATCGGAAGACTCTTCCGGGAATTCGCGGTCACCTTGAGCGTGGCCATCGCCGTTTCCCTGTGCGTGTCGCTCACTACCACGCCCATGATGTGCGCGCAGTTCCTGAAATCGGAAAGGGAAATCAAGCACGGGAAACTGTATCAGGCCAGCGAGCGCGTGTTTCTCTGGGCCGTGGAGACCTACGCCGCGGGCCTGCGCTGGGTTCTGCGCCACCAGCCCTTCATGCTCGCCGTTACGGGCGCGACGATCTGTTTAAGCCTCTATTTGTATGTCGCCATCCCCAAGGGATTTTTCCCCCAGCAGGACACCGGGCTGATCGCCGGAAATATGCTGGGAGCGCAGGACACTTCCTTCCCCGCAATGCAGCAGAAGTTGAAGCAGTATACCGATATCGTGATAGGCGACCCTGCGATCAAAAGCATGATCGGCGAAACCGGGGGCGGCGCGGAAAATACGGGCGGCATGGAGATCGAACTCAAGCCGCTCAACCAGCGCGACGTTAGCGTCTATCAGGTGATTTCGCGCCTGCGGCCCAAGCTCGCCACGGTTCCGGGGGCCACACTGTTCCTGCGTGCGTATCAGGACATCACCGTCGGCGGGCGCATCAGCAGTTCGCAATATCAATTCACTCTGTCGAGCGAAAATCTCGCTGACTTGCTGGAATGGGCGCCTCGCGTGGCGGAACAGATGAGGCAGCTACCACAGTTGCGCGATATTGCCAGCGACCAGCAAACCAACGGCTTGCAGGCGAACCTCGCGATTGACCGCGACACCGCTTCGCGATTGGGGATTTCACCCCGAGCCATCGATAACACGCTCTACGACGCCTTCGGCCAGCGCCAGGTGTCCACCATCTACACGCAGCTCAATCAGTATCACGTGGTGATGGAAGTGGACGCGGCCTTTCGCAACAGCGCCGACGCCATCCGCGGACTTTACGTAAGATCGTCCAATGGCAGTCAGATCCCGCTCAGCGCCTTTACCCACTACGAGACCAGAAACACGGCGCTCTCGGTGAACCATCAGGGGCAGTTTCCCGCCGTAACTATCTCGTTCAATCTTGCCGAGGGCGTGGCACTGGGCGACGCCGTGACCACAATCCAGCAAGCCGTCCTGCACATGGGACTCCCGGCGGATATCCATCCGACCTTCCAGGGAAATGCGCAGGCCTTTCAGTCTTCGCTGTCGACACAGCCGTGGCTCATCCTGGCCGCGCTCATCACCGTGTACATCGTCCTGGGCATGCTGTATGAAAGTTATATCCACCCGGTCACGATTCTCTCGACGCTGCCGTCGGCCGGCGTGGGAGCGCTTTTGGCCTTGCTGGCCTTCCGCACCGAACTGACCGTGATTGCGATCATCGGAATCATCCTGCTGATCGGCATCGTCAAGAAAAACGCCATCATGATGATCGACTTCGCGGTGGAAGAAGAGCGCACGGGAAAGACCCCGGAGGAATCGATCTATCAGGCCTGCCTGCTGAGGTTCCGCCCGATCATGATGACCACGATGGCGGCGCTTTTTGGCGGATTGCCATTGGCGCTGATGACCGGCACCGGCTCGGAAATGCGCCGCCCGCTTGGCATCAGCATTGTGGGCGGCTTGCTGGTCAGCCAGGTCCTGACTCTCTATACGACTCCGGTAATTTACCTCTATATGGACCGCCTGCAATTGCGCTTCCGGCGGCGCAAGCACGCCGGCTTTCTCGAAGGCCAGGGATCCCCCCATTCGGCAGCGCCCATCAAAGGGATGCCGCCTGTCTAAGTTAGATTTCTAGCCAACAGGCGCGGCAGGCCGTGCCGTCCCTCCGGAAAGCTCCGCGGCGAGGGCTTGTTTATAAAAATTCCCGCGGGACGAGCATTTGGGTGTAGCATTGCGCGCCTCGGGTGGATCAAACGGCAATCCGGGTCAGAACCGGCCGGGCCAGTTCCGGCGGGACGCTCATCTCGGAGAGGAGATTCAGGATATGAAACGTAACTCATTGGTAGTGTCTCTATTTGCGTTTGGCGCCGTGCTGGGCGTCGGGGCGCTGAAGGTCAAGGCTCAGTTCGGCCCTCCCAGCCCGGAGCGCCAGGCGGCCATCGCCAAGCAACTCGCCCTGGAGGCGGCGACCCCCCAGTTGAAGTTCACTGAGGAAGTTCTCCCCCTCACGATCCCCGATCACACCATCGGCGAAACCGAAGGGGTTTCCCTGAACTCCAAGGGCCACCTGTTTGTGTACTCGCGCACCGGCAAGGGCGGCAGCTCGCGCGGCGGCACGGCCGCGGAGCTGTTCGAGTTCGACCAGAATTATAAATTCGTCAAGATGTGGGGACCGGACAACTACGCCGCGTCCTTCGCTCACTCCGTGCGCAACGACAAGTACGACAACGTTTGGATGGTCGACGAAGGTTCCGGAATGATCGTCAAGTTCGATCCCAACGGCATCGTCCGCATGACGCTCGGCCGCAAGACCGAAGCCATCGACTACATGGAGCGCTATATCGAACGGGGTGAGAAAGTCACTGAACGCTATCCGGTCGGAAACATGGGCACATTCAACCGCGAAACCGACATCGCCTGGGATCCGCAGGACAACATGTACATCAGCGACGGCTACGGCAACTCGCGCGTCGTCAAGATCTCCAAGGACGGCGTTTGGCAGAAGGCGGTAGGCACGCACGGCAACGGCGAAAATCAGTTCAGCACGCCGCACGGCATCGCCACCGACGCGCAAGGCAACGTCTACGTTGCCGATCGCGGCAATTTCCGCATCCAGGTGTATGACTACGACCTGAACTTCAAGAAATCCATCGGCGGAGTAGGCGCGCCGTGGTCCGTCCAGGTCACCCCCAAATACATCTACAGCGGCGACGGCACAGGCAAAATCTACCGCCTGGATCACGACGGTAAGTTGCTCGGCTGGATCCAATCCGGAATGGGCATGGGCCAGACCGGCTGCATTATCCACGAACTCTACGCCGTCAACGACAACGAACTCATTCGCGGCTCCTGCTCGGAATGGGACGTCACCAAGATCACCTTCAAGTAGATTGCGCATGAAAAGGGGGCTCGGATCTGTGGTTCGAGCCCCCGATTACCGATTCGCGTTGCTGGGTTAGCCTTAGACTGGTTTTGAAGCTTGGGTGCCGCGTCCTTGCGGTTTTCAAGGGCGCTTTTTTTTATCCGCACAAGAAATCTTAAATGGTTGACGCACGCGCTCGCATTTTAGAGGCCGAAAAGGTCATCTTAATTGGAATGTGGTGATAGTGCGAGGAGTCGAATCCGTTGCCGCGCCTTAGTGCAGACGGAACGAAACAACCAGCGTGGTCACCACGGCGGCCGGGTGGCCATTCATAATCCATGCGCGATAGCGCCATTGCCGCACGGCGTTCACTGCGGCGCGCGCCAGAACCGGCGGGCCGTCGAGGACTTCCAGGTTTGTCACGCGGCCATCTTCTGAAATGCTCACGCGCAGGACCACGTCGCCTTCGATGCCGGCCTTGCGCGCGACGTCCGGATAGACAGGCGCCACCGAGTGTTCCAGGCGCTGCTGCATTTCATCGGCGTCGACCGGCACGCCGCCCCACCAGGATTCCGCAATCATGCGGCGGATTTGCGCGAAAAATCCGGAGGCGTCGTAGTTGGTTTCCGGCTCATTGGAACTCGCGGCCGCGAGCATGGCGGAAGCATCGCCGCGTTCGCGCTCCCTGCGGCGCATGGGCGGCGCGGCGCTTACATCCGTTTGAGGGTCGCCGGACCTCAAGATGATGTTGCCGGACACCGCTCGAAGGTGAAGAACTTCTCCGCCCCCGTTCAATTCGCCAGCGCAATGAATCGAGCGGGGACCCACGCTGGAGTCCTGGTAGCTGACCTGCAGCGGCAGGGAAGGGTCGGCGATAATTCTGTGTCCACCGCTGCGTTCTTCAACGACCGCGTCGATCGTCGCGGCCATCTCGCGCGGAATGTACACAACGATATCGCCGTCGTCCGACGACAATTGAGAAGCTTCGGGAAGTTTGCGCGTATTTTTTGAATTTTCAGCGGCAATGGGCACGGCGCGCCCGGAAGGATCGGCGAGCCACGCGGTGACGTTACCCGACGTGGACGAAACGCGCAGGGGCGCGTCCACTTGTCCCAGAAAAATTCCGCCGCTGGTTTCCACCGCCGTGGCCCCGGTGACGTGCGCAATCCGCAACGATCCGCCTCCCGTGCGCGCGCGAATCGTTCCGGAGGTTTCGCCAAAATCAATCTCTCCGCCGGCCGTATCGGCGATGACGTTCGACGCGGCGCTTTGCACGTGGATGTTGCCGCCGCCGGTTTCCAGTTCGGCCGCTCCCGAAATCCGGCCCGCGCGGATCAGCCCGCCGTCCGTGTGAAGATAAGCGTCGCCGCTGATATTTCCGGCAGTGATGTGTCCGCCGGAGGTGGTTGCGCGCAGCGTGCCGGCAACATCGCCGATTGCGATGTGCCCGCCCATCGTTTCCAGCTTTGCCGCAACGTGATTTGCCGCGGCCTTTGGCAAGGATTTGGAAGGCGCCGCCGGAGCGAGGCCCACACTGCCCGCCGTGATATTTCCTCCCTCGGTGGACAAGTCCGCGGTGCCATCGAGATCCTGCAGCTCGATATTTCCGCCGAGCGTGTGAACCTCGACGTTGCTCCGGTGCGGGACATGGATCTCATAGACCACGCGGAAACGCCCGCCGAACTCGCGCCATGGCACATTTCCCTCCAGGGAAACGCCCCAGGGCGCGGGCCGCGCCGTTAGCTTGAACTGTTCGAGAAATTCGCGCGCGCTGGGCTCGCGGGAGTCCGCTTCCACGCGGACCAGGTAGGAAACCTGTGTGGTCTCGTCCGTGAAAATGTGGACGTTGCCGGGATCGGCGTTCACTCGAATGCGAAGGCCTTGTTTTACGGGAATCGCGCCTGTTCTTTCCATGGAAAGCAGTGGCGCGGAATCGGCGGGATCGACCGGTAACTCAGTTTCCAGCGAGACAAATGTGGAATCGGCGAAGCAGGGGTTCGCAGGCGCGGCGTTCGCAGGCGTAGCCAGTAGAGACGACGTGGCCGCGAGAGCCACGATCGCTCCCCCAAAATGTATTCGCCAATTCGTCATGGAGTGAATTTAGCAGGACAGGCTTCAGCCTGTCGCTTTTGATTTCCGGCCGTGCAAAATGAAACCCGACAGGCTGAAACCTGTCCTACTTCCCGGCGCCGAGATCCCGCAATGCCGCGGCACTTTGCAGTCGAATGTAATTGTTGGAATCGTTTCGCAGACGATCGCGCAGCACGGCCAGCGTCTGTGGATCCGCCGATCCGGGTTCGTTCCCGGTTTCCAGGGAATTCAGCAAGAGATTAATGGCCGAAACGCGCACCCCGGAATTGGCGTCGTTTTGCAGCGCGTCCAGAATCGTCTGCCGCACGGCCGGATCCTGCTCGAACCCCTGAAGTGATTCCAGCGCCCTCATGCGCACGCCGGGATTGGTGTCCGATCGGGCCGCGCCGCACAGCGAGCGCCGGACTTCGGGGTCGCCAGCGAGGGTGCGCAGCACATTCAGCGAATCCATGCGCGCGCCCGGATCGAATTGCCGGCTGTTTTCCAAAACAAAGGTCAGCGCGCGCTCCACGTCGGCGTCTTCGGGCGCGCCCTCGATGCTGGTGGGTGTTGGCGACATTAGCTGCACCTGCACGGTGGGCGTGCGTGAATCCGAGGGCGTCACCCAGCCGACGCTGGCGCTCTGCGCGCTATGCAGTTGCTGGTCGGTGATTTTCGGAACGGCGGAAACCGTCATCACCGGCCGCGGTGCAACGGGCGTGGAGGCGACCTGCGTCCGCTGGCCGGCCACACCCGCAAGGAAACTTACGATCACCAGCGCGGCCATGCTCATCGCCGGATGATAGATCAGCGTATCGCGAACCACCGACCACCACGCCGCGGGGGAGAACACGGGGCGCCAGCCGGGCTGATTGCGTTTGGCCTCATGATCGTCAATCGCTTCCGCAAGTTGGCTGCGGCACTCGGCCAGCAGCAGGCCGGCGCGATCGAGAGAATCGGCGGGCTGGTCGAACGACGCGATGGCCTGGTACAACCTGGCTTCGCGCGAAAAAACGGCGGCGCAAGCAGCGCATTGCTTCACGTGCTGTTCAAGCGCCGCGCGCGCGGCCGCATCGAGATCGTCGCACGCGTACAGGATCGCCAGCGCCTCGATGTCTTCGCAGCGAACAATCATCGCGCGGTTCAAGGCGTTGTCCACGTCCTCCGGGTTGTGCAAATGTTCGCTCACAGCAATTCTTCCAGTTGCTCGCGCAATTTGCGCGTGGCGCGGAACAACGAGTTCTTCACCGTTTCTTCAGACGTGCCAAGCGCGTCTCCGATAGCACGCAATTTCAATCCCTGGTAATGCTTCATCTCAAACACCATGCGTTCGCGCGGCGTCAGCCGCTCCAGCGCCCTGGAAATTCGCGCGCCGATCTCCATTCCCATCAGGCGCCGCTCCGGGTTCGATGACGCGCCCGTGTCCTGCTGCCGGTCAAAAAAATCGGCGCCGGGCGCTTCTCCCTTTTGATTGATCGCAAGTTCCGGAGCCTGATCTTCCGGCCGGCTCTTGCGGCGGCGCAGGAAATCCAGGCAAACGTTGGTCACGATGCGGTACATCCAGGTGTAGAAGCTGCACTCGAAGCGGAAGCGGTGGAGATTCTTGTAAATTTTGAGGAAGGCTTCCTGGTAGACGTCGCGGGCGTCGTCGGGCTTGTGCAGGATGTTCAGGGCAATGCGCAGGACGTCGCGGTCGTAGCGGTGCACCAGCGCTTCAAACGCTTCGCGGTCGCCGCCCTGCGCGCGCTCGATCAGCAGGCGGTCGTCGGGAGCAGCCAAGGCCCTGGTGGACGAACTGAACGCGGTGGATCCTGGCCCAGTATCGCCCGAGCCGTCGGCAGACCATGCGATTGTCATTCCGTCAGCGTCCATCTTGGTGTTCGACCCCGGGCCCGAAGGCCCGACTGTTCGTGAACCCGGCCGGCGATCGTCAGAGAACTCCATATTATTAGACGCAGGAAAGCGAGGAATGGTAGGCGACGGCTCCCGGTGGTGCCAGTCCATCCACTCCATCAGCTAACCTGTTCAAACAGAATGTATTAGACAATCGCTCCAGGATCAATCCATTTCGCTTTCCGAATTGGGAATGGTATAAGACTCATCGGCTTTGGCGTTATTGGGCCCTGAGATCGAACCGGACCTTTATGAACTCTCCAAAAAGTGGCGCCACAAAAAGCGGCCTGAAATCCTTGAGCAAGATTTCCGTGGTGCCCATGATCACGGCTACCTATTTCATGGTCGCCGGCGGCCCGTACGGACTCGAAGATATCGTCGAAAAGACAGGCTACGCCGCCACGCTCCTGATCCTGGTGATCACGCCTTTGCTTTGGAGTCTGCCCACCGCCCTGATGGTCAGCGAACTGGCGACGGCGATTCCCGAGGAAGGCGGCTTCTACGTCTGGGTGCGCCGCGGCATGGGCCGCTTCTGGGGATTTCAGGAAACATGGCTGACGCTGGCGGGCAGCATTTTTGAAATGGCGCTGTACCCGAACCTGTGCATCGCCTACATCGGGCGATTCCTGCCGGGACTTGTCTCCGGGCACCGCGGACTTATCCTGGGATTCGCAATGATCGCGCTGTGCACGGCGTGGAATCTTTTCGGTGTGCATTCGGTGGGCGAAGGCTCCGTGTGGCTCAACATCGCCCTGCTCGTGCCGTTCGTGGCGTTGATTATTTTCGCGTTGGGAATCGAGCGGGCCCCGGGCGATGTCGCGCAGGTTCCGTTGCGCCACGTAGACCTGCTCGGCGGCGTGCTCATCGCCATGTGGAATTACATGGGCTGGGACAATCTTTCGACCATTGCGGGCGAAGTGGAAGCGCCGCAGCGCACCTATTCCCGCGCCATGTTCGGCGCGGTAATTTTGGTTGTCGTGAGCTATGTGCTGCCCGTGGGCGCGGTGGCGCGCACGGGAATAGATCCAAACAGCTGGACGACAGGAGGCTGGGTGGACGTCGCGCACATCATCGGAGGCGAGACGCTGGCCATCGCCATTGCGGTCGCCGGAGTGATCGGCGCAATCGGATCGTTCAGCGCGCTCATGCTCTCGTTCACGCGGCTGCCGCTGGTGATGGCCGAAGATGGGTATCTTCCGCGCATTTTCACGCGCATCGATCGCAAGGGCGCGCCCTGGGTGGCCATCCTGGTGTGCGCGGTTCTCTGGGCGATCTGCTTCCCTTTGGGTTTTGAGAAGAGCCTCATCCTGGACGTCCTGCTGACCGGGCTGAGCATCCTGCTGGAATTCTGGGCTCTGGTGGCGCTGCGCATTCGCGAGCCGGAACTGGCGCGGCCGTTTCGCGTTCCCGGCGGCACCGTGGGTGCGATCGCTATCGGCGTGCCGCCCATGGCGTTGATGATCGCGGCCATGGCCCGCAATCGCGCCGAACTGGTCGGATCGACCAGCGAACTGGCCATCGGCATCGGCATCGTCGTAGCCGGCGCGGGATTTTATCTTCTGAGCCAGTTAGTCCTGCGGAAAAAAGGGACGTGAAGCGAGTCTTTGTGGCATAGGCCTCAGCCTGTGCGCTGTTCCGCGAGGCAGAAAATTAAAACCGCGCAGGCTGAAGCCTGTGCCACCAAACCGTGCCGGCCCCACAGATGGTGCGGTCGCAGATTGGAAGACATCTTCGCTGCGCGGTCCGAATCTTCAAGATGGTTGCGCCGATGTTGAACCGCGTCTCCAACAAATCGCCGGCCAGGCCAGCGTCGCGATCGCAAACGCAACCACGATGTAGCCGTTCGCGTGGAAATAGGAATTAGGCTGCTGCAACAAATCCACCGCGCCGGGCACCAGCGCGATCATCGCCGAAAGCAGAAAATAACCCATGGTGTTGAATCGCACGATCCGCGTCACGCCCATCCACAGCACGGCCACCGCAACAAGGCGGTACGCCGCTTCGCGAAAAAATGCTCCGGGCGTCGCCACATTGCTGGACATGAGCACGGCGTAAAGGACCAGGATCCCGCTGCGCATCCACATCGGATGAACATACGCGGCAATCAAACCGGCGGCCAGCCCCACCAAACCCGCGGTAAAAAAACTCGTCAATAGGGACGAAGCGACGGTGGCCGACGCTGGATTGAGCATATCCAGGGTTCCCGGCACACTCGCGCTCAGCGCGTGCCGCAACAAGGGCCAGCGCGCGAATAATCCGGGCAAGTGGCCCAGCCCCATCACCGCCGCGGAGCCGAACGCCGCCACGCAAAACGCGTCGCGATAGTATGCCGGGGGCATCCCGGTCCACGCCGGAATGCGCCCGGGGCCAAAGGCGCGTTCCAGAAAAAACCAGGCTATCCCCAGCAAGAGAACGGCCCCGGCCAAATCAATGGACAGGCCGAAAAAGCGCAATATGGACTGGCTTGCGTAGTACACCGACAGCGGCATCGTGGTGGCGTACTCCTGCAGAACTTGCGGGATCTGGTTCGCCAGAATCACGATTGCGGCCGCCAGCACCCACAGCGACCATTTGGCCAGTCTGCGCCAGGGAACGCGCGCGAGGTCCGGATTCTTCAGGTTGCGGAATAAAATGATCAACACGGCGACAAGAATCACGGACATCCCGATGCCCCGGCCGTAGGTCTGCGCGAGTTGCCCGGGAGTGTCGCGGTTTTCGGCGTCGAGCCACGCTTGGGGAATTTTTATGAAAATGCGATAGCCGGAAACTTCGGCGCCCTGCACCTGAAGATGCACGCGGATGTGCGCGCCCTGCTCGCCGGAAGCGGCATCGAGCGCGGAGGCCTGTTCCCACTCGAAGGTGTGGTCGGTTCGCGCGGGTTTTTGATCGGTCTGGGCATCGACCAATTTCCATGGGGAGAGGTTCAGCTTCTTCTGGTCGCGCAAATACGCTTCCGCGCGCGCGAGGGCTTCTTCCTTGGTGAGATTCGCTCCGGACGTTTTTTCGTCCAGCGTGTGATGCACCGAATGCAGAGTTCCATCCGGCTTCAAAATCACTCGGTACTCTTCGTTCTGGGAATCGCGGAAATAGCGGACGCTCCAGAACGCGGAAGGGACCTGCTCGCGATACACACGGTTCGCCGCGGAGATGCCGATGGCGCGCCGCAGATATTCGTTGGTGAAGCCATCGAACGTATAAACAATAGTCGCAACGCGGCGGTAGGTTGCGGGATCGATCTTGATGTCGCGTAGCGCCTGCTCCGAGAGGGCCGCGGCTTGTTTCTCGTCGATCTGGAATCGGACGAAATCTCCGATCGCTTCGCTTTTCACGCCCGCCAGCAGCGCCAGGCCCGCGAGGCCGCAAACTACCAGCGCGCCCAGCGCGCGCGTGGACATCGCCACATAGCCTTTGGAAACTTCCGCCGGCGCCGTTTCGGGGACCGTTTCGGGCGCGGATTCTTCGGCCGCTCCCGGTGCCGCTTCTGGCCGCGGCCCTCCGATGGGCCGCGCGCTATTCAGCAGCGCCGCATCGGCTACAAATCCCCCGCGCGACAAATAGAAAAATGCCGCCACGCCCAGCGGGATCAACGCTCCGCATCCCACAATCGCTCCTGAAACGCGCAGGTACGCGCCGTGCGAGCGCAGCAGCGAAGTGCTGATCAGAAACGCGTCCACCGTGTAATGCCATGTGAGCGTCGCCCAGATGCCCCAGCGCAGCATCACCAATCCCGCGACAATGCCCATCAGTCCGACTTCTATCCCGCGGATGTATGCAGGCTCCTGCGGATAGTTGCTGTGCAGAAATCCCCAGGCAAACGCGGGGACGACGACGGCCAGCCATCTGGACTTTGTCAGCCGCTGCATGTAGGGGATGGCGAACAGGCGGAATAGAAATTCCTCGCTGGTCGCGGCATAAATTCCGATGCACAGTGCCGAGACCCAAGGCAGCGGCGTGCTGACAATATCCGAGTATTGCAGGTCCTGCGGCGCCCACGCGCCCAGCTTGCGGCTGAAGATGTAAAAGACGGTGATGTATCCGGTGTGCGCGGCCGCCAGGCAGACGCCGATGACATTGGCGCTGAAAAATTCCTTCGTGCGGATGCCGGGCAGCCGCAATCCAGCGCCGAGCCGGATTTTGCCCGGCTGCGAAACGCGGTACAGAGGTTCCCCCGGCACGATGGCCAGCAGCACCAGGACGGCGCTGAGCACGCTGATGAACGCGGCCTTGCCCACTTGGCTGAGGAAGAAGCTCGAGTACGGAGTGTTGGTGTCGTACGCGGCGCGGTCCAGCGGCCACTGGTTCATGGTCATGACGAAGTACAGCACGGCGAGAAATGCGGCCAGCAGCAGACCCGCGCGCCATTCCAGCAAACCGCGGCGCCCCAGCGAAACGATGATATAGAGGCACCCTCCGATCAGAAACGCGTACGGAAGCAACGCGATGTACTCGAACAGATTGTTCGATTCGCGCAGCCGTTGGTAATCGCGCTCCCACGCCTCCGGCACTTTCAGGAATTCGTTGTAGCCGTCGACGTGGTCCCCGGCGAGCGTCACGTTCAGCCGGTAGGGCGCATCCTTGGCGCGGAAGCCGCGGAGTTCCCAGGAAAAACTCCAGTCGCGCCGGTTGGGCCGCTCGGTGGAATTCGCTTCTTCCTCGCGGAACTCGTAGCGCGAGAGATCCAGATGCAGGGTGTCACGCAGAAACGATTCGGCGGCGGCCTGCGCGGCGGCGCGCTCGAGGCGAGCCCCTGTCGCGGTTTCCTCCAGCACGTGCGTGTATCCGACGACGCCCCCGGCGGGATCGACGCGCACGTCGAATTCTTCCTTCTGCAGCGGCCGGAAAAAGCGCGTCTGCCAGTACCAGATATGCAGACTGCCGCGCATCATCTGGTTGGCACCTTCCAAACCTACTTCGCGTTCGAGGTAGGTCTTGGCCGTGTCGTCTACATCGAAGACGATACTCGAATCGTATCCGTCAAGCCGCGCGCCTTGCGCTCCGGCAAACTGCCTGGCTTGCTCCAGGGCGTCCGCGCGAGGCACTTTGAAATCGACCGAGGCTTCCGGAAACGCCCGGTAAAAATATTTGTAGGCGACACCCGCGCCGATGAGGCCCGCGAGAATCCAGATCAGAAGAACCCGAACGTCCTTCCCGTCGAGCCGCTCCAGCCGCAAACACGCCTCCTGACGACGCCAGCCACCGATCAACCATCTTTTCCCATGCGGCAGGGGATTGCAAGCCTCGGCGCGGGCATGTGTACGGTGATATAAAGAATGGGTGCTGGCTCTGCCTGCTTATCCAGACGCAGGAAGGTGAGCCCGCCTAAATTAAAGATGAAGGTCGCGCCCACAACCGAATTGATGTACCTCAAAGGAGTCGGGCCGCACCGCGCGGAGTTGCTCGCCAAACGCGGCCTGCGCACCTTCGAAGACCTTCTCGGCTACCTCCCGTTCCGCTACGAAGACCGCATCCACTTCGCGAAAATTCGCGACATCGCACCCGGCCAAACCTACACACTGCAAGCGCAAGTCGCGAGCGGCAGCCTTGTGAGGTACACGCGCGCCCGGGGAGGGATGTATCACCTGCTGGTGCGCGACGACACTGGCTCGCTCGCCTGCAAATTTTTTCATGGGGATTACCTGGAAGGAAAGCTGAAGCCCGGCCAGCGAATGGTCCTGCACGGAAAAGCGGAACTCGATCCGAACCGGCCCGGGCGCATCGAGATGATCAATCCGGAATACGAACTGCTCGGCGCCGAGGAAGCGGACTCGAACGAAGTCGGGCGCATTGTTCCCATCTACGAAGCCATCGGCGGCATCAGCTCGCGTGTGATGCGCCGGATCATCTATCAGGCGCTGGAAAAATTTTCCGGGCCCATGCCCGATCCTTTGCCCCCCGAACTGCTCGCGCGCTACAAATTTCCCTCGCGGCGCGAGGCCATTCATTTCGTTCATTTTCCGCCGCCCACCGAGCCGGTCGAAGCGCTGAATGCCTTTCGTTCGCAGTCACACCAGCGATTGATTTTCGAGGAGTTTTTCTTTTACCAGCTGAGCGTCGCCATGCGCAAGAAAGCGGCGCAGCAGCAGCCGGGAATCGCGTTTCGCGTGCGCGAGCCGACCATCCGCGAAGCCATCAAGCGCGTGCTGCCCTTCAAGCCCACCGACGCGCAAAAACGCGCCCTCGCGGAAATCGCGGCCGACCTCGAGCGTCCCGTACCCATGAACCGCCTGCTGCAAGGCGACGTCGGCAGCGGTAAAACGATCGTGGCGCTGGAAGCGGCCACGATCGTCATCGAAAATGGCTATCAGGCCGCGCTCATGGCGCCCACCGAAATTCTTGCCGGGCAGCATTACTTGGCCGCGCGAAAAATATTTTCTCGCGCGGGGTACAACGTCGAGTTGCTGGTCAGCGGGATGAAGGCAGCGGATAAAAGGGAGACGCTCGAGCGCGTGAAATCCGGCGCCGCGCAGCTGGTCGTCGGCACGCACGCGCTGCTCGAACCCACGGTGGAATTTGCGCGGCTTGGCCTGGTGATCGTGGACGAACAGCACCGCTTCGGCGTCCTGCAGCGCAAAGAACTCATGGACAAGGCGGCCGCGCCCGATGTGCTGGTCATGACGGCCACGCCGATCCCGCGCACGCTTTCGCTCACGCTCTACGGCGACCTCGATATCTCCGTGATCGATCAGATGCCGCCGGGCCGCGTACCCATCGAGACGAATTGGCGGTCCGAGGCGCATTTGCCCGGCGTGTGGGAATTTGTGCGGCGCGAAATATCAGCCGGCCGGCAAGCCTACGTGGTCTACCCGGTAATCGAGCAATCCAAATCCGCCGAATCGCAGCGCTCGCTGAAGGCAGCCATCGTGGAATACGAGCGGCTGAAACAGTTCGTGTTCCCGGAAAAGAAAGTCGGCTTGCTCCACGGCCGCATGAAGAGCGAGGAAAAGGAAGACGTCATGGACCGCTTCCGGCGGCGCGAACTCGACCTGCTGGTGGCGACGACGGTGATCGAAGTAGGCGTGGACGTGCCGAACGCCACCGTGATGGTCATTGAGCACGCCGAACGCTTCGGCCTTTCGCAGCTTCACCAGCTGCGCGGGCGCATTGGCCGCGGCGGTGAAAAGGGAACCTGCATTCTGATCGCTCCAAAGACTCCGGGAGACGACGCCCGCGAGCGCCTGGAAACCATGGTGCGCACCACTAACGGATTCGAGATCGCCGAAACAGACCTGAAAATCCGCGGCCCCGGAGAATTTTTCGGCACGCGCCAGCACGGTGAACTGGGCTTTCACCTCGCCAACCCTCTGCGCGATTTCGACCTGCTCGAACTGGCGCGCCGCGAGGCGCTTTCCCTGGTCGAATCCCCCGCGGCTGAACCCGCGCGACGCCGCCTGCTCGCGCAGCTGCCGCAGGAATGGCAGCGGCGGTACAGGCTGGCGTCGGTGGGGTGAGGCGCGTGATTCGTGATTCGTGTAAAACCGGCGATCGAATGTTGGTGGAGGAAAACGGAATGGGCGCGCCATCTGTTATAGGAAATCTTTCCAGCTCTCAACTCTCAACTGTCGACTCTCAAATCGCGGCCCGCGTCACGAATCACGAATCACAAATCACGAATCACGTTTCCCCATGCGCGTAATCGGCGGCAAATTCCGGAGCCGCACGCTGCGCAGCCTGAAAGGGCTGGAGCTGCGCCCCTCGAGCGACCGTTTGCGCGAGACGCTGTTCAATATCCTCGGTCAGGCTGTGCAAGGCGCCGTGTTTATCGATCTCTACGCGGGCACGGGCGCGGTGGGCATCGAGGCGCTCAGCCGCGGCGCGCGCAGCGCGTGCTTCGTGGAACGCCACGCGCCCGCTGTGGCGTTGATCCGCCGCAATCTGGACTCGCTGGGAATCGGAAGGGAAGCTGAAATTCTCGCGATGGATGTCCTGCGCGGGCTGAAGCGCCTGGAAGCGCGCCACGTGCATGCCGATTTTATTTTTCTCGATCCGCCGTACGCCGCCGCCGAGGAATATGAGAATGTCCTGGAGTTTCTGGGCGACTCGCCGCTGCTCGCGCCCGGCGGCCGCGTCATCGCCGAACATTTGAAGAAGTGCCCACTGCCCGAGCGCGCTGGGGAACTTGAGCTAGCCCGCGTCGTCACCCAGGGCGACGCCGCGCTGAGTTTTTACCGCCTGGCGCTGGCGGCGTAACCGGCAATTTGTACAGGCCCCGGTGGCACAGGCTTCAGCCTGTGCGGTTTAGATTCACAAGGGAAGAAGAAGCGCATAGGCTGAAGCCTGTGCCAACAAAATCCCAATTCGCCTTGCGCCCTGAAACGCGCTCGCCGCAAAAAGTATTTCTCTTCATTACAATTAAATGTTGTCGGCAATGAGGCCAAGGTTTCGTGACACCAGCGTCTCGATGGCAGTCTTGGGGGTCTCGGAAAGGGCGGAAAAAGCCGGCGAGACGTCGGCGCTACAAAAAGCGCACGCGCTAACCGCATTGCATTAATTGCGGCCCAGACGAGCGCCGCGCCGGGTCATTTCTTCTTCCCAAACAATCCCTTCAGCGTCTCCACCGCGTTCTGCGGCGTAACGGCCTGCCCGGAAGGCGCGGATGATGGCGTCGAACCGGAAGCCGAAGCGGGCGCGCCGAAACTCGGCACGCCCTTGCCGGGCGACACCTTCGGACTTTCGATTGTGCCGGCAAGCGCAAACGGCACCGTGATTTTTCCCACGCGGCTGCCGATCAGGCCGCCCACGATTTTGCCCGCGGTTCCCGATCCCAGCGCCTCCGCGGGATTCACCGTGGCCGAACCCTGATAGTCGAGCGTACTGTCCAGGCCCACGCTTCCTTTCAGATCCACGATACCAACCTGCGAATCCAGGTGAATCTGTTTGCTGGTGACGCGCTGGTCGGCGATCGTGAAATCGCCTTCGAGAACCGTGAAGGGCGTGTCGCTGCCAACGCCGGACATCTTGGCGAGTGATTGCGCCGCGCCCGCCAGATTCACTCCCGGCAAATGGCCGTTGCGCACCGCGAATTTACCCGTACCCGACAGCGTTTTCTTCCACGCGTCGCTCAAACCACCGAGCAACTGCGCGTCCAGTTCACCCGTGCCGCCCATTTTTCCGCGCGCCGACGGCGTGACGTCCAGCACTTTCGCGACATCCAGGTTGCGCATCTGCACGTTGGCCGTGAACCGTGGAGGATTGCTCGCGCGGTCCACGCGCGACGAAATCTGCAGCGTGCCTCCGTACATTCCGATGCTGATCGGAAACAGCTCCGCGCGATCGGTGTACACGCGCATCTCGATATTCGCCGGGCCTACGGTGTAGGGCTTGGTGGTAATTTTTTCCACGTTGATATGCCCTTTTGCGATCAGTTCGCCGCGCCCGGCTGCAGCCGCTGCCTCGTTCGCTTTCGCGGGCGCCGCCGGAGCGCCGGCGGGGTCAGCCTTGGCGGCGGGCGCCTTGGCAGCAGGAGCGCTCGCCGCGGGAGTTGCGGCAGGGGTGTTTCCGCCCGCCACGGCGATCAGTTTGTCGATGTCGAGTTGCGACGCGCTCAATTCAAAATCAACTTCCGGGTGCTCGATGTCCGCAACGCTCAGCGTGCCCTTCACGTCGGACGCTTTCGCCAGGTCGGCCACGAATTGCGCATCCATTTTTCCGCCCGCCAGCGACACTCTGCCCGACTGAAACGCCACCGGTTCGCTGAAGCCTGCCAGCGTCACAGTAACTCCCGATAGTTGGGATTCGGCCTGCCAGTCATGCACGCGCATCGGCGTGATGGCAAAATTGTGCAGAGTGAGGTTGATGCCTTTGGTGTCGGCGGTCGGCACAACCGCGCCGCGCGATACCGATCCCACCAGCACTTCCGCGTTCGTCAGGCTGATGGCGTCGATCTGGTCCAGAGACACGCTCGAGGAGGACGAAGCCGGCGCAGTTTGCGCCGGGGCTGCAGGAGTGAAAGTGTAATTGTCCTTGCCCCCGGCATTGGTCAACAGCGAAACCTTCGGATGCACCAGATTCACCGAATTGACGTGGATGACGCGATTGAGCAGCGGGCCGATGGCCACGTTCACATCGATCTCATCCGCTGAAACCACATCACCCTCGGGAAATCCCGCCGGGTTGCCGATATGCAGGCCTCCCACGGTCAATCCGACGCCCGGCAAGATTCGCGCGCGGAGCTGCCCCAGCGTGACCTTGCGCCCGGTCTGTTTCCCGATGGCCTCGGCAATCGTGTCGCGATACCGGTCGACATTCAGAAAATACGGCACGGCTAGGGCAATGAGCGCCAGCAGCACAACCAGGGATACGATAATTTTTGCCCAGAGCGGGAAACCACGGCTGGGCGCGGACGGCGAATTTGTAGTTGCCATGGGATCTCTCATTCCTCGGGCTGCCGTCTCTGGTTTCATGCGCGGCGCCCGAATGGCAGCCCTATCCTTGCAAATCACGCCGCCCACGGCAAGCCAATCGTTCTCTACTCAGGCCGGTTCCAAGTCCAGCCCGCATCCGTTTGCTCGGTCGGAAAACAGGCCTGCGGGCGTATAATTTCACGGGGGTCTTCGGTTTGCTCGCACTCGGCGAAATTCGACTGAGGCAGGTATTGGTCTCCGCACCGGTGTCCATCCAGCCCTCCCGTGTCCCCCAACTTGCCCTGCAGAAGACGGGCTGGCTCGCTCAGTTTATTTCCAGCCTGCGGGTTCTGGTGCGGGAACCGGCGTCTCCCAAGAAATTCCTCGGCGGCGCCTACTTTCGCGACTGCTGGATCGATCAGCGTTTCCCCAAGCAGGCCTTTGCAGCCGCCGTTGCCCTCCAGATCCTCCTGATCTTGTTTCCGCCGCCGATCTGGAGCACGCGTCCTCCGCGCGTAGTCGCTCCTCCGCCCGACACCGAATTCACATGGTTCGGCCCCGCACACGATCTTCCGGCCATCTCGCCGCCAGCGCTGCGGATGAAGTCCGCGCCTAAAATGAATGTCCCAAAGACGCGGCCGGATCGCGGCGCCGACTCATTTCATCCGCGGCAAACGATCCTTTCCACGCCGCTGCATCCGACGCATCCCCGGCAGACACTGATTCAGCCGGCAGCGCCGCAAGAGCCGCCCAAGATTTTGCCCGCGCTTCCCAACATCGTCCAGCTCGCGGGCTCCCAGCCGGTGCGTCCCAAGCTGGCGCTCATGGCCATGCGCCCCGCGGCACCTTCCCACCTTGCCGCTGCGGACGCTTCCGCTCCCGATCTTGCCGTGCCTGACAATCATCTAGGGGCGATCAGCATTGCCGCTTCCGCGCATGCTCCGCCAAAGCCGCTGCTCCCGGTCAGCTCTATGTCCGCTCCGCGCGCGGCTGCGCAACGCGGCGACACCACCACCGCCGCTCCGGAAATTTCCGGGCGCACGGGTGATAGCGCCACACTCATCGCACTCTCCGCAACGCCCGCCCCGGCGCCTCCTCCGGCGATCCCCGCCGGAAACCTCTCCGCGCGAATTTCCATTTCTCCCGACGGCCCGCAGCCGGGTGCTCCCGGCGGAAATGCAGCAGGGAACAGCGCCGGCGCAGCTCCGGGAATCAGCGGCGGCGGCCACGGCCCGAATGGCATTTTCATCAGCGGCGGAAACGCCTCCAATCCCAGCGCCACTTCAGGCCTGGGCATCGGCGCTGCATCGCGAGGACTCGGCAATCCGCTGCCGTCGCGGCCCATGTCGCGCGCGCTGGCCGCATCCGAGGATTCCCATCCCCGCCCCCTCAATTCCGCCGGTTCCGTGAAGGACATTTCCAAGCTGGATGTGCCGCCGGAAAAAGTGCTGGGTGCCAAGCAGGTTTACACCCTGCACGTGAACATGCCCAATCTGACCAGCGCGTCCGGCAGTTGGATTCTGAATTTTGCGGAGTTGAACGAAGATGACGCGCCCGGGTACCCGAAAGGCAATTCGGCGGACCTCGCCGGCCCGGTCCCGTTCCGGAAAGTAGATCCGAAGTATCCTCCGGAACTGCGCACGCTGCATGTGGATGGAGAAGTCGTGCTCTACGCGATCATCCGCAAGGACGGCAGCGTCGACAGCATCCAGCTGGTCCATAGCGTCGATCCGCGGCTGGATACCAACGCCATGGAAGCCCTGGCGCAGTGGAAATTCCGCCCCGCCGAGAAGCGCGGCGAACCGGTCGACCTGGAAGCGGTCGTGTACATCCCCTTCCGCTCGCGCACTCCCGGGTTTTAGCAGCACAGCCAGGAGTGGCTGTGCTACTGAAAATCCCCACCCTCTAAAAATGCTCCCGCAGATCGCTGAACTGCCGCACAATCAGCAGCCGCCCCGCCCCACTGCGCACTTCCTCATGCTCCAGATCCCACGTTGCCGAATGAGGAATGAACACAGCATTGAGCCCCGCTTCCAGCGCCGGATTGATATCGCTGCGCGGGCTGTTGCCCACCATCCATCCGCGCGATTTCACCACGTGGTGCCGGTTCACCAGCATGCGGTAAGTGGCCACGTCTTTTTCAGGAACAATCTCGATGGCATCAAAATGAATTTGCAATCCGGAGCGCTCGACCTTGGCCGCTTGCTCGGCCGCCTCGCCCTTGGTGAACAAAATCAGGCGGTGCCGCTCGGAAAGATAATCCAGGGTCTCCACCACGCCGTCCAGCACGTTCGGAGGAACTTTTTCGAGATCGTCCACGCGGTTGTGGATTCCTTCCACCGTCTCGCGGTTGGCCTGATGCCCGGCCAGCTTCATGTAGGTTTCCTCGAGCGACCGGCCGAAGCTGCGCACGCCGTAGCCGTGCTGCCGGATGTTGCGGCGCTCGGTTTCGTTCAGGATGTGGCGGGCGTATTCGCGCTTAAAGCCGAGCGGCTCGAGCAGGGTGAGGAATTCCTCGATGGTCTGCTCGAAGAAAATATTGTTTTCCCACAAGGTATCGTCGGCGTCGATCAGGATGGTTTCTCGAGGCATGAGGCCGCCCGTTCGGGCTCGTTATCCTTCCGTCCAAAATCCAAGTATCGAGGAGCGATGCGCGAAATCCGATCCAGTGCCGGTCCCTGCGCCAGGAGGCCCGTAGCGCGGCGCCCCGGAACGCCTGCGGCTACAGCGTCTACGAATGTCCGGTCACGCCTGCCGCGAGCTTTTCCAGAATTTCGAGCGCAATTTTTTGCGTTTCGCCGTAATGCGTCAGGTAACTCTGGAATTCGCGGTTCATCTCCAGGGCGTCCGCGGCGTTAAATTGCATGCGCAGGATCATGTCGCGCATGCGCACCGGATGCGGCAACAGCGCGTCCTCTTTCAATTCCTCGAGCGCGGACTTGGCATCGTAGCGGTCCATCGTTCCTCCCGTCTCCGCAGGGTCGAATAATTCTACAGCGAAACCGGGCATAAGCGGAACAAGACCTGCGGCGGAATTTCGCGCAGCCGGATCTTCACGGCAAATTTCGGAGAATCAAGCAGCAGGCAGGAATTCGTACCGGTCGATGCGGGCGGCGACGCCTTTGCGGCCATTGTGCGGCTCGACGCGGATAATCTCGGCAAAGCAGCGGATGTGCACATCGCCGGCCATGGTGATTTCGCGCGGAAGGGTAAGGATAAATTCGATAGGTGCGCCCGGCTGCATTTCGGCGTCGATCAAAAAGTAGAGGCCGCGGAAGCTGACGTCCCGCGTTTGTCCTTGCCGTTCACCGCTGTCGGTCCCGCTGGAGCGGATCGTCAACGGCAGCGTCATCGTAAATCGCCGCGAAGCTCGCCGTTCGATTGATGGCAACTTTTCTCTCCCGGAAGAGGGCGTCCCAGGTCCAAGACACCGTAGCATCGCCACTCGAAAACCGCAATGGAAAACAAGCGGAGCAGGCCGTGCAACCATGGGTTTGGGCCGGGTGCTGAGTTCTCTGAGCGAGTTCAAAATTTATGCCGGAGGGGTCGCGCGCCACGATTTGAGATTGTAAGCTGTTTTTGGTGATGTCATGCGGGAGGGAACCATCGCGCCGCCGTCGGCGCCTATCTTGTTTCTTCGATCGCGGCCCAGTCCAATCCCCAGAAGTTGTCGCAGTCCACAAACTCAACCCCGATTCGAACCGTGTCCCGTTCCCCGGGCCGCTGCCAAGCGACTCGCGCGTGCGCTTTTTGGCCGGTGTCAAACCGCACGACTTCGATGCATTCGCCGGGTTTTGCAGGATGGCTGCATTGCACCGACGCGCCATAGCGGCTCAACAGCACGGTCTTGCTGTCTTCCTCCCAGGCGCCGCCCAGCCGGTCGCAGCACAGGTGCACGGGGATGGCGGCAGCCTTCCGGGGACTCCGCCGCAGATGGCGCCCCAGTTCGCTGGCCGACAAAATAATGTCCACCAGCTTGGCGCGCTCCAAATTATCCAGATCCTGGGCCTGTTGCTCGATCTCATCCGCTTGCCGCGAGCACTCGTTAATGAAGCGACGCATCGATTCCGCGTCCGTTACACCTAGTTTCTGCGCCTTGCGCAGTTCGTCGTACCGTTCCAGGCGGGTGTAGCAGACGTCGATGAAATGGGTCCGGCAAAGAGCGTTGCCCTCGATGGACGAAACGCCCTCTCGCTGGCAACCCTCCGCGGTGCAGTGTTCCGTGGCTTTCATCGTCGATTTCCGCGCAACGCCGGCCCGCCCGTCAATTGCTCTTAGTCCGAGGCTTTGGCGCCGCTGAGCAAGCTGTTCAGGTCCGTTCCGATCTGCTGGCCCTTGCTGTCGATCTCGACGGTTCCCTTGAAGTACGCGCCTTCTTCAATCATGATTTTGCCCGTGCTGATGTCGCCCACCACCGAGGCATTCTTCTTGATCTCGATGCGGTCGGACGCGCGCACGTCCCCGGTCACTTCACCGGAGATCACCGCTTCGCGGGCCACGATCTCGGCCGTCACGTGAGCGCTGGGGCCCACGGTGAGCCGGAAGCCGCCGATGGAAACCAGTCCTTCCACCTTGCAGTCCAGCCGTAAGTCTTCGTCCCCGGAGATTTCTCCCTTAATTTCCAGGGCAGGTCCGAGGTAAGAGGGGGTGCGTACATTGGAGCCTGGAACACTCGAAGGTGCCGCCGGTCCGCGCTGCGCGTTATTTTGTATTTGCATAATTCCTTCCTGGGTAGCGATTGCTTTAAAAATGGCCGAAACATCGTGTATCGATAGCTTAAAGGAGGCCTTCCCAGGGATGCAAGGAAGGCCTTGTTCGCTAGTTGCTAGTTTCGCACTCCCCGCCCAGGCGGCCAACCCGGTGTGGGAACCGCCAAGTCCTTGTGGGCCACGGCTTCAGCCGCTTATGCCCCGCGTTTGTCCCCGGGCGCAAGTCTGTGGTTTGATAGAAGTGCACATGCCGGAACCTCTTCATCGCTCGCTATTCGTGCCTGGCCCGGCCGGGCGCCTGGAATCGCTGCTCTGGTCAGTCGCCGAAAATCCTAACGGCACCGTGCCTCTCGCGGCGATTGTCTGCCACCCGCACCCGCTGTTCGGCGGCACTATGCACAATAAAGTCGTGTACCAGACGGCTAAGACCCTGCACCGCTTCGGCCTCCCGGTCCTGCGGTTCAATTTTCGCGGCGTGGGAGCAAGCGAAGGCTCGCATGACAAGGGCCTGGGCGAGCGGGAAGACGTCTCGGCAGCGCTCGATTTCCTTTCCGGGGCATATCCCGGCGCACCGCTGCTGGTCGCCGGATTCAGTTTCGGTTCGTGGGTCGGCCTGCGCGTGGGTTGCGCCGATGCGCGCGTGACGCACCTGATCGGCCTGGGACTTCCGGTGAGCGACCTGGTGGGCGACCGCGGGTTTTCCTATCTCGATGCCTGCGCCAAGCCAAAGCTGCTGGCCGCGGGCGAATTCGACCAGTACGGCCCGCCGCATCAATTAAATGCCCTGGTCGAGCAATTCCCGCCGCAATCGAAACAGCAAACCAGCGTAGCGGTCATCCGCGGCGCGGATCATTTCTTCACCGGGCATCTTGCGGGGTTGGACAGCGCGATTGCGAATTGGCTGGTCGCCCGCCAACTGAACCTCGGAGCATCCGGAGCACGAATGGCCTAAGTAAACCGAACTTTATTTCGGGTCATTAGGCATTCAATCCAAATCGGGGGAATTGCATTCTGTTTTTCGCGCGCATTTCAGGTTGAAACTTCTCAAAGGCAAACAAACGGCAAAGAGCCATCTCCTGCCTATATAAATTTTGGCTTTGCCGGTACATTTTGTAACGTCACAGTCACTCCTCCCCCCGCCCCAAAGTCAGCTAACCATCTCAGAAATAGGGAATTACAGAGTGGCACTTGGGTTGCTCTCACTCAAGTGATTCCCATTTATCGCCGTAAAATTTATATGGAGATGACGATCAATCCATTGAAAATGCGCCGCGTACCCTTGATATTCTTATTTATCGTGATGATCCTCGCTGGATCTAAACACGCCCGTGCCCAGGCTACAGGAACTCCCGCTGGACATGAACGCGGATTCACCTTCAACGAAACGTTTGAAGGGAGCACGAATTCCGACGGCACCTTTACCAGTTTGACTTCATCCGCAACCTATAATTTTAGTGATCACTTCAGCGCAGGGTTCGGGATTCCTATTTATTTTGAACACACTCCGTCATCGACGGGCGCAACTTCAACCACAGGAATTGGTGACGTCTTTCTATCGTTGCGTGGCGTTTGGAAGAATCCCTTGCTGAACTACGGAACTTCGTTGACCGGATCGGCGCCAACCGGTAATTCGTCCAAAGGATTCAGCACGGGACACGCCGGGGTGAACTGGGACAATCGCGTGGAGCACGACTTCGGCTTGGTGACTCCCTTTGTGGATGCGGGACTGGCCAATTCCGTCGTCGACACCCGCTTTTTTCAACGACCCTTTACCTCCTTCGGCACATTGTTGCACTCCGAGGCGGGCGCGGATCTGGATTTGTCCCATTCCTTTACGCTGACTTTGTCCGCCTATGATGTTCTGCCATTCGGGACGCAAACGGTGTTCAGCCGGTTTGTGACTGCCGGATCGGTGGGAAAAGGTGGACAGCACGGGCGTGTGTTTGAAGTCAGCCATACGACCACTGGCACAGCGGATCTGTTGCGGGACAACGGCTATACGGCAGGGCTCGACTTTACTCCCAAACCCTATCTCGATCTCGAAGTTGGTTATACGCGAAGCGTTCATTTCGCTCTGAATACGGTCTCGTTTGGCGTGGGTTTCAACGTCAGTTCGTTTTTCTCCAGGAATAGCAAGACTTCTACTCGATGAGAAATCAGTAAGAAGGAGAATCAAATGAAGCGCATGACAGTAGTTTCACTAGTTGTTCTTCTTCCGGCTTTTTGCGCCGGCGCCGGCAACGCGTACGCCCAGCACGGACATGCCGGAGGCACTGGTGCCATGGGCGGCGGCGTCGGGAATATGGGCGGCGGCATGGGAAATACGGGTGGCAGCATGTCTGGCGCCCATGGGAATGCGGGGAATGCGGTTTCCCACGCGATGGGCGCTTCTGGAAACACGTCCCACGGTAGCTCTCTGGCTGCCAGCACGAATCCGAGCGATGTGTTGGATCACAATACGCAGCTTTCGACAAAACTCGAAGGCTTGTTGGGGCTTTCAGGCCCCACGGCTCTCGCCACCCTGAAGACAGATGCAAGCGGGTTTAAGAATTTCGGCCAGTTCATGGCCGCGGTGCACGTTTCCAATAACCTGGGCATTCCGTTCTCCGACCTTCAGAACAAGATGACCGGACCGAACGCCGTCAGCCTCGGAAAAGCGATTCAGGCATTGAAACCTGATGCCGACGCCAAAGCCGAGGCGAAGAAAGCGGCAAAACAAAGCAACGAGGAAATGCAGGAAACTCAATCCTAGAAACCACCACGAGCGAACGGGCGCGCCTTACGGGGTGCGCCCGCGCTCAAATAATCTCGAAAATTGATCCTGCGAGGCGGGCTCCACTTTCGCCAGCGAAAGATTGGCGGCCACGTGTTCGGCGCGGCTCATTCCCACGAGGGCCGTGGTAATTCCCGGCGTCGAGCGCACGAATTGCAGCGCGCGCTCCGCGTCCGTGTTCATCCCCAGCGCCGCTTTCACGAACGACGGCAGGCCGCGCGACAACTGGCCTTGGAGCATCGACGCGCTGGCCATCAGCGTGATCCCCAGCTTGTTCGCGGCCTCGACCATCGGCACGATGCGCGTGTCGAGTTTCTGGTTCGGCCGCGTGAGCGCCTCGGTCATCCCCAGGTTGCACGGCAGCTGCACGAATCGGAAGTGATGCGACCCGCCGGCAATGTCGCGCGCCAGCGATTCCATGGTGGCCAGCGAAAGATAGTCCGTGGAATTCTCCGTCTGGCGAAACGCGTTCCACGTGGCCATGCCGTAGAAATGAATCTTGGCCGCAGCCACGGCGGATTCCAGAAATTCAAACGCCGCGCGAACCCGGCTGTGAAACATTTCCCTGGGCACCTCGCCCAATTGCGTTTCCGGGTTGTGCAGGTAATAGACGTCGATAGTCTCGACGCCCAGATTGCGCCGGCTGCGCTCGAGCTGGTCGGCCAGGAATCGCGGCGCCATCGAATGGCATCCGGCAGCGACGTCGCCTTCGCGCAGGATGCCCGTTTCCACGTACTCGCGATTGAAGTACTCGCTGGCATCGGCCGGCATGTCGCCATCCGGAGTCAAGAATCCGCCCTTGGTGCAGAGCAGGAGTTCTTCCCGCGAGTAACCGCGCCGTGCAAGTTCCGCCAGCGCCGCACCGATCGACCGCTCCGAGCGCTGAAACCGGTAATTGATCGCCGAATCGATCACGTTCGCGCCCGCTTCCACCGCGGCCACCACGGCATCGGTATACGCCCGATCGGTGGGCTCGTCCGCCTCGCCCAGATACGTGCCAATGCCGAGCGAGGAGAGCCACAGCCCCTGCTGCTCGCGGAAGTGCCCCGCGGCAGCTCTGCCCGCAAATCGCGCCGCGTATTTCCTGGTGCCGTCGGAAGTCGCAAACGTGGCCATTTCACCTCGCAGAATCGTGAGCCGCGATTATATGTGAATTGACGGGCAACTACGAGAAGGGCATTCGAGCCGGGAATCCACCGATGAACACAGATAAACACTGATAAAACCGATAGAAACCGAAAGAAACGTCCATGACTGATTTTTGAATTTCGTTTTAAGGTTTTGCCTTTATCAGTGTTTATCTGTGTTCATCTGTGGCTGATTCTTCTTCCTCTGGCGCCAGCAATCGCGAACACGCCCGCAAAATCCTGCGGTACGGCCATTCGCTGTTGCGCTTCGCACTCGCAGCGTCCTGCGGCCCGGCGGCGGAAGACCGCGCCGTAGCTTCGCGAAAAAAAATCTCGCCCACGCGCGGTTTTTTGTAAAACCAACGCGCCAGCAGCCCCAAATGATCCTCGAGTTCGCGAAGGCTTTGCTGCGGAGCGGAAGCCTTTGCTGAAATGGGATTTTCACGATCGGCCGGCTCGAGCCACTCGCGCAAAATCTGCTCGACCGATCGCGGCTCGCTGGCCAGCGCCGAAAAACGCAGCATGCGCGGCTCTTCGATCCGCCCTAACCGAACGACGAACACGGCCACCGCATTTTCCTCGACGGCGCGCTGCAGGATCACGGCGTTGAGGTCGTCCAGCCTCCGGGCCACCTCGGGCAGGCCGCGCAGCGCCTCCGCGGCTTTCTCGATGCGGCGATGAACCGCCGCGGCGCGCTCGAAATCGAGCGCTTCGCTGGCCGCCTCGCGCTCGCGCTCCAGTTCCGCCGTAAGCGATCCGCCGCTCGACGCGAGAAATGCGACCACACGCTCGACTTCCGCATCGTACTCCTGCTTCGTGCACCCCGCGAAACACGGCGCCAGGCACATCTTCATCTCCGAGTAAATGCACCCGGGAAACTCCGGATCGCGCCGGATCTTGATCTGGCAGCGCCTGATTTTGAAGAGATCGAGAAATCCCGAGGCAAACGCATCGGCCTCGCGCCGCGACCGGAACGGCCCGAAATAAAATCCGCTCGCGCCGATCCGCCGCGTCGCGTAACAGCGCGGGTAAGCATTCGTGAGGCTCACCTTTAACACGGCGGGAGGCCGCACCCGCGCCCGTTCGCGGTAATTCCCCGGCCAGATCCGCCGCGCATGCTGCCAGTGCAGAAAATTCAACTCAAACGGGGAGGCAGCGACGCGGTAGCGGATGCGCGCCGCAAATTCCCGCAAATTTAGCCGCTTGGAGGACGGCTCCGGCGGCCCCAGCAGGCGCTTGAGCCGCTCGCGCAAATTGGCCGTGCGCAACATATAGGGCTGCGCGCCCGCCAGTTCCGCGCGCGGCTCAACCAGGAACACCGCGGGCCGCGCGGGAACCGCGGCAATGCATTCCGCATCGCGCGCCGGATCGAATTCCGCGCTGGAATCGAATTCAAGCATTGACGCCGCGGAATTCGTGATTTGTGATTCGTGATTCGTGCTTTGCGGACAGCATCTTATGCATTTGAAAGAGTCGGCAGTCGGCACTGGGAAATCAAGGGTTCAGGACAAACCTCATTGTGACGCGAATTCCTGGTTAGGTCCAACGTTGTGGTTGCCATGAATCTCAAATCTCAAATCTCTTCCTTTATCCGTGTCAATCCGTGTCCATCCGTGGTTTCAAAAACTTTTGAGCACTCCCGCCGCAATCACCAGCCGCTGAATTTCGCTCGTGCCCTCGTAGATCTCGGTGATCCGCGCGTCGCGGTACATCCGTTCCACCGCATATTCGCGGCTGTACCCGTTGCCGCCATGAATCTGCATGGCCTTGTGCGTCACGCGCGTGGCCAGTTCGGACGCGAACAGTTTCGCGATCGAAGCCTCCGTGGTAAATCGCGATCCGGTGTCCTGCTTCCACGCCGCCTTGCGAACTAGCAGGCGCGCCGCGTCGATTTCCGTGGCCATGTCGGCAAGCATGAACTGGATGGTCTGAAAATCGGCGATGGGATGGCCGAACGCTTGCCGCTCTCGCGCGTAGGCCAGCGCCAGCTCGAACGCGCCCTGCGCGATGCCAACTGCCTGCGCGGCGATCCCGATCCGCCCGCCGTCCAGCGTCGACAGCGCCACTTTGTATCCTTCGCCTTCGTTTCCGATTCGGTTCGCCGCCGGCACTTCGCAATCGGTGAACGAAAGTTCCGTGCACGCCGTGGCGTGAATGCCCAGTTTCTTTTCTTCCTTGCCCACTTTGAATCCGGGCGTGCCGCGCTCGATCACCAGCGCTGTAATTCCTTTTTCGCTTTTCGCCGGATCGGTGTTCACATACACCAGCGCGGCGTCGGCCACGCCACCATTGGTGATCCACGCTTTTGCCCCGTTGACGATGTAGTGATCGCCGTCGCGCACCGCCCTGGTCGCCAGCGCCGCCGCATTCGACCCAGCTTGCGGCTCGGTCAGAGCGTAGCAGCCAATTTTTTCGCCGCGCGCGAACGGCGCGAGGAATTTTGCCTTTTGCTCCTCGGTCCCGAAGCGATGAATCGGATCGCAGTACAGCGAATTCTGCACCGAGAGAATGACCCCGGTCGAAGCGCACACGCGCGAAATCTCTTCGATGACGATGGAATAAGAAACGTGATCGAAGCCAGTGCCGCCTTCCGATTCCGGCAGCGCCACGGCGGTAAGTCCTAGTTCGGCGGCCTTGCGAAACGTCTCTCGCGGAAAATGCCCAGTCTCGTCGAGTTCGCGCGCCAGCGGCTTCACTTCGTTTTCGGCGAATTCGCGCACCGTCCGCTGCAGCAGCTTCTGTTCTTCGCTGAGTTCGAGATTCAACGGTGACTCCGGATCGCTCAACCCGCTTGGGAGTGTCCTGGTGGTGGAATAGGGCCGGGTTTCAGGAGGTCGGGGCTTCAGCCCCGACTTTCAGCCCGCGCCCTCCGGGGCTTTAGCCCCTGAAGCTTCAGGGCTTGAAAGTCCTTCCAAGACCTCACGATACGTTGGGGCTGAAGCCCCGACTTCCGAAATCGCTTATGAACGCAGCGCCTTGCGCAGCTTCTCGTACGTCGTGGAAAGCTCTTCCGGCTCCAGCCGCGTTTCTCCCACCGTGGTCATGAAGTTCGTGTCCCCGGCCCACCGCGGAAGCAGATGCAGATGGAGATGATCGGCGATCCCCGCGCCGGCCGAACGCCCCAGATTCATTCCCAGATTGAATCCGTCCGGACGGTAGATCCCCTGCAGCGCCGACTGCACGCGTTGCGCGAGCTGCATCATTTCCGCGGAGGTCGCCGCATCGAGAGCGGGAAAATCCGCAGTGTGCTCGTAGGGAACGATCATGACGTGGCCGGAGGTGTACGGGTAGCGGTTCAGAATGACGAAATTCTTCATGCCGCGCAGGACAATCAGCGACTCTTCGTCCTGGTTGGCCGCCGGCAGATGGCAGAAGACGCAGCCCGTAACGTTTCTGGCTTCAGCAATGTAGCGGTAGCGCCAGGGCGTCCAAAGGTAATCCATAAATTATGAGGTGGCCGTATGAGATGGCGGAAACGGCCCGCCGCGCGCGCCTTCAGTTGTGCGGCGGAACCGGAGCGGCTCCCGTGCTGGGGGCGCCCTTGTCGGAAGCGCCTTTCTCCGAAGCGGCAGACGCGCCGCCATTGACATGATCCTTCAGTTCCTTGCTGGGCTTGAAAAACGGAATTTTCTTGGGTGGCACTTCGACTTTAGCGCCCGTCTTCGGGTTCCGCCCGGTGCGGCCGCGGCGCTGGCGCGTTCGGAAGCTGCCAAACCCGCGGATTTCGATACGGTCGCCGCCTTGCAGCGCGCCGATAATGCTCTCGAAAATTGTTTCCACAACCGTCTCGGATTCTTTGCGTGGAAGTTCAGTGACGCGAACAACCTCTTCTACGAGGTCCGCTTTTGTCACGGTGGAATCGGTCATCGATATATGCTCCGCCAGTTTCTAAGTTGCACCCGCTCGGTTCTCGGGCGACGCGCGTCTCGGGCACACGCCATGCACTCGCTGAAGAACTCCCCTGCAGCGAGCAGCCTTTGGTGGCAATTCCATATCACCAAATGAGGCTTAAGGGAAATGAAAAGTTCCAACTCCGGTCCGGGGGACGCCGGAGCGGCTACATCGAACGCTTGGCCATGATGGCATCGCCGATCGTGGCTTTCGCCGAAGACTTCGTCGATCGGTAGTCATCCATGTCGCGGCGTTCCGCTTGCTTCACGGCAGCGCGGTAGCTGAGTCCGATTTTATGCTGGTCCTGGCTAATCTTCACGATTTTAAATTCGTAGTCGCGGCCCGGATCGAGCAAGCCGCTGGAGCGCACGCCCGGCCGCGGCGGAGGAGCGGACTTATCGCCCTTGCCGCGACGCTCATCAATCTCGGAAATGTGGCAGAGGCCTTCGATGCCGTCGGCCAGCTCGACAAATGCGCCAAACGTGGTCACGCGCGACACCTTGCCCCGCACCAGGTCGCCCACCTTGTGCTTTTCAAACCACGACGACCAGATGTCGTTCACCTGCTTGACGCCCAGCGAAACGCGGCGCGTGGCTTGATCGATCTTCAGCACCTTGGCTTCGACCGCGTCGCCCTTCTTATAGACGTCCGCCGGATTCTTGATCCGCCCGGTCCAGGAAATGTCGCTGACGTGGATCAGCCCGTCAAACCCTTCCTCGATTTCGAGAAACGCGCCGAATTCGGTCAGGTTGCGGATTTTTCCGCTCACCACCGTGCCCACCGGATACTTGTCCGCCAGCTGTTGCCAGGGATCCGCCTGCGCCTGCTTCATACCCAGCGAAATGCGCCGCTCGTTGGAATCCACGCCCAGCACGATCACTTCGACCTCGTCGCCCACCTTCACGATCTTCGAGGGATGCGTCTTGCGCTTGGACCAGCTCATCTCGCTGACGTGCACCAGGCCTTCGATGCCCGGCTCCACTTCCACGAATGCGCCGTAGTCCGTCAGCCCCATGATTTTTCCGGTGAGCTTCTTGCCCGGCGTGTAGCGCTCCACCACCGAGGCCCAGGGATCGGGCAGCAATTGCTTGCGCCCCAGCGAGACGCGCCCTTTTTCCTTATCGTACTTCAGGATCTTGACTTCCACTTCCTCGCCCGGCGACACTGCGTCCAGCGGGCTGGCCACGCGCCCCCAGGACATGTCCGTAATGTGCAGCAGCCCGTCGATGCCGCCCAGGTCCACGAACGCACCGTAGCCCGTGACATTTTTCACCACGCCCTTCACTACTTGGCCTTCAGCCATGTTGTCCAGCATGGTCTGCCGCTGCGCCGCCACCTGCTCGTCCAGAATCGCGCGCCGGCTTACGACCACGTTGCCGCGCTTGCGGTTCATCTTCAGCACGCGCACGGTGATCTCGCGGTCTTTCCATTCGTCCAGGTCGCGCACGGGATGAATATCCGCCTGCGACGCCGGCAAAAACGCGCGCACACCGATATCCACTACGAGGCCGCCCTTAATGTGATCCACCACTTTTCCGGTAATGTCCGCCTTCTTGCGGTAGGCCTCTTCGATTTTGGCCCACGCCTGGCGCCGCCGCACGCGCTGGTACGACAGCAGCACCATGCCGTCCTTATGGTCGCCGGTGCGCTGGATTTCCACCGGCTGTCCGACTACCAGAGGAAACGGCCCATCGAGTTCCGCGAATTCCTGCGCCGGGATCAATCCCTCGGTCTTGCCGCCCAGATTCACGACGACGCCCGAGTCCGTGATGGCCACAACCTGCCCCGACTCGACCTCGCCTTCGGCCGGCGCCTGGTGCGGCGTGGCGTACTGCTCCATCAGCTTTTCCATCTCCGCGGTCGACTCGGTGGAAGCTTCGCCCGCCTCCACGTCCGCTTCGACCACGTCGCTAATGTCAGAATGTTCGATCGCCGCTGGCCCTTCCGGTGCGGCAACAGGCTCCGCCGGAGCTACCGTCACGGCGGCCGGCTCCGAGGTAACCGCTACAGGAGCGGCGACCGGCGCAGTCTCGGCTTGCGCAGGAACGGGAACGGAAGATTCCGCTTCGGTCGTTGAAGTTGATTCCGGCGCCGGTGTGGCGGCGGTTGCGGACTGTCCGGCGGAAAGCTCCGCGCCGGGGTTTTCGTTGTCGGAAAACATCTTAATGGCCTCCAGTGAGGTCCTGCCTTGACCCATGACGTATCAATAACGAGTTATCTTCCGAGTCACGGGACGGTGCAAGGAAGGACGCGCGGCTCCCACCCAGGGGCCGCACGGAGGCGATGATACCCGCGCCCCGTGGCCTATGTCAATGAAAGCCGGGCGGGTAGAGCCGTGATTTGTGAATCGTGATTTGTGATTCGTGTCTTGCGCTTGCGGGTTGCCCCCCCCCCGCCCAGTATGCAGAGGGCTTCGCCAAATGCCGCACCTCCGGCACGCCCGAAGCAGTGTGCCTGGCTACATCGGAATCACCATCAGACTCTTTGTGGGTCGTGGCTTTAGCCGCGACAGAAACGCAGCAAATTCAGTTGGGCTTTAGCCGCTGACGCTTTGGAAGAGGAGGACTCACGCATGCTAGCAGGGGGTCTCACGAGTTACGAATCACCCGCCCGCGGCGGGAATCACGATCTTACTCGTCCCGCCTGGCGAACCTCGCGCCTGTAATCCGGAGCAAACAGTTCAATCGTGCGGCACATTTCATAGAGACGGGAGCGAATGCGCCTTCCCAGACGGTCCTCAAGCGAATCCTCGCGTGCGGCGGAAACGGACTGTCCGGAAGGAAGTCTTGGCGAGGATGCGACGGGCGTTGCCGGCCCGCTGTCCAGATAATTCGTGGTGAGCAGCGTGATGCGGCGGTCGTTGTACCGGGAATTCAGGATGTGCCCCACTGTTTCGAGGGCCCAGGGAGAAGGCTTGCTCGCGCCCAGATCATCGAGCAGCAGGACATCCGCAGTGAGCACCGGTTCGAGGATGCCAAGTTCGGTGGTCTGATTCTCCGCGTTGTAGCTTCCCTGAATTTCCTTCAACAATTCGCGGTAATCGTAGAAGAGCCCGGTATGCCCGCGCAGGACAATTTGGCGCAGCGCCGAAACCGCCAGATGTGTTTTGCCCGCGCCGCACGGCCCCATCAGCAGCAAGCCGGTCTCGGTGCCGGCCGGATAATCGCGGGCGAACGCTTCCGCGACCAGTTTGGCCTGCTCGAGGCTGCGGTTCCATCCGGCGGATTCCCGCGCCGCGTCGTAGACGTCGGTATCGAAGTTGTCGAAGTCGCAGTGCTCGTAGCGCTTCGGAATGCGCGCGCGCGCCATGGTCCGCGCCGCCCGGTCGTCGCCCGTGCAATCGCATGGCACAGCCCACACCCGCCTCATCACGTCGGGATCGGAGGTAGGCTTGATCCAGGAAACGCGCTTCGGCTTTTCTTCCTCCGCCAGCCGCTCGACCGTTTTCCACCCGGTCCCACCGCAGAGCGTGCAATCAGGTTGCGCCATGCTGCCAGCATAGGCGCGCCGCGCGAGATGCGCAAGATGTCGTGCCCTGTGGAAACCGGTGGCGCGTGTGGAAAAGAAAAAATCGAATCCACAGATGCACACAGATCAACACTGATAAAAGCTAAAGCAGGAAAAGAAGAAAGAGGGGTTGTGAATCTATTTTTCGCTCTTATGTTCGTTCATCTATGTTTATCTGTGGATGATTCGCTTTTGTGAACGCGGATGACCTTCGGCGGCGGCACGCGCACCAGCGCATTATCCGGCGGGCGCGCCGCCGTGCGCAGGCCGCGCGAGAGTTCCTGCTGCACGAACGACGTAAACGCTTCCATCTGGCGCTGCATCTCACTCATTTTTTCGCGCATGTTCAGGATGATTTCAATGCCCGCGAGGTTCACGCCCATTTCGCGCGTGAGCGTGAGGATCACTTCCAGCCGCTCCAGGTCCGCATCCGTGTACAGCCGCGTATTGCCCTGCGAACGCGACGGTTTCAGCAAGCCCACGCGCTCGTACAGCCGCAGCGTCTGTGGATGCAGCTTGTAGAGCTCCGCCACGGCGGAAATCATGTATCCAGCGCGGGCCTTTTTCCGTTTTGCATTCACGCGCGGCATGGCATCGCTCCTTACGCCTTGGCTCGGTCGAAAAGATCCTTGCGCGGATCTTCCGGCGCGATTTTTTCCAGTTCCTTCAGCAATTCGCGCACGCGCTCATCGATCGGCTTGGGCACCATCACCTGCAATTCGACGTATTGGTCCCCGCGGTGCCTGGGATCTCGCACCGACGGCACGCCCTTTTCGCGCAGCCGGAGTTTCTGCCCACTGTTGGTTCCTGGGGGAACGCGCAGCAGCGAGCGCCCGTCCACCGTGGGCACCTCGATCTTGGCGCCCAGAGCCGCTTCGGTCACGGTAATGGGCACGGTCGTATAGAGGTCGTCGGCGCGCCGTTCGAAAAATGCGTGCGGCTGCACGTCCGTAATGATGTAGAGATCGCCCGGAGGCGCACCGTTCGTTCCGGCGTTCCCCTTGCCCGCGACGCGCACGCGCGAACCGGTTTGCACTCCCGCGGGAATTCGAACTTCGATCGTATCCACGCGCCGCACGCGCCCTTCGCCGCCGCACAGCCGGCACATATTTTTCAGGCGTCCGGTGCCGCCGCAGCGCGTGCACGTCAGGTTGAAGCGCATGCGCCCGCTGGTCTGTGCCACTTGTCCCGATCCGCCGCAGGCCGTGCATGTCTGCGACTGTCCTACCGTCCCCGTGCCGTGGCAGTCGGTGCAGGCGTCCAGGCGAGCGATGGTCAGCTTCTTCACCGTTCCGCGCACCGCCTCCCAGAATGTGATTTCAATCTGATATTCCAGGCTGGAGCCCGGCTCGGCATGCGTCGGCGCTTCGGCCACGCCGCCGCCCCCGCGAAAATACTGGCTGAAAAGATCGCGAAAGCTTGGGCCGCCGCCCGCGCCGGCGCCGCCTCCTCCGAAATCGAATCCTCCGAAATCGAAATGGACGTCTCCGCCATCGCCCGGGCTGGGCATTCCGCTCGCTCCCGGCGTTTCAAATCCGAATTGATCGTACATCTGGCGTTTCTTGGTGTCGGACAGGACGTCGTAAGCTTCCTGCACCTGCTTGAATTTTTCTTCCGAGGATTTGTCGCCGGGATTCAGATCGGGATGATACTTGCGCGCAAGTTTCCGGTAGGCCGCGCGAATTTCTTTCTGCGCCGCCTTGCGCGGGACGCCCAGCAGATCGTAGTAATCTTGTTTCGCCGTGGTAGCCATTGTTTGGTGACCGGTGACTGGTGACGAGTGACTGGTGAATTCCGATTCTCGCCGGGGGCGGGTGAATCGCGATCCGTGAAACCCAGCACTTCACCTCATGCTGCCAACATTTTCGCCATTTGCTACTGTCCTTGGCCGCGACTACACATGCATTTGAACAAGGCAAATAAGCTTTGTTGAACACGGCCTCAGCCGTGCTGCAAGAGCCTCAACGTAAAGGGGCTTTAGCCCCTGGCCGTTCGTCTTACAACTTTTCCCATCGCGCGTTGATCGCGGCCAACTCCTCCTGTTCGCGCTGATGTTCCTCGCGCCTTTGCTTGCGCTCCTGATCCAGCCGGCCGCCCATCGCTGCTTCCTTCTGATTGGCGCGGTCGATCCAGCGGTCGATCCATGCTGTCTTGGCCTCCACGCTGGCGGCGTCCGACCGGAACCGCGCAAAATTCGCGCTCAGGTCCACTCCGCGCGGCGGAAAGTCGGGCGGCGGAGCCTGCTGGGTTTCATAAAACAGCCGCTTCCAGTCCGCGCTCGGCGTTTCCGAAAGCGTGATCTGCACCATGTACAAATCTTCCCGAAGCTTTTGAATCGCCTGCGGCGGTCCGGCTCGCTTGATGCCCTCGTACGTGGTCAACGGCAGCTCCTGTGAGTTAGAGAAAATAAAGGCATCGTCATTCCGAACCCGCTCCTTTGGATTCGGAGTCCCTCTTTCTTTTGGACCTCAAATCCGCAGGGATTCCTCACTTTGTTCGGAATGACAAGCAACAACCCTCGCCAAATCCCGTACCGCGTTAATTCGGCTTCTTCGATTCGTCGACGTCCACGTACTCGGCGTCAATCACCTCGCCCGGAGGCGCGGAACTCGATCCGGGTTTCGCTCCGCCCGCCGCGCCCGGTCCGCCATCGCCGGCGCCCGGGGCCCCCGCCTGCGCTCCGCTCGCCTGGGCGCTCTGGTAGAGCACTTCGGCGAGTTTGTGCGAGGCGCGTTCGAGGTTCTGCGTGGCCGACGTGATCTGGTCGAGAATGCCCCCAGCCAGCGCCGACTTCGCCGCGGCCACGGCCTCTTCCACCGGCTTGATATCGGATTCGGAAAGCTTTTCGCGGTTGTCCGTGATCAGCTTCTCGACTTGATACACGCGGTTGTCGAGGATGTTGCGCGCCTCGATCTCCGCGAGTTTCTTCTTATCCTCTTCGGCGTGAGACTCGGCGTCGTTGCGCATCCGCTCGGCCTCTTCCTTGCTCAGGCCGGTCGAAGCGGTAATCGTGATCTTCTGCTCCTTGTTGGTGGCGTGATCCTTGGCCGAAACATTCAGTATGCCGTTGGCATCGATGTCAAACGTCACTTCGATTTGCGGCATGCCCCGCGGCGCCGGCGGAATTCCCATCAAATGGAATTTGCCCAGCGTGCGGTTGTCCTGCGCCATCTTGCGCTCGCCCTGCATCACGTGAATCTCGACCGACGGTTGATTGTCCGCCGCGGTCGAAAATGTCTCCGACTTGCGCGTCGGAATCGTGGTGTTCCGCGGAATCAGCACGGTCATCACGCCGCCCAGGGTCTCGACGCCCAGCGACAGCGGCGTCACGTCCAGCAGCAGGATGTCCTTCACCTCGCCGCCCAGCACGCCGCCCTGGATCGCCGCGCCCACCGCGACCACTTCATCCGGGTTGACGCCCTTGTGCGGTTCCTTGCCGCCGAACAGATCCTTCACGATTTGCAGCACGCGCGGGATACGCGTCGAGCCGCCCACCAGCACCACTTCGTCGATCTTGTCCGGCGTCACGCCCGCGTCCGACAGAGCCTGCTTGGTCGGTCCGATGGTGCGCTGCAGGATGTCTTCCATCAATTGTTCCAGCTTCGCGCGCGTCAGTTTCAGTTGCAGGTGCTTGGGGCCCGACGCATCCGCCGTCAGGAACGGCAGGTTAATGTCGGTTTCCTGCATCTGCGACAGCTCGATCTTGGCCTTTTCCGCGGCTTCCTTCAGCCGCTGGATGGCCATGCGGTCCTTGCTGACGTCGATGCCCTGGTCTTTCTTGAATTCCGCGGCCAGCCATTCGACTACGCGGTTGTCGATATCGTCGCCGCCCAGGTGCGTGTCGCCGGCCGTGGCTTTCACTTCCACCACGCCCTCGCCCACTTCCAGAATGGAAATATCGAACGTGCCGCCGCCCAAGTCGTAGACCGCGATCGTCTCGTCCTTCTTCTTGTCCAGGCCGTAGGCCAGCGCCGCGGCCGTCGGCTCATTGATGATGCGCAGCACTTCCAGCCCGGCCACTTCGCCGGCCTGCTTGGTCGCCTGCCTCTGGCTGTCGTTGAAATATGCCGGGACGGTGATGACCGCCTTGGTCACCTTCTCGCCCAGAAAATCCTCGGCCGCGGTCTTCAGTTTCCCCAGAATCATCGCGGAAAGCTCCGGAGGGCTGTAGGCCTTGCCGAAAATATCCACGCGCGCGTCGTCGTGCGGACCCTTGGCCACTTTATAGGGTACGCGCTTGGCTTCATCGGTCACTTCGTCAAAGCGGTGGCCCATGAACCGCTTGATGGAATAAATCGTGTTTTCGGGATTGGTCACCGCCTGGCGCTTGGCCACTTGCCCGACAAGTCGCTCCCCGGTCTTGGTGACGGCCACCACGGACGGCGTGGTCCTTCCGCCTTCCTGGTTCGGGATTACCGCCGGTTCGCCTCCTTGCATCACGGCAACCACTGAGTTCGTCGTTCCCAGGTCGATTCCTATGATCTTGCTCATTGCAGCCAACCCTCCTTCTAAATTCCGGCGGTCTCCTCGTCCCAATAATTTCGGACGTCCAACCTGACCGCAGAGCCCGGACACAAGCTCAGTCCGGCCTAGACCGGCATGAGTGCTTCACACGCAGAAAGTATATATATTGAGTGTATCTTTGTCAATTAGTTTGATTGTCTTGTATCTATCTTTATTTGCATTCACTTATATCATCCTTTTCCCCTCCTCTCTCAATCACTTCTCCAGCCCATGCCACCGCTCCGGTGCCCTTTCCCCTCCTTCTCTCCCTCGGAAGGTTCACCAAACGCCCCCTTCGCGCGTATGCTTTGCCGTCATTGGGAATCCGGCTGCAGAACATGGCCGTCCCGGCCGTGTTTTGGGGATAACCCTGTCAACGCCTTCCGCGTCTATGTTCCTTAGAGTTCGGTTCATTAGAGTGCGGAAATTGCCCGAATGGGGTTAGAATACGCCGTTCAGAAAATCCAAGGAGAGCATCGCGTGAAAACGCTTCCTGTCCGCCGCATCGGAATTTTGTTTTTCATCTGCGTGATGGCCGCAGCATTGGCAGCATCGGCGCACCCCAATCCTCAGGCGTCTAAAGACGCTCCCGGCCTGGCTGCCGGCGGAGCGATTCGCAAAGGGATTGGTTCGCCAAACGCTCCGATCACGATGGAAGTTTTCGGAGATTTTCAATGTCCGGCGTGCCGCGGTTTTTTCGAGGGCACGGTCAAGCAGGTGATTGACGACTACGTGATTCCGGGCAAGGTGTACCTGGTTCATCGCGATTTCCCTCTGGAGATTCACCCCTACGCCATGCAGGCTGCGCGGCTGGCCAACGCCGCCGCCGCGTCGGGGCAATTTGAAGCCATCGAGCGCGCTCTCTACGATCACCAGGAGCAGTGGTCCATCAAGGGAAATATTGAGGAAGTGATCGCCGGTTCATTTCCCCCCGCGCAATTCAAGAAATTTCAAGCCTATGAGTCGCAGCACCTGGCGGAGATCAATGCCTCGATTGACCGAGACAAGAATCTCGGCAACCAGCGCAGCGTGAACCAGACTCCTACCGTGTTCGTGACCTCGCACGGCAAAACCGAAGCGCTTCCGGGCGGCGGCGTCGACTACAAACTGCTGAAACAATATTTCGATTATTTGCTGCGCCAATAAACATGGCCACGACAGCGATTTCCGCCGAGACTTCCGCGCGCCCGGCTGCTTGGCCGCGAGTGCTCCTGCTCATCGGGCGCGTCGCGCTGGGGCTGGTATTTGTAGTGGCCGCCTACACCAAGCTGCACTTCAACGGTGCGTGGCACTTCAGCGACTATTATTTCTTTTTCGGCATGGCCATCAATTCCTACAACCTGCTGCCGTTCTGGGCCGTCGAGTTGATGGGCCGCATATTGCCCTGGTTTGAGGTGGCGCTTGGCTTTTTTCTCATCTCCGGCGTGGCCCTGCGCTGGGTAGGCATTGTCGCTAGCCTGTTGCTTCTGGCGTTTATCGGCGGGATGGTGCATGCCTATATTCTCGGCTTGGAAATCGTTTGCGGCTGCTTCGGGAACAGCGAGAAACTCGGCCCGCTGACTCTGCTCCGCGATGGCAGCTTGCTGGTTCTGGCATTGGCCGTGACGATCGGCGCGTTTCTCGTCAAGAAACGCGAGAAACGGGTGCGGGCTGTGCTTTCAGCCCGCGAGGAAACAGTTTCTTCCTGAACTCCCCATCCTCTCCTGCAATTTGCGCTAGAATGAAACTCTCATGGTAGATCTGCCGCCGATTACGCTGCACCTGCGCGGCCGCAAGGTTGTCGGCCGCCTCGCTTTTTCCCTGCTGCTGATTGGCGCGATTGCCTTGGGCACGGTCACAGGCCTCCTTTTCGTTTATTCGAGCGACCTCCCGCAAGTTCGCGCGCTGGAGGATTTTCGTCCCGAAATCGTCACCGAACTCTATGCGGATGATGGCCAGGTCATCGGCAATTTCGCATTGCAGCGCCGCGTCCTGCTCACCTACGAACAGATTCCGCAAGTCCTGAAGGACGCCATCCTCACCACCGAGGACCAGCACTTCGAGCAGCACTGGGGCGTGGATTTCACGCGCGTCGCCGGAGCCGCCTGGAGAAATATTCTGGCGCGCCGCGTGGTCGAGGGCGCCAGCACCATCACCATGCAGCTCGCCGGCACGCTGTTTCTGGACCGCTCCGACCGCCACATGGGCCGGAAAATTCAGGAAGCGTTGCTGGCCATACAGATCGAACGCCACTATTCCAAGCAGCAGATCTTAACGATGTATTGCAATCAGATTTATCTTTCCCACGGCAACTACGGCTTTGAAGCCGCATCCGAATACTATTTCGGCAAGCCCGTGGGCAAGCTGACGCTGGACGAAGCCGCTCTGCTGGCGGGCATGATCCGCGGCCCCAGCTACTCGCCCATCCTGCACGCGCAACGTTCTCTTTCGCGCCGCAACCTCGTTCTCGAGCTGATGGCGCGCGACGGCAAAATCACCGAGCTGCAGCGCCGCCAGGCCGCCGCGCTGCCCATGGGCCTGCATATCGAGGCGCCGCGAAACACGCTGGCCCCGTATTTTGTCGAGGAAATCCGAAAATATCTGGAGACCACCTACGGCACCGAAACAGTGCACCAGCGCGGCCTGCGCGTCTATACCACGCTGAACGTGGCCATGCAGCGCGCAGCAAATCAAGCCATCCGCGACGGCTTGCACGCCTACGACCGCCGCCACGGCTGGCGCGGCAGGCTCGACAATATTTTGCAGCAGAAGAGCGACACGCTGGATTCCTACGAGGATGACGACTGGCGCTGGCCCATCAACAAAGGCGATTACGTCGAAGGCCTAGTCACCGCAGTCGACTCCAAGGCCGCCACCATCAAGCTGGGGCCGTATCGAGCCCTGCTCACCCAGCCCGATTTCGCCTGGACCGGCGCCAAGTCTCCCGCCGATCTGCTCAAGCCCGGCGATCTGGTGCAGGTCAGCATTAAGGACATCAACGGCGCCGTGGCCCGCGTGCAGCTCGAACAAAATGTGGGCCCGCAGGCCGCCATGGTGGCGATCGACAACGCCACCGGGGAAATTAAATCCATGGTCGGCGGCTACAGCTTCGATGAATCGAAATTCAATCGCGCCACGCAGGCGCAGCGCCAGGTCGGATCTTCGTTCAAGATCTACGTTTACTCGGCCGCCGTCGAACAGGGCTTCACTCCATTCGATACCATCCTCGACGCGCCGTTCACCACCATGAGCGGCGGCCAGCCCTACTCACCGCACAACTACGACGAAAAATTCGAGGGCATGATCACGCTGCGGCGTGCGCTAGAAGGTTCGCGCAACGTTCCTGCCGTAAAGCTCGCCGAAAAAGTCGGCATGAACAACGTGATCGACATGGCGCGCCGCTTCGGCATCACCAGCCCGCTGCCGCCCTACCTGCCCATCACGCTCGGCGCCGCCGACCTGAATTTGCTCGAGCACACTTCCGCGTTCACCGTGTTTCCGGACGACGGCATCCGCATCGATCCGCACATGATCCGCCGCGTCACCAGCTACGACGGGGCATTGCTCGAGCAGGCGCATCCCGCCGTCCACGACGTGATCGAGCCCGACGTCGCGCGCACCATGACCGCCATGCTTGAGGACGTCGTGCAGTTCGGCACCGGCATGCCCGCCCGCGCCCTGGGCCGCCCCGCCGGCGGCAAGACCGGCACGACCAATGATTTCACCGACGCCTGGTTCATAGGCTTCACGCCCGAGATCACCGCCGGAGTCTGGGTCGGCTTCGACGACAAAGCCGTATCGCTCGGCAAACCGGAAACCGGCGCGGTAGCCGCGCTGCCCATCTGGCTCGAGTTCATGCAGGGCGCGCTGGCGGGAAAACCCATCGAGGCGTTCCAGAATGTCGTGCCGCTGGAAAAAGTCGCGCTGACCAAGAGCGTGGTCGTCGATACTCCCGATAGCGCTCCCACCGAGGGCGCGGAGGCCCCGGCGATGCCGCAAGCCACACCGCAAATCAATCTTCCTTCGCCGGAAAAAACTCTTCCCGGCGAAGCTCCTTCCAAGATCAATTCTCCCGCGCAAAGCCCGACCGCGCCGCCAGTCCCGCGCAGTTGACGTCTTATTCCCCAACCACATAGTCCGTCATTCCGAACGAAGTGAGGAATCTCTCCGGCTTGACAAGCGAGGAAAACGAATCATTCTTCACCAAGCACCGCGCCGTCGTTCATTTCGAGAAAATTCTTCCTGACATCCGGGCGGCGCTAAAAAAACGAAAGCGGGCCGGCAACCGCTGCCGGCCCGCTTTCAGAAGCATGTACCTGATCCTGCGTTAGAACGTAAAGGTCATGCTCAAACGCAAGGTCCGCCGGTTTTGGAACAGGAACGGCAGTCCATACCGGTTGTTGTAAACGATGGTCGCCTTTCCGGACGCATTCTCGCTATTTCCTTCGGCTATGGGATCATAACCGCCCATGACAGTTGGCCAGTCAACGCCGGCGGCATTCACCGTCTTTGGAACTTGAAAAGTCAGAAATTCGCTGGTGCCGGCGAACGGATTCGGATTGTAGGCCAGCGGTGAGTCGTTATTGAGCAGGTTGATCACGTTCAATTCAAACGTGAGTTTCATCGCCTCATTCGTCTTGCTGACGCCAATGTCATGAGCGATGTTGAAATTAGTTTGCGCAAAGATTGGTGTCCGCGCCCCGGTGGTGACGCTGTCGAGGACCAGGTTGCCGGTAGTGGGATCCCGGTGAATATTTGCGAAATTCCCTCGCTGATCCCAATACTGGCACGATGAGGTGCTGTCATACACCGGAACACAAGTAGACTTGGGCGTACCCTGTTCGATGAACTGAGTCCCGCCAAAGCGCGTGGTCATGTGGTGCCACCACTTCAGGGAGTAGTACCCGTCAAACGTAAAGCCGTTCGGCCGGTCGGTGGCCAGCGGCCCATCGGTTACCTTTCCGGTGGTGGTGTACTGCATTTCCGGAATGTCGAACGACCGGTTGTTGTTGTCGTTGTGCCGGCCGCCGCTGGCGTCGGTCACGTCGGTGTCGGTTAGGCCCGAATAGTTCCCTCGCAGCTTGCTGTAGGTGTAGGTGCCCTGCAGGAAGATTGAGGTTCCGTGATGATACGTCAGGCGAGTTTCAAGGCCGTCGTAGCGTCGAATCGCGGCCGGTTGAACCGGGCATGTAGAGCACAGGACGCCATACCCTGCGGAAGGTAGTGCCCGATGCAGGAGGTTGGAAAACTGGCTGCCCGGGTTGCCAATGTAATAGACGTTGTCGTCGATAGACATATCTTCGATGGTGTTATCCAGCCGCTTTCGGGCATAACGCACATCGAGTTCCATGTTCGGCGAAATCGCCCAGGTGCCTCCCACAATGAACTCGTGCGTGGAGGTCGGCTTAATATTCGGGTCAAGTCCAGGATCGACGGTGCTCGGCGGAACAGCCGCGCGCCAGTCTTTCTGCTCGATAAATGTTCCCGACGTTACGCCTGGCGCTGGTCCGGGCGCGGGTCCGCAGGCGTGCCCGCCCGGAGCGGTTGGGGTGATCTTCGTCAAATCGAAGGTGTCTAGAGTGAACGTGCAATCATGCCAGTACTCGCCGCCAAACGAACCTCGCGGCAGGGAGAACTTCATGATGTCGTAGAATTTGGCATAGTCGCCGTAAATCTTGATCTTCCCGTTGTGCAGGAGATCATAGGCAACTCCGATGCGCGGGGCTACCTTGGCGCCGAAGCCGAAATTGACGGACGGGTATCCGGCAGCGTAGGCAGGGAGGTATTCCTTGTCGAAGCGCACGCCGGGGTTGATCGTCAGGCCGTGGCCCACTGTCCAGCTGTCCTGGAAGAAAATACCGTGGTTCTTGCTGGACGCGATGCCGGCCGTGTTAATGCCGTCCTGAACTGTAAAGTAGCCCCATTGCCCACGGCACTTATTGTTATTCGCGGTAAGAATCGCTGCCGGGCAGGGGTTTCCCGTCACCGTGGTGTACGAATCACCCCAAAAAACATTGACCAGCGCGGTGTTATACCCGATGTTCACGTTGTTGAACAATTGGTTGAGAGTATAGCCCGCCTTGAAATTATGGGTTCCCCACTTGCTCACCGTGTAGGCAAAGTCCGTGGAGAATTGCTTGCGCGAAAACAGATCAAAAAGGGTTTGCTGGTTTGGCGCTATATTTGCGAATCCAGCCGAGTGTATGAACGGGGTAGCCGCGGAACTATTCCCGCTATTGATCAGAGGAACGTTAAACGCATCGGTTGTCCCGACAATCGGTGGTATCGCTCCCGGGTTTGGTGCGACCAAGGAATCCTGGTAGCTATAGCGGATGCCCGCCGGCTTTCCGCGATCGGAAGTGTCATAGTAGAAGTAGCCGTATTTTGCTGTCACCACCGCATGCGAGTTTACAGTCCAATCGCCGCCGAAGGTGAAGACATTGGCAGGGTTCACCGAGCCCGTATCTGGACGGAAAGTTGTAGGATCCTGGCCGTCTATGGCGTTGATTTGCCCTGTAACCGAATCGGGAATCGTCGCAAGCTGTCCGGTCACCCTGGAATAGCCGTATTGCCATCCGGCATACATGCGCACTTTATTGAACAACTGATAGTCCAGCCGGTTGAACATGTTATGCACAGTATAGCTGCGATAGAAAGTGTGCGGTCCGGGATTAACACCCGTAAAATTCATGCTTCGTGAAGTCCTGTTGATCGTGGGGATGTAGGACGAAAACAGCCACAACTTGTCCTTCAGGATCGGCCCCCCGATTTCATACCCGGGTTCCACGATCGAGTAATTGTCCTTTTTCTCAAGGTAGTATTGAGCGGGGGAGTCCGTGCGGGTTGAAGTATTAAGACTGACGGTTGGGTCCTGCCGCAATCCGCATTGGACCTGCGATGTGGACGGGGTATTCGCCGTGTTGTTCTCATAGGAGGGTTGCGGCGTTGTCGCGCACACGTCGTTGGAGTCCAGGGCGCTGGTCTGGTAGTGGACCACAAGCCCGCCGTGCCAATCGTTGCCACCGCGCTTCTGGATGACGTTCACCACGCCGCCCGCCGCTCCACCGTATTCCGCGGCAAGCCCGCTGGTCTTGATCTGCACTTCCTGAATAAATTCAAAAACGACGTTTTGCTTGACGCCGCCGCTCTGAATGTCGCTGGTGTCGAGGCCCTCGATCATGTAGGAGTTCTCCGAGTCGCTGGCTCCGTCAATCTGGAAGCCGTTGGCTCGGCCGTGATCCACGCGGGAGCTCTGCAGCGGCTCTTGGCGGGCGCCCGGGGCAAGAGGAATCAGCGACTGGTAGGAACGCCCCTTCGGGACGTTTTCGATCACAGCTTCAGAAACCGCTGTGGCCGTATTGCTGGCCGTCACGTCAATGAGTACGGCGCTGGAAGTGACTTCGATGGTTTGCGTCACCTCGCCCAATTCCAATGCCAGGTCAAACGTTGGCAGCTTTCCCACATCCAGCTGGATGCCGCTCACCCGGTAGGTCCGGAAGCTCGGCGCCGATGCTGCCAGGGCGTAGGTCCCAGGAGGCAGTTGCTGGAAATATACGTAGCCGGCATCGTCCGCGGTCAATGTCCGAGGAGCGATCAAGGCCGGGCCTGACAGTTCCACGGTCGCCTTCGGAACGACGGCGCCCGTCTTATCCTTCACGTTGACTTTAATGCCCCCAGTGGTTTCCTGGGCAAATCCCATAGGAGTTACGGCTAAAGCCAAAACAGCCACTAAACAAGACACCAATAGAGCAACACTCCATCTTTCAAACACCCTCTTCATAGGAACCCCCTTGAGATTCGTAATGCCCCCGGGAGTCTCCAAAAGGAAACCTCCCGTTACCGCACCAGAGCGACGAAGCTTGGAACTTCTCTCAACAAGGAGAATTTAGGACACACACCTTACGCCGGAGGATTACGCCTCCTTCGGCCCCCCTACTGCGTGATAGCGAAATAACACTCCGGTTACCCCCCTGTCAACTGAATTCAGGCAACCTTTGAGGATATTTATGAACCTTTACGATCCTTGCTTTTCATTCGACTTTCGCTTTTTATTTGGCTATCAAACCGTCATTCGCAACCCCCGGACCTCGCACGCGACAGGAGCGGAAAAAAGGCGGCCAAAGAACGGATTTCATCTTGTGATTTCGCGCCTTCCGTCGGATGATCTGGGATGCTAACCGCCCGTGGGGGCGCGAGCGGCTCGCGCCAGGCCCGCTGCCTCGGCTCCTGGAGGTCGAACCATGAGAAGCAAGATTCTTTCTCTCCTCTTCGCGTGTTGGATATTGCCGCCGGCCTTCGCACAAAGCATCGATATCTCGAATGGCCGGCAGCAGGCCCCTCATCCGGTCGATTTGGTCCTGAATATCAGCATCGACGAAGTGCAAAATCGAGCTCCGGCGGGTATCATCGTCCAACTTTCCAGCGACTATTCCTTCGTATCCCGCAATGCCCCCACCGACCAGGAATCGCAGCAGACGGACAAATCCGGTACGGTCATCTTCCATACCCTTACCGGAACGCATGAGGTCCGCATCACGGGGGACGGAATCGTGGAATCTTCCCGGACCATTGAGATCTTGCAGCAGCAATCGCGCGAGATTGAAAATATTGTGGTCAGGTCCAAACCCGGGAGTGGGCAATTCAACGTCGCTGAGGCGGGCAGCACGGGGGTGGTTTCCGCCGCAAGTATTAACATCCCCGCTAAAGCCGAGAAGGAATTCCAAGCGGGTTCCAAAGCCCTGGAGAAGAAAGACTACGACGCGGCGAAAAAACATTTCTCCAGCGCCACCGAGCTTTACGACAAGTACAGCCTGGCCTACAACGGCATGGGCGTGGCACAAATGGCGCTGGGCGACGCGCCCGCAGCGCACGCGTCGTTTGAAAAATCCGTCCAGATCGACGATCACTTCGCCGAGGGGTACCGCAATCTGGCGCGCCTCGCTCTGGCCGACCACAATTTCGAGCAAATTGATGAACTGCTCACCAAGTCCCTGCTGAGCGAACCATTGAACGCCTGGGCGCTGACTTATGCCGCGTACGCGGAATTGCAGTTGCACCATTTCGACGCGGCCATTACCCACGCGCGCGCCGCCCACGCGGTGCCGCATCCGGGCCTTGCCAGCGTTCACATCGTTGCGGCCCGGGCCCTCGAGGCCACAAGCCAACCGGACGAGGCGCTGAAGGAATACCACCTGTATCTGGACGAAGATCCCAACGGCCGCGATTCCGCACGTGCCAGGCAGGCCATTGAATCCGCGCCGAAGCCAAAAACCAAATAGTTCCCCGCAGGTAAACCCGCATCCCCCTGATAGGAAAATGTCAGGGAATCAAATAGGCGGGAATTCGAGGACTTATCTAGCCCCCGCCGATTTTTGACGAAACGGATCCCAGCCGCCGGGCCGAAGAGGCTTGGCATTGCCTCGGGAACCGATCAGCGCGATTCCTTTTTCGCGCGTGATTTCGCCGATTGCGGTCACCGGCACGCCTGCCACATTTTGGGGCACCCGCCCTGCCAGCCGCTTCGGCACCGTGAACAAGAGTTCGTAGTCCTCTCCGCCATCGACCGCCAGCTGCAGCGGATCGAGTCCCCTCCGCCGCAACTCAGGCGGCACATTCACCAGCGGAATTTTCCCCGCAAAAACCTTTGCTCCCACGCCGCTGGCCTTGCAGATGTGCCCCAGATCGGTCGAGAGGCCGTCCGAGGTATCGATCATCGCGTTGGCCCGCCCGTGGCCGGCCAGCCACTGCCCCAACGCCAATCTCGGCTCGGGCCGGACATGTTTCCCGAGCCGTTTCCTCCACCGACGATTCTTGCTTAGCCCGAACTGCACCAGGCGCAGCCCCAGTTCCGCCTCCCCCAGCGTGCCGCTGACGAAGATCAAATCGCCGGGCCGAGCCCCGGAACGCAGCACCGCTCGCCCGGGGGCGCTCTCCCCGATCACAGTCAAGTTGACCAAGACGAAAGGGTATTTGGTTGTGTCGCCCCCCGCCAGGGTCAATCCGAACCGGCGGGCGGCTGCCGACATCCCGCCCAGAAAATCGTCCAGCCACCGCGTGGCACAATCGGTAGGAAGAGCCAGCGACAGCAAGAAGTATCGCGGCCGTGCTCCCATGGCCGCGATGTCACTGGTGGCGCGGGCCAAAGCCTTGTACCCAACATCGCTCGGCGCATGGATTTTGCGGAGAAAGTGCACATCTTCCAGAAACGCGTCGACGGTAACGACCCATTCCGTTCCTTTTCGGGGCGCCATCACCGCCGCGTCGTCCCCGATTCCCACACGCAGGCCACTCGCCAGGTGTGGAATCGTTCGGCGGACCCGTTCGATCAGCTGTTCTTCATTGGCCATGAGTACAGTTGTCTGAAATCCCCTCAGTATGCTCTCATAGTTGGAACCGCAACGGTATGGCGAAAAGGAATCTGGGAGCAGCCGATAGGGACGCTGATATTACGGGCAGCACCTAGAACCGTTTCGGGAATGAAACCAACGGGAAGAAGTTTTACACATCCTGAAGCGGGAAATAAGGGTTGACTCTGCACAGGGTGTGAAACTAGACTTACCGAGGTTTCGAACCAAGGCTCGCGGTTCAAACGGCCACTACGGCTTTTGGCAGTACAGATTGCCGCTCAGGGTATAAGCGGCACATTCACCTCGTCGGACTTTAAAAAGTAGGATTTGCAATCTTAATTATATGAAGCCCGAAGCATATACAGTCTACGTCGCGTCCACACGGAAGGGCACACTCCGGAAGATCAACGTACCGGTGTATATACTGTATCTGCTGGCCCTTCTTGCAGTTGTGGGAGGCATGACGGTCTTTGCCGCTGCCGGTTCCTACACCCGGATGCTCTGGAAAGTCGGCAATTACAATGCCCTGCGCCGTCAGCAGGATACTTTGAAGCGCAACTACGAGCAGTTGCAATCGAGCGCGCAGGATACCAATGAACGGTTGAACTCCCTGCAGTCGCTGGCCACCGAAGTGGCCATGACTTATGGCTTCATGCGCTTCCGCCAGAGCCCATTCGGCGTCGATGAGGCTCCGGCCGGGTCCACCCCGGACTTTGAGCATTCCATGGAGCAATTCAACTTCCTGCAGAAGAATGCAGGTTCCGCGGCGCTACCGGTGGGCAGCCTGCAATTGCTCTCCACGGGCGGCCTGGGAGATCTGACCTCCACCCCGTCGCTCTGGCCCGTGATCGGTCATCTGACCGGCAGCTTTGGCGAGCGCATGGATCCGTTCAGCGGGGAAGGCGCCTTCCATACAGGCGTGGATATTTCGTCTCAGTACGGCGATTCGGTGCATGTAGCGGCCGATGGCGTGGTGATTGAGGCGAACGAACGCGCCGGCTACGGACGGCTGGTGGTCGTGGACCACGGATACGGTGTAACCACCTGGTACGGGCATCTCTCGACCTACAGCGTCGTGGTCGGTGAGCAACTTCGCCGGGGCGACACCATCGGCAACGTCGGCGTCAGCGGACGCTCCACTGGCCCCCACGTCCACTACGAAGTTCGCATCAATGGCGCCCCGGTCAACCCGATGCGCTACCTCCGCCAGGCCTCCGCCGCAGACTAATTTTCCCCGTTCATAATTTTTCCTGGTGAGAATCCCGAAGGTGGGATTTGATTTTGCGAAGGAATACTTGCGGCCTTATTGCGGTTTCCGAGCCTCCCCCAGCTTCAATATGTCCGGCGTCAGCTCCACCAGAATCCGAACCCTTTCCGCCGACGCGCTGACGTCCGCGCTTTTCAGAATCGACTCCAGGACCTCCAGCGTTGCCGGATCCATGGACTGCCGCGTCTTGGAGCTTTCCAGTCCCGCGCGCCCGATCAAGCGGAACAATTCCAGCGCCGCCTGCAGCTGGCGAGCGTCGGCCGCGCTCTGGCATTCCCCTTCCAGGGAAACTCGCAGGTCGTTTCCCTCGGGCCGCGCTGCCAGCGTGATCCACTGCACCGAACGCGCCAGGTTCAGCAACTGCGCGGACTGAACCCCTCCGGGCGAATAGTTTTCCGGAATTGCCGGCACGCGCGTGATCGCGATCACGGCCGCGCCTGCCACGCGCGCCGCACGCTCGCGCGCCGTATCGCCCGCGACGCTGACTTCCGCATGTCTGAGCAGGGGAGCAATGCTCGCGCCTTCGACGATGGCGATGCGGTGATCGTTCACGAACGTGACCGAATTCCAGCTCGTTTGCTTCGCGGACGAATCGCCAGCAAAAGATTTTCCACCGGAGGCATTTCCAGGAACTGGATTTCCGGTGGAACTAGTATCACTGGGAAACAGGAACACATCGTGCCCCGCCTGCCGGTCGAGCTTTCCCCTTCGCAGCGCGTAATCATGGATTTTCCGACGATCGAAGCGCCCATCGGCAATCAGCACCGTCGGCTTTTTTTCCGCGGCCAGCCCGGACGGCCAGGAGGCAATCACCACGCGGTCCAGATCCTTCTCAAAATCGAAGCCCGTGGACTGCACGAAATCCGCGTAGTCGTGGTCCGGCAGCGCGATGGGCCCGCGGTCGGGCCGCTGCTGGTAAAACACGGACGCGCGGATCGCCGCCAGGTCGGCGAACACCAGCGTGGGCGCATCGTCCGGCGCCTGCGCCAGCAATTCCGGAATTGGAGAAGAGTCCGCCGACTCGCCGCGCCCGAATCCGGAATACACCAGCAGCGCCCCGGCAATCACAAAGACGATCAGCCCGCCCGCAATCAGCAAGGTTTTCCTGGACCGCTGCATTGGCGTTTCTCCTTGCTGCCGCACCGGCCGGTCCCATGCCCCGGTTTCAGAGCATGGCTGCCGCGTGGACCCGCTGAAATCTCAAATTTGAAATTTTAACATTGAGATTTCAAATCTCGAGTTTCAAATTTCAAATCTGAAATTTCAAATTCTGTTCTGCCGCGTTGCCCTCAGTTCTCCGGTACAACCGGCGTCGGTTCATTCTCTCACTGTCGGTTGTGCGAAGCTACTCGGGGGGTGCGGCATTGGGCTCAAACCATCGCGGCGAGTTTTCAGAAATCCGCGTAGCCGGCGTTACTTCAATTCCAACATCCAGATGTTTCCGGTGGTTTCCGTGCGTTCGTAAACAATTTGGTTTCCGCGAGGCGAAGTGCTGGGATAGCGGACAAACGCATTCGTCTGGATATAGTGCGTGAGTTGCTCCTCCATCTTGGTCGATCGCGAGACGGTCCAGATATTCCAGATCAAATCCTCCCCCACTTTGGCGAACACGATCTTGTCCCCGTCCGGCGACCAGCTGTAATGCCAGTGCTGCCCCTTGAACGGCGTGAGCTGCGTGGCTGCGCCGCCCGCGCTGGGCATGACGAAAATGCTGTTATCAGGGCCACGTTCGATTTGGTAGGCGATGAATTTCCCATCTGGCGACCATGCCGGATAGCCGGCATCTTCCTTGTCAAAGGTAACCTGCTTTCGGCTTCCGCTTGCCAAATCCAGGATCCACACGTTTTGAATTCCTTGCACCAGTAGTGCGATGGCAACTTGCTTGCCATCCGCGGAGAGCTGAAAACCAGAATACGGCTGATCCACATTCGCGATCGCCTCTTGCTGGCGCGTATCGGCATCCACCGCCACCAGCTGTTTCCCGGAGGCTGCCAGGATACGGTGTCCGTCCGGGTACCAGGTGGGATTCACGAACGATACCCCGGAGGAGGTCAACTGCTGCAAATCGCCGCCGTCCGATTTCATCAGCCAAAGTTGCTGTTTTGTTCCGGACCGTCCATGGCAGGAGATAAACGCAATGCGCGAACCGTCCGGCGAAAACATAGGCAAAATGTCTCGGCATCCGACGTCGGTGGTCAGCGCGACGGGTTCGCCGGTTGCGGCGAACGATTTGCCGACCGGCAGCGAGTCCAGGCTGCCCGTCATGCCAATCGAGGTGTAGAGCAACTTTTTCCCGTCCGAGGAAAAAGAAAGATTTTTGATCCGGTCTCCGCCGGAATTGGTGATCTGCGCCGCTTGCCCGATCGGGGCGGATGTAAAGGGATCCACGCGCAATTGATACAATCCAAAATTTTGCCCCAATCCGGATGCCCCGAAGACCACGCTTTTCCCGTCGGGCGCGTAGACCGGATCGAAATACCCCGGGGCCCTCACGCCCAAACGCACCAGTCCCTCGCCGTCCGTTCCAATGGCCCATAAGTCCGACGGACCGTGGAACATGGACACAAATACGATGTGCTTCCCGTCCGGCGCCCAGGAAGGCGCGCCGTGTCCGCCGTCGGGTTGGCCCGGGCTGGTGATTTTCTTCGCGCCGGTCCCATCCGGCCGGATCGCCCAAATAGTGGAGGGAAGATTCACGCCCACACTGTCCGACCCAAGATCATTCAAGCCGGCCGATTGGAAGACGATCCACTGGCCGTCTCTCGACCAGGCAGGATGAGAGCCGAACTCGGTGAGCTTTCGTGCCGTGCCTCCAACAGCGGGAGTGATCCAGATTCCGCCGCGGGTCCTTGCGTAGTACGCGATGAGCGTGCCGTCGGGAGACCACGCCGGCTGCATGTTCTGATTTCCGTCCGCAGTGATCTGAAATTCCCTGCCGCCGGGCGCAATCTGCCGCACGAAAATCTCAAACCCTTTTCCGCGATCGGTGGAATAGGCGATACGCGTGTTGTCGGGAGAAAAGGCGGGGTAGAACGAAAGGCCGCCCGAAGTTGTGATCTGTGTGCTGGACTGAATCTGCAGAAATTCGGAAGCGCCGCGACGCCGGACCAGAAATATTACCACTGCCGCAAGGCACGTCACGGCGATCAACGTCCCGGCGGCAAGAATATAGCGGCTCCTGGACGTGGCCTCCGCGCGCTTCATGGTCTCCGTCGGATTCGGCGTGGCCATCGCGGGTCCCGCCATCGGATTTCCGGCGGCATTGCCATCGGCTTCTCCGCTTTCGGTCAAAACAGCAATGAACCGGTACCCCCGCGTGGGGACGGTCTCAATGTAGCGGGCTTCCTTCGCATCATCGCTGAGTCCCTTGCGCAATTGGCCGATGGCCCGGGTCAGAACGTTTTCCGTAACGAACGTGTCGTTCCAGACGGCATCGAGCAACTCGCGCTTTTCCACCAGCCGCCCGGCGTTCTGCACCAGCAGCGTGAGCACACTGAGGGCCTTGGGCTCCAGCGGCACAACCTTTCCTGCCTTCAGCACCCGATAGTTTGCAAGGTCAATTTCCACGTCATCGAATCGGTAAATCCGCGGCATTGGCACCTTTTTTTCTTCACCATGCGCCCTGCAGGTACTGCAACAATATCGAAGTGCTTGTACAAGACTTGATCCCGATGTGCAAGACAGATTCGCGCGGCATGGGTCTGCAAAGCAGAAAGAAAAATCGGTGTTGCCTGGGGCGAGGCCCCCGCTACCGGAAAAATAAAGAGCCAGAGAAGGGTATGAAAGTGACAACCCTACAACTAGCGCCTGCATCTGTTTCACGTGTCAAGGAATGTTGCATCGCCCTGGCCGGATCCATTTTCGACAATGCGCCACAGCATCTCTGCCCGCCGAATTCCATGCGGTTCGCGTGAGCGAGGGGGAAAACCCCAAATGAATCGGAAACGAACGAAAGTCATATCGATGGCCGGAATTCTTGCGTTTTTCTTCCTGTTCGTGCTTCCAGTGCGGGCGCAAGTCGCCGGAACGACGCTGTCCGGCACCATTATCGATACATCCGGCAAAGGCGTGGCCAACGCCAAAATGTCCATCAAGAATGTTGCCACCGGCCAATCGGTGCAAACGCTAACGAATGAATCCGGAATCTACGGCGTACCCGGCCTCGCGCCCGGCGATTATGAAATTTCCGTGTTCGCGGAAGGCTTCAGCACCAACGTGTCGAACGTGACCGTGGCCGGCGGACCCGCGCAAACGATGAATTTGACTCTGGCCGGCGTGCTTTCTCTGCAGGATCTTGGCTTCAGCGCGGGGCAGACGCAAGGCAGCGCTCAGGATCAGGCGCGGCTCGACAAACGGTCTCACATGCTGAAGATCCACCAGAGGCTCGGCTTGATCGCCACGGTTCCGATTGTCGCCTCGGTCATCACGGGTACCCAGGCCGGAGGCCGCAGCACCAGTTCCACAGACCGCTACCTGCATCTGGCTCTTGGCTCGGCGGCGGGCGATTTATATTTCATGAGCGCTTACTATGCCATTCGCGCGCCCCGCATTCCGGGAACGCAAACTCGCGGGCCCATCCGGCTGCACAAGGCGCTCGCCTGGATTCACGGCCCCGGGATGATCCTGACTCCCATCCTTGGGGCGATCGCGTTTGACCAAAAAAGCAAAGGCGAAAAAGTCCATGGAATCGCCAGCGCCCACGGCGCGGTTGCCATCGTCACCGCGGCGGCCTATGGCGCCTCGATCCTGTCCGTATCTTTTAAGTTCTAATCGAATATCGAAGAGGGCCCGTGGAAAAGAAAATAGCCTTGCTCGCTTTCCTTTCGTTGCTTGCAATTCCCGCCTACGCGCAAACCGACAGCCAGTGGACGCTCGAGCAATCGACGCTCAGCTATCACGTCTCTCACCCGCTGCATCAGGTGGACGGCGTCAGCCATGCGGCCCGGGGGAAGGGCATATGCCACGCCGGGCAATGCGATTTCCTGATTGCCGTGCCGGTCAAATCGTTCGATTCCGGCGACAGCAACCGCGATCTGCACATGCTGCAAGTGGCGCGCGGCGGCGAGTTTCCCATGCTTACCGTGCGCACCCGTTTGCCGGAAGACGCGGCGGATTCGACAACGATTTTCGCCGATCTGGAAATCGACTTCTCCGGGCAGACCGCCAAGTTCAGGCATATTCCTTTCCAGCTTTTGACGCAAGGGCCGGTATCGAAAATTTCAGGAACGATTCCAACCACCCTGACCGATTTCAAAATAGATCCGCCCTCGCTGCTGGCCATGCCCGTGAAGAATGAAATCCCGGTGCGTGTGGAAATGACCTGGAGAAGGGAGAAATAGCAGGGCGCGGTCTTGCCGCCGCCCTGAAATATAATTATTCCCCCTCGGCGGTTCTTGGGTGTAGACTATTGCTTCCAGCACGGACTTGAAGATCGAGAGCGGGTGTGGGCTCTAAAATGAGCCTGCTTGCTTCGGGTGCGGGCTCTACGCGGAGCTCGCCGGAAGAAAGTCGAGGTTTGCACAGGTCTTCCACAGGGTGCCCTTGCAATTGGAGTTCCCTTTTGTTATATTTTCTCGGTTTGCGCCGTGCTGGCGTAGCTCAGTTGGTAGAGCATCTGATTTGTAATCAGAGGGTCGGGGGTTCAAATCCCTCCGCCAGCTCTGCCAAAATTTTTTGCTCAGGGGAAGAATCCCAAATGTTTGCGGGAGGCAGGTTCCTGCATCGCGAAGAAAGTGTATTTGTGTCTCTGTAAACTTCGCTGATGCATAGCGAGCTTCTCTGTTCGATTCCCCCCGTGCGGACGGGTGGGTGAGTGGCTAAAACCAGCAGACTGTAAATCTGCCGCTCCTTGCGGGCTACGGAGGTTCGAATCCTCCCCCGTCCACCATCTTTTCGCACCGCTCGTGGCGAGTGCTTGCGGCGAGCCGCAGGAGATGACCCGAAGCGTGAACGGACCGATGCGCAGCGGTATCTTTGAACGAAAGTGGAAATTGTTCCGCGCGCGGCAAACAGAAATCGCCTGGATAGCTCAGATGGTAGAGCGCGTCCTTGGTAAGGACGAGGTCACCGGTTCAATCCCGGTTCCAGGCTCCAGACGGGTGCGGGCTTTGCTTGAAGCCCGCCGTGAGAAATGACGCGGACTTGAATTCAAGTTCGCTGCAGGGATTTGCGGAGCAGACCGGGCGGGGGTAACTCAACGGTAGAGTCTCGCTCTTCCAAGGCGATGGTTGCGGGTTCAAATCCCGTCCCCCGCTCCAGAGTTTTGTGGGTTCCGTTGTGGGCTCGAACGGGTGCGGGTTTTACTTCAAGCCCGTCAGTATAAGTCGTCCAAACTTTACGAGGACTTGACGCAATGGCGAAGGAAAAATTCGAGCGAACAAAGCCGCACCTGAATATCGGGACGATCGGGCACATCGATCACGGCAAGACGACGCTGACGGCGGCGATCACCAAGGTGCTCAGCAAGCACAATCCGAAGGTGGCGTTCCGGGCGTTTGATTCGATTGACAACGCGCCGGAAGAGCGCGAGCGCGGGATCACGATCGCGG
>JAIQFB010000019.1 GCA_020073485.1 Terriglobia bacterium | reverse complement strand
GCTGCCGAACTGGACAAATACGCCCGCTCCGAGGGAGTCGCCGCGTGAAAGCAATTACGATCAAGCAGCCCTGGGCCAGCATGATTGTGGATGGCACCAAGGTGCACTTGAGAGAATCCGATGCCAAGTACCCTCACTCCAGATTGCCATCGAAATGGGTCCGCCAACATGTACCGGCGCAACATTCAACTTCGACGATTCGACCCACAGGTCATCGTGGGAACTGCTCCGGAGCCCGTGCCTCAGTTCTTGCCCGAAATGAAAGAGGCAGTACAGCATGAAACCCGCAGCTGCAATGCACAGACCCAGAAAAATTGTAGTGGCCATGATGTCCTCCATTTGCCGCCTTGCTGCCTGCGGCCTAACGATCATGGTTTCCATCCTACATTTCGCACCATAAACGACGCATAAACGGCTTGTAAGAAATGCATAGACGGCAGCGCGTGGTTGCCCTTCCACTTTGTAGCGCCGATACCTACATTGGGGGTCTGACTAAAGATCACTAAGTGCTGTGAGAAAGATCGCTGGCTACCATCAGCGGAGGAAAGTCCGGAGTACCCCAAGTCACGCCGGTACTCCAGCCGTGTGAGCAGGTGATCGTTGAAGGTGATCCGATGTCATTGTGAATAGCGGATCAATCCCTGCTAGCCTGCTGGCGCCTAAGCCGACCTTGTGCGTCTGAATTTACGGTTTCTTCGCAAGTATATTGTTGCCAAAAATGAATCCTATTTCAGCCACAGCTCGGGGCTGGTTTGGGTTCATGCCCGTGGGACCGAAGGCGAAACCCGGCGTGAAGCTGTTCGCCCGAACCCAAGAAAGGTCTCCGCGTACGAAGAAGCCTCCGCGTTGAAAGGTGGGCGTCAGAGTGGCCGACCAGGCCGCGCTGCCCGGTCCGTACATCAGGTTGACAGCTTGATCAGCGACGCTCCCCGTGCTCGTGATATATTCCCCGCGTCCTGCGAGCGAGAAGCCATGTTTGAAGGTGCGACTCACCAGGAGTGCACCGCCCTGGGTCGAGGCACCCTTCACGATACCGATCTTCAAGTTAGTCGGCACATTGCTATATTGATAATAGGGCTGGATGATCCAGGACCCCTTCGTGTAAGTGTAAATGGCAGCGTACATAATGCTGTTATTTTGCACGGGGGTGGCCAGGGTCTGAAAGGCTGTCTGCCCCAGGTTTCCCATCCCAACGAACGACAAGCTGTGATGCCCATTGGCATAGGTTAAGGAGCCCGACAGCCACGAGTAGCGGTTGGAATAGTACCCGTCGTTCCAACTCAATGAGGCTGTGAATTTTCCTATGGTCTGATTCACTTGGATTCCGCGGTTGACGGCGTTTTCCTGGTTCCACAACAGGCCGCGCTCGATGTTCATATTTTCGAAGGTGAACGTGTACTCGGCGCCCATCAGTGTGGGCAGCGCGCCGATGAGGATGGACGTGTTCTTCCCCGGTACCAGCTTCAGAAATGCGACCGGCAACGGGCCGTAGAGGTCACTCACCGCTTTGCCGGTAGAGAGGAACGGCGTCCCAAGGGCCGGAATATTATACGCGCCCGCCTGCAGGTAGAACTGAAACCAGCCGTCGGTCCTTTGAAGGAACACCTGCCCGTTACTTAGAGCCGCTTGAGTGGAGTTATCACCCGGCATGTGATTGCTCTGCCACAGGCCCATGCCGCTGAGAACACCGTTCACAGCGACTTTGCCGAAAGGTCCGGCGTCGAAGATGGCTGGGGGGAGTTCCTGGAGCGGACCCGTTATGGAAGGAGTGGGGAGCGCTGCCGGGGCTGGAGACGGGGTCGTCGGCTGCTGTGCCGGCGGAGTCGAACTTGTATCCTGCCCTTGTGCTCCTGGTAATGCGACCGATGCCTCTGACTGCCCCGCCGGTACAGCTGATTGTCCCGCAGCCGGCAGGGCTAACAACGAGCCTACTAGAAATGTGCACAGAAATGTGTATACGCGCAAGTGTGCTTCTCCCTTCGATTCGAGTCCTAACGGACCAGCGAAATGTCTTGAGTCAGCCTTCCGGATCCGAAACCATGCCCAATACCAAAGCATCCGGAGTATGTCAGGAACGTTGTTTGCCATCGCGAGCATGGCCACAATGTTAGGCGCCTGGCTCTAAACGCCGCATAAACGCCGGCTGAGAATTTCGTAAACAGGATCGAATGTGCTAGAAGACGACGCAGGCAATAGCCAACCCAGAGCTTGGTGGGCAACTACTTGCGGGGTTTTGATCGATTTTTTTGCGCAGACGATTGATGAGTACGCGGAGGTATTCTGTCTCATCGCGGTATTCGGTTCTGCTTCGCTGTCAATTGTCGGATGGTCGTCATAATCTCCTTCGCAGGGCGGGGCCGCCCATTTCAGCCATTCCCCGCTCCAGTCTTCCGCGCAGTTTCTAATCCAACGCCCAAATGAATTGGCTTGCTCATTGAACGTGTAACCATAGCGGCCAACCTCGATCTATGTCGTGGTATCACAGCGCCATAGGGTGTACGCGACCCCAGCCCGCTCCAACTTGCTAACGAATTCTTCGTAGGTCGGAGGAGCATTGGTCATTGTTTCGTTTTGTTCCGCTCGTGCATCGAGTGCTTCAGTCTGCTTTGCCGTCGATTGTGGGATGGTTGTCACAATCACCTTCGCAGAGTAGAGCTGCCCATTTCTCCCAATCCGACCTCCGATCAACCGCGCAATTTTTAATCCAGCCGCCTCTGGATTGGCCCTGCGCATTGAAGCGGTAACAGAAGCGGCCAACCTCAATACATGTCGCGGTTTCAATGCGACGGACTGTGTACTCAATCCCACGCCGCTCCATGTTCGCGATGAATTCTTTATCGGTCACGTTTTGTGATCTAAGGAAAATGTCGCCCAGAAGATTTAGCACGCGCTCACCTCCGCCTTGTTCTACTGGAAGTTAGGTAGAGGGAGCTAAATGCGGAAGCTCGCAGTCGTGCTCGGGGGCAAGAAAAGCGCGGTGAGCGAAAAATAGCTGTTTCCGCTCCTCACCCCGTAGAACATAGGCGAGGACAAGATATGCAAATCGGCAAGCCGCTTCGCACTGTCGTCGTGGAACCACTTGAGCTTCCGGTGAAACAGCCGACAGGTGAACCTGAGCCTGTTCCCGTCCCAGAGCCTGAGCCAGTGCAGGTGCCAGTCGCTCAGTGATCATTCCCGATTACATCTCGCCCATCGTCGGCTACCGCGTTTGGCGGTGGAAAGCCACTGGGCTGCAATCGCTCAATGGCGTGCCGTGGCTTCCGGGTCGGCCCCTGGTGGCGGGATGTGGGCCTCCTGCTGGCGGAACAATCGTCGGTCGTGCGGACGCCGTGCATGGCGCTGACGAACTCCCGCACTCGGACTGCACTTGCGGGGTGTACGCGGCGAAGAACCTTGAGCACCTGCGCCAGATCGGCTACGCGCAGCGCGGTATCCACGGCGAGGTCTACCTCTGGGGAACCGTGGTGGAGCACAAACTGGGGTGGCGTGCCCAGTTCGCCTATCCGAAGAATTTGTTCCTGCCGCCCGACGCAATCCCGTTCAAGCTCTCTGAAATAGACGCCCGGCTGAAAACGCTGATCGCGTTTGGAGCCGACATTTTCATACTGGGCGATCACGTGAGCATCCGTTTTTGGACAAACGACTCAGGCTTTGACGCGGCGGGAGTGGACTACCTACTTAAGACACGCCAGGAGTACTACATTCACCGCCAAAGGGAGCGCACCCTGAAAAAAGGCGACCGCGTGGCTGTGCTCGGTCAAGGAATCGCAGTGGTCGAGCATACGGACGACCAAGAGGCGCTGGTCGTATTGGGGAAAAAGCTCGCGCTGAGGATTGCCCTCAAGGACATTGTCCTGAATCAGCAGTACATGCGCTGGGAATGCGAAGCCAACAACGCCCGAGGGAACAACGCTTTGAGGAAACCATGAGGATCGGAATCTATGCACGGGTGAGCACGAAGGACCAAAGCTGCGAGTTGCAAGTACGCGATCTGCGGGCCTACTGCACGGCTCGGGGATTTGACCTGGTCCGCGAATATGTAGATGTGGGCCAATCGGGCGCGAAAGACTCACGCCCGGAACTTAATAAATTGATGGACGACGCCCGGAAGCGGCAATTCGACGCAATCGTGGTGTGGCGCTTTGATCGCTTTGCACGCTCGACCAAACACCTGCTTTTGGCGCTGGAGGAGTTTCGGTCGCTCGGCATCCAATTCATCAGCTATCAAGAGAACATCGACACGAGCAGCGCACTGGGGCAGGCGCTTTTCACAATTGTTAGTGCGGTGGCGCAGCTTGAGCGTGATTTGATTCGGGAACGGGTGAGTGCTGGGATTCGGAATGCACGAGCGAATGGGAAGAGACTGGGTCGCCCAAAGAGCGGGGTAGACCGTGAGCGGATTCTGCAAATGAGAGCGGAGGGCCACAGCCTGCGGAAGATCGCGGCAAAACTCGGTGTGGGCTACGGGACAGTCCGGGCAAGGCTCCTCACCTCACACAAGTCGTAACCTCTGAAGATCGAAGAACCCTGTCTTAGAAGCAAATGGTGGCTTCCGAAACTTCCGCCGGACAAATCGGGTCCGAGGCTAGCTTGCGTGCGGCTGACTACTCGCCCGGACAGGCCCAACGCCCAGCGAAGTGAGGGCGACAAGTCCGAACTCCCCGAAGCTAGTTCTTCGTCGAGCTTATTTACTTCGGCGTTATACTTCAGACAGACGCGAGGTGATACCCCAGCCGCAATGCCTGGGATCATACGGCATGGCTCAAAACGAAGCTGCTGACCTAAGCCTTAACCGAATCCTGAGTCTTATAGAGTCGCCGTGTGAAAGGACGAGTCTCGATTTCAAGGAAACTGTGGATATCACCCAGTGTCGGGACCGTGTCGAATTCGCCAAGGATGTGCTCGCTATGGCAAATTCTGGCGGGGGAGACATTGTCGTCGGTGTGGAAGATACGACCCGTCGTCGTGTGGGAATCAGCGAGGAAGTATCTGCGGCTCTCCGGGACGCCAAGAGCGTCAACGACAAATTGAAGAAGTACTGTGGCGGCTTCGTCAGAGTGTTGGTAGCCCAACACGAAATACCAGACCCAGCGAAAGGCCGTGTTCGCCTGGCTCTAATCCGTGTTCCGCGAGCGTCGCCCCCAGTCCCTGCTCAAGATGACGGTATCTGTCCCGACCCAACTAATCCGAAGAAGCAGAAATGGATTTTCAGGCGCGGCGATATTTACGTCCGAAAGGGCGATGAAAGCGTAAAGGTCGAGACTCCTGAGGACCTGCACCTGAGCCAGCCGAGTTCGGAGCTTGGAATCGAAGCAGCACTGCTTGTGATCGAAGCATACACTCAGCAACTCGAGGAATTCATAAGTCAGACCCTACCGCCAGTCCCACCTAACGAAGCACCGGGCGAGATGTCCGGTCAACCATTGATAGATGCCCTACTCGCCGACCGAGATATCCTGCTAATTGGACCAAGCGGGTGCGGAAAAACTGTGCATTTGAAGCAGGCATGTCTTGCGGCGGCTCAACACAACGAATTGCCTCTGATCGCCGTTGGCGGCCGCTACAAGGGCGAAGACCTCTTTCGGTATCTCGCACATGCCGTTGCCCCATTCTCCACAGAAGACGCCGAGATGCTTTTCAGAGCGACTTCGATTTCGGGCTCGCGTGTTGTCGTCATGTTTGACGGATTGAACGAGTGCACACCTTACCTTGAAGATTTGGCAAAAGGAATTCAAGCGATCAGACTCAGATATCCCTCGACTAGGTTCCTATTCGCCTCCCAAACAGATCTTCTAGGCGCGTTAGGACTTGATTGCGAACGCATTTTCATCGCGCCGCTGACTGCAACTCAGAAACGCTTCATCTACTGCTACCATGCGAACATCGCGCCGACCATCGAAGTTGATCATCTATGCCAAGGTTTTTCGAACGGGTATGACCTAGCAATTGCTGGGAGGTGCCACGACAGCAGCAATCCATTGTTTACACGCGTCGAGCTGTATGACCGTTACACTCGCGACTCTCTCCCTGAAGGTGCGAGTGTACTATTGGCTCTTCTACGAACTATTTCCGACCGGATGGGTCAGGAATTAGCAATTTTTTGGTCCCGTGACGACTTTGAACGCTGCGCCGAAGAGTTCCTATCAGCGCAGCGAGCCGGATTAGGACATTTGGACCAGTTGAAATCGTCTCGCTTGATTAGCCTGACAGAGGACAGCTTTTCATTCGAACACGAGCTACTCCTAGACTATTTTCGGGCTGAACAAGTCCGGCGGAACTTCGTATCACCGGACCAGCTCGCCCTGGAGTTGACAAAACCCAAGAACCAATCGCTGGTCCCGTTTCTTTTGCCCCGATACAAAGAAGTCGGCTCTCTGCGTGTCCTGCTCCGGGCAGTTTTGCAGCCCGAAGCACTTCGCGAGGTGTTGCTCGGGCGATGCGGCGAGGCTGCGCGACGGACCTTCATTGGAGACTGCAAGGAGTTGTTTAGCGCTGCTGCAAGCGACGTAACTGCGCTAACCCTGAATTTCAACGACGAAAAGCCAGAAGGGGCCATGCTCTCACTTTTTTCGCTCAGGCTTCGCGGTCCTCGGCAGTGGACGCCTTATGAGATGTTGGTCTGTGATGCGATTGCGATAAGCCTGGATGATCAGGAACTTCAAAATGGGTTTATCGAGCTTCTCGACCTGACCCAATGGACATTGCGTAAGAAAGCGGAAGAGATCGCACATCGATCCGGCGTTCCCCTCAATAATATTTGGGCACTCGTCGTGGGACAGCTAGGGATGTTTACGAGCGACCAACTCCTTTTCCTACGGATTACTGCAAGTCTTCGACAAGGACTAATGCGTGCGCACCGAAAAGGGACGTTTGCCCTTCGGGACAAACTCTTGGCAAGGATCAACCGCGACCACACGGACCATTTTTCTCTCGCCATTTTCTTAGATGGCCTGACCTACTGCCAGCCGCACGCTTCGGATCCGGACCTGTATATCAGCGTGAGCCGTTTGGCTTGGGAATCGAGGGTCTACCACCTGCGTCTCAACGCGCTCCATTTACTTGAGACGAAAAGACATTACCTTTGCAGAGACCACCAAGACAGAGTCGAAGACATCAGGAAGTTTCTTGCGCAGTTGAAAACGGGGAACCTGTTTCTGAGTTCTTCCTTGGTGGAGGTGCAGGTTGCTTACGGGGTGCTGGAGCCCGCTGTGTCAGTTGAGGAAATAACTAAAGAAATGAACACGGTGATCGCGGAATCGTCAGAGCGACTTGAACCGGGCACTGCGCTAGAGCCCTGCCGTCGTGCATACAGCCTTCTGAGTAACATTTTCGAGGACATTTACCAGGGTGCTTACAACGAGGCTTACGAGTCGTTGGGGTCCGATGAAAAAGTTGCTTTGCTGTGCCTTGCAGGTCAAGCGGAACGCGGTTTCACTACTAGCTGGATTTTGACCGTGTTGCTTAACTTTGGGAAAGAAGCCGCTTTGCCAGTTTTTCGGAAGTACGCTTCATCCATGGAGGCCGACTCAACGTCGCCCCAAGAGAGCGCAGCAGCTTACGCTCTCGGCGTGGCTGGCTGCGCCCAGTTTATGGACGAAGCGCCACAATACACTGGACCGGACACGGCGGAGCACAGGGCATGGCATATTGTGGGCGAGATCCTGTTTTGGCTGCTTCGCAACAAAAAACACCATCTATCCGATACCAATCGTATTGAAAGGCTCTGGATTCGGCTAATAAGTGACGTGCCGCTGGCAGCGGCGGACCCATTGTATCGGATATATAACGGTGTTTTCCTTATGGAATCCGAACAAAGGCGGGATTTCGATCTGGTTGCGCAATGTCCCTCCGCAGCAAAGCCATTGCTAGAGCGATGTTTGAAGAACCGAACCTCTCTCACATCAATATTCCGCTGGGGCGGCAACAGAGATGAAGCACTGATTAAGTTTATTATCGATGCGCTCGGCCGCATTGGCGACGACGGCACAATTCCTCTCCTGAGCGAGGTTTCAGACGATCCGCGATTGGGTGCGGATTCCATAGCGGCCATTCGCAAAATTCGCGGATCGGCTCATGACTTACGTATCACTTCTTGATTCCTACGACACACGAGCCAGAAGTCTAGACTTGGGAGGTATCACCGATGTCGCTTCTACTTCCAGTTTCAGCCCGGATTGCGGCGCATTCGGAAACCCCGAGCCTTGTCGTATTAGGCCCTTCCCTCCACCCCGGTCCGCGTCCGGCTCCTGATTGGGTGAGCTAAAAACCTTGGCGAAAAGCACCCGCGAAAACGCCTAGAAAAGGACACTTAGCAACCAGTGTTCTTGCGGGCGGGAAATATGAGTTTGGCGCTCACGTTCGCCGGGCACAATTCAATCCAAAGGCCGAGACAAGAAGGCGAGCAACCAGCGCCCTGAAGGGCCGTCTGGATCCATGACAGGGATTCCCACCATCTTAGAACGTGACGCTTCCCCTGATCACTAGTGGGAAGGATAGTGGTTGTTGAAAAACTCACTTCTCGGAATTCCTGTAAAATTGAAACGCGTCAGGATACCTTACAAACGATTTTCTTTGATCTCTTAGACATTTTTCATTCCCCGGTTTATGAGCCCAACTTTGAACAGGCCGATCTTTACCTCTCAATGATTTGCGTAAGTGTTGTTCTGCTTATTTCCTTGGTGTTCTTCGGTAGTTTGTTCCCAGTTGGGTGGCTTGCATTTACGCTTCAAGCCCGGGGGTGTACCCGTGCAAGGGAGTTTTAACCGCGGCGGTCATCGTACAGTCTTTCGCCAAGTCGTCCGACAGCGAGCAGGATTCCGTGGAGGAGAGCTTGCGGTCGGGGTGGACATCCAGGAATGTAAACGTCGACGGGCACGACGTTGTCGACGCCTCCAAGAGAGGCGTAGTTCTTGCCAAAGATGCCGCCACTGATGCCGCAGGCACCAACCGCGACTACAACTTTCGGTTCTGGCATAGCTTGGTAGGTTTTCAACAGGGCCAGCTCCATATTTCGTGTGACAGGCCCGGTGACCAGGAGCATATCGGCGTGACGCGGAGATGCAACAAATTGAATGCCGAAGCGTTCCAGGTCATAGACAGGATTGTTCAGGGCAACGATTTCGAGTTCGCATCCATTGCATGAACCTGCGTCCACTTGTCGAATGGCAAGGGAGCGCTTCAGGAGTTTTTGAATATTCTTGCGCGCTTTCTGTCCAACACTCTCGACGTCTTCTTCGAGATCGCCGAGGCGCTGATGCACGGCGCGCAACTCCCGATGGGTCCGGTCGGTGTTCAACGAGTATTCCGCGGTTAAGACGAGGTTACGGCGGTCCGCACTTGCCAGCTCAAATTCCTGGGTGATTCGCACAGCCTGATCGGCTGACGCTTCCGCACACAAGCCGCAGAAAACGCACAGACCGTAGTCGACTGTGACCCGCCGCGATCCACCCTCATCACACACGGAAATCGCTCCGGTTGGGCAGACTTCTGTAGCGGGACGCGCATCCTTCCATTTTTCGAAGTCGAAGCTCGGCCGCCCGCGAAATTGCTCGGAGATTTGAGCGGGCTCGCCGGGATACTTCGTCGTTACAATGCCGGTCGCGATCGTTTTCTGGATGATCTTGAACATGGGCTAGCGATCCGTTCCCGAGTAGGAAAGATTGAAACTCTTATTGATTACCGGAAAGTCCGCAATGATATTTCCTTGGACGGCCTCGACTAGCGCCGGCCAGTTGTTGAGCGAGGGGTCCTTGATCTTGCAACGTTCGAGGTGATTGTCGGGGCCGGTACGAATCCAATGAATGATTTCGCCACGCCATCCCTCGACGGCGCTGAGCGCGCAGCGGTCCGCGGGAATGGGCGGGACTTGAGCGCGGAAATCTCCGTGCAGACTCTCATCGGCGGCGCCGCGGATGATGCCCAGGGATTCGCGCACCTCGTCGCCGCGGACCTGCATCCGGTGGGTCACATCGCCAACCTGATAGACCGGCACGCGGAAGGAGTATCTGCCATAGGCCGCATACGGGTGATCGCGCCGAACGTCCAAATCCACGCCTGAGGCGCGTCCGACCACACCTACGATTCCCAAATCCTTTGCCTTTTCAGGGCGAAGGACCCCGGTCTGTTCCAAACGGTCGCGAGTGGATTCAGAGGAGTCAATCAGCGCGACTAAATCCTGAAATTCACTTGCGAAAACCTCGATTGCGGCACGGAGGGCGACCAGTTGCACGGCATCCCAGCCCCTTCGCACGCCGCCGACGCAGACCATGCCCCGTAAGAGACGATTACCCGTCAACTGTTCGTTTAGGCTGACCAGCATCTCCTTCAAGCGGCTGGCGTGCGCATTGGCAACGACGAAGCCAACGTCGTTCGCAATCGCCCCGATGTCGGCGACATGATTGCAGATTCGCTCGAGCTCCAGAAGGATCGTTCGCATGATCAGGGCCCGCAACGGAACTTCCATCTGAGCCGCGCGTTCGATGGCCTGACAGAAAGCTGTGCCATGTGAAAAACTCGAATCCCCTGAGATGCTCTCCGCGAGAAACACGGCTTTCTGTATGGGCAATTTCTCAAAGAGCTTTTCCGTGCCCTTATGGGTATAGAACATGCGAAGCTGCAAATAGAGGATCGGCTCACCAGCCACCGCGAAATTGAAATGGCCGGGCTCGATGGTTCCGGCATGAACCGGCCCGACTGGCACTTGAAAGACGCCCTCACCCAAAGCGGGCCGGTAAATGTGGCGTTCTCCCTCGAAAGGCGGCAGGACTGTCCCTAGCGGGAAGTCTTTGCGCAAGGGATGAACATCAGGCCAGTTGTCATGCATGGCGACCCTGCGAGGATTGGGGTGTCCGACGGCCTTCAAACCGAACCAATCCTGGATTTCGCGCTCTTGCCAGTTCACAGCGGGCAGCCCCGCTGAGAGCGATGGAAACTCGGGATGGTCGGCATGTACCGGGGCCCGCACAATCAGATACCGAGTGTCGCCCTTCCGTTCAAATACGTAGTAGTTGAAGAAGACACTCTCCGCGGAACGCCGGTCCTCGGCGAACACTGTAACCAGTCTGGCATCGAACTCACTTCGCAGGTATTCGGCAAGAGCTCGAATGTCCGAATCCCCGACAAGAAGATAAACTTCATCTTCGCGGTCCGTGGATATCGATTGAATCTGCGCGCCAAATTTTTGTCGAAGAGCTTCAAAGAATGCAGACATCGCTTGTGTCATCGTCGGTTCACCACGATGTCCGCTGCGCCCTGAATGAGCCGGAACAACGGAGCAGGTATCCAGAAGCCCATGACAATAATCACCACAGCCAAGCCCACGACAGAGGACTTCTTCCAGCGGCAGGTCTCGGCCGGAGGAAGATCCGGATCAGGACCAAGCACAAGTCTGGCGATGTGGATAAGGAACCCGGAGAAGATCGCCACGAGAAAAGTGATGAAGAGAATCGGTAGAAAAAGATAGCCTCCGCTGAATCCTGCCCGGAGAATGGTGAACTCGCTCAGGAATAAACTGAAGGGAGGCGCACCCGTCACCGCAAGAGTCACCATGAGAAAAGCCACTCCGCTCAAAGGCATCGAATGGATCAGTCCCCCTTTCGCCTCGCGGAATAGATCCGTCTTCAGGTGTTGCTGAACATTCCCGGCGCAAAAGAAAAGCAGGGGCTTAGTAATCGAATGAAATGTCATGTGAAGAAACATGCCTAGGACGCCCAACGGCCCTCCAAAGCCGAGAGCAAGGACCATGATTCCAGCATGGTCAATGCTGGAATAGGCTAGCAGACGCCGGAAGTTCTTCTGGACGAGGATGAAAGGAACGGCGACTCCCATCGAAAGCAGTCCGAAGAGGATCAAGAGATGAGAGGCAAACTGCGGGCCCAGGCATTTGGAGGTCAGAATGTAGAATCGCACGAGACCGTAGAGAGCGCAGTTGAGGACGCCTGCGGCGAGCATCGCCGCCGCCGGGATCGGCGCTTCACTGTAAGCATCTGGCTTCCAGGTATGCATGGGAGCGATGCCAGCCTTCGTTCCGTACCCTAGTAAAATCAGAATGAAGGCCAGCCGCATGGTCGGCTTGTCCAGATGGGCGGCGTTTTCGACGAGCACAGACCAGTTCAGACCCGCTAGCGTTTCCGTTCCGAGGGCCTGATGAGCGGAATAGTAGGTCAGAATCGTGCCGAACAGGGCCATGGAGAGGCCAACGCCCCCGATGATGGCGTACTTCCACGCAGCTTCAAGAGATGTTTCGCGCCCGTAAAATATGACCAGGAACACCGAGGCCAATGTGGTTCCCTCGATTGCCACCCAAAGTATTCCGAGGTTGTTGGCGAGAGCCACCAGAACCATGGAGAAAACAAACAGGGGCGTAAGGGAGTAGTACTCTCGCAACTTGGGAATGACAAGCGTGGAGGGCAATTCCTGCTTCTCCCGGAAAATCCCGTTTCTCTCATCCTGACGCAAATAGCCGACGGCATAGATGGAACATACGAGTGCTACGAAACTCGTCAAGAGAACAACCAACGCGCTGAGATCGTCCGCGTAAAAGAATCCATCCCAAAGCGAAACGGGGCCACTCCGAAGTACCTGAAACCCCAGTGCCGCGGCCAGGCACAGCAGAATGGTGAAGGCAGCGAGATTCACCACCTCCATGACGGACCGTCTTCGGAGAAAGAAGGCCAGAGGACTGGCGGTAAGAGGAACGATAAGGAGCCAGAGCAAAATCATACGTCGGCCTATTCTCGCAGCTTCCGAAGCTTGCTGACGTCCATCGAATCGAACGCCTCGCGGATTCGGAAGGCGAGAATCCCGAGAACCATTACGGCGACGAGGACGTCAAAAAAGATACCGAGCTCAACGATCAACGGCATTCCATACGTCAACGAGATCGCAGCTAGGAAGAGGCCATTCTCCAGGGAAAGCAACCCCATGACCTGCGACAAAGCTTTACGACGATTCAGCATGGTGAAGAAACCGATCAGGAACAGCGCAATGGCCACGCCAAGAGTGTTATGCCCCAGGGCCGCCCGGACCGAAGTTTCTTCAGGATGGTAGAAGGATTCGGCGACTACATACCCCACCAGGGTCAGGCAGCCTGCAATGAGAATCGACAAAGGGGCGTTGATCAGCGGCTCAATCTCCCGCCGGATTCCGATTCTTTCCACAAGACCCTCCAGCAGCCAAGGAAGCAGCACCGCCTTCAAGAAGAGCGTGAGGAAGGCAACGACATAAATATGGCTGGCGTGGTTGAAGTACGCGATGACGCCGGCGATTGTGGCCAAAAGGAACGACTGCACCGCGAAAATGCGGATGCTCGAAACGAGCCAGCGCTGCCCGACCGCGGCGATCTGCAGCACGAGGACCAGCGCCGCCATGAGCGTGATGATTCTATCGCCGAACTCCGGATTCTGGAAAAAGGTCATGTAAAGCCTCAGAATAGGAATGTGGAAATGAGCGCGAGCGCTCCAAAGATAAAAGAAATCATGAGCAGTTCCGGCACTCGAAAGAGCCGCAATTTCGCGTTTGTGGTTTCCACCAAAACGATCAGGCATAACAGCAGAAGCATCTTGGTAAGGTAAAAGATCAAGCCCAGACCAAGTCCTCGGGCCGTCCAGTCGGAACTCAAACCGAACGGAAAGAACGTGTTGACCACCAGCGTCATAAGGACAAGTTGTTTGATCGATGCGCCCCATTCCAGCAGCGCGAGGTATGGTCCGGAATACTCAAGGATCATGGCTTCATGAATCATGGTCAATTCGAGATGTGTCGCCGGGTTGTCAACGGGAATGCGGCCCGTTTCCGCAATCAGCACGATAAACAGCGCCGCGAATGCCAACATCTGCGAGGGGGCCAGAAACTTCCAGCTTTGGCTCACGGCGACTTTGGCCATTTCACTCAGGTTTGTGGAGCTTGCCGCCAATGCCACCGTGAAAATCGCGAGCATCATCGCAGGTTCGGCAATCGCCGAAATCGTCATTTCCCGGCTGCTACCCAGGCCGCCGAACGAGCTGCCTGCATCAAGCCCTCCAAGGGCAAGGAAGAAACGCCCGAGCGCCAACAGATATACGACCGCGAGTACACCACCGAACAGGCTGAGCGGGGCGTCTGTCGTGGTCATGGGAATCATGAGCCCTACAAGGGCGGCCGTCACAAAGACGATGTAGGGAGTCGCCGAGAAAATCCACGACGCGGTCTCCGGAATGACCATCCCTTTGTGAAGCAGCTTGAAGATGTCGCGGTAGGATTGAAGGACGCCCGGCCCGCGGCGTGTCTGCAGTCTGGCCTTCAGAGTCTTAATGATGCCGCTGAAGAGCGGAGCTACGAGTAATAACAAAACCAACTGCAGACCTGCTTTGGCTAACAGGCCGGTCACGGGCGAACTCCAAACAGCAATAGCAAGATGAGGGTTACAAAAATGTATGCCAAATAGGCATGAATGCTCCCGGCCTGAATGGGTCGCATCCTGATAGCGAACCGCAGCAGGAGATCTCTTAGCGGAATATACAGCCGCTTCTCGAATGTCGGTTCGATCTCACTCTCGAAACGGATCTCCTTCGGAAAATAGGGGGACACATCGAAAACGGCTTGAATCTCACGGCGCGGTTGATACAGCGCGGAGAATATCATCCGCAATGGTTTTGAAAATGCCGTAGCCGTATATTCATTCTCTTCCGAGAGGCCAGGCAAGCCGCAGTCCCATGTTGGTCCCCGCTTCCACGCAAACCGTCTCGCCCCGTTCGATACCAGGAGAACAGAAGGAATCAGCAAAATCACGAGCCCAAATCCAATGACCGCCGTGGATACCGTACCCCCATGGGGCATTCCCGCAGAGAGCACCAATCCATGCCCGCTAATCAGATTTGTGCCAACTCGTTGTCCGAGAAGTTGCTCAGTCAGCGTGTCGAAGACCGGGAGGAACCAGGTAGCTCCTAGGCCGAGGGCCAGACAGGCCACTGTCAGCCAGCCCATGCCCACCAGCATGGACCGAGGTGCCTCATGCACTTGGCGGGACTCGGCGCCGCGCGGCAGCGCAAGGAACGTAATCGCGAAGGCCTTTACAAAACAAGCGGCGGCTAAGGCTCCCGTCAATGCGAGCATGGATCCCGCGAGCGGAAATAGGATTCTCGTCAACCCTCCGGTCGCACCATAACCGGCCAAGAGACTCTGGTAGGTCAGCCACTCGCTAACAAATCCGTTCAGCGGGGGAAGCCCGGAGATGGCGACCGCCCCGATGAGAAAACAGAAAGCTGTCACTGGCATCGGACGAATCAGCCCGCCCATTTCCTCCATGTTTCGCGTCCCCGTCGAGTGGAGCACCGACCCGGCTCCCAGGAACAAAAGACACTTGAAGATCGCGTGATTCAGAGTGTGAAATATCGCGGCGATCAGAGCTACTGCCGCGAGCTGCGGATGTCCAGCAGCGCGGAAAACTAATGTAGCGCCAAGGCCGATGAGAATGATCCCGATATTCTCAATACTGTGGTAGGCCAGTAATCGTTTGATGTCATGCTCCATCAAGGCATATAAGACACCGAGAACAGCAGAGGCCACACCTACGATGAGCACCAGCAAACCGGCCCACGATGGCAGCACTCCCAGGCCACCCAGAAAAATGCGCGCCATGCCATAGATGCCTGCCTTGAGCACGATTCCGGAAAGCAGCGCCGAGATATTGCTGGGCGCGACCGGGTGCGCAGCGGGGAGCCAGATGTGGAACGGAATGATGCCCGCCTTGATGCCAAAGCCGAGGAAGAAAAAAACAAATGCGGTGGCTTGCTGGCCACTGGACAATTGCGCTGCGGCAGTGCGAAAGCTCGCGAAGTCCGCGCTGCCGCTGACCTGCATCAATAGAGCGAAACCGAGGAGCAAGCACCCGGCATCGATGTGAGCCATGACGATGTAGAGCAAGCCGGCTCGCCTGGTCTCCCGATCTTCGTGGTAAAACGTGACCAGCCCGTAGGCAACCAGTGCCATCACTTCCCACCCCATCAAGAACAGGAAGGCATTGGCAGCGGTAAAAACGACAATCAAGCTGAGAAGCAAGAGAAGGAATAAGAAGCCGAAGAAACCGATGTTCCTCTTACCTTCGAATTCTCTTAGGTAGCTGAAGGAGTAAAGGGAAACCGCGCCTGCCAGAATCGCCAAGGTCAAGTTGAAGAAACCAGCGAGAGCATCGTACTCAAAGCTGTACGTGAAGAGTGGAATTCCCGATGAGAACGACCAGAGGAGCGGCGTTCCTTGCAGAATGCCGAGTACTGCGGCAAGGCCGCCGAAGACGGCGCCTGCCAAAGCGCTGCCGCAACAGATGTAGCGGCAGAGCGTCGGCTTTTGCCAACTCGCGAGACAAGCAAACGCGCCGCCCAAGTAGGCCGTAAGGCTAAGCGCGAAGAGAGTGCCAACCGGAAACGTGTTCATGTGTCGTGCTCAGGACGACCTGATGATAGAACTTTCGGATAACTTCGTCTCACAATTTTCCGTGGGATCGTCCGTTACGATGGCAACATCCCTGCGCGCCAAACCATAACCCTGCTTGACATGCGAATATTCGCAGATTAGAGTATGTATGTACAGAGGAATCAGATGCCACAGCAGATCGCCAACTTCAAAGCCGAGTTTTTCAAGGCCCTCGCACATCCGATCCGAATTGGCATCCTCGATTGCCTTCGCGATGGCGAAAAAGGCGTGAATGAGCTCAGCGCAACTCTGAAAATTGAACCTGCGAACGTCTCACAGCAGCTTGCAATTCTGCGAGCGCGCAATATTGTGGTCGGCCGGAAATCCGGCAGCAACGTGTATTACTCCGTCTCCGACCGGACCATTTTCAAGCTTCTCGATGTAGCGAAGAACATTTTCAACAATCATTTGGTCGGTGTAAGGGACATGCTGCAGCAAATGGAGGCAGCGTCGTAGAGATTGTTATTTTTTTGTCAAAGATATGCAGATATTCGCATATGCCGATGACGCAGTAGCTTTAATCGAAAAGCTGTTCGAGACTCCACGGGAGGAGGCCTGAGAGGAATAAATGTTGAAAAAACACAATGAATAACTGGCTGCCCAAATCCGTGCTATGCCTGAAGTCCTACTCGAAGCGCCTGTTCGTGGCGGACCTTCTATCAGGCATAACCGTTGGTTTCGTCGCACTGCCGCTCGCGATGGCCTTCGCCATTGCTTCGGGCGTGCCCCCGCAAGCAGGCCTGTACTGCGCCATCGTCGCGGGCTTTGCGATCTCCGCTTTGGGAGGATCTTCCACGCAGATTGGTGGTCCAACCGGAGCGTTCGTTGTTGTCGTCTTCGGCATCGTCGCGAAGTATGGCATGGACGGACTGTTCATGTGCACCCTGATGGCCGGTGTCCTCCTGTTGATTTTGGGCGCAACGGGTTTGGGCACGGCCGTCAAATTCATGCCGCGCCCGGTTGTCGTCGGTTTTACGAACGGTATCGCGGTTCTTATCGCCAGCACTCAAATCAAGGATTTCTTTGGGCTAAAAATCGAGAAGGTTCCCGGTGAATTTCTGGATCGCATGCAGACGGTTGCTCACAATTTCTCTTCGTTCTCGCCATTGGAGACAGGCCTGGCGATTATAGCCCTTGCCGTGATTATTGTTTCCATGCGTTACGTAAAACGAGTTCCGGGTTACATCGTCGCCCTCTTTGTTGGCACGGCGGCGGTCATGCTGTTGAAACTACCGGTTGAAACGATTGGCACGCGTTTTGGAGGTATTCCCGCAGGGCTACCAACGCTTAAGGTGCCGCACTTTCGCGTGGACTTACTCCGGCCTTTGATTTCGCCGGCAATCACAGTCGCCATGCTAGGCGCAATCGAATCGTTGATGTCCGCGGTGGTCTCCGATCGCATGAGCGGCGACAAGCACAATCCAAACGTGGAACTTATGGGACAAGGCGTCGCGAACATTCTTTCTCCGCTGTTTGGAGGGCTTCCAGCGACAGGGGCAATCGCGAGAACGGCCACCAACATCCGTTCCGGGGCAAAAACTCCGGTATCTGGAATGATTCATGCCCTAACTCTCTTGGTCATCGTGGTCTTCGCCGCTCCCCTGGCAAGATTCATCCCGTTGTCTGTCCTGGCAGCAATTCTTCTCGTTGTCTCTTACAACATGGGTGAGTGGGGGGAAATCCCTGAGCTCTTGAAACTCTCCCGAATGGAGATTGCGACATGGCTCGTCACTTTTCTATTGACGGTATTTGCGGATCTGACAATAGCCGTGGAAGCAGGTATGATTCTCGCGGTGCTGGTTTTCATTAGGAAAGTCACGCAAACCACCACGGTCTCGGAAGTATCTGAAGAATATGTTCGTGAAGGACATGTTCACATCCTACAGCACAAGGTAATCCCTTCATACGTCGCCATCTTTAGAATTCATGGGCCTTTCCTGTTCGGAGCAACCGACAAGATCGAGGAGATCACATCGCGGTTGTCCAGCCTGCCCCCGATCCTGATTCTGAGATTGCGAAATATGACCGCGATCGATTCCACCGGTCTCCAGGCATTAGAGAACTTAGCGGACAAGGTGCACGAATCGGGACGAGAACTCATTCTTTGCGGGGCCAAGGAACAACCTACGAGACTCATGCATCAGGCTGAGTTTGAGCAGCACATCGGACTCGACAATATGTGCAATAGCATCGCTGATGGGTTGAACCGTGCAAGCGCGGTCTACCCGGAAGTCTCGAAACGTCATCTTGTGGGAACGGTTTGATGCGGAAGAAGCACGGATGTTTTGCAGGAGCTCAAATCGGCGCTGCCGGAAACACCGCTTACCTTCGAAGAAATCGCCTGACGAAACCGAGCTACCTACAGCGATGGGCCGATCGAGAATTGGAAGCAATCTGTCCGTTGCATAGTTCAGAAACTGACCGTCGTGGCGGACTCTGAACAACTCCGATGCATAACGCGCTACTACTAGATGTGAAAATAAAACAGGCCCTCAGCCATCTTGCGACCAAGGGCCTGATCAGTCTCGCTCTCATTAGGACTTTGCCTTGAGCGCCTCTTGGAAATGTTTGGCGTCAATGCCCGCTTTGGCTCATTGAACCCACGCCAATATTCTTCTGGCAACAAAATTCAGGTAGACGAACGGTCAGCCTCCGTAATCACCCAAATCGTGGTCCCACTCTTCAGCGTGTACGCCGACAAGAGCCGCCAACTATGCTTGAGGCTGAGTTCGTTTTCTTGAGTGTCCTCGGCGTTTACGTCTCCCCAGTCGCCCGACAGGTGCCGCGTGAGGTAATCAAAGAGCGATTCGCCCGATACCTCCAAAGCTGCGAGGGCACCGGGCGTCGCCACCACCTGACCAGGATTGAACCTGTTCACTTGACCCCGACCGAGGCCATGTGCTTTTCGTAACGTTCCCTGACAACGGCGTTCTCGGGCTTCGCCATGAAGCCATCGCGCTCCTTCCATGTCATCGCTGCGAAGCGGTGGCATTCCTTTCCGCCAACTTGGTTGAAGATGATCTTGGTGAACTTGCCTTCCGCAGTGCGGCGGCTTGCCTTTGCGCGGATTCCCTTCGGGGCTTTGGCTGTGTTTTTCGGCCCCTTGACCGCAGCCTTTGCCTTCGTCACTTTCCTCGTGGTTTTCTTCATGATCACGTCCCTCCTTTAAGGGTTGGCGTAACCATACGTAGTAGTCTCCAAGAAGTAAACCACCCTGAGGTTGCTATTATTGGGGCACTTCAGTTCAAGGCTTGATGAAGATGTGCACGTTTCAGAATTTATGAGGGTGCGTAGGGAATGGTCCTCAAATTCGTAGCGCACAGCTATCGCGTTTTGAGGATAGCGCGAAGGTACGGATGGCTTCCCGGCGCACGCTATACGAATCTGCGCGACGTTCGGAGATGTGACAGAGTTGGATTTCTAGACATTGAATGGAAGAACTATTCGTTCGAACGGCACCTGAAAGCTGCAAAGGCAACAAGACCAGTAATTACTGTGGCACTCGATATTGATGACCCCCGAAAACTAACCAAGACTCTGGATCAGGCTTGGGAACTGAGTCTCTATTGCGACCGAGTCATCATTGTGCCCAAACATCCTAGCTTGAAGAATAAGCTCGATAGCCACATTCCGAAGAAATTTATTCTTGGGTACAGCGTTCCAACGCGTTATGGTGGCACTGTGATATCCCCTAGATTCTTCAAACGTTCTGTCCATCTGCTCGGAGGGCGTCCTGATATCCAAAGGAGGCTGGCTGAAATCATGCCCGTGGTGAGCATGGACTGCAATCGGTTCACTCTTGATGCTGCATTTGGGGATTACTTCGATGGGGAGACGTTCAGACCACATCCGGCAGGCGGTTACGAACGGTGCATTCGCGAATCGATAAGGAATATCAACAGGCTTTGGAGCAGTTACGAAAGTCATGGAAGACTATAGAAAAGAATTTTTGCTAAGGATGTACGACCAGATGTTCAACGACATCGACACGCATATTCTCGTCGTTTGGCAGTCGGTTGGTGTCGTCGTCGGTGCCTTTGCGGTCTTTGCGCTGGTGGAAAAAAATATAATCCCGATAGACTACGCATGTTCGCTGATGATAATGCTTTCCGCTTGGCTGATCGCGCACCTGTACGATGCATCGTATTGGTATAACCGGAACTTGGTCATTATCGCGAACATCGAACGCCAATTCCTGAGCGGTACCGACCTGAAGGATATCCACTATTATTTTGGAAAGCATCGCGCTAAAACCGCGATGTTGACACATCTTAAGATACAGTACGCTTTGGGCATAGGAATCGCACTGCTCTTTACTTTCTATCACTTCGTTGCTCGGGTGTTGCCGGGTATTCATGAACCAGTCGGGAACTTTGAATTTCCCCGGAGTCTGCCCTACCTTTTTATCCTTCTGTCGTTCGTTTTGTTGTGGTGGCTAAGAAGCAACCGCATCAAAAGCTATAAAGAGTTCCTGGACAACTCACCCGGCGCTACAGTTAACACAACAGGCATTACCTACGGTGTTGGGCATCCGACGGACCCGCCCGAGTAGGCGGCCCAAATCTTAAAGGAACAGAGGCAGTAACTGTGACTTGCCACACCTAGATATCGCTCATCCGACACCATGGCACGAATAGAATTCACAGAGTCTGTTAAAGAGTTGGTTGCTTCACGCAGCGCGTACAAGTGCAGCTATCCAGGATGCGAACGGGTCACCCTGGGGCCAGGCCCTGCACTAAGGGAAGTCTCCCGGACTGGAGTTGCCGCTCATATTTACAGCGCCTCAAAAGGTGGCCCTAGAGGATGGGGAGATCTGACTCCATACGATCTATCGGGTCCCGAAAATGCAATCTGGCTTTGTAGCGAACATGCGAAGCTCATAGATAACAATCGAGGTGAGCAGTTTCCTGCTCCGCTCCTATTCGAATACAAGAGGCTGCACGAATCCAGGATTGCGAGAGAACAGCGCGGTGTTGTCGCACCCTTAGGTTGGTTCCACCGCATGATCATCAAAGGCGGCCCTCTATTCTCAACGCCTGCGGCTCTTGAGTTTGGCAAAGTTACGCTCATCACCGGAAACAACGAAACCGGGAAAACTGCGCTTTGGCAGTGGGCTGCGGGAATCGGCGACGAGAGACAGCTTCAACGTTGGCTCAGTCCCGTTGACACTAATAACCCGCTTAGAGTTCAGATTACGTACTTTGATCCAGTAGAACGGACTGTCGGATTTCGTATCGAAGAAGATCGATTTATTCACTATATGATTGATGACAGACCAGTTCCATTTCAACCCTTCAGTATTCGATTCATAGTGCCCAAGGATTTTCGCCAGATTCGGAATTGGGGGCGCATGAACGACCTTGGGCGACTCTCAGCGGTATTTGGGCTCCCTCCCGCAATAATGGCAGAGCTAGTAGAAGCGACCGAACCCCAAAACGAGCTTATTCAGAGGCTTACCCTTCAACGCGAAAAGAAAAAGCTTCAGGTGATGCTCAGACTGAGGGGAAACGATTTTGACTTATCGCTAGGACAGGTATCATCCGGCGAACTTACTCACGCTCTTATCGAGATCGCTGTGACACTTGCACAATTCTCCGCAAAGTACATGCCGACGGTCTTGATCTTAGACGAAATGGCGACTCACTTAGACAACTCCGGATTGCGCGGTGTTATTGAGCGCGCCGCCGCGCGGGATGTGAACTTTCAGACCATCGCAATAATTCCGACGCGCGCTACGAATTACGATCAGTTTGCACAAGCGGGTGCCAAGGTTGTTTGGTTGAAGGGAATGCCCCCTACGGTAAAGGTCGAGTAGTTCTCGTTAGAAACTTTCAAAGCGTAACCGGATAGGTGTCCTCAGTCCACTGCGACATCTTGCAGGCTCTACCCTTCGCACGGACCTTGCTGGGCTTATCCAAGAACTTCTTCACCTGTAATTTCACCTGTAAGAAGTTCGGCTTGGCCGTACTTACACGTACTTAGGCGGTCCACCACACCTTCTAAGTTATTGGAAGTTCATATTCACGCCCCTTTGACACGGTAGAGGTCTGGAGTTCGAGTCTCCACGGGCCTACCATTCTTTTCAATACTTTAGAGAGTTTTCTTCGGAATCGCAGAGAAACTTCACCTGTAATTCTTCACCTGTTAATAGGATAATCCGCTGCGGCAAGGTGCGCTTCGCAAAGTGATCTTCCTCTGCGCGTCTGTCGAATCACGCTCATGCGCAGGTGTCCCTTAGTGACGTGCAGCGCTCCGTGCGTTCGTCCGTCCAGTTACTTCCGATTTGCCGACGATACGCCCAGAACCTCTTCCTTTGCTTCCCACAACGCCGTTTTCGGGAGTTGACTTGTCCTGGCGCGGATCTTGTGACCGGAAGGAAGATTAAGAGATGCACATCAAGAGTCATCGGTTAGCGTTCGACGCTTTTAGTTGCTCGAGATATTCGGGGGCAATCCACTTTCCCGAACGCTGCGCAAGCGCGACCACCTCTCGCGCCTTGTCGTATTCTCGTGTCTGTTTGACATAGATCGCCAGCAACGGATTGTAAGGCTCACACTCACAAGGATCAGACGTGCCGCGAATTTGGATCGCCTGGTTCAAATCCGAAATGGCCAGATCGTACTTCTCTCCGGGGTAACTGGAGCCGCGATTGCAGTAGGCGTCGGAAACACGGAAGCGCATCCTCGGCTTCAGTGCGGCTTCCTGTTCGAAATCAGCAATGGCTTGCGTCCAATCTCCCCTCGAACCATCGGTCAAGCCAAGCATGTCGAGGGCCATGATATCTTTGGGATTCTTTTCTACTACTCGGGAAAAATCAGCTTTGGCCGGAGCGAGAAAAACAGACGTGTGGGGCTCGTAAATCATGTCCAGGCCGGCACGAGAATAGTAAGCATTGCCCCGGCGGTAATACATCTCCGCGTTGTCCGGGTCCAACGCGATCGCCTGGTTGTAATCCTGAACGGCCAAATCGAAGAGTTTGTTGTATTCCTCGCCTGCGATGAGCTTCATGAGTCGCGAGTACCGAGCCTTTTCGGCATAGGCGTCAGCCCGGTCGGCGTACGCTGCGGAGCGTTGTGTAGTGTTCCTGGAGGCTGCGATAGCTTGCCCGGCGCGGCGAATTTCACCGTCGTAGCGGCTCACATACCAGCTTTGATACATGCGATACATGCGCGTGCAGCCACCCAGGAGAACTATGCCAGCGAACAGAATGGCAGTGCTCCAACGCTTCACGCTTGAACGGGTCGTGATCATCAGCGTCAGTATGCTGGATCGCTTATGCACCCGAGTAGAATTTCTGTGCGCGTTTACCTAATTGAATACGATAAGCAAGTGGAAATCCGGGCCGAAAGCGGGCGGAAACTACCTGCAGCTTCCTTCCGATACCCTGGCGAACAGGAACGCGGCGGCATGAAGTCAACCTAGCCAAGCAGGCTTCCGCGTATTAACGGACCCTACTGGGCAATCGCGCGAATATTTCTCACCTGTAGGGAATATGTTTTAGTCACGCTTCCAAGCACTTAGGCTGTCCCCGACGCTTTTCAAATAGAAATCCGGAGTGCAGCGCATCGCCAATGCAAGTAATGGGCTCGTCAGCCGTGGGGGGAAGAATCTCGCGCTATCTACTGGGATCATCTTGCGGAATACTCCAGGCAAGACGTACCTTGCATCGAGGAGAATTAGAATCGCGAAGGTGAGCATACCACCCCACGCAACGGTTCCCAACCCCGAAGCATGCTCTTGTTAGGGGCAGGCGATGCAACCATAGCCTGGCGAACTGCGGACGCGCAGTGAGAGTTACCGCCGTCTTCGCAGTCTCGTTCTCGATCCGTTCGGGAAATTGTGACGTCGCGAACAGGTGGACATCCGCCGTTCCGGCACCGCACACGGAGCCATGCTCAAAGGGCATGCACCTTATCGAGGTTTGATTCGTCAGAAACCCAATGCCGGATTGACGGGCGGCGTTGTCTCCGCTTATCCTAGCCCGCCGGGCGTGCGCGAACCGATGGGGCGGGTAGGTTCGATTTCCCGTCCGCCGTTTTCGGCATTCCGGAAATCCGCTAGTCAAGCCGCTGGCAATTGGTAGCACGGACAACGCAAAGAAGACTACACCAGCTACAATGTCTTTCGGCCCGCGTCGCGAGAGAAGGGTGTGCCGCCTGAGGTTTGGAGGAAATGACAGCCTAATCTGGCCATGACGATCGACATCCATCCTCATGTGATCAGCACCGATACGGGGCGCTATCCGAACGCTCCGGTCGGCGGCCACAAATCCGACTGGTCGCGCGAAAGACCCGTAAGCATGGAGCAAATGATTGCCGCCATGGACCAGGCGGGCATTGCGAAGTCGGCTTTGGTACAGGCTTCCACTTGTTACGGTCACGATAATTCGTATATTGCCGATGCTGTGGCCGCCCACCCAAACCGTTTCACGGGCGTTTTTTCCGTGGATGTTCTCGCACCTGACGCTCCGGACAAGATCCGATATTGGGTAGGCCGCAACCTGACCGGAATGCGTTTGTTCACGGCAGGCAGCACAATGCCAAATCAGGCGGACTGGGTTGACGACCCGCGATCGTTCCCGGCCTGGGAGTGCGCGAGCGAACTCGGAATCCCCGTGTGCATGCAAATGACGGTGAAGGCGCTTCCGCAGCTCACCCACATGCTGGAGCGCTTTCAGAATGTCCGCGTCATTTTGGATCATTTGGCAAAGCCGACCTTGTCGGACGGACCTCCTTATGCCGGCGCGAGCGATGTCTTTAGACTGGCGGATTACAGGAATCTGTACTTGAAACTGACCCCGCGCACCGTAGCGGAAGCGCAAAAGGGGAAGGCCACTCACGCGACCTTCTTTCCGTTCCTCGTATCGAAATTCGGCGCTTCGCGGATCGCCTGGGGATCGAACTATCCGGCATCGGAAGGAACGCTCCCGGAATTGCTGAAGGTTTCCCAAGCGGCATTGTCGGTACTATCGGCGGAAGATCGCTATTGGATCTTCGCCAGAACGGCGCTGACTCTTTATCCCGTGCTGGCCGGAAAGTAGAAGGAAATCGATGCCTGAAACACGGCTCCCGGTGACTCTGCAGACTCTGCTGGCGTTGAACCCGCACACCAGGGCCTTGAGAAGCGGGGAGCTGCAATCGCCGCTTGTAAATTTTGTTTTTGCTGACGTGAAGACCGCGAACAAGGCGTTCAAAGCTCTGGTGCGGGAGCAGAAGTTCGATCTGGGCGAGCTTGCCATCGTCACATTCTTGCAAGCGAAGGCGTACGGCAAGCCGTATATTCTGATGCCTGCTGTCGCCGTCGCGCGCGGCCAGCATCACACGATCTTTTTCAACCCGGAACGCGGTCATCTGGATCCCGGGGACCTGAACGGCCGCAGAGTAGGTGTCCGGGCATACACGCAAACGACTGGCGCGTGGGTTCGAGGTTTCCTGCAAGAAGACTATGGCGTCGACTTCCGGTCCATTCAGTGGATCACCTTCGAAGATCCGCACGTTGCCGAGTACAGCGATCCGCCCTGGGTGCAGCGCGCGCCGGAAGGCAAGCAGCTCTTGCAGATGCTGCTCGATGGCGAAATCGACGCGGCAATTTTCGGAAGCGAAAATCCCGAGGGCACGCCACTGAAGCCGCTGATTCCGGATGCGGCGGAAGTTGCGGCGCGTTGGGCCGAAAAACATGGTGGCGTTCCGATTAACCATATGATGGTGATAAAGGAATCGATCACGCAGGCCCGCCCGGACGTTGTCCGCGAGGTTTACCGCATGCTGAAGCAAAGCACGGCCGCCGGTCCCTCAAAAGGAATGGGAGCACTGCGATTCGGCGTCGAGGCGGTGCGCGAGTCGCTGGAAACGATCATTCGATATTCCGAATGTCAGGGTCTGATCCCGCGCCGCTTCTCGGTTGACGAATTATTTAACGGCGTCACGCGCTCGCTCGACTAGATGCCCACCATGCAAACGCCAGCCGCAAAACCGGAGGTTACCGAAGTCAGCAAAGTCACCGCGAATCCACGTCCACGCTCCTGGTACAAACATCTCTCCGCACAGATCTTGGTGGCGATGGTGCTGGGCGTATTTGTCGGCCACATGTGGCCCGAACGCGCCGATGCGTGGAAGCCTCTTGGCGACCTGTTCATTAAACTCGTGCGAATGCTCGTGGCGCCGATCATTTTCTGCACGGTGGTCCACGGCATCGCCAGTGTTGGCGAAGCGAAGAAGGTCGGTCGTGTTGCGATTAAATCGCTGATTTACTTTGAAGTGGTGACGACGATCGCTCTCATCCTTGCCTTGCTTCTCGTGAACTTCTGGGCGCCCGGCGCGGGCATGCATGTGGATTTGAAGGCCATCGCCGAAAGCGGCGTGAAGGCGCCTGCAAAAGCAGTCACTTTCGGCCAGTTTTTGCTCAACCTGGTGCCTGCAAGCGCCGTGGGAGCCTTCTCCGAGGGCGAAGTCATTCCGGTACTGTTCTTCTCCCTGATGTTCGCCTTCGGATTGCTCGCCTTGGGATCGAAAGGCAAGCCTCTCGTTGACATAATTCACTCGATTATGCAGGTGTTGTTCAAGATGATCGGGTTTGTGATGTACGTCGCTCCGATCGGCGCGTTCGGGGCTATCGCATTTACGGTCGGCAAATTCGGTGTGTCCTCGCTCCTGGCTCTGGGAAAACTGGTCTCGGAATTCTACGTGTGCTGCTTGCTTTTTGTCGCGTTGGTACTGACCCCGATCGCTTTCGCCGCGGGCGTAAATATCCTGCGATTGATTCGGTATTTCGCGGCCGAGCTGATGATCGTCGTCGGCACCAGTTCCGGTGAATCCGTGTTTCCGAGCGTACTCGCCAAACTGCGGCGCCTCGGGGTGGAGGAATCCATCGTCGCACTGGTGCTGCCGACCGGGTACTCCTTCAACCACGACGGGACGTGCCTGTATTGGGCCACGGTCTCGGTGTTTCTCGCCCAGGCCGTGGGAATTCATTTAACGATTGGCCAGCAGTTGGCGCTCTTGGCAACAATGTTGTTTACATCAAAAGGCGGTGCCGGCGTCGCCGGTTCGGCGATCGTCATTCTTGCGACGACGCTTTCGACGACGGGCGTGGTTCCCGTCGCCAGTGTCGGACTCATTCTCGGAGTTCATAGCCTGCTGTCGTCCGCCTTTGTGCCGGTGAACGTATTGGGCAACTCGCTCGCGACCATCGTGATTGGCCGCATGGAGCGGGCGGTTGATTTGCAGACCCTGCAATCAGAGCTGCAAAACGGTCCGGAAGAGACCGCGCAAGCATCCGCACTTTAGGATTCATGGCGTGGTGAAAGGCTCTGCCCTCGCGGAACGGAACGAACAGTCAGCCGAGTTCGCGATCGCTCACAGTGCGAGGGAGAGTCCTGCCAGGAGGCCACCTGATCGACGGAAGTAGGCGCATCCGGGCGGGACGTCAACTTGCGAAATCGTGACGGGTTGACCCTGCATATTCCCGATTGCGGCGCCTGATTCGCGGAAAAGCGAGGGAGTGCCTGAGCGCAAAGCTATTCGCTGCTAACGGCCGAGCGCGGCCTTGATCTTCGCGAGGTGGTGGTAACTGTGGCGCACCGCATGATCCTCCAGCAGGAACTGGCAGGTGAGTGGGGCATCGGAATTGAGGGAGACGGGCGCGGCGCTGTCCAGCTGCGCGTCGCTGAGGGCGCGTATGGCAGCAGCGGCAGCAGCGCTGTTGGCTGCCAGCAGGGCGAGCGCGGCCTCCTTGGTCACGCCGTCATTTTCTTTTGCGTGGTCTCGGTTCATGGTGTGGACGGCGTCCCAGGTCACGCCGGCGACCGGCTGTCCGGAAGCCAGCAGCTGCGTGAGCTGGATCTCGATCGGGTAAACGCTGGCGACGTGATGCACCACGACGCCGATTTTGCGTCCGTCATGGGGGACGCGCGTTTGCCACTCCGCTCCGGAAAGCGTGGCCGCAAATGCGGCGAGCGATTTTGCGCCGGCTTCGAGACGCGCGGCAAGGGCTTCCGATCGGTTGCTCATTTTTTTCTCCTAGAGTCAGAAATTGTGCTTCGGTGGTTGTTGGCTGCTTTCGCTAATTCCGCGAGAACTCATCCAGGCTCAGCTCCAACGATGGCAAATTGTTTCTATCGTCCTCACAGGGCAACCGTCACCCGAAGGAAGGTCGCGGGTATGGAAATGCTGCCGTCCGTGCTCTTATTTTCCGCATTCGCCAGTTCCACAAGCTGGTCGCGGAGCTCCTCTGCTTTTCCGTTCTTCTCAGCCGCGTCGAAAGCGTTCATGGTCGGGCCGTAGAATCGCCTAAATGAGTCGATGAACTGCGCCGGGGTTTTGTCTCGGGACACAAACAGGAACGTATCCCGGACCATGGATACTTTCTCCTTCGGGATTCCAGTCTGGCCGAATCGCTCGATGATATGGGTGCCCACGCCCCAGGTCATCGGACTGATGAAGCCTTCCGGAGGGGGAGGCGTATACGCTGAGCTGATCTTCAAAAGTTGCGACACGAAGGAAGTCGGATCGTTGGGGATCCAATTGCCCATCACGATGCGCCCGCCCGGTTTCGTGACGCGGACCATTTCCTTGGCTACGTCAAAGGGCTTGGGAGCAAACATCGCGCCGAAAATGGAGATGGTCAGATCGAAGGTGTGGTCGGGGACCCCTTGTAAGTTGCACGCATCGCCCTCTTGAAACTTCAGCCGCGTTAGGCCTGCCTGCGCGGCTCGCTGATTCCCGGCGGCTACCAGATTCGCGGCAATGTCAATTCCAACTACATCGGCACCCAAACGGGCCAGGGGAATCGCCGTAGTGCCGTCTCCACAACCGAGATCAAGAACGCGCAGCGGCGGCTTAAGTCCAAGTGACTGAACGACCGCTTCTCCCGATTGGCGCATGAAGGCGGCAATTTCGGTAAAGTCACCTTTCTCCCATAATGCCTTGTTTGGGTTCACTGCAACTCCTCCTTGAGATGGTGTGGGGAGCGACATTTCCGATTTGGCGACATCCTACAACAGCAGGATCGCCACTTGAAGCGAATTTCTTTGCGGCATCGATCGCGGGCTACGAAATCCGCAAGGATGGACCGAGTGAGGGAGATCGACGATCGGCGGATTGGCGCCGCGGTTGAAACCGCCTCCGACAAAGGCAATTTGCAAGAGGGGCGAAATTTCCTGGAGCCGGATGTTCTGAGGAATGGGGGTGCGATAAGGATACGGCATCCATGATCATGTGTTGAAAGAACCGCAAGGTGGAATTAGGATTGAATAGCGTGCAAGCGACGCAGGAATTCCGGGGTGGCGATTGTATTACTACCGTTGGCGGCCTGTCCGGAATTACCTTCGTATCCTTCGCCGCGACAAAACAGGTAAACGTTTGCTGAACAGCAAAGTAGGCGCGGTTCCTGAACTGATTTACACCCAGCCAATTTACCTTCACTGCGATCTTCTCAGGCGTTCGCCGGGCTGTTTCGTTTTAGACATTGAGCTTGCCGGCCCCGAGTGGTTCCGGTTGCCAGGCCGGAGGATGGAACAAGAAAGGTAGCTTGAAAAGTTGCCCGGGGACACACCAAGCGGGATTCCAATCAGCACGTATCTCTTGCGGCTGAATGGTGGATTTGCGCCCGCAAACGCGCGGCAGCGGGTTGCGCACATTTTTGCCGCGCTTCCGATTGCGGAGCTGGGGAAAGAAACGGGGGACTCGCGGTGAAGAAATCCGGCAGCGCGCGCGATCCTCTCTGGTACAAGGATGCCGTTATCTATGAGATCCACGTCAAAGCGTTTTTTGACGCGAATAACGACGGCATCGGCGACTTTCCGGGACTGTTGCAGAAGCTCGACTATCTGGAAGCGCTGGGCGTCACCTGCTTGTGGCTGCTTCCATTTTTTCCGTCGCCGCTCAGGGACGACGGCTATGACATCAGCGATTATCTGAGCATCCATCCCAGCTACGGCACGATGGAAGATTTCAAAACCTTTCTCAACGCCGCGCATGGCCGCGGGATGCAGGTGATGGTGGAGTTGGTGGTGAATCACACGTCCGACCAGCATCCGTGGTTTCAAGCGGCGCGCACGGCTGCCCCCGGATCGAAGGAGCGCGATTTTTACGTCTGGAGCGACACGGACCGCAAGTACGAGGGCGCGCGGATTATTTTTACCGACACCGAAAAATCCAATTGGACCTGGGACCCCATCGCCAAGGCCTACTACTGGCACCGCTTCTTCTCGCACCAGCCGGACCTAAATTACGACAATCCGGCGGTGCTGGAAGAGGTGCTCAAGATTATGCGCTACTGGCTGGACATGGGAGTCGACGGGTTGCGGCTGGATGCCATTCCGTACCTGGTGGAGCGCGAGGGCACCAATTGTGAGAACTTGCCGGACACGCACGTGGTTCTGAAAAACATTCGCGCCGCGATGGATGAGAACTACGAGGGCCGGATGATTCTGGCGGAGGCCAATCAGTGGCCCAGTGACGTGCGGCCCTATTTTGGCGATGGCGACGAATGCCATCTGGCTTTTCATTTTCCCCTCATGCCGCGCATGTTCATGGCGCTGCGGCTGGAGGACCGCCAGCCAATCGTGGACATCATGAGGCACACGCCGGAGATTCCCGAGAACTGCCAGTGGGGATTGTTCCTGCGCAATCATGACGAGTTGACGCTGGAAATGGTGAACGAAGAAGAACGCGATTACATGTACTTGGCGTACAGCAGCGATCCGCGCATGCGCATCAATGTGGGAATCCGGAGGCGTCTTGCGCCTCTCATGGAAAACAATTCGCGGCGCATCGAACTGCTGAACAGCCTGCTGCTCTCCTTTCCCGGCACGCCGATTATTTATTATGGCGACGAAATCGGCATGGGGGACAACATTCACCTGGGCGACCGCAACGGCGTGCGCACGCCGATGCAATGGAGCGGGGATCGCAACGCGGGCTTCTCGCGCGCCGCGCCGGAAATGCTATACAGCCCCGTCATCAGCGACCCGGTGTATGGCTACGGAGCCGTGAATGTGGAATCCCAGGATGGCGAAGCTTCGTCGCCGCTCAACTGGATGCGGAACATGGTCGCGTTGCGCAAATTGTTTCGCGTGTTTGGCCGCGGAGTGATGGAATTCCTTGACCCCGGCAATCGCAAGATTCTGGCTTATCTGAGGCGCGGGGAGGGCGAAACGGTTTTGTGCGTGGCTAACCTCTCGCGATTCGCGCAACCGGTGGAGCTGAATTTACAGGCCTACCAGGGAATGCGGCCAGTAGAAATGCTGGGGTACGTGGAATTCCCGGTCATCGGTTCGCAACCGTATTCCTTGTCATTGGGCCCCTATGGCTTTTTTTGGTTTGAGCTGCAGAAGGCGCGGGAGCAGATCGAGGCGCAATGAAAATGGATTTGGAGCAGGTCTTGGTAGCACAGCCAGGAGTGGCTATGCTACCCAAGGCAGCTCGGATAAACTTTTTCCGTGGGCGGCAAATATAGTATTCATGCGGGGCGACGCATTGGTCCCGGTCGGAGAATGAAGAGTGGCGGTATTGGACACGATTGCACCGGAGGCAAAGGAGCGAGCGGACCGCGTGGGTGAAGCGGATCTCGTAGTCGCGCTGCCGTCTTGCCAGAGCCGGGAACTGCTGGACTCGGTGGTAAGCAGTTTGCGCCCGGTGCTGCCCGATTTGCTTCCCAACGGGAAGGCCGTATTTCTATATCCCGATACTGCGGTTGCCTCGACGGGAGGGAACGGTGATCTTCCCGCCGCGGACGAGTCTCTCCAACTGTTTCCGTACGCGATGCTTCCGGTGGAGCGCTACAACGAGCAGTCGCTCGATCAGGGACTTCGTTCGCTGTTGCAGGTGGGACGGACGCTGGGCGCCAAAATTTGCGTCATGATGGGTTCGGAAACGTCGCCGGATAGCTTGCGGAACCTTGCGGAACCAGTCCTGAATGATGGTTTTGATCTGGGTGTCCCACTATACGCCCGGCACAAGTTCGATAGCCTCATCAACAGCGGCATCGTGTATCCACTCACGCGGGCGCTATACGGCGCCCGTTTGCACTATTCCATGGCCGCGGATCTTGCGATCTCCCCACGGCTGGCGGAAAAATATTTGCAGGCGCCGCACGGGCAGCCCGATTCCGGGTGGATCACTACGAAAGCGGTTTGCGCCGGGTTGCAGGTGTGCCAGGTCAATCGAGGCTTCGCGCCTGCCCCAAGCGTTTCCGAGTCGGCGGACGTAAGCGCTTCGCTCGCTCAGGTTTTGAGCGCGCTATTCCTGGACGCGGAACGCTACGCCGGGTGTTGGCAAAAAGTCCGCGGCTCCCAAGCCCTGCGCACGTTTGGACGGCCAGCTCGCGGGGAAACCGAGAACGCTTCGGCGGACGTGCACGTCATGATCGAAACATTTCAGCGTGGCTGCAAGGACCTGCTGGACATTTGGGCCACGGCGCTTTCCCCGGCCACGATGCTGAATCTGAAGAAGCTCGCACGGCTTCCCGCCGATCAGTTCCGTTTGGCGGATGGAGTCTGGGTGCACGTCCTGTACGACTTCATTCTTGCGCATCGCCAACGCGTGATGAGCCGCGAACACCTGCTCCGCGCCATGACCCCCATTTACCTTGCCTGGGTGGCATCGTACGCGCTGGAAGTTCAAACTTTTTCGCCTCTGGCCGTGGAAGACCGGCTGGAAACGTTGTGCGCGGCGTTTGAAGACCTCAAGCCCTATCTATTATCCCGATGGAGATGGCCGGATCGGTTTAATCCTTAGCGATCCGGGAAAGGAGCGGACAATGTGGAACCAAGTTCATCAGGCCCTGAACGAATCGACAACGCGGGTGATCACCGGATTCGCCAAATTGGTCCCAGGGTTGGTGGCGCTCATCGTAGCTGTACTGGTCTCGGTCGTGGTTGCCAGGGTGTTCGGCTTTCTGCTTCGGCGTTCCTTGCGCGGCATCAAATTCGACGCCAAGCTGGCCAGCTGGGGCCTCTCCGGACTATCGGAAATTTCTCCCACCGGCAGCCCCACGTTGTTGGTGGTGCGGTTCGTCTCCTGGTGCATCATTTTGGTGGGCGCGTTGATCGGGATCGCGGCGTTTGATGCGACCTTGACGCAGCAGATGGTGATCCGGCTGTTTGAATATTTCCCCAACTTCCTGGTGGCGGTCGTCCTTCTCTTTTTCGGAAACGTGATTGCCCGATTCCTGGCGCGCGGCGTGCTGATCGGCGCGGTCAACATGAATCTTCCTTATGCGCGATTGCTCAGCCTGGGCGTGAAATGGCTGGTGATTGTCTTGACGTCGGCGATGGCTCTGGAACACTTGGGAATAGGCGGAAGAATCGTGGATTTGGCGTTCGCGATTTTATTCGGGGGTATCGTCCTGGCCTTGGCGCTGGCCGTGGGCCTGGGATCGAAAGACCTGGTGAGCCGTTCGCTGGAAAATCAAACGATTCATGGGAAAGAGAGATCCGAAGAACAGTTTCGGCATCTCTAGCATTCGCGTGAGAACATGGCTCTTGCCAATGTAGCGCCCGCCCACCGCAGGACGTGCATGCACTTGATGCGAGAGTGCCCACCTGATGGCGGTCGCTACAAAACCTGCTGAAGTCGTCGGCTAAATCTTAAGAATTTTCGCGGCCGTTCCGCCCAAAATCAGATTGCGCTGCTGGGAATTCAGGTTGAGCTGCTCGACTTCCTCGACAGGCTGCTTGTAGCCCACTTCATAGCAGTAATCGCTGCCCAGCATGATGCGGTCGGCTCCCACCTGGGAAATGATGTACTTCAGCAACGGCTTTGAATGCGTGATGATATCGTAGGTGAAGCGCTGCAAGTAGGCGCTTGGCGTCTGCGCGCATTGTTTTGCCGCCGGGATTACCTTCCAACCGTGATCGAGACGCCCGATGAGATTTGGCAGCAATCCTCCGGCGTGCGGCAGGGTGATCTGCAACTTTGGATGGCGATCGAGCACGCCGCCGAAGATCAGGTGGCACGCGGCGATGGTTGTGTCCATGGGATAGGAGACGAGATTGGTGAACGAATACGGCTGCAGGCGCTTGCCGCCGACGGTCGGCGCCACGGGATGCAGGAAAATGGGCAGGTCGAGCGCTTCGATGCGCGCATAAATAGGCTCAAACAGAGGATCGTCGAGATCGTGGCCGTCGATATAAGTTCCCATATAGACGCCGCGCACGCCGGGAAGCTTGCTGACACGGTTCAGTTCGTCGACCGCGAGATCGGGATCGAGCATGGGAAGAGTGGCCAGAACAACGAATCTGTCGGGATGCGCTTGATGCGCAACGACAGCGGCGTCGTTCCACGTCCTGGCAAGCTGCAGAGCAAGCTGGCCGTGCACCCAGTAGGTCATGGGCCCGGTGAGCGAGAGCGCGTGCACGGCCACGCCTTGCGCGTCCATGTCCGCCAGGCGCTGCGTTAGATCGATGAATTTGGCGGGAAGCGGACCGTTCGCATAATTGGGAGTCTTGAAATAAAAACCCTGCTCGGTCATGTGGAACTCCGAGCCGTAACCTTCGGCGCGGAAGAGATCGAAGTAGCCTTGCGGAAAATAATGGGCGTGGATGTCGATCGCGCGCGTGGCGGCCGTCTTCTGGGCGCCCGGCGCAGCGGGTTGCGCGAGCGCTTCTTTCATTCCGCCTGCGGCGGTGACTGCCACAGCGAGGCTTCCCTGCAGAATTTCGCGGCGCGACAATCCGTGCCGGCTGCCGCCTTCCGATTTCCGCTTCATGGAGTAGTCCTCCAGATCCGATTATTGGGGACGATAGGGATCGCGTTCTTCGGGGTATGAAGTTAGGTCGGGCGTTCCGGCATGTCAAGCGCAGTGGGACGGGCTTCAGCCTGTCGGGTCGGCTTTTTTTCGCGCAGAAATTCGACAAACTGCCGTTTGCAAGGCTCAGGATAAAAATCCTGTCCAGCTGAGGCGACTTCTCAAACCGCGTTTGCGGGAGGATGCACCGGCGCCGCACCAGTTGCCTCGGGCGCGCGACCGCGGGCCTTCGGAATAATGATCCACGCAACCAGATAAGCCACAACGCCGCCAACAATGCCGCCGGGCACGATCGACAGTACCAGCCAGATCAGCCGGACAACCGTGGGGTCAACGTCCAGATATTCGGCGATGCCGCCGCACACGCCCGCGATTTTCGAGTCCGTGGCGGAAAGCGTTAACTGCTTGTACGACCCTCTCTGCTGTTGCCGCGCGCCGCAAGATGAACAATAACTGGATGAATCGGCGATTTCTCTGCCGCAATGGGAACAAAACATGATTTCACCTCCGGATAACCGGAACTACATTGTGCTATCCATTGACATTGCTGGTTTCCTGACCCCTATTCTAATGCTATTTAATTCATCTGAGCCACAACCCTCACATGTTGGCTAATTGCATTCACTATCTCTTCTGCATTTTTATAAGACCCGCAAAGGTGCGGGTTACGCGTGACACTCGCTTAGAAACCCGCCGGCCCGCCGCGCGCCAGGTTTTGAGATTCTCAAGGTAAAATAATTCGTGGAATGAGGAGAAGAGGGTTGCGGAAGTCGATGGAACTCGCGTGCGTGCTGGCGCTGCTGTTCGCGGCCGCCTGGACTCTGGCGGCACAGACGGAATGGCCGGCACCTGACGCCGCGGCAATCGCCGCATTGGAAGAGGAAGGTTTCCACCACTCGCGCGTCATGGACGTCCTGAGTTATCTGACCGACGTGTATGGAGCGCGGCTAACCAATTCGCCGAACATTCGCGAGGCCGGCGAATACGCGATCAAGACGCTGGGCTCCTGGGGCCTTGCGAACGTGCACGAAGAGCCGTGGGGTCCATTTGGGCGCGGGTGGTCCAACGAGCTGATGGAAGCCAACGAAATTTCGCCGCGGCATTTTCCATTGATTGCCTATCCGAAGGCGTGGACACCGGGAACGAACGGCCCAGTCACGGCCGAAGCGGTCTACGCAAGAATCGAGAAAGAAGAGGATTTCCAGGCGTATCACGAAAAGCTCAGGGGAAAATTCGTGCTGACCGCGCCGCTACGCGCGCTCGAAGCGCATTTCGATGCGCCGGGGCACCGCCTCACCGACCAGGAATTGGCGGACCTCGCGCAGCCTCCCGGTCCCCCGCGCCCCCCGGACCAGGCCGTGCGCGACCGCGCGCTCGCACAGCAGCAATTTAACGCCAAGCTGGTGAAGTTCCTGACGGACGAAAAGGCGGCAGCGTGGCTGGAACCTTCGCCGCACGATGACGGAACAATCACGGTGATGGCCGGCGGCTCGCGGGACCCCGGGCAGCCGATGGTGCTGCCGCGCGTGGCCGTGGCCATCGAGCAGTACGGGCGCATTCTGCGCACGCTGGAAAAAAATATTCCAGTGACGCTGCAAATCGATATTGCCAGCAAGTTTTATGACAACAATCTGGATTCGTTCAACATCCTCGCGGAAATTCCGGGGACAGACAAAGCCGACGAGCTGGTAATGCTGGGCGCGCACTTCGATTCCTGGGACAGTGGCGACGGCGCTACCGACAACGGCGCGGGCTCGGCCGTGATGATGGAGGCCATGCGCCTGTTGAAAGTCTCGGGGCTGAAAATGCGGCGCACGGTTCGCCTTGCGCTATGGACGGGCGAGGAAGAAGGCATGCTCGGCTCGCGCGCCTACGTCGGCGCGCATTTCGCCGAGCGGAAAGACATGAAGCTACACCCGGATTACGCCAAGCTTTCCGCCTATTTCAACGTGGATAACGGCACGGGAAGAATCCGGGGCATTTACATGCAGGAGAACGAAGCGGCGCGGGCCGTCTTCGAGAAGTGGATGGAGCCGTTCAAAACCATGGGAATGACCACGCTGGCGTTTCGCGGGGTCGGCGGCACCGATCACGTCTCGTTCGACGAAGTGGGCCTGCCGGGATTTCAATTCATCCAGGATCCCATCGAGTACGAGACGCGCACGCATCATACGAATATGGATTTGTACGAAAGGCTGCAGGAGGAGGATTTGAAGCAAATGGCCGTAATCGTCGCGTCCTTCGCGTACATGACGGCCAACTCCGAGCAGCTCCTACCCCGCAAAACGCAACCGAAGAATTAGCGCGGCGTGCGGCTCCAACTGCCATCGGCGGGCATTCCCTGCACGAACCGCGGAAAGTCAAAGGCTTCAACACAGAGGGCCACAGAGAGGGGCAGAGAAAAATATTCCGCTCCTTGAGGTTGCACAATTCCTCAATTTGATTCGCGGCAGGTGGACCGGTGCTTGAGGGATTTTGAATTTCGGGTGCTGCACCCTTGCGGTGTTCAAGGGTTCGGTTTTCTTCTTTAGCTCGCCGGCGTTTTCGCGGAGAGCGATCGCGGTTCATTTTTACTTAGTCTTGCTCAACCTGCGGTAATACTCGGCGACGGGTTCCTCGTAACCCTGAGGCACGTTTTTCGTATCGCCGCTGCGCACCTGGCCGGACTGTTTGTCATCGAGCTGGCGGCGCAATTGCAACTCCAGCTTATCTACGTCCGCAAGCACCTGGGAATGCAGCTGCTCGACCAGCGCGGGATTGCCGGGGAAACGCGCCGGGTCGAGGCGCTCCATTTCGCGGATCAGTTCCTGAACCTGCTTTTCCATTTCGGGATCCTGCTGCACGGCCTGGCGAAGCTGATTCAGATCGCGCATGCTGTCATCGTAAGAGCGCTGCGTGGGGATGGGAGAATTATCGGGCTGGACTGGGGCGCCTCCGCGCGGCGTGTTATTTCCCGTGTCGTAGTTGCCGTACAAGTCACCGTAGGCTCCGCCACCGGGATTCGTGCGGTAGCCGTATCCGTAGTTGTTGCCGCCTCCGATTCTCGCACCCGGGCCGCCGCCGGGACCTCCGCCCATCTGGCCATTTTGCTGGCCGCCTTGCTGACCACCTTGGCCGCCCTGTTGGCCGCCTTGTTGTCCTCCGCCCTGGCCATTCGCTTGTTGGCCTTGGCCCTGCTGGCGTCCCTGCCCGTCGCGCGACAAGCCGCCCATCTGATTGCGAAGGCGCTCGACGCGATTCAAAGCGGTTTCCAGTCCCTGCTGCTGCGAATCATTCCCCGGCTGCGGGGCCGCGCCCATGGCCTGCTGCGCATCCTGCAGGCCCTTTTCCAGGCGTTGCATCCCGGCTTGAATTTCAGGCTCCATGCCATTCGCGTTGGGATCAATGCCGCGGCGCATCCAATCGGATCCGCGTTGAATGCGCGCGCGCAGGTCGGATTGTTGCATGTCGCTGAGGGCATCGCGCAATTTCGTGGAGGCCGCGGTCTGCTTGTTGCCGGCAAGTTCGCGCGCCGTGTCCTGGAGGCCTTTCTCCAGCTTGCCCATGTCCTCGGCCAGCTGCTGACGATCGTCGGCAAGTTTCTTGCGATCCTGCGCATTGGTCTGAAATCCCCCGCCATTCGCGAACATCTGGCGGATGCGGTCGGATTGGCTGCTCTCCTCGTTCTTGAGGCGGCTGGCTTCCTGCGACAGTGCATCGACCTTCGAGGAAGATTGTTGTTGGCGCATGCCGCCGAGCAGGTCGGTGGCTTCCTTCAAACGATCGGCGGCTCGGCGCGCTTCGGCTTCGCTCTGCTGCGGAGACGTGGCGCGGCGCATATCGTCGGTCGCCTGGCGCAAACGATCAAGTGATTGCTGCACGCGCGGATCGCCGGAGCCCGATTTTCCATCGGCGCCCGATTGCCCCGAACCGGATTGCCCGGATGAGTTCGAGGAAGAACTTCCCTGGGAGCTGCTCTGCTGGGATTGAGAGCCGCTCTGGCTATTGTTCCGGGCCATTTGCTCCATCTGTCGCTGCAACTCTTCGGCCTGACGGCGCAACATTTCCTGCTGCCAGCGCTGTTCGGAGCTTTGCGCCGCATTGTGCTGCTGCTGTGCGAGTTCCTCCTGGCGGCGGGCTAGTTGATCCAGCTTCTGCAGGGCTTCATCAATATCTTTTTCCTGCTGGCTTTGCGAGCCGGCGGTCTGCGCGGTCTCGTACTGATTTTTTTCGGTGTCGAGCTCCAAATCAAACAGGCTGGCGAGATCGCGTCCCGCTCCGCCGCCCGCTCCACCGCCGCCTCCGCCGTTGCCAAACGCCACCTGAATCTGGCGGAACGTGGCCTCGGCGCGCAGCAAATGCTGCAGCGCCTTTTGTTCGTCGGGAAGGGCATCCTGCCATTTCTGCTGCCGCAATTTTTCAGCGGCCGGACCCATGGCGTCGGCCGCTGCGTTCATGTTCTTGACAAAGCTGCCGAATTCCTCATTTTGCTGGGACAATTCGCGGCTCTGCATGCGCCCGGCCAGCGACTTGGCCTGATCGCCCAGCTTGGACTGCACGCCGGAAAGGAATTTGGCCGCTTCGGCCGCTGCTTGTGCAGTCGCGGTCTTATCGCCGCGATGCTTCCAGGTCTCGGCGATGATTTCCTCTTCGCGCTGGGAAATGTCGTTCTGATCCTGCTGGCCGCCGCCCCCCCCGCCACCGCCGCCCCCGGCCTGCGACTGCGAAAATTCCCGCTCGAAGGGATCGGCCTGAATGAAGGAAATATCGGTGCGGGATTCGGCGCGCGCGTCTTTGGCAATCGCGTAGAGGCTCACCACGTCGCCCGGCACCAATTTGAAATCTTCCAGGGAAATCGTGGTGGAGCCGTCGGCTTGCTTGACGCCTTTTTGTTTCAGCAGATCGATCGTCTTCTCGGCCTCGCCGTTCACCGAGTAGTGCAGCGTCATTTCGGAGAGGCCGAATTCATCGTCGGCCTTCACCGCGACGGTGACCTCTTCGATGGGGCTCGCGCGGTAGTCGTGGCCAGGGCGCGCGATGATCACGTTGGGCGGCTCAGCCTTGCGCGCCTCGATGAAGAAATCATTCGAGAGGCGCACGGGCTGGCCCTGATCGAGAATCGCGACGTGGTACACGCCGTCTTTCTCCATGCGAATCGTGCCCTTATAAACATTCCCCCCGCCGCCCGAAAGGCGAATCTGCTTCTGATCATCCGCCGCGCCTGAATTTGCGCTCGACGCCGAGTCCGCGCCCGTGTCCACGACCAGGACGCCATCGCTGAGCGGTTTGTCGGTTTCGATTTCCAGATTGGCTTCCGTGCCCTCGACCGCGCGGAGATCCCCGCCGCGTTCTTCGGCCACATCCTGCAGGTGCGTCCACGAAGGATAGTGATACGTGACGCGAACGTTTTTCACTCCCGGCAAATCAAGCACGCGAATATTGAAATGCTTCGAGCGCAGAGGGCCGGCCTCCACATAGTACTCGACGCTTTCCGGGAGCCCCGCAAAAATGAATTGGTATCCGGAAGCTCCGGCCTGCGGGCGCATGGCCACCTGGTCCCATTTGGAAGCACTCTGATAGCGCGCGTACAAACGCACGTCGCTCGATTGCAGGCCGATGAGTTGCGCGGTCACCACCTGATCGGAGTTGCGGCGGACGGTAATGTCGCCCGGAATGACCTGAAGATCATAAAACGGAGCGGCGCCGTCCCGCGGCGTAGCGGCCCATAACAGCGCGGCGCCGTGGCCCAAATATCCCGGCCCGGCAAGGATCATCCAGACAAGAACGCAGAGCGCAGCCCCGCCGACTCCGAGAAATGCGGCCAGCTTGCGGTCGGGTACCATGCGCGCGGGTTCCGCCCCGCGCGCTACATCCAGCGTGTCGGCGGCCAGCAGATCGAGAAAAGGTTCGCGCGCTTGCGCGTCGCGTTCGGCAAACGTCACCAGGCGCTGCTGGAATTCCGGGAAAACGGTTTCGGCTTGGCGAGCCGCGCGGCGTCGGTTGAGAGCGGCAACGGGCAACGCGATCCCAAAGGTGATGGCCAGGACTAAGGCGAAGAGGAGCGCGACCCGCGCGCTGGTGATGCTCCACCGGGAAAAGGCGAACGCGTTGGTGATCAGAACCAGGACAACCGTGGTGAAAAGGGCGACCGAAGTAAGAACAGCGGCGCCGCGAATCAGGGCGCCCAGGCGCAGGCGTTTTTCCAACCGCTGAAGATAGGAGTTGAGCTGGTCCCGAACGCTCATAAGTCCTCCTGCTGAGGGGCTACCAAGTATCGATCCGCAAGCAGGGACTCCGCAATGGCTGCGGCGAATACTAGAAGCATAATATACCACCATAAACTGTAGGGGCGCGTCTGTTCCTGAGCCGAACCGGGGGCGGCGGCCTGCTGCTCTCCTGTCCCAGAATTTCCGCGCCAGAGCGACAGCGTTTCGTCCGGAATCACTTCCAGGTTGGATTCGCGGCGGTCCGGATTTACGCCGATTACGTCCTGGCGTCCACTGGCGAGCTTGAGTTCGTAGAATCCGGCGCGCGTCAGCTGGTACGTCTGCGCGGTGGTGGCCTCTTTCAAAGACAACGGCCTGCGTCCATCCGGATCGGTGACTTCGACGCCCACCGATTGCTCCTTGGAGTTGCGCAATTCAAGGAACGAATCGACCGTGCGGGAGCCGCTGCGGCGCTGAGTCCCCGAGAGGTAGAGCGCGGTCTGCTGCACGAACGGCACGAAAATCGGATGGAGCGGAAAATCGTTAGTGATGTTGTCGAGGCCGGAAGTGAATAAAAGGACGCTGCCTTCGCCGATTTTCTTTTCGATCAGGAGCGGCGTCTGATCGCTGAGGCGCGCGACCACGCGGGCGTCGCCGGGGTCCACTTTCACGGCAAAATAAAATTTCACGCCGGACCAGCGGTCCGTATTTTCGAGCGAAGGGTAGGAGGGGTCGGTTTCGCCCACGTTCAGGAAGCGATCGCTGGTGCGGGCGTAGTCGCGGGAATCCAGTACGTTGCCGCCAAAGACCGGAATGCGCGCGGCGTGCGCCGCAGCGGCTCCCTCCGCGATCCAGACACTGCCGCCGGCTTGCACATATTTGAGCAGGTCGCTCTCGAGCGCCGCGGGAACCGAGATCAGGTCGGAGAGAACGATGAACGCGTACTTCGACAGGGGCATGCTGGAGGCCTGCCCGGCGCTTACCGTGTCCAGAGTGAAAGCCGCCTGCTCGGCGGAAGCCAGAGCGGATTTGAAATAAAGCGGAGAACGTGAGTCCGCCGCATCGGATACGAACAAGGCACGGCGCGGATCGGAGCGTTCGACGGCAAATTGGCTCACATCGTCGGCGGGAAACGTATCCGCGGAATCAATGCGCACTTCGCAGCGCGTGAAGCCGTAGGGCACATCGAGCGATTGGAATTCCACCGTGGCGCGGCCGCCAGCGGGCACCTCGACCGTCTTGGTAGCGGCAGTCTTGCCATTCACGACCAGCGAAACAGTGCGCGTGGCAGCCGGAGTGCCAAACCCCGCGACGACGGCCTGCACGCGCGTTTTTTTCGGGTCCCAAACCTGGCCGGGAGCGTTGACGCTTTCCACCGTCCAATTCGGAACGGAATCCTTGGCCACCGGATGCAGGACGAGCGAAACATTTCCGGGCAGGGCGAGTTCCGAAAAGCTTGCGGGCATGGCGGATTTCTGTATGTCGCTGAAAAAGTGAAGTTCGATGGGCGTGGGCACGGCGCCGGCCAGCGAACGCACCGCGCGCGCCAGTTCCGCGTAATTCGCGCGGGAGTCTCCGGGCTGCAGACTATCGATGGCGGCGCGCAGCGCGCCCGCATCGAGCGACGGCTGCGTGAGCGCCTGAAGCTGCGCGCCCAGCGCCATGACTTGCGCGCGGTTGTCGGGCCGCCGCGAGTCGAGCACGGAGAAGGCTTCGCGCCGCGCGTCGGCCAGGCGCGAGCCCGCGCGCATGCTGAAGGAATTGTCGATCACCAGAAGCAGCAATTTTTCGCCGCTCATCTTCGCGGCCGTGCGGTTGATGAACGGATTAGCGAAGGCCAGCGCCAGCAGCGCAAATAGAAGCGTGCGCAGAGAGAGCAGGAGCAAATAGCGCAGGCGGCGGTGCTTGATCGAACTTTGCGTGCGCCGCTCGAAAAACATCAGCGAGCTGAACGGGCGCGGGTTCGTCGTATGCCGCCGCAGCAGATGCACGTAAAACGGCACGGCCAGCGCGGCCAGGCCCGCCAGAAACCAGGGAGCAAAGAGGCCCATCTAGTCCCTCCCCTGGCGGATGGAGAGATATTCGCGGAGGGCGTCGTCGAGAGGGCGGTCGGTGGTGAGCAGGTGATAATCCATGCCCGCGGCGCGTGTTTTGTCGCGCAAGGCTTCCACGTGTGCGTCGAATTTCTTCTGGTAGTCATCGCGCACATATTCCGGAGTGATTTCGATACGGTCCTGTGTTTCAAGGTCAACCAGGGTGGTGGGTTCGCGAAAATCAGGCCGGATTTCCTTCGGATCAAGAACGTGGAACAAAACCACTTCATTACCGTGGAAGCGCAGCGGCTCGATCGTGCGGACAATGTGCTCGGGAGAATCGTAAAAATCGGAAATGAAAATGACCATACCGCGGCGGCGCAGGAACTGCTGAAAGTGGTCCAGCGGCTTGGCAAAATCCGTACGCGCGCGCGGCTCGGCCTGTTCCAGGGCGGCGAGCAGGCGGTGGAGCTGTCCCTGGCGCGTCGACGGACGGACGTAGGAGCGAATTTCGTCATCGAACACGATCAGGCCGGCGGCGTCGCGCTGGTTGTGGATCGCGAGATAAAACAAGGAGGCGGCCGTGAAGCGGGCGTAGTCCATTTTGGTCACGCTATGCGACGTGAACTTCATGGAATTGCTGGCATCGAGCAGCACGGTGAGAATGCTGTTGGTTTCGCCGCGATACCGCTTCAGGTAGGCGCGCTCGGTGCGCGCGAACACGTTCCAATCGACGTGGCGCAGATCGTCGCCGGGAGAATAGGCGCGGTATTCGGCGAACTCCTGACTGAAACCGAAATCCGGCGAGCGGTGCAGGCCGGCGACGAAGCCGTCGACGACGGTCTTCGCCACCAGATCCAGGCCGGAAATTCCGGCGAGCACGGACGGGTCCAGGAATCGCTGCAGCATTTAGAACCTGTCTCCAGATTCAATTTCGTACGTTGCGACTTCAAGTAGCACAACCACTCTTGGCTGCGCGTTCTTGTTGAATTCAATAAAAATCGCAAAGCCAAGAGTGGCTGTGCTACCTAAACCTTCGGCGGCGGCATGTATTCGAGCAGGCGCCGCAAAATCTCGTCCGAATCGATGCGGTCGGATTCGGCGTGGAAATTCAGCAGGATGCGATGGCGCAGCACGGGAGTCGCCAGCGCAGTGATGTCCTCGTACGCGACGTGGTAGCGATGATGCGTGAGCGCGCGCGCCTTCGCCCCCAGAACGATGAACTGCGCGGCGCGAACGCTGGCACCGTAGTTCACGTATTTCTTCACGAAGTCGGGCGCGGAGCCGCTGTTCTGACGCGTGGCGCGAACTAGATTGACGACGTACTCGGCCAGGGACTCGCCGATCGGCACCATGCGGATCAGTTGCTGGAAATCAAGAATCTCTTCCGCGGAGGTGACCGTCTCGACCTGCGCGACGCGTGTGGCCGTGGTCAAGTCAACGACCTTTACTTCGTCCGCGGCGCTCAAATAATCGAGGATAGTGTTGAACAGGAAGCGGTCAAGCTGTGCTTCGGGCAGCGGATACGTGCCTTCGAGTTCGATGGGGTTCTGCGTGGCCAGCACGAAGAAGGGCGACGGCAATTTGTAGTGATTGCCTCGCACCGTGCAGGAAAGTTCCTGCATGGCTTCGAGCAGCGCCGACTGCGTCTTGGGCGGCGTGCGGTTGATTTCATCGGCCAGCACGATGTTGCCGAAAATAGGCCCGGGCACAAACGTCCAGCGGCGGTGCCCCGTGGTGGGATCTTCCTCGATGATGTCCGTCCCAGTGATGTCCGAGGGCATCAGGTCCGGCGTGAACTGAATGCGCTTGAACACCAGGCCCAGCGTCTGGGCGATGGTGCGGACCATGAGCGTCTTCGCCGTGCCGGGCAAGCCGGTGATCAGGCAATGCCCGCCGACAAACAGCGAGATCAGAATCTGGTCGAGCACTTCTTCCTGTCCGACGATGACCTGGCGGACCTGGCCGAGAATGGCGTCGCGCACCTTTTGAAACCGTTCGATGCGCTTTTTGAGTTCCGCGGAATCGGGATCGAGTTGAGCGATGGAGGCCATTTTTTATTTCCCCTCGTTTTTATTTCCTTCGTCGGAATCCTTCATCTGCAAGAGCAACTTCTGGGCCGGGCGATAGTCTGGAGCCGCTTCGAGCGAGGCCAGGAGATGATCCTCGGCCTGGTCCTTCTGGCCCGCGGCGAAATAGGCGCGCGCCAGATTGAATTGCGCGGAAGCCTTGTCGAGCGGTTGCAGGGCCACGACGGCGGCGTATTCGCGGATGGCGCCGGTGAATTTTTTCTCCGCAAACCACAAATCGCCGAGGTGGCGGTGGAGTTCTTCATCCTCCGGGAAGATATAATTCAGGCGGTCAAGCGTGGCGGCAGCCTCGGCCGGCTTGCCGAGTTCCTCTTCGAGCGAAGCCAGCTGCTTCAGCGCCGGAGGATTGTGACCGCCGATTTTTTCATACGTCGTTAGGATCGTGGCGGCGGCCTGCTTGTCTCCCTTGGCGATGTTAGCCTGGGCCATGAACTCGTAGGCGTTCGCGGGATAGACGTAGTCCGGATACATGCGGCGGACGTCCTCGCCTTCCTTGAGCACCGCGTCGTAATTTTTGTTCTTGGCCTGCTCCACCAGGTCCTTCACGCCCGCGCGCCACTTGTCGAAATTGGCCACCGTCGGACCCACCTCTTTATCCAGCCAGGCCAGAAATTGCTTGTCGAATTCTTCCGGAGCCATGCCCAGGTCCTGGCGGATCACGTCCGGCGTGGCCGTCAGTTTGGCGAACGAGTGCACCATTTCGAGCAGCTTGTCCGCGCCCCAGCGTTCCTGGATGTAGTCGCAGATGCGGCCCGCCTGATAGTAGGACACCAGCACCTGATTTGGGTAATCGGGGCGAATAAATCCGCGGTCCAAGTCCGCGACCGGAAGTAATTTTTTTTCGCGGATGGCCATGACCACGTCCGGCGTAATGCGGTCACCCCATTCAGGCGACGCTTCCGTTTCTTCGTGGACTGCCAGCCCTTCAGTGAACCAGCGCGGCACGCGATGGTTAGTGACGGTAAGGATATACACGTGGCTCATCTCGTGCCAGAGCGTGCTGGCCCAGAGAAACTGGCCGGGAGGGCGCCCCGACGGGCTGTCCATGGCCACGACCTCGCCGAAGGTGACGCCCAACGCGCCCAGGCCCGGCATGCCCATGGTGCGCACGGCGAAGTCTTCGTGGTCCGGATAAACTTCCACCTGCACGGGGCCGGGAAGCGTCATCTTGTATTTCTTGTTGTAGGTGTCGATGATGCGCTTCAGCTCGGCATCATAATAAGGCCGCAGCAAATCCGATTCCTTTTTCTGCAGCTTTAGAATCGTGTTGTTTTCCTTGAATGTAACGAAATTCTTGTAGCTGTCGAGCAGGCGCAGCGTGTTGACAGTCTCTTCGTTGCGAAAGCCGTTGTTGTAGCACATTTCGAGCTGCTTGCGCGGCTCGTCCTCCTGTCCCAGGCGCATCAGGTTGATGCCGAGTTGCGAGCGCGCGGACCAGAGTTGAGGATCAAGCTCGATCGCTTTGCGGTAGTAGGCGATGCCGTCTTCGTAGCGCCGGTTGAACACCAGATGATGCGCGACCAGCGCATAGCCTTCGCCGTAGGTGGGATTGACCTGGCGAATTTTTTCAAGCCACGTGTCGGGCGCGCGGTCGTTGAGGACTTCGATGGCCGCGTGGATGGCCATGGCGTCCAGCGCTTCGGGAGAAATCTTCAACGCTTCATCGGCTTCGGCAAAGGCCTTTGCCTGGTCCGAGTCTTCGAGCATCAGATTGGCCATCAACTCGTGCGCTTCGTACAGTTTCGGATCGAGCTCCGTCGCCTTACTTGTATATTCGATGGCCTTGTTGTCGAATCCATCGGCGCTCACGAGCGCAAGCCCATAATAGGCCTGCGCGCTTTTCGGATCTTTTTCCAATGCTTCCTTAATGAGGCCGTCGGCATCGGTGTTGTTGAAACGTTCGTGCATCAAGCGGCCCCAGCGCACGCGGATCATGGCATTCGCCGGAGAAGCGGCCACCGCGATGCGGAACTGGTTGTTCGCCTCCTGATACATGCCCGTGCCCCAGTAGCCCTCGGCGCGGAGGTACGGATCGCGCGCGGCCGTGAGCGACTCGTAGCATTTTTGCGCTTCGGCGCGATGGCCGTGCCTGCGCAAGGCGTGGCAATCATCGGGCGTTGCGCCCGAAGCGATGCGCGCACCGGCAAGGCAAGCCAGACACACCGCGCCGCAAAGAAAAACTCGCCTTGCGCGTGGTGTGCCCGCCCAATTCACTTGTCCAGTTCCTCCTGAACCTTCGCAAGGTCCAGCAGCGCGGCGGAAAGCTGCCGTTTGTAGTCTTCCGCGGACATCGCGGCCTTCTGGTATTTCAGTGTGTCGATCTTCTGCTCCAGCTCTTCCTTTTTTTCCGACAGAGCGCGCTTGGCCGGATCGTTCGCGGCTTTCTGCGCGGTGCCAATGCGCAGCAGGGCGAAGCTCCCCGCCAGCAAGCCTTCGCCGTTTTCCGCGTTCGTCGCACGCACCGCTTCCTTCTTGCCCGTATCCTCGATCACGGCGTGCTCGGTGGCCAGGCGCTTTTGCGTTTCATAGAAAGCGGCCGTCTTGCGGTCGGCGTATTGAAACGCTTCGAGCGCGCTGATGACTTCATTCTTGTCCACGTCCGCCGAGCCGTCGCGCAGCGCATCCACCCAGTAACGGGCGAAAACCGTGGCGTTTTTTTCGGTGCCGGTTTTCGTCGCGGCAATCACGATCCGCCCGGCCCTTTGCAGCGCGCCGATCGATCCGCCGCTCGCGCTGGTGGTGTTGACGATCAGTTGGCGCTTGGCGGCGATGCGGTTGCAGAGCACGGCCAGCTCGTCGCCGGAAATATCCGGTCCTGGGAAATTAAATTTATATTCCTCGCCGTCGTAGGAGCCGTGGCCGATCAGGATCAGCGTGAACGAATCGTCGGGCTTGGCGTCGCGCGCGATTTGGGACAGCGTGTCGGAGAGGTGCGCTTTGGTGGCATTGCTTCCCGTAAACGTGGTCACGTGCGCGTTGGCGTCCGCGGCCTTGAATAATTTATCGAGGTCGTTGGCGAGAGCCGTGAAGCGCTGCTCGTAGTCCGGTTCGCCGCCGAGTCCGGCGACGGTAACGTAGTAGGGCGCGGCCTGCGCCGATCGCACACTAAACGTGGCGCAGGTGAGCAAGACCGCAGCCAGCATCGTTATTCTTCGCGTGATTTTGTCACATACCCTCATACCACGCCCCACTTCCGCCGCAAGAGCCATTCCGCCGAAGGCAGCGCCAGCAGCAGCAGGAAAATGATGGGCATGTTCCACAGTTCCTTGGTGTCGCGCACGGTGATGCCCGCTTCGGAATACGAAATTTCGTTCGGCAGCCGGGAAACATCTTGCGGCTTCCAGTAGCGCCCGCCGGTTTCGGCGGAAAGTTTTTCGAGAAGTTCGCGGTTTTGCCCGGTGTGGAAATTTTCGGCCACGCCGTCCATGCGCGCAAAATTCAGGACGTCGCGGCCCAACTCGTCCTTATCGTGAGTCGCCGTCACCTCGGTGAGATACGATCCGGGCTGGCCGGCGGTCCATTCCGCGTGAAACGTGCCCGGCGAGTTCGGGTCCGGAGTCATATCGATCTCGGCGGCGGTGCCTGCCGGCCCCAGGATGTGCGCCTGCACGTGCGCGTCGGCGGCGGGCAAATAATTTTTGTCGCGCACGTCGGCGGAAAATTGCACGCGGCCGTCGTCGAACAGCATCTGGCTGGGCACGGAGGCCACCACCGCCCCCGGCGTATCGGTCACCAGCCAGCGCAGCAATTGCTGCCAGAATTGCTCGTGCGTCTGGTCTTCGAGCGGCTGGCTCATCTGCCATCGCCAGGTGCCGCCCGTGGCCAGGACCGCGGTTCGTCCCCGGCCGAAATTTTCGGTGACCAGCAGCGGCATCTTCCTGTTCCCCGCGGTCATTTCCGCTAGCACCACGGCGCCCGGCTTCGGGGTGCCCGCTTCCTGATAGTCCATCAGGTATGGAAGCTTTTTCCAGCGCTCCACGTTGCCCGCGGGGTCCTCGACCAGCCGCGTGATGATGTTGTCGGCGCCCACGGGAGTGAGCGAAACCGTCGCGGGGTCGCGATGAAACGTGCCCTTCCGATTGGGAAGCACGACAGGAAGTAGATCGGCCAGATTCGACGCGCCCCAGCCACCATCCGCGAGCGACGCCCGGCCGCCCAGAAACAGCAGCCCGCCGCCGCGGCGATCGACAAACTGCTGGATCAGTTCTCGTTGCGCCGGAGTGAAGTAACTGACCTCCACCGATCCGATGACAATCGCCTGGTAAGGAAAAAGATCCTCGACCCTGGACGGAAATCCGTCGGCGAGTTCCTTGGGATCGGCGATTCCCTGCCGGTAGATTTTGTTTTCGCTGGTGCGCAGCATCGAGACGATGCTGACGATGCGGTCGTCCTCTTCCGCGCGGCGGATGAATTTGTATTCCCAGCGCGGCTCGCCCTCCACATATAGAATGCGCCGCTTGCTCGATTCCACGTTCACCAGTCGCGAGACGGAATTGTTGTCCTTGTTTTCCTCGCCGGGCAGCGGATCGATGGAAAACTGCAGCGTCCTGGCTCCGGCGGCGCCGGCGTTGAACAGCAGCGTTTCATTCTGCGTTTCGCCGTCGGCAGCGAGAGTGATCTGGCGGCCCGCGAGAACTTTTCCTCCATCGCGAACGGTCAGCATGGCCTTTTGTCCGGCATAACCCCGCTGATGGAAACTGATTTTGGCGGCCAGGCGCGAATCCGCGAGGGCCCGCGGCGCGACCACGGCGTCATTGATTTCCACGTCGTGCGGCACTTGTTCCAGGCCGAATCCCACGGTGTGCACCGGAATCCTGCGGCTGCGAAACGTGGATATGGTGTCGAGGTCGATACCGCCGGAATTGTCCGCTCCGTCGCTGAGCAGCACCACCGCGCCGATCGGCAGGTCGGCGGCTTCCCCGGCCAATTCCTTCAAATCATCACCGATACGCGTGGCCGAAGCAGGCGGCGACGTCTTCAAATCATCGAGCTTTGCGATACGGGAGAGGCGCCCGTCGGCGCGGTACAGGCGAACCTGAAATTTCTTTCCCAGCGCGTCGAGTACGCCGCCGTCGAGCGCCTTCGCAGCCTGCTGCGCGCGCGTCGCGCCGCCGTCCGCGATGGCCATGCTGCGCGAATCGTCGACCACCACGGCAATAATATTCTGTTGCGGCCGAAGTTCGGCCACCAGCACGGCGGGCTGCCACAACAGCAGCAACAACAGCGCCGCCAGCGCGAATTGCAGCAGCCAGATGATTCCCGCTTTCCAGTTGCGCACGTGAGGAGACGCCTGCGGAAGTTTCGAGCGAATCAGCCAAGCCAGGCCCGCGCCCGCCGTGAGCACCAGCAGGACGAGAACCCACCGCGGCCAGCCGCCCAGCAGCACCAGGTCGCCCTTAGCGAAAACCGCGCGCGGATATTTGAATAGAAATTCAAACATAGCCGTATCTTGTGATGCTATTTACACGAACCAGGGAAATCCGCCAATTCCGGATTTTCTGAGCGCAGCGGGTCCCAGCGCCGCTCGCTTCACGGAGTGCTGAAAACTACCATGTGTCGTCATTCCGAGCGAAGCGAGGAATCCCTCTTTCTTTTGGCGACATGGCCAACAAGAGGGATTCCTCGCTTCGCTCGGAATGACGACGTGAAGCGCTCTCTCCGCGGACGGTGCAGACTGCTCAACTCGTGCATGAATGAAAAACGAGCTAGGATCGCGGCCCGAAGTTCGCCCTCAGTGCGTCATTCCGTACATCACGTAATTGATGCCCAGCCGAAACGCCAGCGACGCGAACTTCTCCGGATAGCGGGGATCGTCGGCCCACTCCCAGGCGTCCCCCAGGTGCATGTTGTGGCAGATGGCGACCATCACGCGGCCCCGGTCGTCCTTGATCCCGCGCCATTCCGGGATGTAGCCGTCTTTTTCGTACGTGCGCCCGGTGCTGACGTACTGCTCCCCGGGGACCTGGAAGCGCTCGGTCAAATCGTAGAGGACATGAAAAATTTCGTCTTTGTCGGTGAGGTCTTCCACCGGGCGGTCAGGGAAAACCATCAGCATGCCGTTCATGAAGTGTTCCCAGTCGGTCGCGCCGTGAAAATCGTCGACCATCAGGAAGCCGCCCTTGAGCAGATATTCGCGCATGCGTTTGGCTTCGGGCTCGGTGAATGTCCACGTTTGCGCCTGAACGGCGTACACCCATGGGAAGTTTTCGATGCTCGAGGGCCCGTCGCTATCCAGGTCCACGACCTGCTCGACAGGCCGCGCCTGGATGCGAGTGAGGCGCTTCAGCGCGATCAGGAATTGACGGTCGGCCTTGGGATAATCGCGCGACCAACTCGACCAGCGGCCATACCCGTACCCTCCGCCGCCTGCACCGGCCGCCGTATAGCGCAGACGTGACCACGAGTATTCGCTTTTCCCGTTTTCATCGCCGGAATAATACGTGCGGGCTTCGCGGGCATTGCCGAACTCATCCTCACCATACCCGCCGCGCTGGAAAGCTAACAGACCAGTACTCAAGCCCCCGAGGAGCAAGAGCGCCGAAATCGGTGCGAGGAGCCTCATAGAGGAGTGTGCTCCTAACTAGACGGCCCGCGGGTCCCAATCGTTTCACCCGCGGCCCACGGCGAGGGCCGATGCCCCATGCTACTGCCAATGGAAGCGGGAAGGCAAGGAGGTAGGACAGACACTCTTGCCTGTCCTTGCCAGTTGAGGCAAGGTCGTGCGGGGACAGACAAGAGTGTCTGTCCTACTGCTCCCACCCGCCGCCGAGCGCTTTGTAGATTTGCACCAGGGCGAGAAGTTCGTTGAGGCGGGCTTGGGCGAGGCCGAGGTCGGCGGACAAGTAGTTCGTTTCGCTGGTCAGCACTTCGAGGTAATTCGTGGTGCCGGCCTTGTAACGCTGTTCGGAAAGCTGCGCGGCGTCCTGCGCGGAGTTTGCCAGCAACTCCTGCTGCGCGCGGAATTCCGCGTTTTTCTGGTAGGCGATCAGGGAGTCGGAAACATCGCGAAACGCGCCTTGAATCGTTTGTTGATAGGTCAGGACGGCTTCCTGCTGCTGCGCCTCTGCCAGACGCACGTTCGAGCGCAGTTTTCCGGCGGTGAAGATCGGCTGCGTGACGGTTCCGGCGAACGTCCACAGGCCGGACGAGCCGTTGAACAGGGTCTGCAGCGCCGAACTCTGGAAGCCGGGCGCTGCCGTCAGGTTTATGTCCGGAAAATAGGCGGCGCGCGCGACGCCGATGCGGGCGTTGGCCGCGACCAGGAGCTGCTCGGACTCGCGAATGTCCGGGCGGCGTTCCAAAAGTGCGGAGGGAAGCCCGGCCGGAACCGTCGGCGCGTGCGGCTGATCGACAAGTTCCTTGCCGCGCGGCGTGATGGGGCCGGGATTATTTCCCACGAGGACGCTCAGCAAATCTTCCTGCTGCCCGATGCGGCGCTCCAGGTCGGCAATCCCCGCCGCGGCGGTGTAGACGAGCTGTTCGGCTTGCCGCACATCGAGAATTGTACTGATGCCGTGTTCTTCCAACGTCTTGGTCAGCTCCAGCGATTCCTTGCGGGAGGCCAGGGCGCGTTTGGAAATTTCGAGTTCCAGATCCTGTTCGCGAAGCTGAAAATATGCGGCGGCGACGCTGGCGACCAGCGTGGCGTTCACTTCCTGGCGAGCCCAGTCGGTCGCCAGCAATTCCGCGCGCGCCGCCTCGGTCGCGCGGCGGTACTTGCCCCAGAAATCGAGGTCCCAGTTGGCCGATGCGATGATGCGCCCGAAAGTGAACTCGAACGTCGGGATGGGGCCTTGCGCAGCGCTGCGCAGATTCGTGCCGGTGCCCACGCCGTTCACGGTCGGATATTGATCCGCGCGCGTGATGCCCACCTGCGCCTGCGCTTCCAGAACTCGAGTGGCCGCGATTCGCGCGTCATAATTCTGCTTGAGCGCCGTCCGGATCAATTCCTGCAGTTGCGGATCTTGAAATACATCGCCCCATTTCTGCTCGCCAAGCGACGCAGTGGCGGGTTTCGTCGCTTCCTCTACCGAAACTCCGCGATACGTGCCGGGAACATCAACGGACGGCCTACTGTACTTCGGCCCTACGGCGCAGCCGCTTAGAAAGAGCAACACCGCGCAGAAAGGAATGACGAGAAATCGAGCGACACGAAAAATTGCGGATAATTTTTTCATGGGATGCTAATCCGCGACCCCGTCCTGGACCGTGACCCTGCCGCCCGAGGAGGGAATTTGAGAGTGTCCCGAGTGAAAGAACGAAGTCCGGTTCAACACCTTCTCTTGGAATTCTTCGAGGTACAAATAAATTACCGGCGTCACATACAGCGTGATGAATTGGGAGACCACCAGCCCGCCGACAATTACCATGCCCAGCGGGCGGCGTGAAGCGCCATCGGCTCCGTAGCCGGCAGCGATGGGCACGGCGCCGATCACTGCTGCGAGCGTGGTCATGAGGATCGGGCGGAAGCGGTCTAGGCTCGCGTCGTGAATGGCCTGCTCGGCCGTTTCTCCGGCATCCACGCGCTGCCGCGCGAAATCGACGATCATGATGCCGTTTTTCTTCACGATGCCCATGAGCATGAACATACCGACGAACGCGTACAGCGACGCCTGCTCGCCAAAAATAAATAGGGTAAGCAATCCTCCGACCAGAGCCGTGGGCAGCGTGGAAAGCACGGTCAGCGGATGTACGTAGCTTTCATACAAGATCGCCAGGATCACGTACATGACGAACACGGCGAGCGCCATCAGGATGGTCAGGTCGCGCACGGTATCGCGAAACGTCAGCGCCTCTCCCTGCAAGCTTGCGCGCATCGTCGGCGGCACGATATCTTTCTCCGCCTTGTTGATGAAATCGGTGGCGTCGCCAATAGCCACTTCCGGCTTCAGGTTGAAGAACACCGTGACGCTGGTGAACTGGTTCAGGTGATTCACGGTCTGCGCGCCCAGCGAAGTGTTCCAGGTGACCAGCGCATTGAGCGGCACCAGATTTTTCCCGTCGTCCGAACGGATGTACAGCAACGAAAGATCGCCGGGCTTGGCGCGTTCGGAATCCTGAACTTCCAGAATGACTTGATACTGGTCCTCGGGTTTCTTGATCAGGTAGAGATAATTCTGCGAATAGGCGTTGCGCAACAGGTTCAGGATCCGGGTTTCCGAAACGCCGTAAATGCGCGCCTGGTCGCGGCGGATGTTGATCTCCAGGTTGGGCGTGCTGTGAAAAAAGTCCGACGAGACCGTGGCAAATCCGGGGTACTCGCGGAGCCGTGCGACGAACTTTTGCGCAACATCGTACACCTGATCCGAATTCACTCCGGAAAGCGAGTAGGCGTATTGCCCCTGATTCTGGTTGGTCGCGCCCGTACTGATGTTCAGCACCGGCATGGGCCGAAGGAATGAAAAAACGCCGGGAATCGCGCCGAGCCTGCCCATCATTTTTCCGACCACGCCCTGAATCGGGGGCCGCACCTGCGGAGGATAAAGAAACGCGAGCAGCAAGCCTTGGTTCGATGCCAGGAAACTGCTGTTTCCGGTCAGTGTGAAGGTCGCGCCCACGGCCGGGTCGTCGCGCATGGCCACCGCCGCCTGATCTTGCAGGGCGCGCATTTGCTGCGGCGAGGAACCTTCCTTGCCGATCATGACGCCCCAGACAAAACTGCTGTCGCCCACAGGCAGGAAGGCCTTGGGAACGGCGGCAAACAGCAAAATTGTGCCGGCCATGCAGCCCGCCCAGATCAGCGCCGATATCCAGCGGTGCCGCAGGAACCACCAGAGCGATTTGCCATAGACGCGCAGGACGCTCTGTTCGATGCGTCCGGTCATCCGCTCCACAAAATTCTGTTTGATGCCATGTCCCCGCGGCTTGAGCAGCCGGGCGCACATCAGCGGCGTCAGCGTCAACGACACAAGTCCCGAAGCGATGATCGCCACAACGATAGTGATGGCGAACTCCCGGAAAATTCTGCCGACCAAGCCGGACATGAACACCAGCGGGAAAAACACGGCCGCCAGCGACACGGTCATCGACAAAATCGTGAAACTGATTTCGCGCGCACTTTCCAGCGTCGCCTGCAGCGCGTCCAGCCCTCGTTCCATCAGCCGCACCGTGTTTTCCAGGAACACGATGGCGTCGTCCACCAGAAATCCGATGGCCAGCGTCAGCGCCATCAGCGATAAATTGTCCAGGCTATATCCGAACGCCCGCATGGCCATAAATGTCAGCAGCAGCGAGAGCGGAAGGGCCACGGCGGGAATCAGTGTGTCGGTGGCGCGGCCGAGGAATATGAAAATGACGGCGACGACCAGCACGAATGCGATCAGAAGCGTCGCCTGCACGTCGGCGACAGAATTGACGATGGTCTGCGAACGGTCGTAGATCGGCGTCACGCGCACCGATCCCGGAAGTTCCGCGCTGATGATCGGCAACAGATCTTTGACGCTCTTGGCCACCGCGACGGCGTTGGATCCCGCTTGGCGGTTGACGGCGACGACCACCGTGGCCGCGGGCTCCCCATACCCGCGCACCCAGAACTTCATCTTGATCCGTTCGTCCTGGACGGTGTTTTCCACCTTCGCGATATCATGCAGATACACAGGCGCGCCGTTGGTGCTGCTGACGATCAGATTTCCGTAGTCCTGAGCGGTGTCGAGTTGTCCGTTGGGGCGAAGCAGTGCGGTCCCCGAGGGGCTGTCGAATTGTCCCGCGCCGGTATAGCTGGTGCCGTTTTTCACTGCCGCGGTCAGGTCGTCAATGGAAATTCCGCGCGCCCACATGGCGGAAGGATCAACCTTGATGCGGATCGCGGATTTCGTGCCGAACACGTTGACGCTGCTCACTCCCGGCAGGATGCTGATGCGCTGCCCGACCTGCGTGGCGCCATAATCGTAAAGCTGTCCCATGGTGACCGAATCGCTGGTCAGCGCGATGTACAGGATTGGCTGGTCGTTCGGATTTGTCTTGCTGTAGGTTGGCGGCGAGGGCAGATCGGTGGGCAAGCTGCCGGTCGCCTGAGAAATGGCCGTCTGCACGTCCGTGGCGGCCGCGTCAATGCTCTTGTCCAATGCAAATTGAAGCGTGAAATTCACGTGGCCTTGCGTGCTGGACGAAGTCACCAGCTCCAGCCCATTGATCTGCATGAATTGCCGTTCGAGCGGCGTGGCGATGTTGTTCGCCACCGTGTCCGGGCTGGCTCCGGGATAACTTGCCTGCACCGAGATGACGGGATAATCCACGACGGGCAGGTCGTTCACCGGAAGGGTCCTGTAACTCAGCACGCCGAAAACGATGGCGGAGACGGTCAGAACAGCCGTCATGACGGGACGCCGGATGAATGGTTCGGAAAGGTTCATGATTGTCCCGCCGCCGGCCCCGCCGCAGGCGCCGCATCCACGCGGACCTTCGCGCCGGGCATCACGCCGAGTTGCCCGGTGACGACCACACGCTCGCCGGGTTGAATCCCCTGTTCCACCACGATCAGATCGCCTTGCCGCTGCCCGAGTTTCACGATCCGCAATTCGGCGGTCGAATCCTGCTTTACGACGTAGACGAACGGGCCCTTGGCCGAATCCTGGGTCGCAGTCACGGGAACAAGCACGGCTTTCGGCAAGGTCGCCAGCACCAGACGCACGTTCACAAATTGTCCGGGCCACAGGCGGTGATCCGCGTTCGGGACCGTGGCGCGGAGCATGACCGTGCCGCTCGAAGCCTGCACGGAGTTGTCGAGGAAAGTGAGGCGCCCCACGACCGGTTTATCCGGCTCATCGGGAATGCGCACTTCGACTTTTAGTTCGCCGCCGCGCGCATTGCGCTGCACGGCAGGGAGATCGTTTTCGGTCACGGTGAAATCGGCATAGATGGGGTCCAGCCGCTCGATGGTCAGCAGCGTCGTGGAATTGGCGGTGACCACGTTCCCCACGTCCACCAGCCTGTGTCCCGCGCGGCCGTCGATGGGCGAGCGGATCGCGGTGTACTCCAGATTCAAGCGTGCGGATTCGACCGCGGCCTCATTTTGCCGGACCTGCGCCTCGCCCACGTCCACGGCGTTTTTCCGGGTATCGTAATCCTGGCGGGCGATTGCCTTGGATTCCACTAGGTCCTGCACGCGCGCAAACTGAATTTTCGCGAAGTCCAGCGCCGCCTTGGACTGCACCAGGTTGGCTTCGGCGGCGTCAAGTTGCGCCTGGAAGGGCCGCGGGTCGATCGTAAACAGCGGGTCGCCCTTCTTCAGGTCCGCGCCGTCCGTGAAGCGTATCTCCGTGATTCGTCCGGAAACTTCCGGCTGCACCGACACCACTTCCCGAGCGACACTGCGCCCCACTTCGTCGAGATAGACAGGCACATTGGCCGTGACCGCTGGGGTCACGATCACCGGCGATGGCGGCCGCTCCAGCGCCGGTGGATCCTTCTTTGCGCAGCCCGATAGCAGCAAGGCCGAACCGCATAGCAAAACGAGTAGCTTTTCCAGACGCAACATCAATCACCTGTCGTTTCGCGGAAGGTTAATTCCCAACCCTTTTAGATAGTACGATACCTTGTATCAGATGTTTCAAACCAATTTGGAGTCATACATTTTTTGCCCCCTCTAATCTTGTCGTAATATGCTGAACTTTAAGGAGATAGGCGTAACACGAATCCGCAGGACAAGAAAAGCGCCCTCTCCATCCCAAAGAGCGCGGGATAGAGAGGCCTCTACGAAATCACAATGCACCGGAGGGTTTAATTTTGTAGAGGCCGTTCACGGTGAACGCTCACGGTGAACCGGCCGCTTTTAGGGCGGACAGCTTTTCGGTGTTCCTCGCGTGCCAGCTCTCGTTCACATCTGCGATAATTGAAAAATGCAGTTCAAAGGGGGAGGACGCACACGCGTTGGCCAGAGCACCTAAAATCGCGCCCAACCGGAATGCTCTGCACCCGTTCGACCGGAAATACGGGACCGACACGGGAGGCTACCTTAGTCCAGACGACCTCCGCGGCGGCGCGACGAGCGATGCCATGAACAACGGCTATTCCGCCGTTGGACCGTCCGTGTTCCGCGTAGCGTGCCGCCGCTGGCGCGAGACTCTTCTTTCCTCTACCTCGCGCTTGGAAGCCTACACGTTCGTGGATGTGGGAGCCGGCAAGGGCCGCGCCCTGCTTCTGGCGGCCGAGTCGCCCTTTCGCAAAGTGATCGGCGTGGAGTTGAATGAGGAACTGGCGCGCATCGCGCGGCGGAATATAATCATCTGGAAGCGCACGACTCGTTCGCGCGGAAAAATTCGCGTTCTTGAGCAGGACGCCCTGGATTTTCGCTGGCCTCGCGCGCCGCTGCTGGTTTATCTCAATAATCCATTTGAATGCGAATTGGTGGAGAAACTGGCGGCTAGACTTGCCAGCTTGGCGGCGTCCGGCCCCGGACTGGTAGATTTGCTCTACGTCAATCCCGCCTGCGCGGACACGCTGACAAAGAACGGCAACTTTGAATTATTGTGGAACGCGCAAATCCAAATGGACGAAGCCGACCAGCAGGCCGATCCCTACGGCGCCGCTTCCGACCGCGTGGCGGCCTTCCGATTCCGCACCCAGCGCCCCGGCGGGAATTTCCCTAGGCCGACTGCGCGTGCGCCTGCTGCTTGACACAGACACGATTGGTCAGCTCGATGAGCTGCCGCAGATTCCACCACTCCTCTTCGCTCATCAGCCTTCCGTCCGGACTCGAAAAATAAATCGAGACGAATCCGTCGGTGGAAAGGGGAGAACGCACGATCAACTGCGTCTTTTGATGTTCAGGCAGTGGTTCAGGCATGGGTCTTACCTCCAGGTAGTCGCGGATTGTAGCACGGGTGGCGCAATCGAATTATTTCTCTTGTGTGAATGGGCGGACGGCAACAATTCCCCCTTAGAAGCCGGCTTCAAATTCGCGGAAGCGGCGTTCGAGTTCCCATTGTTGCTGTGCCTTTTCGCTGGACTTGAGAAACGCCACGCACCCCGGCGAGGGTTTTGCCGCGCCAGGCGCGTCGTTCGCGCAGGCCGCGGCCGGGCGCGAGAAAACGTCCGGCTCGCGCCATAGGCTCGCGCCGGGGAGGAAATTGTGTTCGAGGCCAGTGCGGACCATCTGCTTCAAGTCGGCGTAACTCAGCGAGTAGGTTTCGGCGGCGCGCACATATTCATGCGTCAGGTCGATGCGCGAGACGCCTTCGTCATCGGTGGAGAGAGCGACGGGCACGCGGTACTTGCGGTAATCCGGCAAGGGATGATCCTTGCCCGCAACGCCCAGAATCACGTCGTTACTGGTGAGATTGATTTCCACCATCACATGCTTCGCGGCCATTTCCTTCAGCAATTCGTAGGGGCGATCCTCTTGCATGGCGTCCACGCCGTGGCCGATGCGTTCCGCGTGCGCCTCTTCGAGAGCAAGACGGATGTGGCAGCAGAGCCCCTCGGGCGGCACGAGTCCTTCGGCAAGTTCGCCCGCGTGCAGGCTGATATGCACTTTGGGATACAAGCTGTGCAGAAAGCCCACGATTTTCATGTGCAGCGCGTAATCGGCCATCGAAACCCTGCCATCCTCGGGCATGACGTAGTTAATGCCCACAAAGCGCGGGTCGGCCATGGCGGTCTCAAATCCCAGCAGCGTTTGCGCGAAAACCACTTCCCTGGGAAATCCGCGCAGAACCTGATAGAGATACCGGATTGTGATTTTGCATGCCGGCGCTTCCTGCGGCTCGCCGCAGTGCTCGATCTTCCGGCGGGAGGCTTCGGCTGCATCCCTGGCGGCGCTGGCCCCGGCAATATCGTCGCGTAATCCGCGCGCCAGAAGCTCGCTGCGGAATTGGCCGAGATCGTCACGCCATCCGATTTCGCTGGCGATGCGCGCGGCGTGGCTGAAATCGGGCGTCTGCATCAGTTCCAGGTATTGTTCATTCTGCGAAGCGGCGCGCGCCGCAATTTCATCAAGCCATTCCCCTTCGTGCCTTCCGCTGATGTTGCCGAATTTGCCGAAGGTGTCGAAAAAATGATCGTGACCGCTGACCCCGGCGTAAGAGACGAAGCTGCGCATGGAAAACGCATCGATCAGCGTGTCGTAGAGATTCTGATCCGCGAACGCTTTTGCAGCAGGCACGGTCCCAATGCCGCAGTCGGGCTGGGCGGGAGCGGGTTGCACGGCGCCCGCGGGTTTCACCAGGGAATGGCTGGCCAGGTCCACGCACAGTCCGTCTTCGGCGGCATCGCGAATGAAAGTCTCGGCATAAATCCCGCCGCCCAGGTGGTAATGCAAATCCGCACCCTTGGGCATGCGCGCCAGAAACGCGTGCAGGTCGAGCGGATTCGCGCGGGCCGATTCATAGGCGCGGACCGTTCGCTGCTCCGCGGTGCCGGCCCCTTCGGCGACCTTCTTGGGTGAGGTCTGGGCGTAAGCGGTGGTTGAACACAATAGCGCGAGCAAAACACCCACGCAGCGCAGCCGTGCCGGCGCAAAAAATTTCATCCTAAGCATATATTTCATTCCTTATTGAGATGCGTGCGGAATTTTATCTTCCCGGTCGGCCCAATGCTTCACGATGTCGCGAACCACTTTATCACCCACCGTCTCCGCCGCCTCGAGCGACTCCAGATAAGCCGCGAATTTCCCGTGCACCATGCTCTCCAGGCTTTCGGCGGGCGTCGTCCCCGGAGCTTCGCGATCGTAATTGCTCACCGTGCGCAGCACCAACACGCGGTTCAGGTCCGCGCGGCCTGCCTGATTTAAGAAGGTAAGCGCCTGCAGCGTGCCGGTATCTTCCATGGCCGCAATCATGAAATTCCCTTGCCCGCCCGTGTAATAGCGCGTCCACTCGTTGGCCCATTCGTCCATTTTTGAGCCGTGCCAGAACGTGCCGCTGGACATGGTGTCGCCCACGGTCACAAACGGCGGCTTCACGGCGTTAGGAAATCCGGTGTACCGCGCGCGGTGAGAGCGCATCTCGTCCGTGTCGGCCAGGTGGGTATTTTTTGTGAGCTGAAATGCCCAAGCGACCAGGTCCGGGTTCAGGGTGTACATTTCGCCATCGAGTTGCGGCTTCACCGGCTGCTCGTAGGGCTTCGACTTGCGCAGCGGCACGAAACCCGTCGGCCAGTCCGCGGGAATTTCCCGCGTATCGATTTCATACCCAATATCGCCGTCAATCACGTGGCTCGCCCAAACCGCCGAGCCCAGCGACACGTCCGCAGGATCGCCCCCGCCGATCCCGGCGATCACCCAGTAGGCTTTTGTCAGATCGAATCGCGGGTCCAGACCCAACGCCATCACCGACGCTGCCGCCTTGGCCGTGGCCACGCCGGTCAGCATCCCCAACACTCCATCCTTGTTCATGCGCACGTGGTGATAGCCCGCAGGCAGGGGAAGGACCTGGTCCAGGTGCTCGCGCTCCACCCACAATTGATATTCCCCCGGAATGTCGCCCGTGTCTTCGCCGGCCTCGAACATGGCGAGTACAACGACTTTGACAGGGATGGGCGCAACGGGAGAAGAATTGGGAACGTGGATCTGAGCAAACAGAGGGGTTGCGCAGACGCCGAAAATTACCAGCGCTCGATACAGGGATTTGAGAAATTCAACCACACGTTCCTCCCGCCGGCGAATTGCGATATTACAACAGCGTTGAGCCAGGAGGGCCACTACCTTGATTGTATTTGGTAATCGCTACGATCTTAATTCGGAGTGGGACAGATTTTTGTAGCGTAGACTTCAGTCTGCGCGGTTTTCCCGCCAATTACACTAGACTACACAGACGAAGCAAGCCGCTTCGTACGTCAATCCAAGGGCCGGTTTGCGGCCCGAGGAATCCCACCTGGTTTGAAGTCAAAAGAAAGAGGGATTGCTCGGCAAAACGCGTGCTTCGGAATGACGACGCTGTGATTTTTCCTTGGAAGGAAGACTTCACGTCGAATAAAAATATCCGTAACACACTCATACTTAAAGAGTTGCTTGAAATAAAATCTCGCGGGAGACTACGCCTTAGCTGTCCTTGTCATTCCGCCCAGCGGGAACGATCGCGTTGCTGCCGGGGGTGCGAACGGCGCCATGGGTCCGGGGGTTCCCTCAAAATTGACGATCTCACGGGTCCGATAGGGCTTTTCTTTGTGGCACACGGGGCACCGCAGGTTAAACACGGCGGACCGGTCGCTGGACGCGCTCCCCTCTTGCAACGGAGCGGGCTGTGAATCTCGAACGATGGCCGGCACCGGGACTGGTGCCTTGCAATGCAGACAGACTACGCCTCGGAAGGATTGCCGTTCCGTATCAAGGGTCATTTCGAGCCTCGCATCAACGGGTATGAAGTCAAAGCCGGTACATTGGGGAATGCTAATGCTACCGCAAATCGCCCTCCAGGTCCAGTTCTACGCTGGGCCCCTTCCCGGGTGACGCTGTGAGCCAGGTGTGGTATTCTTGACGTCTCGGATGCACTTGTAATTCCTCTCGGAATTCAACGTGGGGGCTGCAAGTACGCACTTGCTGCCCTTTCTGTATCCACCGCTTCATCCGGCGGGCTGCAAGTCGAGCCCGCATCCGTGTGCCGGCGGGCTTCAAGTAAAGCTCGCACCCGTATTCTGTCAGGTCCGCCTCGGCGGACTTGTACCTGGGCACCGAAAACGACAATCGAAGAGAAAGTTAGGATTAAATGCCACAGATTCGCAATATCGCTATCATCGCCCACGTCGACCACGGCAAGACCACGCTGGTCGACGCCATGCTGCACCAGAGCGGTGTGTTCCGGGACAATCAGGTGGTCGTGACGCGCGTGATGGACTCGAACGACCTGGAGCGCGAACGCGGCATCACCATCCTGGCCAAAAACACGGCCCTGTTTTATAAGGATACGAAAATCAACATCGTGGACACGCCCGGCCACAGCGATTTCGGCGGCGAAGTCGAGCGCGCCCTGAAAATGGTGGACGGCGTGCTTCTGCTGGTGGATGCGAGCGAAGGCCCGCTGCCGCAGACGCGCTACGTCCTGCAAAAAGCCCTGCAGGCCAAGCTGCTCCCCATCATCGTCCTCAACAAGATCGACCGGCCCGACGCGCGCGCCGCCGCCGTGCTCGATGAAATCTACGATCTTTTCATCGATCTTGAGGCCACCGAAGACCAACTCGATTTTCCCGTCCTGTACACGAATGCCAAGACCGGCGTCGCGCACCGCAAGCTGGACGACGGCTCGACGAACCTCCAGCCTCTGTTTGAAACCATTGTCACCGCGATTCCGGCGCCCAAGGGCGATCCCGACGGAGTGCTGCAGGCGCAGGTCATGAACCTGGATTACAGCGATTTCCTGGGGCGCATCGCCATCGGGCGTGTCTTCAACGGCACGCTGCGCCGCGGCTCCGATGTGGGCATCGCCAAGATTTCCGGCGCCATCGAGCCCACGCGCATCACCAAGCTTTACACCTTTCGCGGACTCGAACGGGATGAAACCGACGCGGTGCCTTGCGGCGACCTGGTTGCCGTCGCCGGCGTCGAAGGAATTCAAATCGGCGAGAGCCTGACGGACCTGGAAAATCCCGCGCCCCTCGAGCCCATCGTGGTGGACGAGCCCACGCTGGCCATGAATTTCACGATCAATACCAGCCCTCTTTCCGGCCGCGAAGGCCAGTGGGTTACTTCGCGCGATCTGCGCGCGCGGCTGCAGAAGGAATTGCTCACCAACGTTTCGCTGCGCATTACCGACTCCGAAACCACCGACGTGTTTCGCGTGTTTGCGCGCGGTGAATTGCAGCTCGCGATCCTGATCGAAACCATGCGCCGCGAGGGCTATGAACTGATGGTCGGCAAGCCGGAAATCGTGGTGCGCGAGGAAAACGGCAAAAAACTCGAGCCGCTCGAGCGCCTGGTGGTCGATTGTCCGGAAAACTTCGTCGGCGTGGTCATGGAATCGCTGGGACGCCGGCGCGGCGAACTCGGCAAAATGGTCAATCACGGCTCCGGCTGGGTGCGCATGGAATTTACGATTCCTTCGCGCGGCCTGATCGGCCTGCGCGGGCAGTTGCTCACCGATACGCGCGGCACGGCCCTGCTGCACGCGCTGTTTGAAGGCTGGACCGAATACGGCGGCGAAATGGCCACGCGGCCCACGGGCGCGCTGGTGGCGGACCGCTCGGGGAACACCACGGCGTTTGCGTTGTGGAACTTGCAGGAGCGCGGCGAATTGTTCGTCGGCCCGGGCGAGGAAGTTTATGAAGGCATGGTCGTCGGCGAAAATTCGCGCGACGCCGACATGGACGTGAACGTCACCAAGGAAAAAAAGCAGACCAACATGCGTGCGTCCAGCGCCGACGAGGCCATCCGCCTGATCCCGCACCGCCAGTTGACCCTCGAGCAGGCCATCGAGTTCATCGCCGACGATGAAGCCGTCGAGGTCACGCCGAAATCCATCCGCCTACGCAAGAAAATTCTGGACATGAAGAAGCGCCCGAAACGCTGGCAGCAGATCCGCGCCGACGCTGAAGCTGCACGATAGACTCCGATCCTGTTGCAGCCTGTCTGCTGTAGCCCGCCTCTCTTCTCCTGAGTGAAACCGAAGGATCAGAGGCCGGCTACAACATATTCCTTCCGATCCACGCAGCGCCGTTTAGGTATTCCTTACCCCGCTCTTAGCCGTTTTTTACGGCAAATGATGTCCAATCAAAAGGCAACTGAAAGACGTTTGCACTGCGAAAAAATTAACTCGCGAAACCGGTGACTCAAGCCAAATGGACCGACTGACGCTTTTCGGATTGTTCGCCGTCCTGGCGATGCTCGTGACCTACTGGCTCGAACGCCGCAGCCGCTGGTTTGTCCTCGCGTTTGCTGGTTCGTGCGTCCTCGGGTCCATCTACGGTTTCCTGCAGGGCGCTTGGCCGTTTGGGTTGGTGGAAGCGGTCTGGTCCCTCGTGGCGATTCACCGCTGGTGGCAAGCGCGAATCGTGAGCTGAGAAATGCTTACCCTCGGAGATTGCTCGTGGGTTTGGTGGCGCAGGCCACAGCCTGTGGGGGGGTGGGCCGCTTTGCTTGAAACCATACAGGCTGAACCAGTTGCGGAACCCTTGAAAAATCGTCATTCCCACTCCCGGAAAGAACCGGGACTCGGAATGCCGGGAAACATTTGTGGTCGCAGCGTGTTTAGCCTGCGCGGACCTAACCAGCCGCGGCGGCTTTGCTTTTCTCCTCGACGCCGCCCAAATCCGCAACGCGGCGTTCCAGTTCCTGCGCGATCTCCTGCGGGTCCGCGCCTGCCGGAAACTTCACCGGCGCGCCGACGTGCACGCGGATGCGGCCGGGGCGATTGAAAAGTTTCCCCGCCTCGCGGATTTCGTAGCCACCGTCCATGCGCAGAGGCACGACCGGAACATTCAGATTATTCGCGAGCAGGCCGATGCCCGCGCGGAAAGGCTGCAGTTTTCCGTCCGGCGTCAAGTCTCCTTCGGGAAACACCAGCACGCTCCAGCCGCGATCGGCTAGATCGCCGGCAAATCGAAAACTTTCGCGGAAGCCGGAGCTCTTCGGCAGCGGAAACACGTTGAACAGCGACACGACCAGAAAATATTTCACGCGCGCGAGCCAGCGCCGAAATAAGGACCAATCCGCGGGCGGCCTGCGCATTTCGGCCAGGCGTTCGCCGCCCATGGCGACAGCCAGGCGATGCCGCAAGCGCATCGGCAGCGCCGCCAGAACGAATCCCACATCCAGATAAATCACGTGATTGCAGACCACCAGCACGGGCCCTTTCACGCCCCGCAGATTTTCGCGGCCCAGGACGCGCGGGTGGGCCATCAGGTGCGTCGCGGGCCACGTCAGCAGGTAATAGATGAAGGTACGAATCCACGTCACTGGCCAGCGCTGCGCCCAACGCGGAAACACGAATTCAGTGCGCACAGGCGAGGCCGCGCGCACCAGATTTTCCAATTCGCCGACCGTCCTTGCGGCGGTGAAACGTGTTTCGTTGAGATCGATCTGGTAACGGTCCTCGATCGCGCCCAGCAGTTCGACGCGGTCTAGCGAACTCAGACGCAAGTCGCTATCGAGATTGGCATTGGGGTCGCGGCCGGAATCGGCGCCCTGCAGGCGTGCTATGAGTTCCGCGATGCCTCCGTTTGTCGCGGGCCAGCCGCTGGAGCCGGATCCCGAGCCGTATTGCGCCTCGACGGCGGCGCGGATTTCAGCAAGTTTAGGTTTCCCCGTCGCGGTTCGCGGAAAATCGGCCTCGGGCCACAGGAACCACGAACGCATCCGCTGGTATTCGGCCAGCGATTCATTTACGCGCGCGAGGATCCCGGCGGCGTGCCGCGGCTGTTTCACTTTTCGCTCATCGCGCAATAGCAGCACCGCGCAGGGCTCGGCGTTTCCTCCGCGCTCCAGGCCCATCACGACGCAGTCCTTTATTTCCGGCTCGCGACGCAAGCCGGCTTCCAGGTCTTCCGGATACACGTTCAAGCCGGCAGGCGTAACGATGACGTTTTTCTTTCGCCCCTTGAAATACAGGTTCCCTTCGGCGTCTACAGCGCCAAGATCGCCCGTGTGGAACCACTGCCCCTCATCCCCTTTGCCTGCGATCGGATGAATTTCGCGCCCCTGCCAGTAGCCCGCCGCAACATTTTCTCCACGCACAAGAATCTCGCCGTTCTCGTCCACTTTCGCTTCGCGTCCCGGCAGCACTTTTCCGATCGAGCCGCGGCCGATCCGGAACGGATGATTCACGCTCACGAGCGAAGTGGTTTCCGTGAGTCCGTAGCCCTGAATGGCGGCAAACCCGGTGCGTTCCCAGAACTGCTCCGTTTCTGGATCGAGCGCCGCGCCACCGGAAATCACGGCCCAGAATTTCCAGCCGAAGAGCCGGTGGATTTTCCGGAACCGCCACATGCGCCGAAGGAATTTTTCATTGGCCGCGGCCTCAAAATCGCGGCGAAACGTTTCCAGTGATTCCCCGGCATCCAGATCGCGCTCGATCTTATTCCGCAGCGACTCCAGCACGCGCGGCACGCTCACCAGCACTGAAATGCGTTCGCGCTTGATTGCAGAAATAATTTCAGATGGAACCAGCGTGTCTTGAAAAAAAACAGTGGCGCCCAAAAGCGGCGGCACCCACACGCCCATGAACTGTCCGAAAATGTGGCTCAGCGGCACCAGCGCCAGAAAACGCAGCGGATGCACGAAGCGCTCCCATTTCAGATACGGCTGCATCCCCTCTTCAAGAGGTTCCAAATTGGCCAGGATATTTCCGTGGGAGATGACTACGCCTTTCGGGTCGAGCGTGGTCCCGGAAGTGAAAATAATCTGCGCAATGGAATTGCGGTCCAGCGGAGGAGACGCGTAAGGTTCAGAGGAGTGATGAGCGACACTTTCCCGGAGGGAATCGAGCAGAACTGCGGGCCCGAATTTGGCCCCGTGCTCGTTCTCCCGGGAAACGATCAGGAGTTTGGCGTCGACCTGCCCGGCCACGCGCGCTACAAAATCAAGGGCCGCGCCCTGATCCATCGGCACGGCGACGGCGCCCCTCAGGAGACATCCGAATAATGCCGCTACCCATTCCGGAGAGTTTCGTCCCCAGAGCAACACGCGATCGCCAGGCTCGATTTCGCGCGCTTCCAGCTCCCGCGCGAATTGCGCCGCTACCTTTGCCACATCGCGAAAGGACCACCGAACCGTGCGGTACCCCGACCAGTGAGCGTACGCAATGCCAGTCCCATGCCTCGCAAATTCACCGATGTACTCGATAAGGGACGGGCGAGGCATGGCTGGGGTATGTCTACTCCTTATGGGCGGAGCCTCGATCTTTCCGGCTGGCATGAATTTCAGGCGGACCAGGAAAAGACCCGCACACGCAGAAGAGTACGCCCATTGCCGCCAGGAGGGGAAGCCCGCCCCGTGTTCCATCATGCAAATGTGCCAACAAGCACCATAAACCCTGGACTGGGAAGTGATGATTAATAGGCGCTTATTTTCTTGTAACACACTGAAAATAAAGAATGTTGTTGTTCCCTAAAGGGTGGTTAAGGCGGTCCCTTCGTTAATGCAAACCATCTGGACAATGAATATGTCTTTTTGATAAAATAGCTTTGCGTTTGTTGCTCTTGTAATTCCTTTTGACTCGTTTAACGGGGCTGTGGGGCCAATCTTGCAGCCGTTTGTTTCAGCGGGCTAGAGGCATTCAAGGCCTCCGCACCCCGCCCTGCGAGGCGCGCCGGTCAGTACGAGAAGCACAAATAGCTTAATGTGAGGTAGTTGCAGTGAAAGAACAAGGAACAGTAAAGTGGTTCAACGCCAGCAAAGGCTACGGATTCATCCAGCGCCAGTCCGGCGAAGACGTTTTCGTCCATTTTTCGGCGATCCAGATGGACGGATATAAATCGCTTAACGAAGGCCAAGCGGTTGAATTCGAGGTCCGCAAGGGCCCCAAGGGCTTGCAGGCGGAGAACGTTACCGGCCTCTAGTCTGAACAAACGTGGGTCCGTCCCGGCAGTGCCGGGACGAACCCCGCTTCCTCACAGGAATCGCTCCGTAATTCCCAGTACCAAACAAGGAGGCAGTTGTGCAGGTTCTCTCCGAAGGACAGTGCATCAAGCATGAGCAGTACGGGTTCGGGATCGTGGCGGAATCCGACAACGAGCGTACCACCATCGATTTCGATAGCGTTGGCCTGAAGAAGTTCGTCACCAGCCTCATGAGCATGGAGTTGGTCGGCGAAGCTCCCGAACGACCCACGAAACCCCGCCGCCGCAGCAAGAAGGCAGGCGCCACGGCCGCCGCTCGCGTCGCAGCAGGCAGCAACAGTTAGTTCGCAATCGTTCTATCATCCCAGTCCAAATTCATCTCAAGGCAGGGGCGTGCACGCTCGCGCCCTCCTGCATTCCTGCGTCTTTCAGATGGGACGCAGGTGGAACTTTAGTCTCGCCCAAACATTTTGGGAATGTGCGTCTTGGTGGCGCTGGCGTCCCGCCGGCGGTTTTTGGCATTTGGTCGCAGCAGAAAATCGCCGGCGGGACACAAGTGCCGCCAAGTTCCGCTGTGCGCGCGGGAAAATAGTAGAAAACTTCGGTTGGATTACTTGTTCAGGGACGCCATTGCAGCGGTTCGGTAGCGGTCCCCGGCGGCGATGCCGGGCGGCAGCTCCCGATTGATAAGGGCCAGGTCCTGCGGTGTAAGCTTTATACAAATGGCTTCGATATTCTCGTCGAGGTAATTCCGGTGCTTGGTGCCGGCAATCGGAACGATGTCATCGCCTTGCGCCAGCACCCACGCGAGGGAAAGTTGCGCCGCCGTGCAATTTTTTTCGGCGGCGATTTTTTCGATGCGCTCAACCAGCGCCAGATTCCGCTGGAGGTTTTCGCCCTGGAATCGAGGGGTGGCAGCCCGAAAATCGCCTTCCCCAAAGTCGCTGGCACTGCGGTATTTTCCGGTCAGAAATCCGCGTCCCAACGGGCTGTAAGCCACAAACCCAATTCCCAATTCACGACAGGTCGCGAGAATCTCCCCTTCGGGATCGCGTGTCCATAGCGAGTATTCTGATTGCAGAGCGGTGATGAGATGCACTTTCGAGGCGCGCCGGAATGTGGACGCAGCCGCTTCGGATAATCCGAGGAATCGCACTTTGCCCTGGCGGACGAGTTCCGCCATGGCGCCGACAGTCTCCTCGATGGGCACGGTGGCATCGACGCGATGTTGGATATAAAGATCGATGGTCTCAACGCCGAGCCTGCGCAAACTGGCTTCGCAGGCCTGCCGCACATACTCGGGGCGTCCGTTGACACCCAGAAACTTGCCATCGGGGGCACGAACATTCCCGAATTTGGTGGACAGCACGGCCTGGTGGCGGCGTCCGCGAACAGCGCGGCCCACCAGTTCTTCGTTTCGGCCTATCCCGTATGCGTCGGCGGTGTCGAGGAAATTGATGCCGCGGTCAAGGGCGCGGTGAATGGTGGCAATGGACTCGTTGTCGTCTGCCGGGCCGTAGAATTCGGACATGCCCATGCACCCGAGGCCGAGCGAGGAAACCATCAGTTCGCTGCGGCCCAGGCGGCGAATCGGCATTGGGGGACGTGCCCTGCCTCTCGCTGCTTTTACCACGCCGCTATAATGCCTCTATTACGTTGCAGGCGCAAGGTTTCCGTCGAGAGCCAGACCCAGGCGGGCGGCCAATTCCTGGCGCGCACGCCACAGCCGCGCTTTCAGTGTATTGCGCTAGACCCCCAGCACATGCGCCGCTTCTTCGGCGGAAAGCCCCTCGATTTCCCGCAGCCAGAATGCCGTGCGCAGCAAGGGAGAAATCTCGGCAAGTTTTTTCTTCACGCGGTCGCCCAATTCCGTGCCGGCATAAATCTGTTCCGGATTCGGGCTTTCATCCGCGAAGCGCTCGGCCAGCGGCAGCTCTCCTTCGGACGCAAAATCGTCGAGCGAAACCGCGGGGCGCGAGCGCTTGCTGCGCCGCCGCATCAAAGCGGCGTTGATGACGATTCGCGTGAGCCAGGTAGAAAATTGCGAGCGGCGCTCGAATCTCGGCAGATTGCGGTATGCGGAAAGCAGACCTTCCTGCAGCGCCTCTTCCGCGTCCTCCGGATTGCCCAGCACGCGAAGCGCGGTCTGGTAAAGTGTGCGGGTATTACGGCTGAAAAGCACGTCCAGAGCCCGCGCGTCCCCGCCCAAGCCGCGCTCGATCAATTGATCTTCGGTCTGTTCGTGCAGATTCAGATCCATAACGAATTTTTCCGGCTGATGATGGCGCCCCTGATTCATAGTCGTTTCCCCCTCCTGATGAATAAACCACTGTATGAATGACCGCTGCTTCTGACTTTATGAGTAAAGATCCCAACCCACTACGATAATGTCCTTTACAGCTCGTTAGACGCCGGCGCCCGCGTTTAGTGTTCGACTAGCTCCGGCCTCTGCGGCCCGCCTTCTTCATCAAACTCCGCGAGCTAGCACGCCATTACTTTGATCGGCACAAATAGGAAAGCAAGACCCGCTGCCAGAAAAACTTGCGCCCGGATAGCCGGAGTGAAACTGGCTTCCGAATTGAAACCGAAGATGGGTAAATACAGCCCCCGCGAAATTACTTCCGCGTAAGCCTCCATTGGGCACGATCGTTGCCGGAAAACGTTGGACGGCTCTAATGATTTCTCGGATAGAATCCTCCCCCTGGGAGAACCTCATCCCCGTACTTTGACCTTCGCGATCATCCAATCTGAATTCAGTTGATCCATGAAGGCGCCCAACCGTCCGCATGGCCATCCCAGGTATGTCAGCGTTCGGCCGTATCTCGTACAATTTCTTCCACCACGGCCCGGGTCATGCACCCGCAACCCTTGATTTCCACCCCGTGCCCGTGCATCTCGGCAAGCAATTGCTTTCCGGCTGCATCAATGTAACTTACGGCCTTTAAGTGAACTTGGATGGAAATTCCGGGCTGCGGAGCATACTCTTTCCAGCAGCGCTCAAGCTCCTTGACCCAATCCCCCGAGAGCTTTCCTTCCAGCTCCCACGTTTCGATCAAGTCCTCTTTTTTGACCGTGACCCTGAGCATCGTCTCGCTTCACTATCAGGCCGTCAGAAAATATATCGTGGACAATTGTTGCAGATTAGTGGCCATTGTGCCGAAATATAGACACTTAATTTAAACTCTTTATTTATAACATATTATATGGACTTTGACTATTATTTGGATTGGAAGAAGCAAACTTGAAAAGGATTTACTGCCGAAATATGGGCACTTGCCGAAATGTCGGCATTTTTCGAGAATTCTATTTCGAGCGGATGACTCCCAACTTGAGCATCTTGGACTGTAGAGTGGTCCGCTTCATTCCCAGCCTGGCTGCTGCGCCTCGCGGGCCGGCCAGGACCCAGTTGGTCGCCTCGAGTGCCCGGACGATATGCTCGCGCTCTGCCGCATGCAGGGTAACGATGTCTGCGGTGAGTTCCGTGGGAGCCTTGAATTCACCCAAGGGGACGCGGAGGACCGGACCCGGCGAGACAATCACGGCGCGTTCGATGAGATTTTCCAGTTCGCGTATATTCCCGGGCCAGGCGTAGTGCACCAGCACATCGAGCGTCCCCGCTGGAATTGTCTCGACTGTACGATTCATGCGCCTCGCGTATTTCTGGACAAAATAGCGCACCAGCGCGGGAATATCCTCCTGACGTTCGCGCAAAGGCGGGACCAGAATCGGGAACACGCGCAAGCGATAGTAGAGATCGCTGCGGAACGTGCGTGCGGCGACCATCTCGCTGAGATCGCGGTTTGTGGCGGCGACGAGGCGAATATCCACTCGCACCGTCTGCGTGCTTCCCAATCGCTCAAATTCCTGTTCCTGGAGCACGCGAAGGAGCTTGGGCTGCAGCTCCAGCGGAATGTCTCCGACTTCGTCGAGGAAAATCGTGCCGCCATTGGCGAGCTCGAACCGGCCCAGGCGCTGCGCGATCGCTCCGGTAAACGCGCCGCGTTCGTGCCCGAACAATTCCGATTCGAGCAGCCCGGTAGGAATCGCGGCGCAATTCACCTTCACGAAGGTGTGCTCGCGCCGCGGGCTCAAATTGTGGATGGCGCGCGCGATCAATTCCTTGCCCGTCCCGGTCTCGCCCTGGATGAGGACGGTCGAGTCGGTCGGGGCCACGGTTTCCACATGCTTGAGGACGGAACGTAGCGCGGGGCTTTCGCCGACAATTTCGTCAAAATTCATTTCCGAGCGGATTTCGTCCTCGAGGTAAAGCTTTTCCTGGGCCAGCTTGTTCTTAAGTTCGCCGATTTCCTGGAACGCGAGGGCGTTTTCGACGGCAATGGCGACTTGCCCGGCTACCTGGACGAGGAGATCGACGTCGCCCTGCTGGAAAGCGGCGTCGCGCAGGCTGGCCAGGCTGATGGTGCCGAGGACGCGGTCGCGTGTGATCAGCGGGGTGCAGACCACGGAACGCACGCCTTCATCGCGCAGCAGGCGCGACGTTGGGGAAATGAATTCATCCATTGCCGCGCGATCCAGCACCAACGACTGGCGGTTGCGGAACGCTTTTCCGGACATGGAACCTTCCAGCGGCACCAGCATTTCTTCGCGGATCAATCCTTTGCCCTGGGGAAAATCCAGCGCCAGCATGCGCATTTGATTGGCAGCCGGCTCGAACAGCGCGAGGCTGGTGTATTCGTGGTGAATCACGCGGCGCAGGGATGCGGAAATCGCGTTCAGCAGGGCGTGCAGATCGAGCTTGGAAACCACGGCGTTGTTTACTTCGAGCAGAACGCGCAGGCGGTCGCGTTCGTGCGCCAGTTGCCGTTGGTACGCCTGTGCGCGCTCGAAGTTGAGCGCGTTATCCACGGCCACGGCGACCTGCCGGGCCACTTGTTGCACGAACGCAATTTCATTTTCGGAGTGGTGGTGGGGCGTGAGGCGGCCAAAGCTCAGCACGCCCAGGCGCCGCTGGGCGGTGGTCAGGGGAACCGAGCACGCCGACTTCACGCCGTTGTTACGCAGAATCTGCAGCAGCGCCGGGAAGCGCGTTTCCTGCGCGATATCGTCCAGGATGAATGGTTGCTGGGTTTCCCAGACCAATCCGGAGGGCGTCTCGCCAACAGGAAATTCGGCGCCCGGGCGAATATGCCTGGGTCCTTCGGCCTCGAGGATGTGCAGCCTCATGACGTTGCGCGCTGGATCATGCAGGGTCAGATTCAGGTAATCGAATTCCACCACACGATGCAGCCGGGCCGCGAGTTCGTGAAACAGTTCGCCCAGATCGCGATGCTGGGCGATCGCTTCCGCGACTTCCAGCAGCGCCTGGTGCTGCGCCTCCGGCGAGGCTCCGGACAACGGGCGGATCGGGGCGCCATTCATAATACGGAGAATAACACCCCGGTTCGCCGGGGCTCAACTCGGGGAAAAGTAGGGCAGGCTTCAGCCTGTCGCCTTTTGCTTCGGGCCCGCAAGATCAAACCCGACAGGCTCAAGCCTGTCCTACTGGACCCCCGCAGGGAAAAACACATGAAAGCGCGCGCCGTTGTAGGCGCCTTCTTCCAGGCGAATGGTGCCGTGATGGTCGTCGACGATCTTGGCGACAATCGAAAGCCCCAGCCCTACCCCTTCCTTCTTTGACGTAAAAAACGGATTAAAAATCTGTTCGCGCAACTCCGGCGGAACGCCGGGACCAGAATCCTCAACGATCACGCCGGCGCCCCGCTCGCCGTTTTCAGTTTCCGGCGCAATCGACAAGCGCAACATGCCTTCCTGACCGTCCATGGCTTGAAAGGCGTTGGTGATCAGGTTGACGAACACCTGTTCGCATAGTTGGCGGTCGGCTTGAATTTCCGGCACGCCGGGCGCATAGGCGCGTTCGACTTTCACTTTCGTATTCGGGAACGATGCCGCCGAAGATTCCAGCGCGCGATCGACGATCTCGGAAGCGCGTTCGGGATGCAATTCCAGCTTCGAGGGTCGCGCGAAATCGAGAAACCGCACGACCAGCGCGTTCAGCCGGTTCACCTCGGCAGAAATGTAGCCGGCGAGTTCGGCGGCGAGAGGCTCGGACTCAGCGACTTTCCGGCTCAGCATTTCTGCCGAGCCCTTGATGACGGCCAGGGGATTGCGGATTTCGTGGGCGAGGCCCGCGGAAAGCTGCCCGAGCGCGGCGAGGCGCTCCGCGCGGCGCGCTTCGGCTTCGGCGCGGCGCAGTTGCTTGTTGGTTTCCTCCAATTTTTCCGAAAGATCTTCCAGCCGCTGCACCTGCCGTCGATTTTCCACGGCAAAGCGGTTCACCAGAATGGCCGCGACGTAAAAGAAAAGCACGCGGATGGTAAGGATGCTGTAGCCCTCGGGTGTGATGTCCGATTCCTGCAACGCCGGCCACAGCAGCGACAAATAGGCCAGTGATGTGGCTGTGGTCCAGGCCAGCGCAGCGATGGGACCAAAGTAAATGGCCGCGCTCAACACCGGCAAAAAGTAGATGGGGTAGTAGTTACTGTTGATCCCAATTTCTCCGGTGTGATCGAGCAGCAGCGTGGCCAGCAGAATCTTGACGAGTACGCTGTACGCGGGACCTCGTTTAGGCAGACGCGCAATCACCCAGCCCTCGAAAAGCTGGTAGACGACAATCGCCAGGAGAATGACTTGTTTGTGGATTTCGTTGACAGGAGGGAGAAGCGCCAGGCCGCCCAGAAAGACCAGCCAGATCACGTCTATCCAATTCAACCGGAGGTCACGAATTGCCGATCGTTCGCCGTCCAGCATTCTGCAGGGCTCTGGGGAAGTCTAACACGAGTGCGAGGGCGCGTCTTACAGCGCCACAAGCCAGATAGGAGTGCGGGGAAGTCTTACTGCACGCGCTGGGGGCGCGATTCGGTGTCGACCAAGGCCTCGAAAATCGCGAGCACGTGGCGCCGGTATTCGACCATGCGGGTGAAGACGTCGCGCATGGTAGGCTCGCGCTCGGCCTCGCGATGCCATTTGAGCAGAACCGCTGGCGGCACCTCGATGTCGCGGCGAAGCTCGGCCGCCGAATGTCCGCGGAGGAACAATCCATAAAAGAAAGCCGCTTCCCGCTGCGGGTAGTCGAAATCGTGCTGCGTGTCTTCGGCCGGGCTGGCCGCGGGTGCGATCGTGATGTCGGTCTCAGTCTGCATCTGCGTCTCAAGACAGAAAAGGCAGTTTACCGGAAGATTCCCTGGCGTCAAGTAGTACGGCGGGTCAGGACATCCACTCCGCCAATCCCAACCTCACCACCGGCGTAACCGGGAGCGTTCCAGAAACCGATAGATGCGGAAACCGCGACGGAGGATTCTTCGCTCATGTTTCAAATCGGAATCCACTCACGACTGCTACACACACCTGCCGATTCGGCGTCTTTGAGGAACGATGATTCTTTTGGGGTTAGCCGAGCTGTCCGGGTCTTCCGGGTTGGCGCGCCGTGCGGACAAATTCACGCAACGCGGAGACGTTGGGTCCGTAGGCCCCGATTCTGGCGGCATCGACGGGCAAACCAAGCCGTTCGGCGGCTTCCACGTTAATGCCTGCGTCATCGAGTTCCGAGAGGCTAAACCCAATGGCTGGAAGCACACGCTTGGTCCCGCTCGGATAGACAGGGCGAGGAGGACGGTGCCGCTGCCAGGGCCGATTTGCGATTGCGAAGAACTGGTGCCAATCGTTCTTGTCCCACATCGCTCGCTCCCGCGTCTTCGGGACTTAGGACGCTCTAGGCATGAGATGCGCCAACTACCCTTGTGGTCGCTTCCCGGCGCGCGCCTCAATCCGCCGTGCTCCAGCAGTTAAGACCCACAGTGGCCAGATGTTGGGTATACGTCACATCCCGGGCGGCGTCCAGCATAGACTCGCGATTGTTTCTGGCGCGTGACGAAAAAGGAATTATTGCGTAGGATCGCGCCGGGTACTGGGAAGCCTCTCCGCCCGCCATGGCGAGCGAATCGATCCAGTCTGGGCAATGGCTTCGGACGGCTGCTATAATTAAAGGATTCGACCGCCCCCTGGGGAATCTGTGCAAACTTCGAAACTCGTTATCGTCGTTCACTATCATGAGATCTGGCTGAAGGGCGGAAATCGCCGTTTCTTCCTGAGCAAGCTTCACATGGCGCTGAAGCGCGCGCTGGAAGGCCTGCCGGTGGAGCGCATTCTGCGGCCGGGCGACCGGTTGCTGATTGAATTCGGCGAAGGCGCATCGGCCAAGGAAGCCGTGGCGCGGATCGAGCGCGTATTCGGCGTGGCGTTTTATGCGGTAGCGCGCGTGGTGCCTCGCGACGGCTCGGAGGATCTTGCGTCCCTGGGCCGCGCAGCATGGGAGGAAGTTCGCGGCGAAAAATTCTCGTCGTTCGCCGTGCGGGCCAAGCGCAGCGACAAATCGTTTCCGCACCGCTCGCTGGACATCGAAGTCTCGGTGGGAAAATACCTGGCCGACCAGTTGCGCGCCGAGGGCCGCGACGTTCGCGTCAAGCTGAACGATCCCGAACTCACTTGCCGCATCGAAATTCCGCCGGGTCCTTCGCTGCTGGTTTACGCGCGTAAAATTCCGGGGGCGGGAGGATTGCCCCCCAATACGGCCGGGCGCATGACGTGCCTTCTTTCCGGCGGCTTCGATTCGGCCGTCGCCGCGCACAAAATGATGAAGCGTGGCGCGCACTTGAGCTTCGTGCACTTCTGGGGAGGCGGCGCGCGGCCGGGCGAATCTTCCGTGCACGTGGCGCGGGAACTGGTGCGGCGCCTGGTGCCGTGGCAATTTTCCGCGAAGCTCTACCTGGTGCCGTTTGAGCCGGCGCAGCGCGAGATAGTGGCCCGCGCGCCGGAGAAATTCCGCATTCTGCTGTATCGCCGCATGATGCTGCGCATCGCCGAGCGCATCGCGCGCTCGAATCGTTCGCTCGGCCTAATCACCGGAGACAGCCTGGCGCAGGTCGCCTCGCAAACCCTGCACAACATGGCCGCCGTGGGCGCGGCTACGCGCATGCCTCTCTACCGCCCGCTGGTTGGCGACGACAAAATCGAAATCATGGACGCCGCGCAAAAAATCGGCACCCACGACATCTCCGCCGAACCGTTTCATGACTGCTGCCCGATCTTCCTGCCGCGCAACCCCGCGCTGCACGCCTCCATCGAGGAACTCGACGAAGCCGAAAAGACGCTGGACGTCGAAGCCTTGATCCGCCAGGCGATCGACACGATGGTCATCGAGCGATACCGCTATGGTGGGGGCCAAGTCGAAAAAGTGGAGTCGTTTAAGTCGGCTACGGCGTGACGAGGACGGGGTATTGCCCATGCACCATTCGAGTTTATCTCCCTTACTAATCAAGTTGTTCCTGGGTTTTTCTCTCATCGCTTTTATTGCGAGCATTCAGGCCAATGGAGACCCCGGTTTCAGGTACAGATTCCTGCGAGACCCGCGATATTAGGAAGGGGGAATCAGAATTACAGTCATGTCCGTATCACTATCCGCGCTGTGGTGGGCAGTCATGAGTGCTTTCTTAGCCCTTCACGTTTTTCAGATTCGTTCGGAAAGACTGGAAGGTTTCCTAGGACCGCTTGCAGTTGGCACTCTGCTTGCGGGCATTTTCGTCACCTACTACGAATGGCGCCGGCACAAAAGATCCAATTAACTCTCCGATTTCTGAATTGCGCCCAACCACTTAACCGGAAAACGGGCGGCGAGAGAATTGGCCAGGCGTTCGTCCGCAGTTATCAGCTGTGAATTGGTTTGCACGGCAAGGGCGACGTACAGGCTATCGTATACGCTTCGCCCATGACCCGTTCCGATTTGGAACGCTTGGTCCAACAATTTCAGCGAGGGAACGGTAACGAACTCACGCTGGGTTAGCAAGACGAGGGCCTGGTCCCCAAACGCTCGTGGGACACGGCCAACACGAACTGCCTTCCAAATTGCGCTGGCAATTTCCACATAGAACAAGTCGGGAACCACGAATCGAACTTCGTTCTTATCGTATTTGTTGAGCAACGCGAGGGCCTGCTCCACCAGTCCTTCCCCACTCTCAGGCAGGAACCATTTTGCCGCGACGCTCGCGTCCACGACGACAAGGCTCACCTCTCGCGGTCCTCGCGAATCATTTCCTCGGCGGAGGGAAATGCGCGGCCCGACGCTGTTTGCTGCTTGCGCAGACGTCCGAGCTTGCGCACCCACTCATGCCGTGCTTTCAGCTCCTTCTCCGTGGGGATGTTTTCCTCGAGCAGGGCCAGTACCTCGGCCGCAATCGAGCGGCGGCGGGCCTTCGCTTGGTTGCGAAGCGCTTCATAGAGATCGTCGGGGATGTTCTCAACGTATAGCGTAGCCATAGGGCTCTCCTAGGGAAAGCATAGACTACCATAGGATCTCAGGCATTCCAAAAATAAAACCGGGGAGCATCGATGCTCCCCGGTTTCGTTTCCAGTCAGGATTGTAGAAGGCTCCTACCAGCGCCCGCCGCCTCCACCGCGATCTCCGCGATCACCGCGGTCCCGGCCGCCTCCGCCGCCACGCCCGCCTCCACCACCCGGCCGGCCACCGCCGCCTCCACCAGGTCGTCCGCCACCGCCTCCGCCGTAGCCTCCGCGCCCGCCTCCACCGCCGCCCGGCCGGCCACCACCGCCGCCACCTTCCCGGGGCGGGCGAGCTTCGTTAACGACAATATTGCGGCCCATGAAATCGTGGCCATTGAGTCCCTGCACGGCGCGGTCGGCTTCTTCGTCGTTGTTAATCTCGACAAACCCGAACCCGCGCGGTTGACCCGAGAAACGGTCGCGCACCAGCGTGACATTTGCCGCGGTGACTCCCGTCTGCGTGAATAAAGCACTGACCTGCTCTTCCGTGGCCTGGAACGGAAGATTGCCGACGTAAAGTTTCTTCAACGAGGTACTCCTTTTGGCCGCGGCGGTACGGAACCACGGAACCGGGGACTGAATAGGGCAGGTCAAGATCGGGAGCTCCGGGTCGCAGCCCGGGTCAGTCCGACAAGAGACGCGCTTCAGCTCCGGGCGAATCTTCCTCTAAATTTGCACGTGCGTCAACAAAAAGAAAGATGTTTAACTAATTGTGCAATACGAATGCGCCACCGCAGCGCAAGACCGCCGGGACCCCGCGAAATCAAGGATTTTTGATGGTAGGATGCAGCACACCATTTAGGAGCGATACCGACTGATGCGCGGCTTGATGATGGATTTTCCACTGACGGTGCCGGCGATGCTGGAACGCGCAGGCCAGATTTTCGGCAAGGTTGAAATCGTCACGCGGCGCCCGGACCGCTCGCTATCCCGGACCACTTGGGGCGATGTGTACCGGCGCTCGCGGAGCCTGGCGAGCGCCCTCACCGGATTGGGACTGGGCCGCGGAGACCGTGTGGCCACTCTGCTGTGGAATCAATCCGAGCACGTGGAAGCGTACTTCGGAGTTCCTGTCGCCGGGGGCGTTCTGCATACGCTCAATCTGCGGCTGCATCCCGATGAAATCACCTTCATTGCCAACCACGCGGAAGACAGGTTCCTGATCGTCGACGACGTGCTGTTGCCCGTGTACGAGAAATTTCGCGACCGTGTAAAGTTCGAGCGTGTGATCGTCGTGCCGTTCGGCGGCGGCGCGACACCTGAGGGTCTTTTAGGCTACGATGAACTGCTGTCGAGGGCCGGCGACGATTTCACCTATCCTCAACTCGACGAAAATGAAGCCGCCGCGATGTGCTACACCTCCGGCACCACGGGCCGCTCGAAGGGCGTTGTCTATTCGCATCGCGCCCTGGCTCTGCATTCCATGCATTGCTGCGGCGTCGATTCGTTTGGGCTTTCGATGAGCGATACAATCATGCCGGTCACGTCCCTATTTCACGCCAACGGCTGGGGCATTCCCTTCAGCGCGGCCATGGCCGGAGCCAAGGTCGTGCTGCCCGGACCGTTCGCCGATGCCGAGGGCCTGCTCGACCTGATGGTGCAGGAACGCGTGACCCTCACGACCGGCGTGCCCACGGTCTGGTTCGGCGCATTGGAAGCACTCGACAAATTTCCCGGGAGATGGAAATTTGACTGGCCGGTGCGAATGGTATTGGGAGGCGCGCCGACCTCGGAAGCGCTGATGCGCGGATTCGATAGGCACGGCATTACAGTCAATTGCTCCTGGGGCATGACGGAAACCACGCCGGTGGCGACCACCGCCCACCTGCGGCCCTACATGAACGGCTGGAGCGACGAAGAAAAATATGCCCAGCGACTGAAACCTGGCATCCCGGCGGCATTCGTGGAAGCGCGCATCATGCAGCCCGACGGCACAGAGGCGCCGCACGACGGCGCGAGCATCGGTGAAATCGAAGTCCGCGGGCCGTGGGTGGCCGCCGCCTACTACCGCATGCCGGAGGAGACGCAGAAATGGTCGCCCGACGGCTGGCTGCGCACCGGCGACATGGGCCACATCGACGAGCACGGCTACATGAAACTGGTGGACCGCAGCAAGGACTTGATCAAATCCGGCGGCGAGTGGATCAGTTCGGTAGATCTCGAAAACGCGCTGATGGGGCATCCCGCGGTGAAGGAAGCCGCAGTGATCGGCGTGCCGCACCCGAAATGGCAAGAGCGCCCGCTCGCGGTGATCGTCCTGAACGAGGGAGCGAAAGCGGAGCCCGCGGAATTGCGCGAATTCCTGGCCGCGAAATTCGCGAAGTGGCAGTTGCCCGACGGATTTGTGTACGCCAGGGAAATTCCGCGCACTTCGGTGGGAAAATTCCGGAAGATGGCGTTGCGCGAGCAGTTTGTGGATTGGAAGTGGGAGGCTTGATCCGGGATTTTCAGGAAAAGTCTTTACGAAGAGCAGGCGTCAGGTGGCACAGGCTGAAGCCTGTGCCACCAAGTCCCGGAACATCTTTGCGGCGACGGGCTATGTGCGGTAGCTGGCGTTGATGTGCACGTATTCCGCGGTGAAATCGCAAGTCCACATGCGCGCCGTGCCGCGTCCCTGATGCAGGTCAACAACTATCGGAATGTTTTTCTCGAGCAGCCGCGCGTGCGCCGCGCCCTCATCCAAGGGCAACGCAACGGACCAGGACTTCCCTTTTGGCGGGCCGTACATTTTGATTCCGCCCAGCCAGATTTCCGCATGATCCGGATTGAAGCTGACGCCCGAGCGGCCCGCCGCGGCAAGAATGCGTCCCCAGTTCGGATCGGCTCCGGCAATGGCGGTCTTGACCAGCGACGATAGCGCGATGGTTTGCGCGACTTGTTTGGCGGCGGCATCGCTGGGCGCGCCGCGCACTTCGATTTCGACTACGTGCGTCGCGCCTTCGCCATCTTCCACGATGCCGAGCGCCAGCGTCTTGCAAACCTGTTCCAGCGCGGTTACAAATTTTGCGTATTCCGCGCCCTTCGCCTGCGTGATTGGTTTCGCTCCGCTAGCGCCGTTGGCCAGAACGAGCAGCGTGTCGTTGGTCGAAGAGTCGCCATCCACGGTGATGCTGTTGAACGTGCGCGCCACAACTTCCCGCAATGCGTTATCGAGCACACGGGGCGCGACGGCCGCGTCGGTGACGACAAATGCGAGCATCGTGGCCATGTTGGGATGAATCATTCCCGCGCCTTTGGCGCACCCGGCGACGCGAATCGTTTTTCCACCGGCGCTGTACATGGCCGTCGCCTGTTTCGGCCGTGTATCCGTGGTCATGATCGCGCGCGTGAGCCCATCGAATGCTTTCGGCGAAAATTCAAGCGTGCTGGTGAGCTCCGGCACGGCGCCGAGGATGCGTTCGACGGGCAGCGGCACGCCGATGACTCCGGTCGAGCAGACGACGACCTGGTTTTCGCGGCAACCCATCGATTCGGCGACGCGGTCGGCGGTAGAGCGGGACGCGAGCATCCCGCCGGGACCCACCGAGCAGTTTGCGTTTCCGGAATTGACGATGACGGCGCGCATCGAATCCGCCGACTCGCGAACATGTCTGCGCGAGAGAACCACGGGCGGCGCCTGCACCAGGTTTTGCGTGAATACGGCCGCAGCGGAAGCCGGCGTGTCCGAAACGATCAGTGCAACGTCCAGCGAGCCGGTATGGCCGCGCTTCTTCAAGCCACACGACGCGGAGGCAAAACGAAACCCGCGCGGCAAGGCGCGGGAGGATGGAAGATCACTCATTTTTTCTGTCCTTAATAAAACTTTTCGCGTCTGCCGTACTTCGGGTCTCTTGTCCTGAACCTATGAAGGATCAGACTCGAAGGTGTTCTTTCACACGCGAAAAATCTCAACTCTGCCCCTTCGCATTCGCCAAGGGCAAGAGATGCGGGCTGCAAATTACAAAATCGAAAGCGCTTTCCCCGCGCCGTTCAAAACGGGCAACACATCGCGCTCAGGGCAGACGACCGCGACTGTGGCCACCAGATCGCAGCGGCCCTCCTTGGGGCAGGTGATGCAGTCGCGTTCGATTTTTTCAGGCACCGTCTGCCGAGGGCCGGAAACGAATCCGTAGCGCGAGAAAAATTCGGGACGGTGCGTGACCGCGAACAGGCGCGCGATTTTTCTGCGGCGCGCCGTGTCCATGGCCGCCTTCATCAACCGGTCGCCGACGTTGCGACCCTGCCCGCGCGCGTCGGGAGCGACCGCGAGCGAGCGGATTTCCGCCAGGTCCGGACCGTAGGGTTCGAGCGCGACGCAGCCCAGGATTCTTTCTTCTCCGCTGCGCTTTTCCACCAGCACCAGAAAGCGCGCGATGTGTTCGCGGATTTCCGCCTCGGTGCGGGGGAGCAGCAAACCTTCTCCCGCATAGTGCGCGATCACGCGGTGGACCGCGGCCGCATCGCTCATCCGGGCTGTGCGCGCCCTCATGATTTTTCCTCCAGCGCGGCCAGGCGCAGATTCGCGGCGGCCACGGCTTCGCGGACGCGCGCGGGCGCGGTGCCGCCCAGCACGTCGGGACCCGCCAGCGCGGAATCGAGCTTCAGCGCGTCGTAAAAATCGGCCGCGAAGAGCGGCGAAAACTTTTGCAGCGTCTCAAGCGGCAGCGCCGCAAACGATGTTACGGTCCGCTCGGCCTCGCGCACAATCTGGCCGGTAATTTCGTGCGCCTGGCGGAAGGGCGCGCCGCGCCGCACCAGATAATGCGCGGCTTCGGTCGCGAGCAGCGCGGGATCGGAGGCCGCCGCGCGCATGCGCGCTTCGTTCGGGCGCGTCGCGGCCACCGCACCGGCGGCGATGGTGAGCATGGCCACGGCCTGATCGTGCGCGGCGAAAACGGGTTCCTTGTCCTCCTGCAGGTCGCGCTGGTAGCTCGAGGGCAGCCCCTTGAGCGTGGTCAGCAGAGTATTCAGGGACGCGGTGACGCGGCCCGTTTTCCCGCGCAATAGTTCCCACGCGTCGGGATTTTTTTTCTGCGGCATCAGGCTGCTGCCCGTAGAAAATTCATCGGGCAGCACGATGAAGCCGAACTCCTGTGACGCGAACAGCACAAAATCCTCGGCCAGGCGCGAAAGGTGCGTGGCAATCACGGACAGCGCGTACAGATAATCGAGCGCGAAGTCGCGGTCGCTGGCCGCATCCAGGCTGTTGGCCGTGGGGCGCGCAAAACCCAGCTCGCGCGCGATGGCCCCGCGATCGACGTCCAGCGCGCAGCCCGCCAAGGCGCCCGAGCCCATGGGGCAGGCGTCCGCCGTGGCGGCAGCCGCTGCAAGGCGCTCGATGTCGCGGAAAAACGCTTCGGCATGCGCCAGCAGAAAATGGGAGAATAGGATCGGCTGCGCGTGCTGCATGTGCGTCATGCCGGGCATCGGTATTCCGAGCACCCGTTCGGCTTGCGTCACCAGCGCGCCGATCAGGCGCGTGACGGCCGCGCGCGTTTCGCGCACGGCTTCTTTCACGAACATGCGGAAGTCGGTGGCGACCAGTTCGTTGCGGCTGCGGCCGGTGTGCAGCTTGAAGCCGAGCGGCCCGAGATATTCGACCAGCGCAGTTTCGACAAAATGATGCACGTCCTCGGCCGGCGAAGCGTCAAGCCATGCGGGATCGCTGGCCGCGCGCTCCGCGATTTTGTCGAGCGCCGTGAGCGTTTCGCGCATTTCCTCGATGGAAACAATCCCCGCCGAAACCAGCGCGCCCGCCCACACCCGGTCGACGGCCAGCTCAAACGGCAGCAGGCGGCGATCGAAGGAAAACGACCGTTGAAACTGGTAAAAGACCTCGTCGGGCGCGCGGTCAAACCGCCCGCCCCACAATTTGTCCGAGGTCTTTTCTTTTTCTTTTGGCGCGGCGCTCACTTTACTTTCGCTTCCTCCGGAATCGTCACGGGCAGAGCGTACAAATTAATGAAGCCTTCGGCGTCCTTCGGGTTGTAGCCGGTCATGGCAAAGCTCGCCAGGCCCTTGCGGTACAGCGAGTAGGGCGAAACGCGCTTGGTGGTGGTGACGTTGCCCTTGAAAAGCTTGAGGCCGACCGTGCCGGTGACGCGCTTCTGCGCTTCGGTGAAATAGGCGTCGAGCGCTTTGCGCTGCGGCGTAAACCACGCGCCGTAGTAAACCAGTTCGGCGTAGCGCAGCGAGAGCATTTCCGAATAGTGAGCGGTCTCGCGATCCAGACAAAGCGTTTCCAGCTCGCGATGCGCGGTGACCAGCAGCGTGCCGCCGGGAGTTTCATACGCGCCGCGCGACTTGATGCCGACCAGGCGATTTTCCACCAGGTCGATGCGGCCCACGCCGTGCGTCGCCGCGATCTTGTTCAGCTCATCGAGCAGAGCGACCGCGGAACGCTTTTTGCCGTTCACGGAAACCGGCGTGCCGCCTTCAAATCCAATTTCGACCACTTCAGGCTTGTTTGGCGCCTTTTCCGGCGAGGCGATCCACTGCCACATGGCCTCGTCCGGCTCGTTCGCGGGATCCTCGAGCACACCGCCTTCGTGGCTCAGGTGCCAGATGTTGCGGTCGCGCGAATAAATGTTGGCCTTGGTCTGCTCGATCGGCACGTTGTGCGCCTTGGCGTAGGCGATGGCGTCCTCGCGCGAGTTGATGGTCCACTCGCGCCACGGCGCGATGATTTTCACTTTCGGAGCGATGGCTTTGTATGCCAGCTCGAAGCGCACCTGGTCGTTGCCCTTGCCGGTGCAGCCGTGGGCCACGGCGTCGGCTCCGGTTTCCAGGGCAATTTCCGCCTGGCGCTTGGCGATCACCGGCCGCGCCATGGACGTGCCGAGCAGATACTTGTGTTCGTAGACCGCGCCCGCGCGCAGCGTCGGCCAGATGTATTCGGTCAGAAATTCCTCGCGCAGGTCCTCGATGGTCGCTGAGCTCGCGCCCGTGGCCAGCGCTTTTTTCTTCGCGGCTTTCAGATCCTCCTGCTGGCCGACGTCGCCGACCATGGCGATCACTTCGCAGCCGTAAGTTTCCTTCAGCCAGGGAATAATGATTGACGTATCAAGTCCGCCTGAATAGGCGAGAACTACTTTCTTTGGCACCGTTTGTCCTTTCAGCTTAGAAGCGTTAACAGGATGGCTTTCTGCACGTGCAGGCGGTTTTCCGCTTCATCGAACACGATGGATCGCGGCGATTCCATGACCTCATCGGTCACTTCCGAACCGCGATGCGCGGGAAGGCAATGGAGGAACAGGGCGTCCGGCGCGGCCTGGGACATTAATTTAGCGTTAACCTGATAGGGCGCGAAAATCTTGGCGCGCGCTTCGGTTTCGCTTTCCTGGCCCATGCTGGCCCAGACGTCCGTGTAGACAGCTTGCACGCCGGAAACCGCTTCTTCCGGAGCGCGAAATAATTCGATCGAGCCTTCGGTCGCCGCGGCATCGCGCCGCGCGGCCGCGACGATTTCCGCATCCGGCTCGTAGCCCGCGGGAGTCGCAATGCGCACGTGGGCTCCCACGCGCGCTCCCGCCACCATCAGCGAGTGGCAAACGTTGTTGCCGTCGCCGACGTACGCGAATTTCAATCCGCGCGCGGATCCGAATTTTTCCTCGAGCGTGAAAAAGTCGCACAGCGTCTGGCACGGGTGGTAGACGTCCGAGAGCGCGTTGATCACCGGAACCGTAGCGTGCGCCGCGAGCGTTTCCAGCCCCTGCTGCGAAAATACGCGCGCGACAATCCCATGCACCCAGCGCGAAAGGCACCGGGCCACGTCGGGAATCGATTCGCGGTCGCCCAGATGCGTATCGGCGTGATCGAGGTAAATCGCCGAGCCGCCCAGGCTGGTGATCCCGACTTCAAACGTGACCCGAGTGCGCAGCGACGGTTTTTCAAAAATCATGGCCAGAATGCGGCCGGAAAGAGCGGTCTTGTAGCGGTCCGGATGCGCCTTGACCTCCGTGGCTAGGCGGAATAGTTCCCGCACCTGCGCGGCATTCCATTCCGTGCCAGTCAGCAAGTCATCGGAAGATAAGTTCACGGCTTGGGCCTGCGCATTCATCATTACCTCGCGGCCGCAAGCGTCAACGCAGCGGCGGTGGCGGAAGGTGCGGCCGGCGACTTGGCGGGCCGTTCGGTCTTTGCGAGCACCGATTCGATCTTGGAAAGTCCTTCCTTCACCTGCTGGGCGGTCAAAATAAACGGCGGCAGCAAGCGCAGGATGTGTTCGTGCGTGCAGTTGATGAGTAGACCTTGCTTGAGCGCTTCGGCAACGTACGGAGCGCCGTCCACGGTCAAGTCCAGGCCGAGCATGAGCCCTTCGCCGCGGACTTCCTGGATGAAATCGAATTTCGCGGCAAGTTTTACGAGGCCCGCTTTCAGTTCCGCGCCACGCGCGCGCACGTTGGCGAGCAGGTGCTTCTTCTCGACCGTATCCAGAAATGTCAGGCCCGTGGCGCACGTCAGTGGCCCGCCGCCAAATGTGGAGCCATGCAGGCCGGGCGAAAACGACGCTGCAAATTCCTCGCGCGCCAGGAAAGCTCCCAGCGGCAACCCGCCCGCCAGCGGCTTCGCCACCACGACGATGTCGGGCAGCCCGCTCAGACGCTGGTAGGCAAATTCGCGCCCCGTGCGGCCCAGGCCGCACTGAATTTCGTCGGCAACCAACGCGGCGCCGTGCATTGTTGCAAGCTCCCGTGCGCGCTTCCAGAACGTGTCGCTGACGGGATAAATTCCGCCCTCGCCTTGGATCGGCTCGATGAAGATTGCGCAGATATCCGCCGTGAACTTTGCCTCCAGATCCGCGACATCATTGAGGCGGATAAAATCCACTCCCGGCACCAGCGGCTCAAACGGCTCCCGGTATTTCACCGGATGCGTGAGCGAGAGGGCGCCAAACGTGCGCCCGTGAAAGGAATGCTCCAGCGCCAGAAAACGCGTCTTCGTCCCGCCACCGGCCTTTTGTTTTGCGGCGATACGCGCGAGTTTCATGGCGCCTTCGACCGCCTCCGAACCGCTGTTGGTGAAAAATACGCGGTCCATGTGCGACCATTTCGCCAGCTTTGCCGCGAGCGGCCCCTGAAACGGGTTGTGGAACAGGTTGGAGACGTGCACCGCGCGCCCCGCCTCCCGCCGGATCGTTTTCACCAGTTCCGGATAAGAATATCCGAGCGCGTTGACGGCGATGCCACCCAGGAAATCGAGATATTTTTTGCCGTTTTGATCGAACACGTAGCAACCGCGCCCGTGCGTGAAAATCATGTCCGAGCGCTTGTAGGTGTTCATCAAATGCTGCGAAACATCGCGCAAGACGGACTTCTGCGCGGCTCCGGCGGAAGCGGCTTTCTTTTTCGATTTTGTGGTTTTCGATTTCATGGCGGCGCTTTTCACCGGGCTGCTCATCACCGTGAAACCCCGGCGGCGCTGGCGGGAAACTCCGGCGTGACGCGCGTGCCCGGAAACCGCGAGCCGTTGGCCGCGGCCAGCAATCCTTTGGGCACCGAGCCGCCGACGATGCGCACCTGGGAAACGCCGGCAGACAGCGCGCGCTTGCACGCTTCCAGCTTCAGGATCATTCCGCCGGACACTTTGTTCTGGCGGATCAAATCCTCGGCATCGCCGGTCGAAACCACCTTGATCACCTTCGTCCCGTCCAGCACTCCGGCCACGTCGGTGAGATAAATCAGCCGGTCAGCATGAATGTATTCGGCGCAGGCGGCGGCCATGTGATCGGCGTTGATATTGTAAAGCTCCCCATCGGCGCCCAGGCCCAGGCAGGACGCCACCGGCACGATGCCCGCCTTCCAGAACGATTCCAGAAATTCCAGATTCGCGCCCGTCAGGTAGCCGACAAAGCCCAAGCCGCCAATCACTTCGTCGTGCATCATGGGCTCGGCCAGGAAACAGCTGGAGTCGGAGGCGCAGATTCCCACGGCGGGCTGCCCTGCGGCGGAAATCGCTCCGGCCAGGCGCTTGTTGAGCAGGCCGCCGAGAACCATGACGGCAACGTCACGGGTGTCGCGGTCTGTCACGCGCAGCCCGTTGATAAATTTGCTTTCGATGCCCATGCGCTTCAGCGTGGCGGTGAAAATTTTCCCTCCGCCATGCACCACCAGGATTTCGTGGCCCTGGTGAGCGAGCTGCGCCACCTGCCGCGCCAGCGTTTCCATCGCCGCCGCGTCATCGAGTAATGCCCCCGCAACTTTAACGACCATTCTCATCTGAGTCCCGTAGCCTCCGGAATGCCCAGCATCGCATTCATGTTCTGCACAGCCTGGCCCGCGGCGCCCTTGCCCAGATTGTCAAGACAACTCACCACCGCGAGGCGCCGCCCCGCGGGATCGAGTGCAAATCCGATATCGCAAAAATTCGTGTGCGCCACGTGCTGCAGCTCGGGCAGCGTCCCGGCCGGCCAGATGCGCATCATCGGGCGGTCCGCGTAGAACTTGCGGTACAGCGCCTCGACCTCGGCCGCCGTGTGCGATTCGGCGAACCACACATAGAGAGTGGATAGAATCCCGCGCGCCACGGGCAGCAGGTGCGTTGTGAAGACGATGTCTTCGCCGCAGATGCCGGTGTGATCGGTCACTTCCGGCGTGTGCCGGTGCGAGAACAATCCGTAAGCGCGCAAATTTTCATCCACCTCGACAAAATGCAGCTCGCGCTTGGGTTCCTTGCCCGCTCCGGTGGCGCCCGATTTGCAATCGCAGACGATTCCGCGCTCCCGCGCGATCCAGCCTGACTCCACCAACGGCCGCAAACCTAGAATCACGCTGGTCGGGTAGCAGCCGGGATTGGCGACCAGGCGCGCTCCCGGAAGCTGATCGGCATAAAGCTCCGGCAAGCCATAGACGGCTTCCTCGGCCAAATTTTTCGGCGGCGCCGGCAGCTTGTACCACTGCGCAAACGTTTCCGGATTGTGGAAGCGGAACGCGCCGCTCAAATCCACCACGCGCAGGCCCGCGTTCAGAAGCTGTGGGACCATTTCCAGCGAGGCTTCGTGCGGCGTCGCCAGAAACACGGTGCCCGCGCCGCTCGACGCCACGGCATCCACCGAAAACGTCTTGCAGGGCGCTTCGCCCCAGCCGCGCAGCCGCGGAAAGATGTCCGTCAGGCACTTCACGTGCGCGGACGAGGAACTCTCGCGCATATAGAAAGTTGGTTTTTGAATTTTCGGGTGCCGAAGAAGGAGCTGGGCCAGCTCAAAGCCTGCATAGCCCGTTGCTCCGACCACGGCAACCCGTTGCGGGTCGCTCATCGGAGCAGATCCTCCATACGCTTCTGGACGGCGATGCGCGCCTGTTTCGAGGGCGTGATCACCAGAACGGTATCGTCCCCGGCGATGGTGCCGGCCACTTCCTTGAATTTTTCGGCGTCGAGCGCCGCGGCCAGCGGCTGCGCGCCCGAGGGCGGTGTCTTCAGCACCAGCAGGTTGAACGCCGGGCGCAGGTCGACGAGAAACTCCCGCAAGGCGCGGCCGAGCGGCGGCAGAGGCGCCGCAGCTTCCTCGCCGTTGGTCAGAGGTTTGTATCCCGCCGAAGTCTTCACCAGCTTGAGCTCGTTCATGTCCCGCGAAAGCGTGGCCTGGGTCACGCGGACCTTCACGTGGGACAGCCGTTTCCTGAGCTCATCCTGACTAGAGATCGGTTCGCTCGAGACGAGCTTCAGGATCTGCCCTTGCCGGAACCGTTTATGTGCGTTCAATGCCATATGCGTTTAAGAATATACAGGCAACTGCATAATTATGCGTACGATATCGGGTGTCTGTCAATCCATTTTTTGAATTTTTTCGCGATTTCCTTCGAAGCATTTCTTCGCGCGGCAACTTCGCTCGAGCCGAGGCGATTTGACGTGCGGCGGCTCGCGCCGTAAGATTTCGCCGCCTGGAGAACACGGTGCATAAAACAAATTTTCTTGGAAAATTACCGCTGGCGATGATTCTTTCCGCCGCGGCGTGCTTTTCCGGCTGCGGGCGCAATCAGTCCGCGCCGCTCTCCGAAGGCGGCGAAAATTCTCCCGCTTCCGCGGCGGCAAAACCCGCGGAACTTCCCCTCGACCAGCAAATCGAGCAAAAACTCGATCCGTTGACCCGGGATGACGTCGATCTCTACCTGAAGATCATGCGCGCGGCCGCCGAACGTGTGAAAAATCCCGCTCCGGCGGACCGGGCGGCTTTGGAGGAAGCGAAGAAGATCGTTGACGGCGGCGCCGCAGGCCGCGTGCCCACTCCGGACGGCGTGAAAACACTGGAACGGGCGAACCTGGTGGCGATTTCCATGGATCAAATTATCGCCGAGGACATGAAGGTGGATGGACGGACGTATCGCGGCATCACCGAGGCCGTCGAATCGGTTTTCCCGAATCCAGCCGTGGGGAAGTTGTCCGAAGGCAAAGGCTCATCAGCGTCGGACCATCCGCCGACTCCCCTCGAAAAACGGTTGAGCGACGTAAATGCGGCGAATGCAAAGTTCCTGGCGCCTTACCGCGAAGAGATTCAAGCCCTCATCGGCGTCGTTCGCAATCCAGCCAACCTGCCGAAGTAAGTTTGTGTTGTGGTTTCGGGGATAGGTGGCGGAGGCACCCAGGTTCGCGCACTCCCCGACGCCGTCATTCCGAGCGAAGCGAGGAATCCCTCCTCGGTTTAGACTCAGGAGAAAGAGGGATTCCTCGCTTCGCTCGGAATGACGGCGCTTTTAGTTTTTCCGCAGCCAGGGCGTTTTGTACGGCCAGTATGAGGGCGGGCGGAATGCCCGGGCTGCGCGATTTCCTAAACCTGCGAGTACGCCGTCGGCGTCAGGATCAGGTTCGTGATGTTGGAAACAATGGGCTCGAACGCGTATTTGGGCTGCGTCGAATACGCCTTCCAGTCGTCGGAAGCGCGGAACGCGGCCCATTGTTTGTCGCGCGTGGCCAGGCTGTCAAAACATAGCATGTAGGTGAGGCTCGGCAGGCGCGGGCCGATCAGTGTCTCGCTGTAAAAAACCTGCTCGAAACCATTCTTGGCGAAAATGTCCGCTTCGCCCGACTGCATCATCTCCACTTTGCGGCGGTGATCCTGGTCGGTGGCCCCTTCATAAATGCGCAACTCGAACACGCGCGGGCCGTGCGTGGCCGTGGCGGCCGGCACAATGAGTTTCGGCCACTTCTCGAACGCCTGCAGGAACGTGCTCGACATGCGGTCAAACGCGGGCTCCTTGGCCGGAGCATTCAGGAACGCCGCGCCGGCCTTCACGTAGTCGGCGTCCTGCCCCAGCCGCGTTTCCACCGTGGCCAGCGCTTCCGCCGACATGCCCGGCATCAATACATATATGGATGGCGTGTCCGGCCCGATCGTAAGATCGAAGACTCCCACGGGACCGATGCCCAAGCGAGTCAGCGCCGGAATCAGGGCGTCGCGGAAAAAATCGTCGCACAGCTTTCTCTGCGGCCCGCTGTTGATGTGATACCTGCGAAGCTGGTAGAACTCGCGGCCTTTTCCGGCCATGGTTCCTTGCGCGGCTTCCAGAGCGCCGCCCGAAGCAGTGACCGCGAGCGCCGATGCCGCCAGCGATGACGCCAAAAATTCTCGTCGTTTCATGAAATTCCTCCCGCGCGAGCGAATGATCCGCTGCCCTTCCGATTTTGCCGAGTATCCTCACACAATTTGCATTGGGTGTCTATTGCCGCGCATTTGCGGCTTCACTTCGGTGCGCAAGGGCTGGCACAATGGTGGGCGCCCGACCGTTTTGAGTAGCGCAGGCACTCTTGCCTGTGCGGTTTTCGCAATCGCGGTTAAATTGGTAACGTATCTGTTGTCCACAAAACCGCACAGCCAGGAGTGGCTGTGCTACAAACACCCCACATGACCTCGCGCCAGCAAAAAGCGGCGATTCTCGTTGTCGAAGACGAAGCCAAGATGCGGCGGCTGCTTGAGCTGCAGCTGGGCGAAGAAGGATTTCTCGTGCACTCGGCGGCCGACGCGGAGGCCGGACTGCAACTCCTGGTGCGCGAGAAGCCGGACCTGGTGGTGACCGATTTGCGCCTGCCGGGAATGAGCGGCCTGGAATTCCTGCAGGCGGTGAAGCGCGTGAACGCCGCGCTGCCAGTGGTGATGATGACGGCGCACGGCACGGTCGAGGCCGCTGTCGAGGCAATGAAGATCGGCGCGAGCGATTTCGTCACCAAGCCGTTTTCGCTCGACGAACTTGTGCTGATTATCCGCAAGGAGCTGGATTCGCACCGCCTGCGCGAAGAAAATCGCTCGCTGCGCGAGCAATTGGGACACCGCTACGCCTACGCCAACATCATCGCGCACAGCGATAAAATGCAGGCCGTGCTCGCGCTGGTCGAGCGCGTCGCGCCGACCAATTCCACCGTGCTGATCGGCGGCGAAAGCGGAGTGGGAAAAGATCTGATCGCGCGCGCCATTCACGAACATTCGCAGCGCGCCTCCGGCCCCTTCATCAAGATCAACAGCACGGCCATTCCGGAAAATTTGCTGGAAAGCGAACTTTTCGGATACGAGAAGGGCGCATTTTCGGGTGCCGCCGGCACAAAACCCGGAAAATTCGAGCTGGCCGACAAAGGCACGCTATTTCTTGATGAAATCGGCGACGTCCCGGCGGCGATCCAGGTAAAACTGCTGCGCGTGCTGCAGGACCGCGAATTCGAGCGCCTGGGCGGCACGAAAACACACAAGGTAGACGTGCGCCTGGTCGCCGCCACCAACCGAGACCTGCGCGCCGCGCTCGAGGAAGGCACATTCCGCGAGGACCTCTACTACCGCCTCAACGTCGTGGCCATCGACATTCCTCCGCTGCGCGATCACAAGGAGGACATTCCCGGGCTGGCGAACTTTTTTCTGGAGCGCTACGCGAAGGAATCCTTGAAACCCGTCGCGGGCATCACGCCCCAGGCCATGAGCAAGCTGATGGAATATCACTGGCCCGGCAATGTCCGCGAACTGCAAAACATCATCGAGCGCGGCGTCACTCTTTCCACTGGCACAACGCTCGACGCCGCCGACATTTATCTCGACGATCCCGCCAAGCGCGCAAGTGCCAGCACGCCGCACGTCCTGCCCCCCGGCATGACCCTCGAGCAGTGGGAAGACGAAACCATCCGCGAAGCCCTGCGCCGCGCCAACGGCAACAAAAGCCAGGCCGCCCGCGCCCTAGGTCTTTCGCGCAACGCCCTACGCTACCGCCTCTCCAAATTGGGTGTGCCAGATCCTGCCGAAGAACAATAAGGTGTGATTTTGCAACCTTGGACGGGTGGTTGAAATCCACCATCCACTGCGTGAGAACCACCGGAAATTGAGCGAAAGAATGCAGGCGCTCACCAGCAAGATTTCTGTAGTTAACTGAAACTAAATCTTTTACATGAAAATCGAAATGCGCCCCAGTTTGGCACCCCTCCTGCAATCATCTAGCACGAGTGAGAAGGAATGCAGGCTCTTGCAGTTGCAGGAGGAAGGCCATGAAAGGCTATCGCGGAAACCTGACAACGATTCTTCTGGCGGGAACCTTGTTCCTGGGAATGGGCGCGACGCTGGGCGCGCAGCAGGGACCGCCGGATTCGCAGCAGCCCATGGAAATTCCCCCGCAGCAGTATCCATCGCAACAAGGCGGGCCTCAACAAGGCGCCCCGCAGTCCGCTCAGAACGACGGCGCCACCGGACGCGTGAGTTTTATTCACGGCGATTTTTCCACGCAGCACGATGGTTCGAGCGACTGGGCGGCCGCCACGCTGAACACGCCCGTTGTGAACGGAGACCGTCTTTCCACGGGGAAAAATTCACGGGCTGAAATTCAGCTCGATCACGCCAATACGCTTCGTATGTCGGAAGAATCCACGGCCAACGTCGTGAATCTCTCCCGCTCGCAGATTCAGGTCCAGGTGGGACAAGGCCTGGTGAATTATGACGTCCTGAGAAACAGCGATGCGAACATCGAGATCGACACGCCCAACGTAGCCGTGCGTCCGCAGGCGGGCGAAGGCAGCTACCGCATCCTGGTCAATTCCGACGGCGAAACGATTGTCGACGTGCGCAAAGGCTCGGCGGAAATTTCCACGCCGCAGGGCAGCACGCGCGTGGAGCGCGACCAGCGCATCACCATCGAGGGCAATGCGGACAACGCGCAATACCAGGTTTCCGGAGCGCCCGGCCGGGACGAATGGGACAAGTGGAACGCCGACCGCGACCGCACGATCGAAAACGCGCAAAGCTGGCAGCACACCAATCCTTATTACACCGGCAGCCAGGACCTGGACGCTTACGGCCACTGGAGCAACGTGCCCGATTACGGCGATGTATGGTTTCCGTCCGCGGATGCGGGCTGGGCGCCGTACCGCGACGGCCGCTGGGTTTATGAACCTTATTATGGATGGACCTGGGTTTCCTACGAGCCTTGGGGATGGGCGCCTTACCACTATGGCCGCTGGTTCGTTTACGGCGGCAACTGGGGCTGGTGGCCGGGACCTGTTTACGGCGGATACCAGCCGATCTGGGCGCCGGCGTATGTTTCCTTCTTCGGATTCGGCGGAGGAGGCTGGAGCTTTGGATTCGGATTCGGCGGCGGTTTCGGCAATGTGGGCTGGCTGCCTTGCGGGCCGGGCGACCGGTTCTATCCTTGGTACGGCCGCGGCATTAACCGCGTGAATGTGGTCAACATCTATAACATTCACAACGATCGCGGCGGATTCGAGCCGCTGCGCGGAGGGCCGCACGGGTACTCGAACGTCGATCGCGCCTTCAGCGATGCGCGTGTGCGCGATGGAATCAGCTCGATGCGCGGCGATCAATTCGGGCGCGGCGCGGTGCCCCGGCAGCAGTCGAGGTTTGATTCAAACTCTTTGCGTCAGGCCAGCGTGATCACCGGCGGGAATCCAGTGTCGCCGTCACGCGAGAGTTTCCGGTCCACGGACCGGCAAGTAAATTCCAATGCAATCCCGAATCGCGCAAACAGCAACCAGCGTTTTTACAGCAGCAACGCACGGCAGGGCGCCTCGGCCCAGGCGGACCGTTCGCAGGGCGGCTTCAATCGGGGAGGCGCTACCAATAACGCACAAGCACCGCAGAATTCTTCTCGCCCCGGGTTCCGCAGCTTTGGCCCGAGCAATTCAGGCCAAGTGAATTCGGGAAATCGCCAGGGCGGATTCGATTCCCGAGGGAATCAACCTCAGCAGAACATGGCGCGGCCCGGCTCGAACCAATCCGGGCAAAGCTTCCATAATTTCGGGTCCAACAATTCCGGCAACGTGAACCGCGGCCCGGCTCCCGGAGAGACAAGCAGACAACCGCAGCAAAATATGCAGAGCCAGCCGCGCGGTTTCACGCCACCGGCGCCGCAACAGCAATCTTCGCGGCCGGGTTGGCGTCCATTCACTCCGCCATCGAACCAATCGCAACCGAGCGGCGGCGGCAGAACCTATGAAGGGCAAGGCGCGGGGCCATCGCGTCAGGGATACTCGCAGCCGGCGCAGCCGCCGCAGCAGTATCAAAATAACTCGCGGCAAAGTTCCGGCACTTATGGGTACAACAGGCCCGCGCTCAATATGCAGCAGCCCGTGGTTAGGCCGCGAGGCGGAACGTATTCCCCCGCCCCATCGATGCGTAGCGCCCCGAGCGGCGGCTACGGAGGCGGTGGCTACCGCGGCGGACCGTCTGGTGGCGGCTATGGAGGCGGATATCGCGGCGGACCATCTGGCGGCTCACGCGGAGGGAACCCGGGTGGCGGATCAGGCGGGAGGTCTTCGTCGTCCGGTGGCGGCAATTCATCGTCCGGACACAACCGCCGTTAACGGTCTTCAGTCTGTTCATGGCTCACCTCACTCACCGTCAGGAGACTCCGCGAGGAGTCTCCTGTCCTCCCTCCGACCAGGGATGAAATACGGGAGTGAACATGACGGGCGCACGATTTCATTTGTGGCACGCAACAATTGGACGGCGCGCCGCCGGACATAATGCACGATCCCAAAGTAGGAGTATGATCTAAAAGAACCCCCCAGCTCTGGAGAACACGCACGCAGAAGGGACAACCCACAATGCGAAAGTCCATTTCCACTTTTCTTTTTCTGATTTTTTCCGCCGGATTTTTTCTGACGTTATCGACGCCCGCAATGGCCGATGACGATCCGCCCGGAAGAGTGGCGCGGCTTAACTACATCCAGGGTTCGGTGTCCTTCCAGCCGGGCGGCGAGAGCGACTGGGTCCAGGCAAATCCCAATCGTCCGCTGACCACGGGCGACAATCTATGGACCGACAGGAATTCCCGCGGCGAACTGCACATCGGTAGCACGGTCATCCGTCTTTGGAGCGAAACCGGCATCACATTCCTGAATCTCGATGACCGCACCGTGCAAATTCAACTGGCCGAAGGATCGCTCAGCGTGCATGTGCGCAGGCTCGACGGCGGCGACGCGTTCGAGATCGACACGCCGAATCTTGCGTTCACCGTGCAGCGCCCGGGCGAGTATCGCGTGGATGTCGATCCCAACGGCAATACAACGGTCGTGACCGTGCGCCAGGGCGAAGGCAACGTCACCGGAGGGGGCAGCGAATACGATCTGGATTCCGGCGATCGCGACGTTTTTTCCGGCACCGATTCGCTGACCTACGACGGTGGTAGCGCCGGACGCATGGACGATTTCGACCAGTGGGTCCGCTCGCGCGACGACCGCGAAGAGCGCGCCGAGTCGGCGCGCTATGTTTCGCGGGACGTCATCGGTTATGAAGACCTCGACGATTATGGCGATTGGAGGAACGTGCCCGATTACGGCTACGTCTGGTTTCCAGCACGCATGGCGCCCGGCTGGGCTCCGTACCGCTTCGGACACTGGGTCTGGATCGAGCCGTGGGGCTGGACCTGGGTGGAGGACGAACCCTGGGGTTTCGCGCCGTTTCATTATGGACGCTGGGCTGTTTACGGAGGAGGCTGGTGCTGGGTTCCCGGCCCTGTCGTGGTGCGGCCGGTTTATTCTCCGGCGTTGGTGGTATTTGTCGGCGGACCGAGGTTCGGTATTTCTCTTTCCATCGGCGGGGGAGGCGGAGTGGGATGGTTTCCGCTGGGCCCGCGCGAAGTGTACGTTCCGCCGTACCGGACGAGCGTGCGCTACGTGCAGAACGTCAACATAACGAACACCACGGTGAACGTCGTAAACGTCACCAACATTTACAATAACAGGGACGCCTCGAGAATCACGTACATGCACCGCGAGAACGCCGGCGCGGTTACGGTCGTTTCGCGCGACACGTTCGTGAACGCGCGGCCCGTGGGCGGGGCTGCTGTGCGCGTGGATCCGCGGCAGCTCCACGACGCCGAAGTCCAGCGCGGCGTCTCGGTGGCGCCGGTGCGCCAGAGCGTGGTCGGATCCGGAGTGATAGCCACGGTCAGGCCGCCACAAGCGGTGATGAACCGGCAAGTGGTCGTCAAGCAGGCCCCGGCTCCTCCGCCCGTATCCTTCCAAAAAAGGCAGCAGGTCCTGGCGGCGCAACCCGGGAGCGCCCCGACGCAGCAACAGTTGGACCGGATACGCGCGCAACAGGTGCAGCCAGAACCCGCTGTGAAAGTTGCTCCACCCAGCCAGCCAAACGCGAACCAGCCGCCGGCGGGGCGTTTCCCCACGCAGCAACAGAACGATCAAAGACGCGGACAGCAAGGGCAACAAGGGCAGCAGCAGCCCCCCGCGATATCCGCTCAGCCAACACAGCCGAATGTAAACCAGCCCCCGGTCGGCCGCATCCCGACGCAGCCGCAAAACGATCAAAGGCGCGGACCGCAAGCACAACAGGGGCAACAGCAGCCCCCCGCGAGTTCCACTCCGCCAAGCCAGCCGAACGTAAATCAACCGCAGTCGGGCCGCGTCCCCACGCAACAGCAGACGGATCGATCACGCGGGCAGCAGGTGCAGCAGCAGCCTCCCGCGAGCTCCACTCCGCCAAGCCAGCCGAACGTAAATCAACCGCAGTCAGGCCGCGTTCCAACGCAGCAGCAGACGGATCGATCGCGCGGGCAGCAGGTGCAGCAGCAGCCCCCCGTGATCTACGCGCCACCGGCGCGCGTCAATCAGGACACCTATCATCCGCACCAATTTGAGAAGCCGCAGAATGCCGCCCCCCAGAAGCCACAAACCGAGCAGCCCAAGGGAAGAGATGAAGGACAGCAGCGCGGGCAGGACTCCAAAAAGTCCGGCGGAAACGATCAGGAACGAAAGCAGCGCTAACCTTCGCTTGCAGGAAATTCGGACTCGCCGCTCCGTCCGCATTCCGCGGACGGAGCGGCGCGCCTTCTTATTGTTTGCCGGATTTCGGGGTTGCCGGGCTGGCGGCGGGAGTTTTCGCCGGCTCCGCCTTCTTGGTCACCACAATGTTTTCAAGGTGGACGTCATTCCCGTTCACCACGATGTCCGCCTTGATCTGATCTTCCGGTGAAAGAGGATCGCGTCATATCCCATGGTCATGGCCGACATGAAATCGGGAATATCGGCGCCGTCCACGGTCACCTGCAGCTTGGCCTTGTCGATGGAAACAACTCGGCCGGTGAGCACATAGCGCTTCGGCCCCTGTGCCGGCTGTTCCGCAGCAGGCTTCGGGGCGCTGCAACCGGCGGCGCCGATCGAAATAGAGACAGATGTAAACAGCAAGAACCACAGAATAACCGTTCGGGAATTCACTCTACCGCGATCGCGCACGAGACCCTCCTTGAGGCATCCACTTTTCAGGTTCCAGCAGGACTGCAATCGTTTACAGGATACAGAAAAAATACTCAACTCTGAACTGCATTCGGCTTCCTGCGGAATTCATCCCATTTGGTCATCCGTGTATGGTAAGAGCAGGGGTCTACGGAGCGAGCCGATGACCGAACGCGTGGAACTAGTGCTGCGAAAAGCGCAACTTTTCGCGAACCTCACCGAGCAGGAGATGCGCGCCCTGGCCGCGCGAGTGACCCGGAAACACTTTCAACAGGGCGAGTTACTGTTCGGTGAAGGCGATTCGTGCACGGGGCTGTTTCTGGTGGCCTCGGGGCGCGTTCGTATATTTAAACTATCACCGGCGGGCCGCGAACAGATTCTGGCTGTGGAAGGACCGGGGAGTTCCTTCGCGGAGCTTCCGGTATTTGATGGAGGAAATTATCCCGCTTCGGCGTCCGCGCTGGAGGATGCGCAGGTGCTTTTCATCTCGCGCGTGGATTTCCAGAATTTCTGCCGCGAGCATCCCGAGGTGGCGCTGAAGGTGCTTGCAGTCGTGGGCTCTCGATTGCGCCGCCTGGTCGGAATCATCGAGGATTTGTCCTTTACCACCGTGAGGCACCGGTTGATCGCGCTGATTCTGCGGCTGGCATGGGCTGGCGGCACGCCTTCGAAAGTAGGCATCCGCGTGGAGCTCACCAAAACCCATCAGGACCTGGCTGCGGAATTGGGTACCGTGAGGGAAATCGTTTCCCGTAACCTGAGCCGGCTGCAAGCCGAAGGATTTCTGGAAGTGGACGGCCGCAGCATTACCGTGAAAGACCTTTCCGGCCTGCAGCGCGAGCAGGCCTCCTCCGAGTAATTCATTTTCTTTCAAAGACCTCCGGGCGGAGTGACTTTAGTCACTGCCCGCCGGCGCCCTGCCCTTCACAATGCGAATCGTGACGGGAGGCTACATGAGTTTCAACAACGAAACCAAGGTTAAAGATATCGCGCTTTCCCATCCGGCAGCCAGGCATGTGCTCGAAGACGCCGGAGTGGACTATTGTTGCGGCGGTGGAAAGTCACTGCAGGAAGCTTGCCTGCATGCGGACGTGCCAGCTGAAGAAATCCTGAAGCGGCTTCGGGAAAACAGCAAGCAGGTGCAAGCCGGCGAGGAAAACTGGGCGTCGGCGCCACTGTGCGATTTGACCCGGCACATCCGGGAAAAACACCACCGTTACGTTCGCGGGGCCATTGACGGCGTGCAACCGCTGCTCGACAAAGTGAAGACAAAGCATGGGGAGAATCACCCCGAACTTGCAAAGATTCAGATTCTTTTCGGCGAAGTTAGCCGGGAGATGACCATGCACATGCGGAAGGAAGAACAGGTTCTGTTTCCGTACATCGACGCGGTCGAGGATGCGGCCGGCCGAAATGCCGCTGTCGAGCCGCCCTTTTTCCAAACCGTGCGAAATCCGATCCAGGCCATGATGAAAGAGCACGACGCCGCGGGAGAATTGGTCCGGCAGATTCGCGAAGCCAGTTCGGATTACTCCGCTCCCCCCGAAGCTTGCACAAGTTACAAAACGCTGTACCAGGAGTTGCGGGACTTCGAAGCGGATCTCCACCAGCACGTGCACCTGGAAAATAACATTCTGTTTCCGCGTGCGGTGGAACTGGAAGCCTCGGTGGTCTAAAGGGGGGGACGCCATGTCCATTACGATCGATGCGCAAGGAGTAGCCGCCAGCAGCGAAGGTCATTCCCCGCTTTCTCCCGCGCGGACCATGCAACTTGCCCGCGAGCGCGAGGCTTCGGTTTCGCGATTGCTGATGGCCTTTATCAGCTCCGGACTCCTGTTCATGCTGCTTCCGGGCACTTTTCTGGGAGTATGGAATCTGCTGCGGATCAGCGGAAGCGAGAGCGCTGGATCGGTTTCGCCCGCGTGGTTGCAAGCTCACGGCCACGCTCAGGTGTTCGGGTGGATCGGCAGTTTTATTTTGGGCATTGGCTTCTACTCGATTCCCAAATTGCGGGGCGCGGCGAAACCTGCCTTCGGTCCCGCATGGCTATGCTGGGCCATGTGGACTGTCGGAGTGACGGCGCGCTGGGCCGCGAACGTCTACCGGTGGCAATGGCGCGTCATGCTTCCAGTCTCGGGCGTCCTCGAACTCTTGGCGTTTCTGATTTTCTTCCGGGCGGTCTCCCAGCACCGGCCTGAAGGCCCGGGCAAGACGCGATTAGATCCGTGGATTTACGTGGTGGTGAGCGCGGCGCTGGGATTCCTGCTGCTGCTGATCGCAAACTTGGCGGCGTGCGTATACCTTGCGTTGGACGGCGCAACCCCGGCCCTATCGCATGTTCTGGACCAGAGGTTTCTCACATTGGCCACCTGGGGATTCCTGGTGCCTTTTGTATGGGGATTCAGTACCCGATGGATGCCCGTATTTCTCGGGCTCAAGCCGGGCCGTGCCCGGTTGCTGTTGGGCGCCGTTCTGGTGAATGTTGCGGGCGTTGTGCTGACACTGGCGGGCTGGGGCGCTGAAGCGACAGTATTATTTGTCGTGGCGGCGGCTCTGGCGATCGCGGGGATACGCGTGTTTGAGCCGGCGCAGCAGGAAGCGAAAACACGAGGCGTGCACCGGAGTTTTCCGTTCTTCGTTCGCCTGGCCTACGGCTGGTTATTGGCCGGAGCATTGCTTGGTGTGGCCGCGGGGCTCTGGGATTCATCGGGCGGAATCTGGGGCGCCTCCCGGCACGCGCTGACGGTGGGATTCATCGCCGTGATGGTTTTTTGCGTTGGCCAGCGCATTCTGCCCGCGTTCGCCGGGATGCGGCAGTTGTGGAGCAGCGAGTTGATGTTTGCTGGCCTCGTGCTGCTAACAATTGGATGCACTCTCCGGGTCTCCAGCGAAATCCTCGCGTATCAGGGAATTGCCGGTTGGGCATGGTCCATATTGCCATTCTCGGCAATGCTCGAACTGGCGGGGATCACAGCCTTCGCCACCAATCTTCTGGGTACGTTCCTTCTCGAGCCGAGCCACGCTCAAAAACAGGCGATCGTCGTGGAAATCCGGTAGTCCTGCCGGCCCTTGAATTCCGGGTTCCGTCATTTGCTCGAATGAGGGAGCTGGCGTAAACTTCCCTTAACTCGAATCGTCATGTGGCGCCGTCCGTTCCCCGGTAGCTCAACGGTAGAGCATTCGGCTGTTAACCGAAGGGTTGCAAGTTCGAATCTTGCCCGGGGAGCCAAACTTTTGCACTCAAGCGTTTCTGAAATTACAGTCTCACGTTTTGCTTCCTGAAAATCATCGTGTCATATAAGGGCGTGAGCCAGAGCGAAGTTACCTGCTCTCTGCTATCGCTTGCGGCCCGCTGGTGATACGGTAGAGCGCAGGCGCTGAGAAGTGCCGGAGCGAACGGCACGGACGGGAAGCAGCGACTTCAAATGATAAACGAAGTGGGTGAGACTGCAAGGAAGCGGGCTGCCGTCGTCTGTTTGCTGGGACTGGCGGCGGTCATGCTTTACCTCTGTTACCTGATTGCCAAGCCGTTCCTGGGGCCCGTCATGATCGCGGTTATGCTGGCGATTGTTTTTTACCCACTTCACGCGAGAATGCAGCCCATCTTTCGGCTCCCCAGCGTCGCTGCCACGCTTTCGACGGTCTTCGTAATGGTAATCGTGACCATACCCATCGTGGTGCTGGGAATATCAGTCAGTCAAGAACTTCATGCGGTCATCCAATCGCTGCGCGAACAAAGCGGGCCGCAAGGAGGCTTGATTCCGTATCTCGCACAGTTGGGAGAGACCCTGCTGATACGTCTCCGTAATTATGCGAATCTTCTTCCAAATGTCGATCTGCATGCGGCCTTCCTGCGATCGGCGGAGCAGGCCAGCAGTTACCTGCTTTCGATCGGAGCCTCGGCGGTAACCAACCTGCTGTCCTTTGCCCTCGATACAGTTGTGGTTTTCGTTTGCCTCTTCTTTTTCTTTCGGGAAGGGAGAAGTATCCGGCAGGGGCTCTCGGCAATGCTCCCGTTAAGTACGGATCAAACCGAAAGACTCTTTACCGGAATCAGCGAAACGATGATTGCCAATCTTTATGGCGGCCTTGCCGTGGGCGCGGCGCAGGGTCTTCTTACGGGCCTTTCCTTTTGGGTCTTGGGGATGTCCGCTCCAATTTTGTGGGCTCTCGTAACCGCCCTGGCGTCGCTGGTCCCTGTTGTGGGATCCGCTCTGGTGTGGGTACCCGCTTCGATTCTCCTCATTCTCAGTGGTCATTGGGTAAAGGCGATTATTCTTCTGGCCTGGGGGACTGCCGTGGTGGGACAAGTCGATGTGGTGGTTAGGCCGTATGTGGTGAGCGCGCACGTCAAAGTGCATACTCTGCTCGTGTTCTTCGCCTTGCTCGGCGGAGTCGAGGCGTTTGGGATCATAGGTATCATTGTCGGACCCGTCGTCCTTTCGGTCACACTGGCGGTGCTGGATATGCTGAAGGGAACGGATTTTTCATGGCAGTTGACTGCCGAAAGCGGGCAACGCGACTCTGCCAATGACAAAGGAACCTCATAACACGGCAATTTTCGGTCTCACTCAGGAGCAAGCAGCGGCTCGGCTTAAGGCAGAGGGACCCAACGAGTTGCCTTCAGCGAAGCCCCGCAGTTTTCTGGCGATCGCATGGGAAGTCCTGAGTGAACCAATGATCTTGCTGCTGGTCGCAGCTGGGGTGATCTATCTCATCCTGGGCGAACCACGCGATTCGCTCGTCCTGCTGATTTCGATCATTGCAGTTCTTGGAATCGACCTTTACCAGCAAACAAAGACGGAACGCGCACTGGAAGCGCTGCGCGACCTTTCCAGTCCGCGGGCCCTGGTGATTCGAGATGGGCTCCAAAAACGAATCGCGGGGCGGGACGTAGTCCGGGGCGATATCATCATTCTCACCGAAGGCGATCGCGTGCCGGCTGATGGCGTTGTTTTTTCCTGTGTCAGTTTATCCGTCGACGAGTCGCTGCTGACCGGGGAATCGCTGCCAGTTCGGAAGTCTGCCGGAAACGTAAGCCTCCGCTTGGGCCGGCCCGGCGGTGATGGCCTCCCGTTCGTTTATTCCGGTAGCCTGATTGTGCAAGGTAACGGCATAGCCGAAGTCAGACTGACAGGATTGCAAACTGAGTTGGGTCGCGTAGGTAAAGCCCTTCAGACGATCGAACCGGAGGTGAGTCACCTCAAGAAAGAAACCAAGCGCATCGTGGGCATCATGGGAGTCCTCGGCCTTTCCATTTGTGCCTTGGTGGCGCTTATCCATGGTCTATCCAGTGGTAGTTGGCTAAGCGGAATCCTCGTGGGGATCACCGTCGCCATGTCATTGCTCCCGGAAGAATTTGCCGTCGTATTGACAGTGTTTCTTGCTCTGGGAGCTTGGCGCATTTCACGGAGGAATGTATTGACCCGGCGTGCGAGCGCAATCGAAACGCTCGGATCCGCCACTGTGTTGTGCGTGGACAAAACCGGTACGCTCACACAGAACCAGATGTCGGTTAAGAAACTTCTGGCCAACGGTCAGTTTCAGGAACTCGATGCTTCCGTTGAGAGCCGCCTTGGCGGCGACTTCTCCGAAGTTCTCGAATTTGGCGTTCTCGCCAGCCAGCGAGAAGGCTTTGATCCCATGGACTTTGCTTTGCAGCAAGCCGGCAAACAGCACCTAAGTACAACCATCCAGCTGCATGAGGCATGGAAATTGGTGCGCGAATACCCTCTCTCCCCTAAGCTTTTGGCCGTCACCCGCGTTTGGGATTCACCTGCGCAGGATGGCCGGATTGTAGCGGTGAAAGGAGCCCCCGGCGCCGTGGCCGAATTGTGTCGCCTTTCGCCATCGCAATTCGAGGAGATCAAAAACCACGCGGAGGCGATGGCGGCGGAAGGATATCGAATTCTGGGGGTGGCTAAGGCTGGATTTCGAGACGGTGTGCTACCTGAAGATCCCCACGAATTCGGGTTCCATTTCCTGGGAATGGTTGCGCTGGCCGATCCCGTACGTCCCGAAATCGCCGACGCGGTGCGAGAGTGCTACGCAGCAGGAATTCGAATTGTGATGATCACAGGCGACTTCGCTGGAACAGCACAGAGTATCGCTCGCCAAATTGGATTGCGGGGAAACGAACGTGCCCTTACCGGTCCGGATCTCGATGGTATGGACGACACAACATTGCGCCGCGAAGCCAGCCTGGTGAACATTTTCGCACGCGTTGTGCCGGAGCAGAAATTGCGATTGGTTGAGGCACTTAAAACCAATGGCGATATTGTCGCAATGACGGGTGACGGGGTAAACGACGCCCCGGCACTCAAGGCTGCGCACATCGGAATCGCCATGGGGGGCCGGGGCACGGACGTGGCGCGCGAAGCGGCCGACCTTGTACTGCTTGACGATTCTTTCACGTCCATCGTGCAAGCGGTCCGTCTCGGCCGCAGGATATTCGATAATCTCAAGAAGGCCATGGCGTACGTCATGGCGGTCCACGTGCCAATTGCCGGCCTCGCTTTAGTTCCGGTTATTCTTAAGTGGCCGCTGGTTATGTTGCCGCTCCACGTGGTTTTCCTGGAATTAGTCATTGATCCGGCCTGTTCCGTCGCCTTTGAAGCGGAGCCGGAGGAAGCAGACGTGATGGAGCGGCCGCCCCGCAACCCGAAGCAACCCCTTTTTGATCGGAGAACATTGACGGTGAGCCTTCTGCAAGGCGCGAGTGTGCTGCTGGTAGTCCTCGGCGTCTTTGCGGCCGCCATGTTTCGCGCTGAAACCGAGACCAGCGTCCGCGCCCTCACCTTTACAACGCTGATCATCGCAAATTTGGCTTTGATCCTCACGAACCGTTCCTGGACGCGGACTATATTGGACATGTGGCGCTCCCCGAATCCTGCCATGTGGTGGGTAGTGCTGAGTGCCGCGGTGTTCCTCAGCGTGGTTCTCTTTGTCCCCCCGATTCAAGCGTTGTTCCGGTTTTCAAGACTGCAGGCATCCGATGTTGCGCTGTGCCTTGCGGCGGGGTTGTTCAGCATTGTCTGGTTCGAAGCTTTAAAAATTGTGTGGCGCCCGAGGTTTTCCCCTGCCTTGCGAAAATAGACGAACGCGCCAGGATGATGGCAATTGCGCGGGATATGCATTTGCCAAGGCGCTGGCCGCTTTGCGTTTCGAGACGAGAGTAAATCTACAATTGTGATTAGTCCGATCTCGAAGCCGTCAACCGAATGGCTGCGAGTTCGAATCTTGCCGAATTTTTCGCGGGTCAAATATCCGGCGCTCATTTGGAAGTAGCTGCCTGCAAACCGCGCGAGGACACGGTATTGCTCATTTGACGACCAGAGCAATGACGGCCCTTTTGTAATTTTTCTGATTCGCTCAATCAAAATTTTGTATTTGCTTCTTTGGCAGCGCTGCCCCAGTATGGCGTGGACAACTCGATAGTGGCAGGCCTCTCGAGGACCGCACGGCTGGCAAGGTTTTTCCCACAGAGCCGTCAGTCCCTTCCATGTCGGAAGTGAGAGTGCAGGCCGTTTAGCATCTTCGATCCGCCCGGACACCAAGTGGTCTCCGCCAGATAAATTAGGGAGTTCTTTCGGAACTCCGCAGTCGCATTGTGCGCGGCATTTTGCGCGGCACGCTAGGAACCCGTCTATTTGCGGGCGACTTTCGGCCCGTCGATTTGCAGCTGGCGACGCGCGGCAGCCGGTACAGGCGAACAGGAAGCTAAGGGCCCAACTGATGTCATTGCCATTGCTCGAGAGAGTGAAAGAACCGAGTCCTCATTTCCTGGTGACTCCGAAGAGCCGCGGGGTTGGCCGGGAGTCGCCTGCGTGCGGCGCGTCGTTTGCTCCCGATACCGCGAAGATTCCGCAGCGTGCTTTGCTCGCCGGCGAGCAATATCGCTTTCATTTCGACATGGGCAAGTGCATCGGCTGCAAGTGCTGCGTGGTGGCCTGCAACGAACAAAACGGTAATCCGGCGGACATCAACTGGCGGCGCGTGGGCGAAATCGAAGGCGGCTGGTATCCGAACACACAGCGCCTGCATTTGTCGATGGGATGCAATCATTGCGTGGAACCTACCTGCCTGAAGGGTTGTCCGGTCGACGCCTATTCCAAAAACCCCGTCACGGGCGTGGTCATCCATAGCGCGGACGCGTGTATCGGTTGCCAGTACTGCACGTGGAATTGTTCCTACGGAGTGCCTCAGTACAACCCCGAGCGCGGCGTGGTGGGCAAGTGCGACATGTGCCACAACCGCCTGGAGGAAGGGCGCGAACCGGCATGCGTGAGCGCGTGTCCCGAAAGCGCCATCGAAATTGAAATCGTGAATATCTTGGAGTGGAAGCAGAACTACGCGGCCAGCGCCAACGCGCCGGGACTTCCCTCCGCCGACGACAGTATCTCCACCACGCGCATCACGCTGCCCGCGGCTCCCTTGCCGCCGGATACGCGCAAAGTGGACCTGGGGCGCGTGCGCCCGGAGGATCCGCACTGGCCGCTGGTATTCATGACGGTGTTGACGCAACTCTCGGTCGGAACGTTCTCCGCGATCTGGCTGCTGCAATTGACCGGGAAAGCGACGCACCTGGGCGCCGCCGCTCTGGTGTCACTGCTTGCCGGGAGCCTGGCGCTGGGCGCTTCCACCATGCATCTTGGGCGGCCGGCGTTTGCCTATCGCGCGCTGAAGATGTGGAAACGTTCGTGGCTGAGCCGGGAAGTGCTGCTGTTCTCCCTGTTCTCCGGAGTCGCCGCGGTTTATTCCTTGTGGCTTTGGTTCCGCATTCCCGGCAGCGTGGGCCTTGGCGCGCTGACTTCCCTGTTCGGCATCGCGGGAGTTGCCGCGAGCGCGTGCATCTATCTTGTGCAGGCGCGTCCCGCATGGAACACCAAATATACCGTCGCCGAATTTTTTCTGACCGGTGCATTGCTGGGCTCGCTGCTGGCCGCCGGCGTGGGCATCGGGGACCGGAGGGGGTTGCTGCTGGTGGCGTTGGCAGCGGCGGGCGGACAAATCCTCAACCAGGCCGCGCGCTTCCTGTTGCTGACGTCGTCCGATTCGTTCGAGTTGCGCGCATCGGCGCAATTGCTCTCCACGATTTTTGCTTCCAGACTTTTCGCCCGCGGCGCGCTGCTTTTTCTCGGCGGCATCGTTGTGCCGCTGTCCATGCCCAACGTCTATGGCGCGTACATGTCCCTTGCGCTGGCGCTGGCCGGTGAAATTCTCGGCCGCTACTTGTTTTTCGTGAGCGTGGTTCCCAAGAACATGGCCGCTTCGTATCTGTACCAGGGAAAGGCGGCCGCATGAATCTGAAGCGCGCGCTGGGCCTCGACATCCTCAACGACAAATACGAGTACGCCACCGATGCGTTGATGGGATATACGTCGGCGCAAAAAATTCCCGATCGTTGGGTAAGCACCACCTGCGGATATTGCTCGGTGGGCTGCGGAATGCTGGTCGGTGTGAAGGACGGCCGCGCGGTGAGCGTGCGCGGCAATCCCGATCACGCCGCCAACTTCGGAACCCTGTGTCCCAAAGGGCTCTCCGAACATTACTCGCTGGAAGCTTCCAACCGGGCGCGCTATCCGCTGCTGCGCAAAAACGGCGCGCTGGTCCGTGTGGATTGGGACAAAGCGCTGGCGACGATGGCGGAAAAATTCACCGGCGTCCAGCGGAAATACGGGCCCGAGGCGGTGGGCGTGCTGAGCACGGGCCAGCTCGTCACCGAGGAGTTTTACACGCTCGGCAAACTGGTGCAGCTGGGAATGGGAACCAGCAACTTCGATGGAAACACCACGCTATGCATGTCCAGCGCGGTTTCCGGCTACAAGCGCTCATTCGGCAGCGACGGGCCGCCGGGATCGTATGAGGACCTGGCCGTCGCCGACGTGATTTTTCTGATCGGCGCGAACATTGCCGACAATCATCCGATCTTGTGCCAGTGGCTCGACGTCAATCCGAACAAGACGCTCATCGTCGCGGATCCGCGCGTGACCAAGACCGCCATGATGGCCGATTTTTTTCTGCCGCTCAAGCCGCGCTCCGACATCGCGCTCATCAACGGCATGATCCACCTGCTCATCGAAAACAATTTAGTGGACCGCGAATATATCGCGCAACACACCACCGGATTTGAAGCGCTCGAGCAATCCGTTCGCGCGTACACGCCGGAGTACGTTTCCCAAATCACCGGCCTCACGACGGAGCAGATTTTCAAGGCGGCCTGGATCTACGGCAACGCCAAGGCTCCCTTCATCGGTTGGACGATGGGCGTGAATCACAGCACCAAAGGGACCGACACGGTCAACACCATCAACAATCTCGCGTTGATCACCGGACACGTCGGACGTCCCGGCGCCTCGCCGTTTTCGATTACCGGACAGTGCAACGCCATGGGAACGCGGGAGGCAGGTTTCACCTCCAGCTTGCCCGGCTACCGGAAATTTGAGAGCGCTGGGGATCGCGAGGAACTGGCCGCGTTATGGGGCATCGCGGCCGACCGCATACCGGCATCGCGCGGATTGGCTTATCCGGACATCATCGAAGCGATCCTGGCGAAAAAAATCCGCGCGCTCTGGGTCATCGCCACGAACCCGATCGTTTCTTATCCCAATTTGGACATCCTCACGCAGAGCCTGGAAAACCTGGAATTTTTCGCGGTGCAGGACGGTTTTCATCCCACGCCCACATCCGAATTGGCCGACCTGGTTCTCCCTGCCGCGATCTGGGGCGAGAAGGAAGGCACATACACGAATTCGGAGCGGCGAGTCAGCAAGGTGAACCGCGCCGTCGACCCTCCGGGCGAAGCACGCAGCGATTTTGAGATTTTTCTCACACTGGCCGAAAAGCTGGGCTGCCGCGAAGAACTGTTTCCCGGCTGGACGCAGCCGAAGGACGCGTTCGAGGAATGGAAAAAAGTTTCGTCCGGGCGGCTCTGCGATTACTCCGGCATGGATTACGACTGGATCGAAAAGAGCGGCGGCATCCAATGGCCGTTCCCGGCGGGCAGCACCGAGGTAAAGACCACGCGCCTGTATTCGGACGGCATTTTTCCGACCGAAGACGGGAAGGCAAAACTAATTTGCGTCGAGTGGAAAGCCTTCCCCGAGCAGCCAAACGCGGAATTTCCCCTGATCCTGAATACCGGACGCACCGTCGAGCACTGGCACACGCGCACGAAGACCGGGCAAGTGCCCATCCTCGAGCGCATGTCTCCGAATGCCTGGCTGGAAATGAATCCGCGCGACGCCGCCGCGCTCCACCTCAAGCCGCATGATCGCGTCAACGTGGAGTCCAAGCGCGGCACGGTGAGCGGCATCGAGTTGCGCATCACGGAGATCATCGCGCCCGGACAGGTGTTCATGCCCTTTCATTTCGCGGAGACCAATGTCAACCAGGTGACGCAAAGCGCGTTCGATCCGATTTCGCGCGAACCCAATTACAAGCAGTGCGCGGTACGCGTGCTGAAGACGGCGAGTTCCCCTCAATCTCGCGGAGGACGGTGAAGCATGAACGGCTCAAATGAACAATCTAACGGGAACGGGAACGCGAATAGGGAGCGGCTCGTGGTGGTCGGAAACGGCATGGCCGGCGTCGCCTGCGTCGAACAGATTTTGAAGCACTCGAAGAAATTCGAGATCACCATCTTCGGCGACGAAACGCACGTCAACTACAACCGCATCCTGCTTTCCTCGGTGCTCGCCGGCGAGAAATCAGCCGACGACATCGTTCTCAATAGCCTGGAATGGTACGAGCAAAACGGCATTCGTCTGCGGCTCGGTGTGCGCGTCACCGGCGTTGACCCGGCGCAAAAGACCGTGACCGTCGACGACGGCAGCGTTACCGCGTTCGACAAGCTGCTGCTGGCGACGGGAAGCTCGCCCCTGATTCCATCGCTCGACTGGGTTCAAAAAGAAGGAGTGTACGTGTTTCGCAGCATCGATGACACGCGCGCCCTGCTGGAACGCGCGCGCCCCGGCACCAAAGCGGTGGTCATCGGCGGCGGATTGCTGGGATTGGAAGCGGCGCGCGGATTGCAAGTGCAGGGATGCGACGTCACCGTCGTGCACCTGATGGACCGGCTGATGGAGCGCCAACTCGATCCTACCGGCGGCGGCTACCTGAAAGCCAAAATGGAATGCATGGGAGTGAAAGTTCTGCTGAACAAAAGCACCACGGAGATTCTCGGCAACGGCAAGGCCGAAGGCGTGGCGTTCAAGGAAGGGCCCAGCATCGAAGCCGATTTCGTGGTGGTCGCCGCGGGCATTCGTCCGAACACGGAGCTGGGGCGCAAAGCCAGCCTGCAGGTTAATCGCGGCATCGTGGTGAACGATCATATGGAGACTTCGCACCCGGACATTTTTGCCGTGGGCGAATGTGTCGAGCACAAAGGCATTTGCTACGGGCTGGTTGCGCCGCTGTTTGAGCAGGGAAAAGTGCTGGCGGCCACGATCACCGGAAACAAGGGGCCCACCTACGAAGGCACGGTGCTGGCCGCGAAACTGAAAATCATGGGCGTGGACGTATTTTCGGCGGGCGATTTTAACGACAAGGCTCCGGGAACCGATGCCGTGCGCTACGAGGACGCCGCGCTGGGCATCTACAAAAAAATCACGATCCGGGACGGAAAACTCGCGGGCGTCATTCTGGTCGGCGATACCTCCGACAGCCACCGCTACATGGACTGGCTGCGGGCCGGGACAGACCTCACCGCCATGCGCAAGCAACTGCTTTTTCCGAGCCCCGTTGCGGACGCCGGGCTGGACACCGCGCAAATGCCGGATCACGAGACGGTGTGCGGCTGCCTGGGCGTCAGCAAGGGCGCCATCATCCAGGCCATCCACAAAAAGGGCGTCAACACCCTGGCGCAACTCAAGGAATGCACGCGCGCTTCCACCGGATGCGGCAGTTGCACCGAGCTCTGCCAGCAACTGCTCAAGGCCGTCGCCCCTGAATTCCAGGAAGAGACCAGAAAAACTTTGTGCAAATGCGTCCCGTTTGCCGAAGACAACCTGCGGGAAATCCTGCGCAGCCAGAAACTTCGCTCCGTGCAGGAAGTTCTGGATATTTACGGGAACGGAACCGGCTGCGAAGTCTGCAAGCCCGCTCTGTCCTACATGATGGACATGATTTGGTGCGGCGATCACGAAGAGGACCGCTCGGCGCGATTCGTGAACGACCGCGTGCACGCCAACATTCAAAAGGATGGAACGTTTTCCGTGGTGCCGCGCATTCGCGGCGGCGTCACCTCGCCCGCCGAGCTGCGGCGCATCGCCGACGTGGCCGACAAGTACAACGTGCCCATGGTGAAGATCACTGGGAGCCAGAGAATCGATCTGCTGGGCGTGCGCAAATCCGATTTGCCGAAAATTTGGGCGGACCTGGGAATGCCTTCGGGCCAGGCCTACACCAAGGGCGTGCGCATGGTGAAAACCTGCGTAGGCACGGAATTTTGCCGGTTCGGCGTCCAGGATTCCACCAGCGCGGGCATCGAACTGGAACGCCGCCTGGAAAATCTTTTCACGCCGCACAAAGTGAAGATGGGCGCGGTGGGTTGTCCGCGCAATTGCGCCGAGGCGACGGTGAAGGATATCGGGATCATCGGGCAGGAGGGAAGCTGGCAGGTGGTGGTCGGCGGGGCCGCCGGAAAATCGGTTCGCAAGGCGGACCTGCTCGTCACCGTCGCCAGCACCGAAGAAGCCCTCAGCGCCGCGGAGATTTTTTTCCAGTATTACCGGGAGAACGCGAATTATCTGGAACGCACCTACGGCTTTCTGGAGCGGCTGGGCATTGAAAAGGTCCGCAAGGAAACCGTGTACGCTCCCGAGCCCGTCCGGCAGGGATTGCTCGACCGGCTGCACAAATCGAAAGCGCTCGCGCAAGACGCGTGGCTCGAAGGCGAAACGCCGCGGCACCCCACGCAATTCATTCAAATCGAACCAATCGAGAGGATACCCCTATGAACGACAAACCAAAATGGATCCGGACCGCGCGCTGCGAGGACATCCCGCTTCGCGAGGGACGATCGGTTCGATTCGGCGAACGGGAAATCGCGATCTTCAATCTCGGTGACCGCTTCGTGGCCATTTCCAATCGATGCCCCCACAGGGATGGGCCGTTGTCGGAGGGAATCGTCTCCGGAAACACGGTGGTTTGCCCGCTTCATGCTTGGAAGGTAGGGCTCGATACGGGCGATGTGGAGCGCCCCGCGGACACCTTGGCCTGCGTGGAAACGTTTCGCGTGCGCGTCGAAGCCGGCTTCATCCTGGTGGAAATGCCGCTGGAGGGCGCTGAAAAAAAGCAGGCACCGGGCATTTGTATCGAACATGGCGGCCTGCCCGTGGTCCCCAAGCCGCCTCGCATGGGAATCGACGATTCAGATATCCGGAACATTCGTGCGTAGCAATGTCTGAATCTTGGAGCACAGGAGGAACGTGATGGGCCGATCGCCGAACACGAAGATTCCGTACACAGCCGGCGGGTACACCAGATTGGGGTGTGACGCGGAGGGGAAAGCCACGCGCGTCAATCTGCTGGACTTCCGCTCGCCCGCGATGCGCGCGTTTCATCTTTCCTGGTTCGCTTTTTTTCTTTGCTTTGTCGCCTGGTTTGGAATCGCGCCTCTGATGGCGGTGGTGCGCGACGACTTGAAGCTGACCAAGGCGCAGATCGGCAATACGGTCATCGCATCGGTGGCGATTACCGTGCTGGCGCGGCTGCTTACCGGCTGGCTGTGCGACCGGTTCGGGCCGCGGCGGACGTACTCCGCATTGCTGCTGCTCGGGGCATTTCCGGTGATGGGCATTGGCCTCGCGCACAGCTATCAATCGTTTCTGCTTTTCCGCCTGGCGATCGGGCTGATCGGAGCGTCCTTCGTCATCACCCAGCACCACACGTCCGTGATGTTCGCGCCGCGCGTGGTGGGCACGGCTAACGCATTTTCCGCCGGTTGGGGAAATCTCGGCGGAGGCGTGGCTCAATGGTGCATGCCGCTGCTTGCCGGGGCCATCGTGGGCCTGGGTGCGGACCGTTTCCTGGGCTGGCGCCTGGCCATGGTTGTCCCGGGAATCGGCATGTTTCTTACGGGCATTCTCTATTATCGCTTCACGCAAGACACGCCGGACGGAAGTCCGTTTGCCTCCAGAAAAGGGTCGCAGGCGTTTTGGGAAGCGGCGGGCGATTACCGCGTTTGGCTCCTGTTTCTGCTGTATGCCGCCTGCTTCGGGGTGGAAATCACGATCGACAATGTGGCCGCGCTTTATTTCAAGGACTCGTTTCATCTCGGCCTGAAGATGGCGGGATTGCTCGCCAGCGCCACCGGAATGATGAATATTTTTGCCCGCGCCATGGGCGGAATCGCCGGCGATTGGGCCGGAAATATTTGGGGCCTGCGTGGGCGTTCGCTGCTTCTCGGACTGGTCGTATTCGCCGAAGGGGTGGCGCTGACGATTTTCTCGCGCCTGACCAGCCTGGGCTCAGCTACCGCCGCGTATCTGTTTTTCGGCGTGCTCGTCTGCATGGCCTGCGGAGTCACCTATGCCGTTGTGCCGCTGGTGCAGCCGCGCGCCATTGGTTCGGTGTCCGGCATTGTGGGAGCGGGCGGCAACGTGGGTGCCGTGCTCGCAGGGTTCTTGTTCAAGGCGGAGAGCATTTCCAGTTCGCGAGCCCTGTTTCTGCTGGGGATTGCGGTAGCCATTGCGGCGTTTTGCGCCTTCCCGCTGCGGTTTCAGGAATCGGAAACGCCGCAAGCGGTAACGCGAAGCGCTCCCGCACTGATCGCGGAGAACGGAGATTGATTGGCCGCCTAAGGTTTTGCCGCCGGGTGACCGATTGATAATCGAGGGGGTGAATGAATGCTGCGAAATCTGAAAGTAACCTTGCTAATGACTTCTGTTTTCGCTTGCGCTCCGCTCTTCGCGCAACAGCAGCCGCAGGCGGCGCCGGCCAAGGACAGCCCGCACAAGCTGGGCCCGCTCAACGTTTCGATGAGCTGGCGATTTCGGACCGAGGCGTGGGACTTTTTCCAGCCGCCCCAGGGACAAAATGCCTATGGATTCGAACATTCCCTGTTGAAAATTGGCATCGGCCAGAAGACGGAAGCGTTTGAGTGGCTGCTGGAGGGCGCGGCGGACGGCATCGTTGATTTGCCGCCCAGCGCTGTGCAGCCCGCGCCGCTGGGGCAACTCGGCCTGGGCGCGACATACTACGCGGCCAACGGCAGCGATCGCAATATTGCCAGCGGATTCCTGAAGCAAGCCTACATCGGATTCAAACTTCCGGCGAAGGGCAAGGCAAAACTGGGCCGTTTCACGTTTCTCGACGGCGCGGAGGTCCAGCCGAAAGATAAGACGCTGGCGACACTGGTCAATACGCGAATCGCTCAGCGGTTGATCGGGGATTTTTCGTTCTCCGCCGTGCAGAGGAGTTTTGACGGGGTGCAGCTGGGGCTGAACGCGGGGAATTCCAATTTTACGCTCTTCGGCGCGCGCCCCGCCGAGGGCGTATATCAGGTCCAGGGAATGGACGAGCTGAATATCAATCTTTTCTACGGCTCCTTCACGCTTCCGGTCACCACAAAGAACAACGCGGGTGAATTGCGGGTTTTCGCCATCGGATACATGGACGACCGGGCGGGCGTTCTGAAAACCGATAATCGCACCGCGGCCGTCCGCACCGCCGATACGGGTCAAATCCGTATCGGCACGTACGGCGCCGACTACGTCCACGTCCTGCACACCGATCGCGAAGGTCAATTCGACTTCCTCGGGTGGGGAGCGTTTCAAAACGGCGGTTGGGGAGTGCAAACGCAGAAGGCGGAAGCATTCGTGGGCGAACTTGGATGGCAGCCGCCCGTGCATCGGATCAACCCATGGTTCAGCGCGGGATACTCCTACGGCAGCGGCGACTCCAATTCCACCGACAACATCCACGGCACATTTTTTCAAATCATGCCCACGCCGCGTCCCTATGATCGCTTCCCATTCTACAATATGATGAACAATGATGATTTCTACGGATCGGCGGCGTTCCGCCTGCCCCATGCCCTCGCGGTGCGCAGCGAACTTCACGCCTTGCGCCTGGCCAGTCCCAAGGACCTCTGGTACGGGGGCGGGGGAGCGTTTCAGGGGAACACATTCGGCTATACCGGCCGGCCCAGTGGCGGAGCGCGCAGCCTGGCGAACGTCTGGGACGCCAGCCTGGATGTGCCTTTGGGGCATGGATTCAGCATCACAACGTATTACGCCTATGCCTGGGGAAAGACCGTGATCGCCAACATTTTCCCCGGCGGGCCAAACGGGCAATTCGGTTACGTGGAGACAAATTTTCGTTTTTAGAATTTAAGATCAGGGCCAATGCCTACTGCGAGCTTCAGCGGACTACGCGTGCTGTCCTTAGAGACACGGCACGCCAAGGAAATATCGAAGTTGATCGTTTCCTTTGGCGGAAAACCCGTCGTGGCTCCAGCCATGCGGGAAGTGAAGCTGGAATCCGACTCCCAGGCCCTCTCGTTTGCCGCGGGACTTATGGACGGGCAATTCGACCTGGTGATTTTTCTTACCGGAGCGGGGATCCGCGGCTTGATGGCGGCGATTGAAAACGTGCACGCGCGGACGGAACTGCGGGCCGCGCTTGGGCGGGCGCAGGTGATGGCGCGGGGCCCCAAGCCCGCCGCCGTCCTGAGCGAAATCGGCGTGAAACCAAACCTGGTCGCGCCCGCGCCAAACACCTGGCGGGAAGTGCTGCGCGCGCTCGACGATTTCGGCGGATCCAGGAAATTGAAAGGACTGCGCATCGCCGTTCAGGAATACGGCGTCCCCTGCACGGGGCTGCTGACGGGATTGAGCGAACGCGGCGCGCGCGTAACCCGCGTTCCCGTGTACCGCTGGTCTTTGCCTGAGGATGTGGTGCCCTTGCAGGAAGCGGCGACGATGATCTCCAAAGGTGAAATCGATGTGGTCCTGCTGACGGCCGCCGCGCAAGCCGAGCATTTGTTCCAGGTGGCTGCCGCCATGGGCATCGAGGATTTGGTGCGCGCCAGGATGGAACGAATCGTCATCGCTTCGGTCGGGCCGACCACCTCCGAGCATTTGGGATCGCTCGGGTTGCGAGCGGACATGGAAGCAACGCATCCCAGGATGGGTTATCTGGTCGAGGAATCGGCTGCCCGCTCCGCCGAAATTCTTCGCGAGAAACACAAGGAGCTTGGGCTGGATTTTCTGCATGAGATTGGAAGCCGGATGTCGGGCTCCAATTCGTTGCGCGGAGTGCTGCGGCGGATCATGGACTTCGCCGCATCCCTGGTGAAGTGCGATTCCTGTTTCGTGTACGTCCTGGAAGACAATGAACTCGTATTGCGGGCGTCCAAGAATCCCCATCCGGAGGAAGTGGACCATTTGCGGCTCGGCCTGGGAGAAGGAATCACCGGATGGGTGGCAAAAAACAGGCAGCCCGTCTCAGTGGCGTGCAATGCGTTCCAGGACTCGCGCTTCCAATTCTTCAATGAGCTTCCCGAAGACCGCTACGAAGCTTTCCTGTCGGTGCCGATCCTCTGCCGCGGCCAGGTTGTCGGCGTGATTAATCTGCAGAACCGCCAGCCGCACTCCTACACGCGGCGCGAAATCCGGCTGCTTTCCACGATCGGGTTTTTCGTGGGCGCCGAAATCGAGATGGCGCGCCTGGAGGAAAAAAGCTCGCAACTTTCCGAGGAACTCGAGGCCCGCAAAATTGTCGAACGCGCCAAGGGAATTCTGCAACGGGAACTGCAAGTGAGCGAGGAAGAAGCCTATCTCACGCTGCGCAGGCAGAGCCGCAAGATGCGGAAAACCATGAAAGAAGTTGCGCAAGCCATTATCCGGGAAAAGGGTGGGCGCATTCCAAAACATTCACTCGCGTGACGGGGATCGAACGCCGGCCGATGGTTAGTTTGCGGGAAGATCATATGCGTATGAAGGGCAAAGTCTACCTTGTTGGCGCGGGTCCCGGAGATCCGGAACTGCTCACGATGAAAGCCTGCAGGATCTTGCGCGAAGCCCACGTCGTTTTACACGACGATCTGGTCAACCCGGAAATTCTCGAGCTCGCCGCGCCATCGGCCCGCGTGCAAAATGTGGGAAAGCGCTGCGGACGGCCGCACATCAGCCAGGAGGAAATCCATTCGCGCATAGTAACGTTCGCGGAAGAGGGGCTGTCGGTGGTTCGCCTGAAAGGAGGCGACCCATTGCTCTATGGACGCGCGGGCGAGGAAATGGATGCGTTGCGCCGCGCGGGAATCGAGTTCGAGGTCGTGCCGGGAATCACGGCGGCGTTTGGCGCGGCCGCATCGGCGCGAATTCCGCTCACCGATCGCAGACTCGCCTCCAAGGTATTGTTCTTGAGCAACCATCTTTGCAGCGGGGAGGACGCGCCCATTGAGGGCAACTCCATCTCCACCGACACGACGGTGGTCGTTTACATGCCAGGCGCGGGCTACGGGGACCTGGCAACGAAGTTCCGTGCCGCCGGATTCGATCCTCGCACCCGTTGCCTGGTGGTCTCTTCCGCGACCACCGGACGCCAACAGATTCATGCCAGCACGCTGGACAAGTTAGCGGCCACCTCGAATCTCCCTGCGCCCGCGCTGCTGATTGTCGGAGGCGTTGCGGGGCAGTATTCGGATTCGGAAACTCCTGAGGAAATTGATCGCGCTTCGGTCGAAACCAGCGGTCTGTCGCCGTCGATTTGAACCTCGTTGCGGGATCTACCCCTGATGGCGTGCGAGCCGCTGCGCAAGCCTCATTTTGTCTCGATCCACTTTTTCGCCTCCTCATAGTCCGAGGGGGCATTCATGTTTCTCAGGACTCGGCCTCCCGGATCGTGCCCGGTCCAATCGCTTTCTGACAAGCACTCCATGCGAAATTCGATCATGGCGTCGGTTACTTTCCGAATGCCGCGCTGGAGTGCTGCAACGATCCCCGCGGCGCATTCCATGCGATAGACGGCCGCCAGTGGTTCCAGTCCCCCGGGAGAACGTGGCACCACAATTTGCGCCTCTGACACGATCGCGCGCGCGAGCAGCCAACCCAGCCATTCGGCAGTGAGATACGGCAGGTCGCACGCCAGGATCAGATTCCAGGGCGCTTTCGTTGCGCTGAGCGCCGTCGCTATTCCGACCAGCGGCGCTCGTACCGCCTCTTTCCCGCCGAGTCCTGCAATGTCCTGATCCGCGATGGCGCGCAGTCCCAGGGAGGCATAGCGCTCGGGCGGACCGACAACGGTAACTTCGCTGACGAGCGGCTCGACCACGCGAGCGGTTCGGACGATGAGTGGCTCGCCTCCCACCGCAAGCAAACCTTTTTCCCGGCCCATGCGCGAACTGACGCCACCGGCCAGAATAAATGCGGCGATTTGGTGATGGCGACTCACAAGTTCACAGGATTCTAAGGCAGAACGCGCCGTTTGCCGAGCGGATCAAATCTCCGTTTTAAAATCTGGTTGATTTAATCGGAAATGGCTGCGATTTGAGGGGAAGCACTACTTGCCGAAGACCTCTTTCAGCAAACTCGTAGTCCGCGCCACGGGGTCTTTCCTGATCTTTTTTTCTTCCTGGCCCAGTGTATAGAACAGTCCGTCCAGGGCTTTGGAGACCACGTATTGCGTGACGTCGAGGCTTGGGCTTTTCAGGAATGGAATGCTCTGGGCTTGCCCGAGAAGAGCGTTGTACTGCTGCGTCACGCTGTTCTCATTCATGGTTTTCTCCACCACGGGACGAAATGCGGCTGTCAGCTGAGTGCTCGTTTTGTTTTTGAAGTAGTCCGTTGCGGCGGTGTCTCCTCCGGAGAGGATTTTGCGGGCATCGTCGAAACTCATCGACAGGATGGCGTCCACGAAGATCTTTTTTGCGGCTGGTGCGGCGGCCTCGGCTGCTCGGTTCATGCTGAGAATAAAATCGTCCACCTTCGGCCCATAACCGACGGCACGGAGTCCCTTCTCAACCGGACGCAGATTATTCGGCATGAGGATCTTTATGGCCTCGTTGCCGAAGTATCCGTCGCGCTTGCCGGTGAGTTTGACGGTGTTGTTCGCGCCGACTTGGAGAGCTTCTTTCAGCCCCGAGGCGATTTTTGAATCGCTCAGCGCGCTGCGAGTTCCCAATCCCAATCGTTTGGTAATTTCATCGGACTGGGCAAACGTGAGGATCAGTGCCTCGTCGTCTGACGTTAGGATGTCTCCAACCGGGCGGTCTCCATTTTTCAGGGCGAACCGGTCCGCAAAAACGCCGGGGCTTAGCAGAACCGTGGCCGCAATAGCTAAGGTCAGTTTTTTCATTTCGTCCTCTCTTCGCGGCAGCAAACCACATTGGTTTTCTCTTGCTGGTTATTTCTGCGGTGTCTGTTGCGGCTGCTTCTTTTTGCCAAAAATGTCGATCAGTTGTTGGACTGGATTTGGCTGTTGTTGCTCTGGTTGTGTCTGTGGCTGCTGCTGTTGTTGTTGCTGAGTTTGACTCCCGCCTTTTTGGCCCAGCAGGCCTCCCAGAATTCCACCCACACCCCCCGAGGGGTTGCTGAGACTCGGCACTAATCCTTTCAGTTTCATCTGGGCGACTTTTTGCAAGTCGGGGGTGAATTTCGGGCTCTCGAAAGTTCCGGTAACGATCGCGGGAATCACCAGTTCTCCCTGATTGTTGGCTAGCGCGGTACTCATATACCCGCCGATTCCCGTTCCGCCGGCGCGTGTGCTGAAATCCTTGGAGAGCACGGCGGTAACGCGCAGGTCCAGCGCCTCGTTTACCAGATTCGTGGTTCCAGCCACGGCAACGTTTCCGATGTCCAGCGCCGCCAGCAGATTGCTGGTTTGAGCGAGGCCGTTCTTCACGGCGATATCGCCGGTCATGCGCGAAATATTGGTGAATCCCTGATCCTTTTCACCCGGCTTGAGGAACCCTCCAATCGAAGCCAGTTGGTACCCGATGTCGCTGCCCGCGTAGCGCATGGTATTGAAGTTTAGATTGAGCGTGCCGTTCAGGACTTTCACCACTTCAGCGGACGTCATTGCCTGGAGGGGGCCTGCCGCATGCAGATCCATTTTGAGCGTGCCTGCTCCGCTGATCTTATCCAGTCCGGTGATGCCGTACGCCTTGGCCAGGGACAGCACTTCGGGAAGCGCTGCGCTCGGGGCGCGGAGCGTGGCATCCAGCAGCGGCGACTTCGAAAGGTATTGCCGCAAGGCGAATTGCGCAGCCAGGGTGGTGCCGCCAGTCGTCACATTGAAATTGTCGGAATGAATCTCGGTTGGCGTGAAGGCCAGGTTGATTGACTTCATGGAAACGGGCTGAGGGATGCTTTTCCCGCTGATTTGGACGTCGTGACCGGAGACTGTTCCGCTCATCGTTGGTTTGTCGGTTGTGCCGGTCGCGTGCAGATTGGCGCTGAGCGTTCCTGCGGCGGTGATATTGTCCAGTCCGGTGACACCATACGCCTTGGCCATCGACAGCACCTCGGGGAGCGCGGCGTTGGGGGCACTGAGCGTGGCATCGACTAGCGGCGACTTCGATTGATATTGCCGCAGGGAGAATTGAGCGGCGACGGTGGTGCGGCCGGAAGTCACATTGAAACTATCGGAATGGATCTCAGTCGGATTGAAGGCCAGGTTGATGGACTTTATGTTGACCGGTTGAACGATGTTTTTCCCGGTGATCTGGAGGTCGCGCCCGGAAATGGTTCCGCTCAGCGCCGGTTTGTCGGCCGGCCCTCGCGCCTGTACGTCGGCGTTCATGTTTCCTACGATGGTGGTTCCCGGCGCGAGAGCCATGCCCGAGGCCGCAGCCAGCTTGCCGGCTTCCGCGATCGAAACATTGTCAGCCTTGATGCGAAGATCTACTTGGGCAGGGCTCGGGGCCGCGTTGAATGTGCCGCTCACGAGAATCGGCATGGTTCCGAGCTTGATGGTCGTGTTGCGGATGGTGATCAAGCTGGCTTGCAGATCATCCGTGACGTCGTAGTCCGCCGAAATCGGATAACCCAGGTCGAGCCCGCGCACCTTCGCGTTTTGCAAATTCATCTGGCCGTTGGCCGTCAACTTTCCGGATTCGCTCCCGATTTTTGTTTGCCCGGAGAGCACGCCATCCGTGTTGACCAGCGCGGGAGAATCAAGAAACTTCTGCAGACCGGCGATTCCCACCTGCTGGATTTCCAATGTGCCGTGGAAAGGCGTCGAGGCGGGCTGACCTTGCACGATTGGCCCAGCTTGTCCCTCCAGCCGGACTTGCTGCGTCCCGGGGCCCGGTAGACGAGCCGCCACATTAATGGAGAAAGGCGCGTTGGGAGCAAAATTCAATACGTTCAAATCAATATGGTCGTAAAGCGCCCTGGGCGTTTTACTCTGCAGGTCCGTGACGGCTACCTGGCCATCCGTAATGGCCAGATTGGCCAGCGAAAACTGTTGGCCGGCCTGGTCGCTTGGCACCGCAGGACCTCCCGGTGAAGGCTGAGGTCCACTCGGACTTGCCGGTTGCGAAGGTCCGCCCGGCGCAGACGGCTGTCCTTCCGGACTGGATACCGAAGACGCTCCCAGCGTGGAGAAGTTCCACACGCCTTGCTGGTTCTTAATGAGTTCAACGCTCGGACGCTGCAAGTTCAGGGAATTAATTTCGAGCGCGCCTTTCAGGAGCGGGAGAAGTTTTACCGACACGTCCAGCAGTTGTGTCTGCACGAACGGCTTCTCCGTGCCGAAACTGGAATCCTCCGCAATGCTCAAATTCTGCACGCTGAATCGCGGAGGGAATAGATTCAGGCGCATATCACCGAGAGTGACTTTGCGGCCTAATCTTTGCTCCAGCTGCGATTGAATGGCGTCGTGGTACCGGTTCACGTTGAAGGTCAACACAAACACCACGGCGCCCGCAACGGCGATGACAATGACAATTCCAATTACAAGGAAAAGGCGGCGCATATTGAACCTCCAAGCCGATTCGCCCCGGCAACGACCTATGAATCTATAATTACCTTTATAAGAACCTTAGAGCAAGGACAGTGATTGGCATCACGTCTCGACGTGTTTCCAAACACGTCCAGCAGAGATATGCGCAGACGATCCGAATCTACACTGTTGTCAGAATAGAAGTGCAGTGCGGACACCGGGTCGCTCGGATCGGAATGGCTGAGAAGCAAGAGGGGCAGTCTTTGGTGGTTACGGCAGGCGGCTTCTCTTCACTCTTCAGCCGGTTCACTTGGCGAATAAGCATGAACACTGCAAACGCTACAATCAGAAAATCGAACGCGGCATTCAGGAAAACCCCATAGTTAATTGTGGCCGCACCAGCGGCCTTTGCATCGGCAAGCGTCGCGTAAGCCTTCCCGGACAAATTGATAAATTTGCTCGAAAAATCCGATTTGCCAGTCAACAGGCCAATCGGCGGCATCAAGATGTCCGTTACAAAAGAACTGACAACTCTTCCGAACGCGGCACCAATAATAATGCCCACCGCCATATCCAGCATGTTGCCGCGGAGCGCAAAATCTCTAAACTCGTTAAGCATCGGCCCGCCCTTTTTTCCCAACAGCGCCTTTGGACTCCCCAAGTGGGCCATGCCAACCCTTTCGAGAATCTGGTCTTTAGTTATCCCCATCACACACCTCTCAGATTTTGCATGCGAATTTTTATTCCTCTTAGTGCTGATTAGTAACAAAGTTCAGCTGGTTATCACAGTGATCAGGCTCACAGTCCTTGTGGTCCCCGTCAGACATCCAGGGAGAGAGGTCACTAACCGGCAAGGCCATCCCGGGCCGTCTCAGGGCATAGGTCTAGCCGCAGGCCTCAATGGAAGGCTTGGCGGATTGTGCTCCGGCGTTCGGCTCATACACCGCCGATCGAGTGGCATCCTGTGACAGATAGATTGCTGAGAAGTGACCTGGATCACATCTTTCCTTTGGGTTTGAGTTCTGAATCAAGACAAATCGCCGTTTCCAAGAAGACAGTGCCGAACGAGATCAGTACTGAGAACTTGGTGTAAAGGTGGAATGCCCGAGTCTCTTTATTTCACTCGGATGGAAGGGTCGGCGAAAAGGAGAAATGAACCATGAACGAACTTATTCAGATGATTGTTCAAAAGACGGGCCTATCGCAGGATAAGGCTCAGATGATTGTGAACATGGTTGTGACTCACCTCAAAGGGAAGCTTCCCGGTTCTGTCAGCAGCCATCTCGACTCATTCCTCAGTACAGGAGATGTTGCCACCACCACTGGGGGAGTTGCAGAAAAGGCCAAGTCCATGGTGGCGGGACTGGGCGGCCTGCTAGGAACAAAGGACAAATAGCTTTTTGCGGGAAAGCCAACCGGTCAACGATAAGGAGATCGGCCGCATCCAGCACATCGGAAAGAAAATCAACATAAGAGGAGCTTAATTATGATCCGGAAACAGATCTTTCGCGCGACGGCGCTCGCCGCCCTAACCTTGCTGTTCTTTGCGACGATGGGCATGGCGCAGTCGAATCCCCCCAGTAAGTCCAGCGCAAAGCCGGCGTCCGCTCAGAGCCAAGCCGCATCGGCGACTCCGAGCGGCGATTTGCTGGACTTGAATACGGCAACCAAAGACCAGTTACAGGCCTTGCCGGGCATCGGAACCGTCTACTCGCAGAAGATCATTGACGGCCGGCCGTACAGGGCAAAAACAGACCTGGTTCAGAAAAAAATCATTCCCCAAGCGACCTACGACAAGATCGCAAAATTGGTGATTGCGAAGCAGCCAAAGAAATAGCGAGGTGGATTGAATCGAGGACATCAACCTGATTTCTCCGCGCTGGGCTGTGCGATCGACGGCAGCGGGTTACTTTACGGAGGGCCATGGGAGCGCTGCTTTCCTTCCGAAAAACACCGCTGCCGTCCACTCCTTCCTCATGATTCCCATGAAAGTGTTGATTGCAAGATCCCGGCAGGGGCAGTAGCCAGCCGGGGCAACAATGCCTAGGTATCCCGATGGCTTGGGTGGAATACAAGTCTGCGCATGACGGTGTGGATTTTGGAAGCAATCAAAGTCAGCAGATTGCGAAATACGAGGAGATTGACGATGAGAAGCATTCTGGCATTCGTATTAATCAGCCTTTCGCTGTCGTCCCTGGCAGAAGCCGTTCGGGCCGACACATTGGTCCTGCGCGACGGAACCCAGTTATCCGGAACTCTAGTATCCGCAACCACGCAGACGATCACCTTTAAGGATACGAAAGGCGTCGTGCATCGCTACAACAGAACGAAGATCCAAACGCTCGAATTTGCGGCAACCGATGCGAAGAGCACTGCAGCTGCGGTGCCAAGCAGCAAGCTGGAAACCCTTCCCAGTGGAACCGCGATCATGGTGCGAACTAATGAAGCGATAAATTCACAGTCCGCCAAGGAAAATCAAGCCTTCAAAGCGCAAGTGGACCAGGATGTGATGGGAGGTTCCAATAATGTGCTCGTGCCGAAAGGCTCTCCTGTTGAACTCGTGATTCAAAAGGTCTCGTCGGGTGGTGTGACCGGCAGTCCCGAGATGATGCTCGACATTCAGGCAATTACCATCGGCGGGCAACGGTACCTTGTCAGTACGACGGATTTGCAAAAGAAGAGCGACACCGGAATCGGCGCGAACAAACGCACGGCTGAAGCAGTGGGAGGGGGAGCCGCGTTGGGCGCGATTATCGGCGCGGTAGTTGGAAAAGGAAAAGGCGCAGCAATTGGGGCGGCAGTTGGCGCTGCCGGCGGTGCAGGTACGCAGATATTGATCAAAGGCAAGGAGGTTCAAGTCCCTGCCGAAACTGTCTTGAAATTCCAACTCGATCAGCCGGTCGATCTGAAAGCTGCGCCATAGGGCGTGCTGACGCAAGAACGTTTTGATACTGTAAAGTTCAGCTAATGATCGAATATTCCGATGGCGGGTTTGCGTGGCTGTGTCGGAGCAGCTCACGGGAGGATTTATGTGGCTCATAACGAGTTGCGAACCAGCTAGACACAGGCGTTGGTTGGCGGTTTGCCTGGCCTGCTGTCTGGTTGCGGCGCAAGGCCTGGCGGTGGGGCCCGCGCCGGAGTTCCCCGATCCGGGCAATCCTCAGATGACTCGCGACCAGCAGACGCAGCTTGGGCTGCAGGCAACGGAAGAGGTGTACAAGCAAATGCCCGTGCTGCCGGACTCGAGCCGCGAGACGCAGTACATCCGGAAGCTGGGCCAGCGGCTGGTGGCAACGATCCCTCAGGAACACACGTGGCCATTCCAATTTCACGTCATCGCGCAGAAGGAAATCAACGCGTTTGCGCTGCCGGGCGGCTCGATGTTCGTAAACATCGGAACCATTCAGGCGGCGGACAACGAAGCGGAGCTCGCGGGAGTGATGGCGCACGAGATGTCCCACGTGTACATGCAGCATTCGGCCAAACAGCAGGAGAAGTCCTCGCTGCTCGGAGGGCTCGCAGGAATCGTCGGAGGGCTCGCGGGAAGCATGGGCGGAATTTGGGGAACGCTGGCGCAAAGCGGAATCCAGTTTGGCGCGGGCACGTTGATGTTGAAATACTCACGAGGCGACGAGACGCAAGCGGACGAGGTAGGCGCTATCATCCTTTGGAAGGCGAACTACAACCCCGTGGCGCTTGCGGATTTCTTCGAGAAGATCGGGAAGCAGGGGAGTTCGGTGCCGCAGTTCCTGAGCGACCACCCGAATCCGGGGAATCGCCGGGTCGCGATCCAGCAGGAAATTGCGAATTGGCCGGCGCGCAAGTACGCGCGCGACAACCCGGAGTTTGCCGCCGTGCGCAAGGACGCCTTAAACGTCCATGCCTATACCGCGCAGGAGATTGCGGACGGGGCCAAGAGCGGACAATGGGTCGCGGAGAACCAGAAGAATGGCGCCGTGTTTTCGGGAGCGGCCGGCAGCGTCCCGGCAACTACGGCAACGCCGAGCCAGCCGGCCGTGGTAAGCGTGCCGGCGGCGCCGATCACGGACGTGCAGCCGAGCTCGATCTTCCAGCTCACTGATCTAAATATTTTGAAAATTGTGCGCCCGGAGAATTGGGAAGTCATGCAGGGGCAACAGCAGGGCTCGGTGACGATCGCGCCGCGCCCGGGCGTGTCTGGAAATGCCGTGGCATACGGCGTGGTGATCCAGGCGATGCAGGGGCCGGGTACGAACATGAGCGTGCAGCAGATCACGGCGGCGATCGTGAAAAACCTCGAGAGCGGCGACAGTAAAATGAAGCAGAGCGGTGAGATTCAGTCCATTAGTGTGAACGGCGCGGCCGCGGGATCGGTGGAGCTGGAGACGCTATCCATGATGCCTGATGCGGCGGGCAAGGCGCAGGGAGAGCGCGACTGGCTGGTGGCCGTGCCGCGGCGAGACGGAAGCGTAATCATGATCGTGTTCGTGGCGACGCAGAGGTATTTTGACCAGATGAGGCCGACGTTCGAGAAGATGCTGGGGAGCGCGCAATTCTAGATCGAGCGCGCAATTGGCGTTCGATTCCTATTTGTTGGCGCGCGCCGAGGCGATGCCGTGAGGATTCCGTCCAATGAGCTATTCGCAATCCTGACGGCCATCAGCTTCGCCGCCGGGCTGAATGTGTACGCGACGGTGGCCGCAATCGGCCTTTTAGCTCACGCCGGCATGTTCCCATTGCCGCCGGATTTGCAATTGCTCTCGAGCTGGTATGTGATCGCGTGTTCGGGCATTCTATTTCTGGTGGAGCTGTTCGCCGACAAAATTCCTGTTTTTGATCTGATCTGGAACGCCCTGCATACCTTCGTTCGAGTTCCGGTAGCGGCGCTGCTTGCCTATCGCGCCACCGCCCAGCTTTCACCTGGATGGCAACTCTTGGCAACGCTGCTGGGAGGAGTGATTGCGCTGGCGGCGCACGGCGGCAAGACGGCTGTCCGGGCGGCCGTCACTGCTTCTCCGGAACCCCTCTCCAACGTGACCCTGAGTCTGGCCGAGGATGCGCTGGCCGTGTTTCTCACCTGGTTTGCCACAAAGCATCCTTATTGGGCCGCGATCATCTCCCTGGCGTTCGTACTAGCCGTCGTCATTTTAATGCGCTGGGTTGTGCGCGCCCTCGGCAATATGTTGCGCAGGGCCCGGAAGGAAGTTTCGCTGATCCTCCATGGAGTTTGACGATCCATTCCACCGATACCGGGCCGGCCTTATATGGAGAACCACAACGATAAGGGTTATTGCGTTGCGATTTCGATGATATGGCCGTCGGGATCCCGGACGGGAAATCCACTGTGAAATCCCAAAGTCGCGTCGGGGAGAGTCACCAATCCGCTGGAAACCTATGAGTATTTCTGAGAGCGCAAGGTTTGCGCCGCTGCGTGGATGTCCGTACAACCATGTTTGTCTCCCAGGCCGGGATTTGGTTGCTATCCCACAAGACCGCGAGCCTGACGTGATTCCAAGCGTGCCCTCTACTGCACGATGGGTACCAGCGCGCCTCCGGCCGGGCGCCATTTTCCATTTTCTTTCACGAATATGCGGAGGACGCGACAGTCGGTGCCAACAAGTTTTCCATCGGGGCCCATGCTCATAAGGTTGGTGTGATCGGTCGCGAGCGCGACGTTTCCGTAGACGGCCATGAGGTGGAAATCGTCCGGATGAGGTCCGACGCCTGGGGCGGGATGCGCGGCGCGTTGTGCGGCGATCATTCCGGCTTTGACCGTGACCTGACCCTTGTTGGAGATCTCGAAGAATTGATCGGTCCAGTAGTGGCTGCGGAACTCGATGCACTCTTTGTAGTCCTTATGGTAGGGCGTGGCGCCGGCGCTGCAGAGCCACTGCTGGTCGGCGTCCCATAGCTCTTTCTCCAGGTCCGTATTTTTCGCGCTCTGGGCGCCCGCCGCCGGGGCGGCAGGTTTCATGGCCGATTCCTGGCCGCCGGAGGTGAAGGAAACGGCTGTAAACAGCATCAAGAAGAGCGTGAAAATTTTGGTCACAGCAAATCTCCCTTATTTTGAAGTTTACCGAGATCCTTGCGGTTCATTGCACCGAAGGCGGGGAACGCCGCGGCCGCAGGGCCGACCAGAGTTTGCGCGCCGCGCCCCGGTCCATCCGCTCCTGCAACGGCCCCCATAACAGCCAGATGAGTCCTGCCAGGATCACCAGTGCCATCATCCAGCGCATGGCCCCGGCGAGCAGAATGATATTCACCGCCGGCCATTCAAACCGGTACTGGCTCAGGACGCTGGCGCGGTCGGCCATCCAGTGCCAGGCCGTGTGCGCCACCAGCGCCGAAACGATGATCGTGCCGACGCGCTCGGCCACCACGTACCGGAACAAAAGATCCAGCGCGGGGATGAACAGCGCGAGCATCAGCAACTGTCCCAGCTCGACGCCGATATTGAACGACAACAGCGACGCCAGCATGTGCGAGCCGGCGAACTGCAGCGTCTGCCGCAAAGCGAACGAGAAGCCGAATCCGTGAACCAGGCCGAATCCGAACGCCACCATCCATCTCCGCTGGACGCTGGTGACGCCCACAATATTTTCCAGCGCCATGTACAGGATGGAAACCGCAATCAGCGTTTCAATCAGCGGCGGAAACCACAACATATTTGGCGCGAGGTTATAGGCGGACGCGATCAGCGTAATCGAATGCGCCACGGTGAACGCGGTCACGACGGGAATGAGCGCGCGAAACTTCCGGAATGGGATGACCAGGCAGAACAGGAACAGCAGGTGGTCGGTCCCGTCCAGGATGTGAAAAAATCCCAGATTAATGAACCGCAGGGCCGCCTGGCGCCAGCTGGGATCCAGATGCACCAGGCCGGGATCGCCAATGAATTCAAAGGCACGCACCGCGCCGCCCGGCGGCTGAAACCGCAAAACGATAACCACGCGTTCGCCCAGCCGGCCGAGCCCCGGATGAATCGAAAACCGCGCCTGGTCCGAGTGAATCGGGTAGTCGAAATGGATGTCGAGCATCACCTGGTCCCAATACACCTCGGTGCTGCTCGGAAGACGGGGGCCCGTGATGTGAGTCATCGCGTCTTCATAGGAGGTGAATGACCGGTCCGATTCCAGCGAGAGGTGGGTTTGGACCACCTGCGGATCGGGAAGGCGGGCATCGCCCTCGTACACTTCGATTACGTTGCCGACCCAAAGCGTGGCAGCCTCGCTGAGTTGTGTATCGATATGGTCCAGATCCAAATAGCCTGGGCCGCGGACGGGAAATTCGACGTCGCGCATGGCCTTCAGCGGCACGCGGACGAGCAAATTCAAGTGTTGGCCCGCCGGTTTGGCGATAATTTGAGCGGTCACGTCCACCGGGATGTCATGAGCCACCGCGCCCTGGGACACGAGCAAGAACGCCGCCAAAACGGCACAGCAGATGACAAGGGTCCTGGAGAGCTTGAAAGGCATAACCGCGAGAGTAACCGCATTGCGAAGCGCCTGACAAGCAAAAAGGATTGGTCGGCAAAATGCAACTGGTGTATGCTGCCCAGAAAGATTTCAGATGAATTTCAGACGGGTCGCCCTGCCGGATCCGCTAGAATCGTGCGTTATTTAAAAGCGGAGGTCTCATCGTGAAGCGCAAGCTCTTGATTGGTGGCGTGCTCTTGGCCGTGGTTGTCTCGCTGGCCGTTGGATCCGTTGTGCTGGAGAAAAAGGCCGCTGTGCAGGCCGCCGGCGTGCAGGCGCCCATGTTTGAAGTGGACCCCATGTGGCCGAAGCCTCTGCCGAATCACTGGGTGATTGGCATGACCATCGGCGTGTCGGTGGATGCCCAGGACAATGTCTGGATCATTCACCGCGGCGGTTCGCTCGAAGCGAAGGAATCCTACGGCGATTGGAATCCTCCGGGTGCGGATTGCTGCATGGTCGCGCCGCCGGTTCTGGAATTCGACAAGGCCGGCAACCTGATCGGGCACTGGG
>JAIQFB010000041.1 GCA_020073485.1 Terriglobia bacterium | reverse complement strand
ATGCTGAAGGTGAGCGGGGTGGCGACCAGCGTGATGAATGCGGGGAAGGCGTCGCTCCAATCGTCCCAGCGAACCTTGGCTACCGAGCCGCACATCAGCGCGCCTACCAGGATCAGGGCCGGAGCCGTGGCATAGATGGGAATCGCGCCGACCAGCGGTGCGCAAAACATGGCGCTGAGGAACAGTCCGGCGATGGCCACGTTGCCGAGGCCGGTTCGCGCGCCGGCGGCCACTCCGGCGGCACTTTCAATGTAACTGGTGACCGTGGAGGTGCCGCAGAGCGCTCCGGCCATGGTGCCGAACGCATCAGCCAGGAGGGCGCGGCTGGCGCGGGGGAATTTCCCGTTGCGCATAAAGCCGCCCTGCTCGCAGACGCCGACGAGCGTTCCCACGTTGTCAAAAAGATCCACGAAAAAGAAAACGAAAACCAGGTCGCCGAGGCCAAGTTTCAGGGCCGAGCGGAAATCCAGCTTCAAGAAAGTTCCGCCGGGATGCGGCAGCGAGAAAATGTGCGCGGGCAAATTCGTGAGGTGCAGGGGAATGCCCGCCAGCGCGATCACGACGATGCCGATGAGGATCGCCCCGCCAATCTTGCGCGCCATCAGAATCGCGATCAGGATCAGGCCGAACGCGGCCAGCAGCACCTGGGGATCGGACGATTTGCCGAGTGTGACGAACGTCGCCTGGCTGGCAACGATGATCTTGGCATTGCGCAGGCCGATGAACGCGATGAAGAATCCGATTCCGGCGGCGGTGCCGTGTTTCAGGCAATCGGGAATGTCATTGACGATGTGCTCGCGAATATTCGTGAGCGTAAGCAGCAGGAACAGCGATCCTGAAAGAAAAACCACGCCGAGCGCCGTTTGCCAGGGAACTCCGCGGCCCAGGACGATCGAATACGTGAAGTATGCATTCAGCGACATCCCGGGCGCGAGAGCAATCGGATAATTCGCCCACAGTCCCATGATGAGCGTGGCGATGGCCGCGGAAATACAGGTGGCAAACAACACGCCCTCGACCGGCATGCCCGCCTCGCCCAGAATGCGCGGATTCACGGCCACGACGTAGGCCATGGCCATGAACGTGGTCAGGCCGCCCAGCAGTTCCCGCCGAACCGTGGTCTGATTTTCCGCCAGATGGAAGAGGCGCTCGAGCAATTATTCCCCTTTGAAAAATACGCAACTATAGGCAGGGAGAGGCGGTGGCGTCAACGGAGAAGCAGGGCGTGGAAGATCGCAAGATTGAATGCAGGGCATCAGAGGGCGAGATTGCAAAATCAGAATTGCTACGGCAGGCCAATGTCCTCGTGCCAGACTTCGGGGTTCGCGCGGATATAGTCGGCCAGAATGGAAACGCATTCCTGAGAGTCGAGATCGATGACGTTCACCCCCAGCGTCCTGAGCCAGTCGAGGCCTCCCTGAAAATTGCGGCTCTCGCCGACTACCAGCGTGCCAAATCCGAATTGCCGGACCAGGCCGCTGCAGTACCAGCACGGAGCAAGCGTTGTCACCATCGTGAGGTTGCGATAGTTGCGCTGGCGGCCGGCGTTACGGAACGCGTCGGTCTCGCCGTGCATGGAGGGATCGCCGTTCTGCACGCGGCGATTGTGACCCGAACCGACCAAGCGGCCGCTGGCATCGAAAATCGCGGCGCCGATGGGGATGCCGCCCTCGGCCAGGCCTTTGCGCGCCTCTATCAAGGCGACCTTCAGCATGGCCGCGTAGTCTTGTTCGTTGTTCATTTATGTTCTCGACGGGGTCCGAGTTGCGCGCCTGATCGTGTCGGCATTCTAGGAGCCGCTCGTTCCCGTGGACGCGCGCCTCGCAGGTCGCAAAGGCCCCGAGCCCGCCTGGGTCCGCGAAATCGCGGAGGCGATTTCCTCGCGATCTTCCGGCGTCAATTGCACGGTAGCCGCTTGAATCCAGCCGTCTACTTGCGCCGGAGTGCGCGCGCCTACGATCGCTCCGGTCATGCCCGGCCAGCTGAGCGTCCAGGCGATCGCCACCGAAGAGACGGAACAGGCGTGACGCTGGGCGATGGGCCGCAAGGCATCGCGCAGAGCCAGATTGCGGCCGAGGTTTGGTTCCTGGAATTCCGCTGCGTTGCGCCGCCAGTCGTCGCCGGCCATGCGGGCCACGCGCGAAGCCGCGAACGTATCCGTCAGCAGCCCGGACTGCATGGGGCTGTAGCAAATCACTCCCGTACTATGATTCTTGCACCAGGGAATGTCCGCCTCGCCTGCATTGCGATTGATCAAGGAAAATGGGGGCTGCAGCGAATCGACGTGGCGAATGGCCTCGCACCGTTCCAGCAGCTCGACGCCGAAATTCGATACGCCCACGGCGCGCACTTTTCCTTCCTGAACGAGCTTGGCCATCTCGCCCCAGGAATCCTCGATGGGCGTTCCGCATTTGTTGGGCCAGTGAAACTGGTAGAGATCGATGCGTTCGATGTCCAGACGCCGCAGGGAATCTTCACATTCACGCCGGATTGACGCAGGGTTCAATATGCGCTCGGCGCCTTGCATGGGATTGTTGATATCCCAATGGAGTCCACATTTTGTGAAGATCAGAGGGCGCTCGGATGCGGGCAGTTCGCGGAGCAGTCTTCCGACCACCTCTTCGGAGTGGCCCAGGCCGTAAACCGCCGCCGTATCGATCCAGTTTATTCCCAGCTCCAGCGCGTGGCGCATGGTGGCCACCGATACGTTGTCATCCTGCGGTCCCCAACTGAACGCCCAGCCGCCTCCGCCGATGGCCCAAGCGCCGAATCCTACCGTGGTGATATGGAGCCCGCTGGAGCCCAGCGGACGAGTAGGCAATGCCATGATTGCGCCTCCGGGTTGTTGATCTTCTAACCGAATCGAACTTTGAATCCGTCAGTTTAACGCCAATTAGTGTAGCTGCGTTATCGCCTATGTTCCAGCGCAAGTACGCGCGAAGGCTATTGTTGACACAGGCTGAAGCATGCGCCACCGGTAGTGAAATTGTTATCGACACCCAATACTTGAGTCGATAGACTCCCGAATACAAATGGTTCCCAAAATCTTGAAAGAGGTTTGACGATGCTCAATCGCAGGGATTTTCTGAGAAGCGTCGGCGCGTCCGCCGGAGTGGCATTTGTAGGCTGCAGCTTGTGCGACGCTCTGGCCGCAAGAGTTCCCGCGCAAGCCCCAGCTGCGGCCGCGCGCAAGCACACCATGGTAGGGAAGCGGCGGGTCAAGACCATTGATGTGCACGCTCACGTCTCCATCCCGGAAGCCGGGGACTTGCTGAAGGGAACGAAGCTCGATGGCCGCGGCCGTCCGCCCGGCGGTTACAGTGACGTTAATTTGACCCCCGCCCGCGTTGCGGCCATGGACCAGATGGGCATCGACGTTCAGGCGGTCAGCATTAACTCGTTCTGGTATTCCGCCGACCGCGATCTGGCCAGCCGCCTGGTCGATCTGCAAAATGAAAAGTTGGGCGCGTTGTGCGCGGCCCAGCCGGATCGTTTCGTGGCCTTTGCCTCGGTGGCTTTGCAGTTTCCCGAACTCGCCGCCAAACAATTGGAAGATGGCATGAAGGAACACGGATTGCGCGGGGTCGCCATCGGCCCGTACTGCGAGGGAAAAGAGTTGTCCGATCCGGAGTTCGATCCCTTCTGGGCCAAAGCCGAGGAATTGCAAGCCCTGGTATTTGTGCACCCGCAGGACAGCGCCAACGCCACCGGCATCCGCGACCGCGTGAAGGGAAGCGGCGTGCTGGGCAATGTCATCGGAAATCCCCTGGAAACGACCATGTTTCTTTCGCACATGATTTTCGAGGGAACGCTCGACAAATTCCCCAATCTAAAAATATGCGCGGCACACGCGGGAGGTTTCCTGGCTACCTATCCCGACCGCATGGACCACGGTTGCCGGGTCTTTCCCGCGCAATGCACGAAGACCATCAAGAAGCGGCCCTCGGAATACATGAAGCAAATTTATTACGATTCCATTATTTTCACCGAGGAAGGTCTGCGGCACCTGGTCGCTGAGGTGGGCGCGGGACAGATCGGTCTGGGCACCGATTATCCATTTCCGTGGTCGGTCACTCCCGTGGAGCAGGTGATGGCGCTGCACAGCCTGAGCGACACCGACCGCATCGCGATTCTTGGCGGCACCATGGGCAAACTTCTGAAGATTCCGGCGTAATTCGAATTGCTCGCTGCTACCGGCAGCCGGCGTCCCAGTAGGACATCAATTTTTTGCGAAGCGATTCATCGAGCATCGGCCCCGCACCGGCGCGGCAGTTCTCAGCCATGTGCTCGGGTTGGCCGGTGCACGGAATGACGCAAGTGACAGCCGGGTGAGCGAGTACGAACTTTAACAAGGCCTGAGCCCAGGTCGCGCAGCCAATTTCCTCCATCCAGGGCGGGACCCGCTTGCCGCGCAGCTTGCTGAACAATCGCCCTTGTCCAAACGGCAAATTCACAAGCATGGCGATGCCGCGCTCCTGCGCTAGAGGCAACAGCACGCGTTCGGCCTCCCGTTCATCGAGCGAATAGTTGAGTTGCACGAAATCCAGCGTTTCCGTTCGCATTACTCGTTCAAGCTCGCCGTACGCGCTGGAGTTGTAATGCGTGACGCCCAGATACTTGATGCGGCCTTCCACTTTCCACTCCCGCAGCGTTGCAAGATGCACGCGCCAATCGACCAGATTGTGGACCTGCATGAGGTCGATGCTCTTTCGCCGCAGTAATTCCAGCGAGCGGCGCATTTGCTCGATCCCCGCGGCCCGGCCCTGGGTCCAGACTTTTGTTGCGATAAATGGAAGTTCCTGCGCGCGCGCGGAGGCGAGCAGGTCGCCCACGACGCCTTCCGCACGGCCGTACATCGGCGAGCTGTCAATGACTGATCCGCCAGAGGAGAACAGTGTGCCAAGGACTTCCGCCAGTGCTGCGCGCTGCGAGGCCCCTGGCCCTACATCAAAACCTCTATAAGTTCCTATCCCAATCACGGGGAGCGCCGCCCCGGTCGAAGGAATGATCCGAGTGAGCATCGTGGTGTTGGTCATGGCAATCGCAAGAGTATGCCACATCGACGACTGCCTGCCGCGCAGGAACGGCGGGCGAAACTCCCTGCCTGACAAAACCATGGAACAATTCCCGCAAACCCGAGGAACCTGCCTTGACACCACTTTGCGCGGGACAGTACACTGCTTTGCCAACCAATTCAGAGGACTATACCGATGCTGATCGCGCGGGACTATGTGGGCTACATGGCGGACGAAGTCGTCAAGCGCCTGCTCGCGGCCAAGATGATCAAAGCGCCTTCCCCCGAGTCTCTGGCGGCCCGCGTGCGCACCGCCATGCAGGACGAAGTCAGCGTCGAGGACCGCCTGAACGAGGAAGTCCGCGAAATCCTCACCAAGCATGCCGAAGAAATGCGGCGGACCGGCGCGCAGTATCAGGAAATGTACAAGAAGGTGAAGGGCGAACTGGCGCGCCAGAGAAAGCTGATCTTGCGCTGACGCCGGGCGCCTTCAGGTACGCAAGCCGCTGCCAGGCAGGGCGAAAGGGAAGAGACAAAACCAGACGATGCGATTGACCCGCGAAAAAACCATTCGCCTTTCCCACGTAATTACCGATCTCCTGGTGGCCTGCGACGACGTCGAATTCGTCGAGGACCGCGACACCATTCGCCAAAAGACGGTGCAAATCCTTCAGGAACTCTTGAAGGAAGAAGAAGCCTTGGACGCCGAAGTCAAAAAGAAGATTACTTCCCAGAAAAAAGAGATCCTCGAGGGAAGCGAAGAGTACGAGGTTCTCTACCGCAAGTATTATGCCGAAGAGTTGCGGCGCATGGGCATTGTTCACCAGCCGAGTCCCCGCTGAATCGCTTTTCGCAGCGTAGGCTGAGGCCAGCGCCATGAAAAAAGGCGTCCGACGGAGTCGGACGCTTTTTTTTACTTACCCAAATTTCACGCGCGATTTACTGGCTATCGTCTGTACGCTTCTTGAGGACCGGCCGGTCCGGATCGGAGTCGTCGGAGCCCTGTTGCTGCTGGTCGACCTTATCCTGCTTGTCCTGCGTGGTCTGCTCGGTGCGCGTGCGCAACGTCGGTTTGTCGCCAGCCGACTTCTGCTCCTGAAGCTTGTTCCGGTTTTCGATTCGCCGCAGCCGCGACTTGATCAGATCGAATTCGGAAGTGGTGACGATATACTCGTTCTTCGCCGGAAGAATCTGCGCGATCTCCTCCTGGGCTTTCTGAACGCGCTCCGGTGTCGGCGGGTGCGTTGAAAAAACCTTGGGGATGCTGCCGGGATGGTGGCGCTCCTCGGCCTCGATCTTCTCGAAGAAGCTGACGAAGGCGTTGGGGTCGTATCCAGCCTTGTACATGTACTGCAGGCCGAGGTAATCGGCTTCGCGCTCGGCATCGCGCGAGAACTTCAGGTAGCCCATGGGGATGGCCAGGTTCAAGCCTTCGTACAGGCCGTATCCCGCCCAGCCGCCCGGCCCCAGCAGAATCAGCGGAATCGAAGCCAGCTGCATGATTTCGCCTTTGGTGGCGCTCTTGGTGCCGTGGCGCGCGGCCACGTGGGCGATTTCGTGCGACATCACGCCGGCCAGCTCCGCTTCCTCATCGGCGCGCAGGATCAGGCCGCTATTGACGTAGAAAAATCCCCCCGGTAGCGCAAAGGCGTTGATTTCGTCCGAATCAATCACTTTGATGGTAAAGGGAACCTTGGCGTCGGAATTCCGCACCAGGTTCTGGCCCACGCGGTTCACGTATTCGGTGACCACCGGGTCATTAATCATTTTGGAGGACTTTTCGACTTCCTGCGCAGCCTGTTTCCCGAGCGCGATCTCGCGCTCCAGGGAATACAGATTCACGCCCTTGCCGACGTTACGGTTCCCGACGGCATTGACGTCTTTTTCCGACCCGGGCTTCACATTTTTCGGGGTCTGGTCCTCGTCGGAAGTGCTCGCTTGCCCCTGGCCCTGCGTTTCGGGTTGCTGGGGGGTGTCCGCGACAGGCGGCGCCGGCTTTTGTGTCGGGTCCGTGGGGGCGGTCGTCGATGGCTGAGATTGCTGTTGCGTTTGCGGAGCAGCGGCATACCCAGCCGGGACGGCCAGGCAAACCCCAAGGATTAGCCCCAGGATTGCGCTGCAGAGGGATTTCATAGCTCCTCCAGAAAACACTTCACATGCCATTATACAATACACCCGCACGCGCGGAGTACATTCTCTTTCGGGTCAGATGTACCCGGGAGAAAATAGGTTTCCTTGGCTGCGATGGAAAGCCCTGCCTGCCCAAGCATTGACACTCGCCGGAGTTCTCACTAACCTCGTTGCAGGCTCCAGCGAGCCGCGGGATGGCAGGCAATCATGGCGGGTCAGAAAATCCAAATCGGCCAGGTCTGGAAGAAGGTGGGGACCGAGGAGACCTTTCTGGTCACCAAGCTGTATAACGAGGCCTTGTCTACGATTGCCGTGCTGCGCCCCACCGGTGCGGCGACCGCGTCCATGATCCGCATCCGCGTCGAGCGCCAGGGCGACGCCCAGAGCCTGCCGGGGTATGCCATGGCCCAGGGCGGCGATAGCCGGTAGCTGAACTGGGTCCATCCCAGGTTCCTACATGGACCGCACAGGGAGCTTCACCACGTCCTCAACTTGCATGATTTCCTTCACCAGGAACGGCTCGGCGTATTCGACTCCCGCCAGGTGCCCGAAGTAGCGAGCAATCAGGTTCACCTCCTGGTGGAGACGGTCGAGGGGAATATCCACTTTCGATTTCTTGTCCTTGGTCTTGGGCCGGAACTGCGAGCCATAGGCGAGGATCGCTTTATATCTACGGTCAAAGTAGGGCGAGATGTCCACCACGAATGTGGGGCGTACCTCCTTGTAATAGACCGTCGCGTAGAGAATCTTGAAAGGCCGGAAGGCTTCGCCCTCGATGGGCAATTGCTTTAGGCCGGCCAGGAAGCAGCCCTCGTAGGCCAGGCGAGAGGCGGTGTAATGGTCCGGGTGGCGCCCATCCCAGTAGGGGATGATTACCGTGTGGGGCTGCAGGGCCCGGATGCGCCGGGCGACTGCCAGCTTGAACTCCTTGCTGACTTCCAGATGCGCGTCCGGCAGCCGCAGATTTTCGCGATGCGCCACGCGCAGGATTCGGCCGGCCTTCGCGGCCTCCTTTAATCGCGTTTCCGGGGTTCCCCGCGTGCCCATCTCGCCGGCGGTTAGGTCCAGGATGCCGGTCTTGTACCCTTGCTCGGCGGCTTTCAGCAGCGTGCCGCCGCAGGTCAGCTCCACGTCATCCGGGTGCGGCGCGATGGCCAGCAAATCGAGTTTCATTTTTCCTCCGAGGCATCGAAGACTAGCATAGTTGCCGGTTCGCTCTGAAACCGCACGGATCAGCCGAGCGCGTGTTGGAGGGCCGCGCGCGCCAGCAGCCGGGTGGAATCTAGCGTTGGCAACGGAGAATTCCCGTCGTTGACCAGCAGGGGAATCTCCGTGCATCCCAACACAACGGCGTCGCAGCCTTGGTTCTTGAAATTCTGAATGACCTGCTGGAAGTAAAGCAATGACTCCGGTACTTGTATGTCCCGAACCAGTTCATCAAAAATAATCCGGTTGATTTCGTCTTGCTGGGCTTCCGTCGGTCTTGAACAGCGAATACCCAGCGCATCGAGCTTCTCCGGATACACCGGACCACGGACTAGGAACTTTGTTCCAGTCAGCCCCAGGTGCACGAAACCCCGCCTCTTCGCTTCCTTGCCCACTTCTTCGGCGATATGCAGCCACGGCAGCGGGGAAGCGGGCAGCACGTGTGGGAGAGCTTGGTGAATCGTGTTGTCCGGGCAGATCAGGAAATCGGCTCCGGCACGCTGCAGTGCCCCGGCGGAACGCAGCATCAGAGCGGCCACGGCTTTCCAGTCGCCTTCGGGAATATGCCGCATGTACTCCGCAAGCGCGATGATGTGCAGCGTGATCTCGGGGTGCGCATGTCTGCCAAGGAGCGTTTCCGCTTCCAGACAGATCGTGCGATAACACAGCGCCGCGCCTTCGAAGCTGCATCCGACAATGCCGATATGTTTCATGAATAAGCCGCGCTGTTTCCGTTCCGGAGATTCCAGCTTACGATTCCGCGGCTTCCGCTGCGTGTTCTGCCGGGATTGGCTTTGCTGTGTTCTTTTTTGGCGTGGTGGTGATCACCACCACGCTGCTCAGGACAAACAGCGTGCCCAGAATCGTGCGCGGGCCAATCGTTTCGCCGCCCAGGAAATATCCGATCAGCACGGCCACCACCGGATTCACATACGCATAGGTGCCCACTTTAGTCGGCGACTCGTGATGGATCAGCCAGACGTATGCGGTAAACGCCAGGATGGAACCCGCGAAAATCAGATAGAGCAACGCGACCCATGCTCCGCGCGAGACGTCCTGCGGACGAAAACCGTGATACTCGCCCAGCGCGATCGACGTGATCCCCAGGCAAACTCCTCCCGCCAGCATCTGCGCTCCCGAGCTCATGACTTTGGACGAAGGCAGCGGCAGCTTGCGCGTGAGGATCGATCCGATTGACCAGCCCAGCGATGCAACGATCAGCGCCGCCGCGCCCATCGTGTTGATCGGCGCGCCTCCCAGGTTCAGGGACCGGCTCACCAGCACGAACACTCCGGCAAGGCCAACCAGGAGCGCGCCGGCGAGCCGTGCGGTAAGAGTTTGCGTTCGCAGGATGATGATTTCGAAAAACGCCATGAACGCCGGGATCATGGCCATCATCACGGCCGCCAGCCCCGAAGGCACGCGCCGCTCCGCCCAAAACAGCAGTCCATAATCGAGGACGAAAATCAGGATGGCGAGAACGAATGCCGACATCCACTGCCGCAAATTCGGCGAACTCTCGCCGCGCGCGATCATCCAGAGATAAAGAATCAGTCCCGCAAGGAAAAAACGAACCGCCGCCAGGAGAAACGGGGGAACCTCGCTCACGCCGACGCGGATGGCCAGGTACGTGGATCCCCACACAAGATAAATGATCGCGAACGCCAGCAGCGTCTTCCACGTGGGGCGATGTGCGGCGGCTTCCATAACGGTTATCTGGGATTAATCTACCATCTTTTTGCGCGCGATCTCATGCGCCGCCCTCGAGAGGCGGCGATCGGATGGCATCCAGACCTCCGGTTGCGGTTGCCGCGCCTGCGCTGCGGTTAACCCTTCCCTTTCTTGCGTGGCTTTTTCGTCCCGGAGGGAGACTTTCCGCCGCTACCTCCCATGACCGGGCTTCCGCCGGATCCCACAATCGCTCCCTTCTTCAGGTCCACGGTGACTGTATCCGCCTGGGCCACCGCCACCTTCGGCATGGCCGTGAAGAAGGTAATGGTCAAAGTCTTTGCGTCCGTGGTGACCGTGAGATACCCGAACTCCACGATCGGATTCACTTCCAGAGTAAAGTCTCCCAGCTTGAAGGGGGCGGCCGGCGGCTTCACCGACGGGGGCGTGGCTGAAAAACCGCCCGATCCGCAAACGATATAGGGCGCCTGGCTCCCATTCGGGTGCACACGCGTGAATCTCTGATAGAGATGCGCATGGCCGGAAAGCACGGCGTCCGGCCAGAGGCCCGCTTTTTTGCAGACCGCATCGATATCCGCCATCGGGCCGGTCGAGCCGCCGTGCTTGGTGTCCGTGGATAGCGGCAGATGGTGGATGGCGAGAATAATCGCGCGCTTTCCGGCTTGGCGGTCCGCCTTCAATCTCTGTAATTCGCTAGCGAGAAAATCCAGCTGATCGTTGACCAGCGGAAAATGGCCGCCCTGCGAAGAGATTACTCCCGGGCCGTCCAGAACATTGCTATAGAGCCCGATGATAGATACATACGGCGCGTCCAGCGTGAAGTACACGCCCGGCTGCGTCATCACGCTGCGCACGAGTCCCCCTCCGTCGGGCGATGGTCCCGGTGAGGCGGCGCAGAAATTCGTCAGGAACGCGTCGAGCGTGGGCCCTTGCGGAGCCGTGGAGCCCTGGCCGAATACCATGCCGTCGTGGTTTCCCGGAATTGCGAAGATTGGTCGGTCGTATTCGCGATAGGGTTCGTAAAACTGATCGTAGTAATACTGGCCCTCGCCGAAATTGTAGATGATGTCGCCGAGATGAAAGAAGAACGCCGGCCCGCCCGGTCCGCCCTTCTGCACGTCCGCCACCATGGCATCGGCTACCGCGGCCTGATGTTCCAGCGCCGTCGCCGCAGTTTGCGTCCGGCTGACCTTCGCCGCTCCCGTATCCCCGACCGAATGAAAACTTATGCTTTTCGCCGCCTGAATGCCGGACCCGACTTCTGCCGGAACGTAGTCCGCCAGTTGAATATTGGGAGGTACGCCGTTACGCCGGGCAGGGATGGGCTGCACCTGATTCTTGTGCACCAGGTAATACGGGGAATTGTAGTAGGCCGAACTGGTGTTGCTGCGCTGAAATTGCGTCTCATCGGGGAATTGTTTTTGCTCGGCGTAGAGTTGCCCCTTCGGACCCTTCAGGTTCTGGGTTGGCGCCATTCGAGATTCCTCCTTTAGGTTGTGATCGGCGGGTTTAGGCCTTGCGCGCGATCAATGCCGGCGAATAGACGAGTCGGAATGCCTCTTTGGCTCCGGCGCCATGGGCGGATTTCGTTTCCGCCGGGGCTTTTCCGGGAAAGATCGGCGGTAGCCTACACGATTACTATATAAAATCAATACTATCCTATGTGAATACTCATTCACATGAGCCAGGATCGGACGGCGCCGTTCACACGATTCCATGGAGATTTGCGGCGCCTCAGTTTGCTCGGAAATGCGATACGATGTTCGGCGGGGTTGGAAGGAGAGAGAATTCGTGTCGCAATTATCTCTTGCGGGGAAAGTCGCGCTGGTTACCGGGGCGGCCAAACGCGTCGGGCGAAGCGTGGCGCTGCGCCTGGCGTCGGAAGGCGCGGACGTGATCGTGAATTACCGCGGTTCGCGGGACGAGGCCGAGGAAGTTGCCGCGCAAATCACGGCGATGGGCAGGCGCGCGGCGGCCATTCAGGGCGACGTGGCCAAGCGGGCCGAGGTCGGCGCGCTTCTTGTGGCCATTGAGCGCGACTTCGGGCGCCTCGATATTCTGGTCAACAATGCCGGAATGTTTTTCCCCGCAAAATTCGAGGAATTGACCGAGGAGCAGTGGGACACCATTCTGGACGTCAATTTGAAATCGCAATTCCTGTGTTCGCAATTAGCGGCGCGGTTGCTGCGGCAGAGCGGAAGCGGCCGGATCATCAATTTCGCTTCGCTGGGAGGGCTGCTCGCCTGGCCGTCCTACACGCACTATTGCGTGTCCAAGGCCGGCGTCATCATGCTGACGCGCTGCCTGGCGCGCGCGCTGGCGCCGGAGATCACCGTGAACGCCGTAGCTCCCGGGACGATTTCTTTTCCCGGCGACGCGCCCGAACTGGCCGAGGATTTCATCCGCCGCGCGCCTCTGGGCCGCACCGGCGGGCCGGAAGACATCGAAGACGCCGTCGTGTTTCTCGCCCGGTCACCGTTCGTCACCGGGCAGGTCATCGTCGTGGATGGAGGAAGGACTCTCACGTAGGACAGGCTTCAGCCTGCCGGTTTTGAGTTTTTCAAATGGAATGAAGATGCTGCCCGAGATCGGGGAAGATGCCAAATCCCGGATCGGCCGGGCGGCGTCTCTTGATCGCGAGGAAACCCGGACAGGCTGAAGCCTGTTTTACTGGAGCGAATCCAGCGCTATCTTGCGCGAGGCCAGAAGCCTGACAAATTCCTTGTCGGCCTGCAGGAAATTGTAATGCGGAAGCGCGGACAGATCGGCCCACTCGAATTGCTCGAAAACCAGGTTCTGCAAGGGAGCGGAAGGGTCCACCTCGGCGCGCAAGAAAATGAGCACAAGCTCGGTCCGGGAATCACGGTATCGGTGGCTGGTGCGGAAAATTTCCTTGCCGATGGTGGCGGTAATTCCCAGTTCTTCTTGCAATTCACGGGCCAGGGCCTGGGCGGGGGATTCGCCGGGTTCAACTTTGCCGCCGGGGAATTCCCATTGCAGCGCGTAGGTATCGTCGCGCCGCCTCTGGCAAACCAGAATATTCGAGTCCCGTGTGATGAGCGCGGCAGCAACGGTGATCATGAGTTCCGTGATTGGTCGAGGTATGCGCCCGTGTTCCTTCCCGCTCCCGTTCAGGTGTGGAGCGGATTGGGCTTTTCCGGTTTGATCCCAAGTTCCTGAATCGCTTTTTGCACCACGCAGGCGTCGACCTTGCCTTCGCGCTGCAATTCGGAAAGCGTTGCCAGCGTGATGAAACGCGCGTCTACCTCAAAGAAATCGCGCAGCGCTTCGCGGCCATCGCTGCGGCCGAACCCGTCTGTGCCCAGCGCGGCCATGTGCCGCGGCGCCCAGCGGCTGATCATATTCGGCAAGGCCTTCAGGTAATCGGAGGCCGCGACCAGAACTCCCTGGCTATCGGCAAGGCATTGTGTGACGTAGGGGATTCGCGGCGTCTCGGAGGGGTGCAGCAGGTTCCAGCGTTCGGTGTCGATTCCGTCGGTGTACAGCGCCTTGTAGCTGGTTACGCTCCATACATCGGCAGAGACGCCGTATTTCGTTTCCAGAATTTCCTGGGCTTTCAGCGCCTCGCGCAGAATCGCGCCACTGCCGAAGAGTTGCGCGCGAAGTTTTGCCTTCTTGTTTTCCGACGCGCGGAACTTGTACATGCCCTTGAGGATTCCGTCTTCGACGCCCGGTGGCATCGGAGGCATGGCGTACGCCTCGTTCATCACCGTGATGTAATAAAAAATGCTTTCGCCGTCCTTGTACATGCGCCGGATGCCGTCCTGGATGATGACGGCAATCTCAAATGCAAACGCGGGATCGTAGGCGCGCAGATTGGGGATGGGCAGCGCGAGAATGTGGCTGTTGCCGTCCTGGTGCTGCAGGCCTTCTCCGGCCAGGGTCGTCCGTCCTGCCGTGCCTCCCAGCATGAATCCGCGGCAGCGCATATCGGCCGCCGCCCAGATGAAGTCGCTGATGCGCTGCAGCCCGAACATCGAATAATAAATAAAAAACGGAATGGTATTGATTCCGTGAGTGGCGTACGCGGAGCCCGCGGCGATGAACGATCCCATCGAACCGGCTTCGGTAATGCCTTCTTCCAGAATCTGGCCGTCTTTGGCTTCTTTGTAATAGAGTAGCGTGTGTACATCGACCGGTTCGTAGAGCTGGCCGCGGCTGCTGTAAATGCCGACCTGCCGGAACAGCGACTCCATGCCGAATGTGCGCGCTTCGTCCGGAACGATGGGCACCACGAGCTTGCCGATTTCCGGATCGCGCAGCATCTGCCGAAGCATCCCGACAAACGCCATGGTGGTGGAAACTTCGCGGCCGTCGCTGCCGGTGTGGAATTCGCGGAACAGCGCGTCGTGGTCCGCTACCAGCGGCTTGGAACGCACCTTCCGCGTGGGCACGTAGCCGCCCAGCGCCTGCCGGCGCTCGCGCAAGTATTGGATTTCGCGGCTGTCGTCGGGAGGCCGATAAAACGGCGTCTCATGCAGCTGGTCGTCGTTGATGGGAATGCCGAAGCGCGACCGGAATTCGCGGAGCTCTTCCTCGTTCAGCTTCTTCTGCTGGTGCGTGATGTTCCGGCCTTCGCCGCTTTCGCCCAGTCCGTAGCCCTTGATGGTTCGCGCCAGGATCACGGTGGGAGAGCCCGTGTGCTCGACTGCCGCCTTGTACGCCGCGTACACCTTGCGCGGATCATGGCCGCCTTGCCGCAGCGTACGCAGCGCTTCGTCCGGATAATCCTCGACCATTTTCAGCAGGCGCGGGTCGGAACCGAAGACGTGCTCGCGAACGTACGCGCCCGATTCGATGGACAGCTTCTGCATTTCGCCGTCCACCATTTCGCCCACGCGCTTGGCCAGCAGCCCTTCGGTGTCGCGCTCGAACAGGGGATCCCAGTCGGTGCCCCACAGGACCTTGATGCAATTCCAGCCGGCGCCGCGGAACGCGGCTTCCAGTTCCTGCACGATTTTTCCATTGCCGCGCACCGGCCCGTCGAGGCGCTGCAGGTTGCAATTGATGACAAAAATCAGATTGTCGAGATTTTCTCGCGAAGCCAGCGTGATGGCGCCCAGCGTTTCGGGCTCATCGGTCTCGCCGTCTCCCAGGAAGGCCCAGACCTTCGCATCGGTGGCGGGTTTCAGACCACGGTCCTGAAGATAGCGGTTGAAGCGCGCCTGGTAGATGGCCATGAGCGGGCTCAGGCCCATCGACACCGTCGGGTATTCCCAGAACTCCGGCATCAGCCACGGGTGCGGGTAGGAACACAGGCCGCCATCCTCGCGGAGTTCGCGGCGGAAATTTTCCAGCTGCTTCATAGACAGGCGGCCTTCCAGAAACGCCCGGGAATAGACGCCCGGAGAGGCATGCCCCTGCAGATAAACGGTGTCGCCCTCGAACTGCTCGGTGCGCCCGCGGAAGAAATGGTTGAAGCCGACTTCAAACAAAGTCGCGGCGGAAGCGTACGTGGAAATGTGCCCGCCAATACTATGGTCCACGCGGTTGGCGCGGACGACCATGGCCAGGGCGTTCCAGCGGATCAGGCTCTTGATGCGGCGCTCGATCTCCTGATCGCCGGGGAAGATGGCCTGCTTTTCAGCGGGTATGGTGTTGAGATAGGGAGTGTTCGCGGTGAAAGCGTGGCCGACCCCGAGATCTGTGGCGCGCGCGCGAAGGCGATCGAGCAGTAGCGTTGCAGCGTCGCGGCCTTCCTCTTTCAAAATGGCGTCGAAGGACTCGATCCATTCCTGGATTTCCTGAGCATCAATTCCCGCTACTTTTACGTCCGAGTCATTCCCCATAGTTACTTGCCTCTACGCCTCATTGGCGGTCTGGTCCTAAACTATTATGCCCGATGACACACAGGCTTCCAAAATCGCGAAGGCTTACCTCATTCGGCTGACAAGTCGACGTGGCTCGTTAGCTGCGCCCAACCCGGACACACGCAGCGGCAAACGTGGCTGCTGCATTGAAGAAGCTCTTGTGCTACTGAACGACAGTATCTTAGCAGGTCCGGCAAATCCTGCAAATTGCAATTCGGTGTTTGGTAGTGATGTAACTTTCCAAATCCCAAACGCGCAGCGAACTATGTCTGCGCTACTCTTAATTCAAGCCCGAAACCAGCGGCGGCGCCGGGTAATCCGGCAGCTTTTCCTTGCTGTTGTCCGCCCGCTTTACTTCCAGCTCGTCGAAAAGGATCGAGGGGCTCACGATCGTCAGGAAGGGAACTCCTGTGCGATTGCTGACCAGTGGATCGTCTCCTGCCGCAGCCAGATCGCTGCGCAGCGCTCGCGTGTCCAGTTCGTTAAAGACGGCGCCGCGGACCAGCTCTTCGCGCCCGTCGTCGGCCCAGACCCTGTACAGCACGCGCGGCGACAGGCGCGGGCCGAGGGTGTCCACGAAATAACCGTACTTAAGTCCGCGATCGCGGCACTCGTCCATCAACCGCTTCTTGAGTTCCTCGCGCGTGCTCGTCTTTGCAGGCCGGATGAACAGGTTTCCGGGCGCGGGCCCTGTGTTGCCGCCGCCTGCAGCACGGCCGTGTCCGTTGGAGACGGGAAAATCGCGGATGGGAAGGCGCCCGATCAGAAAGTTCGTCAGGATGCCGTTATTCACCACCGTAACCGGTGCGACCGGAACGCCTTCGTCATCCACTTTGTAACTTCCCCCCAGGCTGCGCCCGGCAAAGGTTTGCACGGTCGGATCGTCCACAACGGAAATAAAATCCGGCAGGACACGAGCCCGGTAGCTGCTCGCAAATGCGCCAGTCGTGCGCGCGGGGCGGCCGGGCGCGGGCCTGCGGCCCAGAATGTTGGGCACGATCAGATCGAAAAACATGTCCGAGGCGGCGTCATTCGAGAAAAGGACCGGGCCGCGGTATTCCTCGTCCACGATGGGCGCCTCGCGGAGTTTCTTCATTCCGTCGATCAGATCGAGCGCGTCCTTCTGGAATTGTTCGGGCGTGGGTAATTCCTCGATGCGGCTGGAGGCGTACTCGGGCGTGCGGTCCAGCCTCATCCCATCCGGGGCCTGCTCGCTGGCGGCCAGCGCGATCAAATAGTGGGTCGAGCCTTGCCGCGTCGACGTCCCTTCGGTGTTCACGAAATACTGGGACAACGCAATGAAGTCGAGCCTTGCGCCCATCGCCTGGATCTGCGGGTCGTTTTTGTACACCGACGTGGCCGATTCCAGCATCTTGGTCCACTTCGCTGTGTCCACATCCAGTTTTGCCAGAGGCCCGATGGATTGAACCGGTTCGGCCTTGGCGAAATCGTCTACGGGCTGCTCGACGTTGAGCTGCTTCAGTAGCGATTTTTTCGCGGCCAGCGCTTCGCCGGCGCGCTTATAGGCCTGGTCGGTGGCCAGCCAGATCTGATGGCGCAGCGCCAGTTCGTCGTTATCCAGCGGAAGAATGTCGCTGATTCCCTGGCCGCGATCGTAGAGGCTGTCCACCTTGTAATCGCCGAGCAGAACGGTAGCGCGCAGCAAACGCAGACGCGTGCGGTTCTGTTCGCGCAGCGCGCCAAACGCCGCGGAAGCCTCGAACTGGTCGACGTCAAACACGCGGTACTCGATGTAGAAGGGCGCGTCGACGTTTTCCATCTTGAGTTGCGCCTTCGAGCGCGCCAGTTCCGCATGCAGCGCGCGCAGGATCGGATCGGTTGTGTCTTCGGCCGTGGCGGACTTTGATTGCGCCCCGGCGCCGCCCGGGGAAAGCAGGAAAAATGCAGCCATGACCATGGCCGCCAACTGAGCAGGGAATCGCCGGAAGCGGATCATCGCGCACCCCCTGTCGCGGGCGCCGCATTTCGGGGAAAGTCCTCAAATCCGGGCGGCGGCAGGATCGGAGGACGCTCGCGCGCGGCGCTCCGCTTCTGCACTTCCATTTCGCTGAACAGCATGGCCGGCGCCGATGCGGAAACTGGCACGCTGCCGGATTCGGCCCCGCAAATGCCGTTAAAAACCTGCGTCGTGTCACCGGTCAGAACGATGCGATTGAGCGACGCCAGCGGAGTGCCTACGATATCAACGCCGCGCACCAGTTGATCCGGCCGCCCGTCGGCATACACGCGCCAGACGATCACGGGAAGCACCTGAAACGCCTGCGGCAATTCGCGCGTGGTGAGCGTGAATCCTCCCTGCACGTCCTCAAAGTAAAGGCCGTAGGGTTTGCCCGCCTTCTTGATCTCTTCGATCAGCTTACCGCGCATTTCGGAATCCTTCGCGGTGTTGGTGGATTGCACGATCAGGTTGCCTTGCCTCCCGGTAGGCATGAACCCGGCCTGGTGGCGGCCGTGACCGTTGGACTGGCCGAAATTCGTGATGGGCATGCGCGACATCAGGAAATTCTTCAGGATGCCGTCCTGAATCAACGGCACTCGCTGCGCCGGCACGCCTTCGTCATCGTGGGAATAGGAACCCGAGAGCGGGATGCCGTTCATTTTCGCCAGCGTCGGATCGTCATACACGCTCAGGAAATTCGGCAGCACCGGTTGGTTCACTTTTTTCGTGAACGTCTGGCCTTCGGTGTCTCCCCGCTGGCGGTGGCCCTCCAGTCGATGCCCCAGGACTTCGTGAAAGAATACGGCCGCGGCGCGTCCTGACAAAAGCGCGGGCCCGTCGAACGGTTCCGCCAGGGGAGCCTGCCGCAGCGCCATCAGGTCGGCGGCCATTTTCTCTTCCTTGGCGGCCACTTCTTGTTCGGAAGGAAGTCCTTCGGGCTTGGTGGATTCAAAGGTCTCGACGCGCACTAAGTCCATGCCGTCGTCGGCTCGCGTATTTGCCTCGACCACCAGGCGCGCCATCAGCCCGGGCGTCTCGACCTTGCTGCCTTCGCTGGAAACAAAGTAGGAGGTGGTCTGCTCGATCTGCAAGGTCACCGACGAGGTATAGATGTCCGGATATTTCCGGAATGCACCGGAATACTTCCGGATTTTGTCTTCCCACTCCTTTTGATGGAAGGCCACGGGCGTGTCCGGCGCGTCGATTTCCGTCTGAGGGGCTTCCTTGGAAAAATCGGGAGACTTGTCTTCCTCCGCGGCCTGGACGGCGGTGTTGGTCATGACTTTTGCGAAGGCGGGCGAAGCGCGGCGGTATTCGCGGTTGGTCAGCTCCCACAAGGTCCGCGCAATCGCATCGCGGTCGTCGGAGAGGGGAAGCGGGCCGGAAGACATTCCGGAAGAGCGGTTTTCATCATGGGTGTTGTCCATGGCGGGAGTGCCGACGCGCATGGTCACGTCCGCCCATCGCTGCGTCGAAGCATTCGAGTTGACGATGGTGCCGTACGTTCCGGTGACCACCAAATTGTGCTGGTCATAGACTTCATAACTGAGGAAATAAGGCGCGGGGTCGGATTTGGCCAGCGAGGTTTCGGCGCGTTCCAGTTCCGCCTGCATGGCCGGCAGCAACACGCCCGCGTCTTTCGCCGGGCGGGGCGCGGTCTGGGCAAGAATTCCGCCGGAGATTGCAGCAGCAAACAGAGATGCCGCAAGTATTTTTTTGGCTGGGGATTTTTTCATAGGAGTATTAGACGTAACGCCTCCTGGTTCGATAGACGCAGCGGCCATGGCGGCTGCTCGGCTCGCTAATTACTATGGATTTTTGTTACTCCTGCCTGGGGCGACAATCTCGATGATGCCCGGAATCCGTGCCCCCGGCAAACGGTTTTCGTTCCCGATGATCCAGGACGATGTATCCGGGCCAGCGGCTTGTGGGCCAGCAACATTGACCTCGGCTTTCTTCCGGAAGTAAGATGCCTCGAACCCTCGGAAAGGAACTTTGGATTCACCGATGTACAGCGAGGCTATCCTCGATCATTTCCAGAACCCGCGCAATGCCGGCACCTTGGACGCAGCTACGGCCACGATTTCCGTGGAAAATCCGGTCTGCGGGGACATTCTCGAACTTTCCGCGCGGATGGAGGCGGGGCGGATTGCCGAGGCGCGTTTCCGGACGCGCGGGTGCGTCACGGCGATGGCCTGTTCGTCTCTTTTGACGGAATTGCTGCGAGGCAAAACTCCGGCCGAGGCTCGCGCGATCACGCCCGAACAGGTATCCGAGGCCTTCGGCGGCTTGCCTCCCGCAACTTATCACGCCGCGCAACTGGCGCGGGACGCGGTGCAGGCGCTGCTTGCCAAACTGAGTTGAGAATTGGCCACAGGGGCGCAGAGCCACAGAGAAGACAATTTCAAATCTCAAATTTGAAATTTCAAATTCTAAATTCCCAATTCCGAAATCCCAATCCTTAATCCCTATTTCCGCGCCTCTGTGGCTAATCCTACTCTTCGTCGTTTACATGCTTCAGCATGTCGGGATTGTTGATATTCAGCAGGATTCCTTCTTCCTCGGTGGGAACTTCCAGAACGTCGGCGGCGTGCGCCCAGACCACCGCGCGCGCGCCTTTCCCGGTGGGCGCGGCTAGCAATTCGCCGTATAGCGCGCTGGAAAAAATCGCCGGATGTCCGCGGCGTCCATTATGGGTGGGAAGCACGATGAGTTTTCCACTCTTGTAAAACTGCTCGACCAATTCGCCGACCAGCGCAGCGCTGACGAGCGGATGATCCACCGGGCAAAGCACCACGCCGTCTGTCTCGATCCCCGCGAGGCTGCGCACGCCCGCGCAGATCGAGGAAAGTTGCCCCTGCTCCCATTCGCTGTTTATCACGACGGTGGAAGGATCAAGCTTCGCCGCGGTCCGAATCTGTTCGGCTCCCGCACCAAGCACAACGCGCGTCACGCCGATCTTGGGATGGCGTGTCACGTCCAGCAGATGTTGCAGGAATGTGCCTTCGCGGTAGGGGATCAGGGCTTTTGGTCTCCCCATCCGGCTGGACGCTCCGGCGGAGAGAATCAGGGCAGCGAGCAAAAGGGGTCCTTTGTCGGAGGGCTGTACGCTTCACATGCAGCAATCAACGCATGAACAAAACCCACGCCCGCTATCGGACCGCGGCCGGCGCCGCCTGATCGGCGTTCACGGACTTGTGGGAAAGATTCTTAGCGCCGCGGCGGATGGCGATCAACTCCGCCGCAATGCTGATGGCAATTTCCTCGGGCGTGAGCGCGCCGATGTTGAGTCCCACGGGGGCATGCACGCCAGCGAATTTGTCCGGCGTAACGCCTTCCTTTTCGAGCGCGCGATACACCGAAATCACCTTGCGCTTGCTGCCGATCATGCCGATGTAGCGCGGCGACGTGCCCACCGCCCAACCGAGCACGCGCATGTCGTCTTTGTGGCCGCGCGTGACGATTACCATGTACGTCGAGGCCGTAGGCTTGATCTTCTCAAAGGCGTCTTCAAAGCTGGTGTAGATTTCGTGCGCCATCGGGAAACGGACACGATTGGCGAACGATTCGCGGTCGTCGATCACGCCGATGGCGAAGCCCGCCGTGTGCGCCGCATTGGCCAGCGCCATCGACACGTGCCCACCGCCGAAAATGTAAAGCATCGGCTGCGGCAGGATCGGCTCGACAAAAATTTCCAGCGTCCCGCCGCAAATCAATCCGTTATCGTAATTGGCCTCGTTATTCAGGTTGAAGGTCATCTTGCGCGGTGCCTCCGCCTGCATCACTTCCTTGGCCGCGGCCCAGACTTCGGCCTCGACGCACCCGCCGCCGATGGTTCCGCTGATCGACCCATCCTCGCGCACCAGCATCCGCGAACTCTCGAAACTGGGGATCGAGCCGTTGGTGTGGACGATAGTGGCCATCGCCCCGCGCTTGCCCTCGCGCCGGAGCTTGATTACTTCTTCAAATAAGTCCATAGGGATTCGCCTATGGTTAGGGTACGGCGGGTGTTTGCATGTGTCAACCCGGTACACGTGTTGGACGGCGCAAATGTAAAGGAAAACACCAGCGAACGGCTTGAGTAGCAGACACGCCGCGTTTGTGAGAAAATAGCAGCCGTGGGCTCAAATTGGAGCCCAGCGGAAGATCGAAGGGCAGGGGACCATGAGCACGACGGTCGGCAAAAACGTGACGTTGGAAAAACCGGATGATTTCGGCAAGCTGCTGCAGGACGAAGGGATCATCTTCACGCAGCTGGATAAGGCCGTGAACTGGGCGCGCAAGAGCTCAATCTGGCCGCTGGGATTTGGCCTCGCGTGCTGCGCGATCGAGATGATGTCGATGGCGGCGGCGCGGTTTGACGTCGCGCGATTTGGCTCGGAAGTCTTTCGCCCATCGCCGCGGCAAGCCGATCTGATGATCATCGCCGGGCGCGTATCGCAAAAGATGGCCCCGGTCATCAAGCAGCTACACGCGCAGATGCCCGAGCCCAAATGGGTGATTTCCATGGGAGCGTGCGCGACTTCCGGCGGCGTGTTTAACAATTACGCCATCGTGCAGGGCGTCAACCAGGTGATCCCCGTCGACATTTACGTGCCGGGGTGTCCGCCGCGGCCTGAAGCGCTGCTCTACGCCATCCTGCAACTGCAGGAAAAGATCACCAATGAGCGCGGCAGCTTTAAGCGCGCGCTGAACATCGCGTAGGAAAATTGCCCAAGAGGCGCAGTGACACTGAGGAACGAATTTCAAATCTGTAAATTCAAATTTGAGATTTCCAAAGTCTGCCACCTAATACCTTCAACCTACTGGCGGCGCCCGCCGGTAAACATGCCGATTCCCAGGCGCAACTGCACGGTGTTGATCCCCGGATTGATCGCATTGAGTCCCGCATCCGAGATGTGCATGAAGCGCACGTCCGCGTTCCAGTTTAATTTTCCGAGCAGGAAATGCAGGCCCAGGCCGCCGTCGCTGGTGAAATTCACGCGTGAACTCCCCGGCGGCACTTGCGTGTTGGTGAACAGAACGCCCCCGGAAAGTTCCGCATAGGGCACAATGCGGCCGTGTTTTTCAAAATTCCATACCATGGCGAAGGGATCGAGGCCGACGCCGTACGCCGTGTTGGTGGGCTGAAAGACGACAAACGCTGGAATCGCGTCCACCGCGAATTCAAATTTTCCTCGCAGAAATCCCGGTCCGTGAGGGCCCGTGAGGATCCACCCGTAGCGGGCTCCGGCAATCCACACCCCGGTGTGCTGCGTGATGCCGTTGGTGCCGTGGCCTCCGGCGGTCCAGAACTGCAATTCGTGGCCGCCCGCTTCGGGGCCTGCCTGCGCGCGCATCGAGGGAAGAGCGCAAAACAAGAGCGCTCCGATCATTAGAAATAGCAGGAGGACATGTTTCATGAATTGGTTTCTCCTCGGGCCAAGCGCGTTCTCTCCACTCGAAATGTGGGAACGATACAGGAAGCCGCGCAAATAAACAAACGGGAGAAATATGAAATTCATGCCGCGGAAGACTTCGCCGGAAGCGGCGGCGCAATCACTTCCGCGGGCGCGCCCGACGCATCAAGGCGTGTTCCCACGGCAGCGTGTTCTCGCCGCACGTAGCCCAGGCCAATCGGCCGGCCGAGCACCGGAGAAAACGCCGCGCTCGTGACCTCGCCAATTTCCTTGCCGTCGTGCAAAAGAATTGTTCCCAGCGCGGGCGTCTGTGTTTCCAAGAATTGCAGCTCAGTCAGCCGCCGGTTCGCGTGTCCGCGCGACCTCACGCGCTCGACAATTTCCTGCCCCGTGTAACACCCTTTTTCGTAACTGATGTGCGAGTGCTCGAGCCCCGCTTCGTGAGGGATATTCTTGTCGCCGTAGTCGTGACCAAACCACGGCGTTCCCCACTCCAGGCGAATCGAGTTGATGGCCTGCATGCCCGCGTGGGCTCCGCCGCGAGCGCGCACGCGCGATTCCAGTTCGCGCCATAGTTCCGGCAGGTGCTCGCGCGCCGCGATGATCATGGCTGCCGGATGATCCAGCCACGCCTTGCGGGCAATGCGGCAGGGAACGGAACCGAACTTCGCTTCGACATGGGAGAGAACCGGCAGTCCGGCAAGATCAACTCCCGCCATTTCGGAAATCACCGCGCTGGATAGCGGCCCCACCAGGTCCAGCGTGCCCATGGCGGGCGTCACGTCTTCCAGCGTCACGTCGTCCATGATGATGAATTTATCGAACGTGGAAAACGTTCGCTCGCGCACCATCGCGTGGGAAGACGCGAGGATGCCCTTGTCCAATAAAAATGTTTCGACTTCGGCGAGGATGTGCCCTTGCGGTGTCAGCAGAAGTCCCACCACCCCCGCGCCAGGTTTGAGGTCGCGCACGTTCGACGTCAAAATGGCGTTCAGATAGCGCTGCGCGTCCGGCCCCGTGAACGAAAAGAGCGCTCGGTAGTTGGTATCCACAAGGGCCACAGCGGCCGACGCGGCGGCATATTCCCTCATGAATTCGCCGAAGCGGGAAGGTAAAAGAGTCCCGAAGGTTTCGCCGATTTCCGCTCCGGCGGCGCGGTGCAATTCGAGAAGTGGAGTTTCCAGAGCCATGGTCGATGGCAGGTCACCGGACCCGCGCGTTCATCTTAGCAGAACGAGGTTCAGCACGTTGCCGGACGGCGCCTCTAGGTTCCGATAGGGACTGGGAAAATCGCACTCACGGGAGTGGGCTCTACTTGGAGCCTACCGGAACCGGGAGTGGCTCTACTTGGAGCCCACCGGAACCGGGAGTGGGCTCTACTTGGAGCCCACCGGAACAATGTTATATTGGCTCTCATGCCGGCCCCCTCCAGCCTCATCCACGAAATCCTTCCGGTCGGCATGCTGCAGTGCAATTGCCACGTCGTCGGAGATCCTAAGACGCACGACGCCATCGTCATCGATCCCGGCGACGACGCGGAAAAAATTCTCGAAATTCTCAAACACCATCATTTGAAAGTCAGTGCCATCGTGATCACCCATGCGCACATCGATCACGTGATCGGCCTGCACCGCCTCCAGCAAGCGACCAACGCCCCCGTGTACATGCACGCCGACGATCTGGGGCTCTACCGCATGCTCGATGTGCAGGCCTCGTGGCTCGGTTGGAAGACTCCGAAAAGCGTGAACGTCGATCAATTGTTGCGGGAAGGCGACGCGGTTCGCTGGGGTCCTTTCCAGGCGCAAGTGCTGCACACGCCCGGACACACGCAAGGCAGCATCTGCCTCTACCTGCCTTCGGACATGCCCAAGGATCGCGCCGCCGCCGTCGCCGCCAAGTCCACCGAACGCCCGCCGGGCCGCCTGTCACCGGCGGTTAGAAGCGGAAACGGAGATGATCCGCATCCAGCGCGAGGATTTCGACGTCAGCGCCGAGATCGATGGACTGGCCGGCGGCAATGCCAAGGTCGGCGGCGTCGCCGTCTTCATCGGCCT
>JAIQFB010000018.1 GCA_020073485.1 Terriglobia bacterium | reverse complement strand
ACCCGAAGCGATCCCCCGAGAGATGTCCTCTCGCTCCGCCAGTGTGAGTGTTGACAGCGAACGCCGACGTGCGGGCGGAACAATCCCGCCGTGTTGCGACAACATAAATTGAATGGACACATGGTCTTTGCCGAAGGCTCGCCCAATCTCATGCAACGACTGTCCCGCCTTCCAACGGCTCCACATGTCGGTCCGCTGGTTCGCGGAAAGCCTCACCTGTCTCCGTTGCGTCATAAACACCACCTTTTAGAGAAAAGATTTATATCAGATGGTGTTGCAACGACCGGTTGAGCCGGCAGGGATTCCTGGAATTAAGGATTTGAGGTTTGAGGTTTGAGGTTTCAGGTTTGAGGTTTGAGGTTTCAGGTTTGAGGTTTGAGGTTTGAGGTTTGAGGTTTGAGGTTTGAGATTTGAGATTTGAGATTTGAGATTTTGGGGCTGGGATTTCAAATTTGAAATTTCAGATTCCAAATTCTATGTTTGAGTTTTAGCCTTCTCTTCAATCCGTGTTAATCCGTGCGCATCCATGGTTCCACCGACTCAGGTTTTCCTACTCCCCGCGAACCAGATCCGCGCGCGACTCCCGCCGGCGGATCGACTGCATGCGCCGCCCGCTGACCAGCACTTCCTCCGGCCGCGTGCGCGAATTGTAATTCGACGCCTGCGCAAACCCGTACGCCCCGGTTCCCCACAGCACCAGCAAATCGCCCGCGGACGTTTTCCCCAGCGGCCAATCCTGCAGGAAACAATCGCCCGATTCGCACACCGGCCCGACAACATCTGCCCGAGTCAGTCTTCCGGACGCGCGGCGCACGTGCGTCACCGGATGCGTCGCGCCATATAGCGCCGGACGCATGAAATCGTTCATCGCCGCGTCTACGATCACAAAATCCTTCCCGCGGTTTTCCTTCGTATACAGCACGCGCATCAGGATCACGCCTGCCGGACCGACTAGCGAGCGGCCGGGCTCAATCAGCAGGTGGCACCCCAGCGGACGCACGATGCGCGCAAGCTCTGCGGCGTACGCGGCCTTGTCCAGCGGCTGCTCCGCCGTGTAGCGGATCCCCAGGCCGCCGCCGCAATCCAGATACTTGAGAGCAATTCCCGCGCGGCCGAGGTCGCGGAAAAATCCCGCCAAGCGAGACACAGCTTGCCGGTACGGCGCCAGCGTCAAGATTTGCGAACCGATGTGCGCGCTGATTCCCTGCCACCCGATCCAGCGCGAATCGCGGTGCGCCAGGTACAGCTTTCTGGCCATGTCCCAGTCGATGCCGAATTTATGCCGGTGATGTCCGGTGGAAATATGCGGGTGCCCGCCGGCCGCGACGTCCGGATTCACGCGGATCGAAGCCGCGGCCCGCACGCGCAGCCGCGAAGCCTCCGCCGCGAGCAGATCGAGTTCCGCCGCCGATTCCACGTTAAACAGCAGAATCCGCGCGCGCAGCGCCTCGCGAATCTCCTCGCGCGATTTCCCCACTCCCGAAAAAACAATCCGATTCCCCGGCACGCCGATGCGCCGCAGGCGGTACAGTTCCCCGCCCGAAACAATGTCAAATCCGCTTCCCAGCGCGGCAAAAATGCGCAGGATCCCCAGATTGGAATTGGCTTTCATGGCGTAACAGATCGTGTGCGGAAGTTTTCCGAACGCGGTGTCCAGCTGCCGGTAGGCCTGCTCAATGCTTGCACGGCTGTAAACGTACGCGGGCGTTCCCACCCGCTCCGCGATTTCTTCCATCGCCACGCCTTCGCAGTAGAGCCGCGACCCTCGATACGAATATCCGTCCGTATAGCGGACGGGATCGACCACACCCGTGATCCGAGAATTTCGCGATGGGGAGGGCACCGCGCTCACTTGACCTTCATCACCACCAAAGTTCGATCGTCGGTGATGGCGCCCCCTTGCGTATATTCCTGGACTTCCTCGAGGATCCGGTCGGCCAGTTCGGTGGAGGAAAGATGCGTGTTGGCCGCCAGTAGCGATTTCAGGCGGTCGCCGCCGAAAAATTTTCCGTCGCGGTTGCTCGCTTCCGTGATTCCGTCTGAATAAAAAAGCAAAATGTCGCCAGGGTCCAGCCTGACGCTCCACTCGTCATACGTGGCGTCGTCGAAGATGCCGATGGGAAAACCCGTGAGGTTGAGCTGCTCGACGCGCCCGTCTTTCCACAGCAGCGGCTGCGTCTGCCCGGCATTCGCCACGCGCAGTTTGCGGCGCGCTTTTTGCCACGTGCCGAAGCAGATGGTCATGTAGCGGCCATCGACGCGGCGGTCGCTCACCAGTTGATTGAGCTGGCGAAGAAGTTCCGATGGCTGCAGTTTGTGCGGGGAGAGGCTGCGCAGAATGCCCGTGGCCACCGCGCCGTACAGAGCCGCAGCGCTTCCCTTGCCGCTCACGTCACCCAGGGCGATGCCCACCTGCTGCGTGCCGTAGGATAGAAAATCGTACAAGTCTCCGCAGACTTCGCGGGCGGAAAGAATCCGGGCCGTGATGTCGAGTCCGAAATCGATACTGGGCACCGGACGCAGCAGCGCCGTTTGCAGGCGTTGCGCGGCCGTGAGTTCGCGCTCCATGCGGGCTTCATCCCGCGCCAGTTGCTCGTAAAGCCTCGCATTTTCCAGCGAAACAGCCAGATGCGCCGCCAGAATCATCAGCGTCTGCACGTGGTCTTCGGTGAAATAGTTCGTCTGCGGGCTTTCCAGGTCCAGCACGCCCACCACCTTGCCCTTGTGAATCATGGGAATCGCAAGTTCCGACCGCGTCTCCGGATTCACCATGATGTAGCGCGAATCCAGGGTCACGTCCGCCACGCGAACAGGGTGCCCGGAGGAAACGGCCGCCCCGACGATCCCTTCATTGGCGGTCACGCGCAATTTTCCCTGCGCGCTTTGCCCGTATTTCACGTCCAGGCGGTGGCGAAAATGATTGGTCTTCGGGTCGTACAGCAAAATTCCCAGGATCTGGTAATCGATCACGCGCTTGACCAGCTCCGCGGCCCGCCGCAGCAGTTCCTCCACCTGTAGGATGGAATTGGCCTCGCTGCCCACTTCGTTCAGCACCAGCAGCGTGTCGGCCTGCGTGCGCACGCGCTCGAACAGCCGCGCGTTTTCGATGGCGATGGCCAGGCGGCTGGCCATCAGCGTCAGCACGCTTTGCTGTTCGCGCGTAAAGTAATCCACCTGTGTGCTCTGAATGTCGAGCACGCCGATCGACTGCCCCTTCACCACCAGCGGCACCACCAGCTCGGAGCGCACCGAGTCAATGATGTTGATATAGCGCGGATCCTCGCGGACGTCGGCCACGCGGACCGCGCGCCCGGTCGCCGCCGCCGTCCCCGTGATTCCCTGCCCCATGGGAATTTGCCAATCCTTGCTGGCCTCTTCGCCGTATCCGATGGTGAAGCGGTGATACAGCCGCTGCGTGCTGTCGTCCAGCAGCATCACGCCGAAAATTTCATAGTCGATCAGGCGCTTCACGATTGTCGCGGTTTTCTGCAACACCTCGTCGAGATTGAGCGAGGAATTGATCTCCTCGCTGAGCTCGACCAGCGTCGCGAGAACCTCCGCGGGCATATTGAGCGGCGATTGTGCCTGTACCGGATCCATAAAGTTTGATTCGCTTCGCGCCGCGCCTCGATCTTGCCACCCGGGCGCGGCTCCCCAAGAGTCACTTAGTATAGCAGGTGACGATTACGGTCCCGTGAAAAACCGGTGAGACGATTTTTTTGTGGCGAGAAATGCCCACCTGAGGGTGCAGTTAGTCAGTACTGCGATCCGGCCTGCGCCTTTGCAGGCGCCGCGGGAGCCGCCTGCCCCGCCGCCTGTTCCATGATTTTCACGCTGGCGCTGGCCCCAATGCGAGTTGCTCCGGCGCAGACCATTTTTTTCAAGTCGTCCAGGCTGCGCACTCCGCCCGCGGCCTTCACTCCCATTTCCGAGCCCACAATCGCGCGCATCAGCGCCACATCGTCGGCCGTGGCTCCTGCGGTGCTGAATCCCGTGGACGTCTTCACGAAATCCGCGCCCGCCTTTTTGGAGGCCAGCGAGGCGCGCACTTTTTCCTCGGTCGTCAGCAGCGCCGTCTCGAAAATCACCTTGCAGATCGCGCCGCCGCGATGGCTCGCCTCGACCACGCCGCGGATGTCCGATTCCACCGCGTCGTCCTGGCCGGATTTCAGCGCGCCGATGTTGATGACCATGTCGATTTCCTGCGCGCCCAGTTTGATGGCCTCTTCCGCTTCCTGAATTTTCACCTGCGGAAGCGTGGCGCCCAGCGGAAACCCGACCACGGTGCACACCTTTACTTTAGTGCCGCGCAGCATCTCCGCCGCCAGCGGCACATTCCACGGATTGACGCACACCGAAGCAAACCCAAACCGCGCCGCTTCCTCGCACAGTTTTTTTATTTCGTTGCGGGAAGCCTCCGGCTTGAGCAGGGTGTGATCGATCAGCCCGGCGAACCCCGCGTCCAGCTGCACCACCGTGGGCCCGCAGGAAATGCGGTCGGCCCCGGCCTCGACCACGGCGCGGGTCTTGCGCGCGCACTTCTCGGCGCAGTTCAGATCGCAATCGGGACAAATTTCGTCGTCGCGCTCGGCACCGCCCGCCGGCAGCCCGCCCGACACGCTGAGATAGCGCACCACTTCTTCGGTGACCATGCGCACGACTTGTTCAAATTCGCTCTGATCCACTAGTCCGGCCTTAGCGGCATGCTCTTGCAAAAATAGGGCGAACTACTTCTTCGTGTGCCGCGCCTCGATGCCCAAAATCTTGTCCACGCGCCGCTGGTGGCGTCCCCCCGTAAAGGGAGTCGCAAGCCAGACCGCGAGAATTTCCCGCGCGGCCTCCTGCGAAATCAGTTTCGCCCCCAGCGTCAACACGTTGGCGTCGTTGTGCTCGCGGGAATTGCGCGCCGTCGCGCGATCATAGCACAGCGCCGCGCGCACTCCCGGCACCTTATTGGCGGCAATCGAGCTGCCGATCCCGGCACTATCCAGCACCACCCCAAGCCACGCATCGCCGCGCGCCACGGCGTTGCCAACGGCCTCGGCGAAGTCCGGATAGTCTACGGCCTCCGCGCTGCTGGTCCCCAGATCAAGAAATTGGTAACCCCAATCGCGAAGATAGCCTTTCAATTGTTCCTTCAATTCAAATCCGCCGTGGTCCGCACCAATCGCCACGATGCGGCCCGGGGGTTCCGCGGTGGCAGGGGCAGATACCGGTGTGGAAACTGGAGAGCCCCTATGTTCGGTGACAACGCGAAACGTAATCCCGCGCTGCTCGGCCATCTCGCGCGCCAGCGGAGTGATGAGCGTGTCCGCGGTGACGGCGACTTCTCCGTTTTGCGCGACGCGCTCCAGATCCGCGGCTGTGATGACGGGCTTCATGAAATTTGAGACGGGTTATGAGACAGACCGTTATTCCACCAGCTTACAAAAACAGTAGTAATGCATGTCATTCCGAACGAAGTGAGGAATCCCTCCGGGTTTGAACGACACGAAAGAGAGATTCCTCGGAATGAAGCTCGCCTCGGAATGACGATGCTATTTCTTTACAAACGATTAATTCGGCGGCAGCGAAAGTATGCAAACATCCTTCAAATTGCGGTACCTCTCCGCGTAATCCAGCCCGTACCCGACCACGAATTCGTTGGGAATCTGAAATCCCACGTAGTCCGCCTTCACGTCCTTCTTGATGCGGCGCTCCGGTTTATCCAGCAGCGCGGCGATCTTCAACGAAGCCGGCTTGCGCTGCTGCAGCACGCGTAGCAGGTATCCCAGCGTCAGCCCCGTATCCAGAATGTCCTCGACCACAATTACGTTGAGTCCCTCGATGCTGGTGTCCAGATCCTTGTTCAACCGCACCTGCCCGGAGGTCTGGCTGCCGTGCCCGTAACTGGAAACGGACATGAAATCCATCGACACTTCGACGCGAACCTGGCGCACCAGGTCGGACATAAAAATCGCCGCACCTTTGAGGACTCCGATCAGGTGGACGCGCTGCCCCTTGTAATCCTTGGAAATCTGCGTACCTATCTCGCGAACGCGTTTTTGTATCGCACTGCTGCGCAAGAGAACCTTCAAATGCTCCTGTCCATGACCGTGCACTGAGAACCACCTCCGAACCAGTTGAACAGGCACTCCTGCCTGTCCGGTTTAGATTTGGCGACGCGCTAAATGCGGACAGGCGGGAGTGCCTGTCCTAACTCAAACGCAGGAAGCGGCTACTCTAGCCCAGGCCATCAGAAAGCTCAAGGCGTCGCCTTCATCGGTTCGCCGACGGCCCGGAAGCCTGGCGCGGACCTGTACCAGACTTGTCCCTTAGTACAGGTACTTACGCCGCCTACCTGTCCTTGCGTACAGTTATTCACCTCGCGCCTCTGTTTCCATTATTGAAAACAGTTACCAAAATGTTCTGCGTATCCTTAAAAACCAGACCCACCAAGTTTCATGGTTTTCAGGGAGGATTCATTGAAACCGAAGAAACAGAAGATTCGTGCCGACCGTCGCGCCTTCCTCAATACGTTGGGCGTTTCCGCCGGAATCGCCGCATCGCTGCCCGCGATTTCATTTTTGTCTGGCGCCAAAGTGTACGCCGACGATATCGGCCCGCAGGGCGGCCGCGCCCGCGCCGAATCCTCGGAACGAATCCGCCAGGAAGTCGCCGAGCGCGAAAGCAACGTGCGCATCCCGGATCACCAGGACAACGGCGACGAAGCCTTGTACCCCTCCAAAATCGGAAATTACTCCAAGAATCTGAAGCACGATCCGACCACCGGAGAAGTCGATCCCGCGGCCTATCAGGCCATGATCGGCGCCATCTCCACCGGGCGATTCGCCGACTTCGAGGCCCTGGCCTTGAATGGCCACTTCGGATCGGCCGATCCAAGCGCACAGCGCCGCCTGGTGAATCCGGGCTCGGGGTACGCCTTTGATCTCGAAGGCACCGACTCGCACCAGTTGAAACTGCGCCCGGCTCCGAAATTCGCCAGCGCCCAGGAAGCGGGTGAGGCGGCGGAGTTGTACTGGATGGCGCTGCTGCGCGATACGAATTTCGCCGATTACGATTCCAGCGCCCTGGCGCAGGCGGCGGCCGCGGACCTGTCGAAAATGTCGGACTTCCGCGGACCAAAGGAGGGCGGCGCAGTCACCACCAAGACCCTTTTCCGGGACGCCTATCCCGGCTGCACGGTGGGCCCGTACATTTCCCAGTTCCTGCTGCAGCCATGCAATTTCGGATCCATGCGCATTGATACCCGAATGGTCGCGGTCACTCCAGGCGTCGATTACATGACGGACTTCGCCAGCTGGCTTTCCGTGCAGAACGGCGTGAATACCCCGCCCATTCCCACTTCTGGATGGGCTTATTGCCGGAACGGCCGCGATCTCACGCATTACGTGAATATCGACGCGCTGTTCGAGGCCTACTTCGTTTCCTGCATCAATTTGCTCGGCAACGGATATTTCGCCAACGCCGGCAATCCATACGGCCGTATTTATGACGGCGGCGCGGGCCGCCCGCGCAATACCCTGCTCGATCCGAATGGATCGCTGGCGCAGGTCGGCTTCGGAACCTTCGGCGGGCCGGCGGTCTTGACGCTGGCGTGCGAGCCGGCCACGCGGGCCTTGAAGGACGTCTGGTATCAGAAGTGGCTCGTCCACCGGCGCCTGCGGCCCGAGGAATTTGGCGGGCGCGTCGAGGTGAATCGGCTGGGGACTCGCCACTATCCGATCCATGGGGATTTGTTGAACGTTTCGACGGTGCTTGGCAACGTGTTCAGCAAGTACGGCACAAACCTGCTGCCCATGGCCTTCCCCGAGGGCTCGCCCAATCACACGTCGTACGGGTCCGGCCATGCCACCGTGGCGGGCGCCTGTGTGACCATGCTCAAGGCCCTGTTCGACGACCAGCAATTGATCAAAAATCCGGTGGTCCCCAATCCGGCCGATGGCGGTCAGACCCTGATTCCGTATGTCGCGCCATCGGGAGAACCGCCCATGACCGTTGGCGGCGAGCTGAACAAGGTTGTCTCCAACGTCTCGCAGGGACGTAACATCGCCGGCGTGCACTGGCGCAGCGACGCGGCGGCGTCCAATCTGCTCGGCGAAGCGGCCACGATCAGCATGTTGAAAGACATGCGCCAAACATTCAGCGAACCGTTCAACGGATTCGCGTTCGTGAAGTTCGATGGCACGCCGGTCACGATTTAGGCGGCGTTACTGGGAGGACAGGTCCTGGTTCGTTCGGGCACTGTCCTGTTCGAGGTGGTAACCGGCCGCTCTTGTTCAAACGATTGGAGACTCCAAATCTTCGCTTGGCGAAGCGTTGCGCGCCGGGTTTCAATTTCCGCTGGCGGCCGTGCATAACTACCATGCAGAAAATACCGTAAAGGATAGAAATCCCCTCCAGGAGCCGCAGGCAAACGTGTCCGCATTCTATATAATCGACAAGGAACGCAAGGCCGTACTTAGTTCCGGTACGGGAATACTCACCGCGGAGGATTTGATGGGCCATCAGGACCGTCTCTTGAAAGATCCTGACTTCGACCCAACGTTCTCTCAACTTTTGGACTTCACCCGCATCACCGGCCTCGAAGTTTCCTCGGAGGATGTCCGGCGACTGGCCCAGAGGAACGTTTTTTCACCTGCTTCTCGCCGCGCATTCGTCGTCCAGGACGACCTTCAGTATGGCTTGGCAAGAATGTTTGAAATCCACCGCGATATCGCCGGCGAGACCGGAATCCGCGTCTTCCGCACCCTCGATGAAGCCATGAACTGGATTTTTTCCGCCACCCCAGAGGACGAACCGCCCGTCGCCGTCTAGGATGCTTCGCCTGCTTTTCCTGTGGCGCCGAAATCCAGGCACGTCTGGATCCGCGCTTTGCCCTGTCGCGCCATTTTCCACACGCGGAAGCTGAGATTGCTTAGATCGGTTCCCCGTGGCACCCTTGTGTTCGCTTATGTCCTCGGCAGACAAAAACTGGAAAGACCGGAGCGTAATTGTCACCGGCGGCGCCGGATTTATCGGCAGCGTTCTGGTCTGGGCACTCAACCGTCGCGGATGCAACCGGATCGTGATTGCGGATTATCAGCCGCCGGTCAAGAAACATTTCAATCTCTCGGGATTGCAGTTTACCGATTACGTGGATCCTTCCGATCTGCCCGGATGGCTCAAGTCCGGCTCGCTCGGCAATATCGACTGCATCTTTCACCTCGGCGCGTGCTCCTCCACCACGGAAACCAACGAAAAATACCTGCGCGAAAATAATTTCGAGTACTCGCGCAAGCTCGCCGAATGGGCGCTCGGCAAAGGCGTGCGTTTTGTGTACGCCTCTTCCGCCGCGACTTACGGCGATGGCGAAGCGGGCATGGACGATACCGACCCGACGCAACTCGAACGCCTGCGGCCGCTGAATCTCTACGGCCTGTCAAAGCACTGGATGGATCTGCACGCCTGGAGGCACGGCTGGCTGGAAAAAATTGCCGCGCTGAAATATTTCAACGTCTTCGGCCCCAACGAAAATCACAAGGGCGACATGCGCAGCGTGGTCTGCAAGAGCTACGCGCAGGCGCTGGAAACCGGAGTGATTCACCTTTTTAGAAGCCACCGGCCCGATTTCCGGGACGGCGAGCAGCGCCGCGATTTCCTCTACGTCAAGGACGCCGTGGCCATGACGCTGCACCTGGCCGCGAATCCCGCGGCAAACGGAATTTTCAACATCGGCTCGGGAAAAATGCACACCTGGAATGAACTAGCCCGCGCCGTCTTCGCCGCGCTTGGCCGCGAGCCCCGCATCGAATACATCGACATGCCGGAGTCCATCCGCGAAAAATACCAGTACTCGACGCAAGCGGACATCCGGAAATTGCTCTCCACCGGCTACGATCAGCCGATCACTTCGCTGGAAGGCGCCGTGAAAGATTACGTGGTGAATTATTTGGTCCCCGGCCGCTCCATTGCCGCAGGGTGAAATAGTCTTCAGAAATCGAAAAAAAATACGCCGTCATTCCGAACCCGCTCCTGTGGGTGAGGAATCCCTCTTCGATCGATCCTCAGGAAAACTTCTACCGGCGGATGCCTGTGCTACCAAAACCCCTCCCGCACTTCACCGCGACTTCACTTTCACCCGTATCCCGCTCTTCGGGCGCAGCGTGACCGACGGCAGCATCTCAACCGTCTGCCCCGGAACCAGATCGACTTGAAAATGCTGCGCGATCGTGGCCAGCAGCAGCGCCGCCTCCATCATCGCGAATCCCGCTCCGATGCACACCCTGGGGCCGCCTCCAAAAGGAAAATACGCGAATCGCGGCAGCGCGCCGCTGCGCGGATCGCTTGCATTCCATCGCTCGGGATCGAACGCATCTGGATCGGGAAAAAACCTCGCGTCCTTGTGCAGGATGAGCTGCGACATCAGGACATTCGTGTCCGCTGGCAATTCGTATTCGCCCAGGCGAAACGGTGCCAACGCCCGCCGTCCGATGATCCACACCGGAGGATACAGGCGCATCGCTTCCCGGAGAACCATGTCCGTGTAAACGAGCCGCGGCAGATCGCCTGGCGTGGGTGTCCTGCCGCCAAGAACGACGCTCAATTCCCGGCGCAATTTTTCAGCGGCCTCGGGATGCCGCCCGAGCAGCAACCACGTCCAGGTAAGCACGTTCGCAGTGGTTTCGTGCCCGGCCAAAAACAGCGTCATGACTTCGTCGTGCAGCTGGCGGTCGGTCATGCCGATGCCTTCGTCGTCCTGCGCCTGCAGCATCACGCTCAGCAGATCGCCGGACATCTGGCCGCTGGCGCGGCGCTGGCGGATGATTCCGTAAATAACTTTGTCGAGTTGCTTCACGGCGCGCTGCAAACGGCTGGTGGTGGGAATGGGAACGAATTTGGGCAACAGAAAAGCAAAGCCCGCCTGACGCATGAACTTTCCCATCAAAACGTCCAGTGCCGCCGTGACGTCCCCTGCTTCCTGGGACACATCGGTGTCGAACAGCGTCTTGGCCACGATGTCCAGCGTTAGCCGCATCATGGCTTCATGGACGTCCAATTCCTGCCCGTCGGTCCACGTCGTCAGCATCCGCCGCGTAAACTCCACCATGACTTCCGCGTACGCCGCGATGCGCTGCTGGTGAAACGCCGGCTGGACCAGTTTCCGCTGCCGCCGCCAGAATTCGCCCTCGCTGGTCAGCAGCCCGTTGCCCAGCACGCGCCGCAGCGCCCGGTAATCCTTCGATTTCTCAAAATTCGCGCTCTGCGTCACCAGCACGGATTCGATATATTCCGGCCGGTTCACAAAACACATGGGGACGCCCAGGAAGCGCAGGAAAACGACGTCACCATATTCGCGCACGCACTTGGTGAAGTAGCCCACGGCGTCGCCGCGCGGCTCTAACACATTTCTGAGGAGAGGATAGCCTTTGGGTCCCGGCGGCAGGTTCAACGAAGCGAATTTCTCCTGGATGTTCGAATGGATTGGGTCACTTGCCTTTGCCCCAAACTTCGCGCGCCGTGTCCGCCACCAGCCGCAGCTTGGCTTCCTGATCGGCCGCGGTAACCAGGTTGCCTTCCCACGTGGACGCAAAGCCGCATTGCGGGCTCAGGGCGAGGCGTTCGAGCGGCAGGAATCTCTCTGCCTCATGGATTCGGCGTTTGAGCTCGTCCTTGCTTTCCAGCGCCGGTTTCTTCGAACTCACCAGGCCCAACACAACGGTTCTGTCCTGCGGCACCTGCGCCAGCGGTTCGAATCCTCCCGAGCGCTCGTCGTCAAACTCAAGCAGAAATCGCTGGAATTTCGTTTTCTGAAAAACTTTTGTGATGGGGGCGTAGTCTCCCGAAGCGTAGAACTTGCTCTGGTTATTTCCTCGGCACAGGTGCAGGCCAAACGTGATTCCGTGGTGCCCGCCAATCACGGCGTTATCCATCTCGATGGAAAGGTCGAGCAGGCGGTCGGGATCGCTGCCGCGCTTGCGGTAACCCTCGCGGAACCCTGCGTCGATCAGCGCGGCGTACTGCGGCGAGTCGATCTGAATGTAGGTGCACCCCAGGCGGACCAGCTCCGCCACTTCGTCGCGCAGCAGATCGACCAGGTCGGCCAAAAAGGCGTCCACGGTGGGGTAGGCAGCGCTGGATTTGGCCGCGTCATAATACGCCGCGGCCTGTTGCGCGCTGATGAAGGTGGCCTTGGCCGGATGATCGGTACGCGCGCGCAAGTAAGTGAACTCCTCCGCGCACATGGGCCGCTTGCGGCGCATCTTCGACACTACCACGGGCCGCGGCTGGCTGACCTCCTCCCCTTTTTCATTGCGGAATGGAATGGACCAGCCGCCGTACTTGTCAAAGCCTTCCACGGCGTCGGTTAGATGCCCCCAAAAGGCGTACCGCCGCATTTCTCCATCGGTAAGGACGTCAATTCCGGCGCGAAGCTGCAGTTCAATGGCCTCGTTCACCGAGCGGTCTTCGATGCGTTTGAACTCCACGTCCGTCATGTCCCCCGCTTCGAACTGCTCGCGGGCTTGTTTCAGGTAATTCGGGCGCAGAAGACTGCCGACGACGTCACTTCGGTACATGCGAGGCTCCTTTTAGGGGTGTCGCCCAGGCATTTTCGGGGCAGCAAACAGCCGGAGTATATCACCGCCGTGGTATCTATCGTATCGCTTGGGCGGCTGGGGGGAACGATGGCAATTCTTGTTGGAAAGATTCGGCCCTAAGTGGAGCGAATGGCTCCTTTTTGACGTCCCGCAAGGCGTTCGTTCACTTTATTTTCAAATCCGAGTAACAATAAATACGAATTTGCACAATAGGATGTACTGGACTACCATTTGGCACACTACCCGTAGGCCGGGAGCAAGAAGTGGGGTGAACGGCCTTGCCGGGTAGACGAAAGAGGGGGTGTGAGAGATATGAAAAATCCGTTGAGTATTAGTGTGCGTTTTGGATTTGTGGGGCTCGCAATTTTGTTGCTGATCGGCGGATTCTCCGCAGCGGCGTTCGCCCAAACCGCCACCGGCACGATTGCCGGAACCGTGACCGACCCGAAAGGTCTCGCAGTGGATGGCGCGAACGTAGTCGTGAAAAACACGGACACGGGCATCGAAACACCGCAGACTACGAATGGCGCCGGACTTTACTACGCGCCGTACCTGCAACCGGGTAATTATGAAGTCACCGCCAGCAAGGATGGCTTTCAGTCAGTGGTCACAAAACAGATTGTCGTCCATGTGGGCGAGAAATTGACCATTGACGCGCAGTTGCCGCTGGCCGGCCAGCAAAGCTCCATCACCGTGACCACGGAAGCCCCGGTGCTGGACACCGAGAAGACCGAACAGTCCCAGACCGTAAGCCAGACCCAGGTGCAAGGATTGCCGCTGGTCGCCCGCCGGTGGGAAAATTTCGTACTCCTTACACCAGCTGTTACCACGGACGGAACCAGCGGCTTGAGCAGCTTCCGCGGAATTTCCGGCCTCTATAACGGGAACTCCGTGGACGGAGCAAACAATACCCAGGCGTTTTTCTCCGAGGCGCGCGGCCGCGCGATTATCGTGTCGTACGTCTATAGCCCGGATTCGATTAAGGAATTTGAGGTCGCCTCCAGCAACTACAGCGCCGAGTACGGACAGGCCGCGGGTGGCACCGTAAATGCTGTGACTCGGTCTGGAACCAACGACCTGCACGGCGATCTATTCTGGAACTTGCGCTACCCCTCGCTGAACGCCTTGGATCCAATCGGAAAATCCAGAGGGATTTTTACGCAGACCGTGCACCAGCAGAATCAGTTTGGCGGCAGCGTGGGCGCGCCGATCGTGAAGGACAAATTGTTCTTCTTCGGCACCTATGACGGATTCCGCAAAGTGAATCCGATTCTCTACACTTCGACGAATAACAACACGACGATCAACGGCTTTTTTTGCCCGAATGCCGCTACAGTGACCGCAGCGGAATGTGCAAGCGCCAAATCTTTCATTACGACGGGGCTGCTAGGCGCGTTTGCCCGCAACTTGAAACAGGATGTTTTCCTCGGCAAACTCGACTACCAATTGAACCAAAACAACCACCTGAGCGCCGTTTTCAACTGGCAGAATTGGGGAGAACCGTTCGGATACAACACGGCTCCCACTGTCAACAACGGGGGCTCGAACCAGAACGGGCAAGGCGGAACTCATGAGCGCTTTTTTATCGCCAACTGGAATTCAACCGTGTCCACAAGCATGGTCAACGAGTTCCGATTCCAGTGGGGGCGCGACTTCGAGTTTGACAGCACGAACAGTCCCGGCCCGTCCACATCGCTTCTAAACCTTTTCTCATACGGTGAAACGTCCGCGCTTCCCCGCCCGGCATTTCCGGATGAGCATCGCCTTCAGTTTTCTGATAACTACTCAATCGTGCATGGAACGCACATTATCAAGATGGGCGTGGACGTAAACTTGATCCATGAGCTGTTGGTCAACCTCTTCCAGGGCGACGGAAACTACAGCTACAACATCACGAGTGGGAACCAGCCAACCGTCTCGGGTGCGGTAGTTGCCCTTAATCCCGGGGGACCGATTCCAGGCATCACCAACTGCACTGGATCAGCGGCTAACACCACCTTCTGCCTGTGGCTGGCGGACTCTGTTGGGGCTGATATAGGCGATGGGATGACCGGGAAGCATTGGTCCAGTTTCACTCAGGTGAATGATCCCATCACGCACGTCGGAAAAGATGATTTCTATAACAACGATTTTGGCGTTTACGTCGAAGACACCTGGAAGGCGAAGCCGAGTCTCACGTTTAATCTGGGCGTGCGCTACGACCTGCAGCACGTGCCGCCACCGGCAACACCCAATACGGCGCATCCGTTGCTGACTTTGTACACATCGACGCTGAACATTGACAAAAACAATATCGCTCCCAGGCTAGGCGTTGCCTGGCAAATCGGCACCAAGACCGTGCTTCGCGCGGGCTATGGAATGTTCATCGGAAAGACTTCGAATAGCACCTATTACGCCCTGCGCGTCGAAAACGGCGTGTATCAGCAGACGTTCTCCGGGTGCAGTCCAACTTCGTCACGCACTGATTTGAGAGCCTGCGCGCCCACGTTCCCGAACGTGTTCTTTACCCCGCCGGGACCTGCTGTTGCAGCTCCTTTTGCGGGCGCACTCACACCTACAGTCGGCATCCCCGGCGGAACGCTGCCGGCAGCATCCACGGCGGTCCACGGAATGACGCCGGACTTCGTCAACCCGACCGCGCATGAAGCCGAAGTCACCATCGAGCGGCAACTACCCGGCCGGATGAGTTTTTCCGCCACGTACTTGCTGACGCGCGGCATTCACCTGCCTGCCAGCTACGACGCAAACGTCGCTCCTGCGGGAACACCGTTTTTGAATTCATCCAACGTGTTGGTAAATCCGTCGGCCACAGCGACCTACGATGTTCTCGCCTCTGCCGTTGCCAATGCTCCCACCGCTTTGACCACAACGGTGCCCTATTACACATCGCGCCTCGACACTCCCTCAGGGCTCATCCTGAACCAATACAGCATCATCAATTCCTGGTACAACGGGTTGGTGCTCTCCTTGCGCAAACCGATGAGCCACGGCCTGGAGTTGCTCTTCAATTACACATACAGCCACGCTCTGGACACCGGCCAAACCTCCGGCACGAACGGGACGTTCTTCGGCACCGATGGCGTGCTTGATCCCTACAATCTGAAACAGGATTACGCCAATTCCGACCTCGATCAGCGTCACCGGTTTGTCGGAAGCATTGTGTGGGCGCCCACGTACGGCAAAGACCTGTCCAACGCGATCGCCAGACAGCTCGTGAATGGGTGGACGGCGTCCGCCATTATCACGTCGGCGACGGGCCAACCGTACCAAGCCAATATCGGCACTTCCGTGATTACTCCATTTGGTACAAACACCAGTCCCGTGGACGGCGGGTTAACGGGCGGCGAAGTGAGCACGTTTGCCGGGCCCACCGGAGGCCGTGTTTCCTGGTTGGCGCGCAACCCCTATTTCCTGCCCAACTACACCAATGTGGACTTCCGGTTGGGCCGGGGAATTACGTTCCACGAAAAATATAATCTTACTTTTTCAGTGGACGCGTTCAACTTGTTCAACAAAACCATCGTGGCCGCGGTAAATACCACAGCGTATACGTATGCGGGTCCTGGCAGTTCAGCAGCGTGCCCCAACACTCATACACACGGATGCTTGGTCCCCTCCTCCAGTTTCGGAAGCATCACCACGACTTCCGGGTCGCTGTACGGCGCCCGCCAGTTGCAGATCAACGCGAAGTTCAACTTCTAATTAGCGAGTTGAATTTCGTAACCAACCAGCGGCGCCCCGAGTGATCGGGGCGCCGTTTTTTTATGACGCTCCACGATTCGGACATTCTTGCCCTCACGCGTGTCGTCATTCCTCCGATTTTTCGTCGTTAAGCAAAACGAAAGAGGGATTCCTCGGGCCAAAGAACGGTCCTCGGAATGACGCGACAAGGTTGGGGCGAAGGAAGTTGCCGGCTACGAGGCGGACTCACGCTAACTAATCAGCAACAACGAAACGCTCTCACTCCACCCAATCGGCGATGAAAATATTCGTCTCGTGGGGGGCTTTGCCGTTGCGGTTGGAGGCCCACACGAGGCGCTTGCCGTCGGAGGAGAACATCGGAAATGCGTCGAAATCGGGGTGATAGGTGATCTGTTCGAGGCCGGTGCCGTCTTCGTTGATGAGGTAGAGATCGAAGCCGCTGGGGTCTTTCTGGTTCGCCACGTTGGACGCAAAAATGATGCGCTTGCCGTCGGGCAAAAAGTACGGGGCGAAATTTGCTGCGCCGTTATGGGTGACCTGGCGCTTTTGGCTGCCGTCGGCGTCCATCACCCAGATTTCCAGGTTGCCGGGGCGGATCAGGCCGCGCGAGAGCAGGTCCTTGTAGTCGGCAATGGCTTCGGGCGTCTTGGGTTGTTCGGAGCGGTAGACGATTTTCTTGCCGTCGTAGGAAAAGAAAGCGCCGCCGTCGTAGCCAAGCTCGTGCGTCAACTGGCGGACGTCGGTGCCGTCGGCGTTCATGATGTAAATATCGAGGTCGCCGTTGCGCGTGGAGGTGAAGATGATTTTATTGCCGTCGCGGCTTATGGTCGATTCGGCGTTGTAGCTGCCGGGTGAATTGCTGAGGCGGCGCAGGTCGCTGCCGTCGGGGTTGGCGGTGTAAATCTGGTAGGAATTGTAAATCGGCCAGACGTAGCCGCGCGAGTAGTCGGGGCGCGGAGGGCACTCGGCGCTGGTTTCGTGCGTCGAGGAAAACAGGATGCGATTGCCCGCGGGGAAAAAGTAGCCGCACGTGGTTCTTCCCTTGCCCGTGCTGACGAGCTTGGGCACGGCGGGTTTTCCGTCGGGCGTGTCGACGGGCATGGTGTACATCTGGTCGCAGGCGACGCCTTCGCCCGAGTGCATAAAAATCAGGGATTTGTCGTCGGCGGAAAAATAGGCCTCGGCGTTGGTGCCGCCGAAGGTCAGCTGGCGGACGTTGCGCAGATGTTTTTCGCCGGGGACGGTGAGGGATGCGGGCGCGGAATTCCCGGCAATTCCGGGGACGGGCGCCTGGGAGTACGTCACCAGGGACGCCGATGCGGCGAGGAACGAAAGAAAAATCACGGGCCGCGCAATTTTCGTTCTAGCCATGGATTTCCCTTGAGCTATTTTCGTTGTTCCAGTTTCACGGATGCGCTCACCGGCTTGCCGTCACGCAGCACTTTCACCTCGACGAGGTCACCAACTTTGCTGCGGCGCAGCGCGTCGGTAAAGTCGTACAGATTGTGGATGGGCATGGCCCCGAACTGGACCATGACGTCTCCGGCCTTGAAACCGGCCTTGGCTGCGGGTGATCCGGGACGAATATCGGAAAATTTCACACCATCGAATTCCTGGCCGAAATCCGGGACGGATCCGAAGTAGGGGCCGTAGCCTCCGCCGCCCCCGCTGGAAGCGTGCCCGGCCTGCTGGTCCTCGGCGACCGACACAAACGCTACGCGCTGCGGCTCGGAATCCAACTGCATGGCAACGTCGTCCACGAAATCGAGCAGCTTCGCCGCGTCGGGCGCGTCGATTTTCTCCCAGGTGTCGGAAGGCTTGTGGTAATCCGAGTGCAACCCGGAGAAAAAGAAGAGCACGGGAATTTTCTTGGTGACAAATGAAGTGTGATCGCTCGCGCCGTACCCTCCGGCGGAGTACTCTAGCGTAAAAGGCGACTTCCCTTTTTCCTCTTCGAGCAGATTCTGGAACGTCGCGCCGGTTCCCACTCCCCCAATGTAAACCTTTTCGTCCTTGATGCGGCCGATCATGTCCATGTTGATCATGGCCACGGCTTTTTCCAGCGGAAGCGTTGGCTCCTTCACCCATTCCGACGAGCCGAGCAGGCCGAGCTCTTCTCCTGAAAAAGAGCAGAACAGAATTCCGCGCGGAAGTTTTCCCTTCATCGGAGCAAACAGGCGCGCCAGTTCCAGCACGCCGGCCGTGCCGGAGGCGTTGTCGTCCGCGCCGGGATGAACCTTGCCGATTTGCGACGGGGCCAGCGAATCGACGTTGCCGTAGCCGAGGTGATCGTAATGCGCACCGATAATAATATACTCGTCGGTTTTTCCCGGCAGGTATGCGAGCACGTTATTGACCGTGGCGCGCGTACTCTCGATGTTAACGGTGAGTGAAATGCGCAGCTTCTCGGGAAACGCGAACGAAGCCGCGGCCGTGGAGGAGTTGATCTGATCTTGTGCGCCGGCCAGCGTCTTGCCTGCGGCGGCAAGCCACGCGTTCGCCGCGTCGTTTTTCACCTGCACCATCACGATGCCGGCGTTTTCCGGCCCGTTCACGCTTCCAAACCGGGTCAGCGTGTCTTCTTCGCCGTCGCCCAGTTTTCCGTTCACCAGGATGACGGCTTTGGCGCCATGGTTGCGGGCGTTGATGGCTTTGGTAATCAGCTGGGAATGTTCGGTCAGCCCGCCGTGCGGGCTTTTTGCCGAAAAGCCCAGTGGCTCGTAGCGCAGGATCACGACGATCTTGTCCTTCACGTCCAGATGCGCGTAGTCGTCGTAGCCGAATTCCGGGGCCGTCGCGCCGAAACCGACAAACACGACGGGGCCGACGACTTCTCCGGAGGACGAAAAACTGAAGGGAACGAAATCCTGATTCAGTTTTAGTTTTTCCTTTGTGGCGCCGTCTTCCATTTCCAGGCGATTGGTTCCTTTTAACTTTGCCCCGGTGATGACGTTGAAGGGCTGGAAATAGCCCTTCGTGCCCGCGGGCTGCAGGCCGAGCGAGCGGTACCGCTGCTCGATCAAGTCGGCGGCTCGGACGATGCCCTTGGTGCCCGCGCCGCGCCCCTGCATCGCCGGAGTTGTGAGCGCCTTGATGTCGGTAAGGTAGCGCGCGGGATCGGCAGAATCCGCGGCGAGGCCGATGTCTGCGGCAAGGAGCGCAATGGCGGAAATAAGCCATGCCTTCCGCCAGACTGAAAATCGCCGGGCAGGCGCCGATGGAATTCGATATACGCGGGTAGTTTTGCGGTTGGCCATGGGGTCATTCAAATCCTAATGCTGCGGCAAACGGGCTGTCAAATCGAGCGATGCGCGATCCGCAAAATTCACCTCAGAAGGACATCTTCAGTCGGGCGCTGGCGCTGCGCGGAGCGGCGATCGCGGTTCCGGAAAACAGGCTGGCAAAATTCAAGACATTCAAACGGTCGGTAAGGTTGTTGACTTCCAGCTGAAAGGAAATTTCCCGCGCTTCCTTGTGGTACAGCGTCGCGCCGGCGGAGGCATCCAGCGAGAAATTCTGGCGTACGCGGCCGGCGCCAAAATTCACCTGGCTCAAGATCGCCGCGCCGTATTGCACCAGCGCGTCGTTGATATCGATGGGATTATCGAGGCTCACGGGCAATCCGCTGCCGAACGCGGCGGCGGCGGCGAACCACACGTGTGAGGCCGCCTGAAAACGCACGCGAGCGCGGGCCGTGTTGCGCTGGTCCTGCGATATGGGAAATTTGCTGCTATCCGCAATCCCCGCGATTTCGGAGCCGAGGAACAATCCGCCGGTGATCGGGCCTTGCCCGGTTCCGACCTGGTTTGCGTAGCTGAGAAAACCCGAGAATCGCCCCCACCGCGGCAAGGCGGCCTGAATTTCCTCGCCGAAAATTTCCGCCGTCGAAAAAGCGATGGGAAAGCTGATGCCGGTATCGAGGAGTACGTTATCATCGGAAAAATTATGAAAATCGCGGCGGAACACGTTGCCATCGATGCGCAATTTTCCGCCGAAGGATTCGGTGAACCCCGCCTCAAAATAATTCGCACGGGCCGGCTGCACGGGAAGCTGCAGCACGATGCCGCTGAACGCCTGTGCCTTCGGCGAGCTGGCCAGCAATAAATTCTCCAGGGCTGGAGTTTGAAAGACGCGGTCGTAGGAACCGTGAACGAGCAGATGGAGGGAGGAAATATACCGCGAGACGCCTACGCGCGGGCTCCAGGCCGATTCGCCGACGGCAAATTTGTACTGGTCAAAGCGCAGCCCGGCGCTCACGTTCCATTTTCCCAGGCGGATCTGATCCTCGGCATAGGCGGAAGATTCGACGTCCCAGCGGCGGTCGGAAAACGGCGGCGGGGCCAGCACCGTGCCGGGATCGAATTGCGAGGGATCGGTGATCTGATACTGCAGCGTTTCCTGCACGGGGTTGAAGATTCCATCCGCGCCGATTTTCCATTCGTGCATGCCGTGGCGGCCGGCGAGGTCGGCGCGCAAGTAGCCCTCGCGGTAGCCGCGATCCTGCGAGACGATCACCGGAATCGAGGCTGAATTCGAGGAAAGCAGCGCCGCGGCGTCGCGCACGCTTGCGGCCACGTCGAACACCACGTTTGCCGAGATCACATGCGTGTAATGGATCTGGCCGGAGGTTTCCTTTTGCGCCGCGTCCTCCCGCTGACCGGCCTCCTGCTGCACGAGTTCATTCGGAACCAGGTAGCGCACAGCATGTTGAGCGAAGGTCGAGAAGAGCCGGTCGCCATTTGCAAAATCGTGCTCGTAAGACGCCGAGAAGCCGCCGGCGTTGCCGAGATTCGTATAATTTCCCAGGACGGGTGGGTCCAGATACCGATCGGTGTGAAATCCGTTGCCGCCGACGGAAAATCGATTGCCTGCGCGGGAATAAAACAGCGTGGCGTTCATGGAACCGGTCGAGAAGCTGCCGCCGTCCGCGTCGAGTTCGCCATGCAATCCCTGGGGATTGTTCTTGGGCGACGTCACCTCGATCACGCCGCCGAGTTTCCTGCCGTACTCGGCCGGAAAGCCAGCGGTCATGATACGCATGGAATCCACATCGCTGGAATCGAGCGGAGGCGCGAAAGCCGGCGAGCGATTTTCGGTCACGGGCATGCCGTCCACCACGAATTGGACGTCATATTCGGAGCCCCGCGGATGCAGGACTCCATTGGCTTCGTAGAGCCAGCCAGGCTGGGCGTCCACCGCGTTCAAAACGCTGCGCCCTGGCTGCGACGGCATCTCTTCACTGATCGTCTGCGATCCGATCGTGTAGACGACGCTGGTGCGCGTTGTATCGACCAGCGTGCCCGATTCGCTGACCTCCATCTGGGTTTCCACAGGCTGCAGACCGAGCGTCACCAACAAACGTCGCGGCACTACGGAACGGATCTCGACGATTTGCGTGGCGGGAGAAAAACCTGAGTGGTTCAGGCGGATGCGGTAAACGCCGAAGGCCAGGCCTTGCGCTACGTAGCGCCCGTCCTCGCCGGTCTGAAAATTCAAGTGGAACTGATTGCCCTCGCTGACCAGTTCGCCGGAAGCGGTGAGAACGGTTCCCTGAGGATCGTGGACGTCGATCTGCAATTCTCCGCGGTCCTGCTGCGCGGCGGCGGGGAGAGCGCAGGCACAAAGCATCGCGAGAATTCCAATCAGTCGATTCCAGCGCAACATTCCGTTCCGACTCCAAGCAATAGTTCCGTCTGAGATTCCTGCCTATTCAGGATACCGCAAAAAATGGAGAACACCCGGGCGAAGGGATGCAGTGAGCCTATTCCAGCAAGGAGCCGCACTGTCAGAGTATTCGAGCCGGATACGGTCATGCTTGGCGCAACTTTTGTACTGGGAAACCGGTCTGAGGTTACCTCTCCAGCGCGCGACGGTCCCATTTTCCCAAGTCCGCGGCCGCCTCATAAGTGCTTTGACAAAAATCGAGCAAAGCGTTTCGGGGAGATTCGGACGCTCGCGCGTCGTCGTACATCAATAAGAATTCACCCATCTGCGCTTGGTAAAAAGCCTTTGCCGGGCGGACGGAGCGTTCGCCAAAACCGGCGGGTTGCGGGGCGGCGTACGAGTAGAAGGCCGCGCCTTTGATGTCCCCGCCGCCGGGCCAGAAGCCGACGCTGCTGACTTCGTGTGAATAGGCTTCCCGCGTAATCTTGTCCGCTCCTTCGCGCTTGGGTGCGAGGCGACCGGAAAAGCGCGTCACCGCAAGGTCGAAACTGCCCCAGAAAAAGTGCACCGGGCTTACTTTGCCGATGAAGCGCGAACGAAACTCCTTAAAAATACAATCGCAAGTCACCAAGATCCGCCAGAAGGCGTTTGCATACGCAGGATCGTAGGAGGCGTGCGTGGTGTCCTGATCGAAACGAATGGGACTCGGCACTTCCACCGGCATGGGCCAGATTTTTACATCGATCTGGAGGGCACGAAGAAGCGCCATGAACTCCGCGTAGAAATCCGCGACCGTGCGCGGGCACAAGCGCATGGTTTTGTTTTCAGCACGATTTGTGGAAACGCGCAGGGTGTGATCGATGAAATCGAATTCGATTTCAAAGATGACATCGCCATAGGGGACGGGAGAAGTGGTCAGGCCCCGTGCGCTAACGTACAGGGGGACCTGCCACCAATGGTTTACGTGCGGGGAGAGCGCCAGCCGAACCTTACCGGCGATCTGCGTCCACATGTGCAATGTCTCACAGGTGTCGGCCCAGGCGGCGAGAGGAAGCGAGGGCCAGGCTTCCGGAGATTCCAGGGCTGGCTTGTTCGCGGGCATTTGTGGTTTCCTCACTTTCCGGCGGCAGACGTCTCGGAAATTCCATTTGAGTTTGCAGCTACTCCAAAATCATCTGGTCCACGTAACACCAGCGCCAATCCTCGCCCGGCTCGATCGATTGCACGATGGGATGTTTTGTACGGTGAAAATGCTTGGTGGCGTGCTTATTCTTGGAGGAGTCGCAGCAGCCCACGTGGCCGCAAATCAGGCAAAGCCGAAGATGAACCCAGGTGTCGCCCATTTCCAGGCATTCCTTGCATCCGTTTCCGCTGGGCGTCACTTTGCGGATTTCCTTGACGTGTGCGCAACCGCTTGTTGCCATTTCGTCCTCCTCGTTCGCCGGAGGTTTTTATAAGGCCCGGCAAAATAAGTTTGATCCTGCTAGTCCACTTATCCTGAGTTGTATCACAGTCGTCAAGAGCCGGTGCCAGACGGCAATTTTCCCATTGCCGTTCTATTCCCTCATGCGTTTCAGGCCGCTGACGAAGGGATTTCCGCGTTCATAAAATCGGTACAGCCGGTCAACTTCCCTGTTAATGCCTATTCGTATGCTCTTGCCGACGGGCCCGGTGCTGCGAACCGAATCGCCAAGCCATATTTTCCGGCCGGAGCACAGATTGAGGCCGTCGAGTCTCTTGTCGATGTCGAACGCTTGCGCCAGACGCCCTGGGCCGCGCGTGAGATCGAGCAAACGGTGCGTGCGGCGCCTGCGCTCCATGAACGTGATGCCCTCGAGCGGTTCGAGCGCGCGGATCAGGACTCCCGCGCCCACGCCGACCGTCTCGCTGGAAACATTCATCATGAAACAGGAACCATAGGTGAAATATACATAGGCGTGACCATGAGGCAGAAACAAGGAATGCCGGCTCGGCGTTTTCCCGCCGAACGCGTGCCCCGCAGCGTCGCCCACCGGATAGGCTTCAGTCTCGACGATGCGGCCAACCAGGCGGCCCCGCGGCAGTTCGCGGACCAGAGTCTTGCCGATGAGGTACTTCGCAAGCGCAAGTGTATCGACTGGCAATTCCGAGCGGCGCAATCTTTTGATGGGCAATGTGATGCGCGATGGTATTTGTTTTGGGTCCTTGCGCATCGGGCTCAATCCACCGGTTTGACGTGATCGAGCAAGGTGAAAAATCCCTCGACCAGCGTCGGATGAATGTAGACGGCGCCCTGAAGCACCGTATAGGGAAGTTTTCCGAGCATCAGAGTATAAAGCACGTGGACGATTTCACCGCCTTCGACGGATAGAATCGACGCGCCCAGGATGCGGTCGTTCATGGCGTCGATAATAATTTTCATCATCCCGCGTGTTTCGTCGCGTTCGATGGCGCGCGCCACCCACTCCATGGGAATTTTGCCGATTTTCAGCTTGTATCCGGCCATGCGCGCCTCTTTTTCCGTCATGCCCACGCCGCCCAGCTGCGGATCGGTGAACACGCAGTACGGAACGATGCGGTTCGTAGTCGAAAGATTTTTGCCCTGTGTGAGATTAGCATCCACAATTTGAAAATCGTTGTAGGAAATATGCGTGAATGCCGGGCCGCCCTTCACGTCTCCGAGCGCCCACACGCCCGGCACGTTCGTCTCCAGCCGGTGATTCACTCTGATGAAGCCGAATTTGTCGGTTTCGATTCCGGCGGATTCCAAGCCAAGATCGTCCGTATTGGGTTGCCGCCCGATGGCCAGCAGCAGGTGCGAGCCGGCGATGCGCGACGAACCGTGAAGCCCTTCGACGGAAATCGTAATTTCAGTTCCCTTTTGTTCCGCGCGGGTCGCTTGCGCGTCCAAGTGAAAGACCATGCCTTCCTCCTCCAGAATTTTCTGGAGTTCGGTGGCCACCTCTGGGTCCTCGCGCGGAATAATCTGCCCCGAATTATGAATCACGGTCACGCGGCTGCCGAAGCGGCAGAACATCTGTCCGAATTCCAGGCCGATGTATCCTCCGCCCAGCACGATCAAGTGTTCGGGGATATCGGTCAAGTCCATGATGTTTTCATTGGTCAGAAATTTTACATAATCGAGGCCGGGAATTTTCGGGATGCGCGGGCGGCCGCCGGTGTTGATGAATATTTTGTCCGACTCCATCACATCGTCGCTGACGCGGACCTGGTGCGGGCCCGTGAAACGCGCGTGCCCTTTATATATTTTTATGTTTGCCCGGCGGTCCATCTGCTGCTGTTTTCGGCCCCGGAAATCCAGCACGACTTTGTCTTTTTGGGCGACGATGGCGGGGAGATCGGCGGCCACGTTTTCGGCGCGCACGCCCCAGCGCGACGCGTTTCGCGCGTAGTGGGCGATCTGCGCGCGGTGAACCATGACTTTGGTCGGTGTGCACCCGGTGTTGACGCACGTGCCGCCGAGTTGTGATTTCTCAACCAGCGCGACGTGCCAGCCGAGGTCGGCGAAGCGCTGGATCAGCGGATTTCCCGCTTGCCCGGACCCAATGATGATGGCGTCGTATTTCATCGAAGGGCACTCCAGATTGAAGGAACCGGACGACAATACTCAGTTCGCGCGGATTTCACAAGAAGCGGGAATAGGAATGAGCCGCGCCGCAGGGCGGCCCAGATGAATCCTTTGAACGGAATCGCGGTAGCCAATTATTCGATTACGAGCAAGAGATCCTTCGCCTCAACCTTGTCACCGACACTCGCCAGCTTCTTGGTAACTTTTCCGTCGACGGGAGCGTACACAGTGGATTGCATCTTCATCGCTTCGAGGACCAGGAGGCGGTCGCCTTTCTTCACTTGTTCGCCCAGTTCTACGACGATGCTGGAAATGGCGCCGGGAATGGGCGAACCCACTTGGCCGGGTTCGGCAGGATCGGTTTTGGGGCGCGCCTGAACGGTGGCACGCAAGGCATGGTCGCGGACTTCGGCTTCGCGCGGCTGTCCATTCAACTCGAAAAAGATGGTGCGCGTGCCCTCCGGATGCGGGTCGCTCACGGTGAGCAGTTTCACCACCAGCGTTTTTCCCGGCTCGAGCTCGACGGCGATTTCCTGGCCGCGGTCCAGGCCGTAAAAGAATTGCGGCGTGGGCAGGCTCTCCAATTCGCCGTACGCCGCCCGCGCTTTTGCGAATTTCAAAAATACTTCCGGGTACATCAGGTAGCTCATCAGGTCGGTGCCGGAAATCCGCTGCTGGAGTTTCGTTTCCACCGTCGACCGGGTCTTCGCAAAATCGACGGGAGCAAGGTGCTCCCCCGGGCGGCCGGTTTGCGGCTTGGCTCCGCGCAGAATCACGGATTGGAGCTTCGGCGGCCACCCGCCTTCGGGCTCGCCAAGGGCACCGGCAAACATTTCCACCACGGAATTGGGCAGCGTCAGATTGTGGTCCGGCCCGAGGCGTTCCAGTTCTTTCACCGTCATGTCATGGCTGACCAGGAAAATCGCCATGTCGCCTACGACTTTGCTCGAGGGCGTAACCTTGACGATGTCGCCGAACGCAAAGTTCACCTCCGCGTAGGTGTGCGCGAGTTCCTGCCAGCGCGCGCCGAGGCCCATGGACTCGGCCTGCTCGCGCAGATTGGTGTATTGCCCGCCGGGCATTTCGTGGATGTAGACTTCCGCGGTCCCTGCCGGAGGTGCGTTGTCGAAGGGGCGATACCAGGTGCGCACGGTTTCCCAGTAGTCGGCGCAGGCATTCAGCGCGTCGAGGTCGAGCCCGGTGTCTCTTTCCGTATGCTGCAGCGCAGCGACCACGGAGTTCAGGTTCGGCTGGCTGGTTGTGCCGCTCATCGAAGCGATGGCGCCATCGGCCGCATGCACGCCGGCCTCGGCGGCTTTCAGGATCGACGCTGCGTTCAGGCCGCTGGTGTCATGCGTGTGGAAATGCAGCGGCAGGCCAACTTCCTCGCTTAAGGCCGTGAACAATCGCTGCGCGGCGTACGGCCTGCACACGCCGGCCATATCCTTGATGCACAGGATATGCGCGCCCATCTTTTCCAGTTCCTTGCCAAGGCGAATGTAATATTGCAGCGGATATTTTTCGCGTTTCGGGTCGAGCAGGTCGCCGGTGTAGCAGATGGAAGCTTCGCAAACCTTGTTTGTTTTGCGAATGGATTCGATCGACTGCTTCATATTCGGCAGCCAATTCAGCGCGTCGAATACGCGGAAGATGTCGATTCCCTGCGCGGCCGACTCAAGGATGAAGGCCTCGACCGCATTATCCGGATACGCCGAGTAACCGACGCCGTTGGACGCGCGGAACAGCATCTGAAAGCAGATATTGGGAATCGCTTCGCGCAGCACGCGCAGGCGCGTCCAGGGATCTTCCAGCAGAAAACGCAGCGCCACGTCAAACGTCGCCCCGCCCCACATTTCCAGGCTGTAGAGGCTCGAGAGCCGGTGCGCGACGAAATTGGAGATCGCGGCCATGTCATAGGTGCGCACGCGCGTCGCCATCAGCGATTGATGCGCGTCGCGGAACGTCGTGTCCGTGATCAGGAGACGCTTTTGCGACCGCGTCCACTCCGCGAATTTTTCAGGGCCTAGTTTTTCCAGCAGTTGCTTTGTGCCCTCCGGCGGCGCGCCCGGAATGTGATTCGGAATCGGCGCAGGGCGGATGGATTGTGGCCTGGGCTTTCCGGCGACTTCGGGATTTCCGTTGACGATCACTTCACCGAGATAATTCAGCAGGCGCGTGGCGCGGTCTTTCAGCGGAGCAAACTGGAAAAGCTCGGGCGTTTCCGCGAGAAAAGAAGTGGTCACGCCACCGGCCTGGAAGCGTTCGTGATTGACAACGTTCACCAGGAACGGAATGTTCGTCTTCACGCCGCGAATGCGAAATTCACGCAAGCAGCGGTCCATGCGGCGGCAGGCCTGTGGAAATTCGCGGCCCCAGGCGGTGACTTTCACCAGCAGCGAATCGTAATACGGCGTGATGACCGCGCCACCGTAGGCGGAAGCTCCGTCCAGGCGAATGCCGAAACCGGCGGGCGAGCGGTAGGTTTGAATTTTCCCGTAGTCGGGAAGAAAGCCGTTCGCCGGGTCTTCCGTCGTGACGCGGCACTGCAACGCGTAGCCGTGTAGCGAAATATCTTTTTGATGCGGCAGATTCGTCTCCGGGCCGTGCAATTGAAAACCCTGCGCGATCTGAATCTGCGACTGCACGATGTCGATGCCGGTGACCATTTCCGTGACCGTGTGCTCGACCTGCACGCGCGGGTTCACTTCGATGAAGTACCACTCGCCGGTGTCGGCATCGACCAGGAATTCGACGGTGGCGGCGCTGTAATATTTTGATTCGCGCGCCAGGGCCACGGCGGCGTTGCACAGCCCGGCACGAATCTTGTGATCAAGATTCACGGCCGGGGCGACTTCCACCACTTTCTGATTTCTGCGCTGCACCGAGCAGTCACGTTCGTGCAGGTGCAGCACGTTTCCGTGGCGGTCGGCCAGAATTTGCACTTCGATGTGCCGCGCCCGGCGGATGTAGCGCTCGAGAAAGACGGCGTCGTTTCCGAATGACGCTCCCGCCTCCGCACGCGCCTCCTGCAGGCCCGCCTGCAGCGCCTGCGCATTCTGCACCACGCGCATGCCACGCCCGCCGCCGCCAAACGCCGCTTTCACCATCAGCGGATATCCGATTTTGTCCGCGATGCTCTGGGCATCGTCTTTTTGCGTGACCGGCTCCTCGGTGCCGGGAATGACGGGGAGGCCAGCTTTCTGGGCGAGTTTGCGAGCGGCGGTCTTATCGCCCAACAGGTCCAGCAAATCCGCGCTGGGGCCGATGAACGTAATGCCCATGACTTCGCAGGCGCGAGGCAGAGCCGGATTTTCCGAAAGAAAGCCGTAACCGGGATGAATGGCGTCGACGCCGCGCTCCTTGGCCAGCGACACGATGCCGTCAACATCGAGATACGCCTGCACGGGCCCTTTGCCCTCGCCGATCAGATAGGCTTCGTCGGCCTTGAAGCGGTGCAGGCTGAGGCGGTCTTCGTCTGAATAAACGGCAACGGTGCGGATTCTTAGTTCGTTGGCGGCGCGGAGAATGCGGATGGCGATTTCGCCGCGATTCAGGGCCAGGAGTTTTTTTATCGTGGGCATCGGTGAAAGTGTCCTTGAACGTCCGCGCGCAAATCGTGCATCGCAAGTATCAGTTGTCGTACCACTGTCCTACATCCTGGTAGGGAGGGTGTCTCGAATGGCCCAGGTGGCCTGCTCGGAATCCGAGAGGCCTGAAATCGGCGGGCACGGTGCAAGAACTACAGAGGTCCAGCCTACGCCGGCCGCCCGGGCATTATAGCGCGAACCTGCGTGGGGCAAGATTGCAGAAAGTAATCGGGGGAATTTGCAATTCCGCTACCGCGCGCGGGCCTGTTGCCGCTCCTCGACCTGTTTTTTCAGGGCTTGCAACTCCTCTGGAGACCGGAAGGTCATGCGCGCCACTTTGCGCGTCCTGGAATACGGCATGATGACCTGCATCGATCCGTTGCGCTCCAGGAGGGAAAAGTAGCGCGTTTCCGCGCCGAGCGTGGGGAGCTGGAACTCGGTCCATTTCGATGTGCTGGGATCGAAGCGCAGCACTTCGTCGGCATTCATCAGATTGGTCCAGACGTTGTGGCGGCTATCGACCTGCGCCTGATAAGGCTGCTGTGTTTCGGGATTTGGCAAAGGCACGATCGACGCTTTTTCCGTGCGGATGTCGATCTTCGCCAGGTTGCCGCCCCACCAGTCGCAGACCCAGACGGTGTCGCCGGTCTTGTCGGCGCCCATGCGCCGGGGGCCTTCCGACCAGGGAACGCCGGCATCGAAAGTAGAGCCGCTCATGGAAAAAACTTTTTGCTGTTCCGGCGAGTACATTTCTTTCTGGCCCGGCACCGGAGGAAGCCGGACTTCCATCGACTTGCCGGTTTCGATGTCGCTGTGGCCGACGATGTCGACATTCATCTCACCCCACCAGCCGTTGCCCTGGCTGTCGCCGGTGAGTCCGTAGGTCATGCCTTCGCCGTCGGGAGTGATGTAGGACTTGGATTTGAATTCGGTGAACTGACGCGTCTCGGGATCGAATCGCAGCGCGCCTGTTCCGGACGTCACCCAGACTTTGCCCTTGCCGTCGACATCGATGCTGGTGGCGACCTGAGTGGGGGGAGTCATGCCCTTTGGCGTGGTAAAGACTTCGACCTTTTCGGTGACCGGGTCGAGGCGGCCTAGGGCATTTTGCGCCGTGCCGTTCATGTTGATGTTGAACCAGAGAATTCCCTGCGCATCCCGGACGATTCCATGACCCACGGCGGCATTGCTGCGGGCATCGGGGATCTTGATGTAGCGGACTTCGCCGGTTTTGGCGTCGATTCTGCCGACGGAAATCGCGCGGCTCGCAACGTTGTTCGAGTACCAGATATTTCCATTGAAATCGGCCTGCGCATCGTGCACGCCGTGGCTGCCGTTGAGCGCAGAGGGAGTTCCCAGCGACCAGTCGCTTCCATTGTTCGTGGGATATTGGGTGTCGTAGCCGATGCTTTGGTCCAGGGGAACGTCATATTCGGTGAAGACCACGCGCGCGGCTTCTCCCGTGGGGCGCGGCCGCACTTTGAAATTCATGGCAGTGGGGCCCGGACCGCGGACTTTGGCGAGATACGCGGCAAGTTCCGGCTTGAAATATTCGATGATGGGCTGGGGCGGGGAGTCTTCGCCGTTGTAATTTCCACTCACGGTGAAATCGCGCATGGCGTTCATGATGGCGATCCAGCCGTCGGCGTCAAAGCGGTTCTGCAGGATGTAATTGGGCTGGTGGCAGCTCGTGCACGTGTTGCGAAACAGTCGCTTCATGCGGCGGTCTTCGGGCGTGGCCTCGGGCAAGGACGCGAGGATCTGGTCTCCGGTCAGCTGGCGCTCGAAATCCTGCAGCGGTTTCAGTGTGAAATTCTGGTGGAGCGTCGCGGTGAGATCAACGTCCGCGCGGGCGGTTTCAAACGTGTCGGCCTGCGCCCAGACCTGATATTTCCCGGCGTCCATGGCGGGGAAAAAATAGTTGCCCTTCTCGTCGGTGAACACCGTGGTGGTAATGTTGCGCCCGGCCATCTTGGCGGAAACAGTCACGCCGCCCAGATTTCCGCCCGATGCGGATTGGATCGTGCCGGTGAGCAGTGCGCCGTTTGGCGCGGCGTGGACTTTCTTCGTGGCGTAGGGCGCCAAGGCCAGCGCCGCCAGGCCCATCGCAATGGCTGCCAGACGCAACGTTTGACGCACGGATTTCATGGCTCCTCCTGCTCGCAAGGATTCGATCCTTATTGCGGCGGGCTCCAAGTAGAGCCCGCACCCGATTGCGGCGGGCTCCAAGTAGAGCCCGCACCCGAGATTTAATCCATCACGTTCGTGTCGCCCGCAGCCGGCGAGTTCCGTTTGGCGGGGCGGGACACGGTTTTCAAGTACTCCACAATCGCGTCAATTTCCCGGGCTTCCAGGCCGTATTTGAAACCGGGCATCTTCCCCTTTGATCCGTTGCTGATGAATTCGCGCATGGTGTCTTCGTTGCCTGCGATCAACTCTTTATACAATATGGGGCCGTATCGATTCGCCCCGGGAGTCGATTCGGTATGGCACACCGCGCAGCGCTGCTGAAACAGACGTCGCCCTAACATCTGCGTGTCGTTCAATGATGTGGGGATTGGCGCGGCAGTTGCGGCGGCAGAATCGGGTTTGGCCTGCTGAGCGCTGATCCCCAGGGGAAAAGCGCCCAGCGCACAGGTCAAAACCAGCGCCCCAATTCTCATTGCCGCCTCTCGAAAATAAATTCCATTTTTGCGGGCTCGGTTTCGATCAGATCGTACCAGGGATTTCCATAAGGCAACTGCGTCAAATCGTCGCATACCCGTATAGCCAATTCAATCTCAATATTTTGCCGAATCACCGCCCGAGACTCCAACTCCTGCGAACTCAAGGAGGGATGCCTCCTAGCCCTATGAGATTGATCCGTGCAAGGCGGTAGATTACACTCGGGCCGGTGGCGCAGGCAGCAGACGAGGCGCGGCAATCAACTCAATCCAGCAAAGAAGGTAACCAGGCCATGAATCGACGCGATTTTTCGAAGTTAGTTCTGACCAGCGGAGTCGCGTTGCTGGCCCCGGGCGCCGCTCTGCGCGCCGCGGAAGCTGCTCCCGAGCCGCAGCAGAGTCCGGCTGAAAAGTTCGACCTGCTGATCGAAGGCGGCACGGTCATCGATCCGGGGCAAAATCTGAACGGCGCGATGGACGTGGCCGTCCACCAAGGCAAGATACTCGAGGTCTCCAAGAACATCGCGAAGGACCGCGCCGCGAAAATCGTCTCGGCCAAGGATCGGATCGTCACTCCCGGATTCATCGACCTTCATGCGCACTGTTACGACGGCCTGGGGATCGGCATGAATGCGGACCGCTCCTGCCTGAGCCGCGGCGTGACCACCATGGTGGATGCGGGCTCCGCAGGGTACGTGGCGTTCCCTAATTTTAAGAAATACATCATCAACACCTCGAACACACGAATCGCCGCATTGGTTCATATCAATGCCATCGGAACCATGATGTTCGACGGCGGCATGGCCAATCTGTCCTGGGTCGATCCCAAGTTGACCGCCAAGATGGCCATGGACAACAGGCCCATCACCGTGGGAATTAAAATCCAGCTGAGCAAGGCCATTACGGGCCCGAACGATATGGAAGGCCTGCGGCGCGCGATCGAAGCCGGGAAAATCGCCGGTTTGCCGGTGATGGTGCATATCGACGAGCCCTACTCCCCGTTGCCGGACATTTTGAATCTCCTGCGCAAGGGCGACGTTTTCACGCACTGCTACAACAACCACACGCACGGCATCCTGGACGCCAACGGAAAGATCATTCCGGAAGCAAAGGAAGCCCGCGCGCGCGGCGTGATTTTCGATCCCGCGCAGGGTCAAACGCACTTGAGCTTCGACGTCGCCGAGAAGTGCCTGCAACAGGATTTCCTGCCCGACACGATCAGCACGGACCTGACCGCCGTGACCGTGGAACGGCGAGTGTTCGATTTGCCGACGATGGTGGGCAAGTTCCTGGCGCTGGGCATCCCGCTGGAAAAGGCGATCGGGATGGTTACGGCCAACGCGGCGCGGGTGTTCGATTACGGCGCGCAGATCGGTTCCCTGCGGCCCGACAACGAAGCCGATATCAGCATCTTCGAGCTGCGCGACGGGAAATTCGATTTCGAGGATAGCGACGGCGTGAAACGCACCGGGCGGCAGGCGCTGGTCAACAAGGCTGTGGTGCGCCACGGGCAAGTCATTGTTAACGCCGTCTAAACCGAGTGGGCTGGAAGACATTCAATAAGCAAATCGAAAGTTCAATTGGACGAGGAAAAGACGATGAAGGTAGGAGTCGCAGGTCAAGGCGCTTTTGGCCAAAAGCATCTGGACGCGCTGGCGAAAATTCCCGGAATCGAAGTCATTACGCTGACGGGCGGAAACCAGGCCGCCACCGAGGAAGTGGCGCGGAAATACAAAATCCCTCACTGGACCGGCGATCTCGGCGAAAGCCTGAAGCAACCCGGCCTCGAAGCGATGATCCTGGCGACGCCCACTGGAATGCATGCGGAACAGGGAGTGCAATGCATGCGCGCCGGCAAGCACGTGGAAATCGAGATTCCCATTGCAGATACTCTGGCCGACTCTGAGCGCCTGGTGAAGGTGCAGAAAGAAACCGGCGTCGTCTGCATGGGCGGCCACACGCGCCGGTTCAATCCCAGCCACCAATTCGTTCACAAGAAGATCAAGGCCGGCGGACTGAAGATTCAGCAGATGAACGTGCAGACGTATTTCTTCCGGCGCACGAATATGAACGCGGCCGGGAAACCCCGAAGCTGGACCGATCACCTCCTGTGGCACCACGCGTGCCACACGGTGGATCTTTTCCAATATCAGACCGGCGAGCCGGTTTCCGAGTGTTATGCCGTCCAGGGCCCGATGCATCCCGAATTAAAAATCGCCATGGACATGGGGATCGTGCTGAAAACGCCGGCGGGAAAAATCCTGACGCTGTCCTTATCCTTCAACAATAAAGGCCCGCTGGGCACGTTTTTCCGCTACATCTGCGACAACGGCACGTACGTCGCGCGCTATGACGACCTGGAGGACGGGGACGGGAACAAGATCGACTTGTCCCATGTGGACGTGTCCATGAACGGCATCGAGCTTCAGGACCGCGAATTTTTTGCAGCGATTAAAGAAAAGCGCGAACCCAACGCGAGCGTCGCGCAATGCTTCGCGGCCATGCAGGTTCTGGACCGGATCGAAAAATTCCTCAACTCGGCGGCCAAGGCTTCGGCATAGATTCAAATGTTTGTGCGCAACAGGTGCTTCTCAGGAGCTTGCGTGTAGAACCCTTCAGCAGCTTTAAGAAAAAGCTGAACACGCGCTCAAAGCTCTGCTGGCCCAGCAGCGGTTTTTAGATGCGCGGGCGAAAACCGGCGCAGATTGAAGTCTCCACCACCAAATCATTGCGCGGCCGCTACCGGAACCGTGTTTGCGGGATTCTTTTCCACATCCTTTGGCGCGGGAATTTGCGAGGCGTTCCAGCCGCCACCAAGAGCTTTGATCAGTCCAACCGCCGAAACCATTTGCTGCGTGCGAAATGCTACTCCGGTTTGCTGGGCATTCAACAGCAGGGTTTGCGCCGCAATCACGTTCAGATAAGGATCAAGTCCCGCCTTGTATCGGACAGTCGCCAATTGAAGATTTCGAGCGGCCGCCTGAATCGCCGCGTCTTGCTGACCGATATCTTGCGACAAGATTCGCAGCGACGCGAGATTGTCCTCAACCTCTTGAAACGCAGTGAGGACCGTCTGCCGGTAATTGGCCACGGTCTGATCATAGCTCGCGCGGTGCTGCTGGACGGCGGCCTTGCGCAAGCCGGCATCAAAAATCGTTTCCGCGAGGCTTGGACCCACGGACCAAAAGCGGCTTGGCCAAATGAACCAATTCGCAACAGACGAATTCCCGAATCCACCAGCAGCGCTGAGTAGGATGGAAGGGAAATAGGCGGCTTTGGCCACACCAATTACAGCGTTCGCCTGAGCGACTGAGCGCTCCGCGCCGGCGATGTCCGGGCGTCTTTCTAATAGCTCGGACGGAATTCCAACAGGAATTGCAGGAAGGCTCGCTGTGGAAGCATTCGCAGGCAGGGAAAATGTGGAAGCCATCTGGCCGGTCAGAACCGCGATAGCGTGCTCGTACTGGGCCCGGAGGATTCCCAGGCTGGTGTCCTGGGCTTGCGCGGTTTTCAGCTGAGCTTCAGCCTGCGCCACCGCTGCATCCGAACCCAAACCGGCCTTATATTGACTGCTGGTGAGATCCAAGGTTTCCTGATAGTCGCTGACCGTGGAATCCAGCACGTCTTTGAGCGAATCCTGCCCGCGAAGCTGGTAGTAATCGATGGCGAGTTCCGCTTGTACGCTCAAGCGAACGTTCTCGAGATCGGCGGCACTTGCTTGCGCCGCATAAATGTTGGCCCTCACGTTGCTCCCGATGCGGCCCCAGAAGTCGGGTTCCCAGGAGGCATCAAATGGCAGCGAGTAGTTGGTGAAAGACTTGACGGTTAGTCCGGACCCTGAAGAGCTTCCCGCCTGCAGGCCGCCGAACTGGCCCGGCGACGGCCGTGAATTGACGATACTCGGATTGGCGCTCACGACAGGAAAATATTGTGAACGAGCTTCGCGAACCAGAGCACGCGCGGCGAGAAAGTTATCCGCGGCCGCGATAATTTCCTGATTGGACGAACTGGCCTTCTCTTCCAGGGCATCCAGTTGCGGATCGCCGAATATTTCCCACCATTTGCCGCGGATGGCGCCGTCGCCGGGCTGGGCAGTCCGCCAGGTATCGGATGCATTCGCGGCGGCCTGCGGAAGTTCCTTGTAGCTGGGCGGGCTTTGAACATCGGGGCGAACATACTTTGGACCAACACTACAACCCATGCCGATCAGGAGAATCGTGGCGAGCAGGAACGGCAAGATGGCCCGAGCAATGTTATGGAGCATCGCGGAAACTGCGTCGCGGTCCTTCGTCGTATTATTCGCCGATGTACACATCTACTAACTCACCTGGATAAAGATTAATGTTCGAGGGTTTCTCGATTTTGAAAATCACGGGAAGAACACGGACATCCACGCGCTCCTGGCGTTGGTCGGAAAGCTGGATTTTCGGGGACACATACGGCTGCACGCGGACAAACTCCAACGGAATCTTGACGTCCGATCCGCGAACGGACATTTGCGCCTTCATTTTGGAGCCCGCAGGAAGCCGGGGCACCAGAATTTCGTCGATGTAGCAGCGGACATGAAGAGAGGTCGGAGAACTCCCCAATGTGATGACGGGAGACTGGCCCTGCCTGTAGGTATCGTACGAACCCTGAGGGGAAGCATAATTCCCGACGATTGTGTTGATGGAGAGCACTATGCCATCCCGTGGAGCACGCAAGGTATATTTGGAGAGGAGGGCCCTGGAAGCTGCATAGCCCTTTTCCAGGGCCTGCTGCTGGCGTTCCTGATTTCGGATGTCGTAGATCCAGGCTCCCGCCTTGGTCAACTCAAACTGTTTTTGGGCAACTTCCAGGTTTGCTTTGGCGATGGATACAGCGTTTATTGCGCTGTCCAATGCATCCTTGCTCACGGAGCGGGAATCCATTTCGTAAGCCGCCTGCTCTTTCTCCAATGTATCCCCGGCGGTTTTCAATGCGGCTTCGGCGGAAACCACTTGCGCGCCGGAAACATCGAGATTTTCTTTCCTCGGCTCCGCTTTCAGCTCCTCCAGAAGCGCTTTCGCAGCTTCGGCCTGTGAACCAACTTGCTCCGCCGTCGCTCTCTGGATCGAATCGTCAAGCCGAAGCAGGGGCTCACCCGCTTTGATTTCCTGGCCCTCGGTGACGAGGATTTGCGTAACCGTGCCCGCCACTTCCGGGTAAAGATTGATATTTTCCCCACTGGCCTGCGCGCTCTCGATGATGCCTTCGGAGTAAATCGCGCTCGAGTAAGGGCTCGCCGAAGGATGAAACGCCGGGGACAGCGCCGGCGTCACAAGGGCGGAGAATATTGCGGTCAAAATCCCTGCAAGAATTCCGAGGACGGAAATGATCATGATGATTCTGTTTTTCATACAGGCCTCTCTTGTAACCCGTTGAGACGGCCGTCTTCCATATTCAAGATCCGCGTCGCAAATTCATAAATCCGGTCATCGTGCGTCACGACGAGAATGCAGCGATCCTTGTTGAGGATGTTCTTATGCACGAAACTCAAAATCGCATGGCCTGTGTCTCCGTCCAACGAGGCCGTCGGTTCATCCAAAATCAGAATGTCCGGCTGCGCGGCGATGGCGCGGGCAATGGCCACCCGCTGCTGCTCTCCTCCGCTCAGCTTCACCGGGGCCAATCCGGCACGGCTCTTCAGCCCGACGATATCGAGGTACTTCTCCGCTTCGTGGATGGCTTCCTCCCAATTCTTTCTTTTCAGGATCAGCGGGATCGCGACGTTTTCCGCCGTGGTCAAGCGGGGAAAGAGGTGATAATCCTGAAACACAAAACCGATTTTGCCTAACCGGAAGTCAGCAAGCTGATCGGGACTGAGCCTCCAGATGTCGGCCCCTTCCACCAAGACTTTTCCCTCATTCGGCCTGAGAATGCCGGAGAGAACGCTGAGCAAGGTTGTCTTCCCGCTCCCCGAGGGGCCCACGATATAAACCATTTCGCCGAATTGAGCTTCCAGGCTGACTTCACGAAGCGCCATAGTCCTGGCTTCACCTTCGCCAAACCACTTGACCAGCCCGGTTGCTTGAATGGCTGTATTCGGCATTTCATCCTCGGAAAATATCGAATGGCTCGATCTTTAAAACTCGACGAACCGCAACATAGCTGGAGACCGTTGCAATCATCACAACCATTCCGAGGCCAATCAAAAGGTCACTGAAAGTCATCTTGGCGGCGTAGCTGGGCAGTCTTAGTTTTGCGAGTGCAATCAAGAGAGCGCACAGGCCGACCCCCAGACCATAGCCGGTAAATGCCGTAAATGTGGCCTGGAATAGGATCATGCCCACGAGGTCGCGGCTTTTTGCCCCGATGGCTTTCAATGCTCCAAACCGTTCCAGATTTTCGAGGATGAACGTGTAGAACGTTTGCCCCGAAATCGAGAGGCCAACAATAAAACTGATCGCGGTCATGATCAGGATGTTGGTGCCGCCACCGGTTTCGTAGATGAAGAAGTCCGCGGTCCTTTTCATGAATTCTTGCTTGGTTCGTGCTTGGTAGCCGAGCGCCTCGACTTGTTTTTTGATCTGGGGTATGTCGCTCGCGCTCTTGGGCTCAACCAACACATAGGAGATTGTGTACCGGGGATTCGGAATGTACTGGATGGCGCGCTCGTAGGTCGTGTACAAGGTCGGGGCGCCAAAAAGACCTGAAGTCGTCACCTTGGCGATCCCTACGATGACCCCGCGATGATCGTTCAACTGGAGCTCTGAGCCGATGTGGGGATTTTCAAGCTTGGGAAACTCCGCATCCCGCACCACGATGAATCCGCTTTCCGTGTAAATATCTTCGATCTTTCCCTCAAGCAGACTAGGTCTGCCAAACAGACTAGTGTCGTCCAAACCGATGACGGTAACAGATTGAAAGGTCCCGTCCGGAAGTTTGACCAGAGCCCCTCCCGAATACAATGGAACGGCATATTTCACGCCTTGCATGCTTCGAACCGCGTCCAGAACGTAGTCCGGCATGCCGACGGAATTGAACACGGCTTTAACGGCCGGGTCCATGACCCACACGGATGCTCCAATGTTGATCACCGTGGCAGAGGCGTGGTTCAAAACCCCGCTGAACATGGAGGTTATGAACATGATGAGAAACACAGCGAACGTGATTCCCAGCAGCAACGCCGTGAACTTGGACTTGTCATTCACCAGCAACTTGTAGGCAAGCCTTAGAATGCCTTTCACGGTTATTCCCTCTCATGCAACACCTTTATGCTATGTGCAGGAATGGCGGGCCGATGTGATCAGGAACACACTGGAGAAGCAGATGGATCACAGCATCAGCCAGCCTCCTGAGATAGCTTGAAAGCATGAGACTTGGGACCGTTGCCGCCAAAGCGTCTTCGGCCGGCAGGCGAGAGTTCGTTGGGGGTGCGGCATGTTGAGCATACAGAAGATTCTTCTTCCCATCGATTTTCAGGGTGCCTCGAAGAGCGTGGTCCATCAAGCCGCGGTCCTCGCGCGCCAATTCCATTCTGATATCTTGATGCTGCATGTTGTGACGCCGCTGAGCTTTTCCGCCGGCGCCCTCGAAGGCGGCTACGTGCCCGTGAATTTGCGCGATTTGTACCAGGAACTCCTCAGATCCGCGCAGAAGAATTTGGATGCATTGATCGGACCGGAATTGGAGGGTCTGTCCGTGAAACGTGCACTGATCGAAGGCGACCCGGCCACGACAATTGTGCAAACCGCACGCGATGAAAAAGCGAGCTTGATCGTAATGCCCACGCACGGGTACGGCACGTTCCGGCGTTTTCTTCTAGGCTCGGTGACGGCGAAAGTGCTGCACGATAGCGAGTGCCCGGTTTGGACCGGCGCGCATCTGGAGGAAGAGCCCAAGCGAGAATTCGCCCTCCGCAACATTCTCTGCGCCGTCGACTTGGGCGCGCACAGCCGGAAGACGGTTGAGTCGGCCTCGCAACTGGCCAGCCAATTTGGCGCACGTCTCACGCTCGCGCATATTACTCCGGTGGCGGAGGTATACGGGCCAGACGGATTCGATTTTGGTCCCGACTGGAAACAGAAATTCGCGAGTTCGGCGATCCAACAGATTGCGAAGCTGCAACAGGAAATTGGCACGAAGGCCGAGGTCGTCGTCGAAGGCGGAGATGTACCGAAGGTCCTGGACCAGGTGGCACGGCAAACCAACGCGGACGTGCTGGTGACCGGCCGCCCCTCCCACGGCCGGCTGCGGGCCACGGGTTACTCGATCATTCGCGAATCACATATCCCCGTCTTGAGCATCTAGGTTTTTTTAAGTACACCGGCATTGGAAGGGGCAGGAAGAAAGACAAATCCCATCAAGAATCGGATGAAGTTTGCATCGTTTGCCCCGATTCGAATCAGGCTTTGCCGCTCATTTCAGCCAATGAATTTCCGCGGGGTTTCGTCCATGCGACTCCGGCCAAGCTTTGGGATGGCCTAAGACGATCGGCGCGATAACGTGATAGTGCTCCGGCAATTTCAACTCCGCTTTCGTCACCGGCAAATCCAGCCAGGGGCGCGCAAAGCCGATCCAGCAGCTTCCCAAGCCCTCGTTGCGCGCCGCCAGCATCAGGTTCTCCGCAGCGAGGCAGCAGTCTTCCGCCGCTTGCGTGCCCGGGGATTTGGCCAGGACGACCACCAGTGCGGGGGCGTGATAAAACAATGTGAATTGCGGATCTTCGAGCATGTGGCGGATCGAAGGTTCATAGGAAGTCTGCGAAAGACTTGCGAGCAACCAGTCCTTCGAGCGTTTTGCGCAGCCATCGATTCTTTCGCGACTCAGCATGACCCCAAAGGCCCAGGGTTGCTGATTCATCGCGCTGGGCGCCAGAATGGCGGCTCTGATGAGGCCCTCCACCGTGGCCCGGTCAATTGCGGCGTCGGTATAATCACGGACCGCACGTCTGTTCTTGATTACATCCATCAGCTCCATCGCGGACTCCTTGCAAATGTGCCAAGCTCGCCTTCCCATTAAGCCGATGCGCGGACAATCTCCACCGAACAGTGGGCGTGGCGAGCGACCGCCTCTGACACGCTGCCTAACAAAAAACGATTCAGGCCTTTGCGCCCATGCGAGCCGATTACAATCAAGTCCGCGTGCCATTCCTTCGCCACGTCGAGAATTTTTGCCTTCGGATCGCCGTCTTCCACGGCCGGTGCGGCATTCAGACCGGACTTGCGCAATGCCTCGGTGGCCTTGGCAACCAGAGTCCCGGCGTGCTTGCGGAACGTTTTCCAAACGGCTTCGAATTCCAGGTCGGGGCGCGCCAATTCCCGGCCCACTAATAGCGAAGGCGGCTCCACGACATGCAATACCTTTACTTCGCTGCCGGGCGGCAAGGCCATGGCCATTACACTCTGCACGGCCGCCTGGGAACTCTTGGATTCATCGATCGCAAGTAGAATTTTCATTTGGCGAATGTCCTCTCTTGGATTGCGGTCCATCGGCCTTGCCTGCCGCTTCGGCCATTAAGCGAAATCCGATTCCCCGCTGAATTCGTAAGCTATTTCGCGGCAGGAACGTAGATCCTATCCTCGGTAATGAGCTCCGCACCCGGCACTTCCGTTTGCAGCCGGATGGCTTGATAGTTCGCACTCTTTCCGGGATTGGCCGCAACCGTGACTCTATACTGGTGAGTAAGACGGTCCGCAATCTGGTCCAGATAGGGGCTGAAAGATACCGCTGTCTGCAGGCCCTGAACGTGCGCTTCGCCTCCGGTTTCTTCGGCCAGTTGCGCCAGGTTGTTTTGCCCCCAATTGACCCGATACATGCTGTGTGCGTAGTGACCTATCCCCGAAGCATAAATGGCGTACACCTGAATCCCGGCTCGCTGCGCTCGTTCCACGGCCGCGTCCAGGTATGGAGGATTGAAGCCGGATTGCCATGGGTCGATCCCACTCGAGATCATCAGAACCGCATGGCGATTCGGGCTTTCCGGCCACCTCTTGGCCAGGTCCGAGAGAGACAGATAGGGACTCCCCATGCCCATTCCAGCGCCGGGAGTCAGACGCAGGGCTTTGCCGGCCAGTGCGTGATCGGTGGTTAAATTCTGGGCTATCTCCACGGTCCCATTGCGCATGTAGCCGACCCCCAGGGATGTGGTCGGAGGTTGCGCGTTCATGAAATGGCGCAGGTCGTCGAATTGCAGCGCGACATCTTGATCAACCGACTCGTCGATGAGAATGTACAGCTCAAGTCCCGCCTTGTCTCCGCGCAGCGGAACCCAATCGGTGACGGAGACACGCTTGCCGCTCAGGAATGCGCGCACGTCCTGTCGCTGGATTTCGGGGACTTCTTTTCCGTACTTGGTCTCCACGGACACGACGGTTGAGACCGGGACGGTCCCGGCCGCAGGGGCCTGCGGAGATGCCCAGGACACAACGCCAAATCCGAGTCCGAACAGTAGGCCGCAAAAAACTATCCACCTGACGCTTCGCGCTTTCATGATGTCCTCCCTTCCGCTTCATTTCAAAGACGGGGCGCCACTATTGCTAGATGATGCCAATTCCGCTCAAAGAGTAACTCCATCTAGCGGGTCTCGCGTATGGCATTTCTCTTCACTTATTATTTATCCTGCAGGGATACCGGCGTATGTGCCTCAGATCACATACAAAGACGATGGGGCGCACATACTTGATGCGTATGCCGTTAGGAAAATGACTCAGGCGGGTAGTTAAGCGCCGGCAACCGATGGGGGAAGCAATGAAGCCAGCTTTTACAGTAAATTTTTCCGAGATTCGCATGGGAGACGTGGCACGAGTCGGAGGCAAGAACGCGTCCCTGGGGGAGATGTTCAGCGCGCTGAAGACTAAAGGGGTTGGCGTCCTGGATGGATTCGCCGTGACTACAGACAGCTACTGGCGCCTTCTCGAGGAGCAAGATTTGCGCGCGAAACTCGAGGGCCTTTTCTCGAATCTGGATCCCGAGAATCTGGAACAGCTTGCAGCTAAAGGCCATGAGGCCCGGTCGCGAATTCTGGAGACGCCTTTGCCGGAAGACCTCCAGTCTGCCGTTCGCCAGTCCTATCGAGAACTTGTTGGACGCCTCGGGCGCGAAGCCGAGTTGGCGGTGAGGTCCTCGGCCAGCGCGGAAGATTTGCCGGAAGCGTCATTTGCGGGCGCCGCCGAGACATTTCTGAACGTGCGTGGCGAAGACAGCCTTCTGCGCGCCGTGCACCAATGCATTGCCTCGCTGTTCACGGACCGAGCCATCAGCTATCGAGCGCGGCAAGGCTATTCTCAATTGAAAGTCGCGCTCTCGGTTGGGGTCATGCCCATGGTGAGGTCGGACCTGGCCTCTTCCGGCGTGATCTTTACGCTCGACACCGAGTCGGGTTTTCGCGACGTGGTCACGATCAACGGATCTTACGGTTTGGGAGAACTTGTCGTTCAGGGCGTGGTCACACCGGACGAATGGCTCGTCTTCAAGCCTACGCTCAGCGCGGGATATGAATCCATCGTGGGACGGCAACTCGGCTCGAAGGAAGTCCGCATGCTTTACGCCGCCGGCACGCGTACGACACGCAGCGAAGCGACTCCCGAGCAAGATCGCGCGCGGTATTGCCTTGCGGACTCGGAAGTTCTGCAACTGGCGCGCTGGGCTTGCCTTATCGAGCAGCATTATTCGGAAATTGCCAAGCGTTCTCAGCCGATGGATATCGAATGGGCCAAGGACGGCTTGAGCGGAGAGTTATTCATCGTGCAGGCTCGTCCGGAAACGGTGCATTCGGGCAAGAATCTGCAGGCCACGGCCGAGGTGTACCACCTGAAGGCAAATTCAGGCACTCCGGTGGTGGTGGGACAAGCGGTGGGAGAAAAAATTGGCGCGGGCCGCGCTCGTGTGGTGCTGGATGTAAGCAAATTGCAGGATGTGCAGCAGGGAGAAGTGCTCGTCGCGCGGAATACGGATCCCGATTGGGAGCCGGTGATGCGCCGCGTGGCCGCAATCATTACCGATCAGGGCGGACGAACCGCGCATGCCGCCATCGTGTCACGCGAGTTCGGGATCCCCTGCATCGTGGGAACAGGCAACGCAACGCAGGTATTGACGACCGGCAGAGAGGTAACGGTATGCTGCTCGGAAGGCAGCGAAGGCCATGTGTACGATGGCCGCTTGCCATTCGATATCGAGCATGTGGAAGCCAATGCGGTTCCCGCGACGCACACCAAAGTCATGCTGATCGTGGGCGATCCGGACCAGGCGTTTCATCTGGCCGCGATCCCGAACGAAGGCGTGGGCCTGGCCCGCATGGAGTTCATCGTTACCAATCACATCGGCATCCATCCGATGGCGCTCGCGCAGTTCCCGAATTTGAAGGACGCTAAGGCGGTCAACGAAATTCGCAACCGGATCGCCGCTGAAGATCCCAAGGAGTTTTTCATCCGGCGGTTGAGCGAAGGCGTGGCCAGGATTGCCGCGGCGTTTTATCCCAAGCCGGTGATCGTGCGCATGAGCGATTTCAAGACCAATGAATACGCGCGTTTGCTGGGCGGCGCGGAGTTTGAGCCTGGGGAAGAAAATCCCATGATCGGCTTTCGCGGAGCATCGCGGTATTGCGATCCGCGCTACGCTCCGGGCTTTGCGCTGGAATGCGCCGCTCTGGCGCGAGTGCGCAACGCCATGGGCCTTACGAATCTGAAAGCGATGATTCCCTTCTGCCGCACCGTCGAGGAAGGAAAGAAAGTGATCGCGCAGATGGCCCTGCACGGGCTGCGGCAACACGACAACGGCCTGGAAATCTATGCCATGTGCGAAATCCCCGCCAATGTCATTCTGGCAGACGAGTTCCTGAAGATCTTTGATGGGTACTCCATCGGCTCAAACGACCTCACGCAGCTTACCCTCGGGCTGGACCGCGACTCGGCCACCGTGGCTCACCTGTTCGATGAAAACAATGAGGCGGTGCGCAGGATGATCGCGCTCGCGATCCGCGCCGCGCAGGAAGCAAAGAAGCCCATCGGCATTTGCGGGCAGGCGCCTTCGGACTTTCCGGAATTCGCCGAATGGCTGGTTACGCAGGGCATCGACTCGATCTCGCTCAATCCCGATACGGCCATCAAGACGGCACTTCGCGTGGCGGCTTCCGAGCAGCGCCTCGGCGCGAAGGCACTTGTGAAAGCCGGGTGATTAAGGCCTACTAGAGTGACCCACATTCCGCGCATTCCGCTTGGATTTGCGACGATACAGAATTGTACAAAACGGCTCACCGTTAACTCGTCAAAATTCCCGGAAGATGGCTTTAGGCTTTGCGGCACACGGGCTAGGAAAGGGTCACAAAACGAGAAAAGGTTCAATATCCGTCCGTGAACAAATCAGGGCCAGTCTTTTTCGCCTTCGCTGGCTGTGTTGCTTAGGGCTCGTAGTTCTATTAGGTGCTGCCTGCCAGCGGGGACCGGGCAAGAATCCGGAACCGGGCTCGATCACCGGTATCGCGAATGCCGCGGCCGATTCCGGGCATCAACGGCTCACCAGCGATGGCGCGGCTTATTTGCACGATCTTCTGAACGCGACCGTTCTTGCCGACTTTCGGCCGCCCGGGTCCGAGAAGTTTCGGACGGAGCTAAAGGAATTCTACGACTCGTTCCATGACACCCTGCCTTGGATGCGAGAATCCAGGCCAACATTACAGGCTCGCGCGATCATGTTGTTGTTGAAAAGCGCGGAAACCAAGGGACTCAGACCGGAAGATTATGATGGGCCTGGTTGGAGCGCACGCGCCGCCTCGCTGGAGCAAATCGCAAAGGAGTCAGAGCCGGATCTTGTCCGGTTCGATTTCGATTTGACGGTTGCGACGATGAGATACGTCTCGGACCTGCACATCGGCCGGATCAATCCCCGCCAGTACCACTTCGGACTCGATATCGGCGGTCACGATGTCGACCTATCCGAATTCCTGCGCCAGAACATGGTTGAGGCCAGCGACATCGACGCGGTGGTGGAAACCATCGAGCCGCCGTTTCCGGCGTACCGCCGAACCAGAGCCGCGCTCAACACTTATATGGAACTTGCACGCCAAGATGATGGAGAACGTCTGCCGGTGCCCACCAAGCCGGTCCGGCCTGGCAATACCTACAATGGCGTGCCCAGGCTCACGAAACTATTGCGTCTTTTGGGAGATCTCCGGGAGCAAGATCTAACCTTACCCCCGGAAACTATTTATGAGGGGAAACTTGTCAACGCGGTGAAACACTTTCAACAGCGCCACGGCCTCGATCCGAGCGGCCAAATCGATGCGCCCACGGTGAAACAGCTCAACACACCGCTCCAGCAACGCGTGAAGCAACTCCAACTCACGCTGGAGCGATGGAGATGGCTGCCGCATGCGTTTGAGCGGCCGCCGGTTGTCGTGAATATTCCCGCGTTTCGCGTCTACGCCGCGAATGAAAAATATGAAGCGGCCTTTTCCATGAAAGTCGTCATCGGCCGGGCGTATCGGCACAAGACTCCCGTTTTTGCGAGCCGGATGCAGTCGGTAATCTTCAGGCCTTATTGGAATGTGCCGCTTAGCATTCTGCAGCATGAGCTTATGCCAAAGATTGAGAAAGATTCTTCCTACCTTGAGCGAAATGCCTACGAAATCGTGGACCATCGCGGAAACGTAATCAGCGATGGCGCGGTGGATGACGAACTCCTGGAAAAGCTCCGGTCGGGAAAGTTAGCCATCCGCCAAAAACCGGGTCCGGACGATGCTCTCGGACTCATAAAATTCGAGTTCCCCAATCAGTACGACGTTTACATGCATGACACACCAGCCAAGACGCTCTTTTCAAGGTCCCGTCGTGATTTCAGTCACGGGTGCATCCGTGTAGAGGACGCCGTGGCGCTTGCAGAATGGGTTCTAAGGGATGATCCGAAATGGACACCGGAAAATATCCGCAGCGCCATGAATGGCGAAGAAACTATGGAAGTTAAAATCAAAAATCCCATTCCCGTGTTGATTCTTTATGGCACTGCCGTTGCGCAGGAAAACGGCGAAGTTGATTTCTATAACGATATATACGGATATGATGCGGAACTGGAACGCGCGTTAACGCAAGGCTACATCCATCGCAACTAGAGCCTCACGAACCTGAGTTCCCTGTTGCTCGTTACCACCAGCGTACGCGGCCAACGTCCACATGGACGAACGCGGACTTCGGATAAAAACCAACTCCTCCGCGGTGCAGCGCCAGCGCGGCGTTGCGCAATCGCAGCGTGGGAACTCCGGGAATGCGAATGTCGATGGCCTTGCCTTCCATGTGCTGGCTATGGGAGGCGACACCCGAGGTGGTGCGGCGCAGAAACTCATTACTCCACGGCGTGCGATAGCCGCACACGATGTTGATTTCCGCGTCACTCTTGCCGACCGAAGCGGTCAAATCGTGCAACAAGTCGAACAGGCGGGGATCGAGGTCCCGCTCATCATTGGTGCGGTGATCGCGCAGGAATAGATCCAAGCGATTGATGGCATCGGGGAAATAGACGTCACCGATCCTGTAAACAATATCGATCCGCTCGAGAGTGTGCGTCTCGAAAAGCCGGAGGCGATAGACGCGTTCAGGAGCGATCCCGGCCTTCGCGGTCTGAAAAGTGGTGGAGCAGAATCCAAGGGTCAAAGCTGAGGCAACGAATATGCGCAGTGCAATTTTTTTCAGCGTCACGGATCACCTGGAATTAAGGTCTTGTGCGGGAAAATATCTTCCCGCGACAGCGCCGGATTTCGCATTCTTGCATCACCTGCGTCACCGTCGGAGGCGCTGAAAGCAACTTTGCTATTGTACACGATATAGCGAGAATTCATACGCCGAAAATGGTATTTGGGCGCCCAAGTTTCGTCCATGAAGAGACCGATTTTTCCTGGAAACCGGACCCCTAAGGCTACACCTTCCGGTGTTTGAAAAATTCAACCTGCCGAAGACGTTTCTTGGCCTCTTCCAGAGTTTTGTACGGCCCGCCCAGATTCCTGCCCTTGCTGGAAACCACCTGGTAGCCACCCCTTTTTTTGATGATCATGGACTTTCTCCTGTTGCCCGCTTCGTTTGCGCTGCCGGTTCGCCTGCCGATGCGAACAGCCCTAGCCGACGGCTAGTCAAAGGATTCGTGTGCCGGCACTTTCTCTTTCTTCTCTTCCGGATTTTCCGTGAGCGTAGCTTCAGCCAACAACAAGACGCTGGCGACGGAAACCGCATTTTCCAGTGCGATGCGAACCACCTTTGTGGGGTCGATAATTCCAGCTTCCACCAGATCCACATATTCGCAACGCGCCGCGTCGAATCCGAAGTTCCCTTTTCCGGTTCGCATGCGGTCGACCACCACTCCTCCATCCACATTGGAATTTTCCGCGATCTGGCGCGTGGGCGCCTCCAGAGCCCGCCGCAGGATCAGGAGACCCGTGCGCTCGTCCCCGGAACAATTCTTTTCTTCGCCATTAATGGCGTCAATCAGCCGGAGAAGCGCGAGGCCCCCTCCCGGCACAATGCCCTCCGCCAGCGCCGCTTTTGTCGCGTTGATCGCGTCTTCGATCGCCTCCTTGCGGTTTTTCATTTCCGTTTCCGATGGAGCTCCCACGCGGATTACGGCTACGCCTCCGGCCAGCTTGGCCAGCCGTTCCTGCAGCTTTTCCTTGTCGTAGTCGGACGTGGTCTTTTCGATCTGCTTGCGGAGTTCGGCGCACCGGCCCTGGATGGCGGATTTGGAGCCGCCGCCTTCGATGATGGTTGTCTTGTCCTTGTCGACCAGCACGCGTTTGGCGCTGCCCAACTCGGTGAGAGTGAGATTTTCCATTTTCAGCCCGAGTTCCTCGGCAATCACCTGGCCTCCGGTAAGGATCGCGATGTCCTGCAACATGTCCTTCCGGCGGTCGCCGAATCCGGGCGCTTTCACGGCGGCCGAGATCAATACGCCTCGCACTTTGTTTACCACCAGTGTCGCCAGAGCCTCGCCTTCGACGTCCTCCGCAATAATCAACAACGGCCGCCCGGCCTTCGCCACTTGCTCCAGCAACGGCAACATGTCTTTCATATTTCCAAGCTTTTTTTCGTGGAGCAGGAGGAGGGGATCGTCGAGCGAGACTTCCATCTTTTCCGCATCGGTGATGAAATAGGGAGAGATAAATCCGCGGTCGAATTGCATGCCTTCGACCACTTCGAGAGCCGATTCGGTCGTTTTCGCTTCCTCGACGGTGATCACGCCTTCCGCTCCCACTTTTTCGTAGGCATCGGCAACCAGTTCTCCGATTGCTTGCTCGTTGTGAGCCGAGATGGTGGCAATCTGGGTTTTTTCCAGACGGCTGGCGACGGGCCGCGAAAGACTCTTCAAGGTTTCCACGGCGACGCGCAGCCCCCGGTCCAGGCCGCGTTTCAGGTCCACGGCGCTTGCCCCGGCCGCCACGTTGTGCAAGCCTTCGGCAAAAATAGCATGCGCCAGGATTGCCGCCGTGCTGGTTCCGTCGCCGACCGTGTCCCCGGTGCGTTCGGACGCTTCACGGATCATTTGGGCGCCCAGATTCGCTTCCGGGTCTTCCAACTCAATTTCTTTCGCGATGGTTATCCCGTCGTTGCAGACGATCGGCCTGCCCCACTTCTTTTGAATGAGCACGCATTTAGATTTTGGTCCCAGAGTGATGCGCACGGCGTCGGCGAGCGCGGTTGCGCCACTCAATATTTTTTCGCGTGCGGCGGACCGAAAAAGCAATCGTTTGGAAGCCACGGTGACTCCTCATCTTTCTTGTGCCGTCTTATGGGCCTGCCCCTGTTCAGACTCCGAGAAGTGGCTGGCGAACCAAGCGGCCGCCAATTCCGCCACATTCGCGAGCGCCCCTTCTTCCTCAAACAAATGTGTCGCGCCGGGGATAATTTCGAGCCGCTTATCCCGGCAGCCGAGGTCGGCCAGGGCGATGCGGTTCCAGCAAAGCACGGATTCGTCGTTGCCGCCCACGATCAGGAGAGTGGCCGCCTCCACCAAGGGGAGCGCCTCGCCCGCGAGATCGGGTCTGCCGCCGCGGGAAACGACCGCTGAAATCTTGCCGGGTAGCTGGGCAGCCGCTGCCAGCGCGGCGGCAGCGCCCGTGCTTGCGCCGAAATAACCGATCCGCAGGCCGAAGGTCTCTGAATCGCCCTCGACCCAGTGGGTCACGTTCACCAGACGCTTGGCCAGCAGGCGAATATCGAAGCGCAGTTGCCCCGTTCTTTCGTCGAAGGCTTCTTCCTCCGAGGTGAGCAAATCAAACAGCAGCGTACCCACGCCCTGGGATTGCAGCTCCGCCGCGACATATTGATTGCGCGGGCTCAGGCGGCTGCTGCCGCTGCCGTGGGCAAAAATGGCGATGCCGGGCGCTTCTTTGGGAACGCACAACGTTCCTGGAAGCATGACTTTGCTCAATGCGATGGAAACTTCGCGCTCCTTGCCGGTTCGTCTTTTCATTGCGTGGACAACCATGGGCCACTCCTGCTGTTGCCGGCGAAATACCTCTCACACGGGATTTTTTGCCGGCTTTTGCGCACTGAAATGAAGCAGATCCGTTACTTCTTCGTCCGAAACTTGCGAGAAATCTTCGTAAAATTCGCCGATGGCGTGAAAAAATGTCGGCATCTGCACGCACACAAGATCGTCCAGCTGAGTTCTAAGGCGGCGGCAAGTCGAAACCGGCGCCACCGGCACGGCAACCACAATCTGCGCCGCCTGCATGGCACGCAGCGCTGAGATGGCAACTTGCATGCTGGACCCCGTGGCGATCCCATCGTCCACAAGGATTACCGTCTTGCCTTCGACGCCGAGCGGGCTTCGCCCGCCGCGATAGGCGCGCTCGCGGCGTTGCAATTCCTGTGTTTCCCTGGCCGTGACTTCTTCGACCGCCTCGCCGGATATTCCCACCGCTTCCATGATTTCCGAGTCGAGAAAGCGCATTCCTCCGCTGGCAATCGCGCCGAATCCCAGTTCTTCGTGCCCGGGAACGCCCAGTTTGCGCACCACGAAGACGTCCAGCGGAGCATGCAGTTTCGCGGCCACTTCAAAGGCGACTGGCACTCCTCCTCGCGGAATGCCCAACACAATCACGTTGTTCTCATGTTCGTTTGACTCAAGCCGATGGGCCAAGGCGCGGCCGGCTTCCGCTCGATCGTGAAAGATCATGGGATGCCTCTTCCAATACACATTTTGCGCGGAAAGAACAGATGGAGCCGTGATCCCCGTCACTTTCCATTGTGATGTCTGGCAGCGCTCCAAACGAAGCGGAAAAACACCCGCCATCCAGGATCGAAGACTGTGGCGCGTGATAACTCAAAACGCTTCAACGCCCGAGCTGCGCGCCCGCCACAACAATCTTCGCCCATGACCGCCGTTGGGATATGATTTGGCGAGCGAGGTTCCTTTGAGGAAACAAAAATTAATTCTGCTTTTTGCCATTTTCGCGGTTCTCGGGTTTACGTCCGGATGCGGCAGCTCTGAAAAATCTGGCGCGCCGAGCCAGGCCGGTGCTTCGAGCCCGTCCAGCCCGGCAAAAGTGACCGGCCCGCCGACGACCACGGCCTCCGGCCTGCAGTACTGGGACATTGTCACCGGCAACGGCGATACGGCCGTCCCGGGAAAGCCCGTCAGCGTCCACTACACCGGCTGGTTGACCACGGGAGAAAAGTTCGACAGCTCTCTCGATCACGGCAAGCCATTTGTGTTCACGCTGGGAGCTGGGCAAGTGATTCCGGGCTGGGACGAAGGCGTAGCAGGAATGAAAGCGGGCGGCAAACGGCAATTGCGGATCCCACCGGCGCTGGGCTATGGAGATAGCGGCGCGGGCGGCGTGATTCCTCCGAAAGCAACGTTGATTTTCGACGTGGAATTGCTCGAAGTCGGAAAATAATTTTCCATCGAAGGTGAATAATCGCGCGCGGCGCGCGGAAAAGCCCGCTGCCCACAAAGGAGGTGCCCGATGAAGGAAACCCCTTCGGACGCGCTGGTGGTTTTTGGTGCGACGGGCGATCTCGCCCACAAGATGATTTTCCCGGCGCTTTACGCGATGGTGAAGCGCGGTGAGCTCAAGGTCCCGGTGATCGGCGTGGCCTTTCCGAAGTGGAGCCTCGAACGCCTGCATCGCCGGGTGACCGACAGCATCAAGCGCACGGGCGGGATCGACGACAAGCGCGCGCTCGGGCTCCTTCTGTCACGGCTCACGTACGTGAATGGCGACTACAAGGATCCGGCCACGTTCGCGGCACTGAAAAATGCGCTGGGAAAAGCTCGCCGCCCGGCGCATTACCTGGCGATTCCACCCTCGCTGTTTGAAACCGTGATCAAGGGGCTGGGCGCCGCGGGCCTGGCCGAGAACGCGCGCGTCATTGTCGAAAAGCCGTTCGGACGCGACCTAGCTTCGGCAAAGGAACTCAACAAAGTAGCGCGCTCCGTGTTTCCGGAAGATTCGATCTTCCGCATCGACCATTTCCTGGGAAAGGAGGCGATCATGAACATTCTCTATTTCCGGTTCGCCAATTCCTTCCTGGAGCCGATCTGGAATCGCAATTACGTGGCCAGCGTGCAGATTACTCTGGCCGAAAATTTCGGCGTGAAGGGCCGCGGAGGATTTTACGAAACCGCCGGGTGCCTGCGCGACGTGATCGAGAACCACCTGTTCCAGATCGTCGCGCTGCTGGCCATGGAGCCGCCGGCCGGCCGCGACTTTGGAGCCGTGCACACCGAGAAAGCCAAAGTGTTCCAGGCCATGCGCCCGTTGAAACCCGACGACGTGGTCCGCGGCCAGTACGACGGCTACCGCCAGGAGCCGGACGTGGCCAAAAATTCCGACGTCGAAACGTTCTGCGCCCTGCGCCTGTTCATCGACTCCTGGCGCTGGCAAGGCGTGCCGTGGTTTCTGCGCTCCGGAAAATTCCTGCCTGCGAATTTCACCGAGGTTCTGGTGGAACTAAAAACGCCCCCGCAAAAACTTTTCGCCGATTCCTCACCCGCGACCGGCCGCGCCAACTACGTGCGTTTCCAGCTCTCCCCCGGATGCGACGTGGCCCTCGCCGCCCGCGTCAAGCGCGCCGGAAAAGATTTCATCGGCGACCAGCGCGAGCTTTACTTGTGCGAAGAACTGCTTGGGGAGGAAACCCCGTACCAGCGACTGCTCGGCGACGCCATGGCCGGCGACGGCGCGCTCTTCACCCGCGAAGACGCCGTGGAAGCAGCCTGGGCCGTGGTCGATGCGGTCCTGAAGAAGCATCACCGGGCGCTGCCCTACAAGCGCGGGAGTTGGGGGCCGAAACAAGCGGACACGATGATTGCGGCGAGCGGAGGTTGGCATAATCCCAGCGCCAAAGAGTCATCGCGATGACAATTCCAACGCGGCTTTTTTCCTAACGGCCACGGATAGGCGGGCCACCCACCAAAGCGTTGCGTCAAATAAGAGAGGAATGGGATTGTCTTCTTCCCAGATGGAGACACAGCCCTATAGATCAGGTACGATCGGCGAATTGGGCAGAGTTCACTTCGCCCTTGCGGTGCCGAACTACTTGAGTTGCGGGGATACAGCCGTCCCACTGCGTATTGAATCTGTTGCATTAGCGACAACAACATCGCCTGACTGCAGGTCTCCGAACACTTCGATTTTGCCATTGACCGACGCGCCAGTCTTCACGTCAACCCATTCGGCTTTTCCTTGACGCACGCGAATGACGAATGTCCGTTGCAGGTCCGTTGCCACCGCGGACGAGGGCACGAACAATGTCGCATAAGAACGATGGATGGGCCATTCCACGCTTGTAAATGTCCCCGGCGTGATTTGCGCATCGGCGTTGTGCAAATCCAGCTCCACCTGCATGGTTCGGGTGTTTTGATTGATATCGTGCGATATGCGCGCGATGGGAGCGCGATAAGTCCGGCCCGGATAAGCAGGCACGCTGAAAGCGACCTGCTGGCCTTCTTGCACTCCAGCAACGTATGCTTCCGGCACAGGGACGACGACACGCAGGCGGCCTACGCTTGCGATTTGGACGATTGGCTGCGCTCCGCCCTGCCCCGACGCGGGCCCGACTAGGGCTCCTGGATGCAAGTTTCGCTGGGTTACGACGCCGTCGAAGGGAGCACGGATTTCCAAGTAGGATTCCAATTGGGTGACGCTGCGCAAAATCTCTTGCGCCGCCTGCACATTATTTGAAGCGGCCTCCAGTTGCGCATTGTCGGCTGCGGCCGTCTGTTCGGCAACTTGAAGATCGTTTCCCGCGACAACTCCGGGCGTCTTTGCAGCCGCCGCCAAGTGTAGATATGTTCCGTGGTCGGATGCGAACTTCGCCTGTGCGGCGGCGAGTTGCGCCTCGGCGCTATGCACGCCGGCCTCCGCTTGCGTACGCTGCGCGACCAGTTCAGGGGCCGAGAGGCGGACGATGACTTCGCCAGCTTTCACATGCGATCCGCGATCAACGAGGATCGTGTCGATGAATCCGGTCACTTTCGGGAATACGTCCACAGCCTCATATGGCGTAATCTGAGCAGGAAGACTCAAGGTTGTATCCAGTTTCTGCGATTCAACCGACGCTGCAGCGACCTGCTGAGCAGACCCTGCGCCGGCTGCCACATTAGTCTGCGACTGCTCGACGGCGGAACTACCACAGCCAATGAGCGTGAGGCTGAAGGCAAACGCTAAAAATAGCGATTTCATTACGAAGTCTCCAATGCGGTCGCATGCGCGCTATTCGGATCCTCGGGATCGAGCGAGGGCGAGACCAGAGAAGCGCGTTTTTGCATGAGGCCAAAAACAGTCGGCAGGACAAGTAATGTGGCTGCCGTGGCGCATATCAACCCGCCAATGACAGCCCGGCCAAGCGGCGCCGTTTCCTCGCTACCGCGCCCAATTGCGAGCGCCATGGGGATCATTCCCGTGATCATTGCAAGGCTGGTCATCAGCACAGGGCGGAGGCGTTCGCCAGCGGCATTTCGTGCCGCGGTTTTGGCATCCGCGCCATTCTTTCTGTTCTTTTCGGCGAAGGTCACCAGCAGAATTGCGTTTGCAACCGCAACGCCGATGGCCATGATGGCGCCCATGAAGCTTTCAAGATTCAGGCTTGTGCCCGTAATCAAGAGCATCAGGAGTACGCCTGTGAGTACAGCGGGAACGGTGGAGAATACGATCAACGGGAGTCGGATGGACTCGAAATTCGCCGCGAGTAGCAACAGGATTACGAAGATGGCTAGTGCCAGTCCTATGCTCAGATTACCGAAAATCTGCCGCAAGGCGCTGACCTGGCCTCGCACCTGCGCGGTTACGCCGCGCGGCGGGTTGCCGGCATGGGCGATGGCTTGATCGATGTCAGTGGCAGCGCGAGCCAGGTCGCTCCTGGCAGGATTAGCGGAAAGACCAATCATCCAAAGTCCGTTCTGGCGGTCCAGTTCACCCGGCACGTTCCCAGCACGCACCGAAGCCACTTGGTTGATGATCGGGTCCGCTCCGGTTGCGCTCGCGACCGGTATCGTCTCGATATCCTTCATGGAAGTCATTTGCGCCTGCGGGATCTCTACCTGCACCTGGTAGCTGACGCCGGACGCCGGATCACGCCAGTAGTTGGGAGACACGAAGCGGCTTGAGGCCGTTGCCGACACCACTGCCTGACCAACTTGATCCGCCGTTACGCCAAGCTGGCCTGCCAACACGCGGTTTATGCGGACATCAACCGAGGGGTAATGGAGCGGCTGTTCGTATCCGAGGTCCCGCAGTTCATCTATTTTCGCAAGCTCTTGCCTGACCCGGTCCGCGTAGCTCGATACATCGTTGTACTGTGGCCCGGTGGCCGCCACCTCGATGACCGACGGCGTGCCAAAATTCAGCGTCTGGCTGATGAGGTCGCCGGGGTCGAACGAGAAGTGCGATCCCGGGAATTGCTGTGGCAGTGTGTTGCGGAGTTTCTCTTCCAGGTCGCGAAGAGAAATGGATGCGCCGGGACGAAGCCCGACATTCATGACGGCTTCGTGCGGCCCGCTGGTCCAAAGAAATATTGCGTTGATCGGATACGAGGAACCTTGCGTACCCACGTAACTGAGAGTCAAAGCAACATTGCCGGCGCCTGCCTCGCGATGAATCGTATCGAGCAGGCGCCGCGACATCTCCTCGGTCACCGGCATGCGCGTACCGTCGGGAGCATCGAATCGCAGGCGAAATTGATTTGCCGCCGCTGAAGGAAAGATTTCTTGCGAGAGTCTCGGCCCGACCAAAAGCAGCACGGCGATCACCACAATCGTGTAACCGGCCAGGAGCAGTGCCGGACGGGCCATGAGGCGGTCCAGCCACTTGTAGAATCTATTTCGGAAGCGGTCAAAACCCGTTTCCATGGAGTTGTCCGCGTGCGTTTTCTCTTCTTTGAGGAACCAGTTGGATAGTACCGGCACCAGGGAGCTGGAAAGTAAATACGACGCTCCCATCGAAAATCCGACCGCGAGAGAAAGCGGAACAAAAAGAGACCGGGCCGGGCCGACCATGAAGAAGGATGGCAAAAAGACAGCGAGGACGCAGAGCATCGCCAGCAATCGAGGGATTGCGACCTCCCTGCTTGCTTCCAGGACCGCGCGGGCCTTCGTTTCCCCTTGGGCGAGATGCACGTGAATGTTTTCAAGAAGCACGGTCCCCTCGTCCACGAGCACTCCTACGGCCAGGGCAAGCCCACCAAGAGTCATGATGTTGATGGTTTGTCCCGTGGCCCATAGAGCTACCACCGCTGTGAGCAGAGCGAATGGGATCGTGATGACGACGACCAGCGAACTGCGCCAATCGCGCAAGAAGAAAAGCAGCGTAAGGCCCGTGAGAATCGCGCCCAATAGAGCTTCGCGCAGGACCGAGAGCAACGCGTCGCGAACATATTGGGATTGATCGAATTCGTAGGCGATCTTGATGTCCTCGGGAACCAACGATTGGAACCGGGATAGGCTTGCGCGCACTTCGTTGACCACGGTAATGGTCGAAGCATCAGGGCGCTTCGTCACCGGAATGTAGACGGTTCGTTTGTCGTTTAACAGCGCGTAGCCCGCTGGGATGTCCGAGGAATCGGAAACCGTTCCGATGTCCCGCATGTAAACCGATGGTCCCGAGCCGGCTCGTATCGGTATATCGAGCAGATCGGTGATTTGCCCGACGGTTGAATCCGTGGTGACCAGCGATTGAAAATTTCCGATGTTGGCATTTCCGGCCGGTTCGATACTGTTTCCAGCCACCAGGGCCTGCACGACGCTTTGTAGGGAGAGTCCATAGGCATGTAATTTTCCCGGATCAACGCTGACAACAATGGTGCGTTGGTTGCCTCCAAAAGGCGGTGGAGATGAAACACCCGGCAGTGTCGCAAAAACTGGCCGCACGCGATTCAATGCAAGGTCCTGGATCTCACCGAGCGTACGCGATTCGCTTGAAAATACGAGATAGCCAACAGGCAGCGTCCCGGCGTCGTAGCGGAACACGAATGGGGAAACGGTGCCGGGAGGCATGAAGGCGCGAGCGCGGTTCACGTAAGAAATCGTCTGTGCCAGCGCCTCGCTCATGTCTGTCCCGGGATGGAAAGTAAGCTTGAGCAGCGCGATGCCCTGAATCGATTTTGCCTCCACGGTCTCAATTCCGTTGATGTACAGGAAGTGGTACTCGTAATAGTAGGAAAGAAACCCTTCCATCTGCTGGGGGCTCATGCCGCCATAGGGTTGTGCCACATAAATGACGGGCAGATTCAAATCCGGGAAAATGTCGATCCGAGTGCGCAGAAGCGCAAGAATGGATGAGAGCGCCAGAGCGACCACGATCACGATCACCGTGACCGGCCTGCGCAATGCTGTCCGAATTAACCACACAGCTGGCGACCTCCCGAATCGTCTAGTGCAGAAGCTGGATAAATGGCTGCAGATCGCCCTGTGCGGCGTTGACCAATGCCAGGTCATTCCACACGGCAAGACGCGCTAACGCATCGTCGGTCTCCGCCTGAACCAACAGGCCTTGCGCTTCAGCGATCTCCACAATCGCTGCCAGTCCAGCTTCGTATCGTGCACGCGCCTGCATTTCGGAATCGCGGGCGGCCTTTAGTTCGAGAGGCGTGTTTTCAGCGACACGGCGCGCACCATCCAGTGCAGCCTGCGCTTGCCGCAACTGAGATGTGAGATCATCCACCGTTTGTTGGTAGAGCGCGCGCTCAGCCCGTTCGTTCGCGATTTCAATTTGCTTTTGGGCCCGAATGGAAAAAATATCAAAGGCCGGAAACGTTACGGTAAGCCCCGTTGCCCAATTAGAGCGATCGAGTCCCAAACCATTCGCGCCTCCCTGAAATGTGCCATCCGTGCTGGCACCGGTTCCCCGGCCGTAAACCGTGGATTGGAAATAGAAGCGAGGGAAATAGGAGCGATCAAGGATGTGCACCCGAGCCGCAATCTGGCCCACTCTCTCTTGTTCAGCGGTGGCGATTGGATGTGATGTGAGCGCTGTCACGGGCGGATTGGCATTTGGCGGATCGCTCAGAAGCGAGCCCGCATCGATTTGTACATCGTCCGAGTTCAGCCCGAGGAATTCTGCCAGGACCGCGCCACCGACTGCTTCCGCCTGTTCGGCCTGAATCAGAAGAATCCTGGCGCGCGCCAACTCGGCGTCTGCGCGGGATGCATCCGCTCCCGGCCTCAACTGGTTTGTAACGAGCGTGTGGACAACATTGGCAAACACCTGTCGTCTTTCCACGTCAGCCGTCGATGCCTTGACCCTCTGTTGCGCAGCCACAAGATTGAAGTATGCATTGGTGGCCGCGACGGCGATGTCCAGACGAGTTACGGAGACTTGTGAATTGGCGAGGTTCTGTCCGGCCCGCGCCGCGCTGACCGTAGCTCCGCGCCGCCCGAAATCAAAAGGTTCCCATGTAAACAAAAGCCCGGCCGCACTTCCCCAAGCAGATTCATTCGAGCCAGAGGAAAGCACGGGCCCGGAAATCGGCGAAATGACTGATTGAGGCAGGAGCATTCCGAAAACGTTGTTCCGCGTCGCGCGATTCCCCTGCCAAAGCATGTCAGCTCGCGGAAAATAGTTCGTCTTCGACAGCGCGACGCCGGCCTGAGCTGCCGATACTTGCTCCAGGGATGCACGAATCGCCGGATAGTTTTGGGCGGCGTATTCCACAACTTGTTCCAGCGTGAAGGTTCTTGGTTGCGCTGGCTGACTCTGCGCCCTAACCCTGGGAAGGGCTACGAAGAACACGAAAAAGCAGATGGCAGTGCGGACGACCCATCGTTTACTAGTAAATGCGTTCGACGCTTTCATCGTTGTCGTTATCGCTTTTCGTTAACAGTGTCCGACAATATAGCACCTGTGGCTGGATGTCCAGAAGATTGAAAGTCGGATAGCGGGTCAGTTTGAAATATCGAGGGAAGAAACAGACGTAGGAACGGATTAAATCGGAATCAGAGAGCCGGCAAGGTGACCCAATGTAACTTCTTGTCCCTGTGGTACTGCTCGAACCGGTGCTGGCTTTCCGTATTCCACTCAAAAAAGTCTGCCTCAGGGCGGTTACGCCAAACCGGGAAGGCAAACGTATACGGACCGGCGAATATTCCTGTTCGATATGCGGTCTGCGTTTCCGTCCCGACGCTTTGTCAGAGCCCAGCAGGTGCGATTCCCGCTAAACTCCGCTGCGAGCCGCTCACGCGAACATCCGCCTCAATAACTTATACGGGCTCAAACAATTTAGCTTTTGACGGGATCCCGCTCTGGAGTTCACGGTCAACCCTTTCCGCCAGCTTCATTGCATCGGAGGTTGTTTTTCCTTGAGCCAGTTTCATTCGCATGGCAATGTTTCCGATGATTTTTCCAGAAACATCACGGAGTGGCAGCAGAACCCGAAACTCCTGCGGTGCTTCCTTGATTTGCTCAACCAAAGACTTACCGTGCTCGGCATCCAGGTCAGCCTGATCCGACTTCCCGCCCCTGCTCGGAGGACTCGACGCCACCTTAAAGCTTTCCGTCCGGTCTGGCGGGATCGTGCGCAAGTTCAGATAGATAACTTCCGGATGCTTTGCCCTCACGTCTTCCACTAACTTTTGTGCGTAGAATCGTTGCGGTGCGACATAAACGTCACTCGAAGCAAGCTCCTGCGCGAAGGATCGGCCAACGTTGAAGAACACCATAGCAGCAACCACCACTACTTGGCACCACATCAATCCTGAATGATCACGGCGTCGTTCACTTACCGTTACCTGGATTCTTGCATCACGCATCAGTTTCTCCTTTGTCTTTTCGATGTGTGCTTTATCGGCGTCGAGCCGACTCTTCTCCAATTGCTCAATCTGAATAGCCGTTCTGCTCCTACTTGATTGCTTTCTCTCGCGGCGCGCTCACGGACCACAAATCAATTGCGCTTCCCGATGTCGTGACCACCAGCGTGTCGTCAGGATTGAATCTGACGGAGAACGCGATGGCGGGGCGCGTCAAAGCCAAGACTTCTTGACCGGTGCTAGCCTCCCAAATGCGCACCATTCCTTCCCGATTACCCGCGCCTATGAGGTGGCCGTCAGAACTGAAGCAGACACCCTCGATTCGGCCCGAGCCGGCGAGAATACGCACCACATGCTCGCTAGCCACGTCCCAGATCGTAACCGTGGAATCATAACTGCCTCCCGCGAGCAATTTTCCATCAGGACTGAACGCGATTCCGTGCGCACTGTCCTTAGGGCCTGTAAGGGTTTTCACTTCTTTTCCGGTTCGCACGTCCCAAATTCTGACTGTCTTGTCATTACTTGCCGAAGCCAACCACCGCCCGTCCGGGCTGAAAGTCACGCCAAAGACGGGTTCAGTGTGCCCGGTCAGCGTGCGAACTTCTTTTCCAGTGTGAGGATCCCACAATCTTACGGTCTTATCGTAGGACACCGAGGCCAGTAACTTGCCGTCAGGGCTAAAGGCGACACCCTGAACAAAGCCAGTGTGGCCGGCAAGGTTGTAAAGCTCGCGGCCTGTACTTACGTCCCAAATTCTGACTGTGTTGTCATCGCTTCCCGAAGCCAGCATCAGGCCGTCCGGACTAATTGCCACTGTATTCACATCACCCGTGTGACCTGTGAATGTCTTAAGTTCGCGGCCCGTTTCGATTTCCCAGAGCTTGACTGTCTGATCGCTGCTGGCTGAGGCCAGGTAGCGGCCGTCGCGACTGATGGGGGCGGCATGGACATTCTTGGTATGGCCCGTCAGTGTGCGCGTCAACGTAAGTTTTGGGGTTTGCCCGAAAAGCTCTCCGCAGGCCAGCACAATGACAGCCGCGGATGCGACGCACCTGCTGATGTTCCTGGAACAAATCGTCACGGTAGTCTCCGTTCACCCCTGCAATGACATTATCGGAAACCGATAATAAGGAAGGCTCGAAGAACTGTCAATCGCTGGGATTCAATCTGGCATGTACCGAATTACAAGAAAATAGAAAGGACTGCCGAACCGGAGGAAAAGGCGGAAGTATTCAATGCAAAAAGCCCGTACCGTCTATAGCGCGACCTTTGCAGTCCCTTGATTTCGGCCGTTGGTAGCCCGGACGGGTACAACTCGCGGTCGTGGTCGGGCAATTTCTATCGCGGACTCATCCTCAAAAAGCTCACCAAATAGTTCCCGGACCTTCTCTTTCGCGGATTTCAATACCTTTTGACCTGCCGGGGTGGCCCGATAAACCCGGCGAATCTTCCCAGCAAAACCCTGCGGCTGGGAACGGAGCAGTCCGTTTTCTTCGAGACCGTGGAGCACAGGGTACAGCGTTCCGGGGCTGAGCTTATAGCCGTGCCGCGCCAACTCTTCGATCATAGCCAGACCGAAGATCCCCTCATGTGCCGCGTGGTGAAGAATGTGTAGGCGGATGAGGCCCGAGTAGAGCTGTCTCGCATCCAGGTGCACCTTTTTCTCTGCACTCATTGTTGTATCCCGTTATCGAAAGTCTCTGGGCAAAATACAGGTAAGTGACCCCTTAAGTTGTAAGGATGTTGTAAAAAGAGGCTCCGCCCTGGACCATAAGCGGGTGCCCAAGCGAAGCTATCAAGAGTTAATGCCTCAGCAAAATTGGAAGAGCCATAAAAGAGCGGGGTTCTTATCGCGACATTGACAGGATTGCGCCGAAGCGAGCTAATCGCTCTTCGTTGGGGTGCGTTGCATTTCGAGCGGAGAATAATCCACGTGCGGTCCGCGGTTCTTCGTTGATTTCGTAATTCCGCTGTTGTGTTGCCCCAGGCGTTGAGTGAGATTTGAAGTGTGTCCGACGTAGTGTTGACCGGTGGCCTCACTTGGCGATACGTATACGAAATACATGGGAAGGAATGGTGCGCCCGGAGAGATTCGAACTCCCGGCCTTCTGGTTCGTAGCCAGACGCTCTATCCAGCTGAGCTACGGGCGCATGTTCAGGAGGAAAATTCTACCATGCCCGGCAAGTTGCCGCCAGAAGGCCTCTCGTAATCCGATCGATTTGTGGCGGAAATCCCGGCGGGCCGGGAAACTATCTCGTGCGGGGAATGACGCGGATTGCGTCCAGGAAACGTGATCGCTTGAATTCGTTTAATTGCGTTGACGCGCTGTTGTTTTCGGCGTTACCTTGTTGACAGGATAGCTTTTAGGTTCGAGGCGGCCCGCCGTTGGGGCGCTTGCGACCCATCCACTCCGTCAAGGGCGGTCCTGGATGAAGGCGAATTCGAGTGGGGTGTTGCAGTGTAGCATTGGTTCGCGGGTTCAAGCCTCGAAGCGGTCTCCACAGTCTCGTTTGCAGTCTTATTTCCATAACAAATTCAGGAATTGCAGGGGGAGCACTATGAGTGTCTTGAAGCGTTTCTCTCATGTCATCATTGCTGTTGTGCTGTTTGTCGGAATCGCGCCGGCCGGGTTGCTCGCGCAAACGAGCAACGGGACGATTGCCGGGTCGGTTGTGGACGCCAAGGACAACGTTCTTCCGATGGCGGATGTCAAAGCAGTCAGCCCGGAATTCGGGGCGCTGCACCAGACGCAGACCGATTCGGCCGGTACCTACCGGCTGGAAAGCCTGCAGCCGGGCGTTTACAACGTGACCATCAGCCTGTCCGGATTCACGCCCTTGCAAGTCTCAAACGTCGTGGTTAATGGATCGGCTACCACGACGGTTAACGGGAAACTGGAGCTCGCCGCCGCGCAGAACCTCATCGAGATTCAGGCGCCCGCCTCGCAGGCGATCGACACGCAGTCGGGCCAGCTGGGCGAGACCTTGAACCACCAGGAAATTTCGCAGCTTCCCTACTTCAGTTTGAATCCCGCCGAATTGGCGTTCACTCTGCCCGGGGTCCACGATACTCCTCAGGGGATCGGTGCTGTGAACACGGCCTTCACCGAAGGCATTGAGTATTCCGTGAATGGCTCGCGCCCGCGCGCGAACAATTTCCTAATTGACGGACAGGACGACAACGACTACGGAATTACCGGCCAGGCTTACCAGCCAACTAATTACGGGGCCATCCAGGAAGTGACGATTCTGACGAATGCCTACAGCGCCGAATTCGGCCGCGGCGGCGGGTCGGTCACCAATTACATTTACAAGAGCGGAACCAACGGTTTCCACGGCGACCTATGGGAAATCAACCGCAATTCGGCACTGGCTGCGATCCCCGCTCAGGACGAAATCGGCACCCCGGTCACGAAAAATCCGTACGACAATGAGAATACGTTTGGATTCGATGTAGGCGGCCCAATCAGGAAAGACAAGCTCTTCTTTTTCGGCACCGCGCAATGGGACCGGGAACGCCAGTCGGCAACCGGTCCGGTGTTCAAGCTGCCCACGGCATCGGGAATCGCCACGCTTAAGACGCTTTACCCGAACAACGCCAACATGAAGCTCTTGCTACAAGGGATTGGGAATCTGTCCTCACCGGGGTTGACGGGTAAGAAAACGGTTGATCTTGGAGATGGGAATACCGTCGATCTCTATAATTTTCAGGTACAGAATGTGGAGACTGCGGCGAACGCCATCGATTGGAACGTTCGCATGGATTGGCAAGCCGGGGATCGCGACAAGCTGACCGGAAGCTACATCCGTGACAATTCCACACTGACACCCGATAATTTCGCCAACCCCAACGCCATACCTGGATTCCAGACGCAGCAGGGAGGGCCGTCAGAACTGTTCCGAGGCCAATGGCAGCATACGGTGTCCGCCAAAATCGTGAACGAACTTCGCTTTTCGTATTCGCATATTGATTTCGGATTCGACCCCACGCCCCAGACGGTGGCCAATCCATTGGCCAACATTCCGTGGATCCAGTTTGGCAATGACGTCGACCTTCCGGCCATCGGAATCGACAACAGCTTCCCGCAGGGACGCGGGCACGAGACCTGGCAGGCGCAGGACGCCGTGAGCTATTCCGCCGGGCGTCATACCCTTAAAGGTGGAGTAGATATCATCTTCCTGAGGGTCCATGACACACTTGCGCTTAATACGCGCGGCTCGATTACGTACAACTTCGGGGGGACCTGCCCCGACATGAATCCGTGCAGTTCCCTCGCCAATTTCCTTGCGGACACTACCGGAAAAGATCCAGGGACCCTTTCCAAGGGCTTTGGGAATACGAACCTCAATGCCAATGTCACCATGTATGATCCCTATATTGAGGACATCTGGAGGGTGAAGGATAATCTGACGTTGAATGTGGGTTTGCGTTACGAGTATTGGGGCGCTATCGCGAACACCCTGCAATACCCGGCGCTCAATCTCGGCTTGGGATTCGGGGTACCGGGCGCCACGTTCCCGGACTCGTTCTCCTCGCCGCAGGTCCCGGACAAAAAGAATTTTGCGCCGCGCATCAGCCTGGCGTACACGCCTCACTGGGGCCGCTTCCTGCTGGGCAAAAATAAGACGGTCTTCCGCGCAGGATATGGAATCTTTTACGATGGTTTGTTTTCCAACGTAATCGACAACACGGCCGAATCCCAGCCCAACACCCTAGGCGGAAGCATTGCAGCCCCGAGCGGCCGGGGACAAGGAAACGCGTCTACTTTCCCGGGAATTTCTACCGCACCCAATTCCCTGCTGACCATATTCTCGATGGCCAGCAACCTGCACAATCCCATGACGCAGCAATGGAATGTGGACGTGGAGCGCGAATTGCCCCTCGGGCTGGTCCTGACCCTAGCCTACGTGGGAACCAAAGGTACACACCTGTTTGCGAACCAGGATTTCAATCCCGCGACCGGCTTTGATCAGTTTGGAAATTACGTTTACACCAATCCGAATTTCACTGAGATCGCCGTCCGCACCAACGCCGGAGATTCACGGTACAATTCCGCTCAGGTCGAAGTGGAACGAAAAATCCACAAGGATCTGATCTTCCGTGCCGCATACACCTATTCGAAGTTCATGGACGATACATCCGAGATCTTTACGACCACCGGGCTAAGTTCTTATGCGCAGGTCCTGACCAACCAGCGCTCCGACTGGGGGCCTTCGGCCTTTGACCAGCGGAATCGCTTCACCCTCGCCTATGTTTGGGACGCGCCGTACTTCAAGGGCAATATGCTTCTCAAGGCGCTGACTGACCGCTGGCAATGGTCCGGCATCGTGACCGCCGAAACGGGAGGTCCGAATACGGTTTCGACCGGGTTCGACAACATCGGGAACGGACATCCCAACTCCCGGCCGGACTTGTCGAATCCCGCGGCGCCGCTCAATTCTTTCGGCATCGACGGCGGCGACATCGGGTTCCCTGCGGGAACATACGATTTCACTTGCCTCTTTATTAGCACAACAACGTGCAATCCCGGGCCGTTTCCCAACAGCCATTTCCATTTCATTATTCCGAACACCGTTCCGGGCAACGTCGGGCGCAACTCGCTCTTCGGCCCGGGTCAGATTTATTTTGACACGGCCATCCAGCGCGATTTCCCTGTCCATTTCTGGAAGCTCGACAATCAGATGTTCTCATTCCGGGCGGACCTGTTTAACGCGTTCAATCACCCGAACCTGTTCACGCCAACCTACAATATGTTCGACCCGAACTTTAACAACACGGCCATTACCATCAGTGGGGGGCGCCGGATCAAACTCTGGCTGAAGTACACGTTCTAGCCTGAACCGCGGCGGGTTCACAAAAAGGCCCCGAAGTCTCGCGACTTCGGGGCCTTTTATTTGCCAAGAACTGACTATTCCGCAGGGCCGGTTTGAGCAGCGTAGGCTTTAGCCTGGGCGGTTTGGGTTATCAGCATGCAAAATCTAAACCGCGTAGGCTTCAGCCTGCGCTACCAAAAGGCTACCGCCCGGCCGCCACCATGGCGATGGCCGGCTTCAGTCCCTTCATCATGGCCGCGAAACCGGGCAGGTCGAGCGATTGCGGGCCGTCGGACAGGGCGCGCTCGGGGCACGGGTGGACCTCGATGATCAGGCCGTCGGCGCCGATCGCAACCGCAGCGCGCGCGGCCGCCGGGACCAGGCTGCGCCGGCCAGTGGCGTGCGAGGGATCGACGACGATGGGCAAGTGGCAAAGTTCCTTGGCCAGCGCGACTCCCGCGAGGTCCAGCGTATTTCTTAGTTCGGCGTCAAACGTCTTGATGCCGCGCTCGCACAGCACCACGTTGGGATTTCCACCGGATAGCAAATACTCAGCCGCAAGCAGCCATTCCTTGATCGTGGCCGAAGGGCCGCGCTTGAGGAGCACGGGACGCGGCACCGTGGCCAGGCGCCGCAGCAACGGATAATTCTGCATGTTGCGCGCGCCGACCTGCATCATGTCGGCGTATTCGACCACCGCGTCCAGGTCCTCGACGCCCATGACTTCGGTAACGATGGGCAGGCCTGTCTCTTCCCGGGCTTCCGCCAGGATTTTGAGGCCTTCGATGCCGAGGCCCTGGAAATCGTAGGGCGAAGTGCGCGGCTTGTACGCGCCGCCGCGCAAGATGTGCGCGCCCGCGGCCTTCACGCCACGCGCGGTTTCCATCAACTGCTCGCGTGACTCGACCGAGCACGGCCCGGCCATCACGACCAGTTCCGGCCCGCCGATCTTCACACCCTTGACGTCCACCACGGTGCGTTGCGGCTGGAGCTGGAGGCTGACCAGCGTGAACGGCTGCGAAATGGAAATAATGTCTTCCACGCCCGGAGCCACGCGCAATGCCTCCACTTCGCTGCGCCGCCCGCGATTCTTGCCGACCACGCCGATCACGGTGCGCTCGGCGCCCTGGATCAGGTGAGGGAGAAATCCGCATTCCTTTATTCTGTCCATGACGTGTTCGATTTGCTCCTTCGTCGCGCCTGCCGACATGTTGACAATCATTGAGAGGCTCCTTTTATTAGTTGGGCTCTGAATCCCGGCGGGCTCCAAGTAGAGCTCGCACCCGGCAAAGCCAAAACCCGTATTTGCCCCAAAAATAAAAAAGCCGCGAACCCTGTGGGTAATCGCGGCCAGTTTCGGGTATCTTTTCGCGCTATCTAGTTCTCTGCTTTACCTCGACATGCGCGCGATCCGCCCCTGGCCGCTTCCCACCCATGGGAAGCGGTACGTAAAGGACGGCCAATAATAATAGCGCGAGGTCATGGTCTTGATCAGTCGCTAACTAGGACTTGCTCAGGTGATGCTACGCAGAATCGGGGGGATTGTCAAGGTTTTGGTGGGGGGAGACGGCGCTCAAGCATTGCCTCAGGATAAACCAAAGATTTCAACACCGAGGGCGCTGAGGACACAGAGGGCACAGAGAACAGACGGAAGAAAGAGGAAAAATGCGGAGGCAAGCAGGATTTGGATACTTCCGAGACAGGGTTCGATTTTTGCTGTGGTTCTCTGTGCCCCTCTGTGTTCTCGGTGTTAAGTCTTTGATCTTCTTTTCTCTTCTTGCCTTGCTTACTCGTTCATTCCGCGCTTCACGTCTTCGCTCAGGACAATGGCCTCGGCCACTTCCTTCATCGATTTGCGGCGTTGGCGGCTCTGCCTCTGGATCGTGAGGTAGGCTTCCTCTTCAGTGATCTTGAGCTCGCGCTGCAGAATGCCCTTGGCTCGCTCGACCAGCTTGCGCGTCTCGAGCTTTTCGGAGAGGTGCGTGTTCTCGCTCTCCAGGCGCGCCATTTCGATTTCCGCGCCCACCAGGAATCCAATGGTTGAGATCAATTTAATTTCCCGCTCGGTGTACTCGTGCGGCTCGCGATTCTGCAGGTTGATGACGCCCACGATCCGCCCCCGGCATAGGACCGGGACGGACAGGAAGGCCTCGAATTTGTCTTCCGGCAGATCCTTGAACAGCTGGAAGCGGGGATCCTGCGAGGCGTTCAAGGCCACGGCGACCGGCTTGCCGTGCTCGGCCACCCATCCGGTGATGCCCTGCCCCAGCCGTAATTTGAGGCGGTCCACCACATCGGCGTGGGCATTCTTGGAGGCGCGGAGAATCAAGTCCTCATCTTCCAGCGCGTACAGAAAGCAGGAATCGCAACTCACCACGGAAGCGGCGAAATCGACGATGTGGGTGAGCACTTCCTGCAGTGGGTCCGCCGAGGCCATGCTGCTGGCCATTTTGTGTAGGAATTCTACTTCCTGGTTGTCAGCCATTGCTGGTTTGGATAGTTCAGTAGTCACATACCAAGGCTAAAGGGAAGCGCCGGGCGTGTCCAATTCTTCCTATGGATGCGAACGATAAGACATTGTGTGTTGTCACGCCCTGTTCACAAATGGAACTTCCGGAACGCCCTGGATTTTAGCGATGTCAGGTTACGGGAAGATTAAAAGCCCAGCTACCGCGCGGCGGCGCGTTTCTGCGCCAGAATCTCGGCGCAGCGCTGCGCGGTTTCCATGACAAGATATCCCATCTTCGAATGCGAAGGCTCCAGGTCGGGCGCAATGCCAAATTCGCGCAGGCGCTCGCTGGTCGTGGGGCCGATCGAAGCCACCAGCATCCGCGAAAGGGCGCGGCGCAGGGCGTCTTCCTGCTTCATTTCAGCGGCAATCTGCAGTAGGTGATCGGCCTGCGTGGCCGTGGTGAATAGGATCACGTCAATATCATTGCGCGCAATGGCGCCGACCGCAGAACGCAGCGGTCCGGTGTCCTCAGGCAAGGCCCACTCGTACACGGGAACCGATGTGACCTGCGCGCCGCGCTTTTTCAGCCCCGCTAGCAGCTCCGGATTGGAAACGCCGTATTCCTGCACGGCCACGCGACGTCCCTGAAGGGGCACGGACGCAGCATTTTCGTCCAGAGCGCGAAGAAGTTCCCGCCAGGTGTTAGGTTCGGACGCGATGACCGCAATGGGAACGTTCCACTCCCGCAGCACGGCTACAGGCTTGGGCCCTCGCACCACGATGGAAACCTTGCGGAGGTTCGAGAGGTATTGGTCCAGCGGATAAATCGTTTCCGCGACACGCGAAAGTGCGCGCGTGCCGACTCCGGTCAGAAAAATGACCATATCAAACGCGCCTGCGGCAAGATTGCGCGCAAAGGCCAGGGCCTCCGTGTTGGTTTCCAGCGGAATTTCGCGCATCGATGGCGCCACCGTGGGCGCGCCGCCGTAACTCGCGATCAGCCTGGCCATTTCCGGCCCACGCCGGCTTTCCAGCGAAAGCACGCGCAGCCCCGCGAAGCCCTTTTCTGAGCTCTCAGTTTCCATTGCCGTAATGATGCCGTAATTGTTGAGTTTCCGCTATTCGGAAGTGAAAGCATGGATTCACTATTGCGACCGCGATTCCTGCCGGAACGGCCGCTTGGGTTTCATAGCGAGGCAATTGTGGCTTCCCGGTGAAAGCTTCTACCCTTGCGTTCCTTGCCCAGCGAGATGGTGACGATGAGAACGGCGATGGTGATGATTTCGAATCCCGCCAGAGCCCACTGGTAGCCTACTTTCCCGCGCAGCAGGAACTCGACCGTATTGGTGGGCGCGGCGATCAGAATGCCAAGCTGGTACGCGAGCCCGGGAACCAGGCCGCGCGTTTCATCCGCGGAAAGCTCGCTCAGGTGGACCGGAATCACTCCCCAGGCGCCTTGCACTCCGGCCTGCATCAGGAACGAGCCGATGGCCAGCACCACGAGCGACGTCCCGAACGCCCACAGCGGAATCACCAGCAGCGACAAGCCGAGCGCGGCGATCATCGCGAATCTCCGGCCCAGCTTGTCCGAGAATTGACCAAAGATAATTGCGCCGACGATGGCCCCGATATTGTAAAGAATGGCCATGTACGATCGCATGGCGGGACCTACTTTGTGCACCGTGCCGAGGAAGTCCGGATACAAGTCCTGCGTGCCGTGCGAGAGGAACATCATGAACGTCATCAGAAGCACGAGATAGAGGAAACTCTTCCATTGCGTCGCCACGATCCTGAGGACCGCGCCGGTCGAGGGCGCGCGATGCTGTTTCCACGCTTCCGATTCCGGCACGCGCGCACTGATGTAAAACGCCAGCAGCGCCGGGACGCCCCCCAGCCAGAACATCGGCCGCCAGCCCCACGTGGGCAGGACAAACCGCGCCACCACGGCCGCGAGCAGGTACCCGGTCGAATAGCCGCTCTGCAAGATGCCTGAGAGAATTCCGCGCCAGCGCGGCGGGACCGATTCCATTGCCAGCGAAGCGCCGATGCCCCACTCGCCGCCCATGCCGATGCCGTAGAGAGCGCGCATGATCAGGAAAAATGTAAGGTTCGGCGAGAATCCGCAGGCCAACTCAACCAGCGAAAAGAAGACCACGTTGACCATCAAAGGAATGCGCCGGCCATAGCGGTCGGTCATCAGGCCGAACAGGACTGCGCCGACCGGACGCATGATGAGCGTGACGAACAGGGACGCGATGATGGCTTCTTTTCCAACATGAAATGCTTCGGCGAGCTTGTCGATCAGAAAAACCACGACAAAGAAATCGAAGGCGTCGAGCGTCCATCCCAAAAACGATGCCGCTACCGCATGAGTCTGGCCCGAACCGGAAAGGCCGGGGATTCCGCTGTCGCGATCCTTGTTAAACACCCACGCCTCCTAAGGGTTCAGCCGCCACTCTTTCCGAAATATCGCGATACAGCAGCATGGCGCAAGCCGCGGCGAGCGCCAACAGCGCGAGTCCCGCGCCGGTTCTCCCGAAGCACAATTGTCCGATGCCGAATAATGCAGCATACACCATGGCACAGCCCAGCACCCACGCCAGTAAATTCCGGCCGAGGTCGCGCGTTTGGGGAATTTCCGGGGCGAGCGCCGCGATGCGCCGCCATCCCGCCGCGTGCGGCCGCACTTTGCGATAGAAGCGAAGCAAAACTTCGTCAGGTTCGGCCGGAGTGAGTAGCGTGACCAGGACCCAGACGGCCGTGGTCGCTGCGGTCGTCGCCAGCGTGGTCTTCGCGAATACGACGGGCGCGCTGCCGCCGAAAACCGGCCAGCGATGCAGCAGCAACGTCATGCCCAGCGCCGTGGCCATGGCTGAAATTTCGCTCCAGGCGTTGATGCGCCACCAGTACCAGCGCAGCAGGTACACGCCGCCGGTCCCGGCGCCAACTTCGAGGACCACTTCCCAGCCCTGGCTGATGGTCGCGAGCTGCGCGGACACATACGCCGATGCCGCCACCAGCAGCAGCGTCGCGATTCGCGAAATATTCACGTAATGTTTTTCGGTGGCCTCGCGGCGGATGAACCGGCGGTAAAAATCCTCGACCAGATACGAACTTCCCCAGTTAAGCTGCGTGGCGATCGTGGACATGAACGCGGCCATGAACCCGGCAATCAGAATTCCGCGCAGCGCGTGCGGCATGTAGGTGGTTGCAACCATCATGTAGCCCGACTCTGGATGCTGCAAGCCGGGATAAAGCGCGGCGGCGGCCAGCGCCGTCAGGATCCACGGCCAGGGGCGCACGGCGTAGTGCGCCACGTTGAACCACAGCACCGAAAGCAAACCGTTGCGCTCATCGCGCGCACTGAAAATCCGTTGCGCGATGTACCCGCCGCCGCCCGGCTCCGATCCCGGATACCAGAACGCCCACCACTGCACGCCCAGATGCACCAGAAAAGTCAGCACGGGCAGCGTCCAAAGGGCTTCGGACGTGAGGCCGCGCGAAAAATCGGGAAAGATCGCGGTGATATCGGCCGCTTTAGGTCCCGCGGCGGTGCGCATGGCCGCCAGGCTAGAGAGCATGGCGTGCATGCCGCCGGCGGCTTTTACGCCGTACCAGGCGACGGCGATCACGATGGACATCTTCAGCACGAACTGAAAAAGATCGGTCCACAAAACGCCCCACAAGCCGCCGAGGGAAACGTAAAATCCCGTGAACGGAATCAAAAAGAAAATGCAGATGGCGAGGCTGGTGTTTTCGCTTTTGCCCAGCGCCGATCCCACGATGCTGGTCATGGCCTTGGTCACCCAGCCGAGAATCAGGCAATTCATCAACAGCCCGAGATACACGGCGCGAAATCCGCGCAGGAATGCGGCGGGCTTTCCGGTGTAGCGCATTTCCGCGAACTGCACGTCGGTGAGCAGGCCGGAGCGCCGCCACAAGCGCGCGAATAAGAATACGGTCATCATTCCCGACGGCAGAAAACTCCACCACAACCAGTTCCCCGCGATGCCTTGCGTGTAGACCAGCCCGGTGACCACCAACGGCGTGTCCGCCGCGAACGTCGTGGCCACCATCGAGGTCCCGGCCAGCCACCACGCGACTTGCCTGCCGGAAACGAAATATTCCTCGGTGTTCTGGCTCGAGCGCCGCCGGAAATAGATCCCCAGCGCGAGCATCAGCAGCAGGTATCCGGCGATCACAGCCCAGTCGAGTAGCGTCAGCGTCATGAGGTTTCTAGTGGCGGAAAGCTATTTCGTTATGCAGGAATCGGTTGTTAAGTGTCGTTTTTGGCGGACCAAGTGTCAAACGAAAACGGGAGAAAACGGGCGGCGTTGAACCACTCGCGGGAAAACCCATCAAGTCGTCATTCCGAGCGAAGCGAGGAATCCCTCTTGCTCTTGAGAGTCAAACCAGGAGGGATTCCTCGCTTCGCTCGGAATGACGGGGCCTATGTTGTTTCGCGAAGCGAGTTCCTAGCAGTCCGGGCTTCTTATCAGCCACGAGCCCGACCGCGCGCGAACTTCGTGGGGTACAATGCCTTCCGCATTCCTAATATTACGGAGCGCGCGGCCGATCCGAACCGGAGCGCTGCTCTTTCAAATCCGAGGCCGCATGAACCGTCAGGAACGATCTGTCGCATCTCCCCACGTCGTCAATATCGAGGATCTGCACCGCCGGGCCAGGCGGCGGCTGCCGAAGCCTGTGTTCGATTATATGGACGGGGGCGCGGAAGCCGAATCGACGCTGCGGGAGAATTGCCGCGCCTTTGAAAGGATCACGTTTCGGCCGCGTAACGCCATCGCCGTGCCGCTGTGCGATACGCGTACGCATATACTGGGCGCCGATCTTTCGTTTCCGGTAATCCTTGCGCCGGTGGGTTACAGCCGGCTCATGCACGCGAAGGGCGAGGTTGCCGTCGCTAGCGCGGCGGGCAAGGCCGGCACCGCGTTCTGTCTCTCCACAATTTCCGGGTATCCGCTCGAAGAAGTTCGCGCGGCTACGCCCGGCCCGATGTGGTACCAACTCTATCTGGTTGGCGGGCGCGCTGCCGCGGAAGCGGCCCTGGAACGCGCAAAGAAAGCCGGATACTCAGTCCTGGCTGTTACCGTGGACACCGGCACGGCCGGGATGCGCGAGCGTGATATTCGCAGCGGCACGGCGCAGCTGATGAGCGGCAATCCGCTGGCCATGCTCCCTTTTCTTCCGGCAGTTTTCAAGCGCCCGGGATGGCTAGCATCTTTCCTGATGGATGGCGGGGTGCACCCACTTCCGAACATCGTGCTTCCGGGAAGCGGCCCTATGGCCCTGATCGACGTGGCCGCGGCGCTGGCCGAATCGGTGGTCACCTGGCAGGATTTCAAGTGGCTGCGCGAAGTGTGGCCTGGCCCGATCGTCGTCAAAGGAGTTCTCACGGCGGAGGACGCGCGGCGTTCGATAGACATCGGCGCCGCGGGGGTGATCGTTTCCAATCACGGAGGCCGGCAACTGGATAGCGTGTCGGCAACGCTGCGGGCGCTGCCGGAAATTGTGCGCGCCGTAAACGGGCAAATTGAAATCCTGATGGACGGCGGGATACGCCGCGGCGGCGATATTGCAAAGGCGATTTGCCTGGGCGCGCGCGCCGTATTGGTCGGTCGCGCCTATGCTTACGGCCTATCCGCCGCGGGCGAAGCCGGCGTCACCAGGGCCATCGCGATCCTGCGCGCGGATTTTGAGCGCACGTTGAAGCTGCTGGGCTGCGCGTCGGTCGGCGATTTGGATCGCAGCTTCGTGGATGTTCCGAGGGATTGGCCCGGCATGAGTTGAGAGCTCAGAGTTAGGGGTTGAAAGTCCGGAACGGAAATTTCAAATAGGAGATTTGAAATTTGAAATGGTAGTGCATCGACGCAGTCGCCGGCAGTCGCGAGGTACATATCACAAGTCATGAATCACTTCTGAGGGGAGGAAAGGCCCCGGGTTTGTCAGGGGGATGCAAACCCGGGGCCTGGGGGTTGAGACAGAGGCAGGGCCGGAGTAAACTCGTTTTTAATCTCGGCTATGCGGCAGGTCCAGCGACCAGGCGGCACAGCTTGTACAGTTCTTCGTACGTGAAAACCAGGTTTCCGGTGGCCATTTCATCTTCTTCGCGGCCCATCCCGGCAAATTCACATATCTGCCGAAGCTGCTCGATCGGGAGGCCGAGCATGGTTGCCGCGCGGCTCTCATCGATAATCTCTTTGCGTGTGGTTGCATTCATAATTGGGCCTGAAGTATCGCGCCGCTACTAGTTCATCACCAGGCTGGCCCAGTTGTCCTGCTCCACGGCCAGGATCATCGGCTTATAGATGTCGATATCCCAGGTCTCTCCGATGCGAAATCTCACCGCGCCTTCCGACTCCCCTACAATGATTCCCCGAAGCGGCACTCGCAAATCTCCAGCGGCGACTTGCAGAACGACTGCCTGACCCACCCACGAAGCGTATGCGCTTGGCATGTCAGCGACCCCCTCAGGTCTTTAGAGTTGCTTCCGAACACTTGTCATTTTCCATTTCACTTGAGAACGCGCCAATGGTACGGAGGCCTCAAATCGATAGGAGGAAAGTACTGTTAGCGGTTGCGGCACAAATTTTTGGTCTCCTGGGATACCCAGTACGCGGGTACTTCTCGCTTGGAACCTCCGCTTCATAGCCACCACTGCGGCGATCGGCCACTATGGCTTCATGCCCGCACCGCATGGCTCGGAACCAAATTCATTTCGCCAATCCGGCGCCGAGTTGCGTACCAGCAGGATATCGGCAGGGATCGATGGGACTGGAGTCGCCTTGGCGCTGGGCGGAGGGTTCGCCAGGGGCTTCGCGCACCTGGGAGTCCTGGAGGTCTTGGAGCAGGAACACATCGCGGTCTCGGCTATCGCGGGAACCAGCATTGGCGCCCTGCTGGGCGCGGCCTACGCGGACGGGTTCTTGATTCGCGAATTGTGCGACATCGGCCGGCAAGTTCGCATGCGCGACTTTATCCGCTTCCAGCGGTCCGCCCACATCACGCCGGGATGCGACCGCATCGGCCAGTTTGTCCAGGAATGGTTCCAGGCCATGCGGGTCGAGGAGCTTTGCATCCCCACGGCGATCATAACCACCGATATTGATACCTGCGCACCCCATGTGTTTACTCGCGGACCGCTGGACGTGGCCCTGCGCGCCACTTGTGCCTTTCCGGGATTGTTTCAGCCCGTCGAGCATGAAGGACGGCTCCTCGCTGACGGCTGCCTGGTGGCCCCTGTGCCGACGGCGGTGGCCGCGCGAATGAATGCCCTTTGTGTCCTGGGAGTTGCCGTGGGTTCGGCTATAGTGGGCGCGCCTTCTTCGAATGGCGCATCGAGCCGGTCCGGCCCTGCTGCCAGACGTTCGCGCCCGGAGCATGGTCATTCGGGTAGGCACCTGAGCAAGAGCCGCCACGAGCCTTCCTGGTCCCGGCATGCGGATGTCCTGCTGGAACCCGAAGTTCAAGAAGTTCATTGGGACGATTTTGCGAGCGTGGATCAGGCGCACGCCGCCGGCGTGAAAGCCATGCGCCGCGCGCTGCCTGGTTTGCGTGAATTGCTGGACCTGCGATCTTCGCTGCGCCGCCCGCAAGAAGCCACCGGCCTGGCGCAAAGCGGGGTGGCCTCATGAGCATGCCTCACCCGCTGCGAGCGTTCGTTGACATGTTGGCAATGGAGTGGGAACTCTGCCAACAGGACCCGTTCATTTTCTGTTACCGTATAGCTATGGAGCCTGTGCGCATCCTACTAATAAGGTTTGGCCGGCCCGAGTGACGGTAATTCATGATCGGATCCATCGAGCACCTGCTTCATTTCCTATTTAACGTCAAGGGCCTGATCGAGTGGGGCGGCACGCTGCTGGTGTGCTCCATCGTGTTCATCGAGACAGGCTTCTTTGTGGGATTCTTCCTGCCCGGAGATTCCCTGCTGGTCACGGCCGGAGTATTCGCCGCGGCGGGCCAGTTGGATATCGCGAAACTGCTGCTGTTGGTGCCGCTATGCGCGATCGTGGGCGACCAGATCGGATACTGGATCGGCCGCCAGGCGGGGCAAGCCCTGTACCGGCGCGAGGACTCACTGATCTTTCGCAAACGGCATCTGGAGCGCGCGCACGAATTTTACGAAAAGTACGGCGGAAAGACGGTGATTCTGGCGCGCTTCGTGCCCATCGTCCGGACGTTCTGCCCGCCGGTGGCCGGAGCGGCCATGATGCCCTACGGGCGCTATTTTGCCTACGATTTCGCCGGAGGATTCCTGTGGGTCGGGAGTATGATCCTGGGCGGGTATTTTCTGGGCCTGAAGATCCCGAACATCAGCCAGAACATCCATTACGTGATCGCCGTCGTGATTTTCCTTTCGCTGCTCCCGCCCATCATCAGCGTACTCCGCGCAAGATCTTCCGGAGCCTCCAAGCCCTCCGCCGTGGCAGACCCTGTTGCCCCCGAGCGTGACTAGCCGTGCCCTTTCTGCCGCCTCCCCCGGACAACGCCCCGCGCGCCATCATTTTCGATATCGGCCGTGTGATCATTCGCGTCGATATATCCCGCTGGTCCGGAACGCTGGGCCCGGCGGGAAAATCGCACCTGCAGATCCTGCGGGAGCTGGAAGCGGACCCGCGCTGGGCGGATTGGCAGGAAGGCCGCATGAACCCGCACGACTGGCACGCGCACGTTTGCGAAAAATTCCAGTTGCCGCTTGATTTTGAGCAGTTCTGCGCGGCCTGGAACAGCGTGCTCGACCCGGTCACGATTCTGCCGGACCATCTGTTTGAGCGCCTCGCAACAAAGTGCCGTCTGGCGCTGCTTTCCAATACCGACCCCATTCACGTGGCGCACATCGAGGCCGCATTTCCCTTTGTGCGCCATTTCCCCGCGCGGGTGTATTCCTGCCGCATCGGATCCACCAAGCCCTCTCCTGTAATCTTTCATCACACCCTGCGGGAATTGGATGCTCTGCCCGAAGAGGCCATGTTTATCGACGATATCCATGAGCATGCCATGGCCGCGGCCGCCATTGGCATGGCCGGTTTTCATTTCACTTCCGCCGAGGATCTGCTCGCCGAATTCTCTCGCCTGGGGCTGGCTTAGGTAGGACAGGCTGAAGCCTGTCCTATTGATGATTTCGCGGAAGTGTTATCATCCCGGGGAAATTATCTTCAAAAAAAACGCGTAGCGCTGCCATCCATCAACTTTTGATCGAGGGGGAAAACTGTCATGAAGAATTCCGAATCGCCGGAGCAATCTTCTGCCATTGGACGCCGTGATTTCATGAAAATTGGCGCGGGAGGCGCGGGGGCGCTGATGACCGGCCTGCCTGCGGCCGCAGCCGCGGTGGACCAGCCTGTCCAGGCGTGGTGGGAGGCCCATCCAGGCAAAGAAGGTGCGGGAAAACCGGTTTCCATTGATCTGCATACGCACTGGTCGCCGACCCCTTACACCAAGGCGCTGGCCGATCTGGGGCGCCCGATCGAAAATCCGTATCCGCTCGACTACGATCTGGCTAAGCGAATCGAATGGATGGATGAGCACGGGGTGCAGGTGCATTGCCTGACTTTGTCGGGAGCCATGCCATGGCAATGGACGTCGTCCGAGCAGGCCGCGCGCCTGGCGACGATCATCAATGACGCCGGAATCGAAGCGCACATCGCGCATCCCGACCGCTTTCTGGTGGGCGTCGAGTTGCCGATTCGCGACCCAAAGCTGGCGCTGGCGGAACTGAACCGCGTGGCCGGAAAGCCGGGCGTGCGCGCCGTACATTTGCCCGACGCCATGGAACGCCATGATTACCTATTCGATGCGCAGTTTGGCGACGTCTTTGCACGTATCGAAGAACTGGGCTATCCCATCCTGTTCCACCAGATGGATGAAGTGGTGAATGCCTACGGAGGCGAATTGGCCGCCGGCCCCAGATACCTAAACTCAGGCCTCGACGCAGCCATCCAGCACACGATCATCGCCAGCAAATTGGTCGTCACGGGCACTTTGGACCGTCACCCAAAGCTGGAAATCGTGCTGCCGCACGGGGGCGGCGCGTTTCCGTACCTGGCCGGGCGCGTCGATCACTTCATCAATCACTTCAATGGCCCGGAATTCAAGCCAACGTTCCAGTTGGCCATGCCGTTCAAGAACTACTTGAGGCGTTTCCATTACGACTATCTGATCTACTACCCGGAGGCATTCCAGTTTCTGGCTGGGCTGGTGGGGACCGACCGGATCGTCGTGGGCACGGATCTGTTTGCCGCCAAGGACGTGCAGTATCCTAATCAGGTCCTCGACCAGTTCAAGTTGGCGCCCGCGGATCGCGAGCGGATCCTGAAGGGGAACGCGGCCAGACTCCTGCATCTATAGAAAGGGATGTCATAGTTTGTGTCGCGCCGGTTCTCCCTCAGAGTGTGGTTGAGGGTTCAGAATTGTCAGGATTTTGTAGCGCCCGCCTTCAGGTGGGCATGTGGCGTCAAGCACGTGCCCACCTGAAGGCGGGCGCTACATTAGAGCAAATCAGATTCTTACTCTCGCTTTATGCGATTGACGCCTGAGTGGCACGGCTGGAGCCATCGCCATTTGGACAGCAGCGCGAACAGCAAACCGTACCGCAGGAATCCTCCAATCTTCAGCTCCCATATCCAGAAAACTCCATGGGCGCGTAAAGTTTGCACGGAGCTGTTATTGCTTTGGGAAACGCGCGTCCACGTATCTCTTTCTATTTCAATTCATTATGCAATCTTTATAGGACTGGCACCTTGGCGACTGGCGTGCATATTACCAGTCCATTGTAGGCGTCTTAAAAAGGGGGAGATATGACAGAAGAAATCAGTCAATCAACTGGCAGCAATCGAAGCGTGCCGGGATGGATTCTGGCGGCGGTTGCGGTCCTTGGGGTAGTGGCTCTTGTGGGCCTGGTGATGGCGCACAACGCGTCGACTCAGGCTACGGATATTCAGCAAGCGTTCGACGGCAAGGTGAAAACCATTCAACAGGACTTCACCACGCAGCTGACGGCGTTGCAGCAGCACCAGGCGCAGGCTGATGCGGCCAATGTCGGCCTGCAAAGCGACCTGAGCGTGGTGACCAAGCGGCTGCGCCTCACGCAGGGCGACCTGAAGAAGGCCCGCGAGGAAGCCGAGGCCATCCGCACCGAAGATCAACAGAAAATCGAAGAAGTGAACGGGTCCGTGACCACCGCGCTCGCCACCAAGGCCAGCACGGATGACGTCAAGGGCGTTGACGGCAAGGTCGATGGCGTCCGCACCGATCTTACCGGCACGCAAAACGACCTGAAAATGGCGCGAAGCGAACTTGGAACTCTGATCGCGCGCAATCACGAGGATGTCGAGCAGCTGCGGCGCCTCGGTGAGCGCGACTACATCGAATTCACCATCGACACCAAGAACAAGCCCCAGAAGGTCGGGAGCTTCGTGGTGGAACTGCATGGCACAAACGTCACCAAGAAACGCTACAGCGTAGCCTTGGTCGTCGACGATGCCCGCATCGAAAAGAAGAATCTACCGATTGATGAGCCGATCTTCTTCCATCAGGGCAACGATCGCCGCCCGTTGGAATTGGTCGTCAATACCGTAGCCAAGGACAAAGTCACCGGCTACATCAGTGTCCCCAAGGCTGCTGGGGCTCAAAGCGCATCGAGCGACTAGTCGAGCGATCCGTTCGGGCAATCAGCAGGGCTGGACAATCCGGATGCAGACCCGCCTCCGGATTGACAACGACGGCGGACAGGGCGCGGGGGTGCTCTGTCCGCCGCTGGCGTTTTCTGAAATCCCAGGTATCCCCGCAGCTTCCTCTCGCGTTACACTGTTTCCCGCCTTGCTTGCTCCTCGACATCTGATTTTTTCAGCCCTGGACGGCGCCCTCCTTGATCCTCGCACCGGCTCGAGCGCCGATGCGGAGGAAACCCTTTCGGAGCTCGACCGCCTGAAGATTCCGCTGGTGCTGGTCAGTGCGCGCACGCGCGCGGAAATCGAGCCGCTGCGCCGCAAATTGGGGAACAGCCATCCCTTCGTGGCGGAAAACGGCGGCGGGATCTTTTTCCCGGACGGCTACATGAACGTCAAGATTCCGGGAGCCGTGCGAAAAACGCGCTATTTGTGCATCGACCAGGGACGCCCGTACGAGGAAGTGTGCGCGGCGCTCGATGAGATCGCCGAACAGTGCGGCGTGGGCGTGGCCGGGTTCCATCACATGAACCTGCGCGAGATTGCCGACAACACCGGCCTGCGCCCGCGCGATGCCGAGCTGGCCCGAACCCGGGAATACGACGAACCCTTCTATTTTACTTCGGCGGATGAGACGGGGATTGCGCGCTTTGTGGAGGCCGCGCGGCAGCAGGGGTTCAGCGCGCGGCGCGGCGGAATGTTCTGGCACTTTTCCTCGGGATGCGACCCGGCACGGGCGGTGCGCACGCTGACGCAATTGTTTCGCGAAGCCGCGCACATCAAATTGCGCGCCGTGGGGATTGGGGCAGACCCGGAAGACATCGAATGGCTGCAAGCGGTGGACCAGGCGATTCTGCTGCCGGGGAAACAGCCGGACCCAGGCAGCGCCAGAGCAGGCAAATCCAAGAATATCATCTCCGGAAAGGCTCCTGGCCCGGCCGGCTGGAGCGAAACTATCCTCAACATTATCAGTTAGTTCCAGCAGTTCTAGTACTTCCATTTGGGAACTGCTTTTCACACATTGGTAATCCGCGGACACCTTTACGCTAAATTCTGGACCGCTCCCGGCGCAACTTCATCCTTGCCGCATAACCAATTTGCGGGCGATAACGGACTTACAGGCGGGAACACTTTGCATTCCGCATGGCCCTCCGCTTGCCATTGTATTCCTTGAGCGCGGCCAGCAAGGAATTCAGCCAGCGCTCGCGAAATCGGAAACGCAGGCCGGAAGTTGCGGCTTGCGGGTGGACGCCAGGAGAATGCCGATGCTTCGAGTCCTTCGCCGTCTGAGCGTGCCGGCAGCGGAATCGCACCTTGCCATGGCGCTGGCCGTGGCTGCGGCTACCATGGGCCTCATGCTTTGGGCCATCCTGTGGCAGTCCAATGTCATCCTCTACCAGCGCGACATCATTCGCTGGATGTGGAACGCCCGCGTGGGCGGTTAGTCCCGGCGCGGCGCCGGCAAGGATTGATGCAAAGAGTGTGATGCTTTCCCTACCGGGGGGATAAGCATGGGCGGCACGGTCAGCGTGCCGCCCGTTTTTTCTGGCCCTCGAAATATTCCCTTTACGAATTCACCGGTTATTTGTCATTATTTGTGCCACTCGATCCCCAGTCTCAATTCCAGGTGGAGGAAACGCTGTGAAGAGACTTACACGCGGTGCGCTCCTGCTGGTTGCGGGGCTTTCTTTGTTTTCTCCCTGGGCTCCCGCGCGAGCCGGCGCGGCAATGCCGCCTGCGCCCGCAACCCGGGTGAGAAAAAACAAGGTAGAGAAACCGGCGAAACGCTACCGCAATCACAAGCTCAAGGTTAGCAGGGCCCGCGGGAGACATTCCCGAAACAACCTGGCCCAGTCGCATCCTAAACCATGACGGGGAGCCTGGCGGCTCCCCGTTATAGCACTTTTGCAATTGCCGTACCGACGTATGTTTGACGTCCGGCGCGGCACGCACCGCATGAGCGGTGTGATGTCGGCTGTTAACGCTCTAAGTCCGGTGGAGTCATACTCGCCTCCCGGCCGTTCGAGCTACAATTCCCTTCTACTCCGGTGCATTCCATTTGGCAAGAGTGCTAACTGTTTTTTTATGCGCCGCTCCCATGGGAAGCGGCGCTTGCCGGTTAAATCCAACTGAGCCAAGGAAATAGAAGGATTTGAAAGGAGGCCTTACTTTACGAAAAGGCCTTCGCGCAACTGGTCGCGCCCGACGAAAGTTTTGGAAGAGCGGTATCTGCGGAACAGGTCGGAAATTTCCCGGTTTTGGAAAACGCGTTGCGGAGCGAACGGGCTGGTGGCCGGGATCAATTCCAGGTTCTGCGCGTCCATCACGCGGTAGCGATGAAAGGTTTCCGGTTTGCGCGCGTGGAAGATGGCGAAAACCACGCCGCCCTCCCGGACCAGCGAGGTCAGCCTTGCGGCCAGACGGGTCATCAACTCGGTATCCAGATAATCGAGGATATCCCACAGGAGTACGGCGTCAAACGTGCCTTCCGGATATTGCAACGTGGTGTCCAGGAACCGTTCGGCGCGCCCCGCCGGCGTCATCTCGGAGCGGTCCGCGTCGGGCGCGAGTTCCCTTTTGCGCTGTTCGTCGGCATCCAAGAAAATTTTCCAGGTGGTCAACAAGTCGTCGGTATAGACCTTGAACCCGCGCTCAATAAAAAAATTCAGAGTTGTCTGGCGTGCTGGCCCCATGTCCAGCAAATGGCCGCGCCCGATGCCGTCCAATTGGAACAAGAATTCCTTCAGGCCGTTGGAAAGGCGCCCCGGTTTCGGATTTGCCGTGGAAACAGCCGATGAATGGTTCATGGTGGCTACCCCTGCGGGCGGAGCCGCGTGCACGCCGTGGGGGGCGCCATGCCGGGAAGATTCCGAGATGTTTCCCGATCGCGATTTATTGAAGAAACTCATGTTAGTTCGCGGCTTCCCCGCCCGCCTTCAGCGCCACGGGCTGCGGAAGCGAGGCTGTTGCCGCAGGCGAGGTCGTTGCGGGACGCGCATTTTGCGAGACCGCGGCGCGTGTAATCTCCACCTTGCTGTGCATCTGCGCGCCCTCCTCGATCGCCAGGCGGCTGGTCAGGATGTCCCCGCGGATTTCTCCGGTGCGTCCGACTTCCACGCGATCCCGGCCATGCACGGAGCCCTTCACTTTTCCACGCACGATGACTTCCCGGGCGTCCACATTGGCCGAAATCTTGCCGTGCGGCCCGACGGTGACGCGGCCCTCGGACAGGCGGATGGTGCCCTGCACTTCCCCGTCGATGTACAAGTCTTCCTTGCCCTGAATTTCGCCCTTGATCAGGAGCGTCGAGGTGACTACTCCGCCGGAAGGCTGCACGACTTCGGCGGTGAGTCCCGCAACGGTTCGCACGGGCGGATCCACGCGCACTGGAACCGGCGGATTTTCGGCTGCGGGTGATACGGGTTTGGAATCTTCTGGTTTACGCCACATGAATTTCTCCCCAACCGAAACTCCGTGACCGCAGGGCGGGGGCTATCACAAAGCAGCCCGGAGAGGACGGTGAAGTAAAACTATAGTGCCGGGCGCGGAACCTGTAAACCGGGTGTGTTTCCAATCAGATACGGTCAGTATATTCCGATGCAATCAATTGTTTAATAATCTTTTCTCGAATCGCCGGGTAAAAATTCCGGACAGGACGGCGGCGCCCCCGCCGGCCGAGTGGCCGCGCAGTTCCCAGCGCGCTGCCGTGTAGCCTAGCAGTTCGTCCAGGAAAAGCTTTTGGCCCGTGCGCGTTTCCCACCAGTCCGAAGGATTAAATTCGGAATCGCGCGCGGCGCTCACATGCAGGCTGAGGCCCGGCGGAAGCACGCGATCGAAAATGAATTCGGCGCGCCGGGCGTGGTAATTGGAGGTGACGATCAAAATACGTTTCCAGCCGCTGCGGGCGATCAAACCGGAGAGCGCCTCGGCCTCCTGCTTCGTGTTGGAGGCGCGCTGCGAAAACCGCACCACCGCCGAAGCCGGAATTCCGAACGATTCCAGGTCGTGCCCGATCAAGTCGGCAACGCTCACGTTGGCGCGCAGCATGCGGCCGCTGGCCACGACCACGGGGGCGACGCCGGAACGATACAATTCCGCCGCGTGAAACGCGCGGTCGCCGGCGTAGTTGTCGTCTCCCAATACAATGATGACGTCGGCGGATGCGGCGGGATCGTTGAGCACCCAAAATTCTCCCGCCAGGCGCATCAGGGGGTGGCGGACCACATAGAGAAATGCAAAAAAGGCGATGAACACGAGCAGGAACAAGAGACGAAAAAAGATGCCGCCGTGTTCGCCGCGCCTCTTCACGAATGGATTTCCAGTTTGCGCAGGCGCTCGGCCGCCTCTTCGGGCATCAACGCGTTGTAATAGACTTCCTTGATGCTGTAGGACTTGCTGCGCGTCTCGACAATGGGCAGGATTTCGATATGCCAGTGGTAATCGTCCGCGATGGATTTCCAGTATGAAGATTTTTCCCCCTTGGGATGCCGCAAATTGGGGGCGGAATGGACAACCATATGATATGCGGGCGCGACTTGCCGGATGCGCAGCAGAATGCGGCGCAGCAGCGCGGCCAGCTGGCGGCGATTGGAGTCCGGGCGCTGGCGCTCAAACAGATGATTGTGCTTGCGATCCAGGATCCAGACCTCAAACGGCACGCGTGAGGCGTACGGGCACAGGGCCACGTAGTCGCCCTGCGTATCCACAATGCGTTTCGCCTGGCGCTCCTCCTGCTTCACGATATCGCAGAAGACGCAGCGTTCCTTTTCCGCGTACCATTCGCGCGAAGCTCGCAGTTCGTAGAGAATTCTGCGGGGCACAAACGTGGTTGCAGTCACCTGCGAGTGGGCGTGCGAACCTTCCTGTCCGGCAAGTGGCCCGTAATTCTTGTAGACGGAAACGTATTTGAAGCGGAGGTCGCGCTTGAGATCCTCGATGCGCTGTTTCCAGGCGTCCAGCACCAGCACGATCTGGTCTTCGCTCAAGTCCTCGAATTTGCGGTCGTGCTGCGGGGTTTCGATGACCATTTCGTCGGCGCCTACCGGCTGCATGGCGTCATAAATTCCGTCGGCGCGGCGGCCCGATTCGCCCTCCACGCGGTATAGCGGGTCCGGATGTGGGATGACCGCGACTTGCCAGGGGCCCTGAGCCGGAAAGCGCAGCAGCGTGGGTGTTGAATCAATCTTCGCGGGGCAAAACGGGCATCCCCCGGTGGTTTCGCAGGTGTCTTTTCTGTGTCCGACAACCACCCAGCTGCGGGTGATGGGGTCTTTACGAAGTTCCATATTGGAATCTTAAGCCATGCGGACGGATTGCAGAAGGGTGATTCTTTTAGAACTGCGGAATTCGTGAGGGGCTAGGAAGCCCTTGCGCCTATTCCTATTTGAATAGGCCAGCGGCTAGAGCCGGACGCGTTCTAAATAATTTGCGGCGCGACTGAAGCCGTGCCCTGCAAAACTTTCGTTGAGATTAGCGCGTGTATCGGGCAGGCGTGGGGCCTTCTTCCAGGCGGTGCCGGTCCCAGATCGCCGATTCGCGCGTGTAGGAAGCCATTTCGAAGTCCTGGGTCAATTCCAGGCAATCGGTGGGGCAGGCGTCCTCGCACAATCCGCAGAACATGCAGCGCGAAGTATCGTAGGTAAAATTGGTGAGGACTTTGCGGCGCGTGGCGTCGTCGCGGTGCCAGCCGACCACGATCAGATTTTCCGGGCAGGCCAGCGAGCACAGGTTGCAGGCGATGCACAGCGTCTCGCCCGTCTCAGGATTCATGTTCAGGCGCGGCGCGCCGCGGTAACGCTCGGCCACCATGGGCCGCTCTTGCGGATATTGCTCGGTATAGATGTTCTTGGGATTCTGCGTGCGGAAGGTCAGGATCAGGCCCTTCCAAAAATCCGCCAGAAATAGCCGCTTGAAGAAGGAATTCATGGCGCTAGTCTGTCGGGGAAGGGCGGGATTGTCAAGGGGGCGTGAGATTGCATGGCGGGCTGCCTTCCATTTGAAAATCACCCATTGGAGCCCTGGTCCGACGCCCTTCGGTGCCGCCTGCAAATTATGCGATTTCCAAAATCGACTTGCCGATCGTGCGCCGCGCTTCCAGGTCTTCGTGTGCCTGCTCGATCCGATCGAAGCGGTGGCGGCCCGCGATTTCGATGGAAAGCGAGCCGTCGATCAGTGCTCCGAATATGTCCGCCGCGCGGCGGCGAATTGTTTCGGCGTCGGACAGATAATCGGCGAGCCGCGGGCGGGTCAGAAATAAGGAGCCTGCCTCGCCCAGTTCGACCGGGTTGATATCGTCGATGGGCCCGCCAACGCTACCGAAACTCACCACGAGGCCTTTGGTTCGCGTGGCGCGCAGGGTGTCGCGGAACGTGGGCCGACCGATGGGATCGAAGACGACGTCGACGCCGCGGCCGTTCGTGAGATTGCGCACGATGTCGGCAAATCTGCCGTTGTCGTACAGAAATGCCTGCGTCGCGCCGCGTTTTCTGGCCACTTCGGCTTTGGCTTCCGAGCTTGTCGTCGCATAGACCGTTGCGCCCATGCGCTTGCCGAGTTGTATAAGCAACTGGCCGATGCCTCCGGAGGCCGAATGCACCAGGCAGGTCACGCCGGGCCCCAACTTGCCGATATCGTTTGCCAGATAATGCGCAGTGAGCCCATGGAACATGGACGCTGCGGCCATGTCGAGCGGCAAAGCATCGGGTACCTTTGCTACGCGCCATGCAGGGACGATGGCGTAGTCGGCGTAGCTGCCCCAGCAGATGCAATAGACCACGTTGTCGCCCACTCGCAGACCTTCAACGCCGGAGCCGAGGGACTCGATGGTGCCGGAGCCCTCAATGCCAAGCGTCGTGGGCAGCGAGACGGGATAGGTTCGCGAAGCGGCGTATTTTCCCTGCCGCGTATGGATGTCCATGAAGTTGATGCCCGAGTATTTCAGGCGGACGAGGACTTCGCCGGGTCCCGGACCAGGGACCGGCAATTCGCGGCGAACCAGAACTTCAGGCCCGCCGTAACGGTCGATTTGTATCGCTCTCATGTTCGCGGATTTGCAATCCTTTCCCGTTCTTCCACTCCCGGCTTGTGCAGCGAACGCTAAAGCGTAAACAAAGGTCGAAGTTCGCGTACGTCGCGAACATCTTCCAGGGCGTTCACGCGCCGGATGAAAGTCGCAGTACGTTCGGCGCCCAGGATCGGCGCCATGAGGTCGCGCACCTTCGCGTTTACTCCTTCGGTGTCGAGCGGGTTTTCCTTTGTGCCGGGAGGAAAACGCGTGAAGTGATTCACGATGCGGCCGTCCTTGAGTGTGACCTCAACGATGGCGCTGCGCGGGGTGGCCAGGTCGGCGAGTTTCGGATCGGCCAGGAGTTGCACGCGCGATTTCACAGCAAGGATTTGCGGGTCCTTCATGCGCTCGTAGGAGTGGCTATCGGCGAAAGAGACAGCGCCATCCACCAGAGCAACCGCGATGGCGTATTGCAGATTGACGTCCGGCATGGAACTGTTGTCTACGATGCCGGCGCCGTCCGGCGGCAAACGTACGACGATGCGATCCATATTGTCCACACGCAGCGAATATTGCTTGCGCAGGGTGAAGAAAGCGTCGAGGGCGGACTGGATGGGGTAGCCGAAGGAAAAAGTCTTGATGGAGGTCTCGGCGATCCAAAAACGGCTGCCGAGGCCCGCGACCATTTCTTGCGGGCGCGGTTGCGAGGAGAGCGCCTCGAGCACGTTGTGCTCGCACTCCAGAATGTCGCGGACGCCGGTGAATCCTGCCTGGACCATGGTGGCGGCGCCAACGCCGTTGCGCGCGCCCATGCCGGCAAAATCGAAGGCCTTTTCCACGTGCTCGGTATCCTGCGTCCAGCTCCAGAGGCCGGAGGCCTGCTGTGCGGCGTAGGAAAGAACGTAGCGCATCTGCATTTCGTCCAGACGCGCGAGAGACGCCGCTGCCGCGGCGGCGGCTAATGTGGAACCGAGACCTTCCGAGCTGCGGTGCGTGCCGCGCACGTTTTCCGTGTCCAGCGCAGTTAGGAATCGGCAGCAGATGTCGTAACCGAGCGTGACGGCGCGCAGGAATTCGGCGCCCGAGCGGCCTTCGCGCTCCGCCATGGCCAACGCGGCGGGCACGGAAGAGGAACCGGGATGCGCGTGCGTGGCAAGTTCCACGTCATCGGTTTCGTCCCCGTGAGCGGACATGGCGTTTGCAAAAGCGGCGTTGACCGCGGAAGTCTTGAAATTCGCGCCGATGACGGAAGCTTCCGGCGTGCCGCCTTGCGCGCGCACATAGGCGATGGCCATTTCTCCCGCCTTCAGATGCGTGCCGGAAACGATCGCGCCCAGCGTGTCGAGGATGTGGTGTTTGGCTTCCAGCGCGACCTTCGGAGGAAGGTCCCGGTTGCGTGCGTCGGCCATGTAGCGTGCCAATTGCCCGGTGAGATCGGCGCCAGGTGCTGAAGGCGGTTTCGGAACCGGAGATTGTTGGCGCGGAGGCTGAGTCGCGCTCGTCAGACGCTCGGCGGGAAACGCGGCTGCCGCAAACACGCCGCCCGCGCCCTGCAAAATGCGGCGGCGCGTCAGGACTGCTGGGGCGGAATGGTCCTTGGCCGCAGGCTTGCCGTTGCGATGGTCATTCATGGGATTCTCCCCGGCGAATCGGATATTTCCGTTTCCGCCTCTTTACCGCACCACACTCTACAATCTCCACGGAAATCCATCACGATGTTTCTCGGTAGCTCCGGGCTGCATCCGCCGGTCCATGGGGCGCTCCGGCCAAGCTCACATGGTCTCTGTGGGAAATCCGATCCGCCAGCGGCTAAAGCCGCTTTGATTTCGCGTGCTCCACGGCGCGGCTGAAGCCGTGCCCTACAAACAATCGGCAGTTCTCACACAGACTCCAAAGTCACCAGTGGCCTGTTTGCCCAAAATAAATGTCCGGTTTCGCGCCGCTCAAACGTATTAAGCTTGGAAGCACCAAAACAAACTAAGGAGAGACGAAAATGAGTGAATTTACATTTTTATTTCGCGGGCGCGACACGAACGCGTCGCCGGAACAAATGCAGAAGACCATGGAGAAGTGGGTGGCGTGGTTCAAGGATCTCGGCGCGAAGGGCCACCTGAAGGAACCCGGGCATCCGCTCGAACTCACCGGCAAAGTGGTCAAGGGCAGCCAGAAGACCATCATCGACGGCCCCTACGCCGAGGCCAAGGATGTGGTCGGCGGCTTCACTGTAGTCGAGGCCAGGGATCTGGCGCACGCCGCGGAACTCGCGAAGGCCTGCCCGATCCTGGAGGCCGGCGGTTCGGTGGAAGTGCGTCCGATCCAGAAGATGAACATGTAAATGGGACCGAGCGATCATCTCTTCCGGCGCGAGGCGGGACGCATGGTGGCCGTGCTGACGCGGATCTTCGGCGTCCACAACCTCGCGCTGGCGGAGGATGTCGTGCAGGACGCCTTTTGCCGCGCGCTGGAAGTCTGGAAATTTCAGGGCCTGCCGGAGAATCCGTCGGCGTGGCTGATGGCCACGGCGAAAAATCGCGCGCTCGACGTGCTGCGGCGCGAACGCACAGCGCTTACCTTTGCTCCTGAGTTGGGCCGGCTGCTCGAAAGCGAGTGGACGCTCGCGCCGGTGGTTGAAGAACTCTTCGCGGCCAATGCGATCAAGGACGATTTGTTGCGAATGATGTTTTCCTGCTGCCAGCCGCGGCTCGCGGAAGAGGCGCAGGTTGCCCTGATTCTTCACATCCTGTGCGGCTTCAGTGTGAGCGAAATCGCCGGCGCGTTCGTCAGCTCACCTGCGGCGATTGAAAAACGCATCACGCGGGCGAAGAAGATTCTGGCGGCATCGAAGAGGCTGTTAGACGTTACTTCCGCCGCCGAATTCTCCGCGCGCCTTCCGGCCGTGCACAGGGCGCTCTATTTGCTTTTTAACGAAGGCTATCACGGCGCTTCGCCTGAGTCGGCGGTGCGAGTCGAACTCTGCCGCGAGGCCATGCGCCTCACCGCGTTGCTTCTGGATCATCCGCTCGGGAAAACGCCGGAGAGTTATGCGCTTGCCGCGCTCATGTGTCTGCATGCGGCGCGCCTGCCGGGCCGCGTGGATGCGTCCGGAAACTTGAGTTCCCTGCTCGATCAGGACCGCTCGCAATGGGATCAGGATCTGGTGGCCGAAGGATTGAAGCTGCTGGAGCTTTCCGCGACGGGTTCGGAACTGGCCGAGTATCACGTGGAGGCGGCGATCGCGTCGATCCACGCGCGGGCCGTGCGAATAGAGGATACGGATTGGAAAGCGATCGTAGCGCTCTATGACTCGCTGATGGCCCTGCGGCCGTCGCCGATTGTCGCGCTCAATCGCGCCATCGCCGTGGCGCAGCAGGAGGGGCCGGAGCGCGGGCTCGAGGAAATTCATGCGATTCCTGACACTGATCGCCTCGCCGCCTATCCGTTCTACTCCGCTGCGCTGGGCGAACTGGAGTTTCGCCGCGGCAGGCGCGAAATTGCCCGCGGACATTTTCAGGCGGCGCTGGGCGTGGCGCGCAACGATATGGAGCGGCGGTTTCTGGAGCAGCGCGTTTTGCGGTGCCAAGATGGATCCGCGGGCAAGGGTTTACAGGGAAAGTGAATCCGCGCGCTTGCGCCCTTCCGGGATTATAGGGCAATTCCACTCCACGATCAGTGCGCGTTGCGTTGGGAGTGTCGCATGGACGGACATCAAAACCCGCACCCTTGAAACCCGCAAGGGTGCGGCACCCGAAAGATCAAATCCAATCTAAACCTAGCCTATCGAATTGGACTATTTCTGACTGGCGCCGGCGGGCTGCATCACTTTATTGTAAAAATCTTCCTTGTCCTCTTGCGTGCAGAAATACTCGCTGATTTCCCAGTCGGGGTGCAGCGTGTACATCCTCTTGTAGGTGAAGGGCTTGGTCAGCGCCTTGGGATCCTCGAACGTGAAGTCGATGGCCATGTGCTCGTGATCAATGCGGCGGAAGCGTTCGGTGAGGTGCAGGGATTCGGTGACGGGATGTCCGGCATTGTCGATCCAGGTTTTGCCGTTGAATCCGGTGGTGTCGACCACCAGCGTATCGCCTTGCCAGTGGCCCACGGAATATCCGTTCCAGGAAGGATCGGCATCCTTGGGAAGTTCTCTACCATCCGCCCAGATTTCGCGGAAGGTGTTGTACTCCTCGTAATGAAGGATCAGGCGGCCATGAACCTGCATGATTTCAAATGGACGGGCGTGAAAATAGACGCGCGGGACTCCGGGGGGATCGCAGCTCTTCACTATCGGGTCCGTGTTGACTTTCGCGCCGTCCAGGGTAATGGGACGGTCTCCCACTTCGCGTTCGGTCACCTGGGAATTAAATTTCGCGAGGGCCCACGGCGTCAGGAGTTCATTGGGGATGATGCTTTCGTTGTAGTTGCCCATCCAGACGCCCGAAAGGTCGTGCGGATCGAGGGCCGGGGTGGATTTGGCCACCGAAGGCTTCCCCGTTGTCGATGGCATTGGGGCTTGCGCGTTCAGCAGCGAGGAGAAAAATAGCATAGCGGCGGCCACAACGATCGGGATCATCCATCGATTTCGCACCATGAAACCTCGCTTGCGGCGCATTCCTCCAGCATGGCCTGAGTGGCCTAATACCCGCCCTGGGATTGCGCCTTGCGCTGATTCACCACCTGGCCGTTCGCCAGGACGGCCTTATCGAGGATGCCAACCTTCATGCCGTTTTTCGCCGGATGAAAACTGATGGTGACTTCGTCGCCGGGCTTGAAGGTTTCGCGGCCCTGGGCCCAGCCGTCCCGGCGCAGCATGGCGGGATTGAAAGCTTCGATGATCCAATGCTGGGCGGCGCCGGCATCGTCCTTGACGTCGAACTCGATCTGGCAGTGGGGATTGGCCCACTTGAATTCGGTGATGGTCGCTTTCACGTTGAGGGTTTTCGAGTAATCGTAGGCCGCAGTTCCGTGGTGCGCGAAAAGGGGTACACAGACGGCCAGAAGACCGAGAGCCAGCGCGAACATAGCTCCTCCCTTAATCTTCACAGCGCACCTCCTCGAACTTCCCCGGTTGTTGTAGCCCGTCTCTTCAGAGGCGGGGCTTTCCCATGTGAGGGCGAAAATCCCAATCCGCCGCGGCGGACGGGACACAAAATTTGCCTATGGCTCGCCTTGAGTTCCTTTCGCTGGGCAGTACAATGATCCAACTGGGAGGTCAAAATCAAATGGAAGTTTTTCTGACTGGGGCGACGGGATACATCGGAAGCGCGGTGGCGGAAGCGCTGCAGAAGGCGGGGCACAGGGTGTCCGGCCTGGCGCGCAACGCGGAAAAGGCAAAGCTGCTGGAGGCGCGCGGGGTTCGCGCCGTCCTGGGAGATTTGCTGAAGCCGGAAACGGTGGCTGCTCCGGCGGGCAAAGCCGATGGCGTGATCCACACGGCGAACACGAACGACGCGCATTCGGCGCAGGTGGACTTGGCCGTGGTGCGCGCAATCCTGAAGACTCTTGAGGACTCGGGCAAACTTTTTATTTACACAAGCGGCGTGTGGGTGCTGGGTTCCACCGGAAACCATGTGGCGGACGAGAACACGCCGGTCAATCCGACGCCGCTGGTGGCGCATCGTCCGGCCATCGAGCAGGAAGTTCTCGAATACAAGAGCCACGGCGTGCGGACGATCGTGATACGCCCCGCCGTGGTCTACGGGCGCGGCAAAGGCATGCCCACCGCGTTCACACAATCCGCGCGCGAGACCGGCGCGGCGCGCTACGTGGGAGACGGACAAAGCCGCTGGGCCTTCGTGGATGTCGATGACCTGGCGCAACTCTACGTCCTGACCTTGGAGAAAGCTGCGGCGGGGTCGCTCTACCACGCGGCGCATGGCCCCTCCTATCGAGTTCGCGAGGTCGCGGAGGCCGCGAGCACCAGCGCAGGTGCGGGAGGCAAGACACAAGCCATCCCGCTCGAAGAGGCGCGCAAAACAATGGGTGCCTTTGCGGACGCGCTGGTCCTCGATCAGCAGGTGAGTAGCGAAAAGGCCAAGAAGGAATTGGGATGGTCGCCGCGCGCGGCATCGGTGCTGGAGGATTTGAAGACGGGATCGTACAAACGTTAACGCCAGACCGCGGTGATTCCATGGAAACCACACGCCTTCGATCGCTAGCGAGGCGAGCGCTCAAACCCCCAGCCTAATGGTTTGGGCCGCATTCCGAAAATCCCGTTTGTCGGGCTCTGGCCAATTCCGACCACGCATGGTACGCAATGGAGTTACACGGCCCTTTCAGGTTGGCCAAAGTATCGTTGCTGCCGGGGAAGCCGAAGGTGAGTGAGACCGTCCATGAATAAGAAGCTTGGCGTCCATCCTGACGTGCTCAAGCTGGGCTTCGTGAGCTTCCTCACGGATGTCAGTTCCGAGATGATTTTTTCCGTTTTTGCGATCTTCTTCACGAGCATCGCAGGGGCATCGAGCGCATTGCTGGGTCTGATTGAGGGTTTCGCCGACTTCACGGCATCATCGCTGGACTATGTGGCTGGCTGGTTGTCGGACAAGACCGGCAAACGCAAGGTCTTTGCTCTTTCCGGATATGGCTTCTCGACGGTTGCAAAAGCCATTCTTCTGATCGCCAATTCCGTTGTCGCACTGAGTTTCTTCCGGATCATCGAACGCCTGGGCAAGAGTTTTCGTGGCCCGCCGCGTGATGCATGGCTATCGGCCATCGCTGCCCAAGAGATCCGGGGGTATTCGTTCGGTGTGCACAAGGCTTTTGACAAGGCTGGGGCTATCCTCGGTCCGCTTATTGCTTACGGATTGCTTTCCTGGCACGGAGAAACGGCTTCCTCCTTTCGAACCTTGTTCTGGGTAGCTTTTGTTCCAGCTGTGCTTGCCGTTTTCTTGCTTGGCATGATCAAGGATCCGCCAGCGGCTGAACGCAGGCGCGAAAATATCTTCGCGGCATGGAATACGTTGAGTTCCGGTTTCAAACGCTATCTTATTGCGGCGGGGATTTTCTCACTGGCCTACTTCAGTTTCGGCTTCTTGCTGTTGCGCGCGAAGAATACCGGTTTCTCCGTCAGGGATATCGTATTGCTTTATGCGCTATTCAACGTCTCTTTCGTGATCGGCGCGCCGCTGATCGGCAAGCTCGGCGATATGATCGGAAGGACGCGTATTGTCGCCCTGAGCTATCTGATCTACCTTGTGATGAGCCTCGGTTTCGCTTTTGCCGCGACGAAGTGGCAGATCATTGCTCTATTCATCATCTACGGCATCTTCTATTCGATCGACGAAGCTCAAAGCAAGGCATTCATCGCTGATATCGAGCCCGAGCGACGCGCGACGGCGATAGGTGTCTTCAATTTCGTGACAGGAGTTATCTACTTGCCTGCATCGCTTATTGCGGGAGCGTTGTGGGCGGTGCATCCAAGCATCGTCTTCCTGCTGGCAGCGTTCCTCTCGCTAGTGGCAATCACTGCATTGGCGTTCTTGCGGCCAGCGCAGCAATCGCAATGAGGCACGAACCTGGTCGATATTGGCCTATGCTTCCCGCTGCCTGATAAGTTTTCTTATCGGAATGGGGCTTTGGGGCTTCAAGGGAATAATTCCCACGTTCCGAGAATCCCGTTTACCAGGACCTTCGCCAAGAAACGCGAAGCGGATTCCATTTTCGATTCGGGCGGGAACCCACGGCCTACCGCCTCTACTGCACCTGGCTCGTCATGGGCACGCCCTTCTTGAGGACGAAAGTCGCGAGGACTTTGACGGGCGTATTGCCGGCGTTCCGGCCCTCATGAATTTTGCCGGCCTCGACGTAAGTACTGTCTCCAGGCTTGTAGGTGGCTGTTGGCTTTCCTTCGTAGTCGAGAGTGAGGGTTCCTTCTTGGACGTAGATTATGGCCGAACCAGGATGCGTGTGTCTGCCTTCCCGTGCGCCAAGCGGGAAATCGACCATGACTAAGTCTTCCTCATAGCCGGGAATGGGCGAATCTTGTTTCAGCAGAATCTTGCGCGTCACGGTCGGTTGTTGTGCGGCCCGAGTGACTAGCAACAAGCCCACACTGGAAAACGCCACGACAACAAAAACCAAAGCTACCACCTTAATTGAATTCTTGATCATCGCTTCCCTTCCCACATGCCATAAGATCGGCAGGCTCGCTGAGAGGCCTCAGCGCAAATTTCAACCCGTCCGTCATCATAAACCTACTTCGACTAGCCCGTCTCGCACAAAACAATCATTGGCCCACCCGACGGCGACAATCCGACTGCGAGGTTGCTCATGGACGAATTGCTCCAAGTCCCGCGAGGTCGGCTTATCGGCTTGTGCCCTTGGAGGTTTGCAGGGCGGAATCCCATATTCCGAGAATCCCGTTGATCAGATGGGATGAGAAGCCCGGTCTCCGGCGGGATGCGGTACGCTCCCAACGATTGACGCGCTCAAGGCGCAATTGTCCGTGCTGCTTCACAAGTTGTGGGTGAGCGGCGAGGTGTACCAACCACTGCGCAACCACAACGCTATCGTAGGCAAGGTGGCGTAGAGCTGGATGGGAATGGTCGAGCGGAACCGCCGAGTATAGGTGACTGCGGCCAAGTCCCGGCCCAACTTCCTGGCTTAAGCTGGAAAGCCAAGGTCGATTCTCAGGTAGCAGCACCTGCTGAAACGAGAACGCCCAACTTGCACCGAGCGAACATTCGCTCCTTAAAGAGTGCGGATGGAAGGATGGCGGCAGAGGCGGATGAGTTCCCTGGAAGACCACTCGACGATCAAAGGCAACTACAAAACCGACTTGACACTAACCGGCCTTCTCATGGAAGGACTTGGAGCCACTATTTGAGTGAGGTTACTTTCTAGGCTTTGAGTCGGTTCCAGTACCTACAGTATTTATGCTCTATTGACGAAAGCAGAGTGCGCTTGTAGCCTCTCAGCACTCTTACCGTTTCAGTGCCAGTTACAGGCTAGAAAAGTGCTTTGAGGGAGGAGAAATGATTGCTCGCAACTCCGTCCGGCCCTTTGCAATTTTCCGTGTGATCTTGATTTCGGCAGTTTTGATCCTTCCACAGGCAGTCCAGGCCCAGGCGGTTAATGAACAAAACTCCAGAATTCAGCAGAGCCTACCCAATCAGTTTCCATTTATTGACCCAAGCGGCGCTGTGGCGACATACACTACCGACCCGAGCGGCCGAATCGATTTGACTGGCCCGTTTTTCCAAGACCTGGGCACCAATGGCCGGAGCTGCGTTACGTGCCACCAACCGAGCGACGCATGGACGGTCTCAGCGGCGCATGTGAAAGCGCGCTTCGACGCGACCGAGGGAACCGATCCAATCTTCCGCACTGTGGACGGCTCGAACTGCGACCAATTCATCGACGTTTCCACCTTAGCGGGGCGTGCCAAAGCATACAGTCTGCTTACTACTAGGGGCCTGATCCGAATCGCATTACCCGTGCCTGCGAATGCCGAGTTTGAAGTGGTCTCCGTAAACAATCCATACGGCTGCAACGACACGTCAACTCTTTCGATGTATCGTCGGCCGCTCCCTGCAGCGAATTTGCGGTTTCTGAGCACGGTGATGTTCGATGGACGCGAATCTTCTCCGCAAACAGGAACGCAGAAAATTACCTTCGTCACGAACCCGTCCGATCTGCTCTTTGACTTGGCTCACCAGGCCATGGATGCGACTCTCGGCCATGCGCAAGCAGCTTCAGCGCCTACTGCTGAACAACAGCAGGCCATCGTCAAGTTCGAAATGGGTCTCTCGGTTGCCCAGATATTTGATTTCAAAGCTGGGTATCTCCAAAGCGACGGAGCTACAGGAGGCCCAGTTCCGCTTTCCGCCCAACAGTTTTTCATCGGAATCAACGACTCGTTTCCATCTTCATTCCATTTCAATCCAACAGGGGGGCCATTTACGCCGGCCATTTTTGATTTGTTTGATCGGTGGATCGACAATCACGACAGCAAGAAAGCCAGCATTGCGCGAGGACAGGCGCTCTTCAATTCGAAGCCAATCAACATCAGCGGGGTAGCCGGGGTAAATGACGCCCTCGGGATAACCGTGCTTCCGGGTACGTGCGGCACCTGCCACGATTCACCTAACGTAGGGAACCACTCGGTTTCTGCGCCGCTGAACATCGGGGTGGGAGACTTGAATAGTCCTCTCGACGTCAGGTACCTGCCCGTGATCACTCTTCGCAACAAGGCCACCGGCGACGTAGTTCATACGACTGATCCCGGCCGCGCGCTAATCACTGGCTCATGGGCAGATATTGGAAAGGTAAAAGGGCCGATTTTGCGGGGCCTCTCGGCTCGCGCCCCCTATTTCCACAACGGCTCCGCCAATACCCTACTGGACGTCGTGAACTTCTACGACAGACGGTTCGGCATCGGCTTCACCGACCAGGAGAAAGCGGATCTCGTCGCCTTCCTCAGCGCGTTGTAGCTCGATGCGGCCCTCACGGGCCTATGGAGAGGTGGACGTGATCCGCCTTTTCACCTTGGCTATTGAGCGTGGATCATGGCGTACTCGGAAGCGATCCCCTACCACTCCGTGAACCGGATTGGTCCTGATAAACGGTGCAGGCTCAACCGGTCGATGCAACACCATCCAACCAGCTGATCTGACAACACTTTCCCCCGAGAATCAATCTGTACGGCAGTACTCAATCAGAACCTATACAGAGCGGTGTTCCGTTTGAATCAGCGCTCCCAAACGAAATCAGCCTTTTAGACTCATACAAGGAAGACTCTGAGCAAGTGTTGCATCGACCCATTGAGACCGCCGGTCTGATCGGCAACTGGCTTCCACATTCCAAGGATCCTGCATCGCAAGTTGGAAGAAGCAAGGCTATTGGAAAAGAAAAAGGGAAGGATTGAGAAAATTGCAGCCCCACGATTGACGGTGGCGCGACTGGCTCAAGAACGGCATGCACGACCGAACGGGAGGTAGACTCCGCCTTACCTCGTGGACTGTGTCCTGGCCAGAAATGAGAATAGATCGGTCAACACCTCTTCTATTCGGAGTCTTTCGGCAGAGCGAATCGACGCTCCAACCACAAGGCCAACGATCACTGCTACACCGACCCAAGCGGTTAGGACTTGCAACGCGATAGACAGCATTAAGACCCCTTTCGCTTCTGCGGTGAAGCGCGCCCTCCACCCAATGACAAACCTCACCCAAAAGATGAGCCATACTGCCTGTTGAGGCTGTGAGTCTGATCACTCAGAGAAGTGCGTGGCGTCACGAACTCCGAAGTCCTTCCAACAGCCCAGTTCTCACCCCTCGTAGATAGGATTCCGGCTCAGAAACGGACTTATCGGAATGTGGGCCCGAGCCACTCGGATTCTGCGAAGTCGAGATCCTCGCACTTCCGGACGGCCAACCGCCGGAACCTCGGCAGCAACCGCGCCTGCTCGAGACGTAGCCGGAGAAGCAATTCCCCCCAGCATCACCGCACACAATGAGCAGTGATCGAGCGCACATCTTCATCTTGCGATGAGATAGCAGAATTTCAGCAGGGAGTCGGCTGGAGGACACATATGAATCCATTTCTTGCTTGGTTCCTTTACTTGGTTCCCTGCGTATTTCTGCTGGTCCTAGCCCACAAAGGATTTGGGTCCGGTCGCGGCTTTTACGGGGCTCTCTCTGTTGTGAGTGCTTTAGGTACGTTTTTATTTTTCATGGGGAGCGCAGCACCCGAATATATAGTTCCTAGTATGTCATCCCGTGTAGTCGAAACAGTTAGAAATATCTATTCTGCTCTAACGGTTTTCTGCGCTTCATCATTCGTAGGCTCGCTTCTCGGCATCTTTCTTTATAGAAAGCCGATCTTTGGTCCCAAGGCGAATAAGGCATAAGCATCATCACGACGCCGTGGCGCCGCTTGATTCTGCTCCTCCAGTGGTCTTAATCATCTGCACCACTCGCATGGTCTAATTCAAAAGCTCCACCGACTCGACGGCCGTGGCGCATTATCCCAAGTCCTGAGAAACCCTTACCCCGCCAATGCCGCCGTCAGCCGGGTCATGTCCGGCAAGGTTTCCAAGGATTTCACCATTTCGATGACCGACTCGGCCTTCTGCTTCGGCCACTTGGCAAATTCGGCGTTGCCCCGGAACTTGTCGGCCACTTCCTCGTAGGTCATGGGATTTTCAGGGCTTCCCTTGGCGGGTTCGGTGCGGCCGGAAATTACTTTTCCGCCTTTCATGTAGATTTTCAGGATGCTTTGCTCGACGAGCATGGCTTGCAGCGAAGCCCCCTGCAGTTCCAGCTTGTTGAATTCCGGGTCCACGTAATAGCGCACGCGGCGGATCATGTCCTGGACGTCGGGGCGCTGGACGACGGCGTCGGTGAATGAGGCGAGTGTGGCTTTGCGCTCGAGCAGCAGGACCGCCATGGCATATTCCATGCTGAATTTTCCCTGTAGGCCCGTCGTCGGGTGGTGCTGAAAGAGCGTCCTGTAGTTGCTCAAGTTTCCGCCGACTTCCACTTTATCGACGTCCGCGGCCTTGATGTTGTTTTGCTCAATCAGGCGCAGCATTGCGTCCATCACCTGCTGCTGGATCGTGCCGCAGGGGAAACGTTTGATCAGGTCGCCGGGAGTGACAAACATCCACGGCTTGCCGAGGCGGTCGACGATTGTCTTCGGATCGAATCCTCCGCCGACCTGGAAAAATCCCAGCGGCGCTTCCAGGATATCGGGCGCGGCGGTCCAGCCGATGGCCGCGAGGTCGGCGGAGACGGTGCCGTTTTCGCCGGCGTGGCCCGCGTGAAACGGCTTGGTCATCGTGCCGAAATTGTCGCGCAGGCCGCTGGCCTGGGACGCGCCGATGGCCAGCGCGATGGCCGTCTTCGCCGCGTCGAGCCCGCGAAGTTTCGCGCAGGCGGCGGCGCTGCCGAAGGATCCGATCGTGCCGGTAGTGTGATAGCCGTCCTGCTGGTGGCGGGGAGAGACGGCGTCGCCGATCTTGTTGGAGATTTCGACGCCCACGTGAAACGCAAGCATCAGGTCCTTGCCGGTGCGGCGGCCGACTTCGCACAGGGCGAAGGACGGCGGCAGAGTGGGCCCGGCCACGTGAAAGGCCGATCCGGTGTCGTCGAAATCATCGGCGTGGATGGAGATGCCGTTGGCCAGCGCCGCGTAGCGCGGATGTACTTTCATTTTGGTGCCGATGATGGTGGCGCTTCCCGCGCAAGGGCCGAGCGACTCGATGTATTTCCGGATGACAGGGCCTGCAGTGGAATCCGACCCGGCGAGCGCGAGGCCGAATCCATCCAGAATTGTTTTTTTGCCGAGGGCGATTACGTTTTCCGGGATGTCCTCGTATTTCGTGTTCACAATGAATTCGGAGACGTACTTGGTGAGGCCCGGCGCATTGGGTAATTCATCCGCCGGGCTCGGACTTGCCACCGCGTCCAATCGAGGGTTTCGCAGTGCGAATCCCGCCAGGGCCAGCGAGGTTTTGCAGAATTCACGTCGGATCATGAGAAAGTACCTCTCCGAAATTAAGTAGGACAGGCTTTCGCCTGTCGGGTTCCACGTTTTCTTGTCGGTCAAAAAAAGCGACTGGCTGCCCTTCGCTAAGGGTGAAAAGCCAGTCGTACTGGCGGAATCATGCCTGTTTTGCGGAACGGCTGCAACCGGTACGGGATTCGTTCACAACAAAGCCGCGAGGGTGATAAAATTATAGGGTGATGAGCAGCGCCAGCCAAAGGCCGCAACTGGAAATCCGGCACGCAACGGAGGACGACGCTGCGTCCATGTGCGAGATTTTCAACGAGGCGGTGCAGGATCGCCTGGAAACATTCGACTCCGACCCAAGATCCGTGGACTCGCAGCGCCTGATGAACGCCGCCGCGGACCATGACCCCAAGCACCCGATTCTGGTGGCGGACGTGCGCAACTGGATCGCGGGCTGGGCCGCGCTGGCCACTTATGACAACCGCATCTCGCTGGACGATATCGGCGAGGTTTTTATTTACGTGCGCCGGTCGTTCCGCAGCTACGGGGTCGGCAGGCAACTCATGCGCGCCCTGCAGGAATCGGCCGCAATGCTCGGCTACCGAAAATTGATCGGGCGAATCCTGGTGGCCAATCACGACGGGCTGCTGCTGTGTCGCGCGACCGGGTGGCGAGAAGTGGGCCGGCACACCGCGCACGCGCGCCTGCAGGACGGTCTGCACGACGTCATGCTGGTCGAATATTTGATCCCTCCTGTATCGGCGCCACAGACGTGACCGATTCCGAATACATGCATCTGGCGCTCGATCAGGCGCGTGCGGCGGCCCTGCGCGGCGAAGTTCCGGTCGGCGCGCTGGTCGTGTTGGAGGACCGGATCATCGCGGCGTCCGGCAATCGCACCATTACCGATTGCGATCCCACGGCGCACGCGGAAGTGGTCGCGCTGCGCCAGGCCGCGCTGAAGACCGGTAATCACCGCCTCAAAGGCGCCTCACTTTATGTAACCATCGAACCTTGCGCGATGTGCGCGGGCGCGCTGGTGCAGGCGCGCATCGCGCGGGTAATCTTCGGCGCCGATGACCCAAAAGGCGGCGCCATTCGCACGTGCCTGCAAGTGCTTGACGCGCCCGCCTTGAATCATCGCATCGAAGTTACTCCGGGGGTTCTCGCCGGGGAGTCCGTGCAGCTGCTGCAGTCTTTTTTCTCCGCCCGGCGCTGACCGGAGCGGAGGCCTCGCCGGATCCGGAATCCTTGCCCGCATTCATCTTCCACAACATTTGCCGCAGCATGCCGAGCCAGATCACGGCGTCGCGCTCCTGCAAATGGAGGCGGCGGACCAGGCGGCGGATGCGCTCCTCGGAGTCGTTCACGCGGCGGCGGTCGAGAAATCCGCTGGTATGGAGGGCTTCAAGCAACAGCGTGGTGATGCGCTCAAGTTCCCCCGACGTGGCGGGATACGGCTGGCCGGGGGCGCGCTCGCATTTCGAGTCGCGAATCAGTTCATAGAGGCAAACCGCCACGGCCTGCCCCAGATTCATGGAAATGTTTTCATCGCAGGTGGGAATGCGGATCAGCCAGTGGCAGTGGCTGAGGTCTTCGTTGGAGAGGCCGAATTTTTCCGATCCGAAAAGCAATGCCACTCCGCCCGAAGCCCATCGTTTGCGAACCAATCGCGAAGCGTACTCCGGGCGATGGACCGGGTGCTGCAGCTCGCGATTGCGGACCGCCGTGGTTCCCACAACCAGCGTGCAATCGGCCACGGCCTCGGCGACGCTTTGAAAAAACTCGGCCTTTTCCAGAATTTCGGACGCCCCCACGGCCGAGCGCGCCTCACGAAAGGAAGGCTCGTACGGGTTCACCACGCGCAGGGAGCGAAATCCGAAATTGCTCATAGCGCGGGCCGCCGCGCCGATGTTCAGTGGATTGCGTGCAGACACCAGGACCACGTGCAGACGGCCGAGTTGGATCGATGGGGGCACGGCGCATCATTCTATCGCCTGGCAGGCGGCAAGTGGAGCCTGAACCTGATATCCGGCACATTCCGGACGAACGCCGGATAATATCGGGCGGGCCGATTCCAAGCCCGAACTCTTGCGTTTCCAGACCCGCAAATCCGATCTGGAGGATCAGATTGATTGATTGGACAGGCCAAGGAGATAGGAATATCATAGAGGTAGCTGGAAGGGTCACCGGCAGTTGTTCAAGGGGGCTCGTATGCACCGCATATTCGACCTGTTTGAGAAATTCCCTGATGGTTCCTCACTTTGGAGGGCTTGCGCAGTAGGACTGGACGGCGCGCGCTACCATTTGATGGAATTGTCGAAAACCTCCAAAAACCGGTTCTACGCCATTGACATTGGGAGCGGAAAAACCGTTCACCACAATTTGGACCATGTCGGCGTGAATCTTACCTCTCCTCGAAAGATGGGCAGGGGAAGCAAATCGGCCGTGGCCTGACGGCCGCGCGATCGAACCGCGTTTTCTGGGCTCGGGATTGGGTGCAAGTCTTATTGTGTGCAGACATTCCGGAATTTCCACAGGCCAGTCCCCGCTTGCCCTAAAAAAAAATGGAACCATTCGGCCTGCTGCTTGGTATTCGAGTCATGAAGAGGTAAGCCTTCCTCCGACAGGCTTATTTCGAGGAGGCGCCGCCCAAAACGGCGCCTCATTCTTTTTGAATAGCCGTAAACCGGAAGACCTCCGCTGCCGCGGCAATGCACAAAATGGCCACTAACAGTTTCAGAGCCCGCGCCGGGCGGCGAATGGCAAGCCGGCAAGCAGGTTGGCAAAGAAAGCACAGGAACCGCTTGCGGGTAGACTTTTGCGCGGCATTCACATACTCTCGGCGGAGAATCTAACGGAAGAATCCTTCCAACGTTCCGCCTGGTCTCCGGGCGCAGGTATTGGGCAGGCGCGAACCTGCCCGGCTCGATCAGGAAACGGGGCCCGCAAGAAGGCGACGTGGACGGACTCCGGTGCTCGCGCCTCACTTTCGCATTTGTGGGGGAATCAGGAAGCGCGGGCCCAACGGAACAAGAAGGATCGGGAGGGATGCATATGCTGACCGCAGTGAAGGAATGCCGTTTAACCCCAAGAGAGAGCCTTTCCGAACCCGTGCTCATTCGCCCGTGCGATACGCAGTATCCGGAGGAAATCTGCTCGACGCTGAACGTGTCGCGCAGCGGTCTGTATTTTGTTACCTCTGCCGAGCACTACTTCGTGGGCATGAACGTGATCCTGACGCTGAATTTCGGGCCGGACGATCCCATGCACCGCGAGCAAATCGGCGACGTGGTGCGCATGGAACGGCTCGACGGCAACAAGTGGGGCATCGCCATCCGCATCCTGATGCATAACAACCCCGGAATTTATTCGGGAACGTAAGTTTCCTCGAGCATTCAGATGCAGAATTAAAACGGCGGAGATGGCGGGCCTCCAACGTCCTTTGGGCTGCGGAGATTGTAGTTCGCTTCTTACGAGTTGCAATCCCCGATCCGGTCTTTAGAAGATAGGATTCGATATCGGGTGTATTGTGTTCTTCCCTGGTGGCGATGTAGGCCTCAAGGTCCGGCGGCCGGCGGTCTACTGCGGATTTACAAACCCCGTGGTGATGTTCTTTCAGTCCTCGCTTCAGCTCATTCGTGAATCCAACGCATGTCTTCCCGTCTGTTTGTTCACGCCCACCACGTCCACGCCATCAATCACGCACAACTCGCTGGCGTTCTTATCAGTACGTCTTTGACTTTCATATCTAGCCTAGTATTTTTTCAACAAAGCCCCAGATCCCGCGCGGCACGTTCATGCCGCCTCACGCTTGCGGGGAACACGCACTATTTCCACTGAGCAATCCGCATGCCGGGCAACGAATTCCGCGACGCTCCCGAGAAGGAATCGCTGAAACCCCTTTCGCCCGTGGGAACCGAGTACGATCAAGTCGGCGCCCCATTCGGCAGCAATATCAAGGATCCCGTTTCGCGCTTCGGCCTCAACAACACGTGTGCTGACGCTGAACCCGGCGGTGCGAAGTGCCTGGCTCGCTTGGTTCACGGACTCCTGGGCATGCCGGAAATCTTCCTTCAGGATTTCTTCCTGCTCGGGCACATATCCCGGCGCCATTTCCGGAGAAATCGGGAAAACGCGCAGTTCCACCACCTGCAAGACGAGCACCTCGGCGCCATTCGGGCGCATCTGCGAAACGAGGGTCTGGGTTGCTGCCTGGGAAAATTCAGAACCATCCACCGCGAGTAGTATCTTCATCGTCTTCACCTAGTCACAAACTCAAGAGCTGCCATTGGGGAGCAACCTGGCATCTTCCTTGTAGTGCTTTTGTCCACTGCGATCTGTGATTGGGGTCACAGAGCCGTGCGGCGGATGCCGTGTATACATAATGCACACGGAGGATGCTTACCGGCTGCGCCTCTTGCTCTCCCCACGGCTGAGTGTCCTGCGCGATATGAGGGATTCATGGCCAAGCGAAAAGCGGATACCGAAACGGCCGAAGACCAAGCGCCCATTGCAGTGCTCGAGAGGCTGCCCCTGTGGCAACTGGATATCGCTGAACTGACCGGGCACAACCTGGAAGCCCGGGGCCGGGAGGAAGTGAACCGGCTTCTGGAAGCGGGATGGCGATTGCTCCATATCTATACGCTCAAATACGAGGAGGATGGCGTGTGGCGCGAGCGGCCAATGGGGATTCTTGGGAGAATGAG
>JAIQFB010000040.1 GCA_020073485.1 Terriglobia bacterium | reverse complement strand
GGTCGCGGTGACGAGCTGGGTGTCCTTCTGCAAATCCAGGCCGTAGCCCTTGAGGGTGAGCGCCCGGATGTCGAAGAAGGTGGAGGTGGCGCAACGTGTATTAGCTCCTCTCAATTCGGGCCGAAATCAGGAAGCTCTACAAGAGGCGGAGAACATAATCAAGCAATACGGCGATTGGGATGTAGGCTACCTTTGGGCGACGAGCGCCATGTTGGAATTGCGAGAACACGAACGTGCCCGTAATCTTCTGCAGGAAGGTCTTGAGAACGCCAAACGTAAAAGTCGCATCTGCGCGCTGATGGGTAACATTCAATGGAAAACTAAGAACCTTCGCGATGCAATCTACTGGTGGGTCCAGGCAATTCATTGTCAGGAGGCAATCAAAGACTATGAAGAGAGCCCGTATCTCTACTTGCATTACGTTGCTGACGCGCTGGGGCTCTCTGATGTTGCCGCGGCTCTGATCGAACGGGTCGATCGCATCCGATACAGTATCCGCCTGAACGCCACGACGGCGGCAGATCTGGGCGACTTGGCCCGTCAACAGACGACTCCCGGCATGCGAGATGTTCTTGTCGGGCTGTGCGGACGATACCTGAAACCTAGCCCTCCGCCCACAGATTTGTCAGAAGCGGAAGTGGGACTCGAGCGCGCCCTCCACCAGATTGAGAGCGCACTGAAGAATCATCCCAATCCCGCGTTCTCGCTGGTTAGTTTGGGCCTGCAAACAACGCAGTATGGTAAGAAGATCGTGTGGCGCTTCAAAACCGGGGGTTTCGATGCGCCGGGTACTATGGACGACTGGGCCGCCGCTAACTTCCTCAATCAGAAATTGAAGCCGATCGGAGTCACTGTTTCGGGATCAGACATGGTTGATTCTGCGAGGGGAAATCAGTTCTTTGAGTATGATTTCCGGACTATGCGGACGCAACCAGCGGTGGATCCGCGCGAGATAGGGCGTTTCATAGATCACGCGGGTATTGTGGATGTAGCGGTCTTCCTCTCGGATGGGAAGCGAGCGGTCTCCTTTGGACGGGAACGCTCGGTGAAAGCTTGGGACCTCAAGACCTTTGCCGAATCACATGTGATCTCGAACCGCCATCTTAGGGGCATGCTCGGTGTCAGGCCAGATGCCAACGGCGTGCTGCTTGTTTATCAGGAGCTATTTGCCAAGCCGAGCGTAGTGCGTCAGTGGGATTTGGACAGCGGCAACTTGTCAGATGTTTGTCAATTGAACACCCAGACCATTGGCGGTTTGCGCAACGCGGTCTTCTCAGCAAATTGCCGAGTGATGCTGGTTGTGGGCGATAAGAAAATTGTCCTTTGGAGCCTCAGCGGACCAACGCTGACGTCCCAGTTCGAAATTACCAAACGCATCAATGCACTCGCACTTTCAGCCAACGCCCAGAGTATCCTTTGTGCCGAAGACGACAATTTAATTCACCTCGTGAACGCAACTTCCGGTCAAAGAACCGCCACACTCGTGGGCCACGAGGGCGAAGTCAACGAAGTTAGATTCACGCCTTCTGGCGATCTGGCGCTGTCCTGTAGCAATGATCGGACTGTGCGCGTTTGGGACCTCCACAACGGAAAAGAGGTCCGATGTCTTCGCGGGCATACTTCTGGCATCTGGTGTCTTGATGTTTCAGCCGATGGCAACTACGCGGCGAGTGCAGGTTCGGGATATCCCGAAAATGAGAAAGATTGCACAATTAGAATTTGGGACATAAACACAGGAAGTGAAGTAGCTAGATACGTTGGGCACAGCAAAGGAATCAGGAGCGTGCGATTCAATCGAAGCGGGGACTTATTGATGTCCGCGTCAGTAGATAAGACAGTTCGTCTATGGAAGCTCCAATAGCCAACGCGCGGTGCGAGGTTGTGTTAAGGCGTATTCCACCATAGCGGATTTTGTCTACGCGAGAAATGAACGCCGCAGCGACATTCGGCAGTTCGAGCCCTTCAGCTATGTAGTGCAGATATAGGTAGGGGCTCTCCTCAAAGTCTTTGAGCACTTCCTGACAATGAATACCCTGAACCAACCAGAAAAGGGCGTCTTTTATGCTCTTAGTCTTCCATTCGACCTCGCCCATGACTGTGCAGAGACGGCCCTTTCGTTTGGCCTTCTCAAGGCCTTCTCGCAGCAGACTGCGAGCACGATCATAGTGACCGAGTCGCAGGTTCGCCGTTGCACCCCAGTCGTAGGACATGTCCCAGTCGCTGTACTGCGTCGCCAATGTCTCGGCTTCTCGTGCAGCTTCTTCATTTCGACTCGCATTCAGCGGGCCTAGTACCCGTTGCAATTCCGGAATATCCTGGAATGCTCGCTCCTTCTGCGCCTCTGAAAAAGAGGGGGCAAGACATTTGCGAACATATTCCTCTTCCGACGGGACGAGAGGCAATTCAGATGCTCGCGGCATAAGACTCGCCATTTGTGAATTTTCGACTCCTCTCGAAACCGGAATGGACGCAGCGCGGATCGGCGTACCACAAGAAAAGCATTTTATAGGTCCGGGTTCGTCGTCGAGCATCTTTGCATGACACTTGGGGCATTCTATTTCCGATGTACGGGGACCCACAGTTTTCTGATTACTATCTTGTGTTCCTTTTCCAGAAATCCAATCGAATACGCCCATACCGGCCCCTCCGTACTACCCGCTGCGAGCGGAAATCTGCGGGAGTCTACACCGCATGGCTCCGGCGTGACCACAAATTCTTGCTACTCACAAGGCACTAAGAAGTCGCGTATTCGCGGCGACCAAACAAGACGATTCCGTGCCCTATCTAGCCCACTCATGAATGCAACTTCTGTGGTGTGCGCTGACAATTCTTCCGGTGTAGCCTGTCCCAAATTCACCATGCGAATCATCCGATGGGATGAGGACACGATTTGCGCAGGAGTTCGGAACCCCACTCCTCGCGAAAGATTGCTCCCAAGCTAGGGATTGGCGACGGGACCGTCCTCGAAAGGCCCCGGCTAACACCACTATAAAGGGTACTTAACGGCTGCAGTTTTGATAGGCGGGAAAGTACAGATTTGCACTCAAATTCATCAGACAAAATTCAAGCCAGAAGGCCGAAGCCACAAGTCTTGTAACCAGTGCCTATTGAACTGTCACAGTCACTTGCGTGGAGATTGTCGTGGTTCCGGAAGTCCCGTTCACCGTGAATGTCACAGGTCCTTTCGGTGTTCCTGTGTACGGGAGCGTAGGACTGGAACCGGCGCCACCGCCACCGCAGCTAATCAGAATTGAAGCTAGCGCGAAAACCGCAACGCACATTCCAAACGCTAGACGACGGCGAGGAGCGTGGCGCAAATGATTCGTGCCCGCCAATATCGCTGCCAAGGCGGTGAAGATTCCGAGGGTTCCCCAGGGCCGCGGGGCGCGATTCGATGGCCTAGGCGGTAATTCGGAACTCGACGTTTGAAGCGTCATTTGCACCGTCGTGCCATTCGGCGGTGGTCCCGGCGCTACAGGATTGGACCCGAACAGGCAGGTTGTCTTCGCCGGCGCTCCCAAGCAGCTCAAAGTAAAATTCAGGCCGGACCCGGCGGCGGCATAAAGGGTGAGATTAGTCGGAAGGTTCTGCCCCGCCGTGACTGTAAGACCCGTTGCAGGTGGAGCAAATCCCGCAGCGTTTACGGTCTCGGTTACTGCAGGAGATACGCTTGCGGCATAGTTTGCATCACCGCTGTAGCTTGCGGTAATCGAAGGGGAACCTACAACGAGCACTGATGTGGATAAAGTCGCCACCCCGCTCCCATTAAGCGTTACTGCTCCTGTTCCCAATGCAGTTGAGCCTTTGAAGAAAGTCACTGTGCCGGTTGGCGTCCCGCCTGCGGTACTGCTAACCGTGGCCGTAAACGTCACCGATTGACCAGCTACCTCGGGATTAAGCGAAGAAACCAGTGCCGTTGCGCTAACCTTACGTGTGATAGCGATGCTCCCAGAAAGAGCTGCGATGGGCACAGCCTGCCCGGCTGAGTCAGAAGCTGCTGCGTTGAGGAATCCTAAGGAATACGACGCGACCGATGAGTTGGCATTCACTTGGATAGTTAGGTTAACTATGGGGCCGTCCCCAATCACTGTCTGATTAACACCAAAGATCAAAAAGCGCGTATCGCCGTTCGGCAACACACTTGTGACCAGAGTCTTGCTGGCGTTATTTGTCGAAGTCCCCGCTGTAGCCGTAATGGTCAGAGCGCTCCGGTCGTATTCCAAATCAAACTGAAGCGCCGAAACCGTCGCCCCTTGGCTCTGGTACAATACGCTCACTGCTACGTTACCGACCAATCCAGAAGTTGAAACACTTGGGTTAATTGAGACTTCAGCCGCAAACAATGCGTTGCCAGAAGCAAAGATGAACGCAACAACAGCCCAAACCAATACGTTGCCCCTTAATAGTCGTGGGCGGGTCATTTCAGATCTCCAGCCAGAAACGAAGTATGAACGTACACAATTGGGGTCGGGGATACCCCATACCGTGCGAGCGTTAACCTTTGCGGGACGGGATGCATTATAATTCTGTCCTCCTTAAACGGCAATATCGATCGCGTGGCAACAAGTAAGGCTCCTCGGACAAAAAGGAAGCTGTTTGCCCGCTGTAATTTTTCGAACTGCCCTGCCTCCAATCTAAGCGTTCGGGGGCAACGCCTAACAAGCAGCATGAATGTCCCTATTGAGTGTAAATACCCACCGCGCTCATTCGGCAAGTGTCTAGCAACCAACTCAACGCTGGATCATTGAAAAGTGTAGGTGGCCGAAACTAGCGGAATCGCTTTGGAACGGAGCCCACCATTGTCGAGCTTCAATTGCACATTTGCAGAAACAAGAAGGCGGCCAAAAGGATTGAACCGAACACCCAACGCGGCATTATTGATCCCGTAAGAACTAGTAGAGGAGGCGATAGTGGTTACAGGATAGGAAGGGGCTGGCACTGCCGGTGAACAGCCACTACACCGATCACCTGGAACTTGCACCTGCGTGAGACTATCGACAGTGGTATTGAACAGCCGTTGGCCAACTAGGTCAAAGGTCGCCGTCAAGCGTCGGACAATAGAGGCCTCAGCGCCGACAGAATATAGCAAATCACCGGGTAGACTACCTTTTGTTCCGGTAGTGACATCCTGCCCCAAGATCGATTTACCGTTCCATTGGTATCCAAGATTGATATGCGGAGAAATGCGTCCACCGTGTGACCAGACGACAAACGGCCTAATCCCCACTGCTCCTGATCCAAGGAAATTGAGTGCGTCTCCGTTTGGGATTCTCACATCGAGCCCCACTGCCAACCCGGCATGCTCCCAGCTCTTAATATGTGCTTTAGCTCGAAGAGTTATATCACCTACGCCGAAAGCATGTTGCGCATTGGAGAATATCTGATGGAGGCACAGTTGCCCGACTGTAACTGTCGCGCAAGGGAAAAACTGATTAGAAATGAGAGAAAGAAAATTAAAGCCATCGTCATTCAGTACCACGCGCGTGTCTGCCGTCGCTGCCATCCGAACGTCCATTAGAGGAACTGAAATGGATATATCAAAGTTCCGGGTGACACCGAACGAAACGAATGTGTTGATTTGATGAATTTTTAGGTCAATTCGATTTGTCGCAACAAGGTAATCACGTAGACCGGCGCACTGACCTGTTTCATTCGGGTCACTGCTGCAAACGGTTGGATTTGGAAGTTGTTGTAAATACACTGTCGGAAAACTGCGCAAATTGACGCCATCCAAACTGCTAAAACTCTGATACTGGTAACTGGCTCCAATTGACAATCGATGACGACCAATCGTTGAGGCCCTCTCACTAAAAATCGGGCCGAAACCGTCAGTTGAAGCACTAAAGACGCCAAGGGCTGGATCAAAGATGAACGAAATTCCTGCTGCCGGGCTAACGACTGGAAGTAAAGCGATTGATGTTGCAATATCCTTGTTTAGGGGGGTTAGGTAATCATTAAAAGCAATGGTTGCCCCTGTAAGAGGGGCTCCTGGAAGCTGAAGGTGAAGGACGGGTGCTTCGGTTGTGGCATCTGAATAAATTCCGTTCCTACTGTAGACTTGTGGGACTGCGCAGGCAACAGACGTAGAAGCTGCTTTTGCACCACTCGTCTGAAACGGCGTGTACACAATGTTTGAGAGGCATGGATTTGTTTGAGCTTTCGCGCCGGATGCAGACAGGATGGCACTGAAGAAAACTATGGCGGTGCAAGACTTTCGCATCGATGGCCTCCTCAGATTGGGACAAGCACGGCCTCTGAGCGCTCCCCGAAGATTGCGAAATTTTAGGTCTGGAAGCACAGTAAAGTGGGAGGGTTGTACCTCAAGGAACATTTACTGTCAATCGCAATCAACTTCAGAAGACCTGCGCATCAAGAAATGATAATCCACTGTCCGTTGACTCGCATCAGTGAAAAAGTGTGATGTCCAGGCGGGGTGTCTTTGCTTCCAGTTAAAACGGTGTCGCAGCTTGCCTTGGCGGTGTCTCCAGTGATTTCCGGCGTGATGCAATTGCGAAGTGCAAATCCCCTGCCTTTCATGGCCTTCAGGCTATCGGCCATCTTTTTTTCGTCGCTGGGGCCGAGTTGCCGGACAGCTTTGACACCGGCGAGGTCGCCATTCGCTACGGCCTGTGCATAGCGATTTAGAACGGCCTGCACATCGGCAGGATTGCCAAGAGGTACCACTGCTGCAGGGGGTGCGGGGGCCGGCGTCGGTGAACTTGCACGAATAGCGGAAAGCGCTGCGATCTCACTTGAAATCTGGTCGCAGTATTTCTTCGAGTCAGCCTGCCGACTTACTGCATTCTGTTCGAATTGTTGAAATGCCACCAATAAATCCTGCAATTGCGACGCGTTCTGTTTGTCAGTGGACAAATACTGAGAATTCAGCTCCTGATATCGGGTTTCTTCTGCCGTGCGGATCGCTTGCCGCAATGCGCCAGCGTCGCCTTTTAATTGCTCTATGGATGCTGCCTTGTCTAGGGCGCCTTTGAATTGGCCTTGTTGAAGCAAGGCCTCGGCATTTCGCATCAAACCTTGAATTTCGGGCGCGGGACTTGGCTGGCCTGGGCTGGGAGCAGGGACAGGTGCGGATGGAATTCGAGCGATGAGTTCTTGGGTTTGCTGAACCAAAACCGGGTCCGGATCTTGAGAATTGATCGCCTGTCTGGCTTCCTCACGGGCGGCATCATAGTTCTTGCCGTTGAAATAGTTCTGGGCCTGGGTGAAATGCTGTTGTTGCTGCGACCGGTTCCCTGCCCTGCGTGCGTAATCCTGTGCCTGAGCGCGCTGTGGCCAGTTGGGGGGCGTGCGGGTCAGAACCTGATCAAACGATGCCTTGGCCATGGCATATTCACCGTGGTTGAAAGCTGTGACGCCATTAGCGAAATTCTTCTGGGCGATCTCCGCATCGGTGGCTCCGCTCATTTTCTGGTTAACCGCGTTGAAGGATTCTATAGCTTCGAGTTCGCGGGCGGCGTGAAGGTCTATGACTTGTTGGTAATCGGTTTTGGCGCGGGTGAGATCGCTCTGATTCTCAGCTACCTTCCCATCAGCCATAAGCGAGGTTTCTTGCTCCAATAACTTCTTCATTGAGGCAATTTCGGTGGTCGCCCATGCGGACAATACACCGTGAAGATCGACGATTGCTTGGTCTCTCGCGATAGCTTCGTCAAATCGCCGCCCAAGGCGAAGCAAGTTTGCCTCTTGCTGCAGGGTCAATTCCTGTTGCGACGGTTTCTGGACATTATAGAAATTGTGTGAAACCAACAAGTACATTGCCACGGCGACGGCAAAGATAACTATTGCCATGGAAATCCTCCGCCGCCACCTTCGTCTTCTGGCCTTTGGCGCTTCACCCACTTTCGCCATGATCTGCTGCAAAGTGCTATCGAAATGCTCATGTGAATAAGAGACACCGTTGTATTTTGGCAAGGGCCGAATTTCTTCAGAAAGCTCGGCCGGGGGCTCAAAGTTCTTGACGAGGATGGGAACAATATTCCGGTTCGTTTGTATCGCGCATCCAATTTCCCGACGTAGCCAATCGTTTCTGTCTGCGCACCGATCGAGTGCATGCGGCGTGAGTACAACGACAAAATTGGGGGTTTCCGCAATGCGCTGTAACAACTTCTCGTCAAACGGTCCCGCGTCCAGATTGGTAACGTCCAAGAAGACTTCGTATGCATGTTTTTCTAGCTCCTCCTTGATGAGGCGAGCCTCGGCGCCGCCGTCTGCCCTTCGATAGCTAATGAAAACGTCACATTCCGATTTTCGAGTAATTACCTTCATATAAAACGGCCATATATCACACTCACGCCGAAACGTATACCTCGCAGCCAGTTATGGAGAACGTATCGACGGCACATCAACCGGGCGAGTCGTCGTCCCGAACGGCCATGCTCCAATCGTTCGAATGGTTTGAAATGAACACCCACATACGTTTCCCCGAGCACTCGGTCTCACAAAACAAAGGTAGCTCGCAATTTCATTCGGAGATACCGGACCAATTCGGCCTCCTCCTCCAAAAGCTGTAGTTGGAACAGTTTTTCATGGTCGCTCGAAACTCCGTCGAAAACGGCCTTCAATTCTCGGACGCGATCGCAGTATCCTTCATAGGATTCATATTCGTCTGGTAAGGTGTAACGGGCCCGATATGCTCGGCAGGTCGCGCTCAGAATAGCCAGAACTAATGCAATGCCACTGTGATTCCCCAAAACAAAAGCCGGGCTGCCAACGTGGATTCCGTTAGACCAAGAATTGCGCTCGCTCGTGTGAGCGAATGAACGAGCGAAGTTCTTCAAGACCGGCTCTTTCGACTTCCTCTGCGATGCGAAACCGCTGCTCATCGTCCACCGTATTCTCCCAGCGTGCGGTGAGCAACTCGAGCTCGTGGACCATCTCTTGATACCGCTCGCGCTCCGGTTCCAAGGCGAAGCCATCGCGCCAAGCCCGCACTGCTACGCCGGTCATCGCCAGCGACACAGCCGCCATGGGCGACCACGCGAACTCAACAAACAGTCTCGCAACGGAGCACGTCAGTGCGAGGACGAGGGTCGTTCCAGCCAGTTGCTCGGTCAGGGTCGACAACGCTCCCAATGACAGGCCCGCGAATGTCTTGTCCTCCGCGGAAAGCTTGTAGACCGCGAAGTCCCGCTGGTGGTCTAGCCTGAGGGCGCGATATGCATCGAGCAACTGGGTCCGCATCTGAGGGGCTTTGGGAAGTCGTGAATGCGGAATAGGCCCGAGCGAATCGCGCCGGAACTGCGACAATTCGTCCATCTTCTCACCGACGTTGCCCGCTAGGTCGTGGATGAGTTTCGACAACGCGGCATCGCGTGCCGTGACAGACTGAGCTTGCGCGTCGATACTGCATTCAACGGCTTCGCCGTCCAACAGACGCCGGAAGTGCCACTGCCTGAGCACTTCGGTGATGAAGCGATTTTTCAGCCAGCGTCGTCGCACAGGTCCATAACGGGAAGCCAACACCGCCAAGACGAGAGCTCCGAGGGCGCTGATCTCCGAAAGAACGCCCAAATATGGGATGTGCCGGTCGGAGCCTGGTGGCGCGACCCAGAGTGCGGTGACGTACCCGAGCAGTGCGCCGAGCATCATTAACACAGCAGCCGAGCCAAGGAACTGTACAACACGCTTCTGAATCTTAGCCCGCTTCTCATGCCGCGTGAATGTGCGAATGAGCTCCGCGTTGACGAGAACGTGGGCGATAGCAGGCCAACGGAGCGCGGCGGCATCCTGGTCGCTCTTCCGAATGAGAAGGTCGTGATTAAAAGTTCGCGCGATTTGAATTTCATCAGCGTGTGTCTCGGTCATTGCGACACTCCCAAAGCGCGGCTATTGTATGTCAGTCAGGCCAGCCAACACCACGGTGTCGTCTCCCTCGGGTGATGGGCGACGCGAGGGACAGACACAATGGACGGAGCGCCGGTGCTAACTTTGCATTCCCGGGCATTCCTTGTAACTCCCTGAAATTACTGTCCCTACGTAGTTTCGATCCCCACCGCCCCTATGTGTGTAAGGTTCCGATGTTCAGGACCTCCCGAAGTGCTAATTTATGGCTCTACCAAAACGGAGGGAGGCCTTAGGATACTGGCTCCCGGGCATCCAATCAGTTGAGCATCCCAGCAACTGACAGGTGTTACTTAATTTTCCAAGAACCCCCTATCAGGGAATTTGCGTTCCCTGTTTATTCCCTAATTAATCCTGTTCTAATTCGTTGGAAGAACCCAGTTTTTTCGCTAAGGTACTCTCCGGCCGGGACATATCTCCTAGGAATTGCGAATGAGGGTGCAAAATTCCCTGTATTTATCCCTGTTACCAGGGAATTTGGCGGAGAGGAGTTCGCGAGAGACTGCATCCTCCGCCATCCTTCGCCGAGGCTCCGGACGGCAGGCCGTCTTTTCACCGGGATTTCGGATGAGACGCCTTTGCATTATTTTCAGCCCGCCATTTTCTATTATTCGTTTAGATAGATATTGCAAGAGTTTTTGCGCGCTGGTACCGTTTCGGATCGACTTCCGATGGCGCCATTTTTTTAAACCATTTCCAGCCGTGCTGTTGCGAGGCGCAGACAGGGGCAAACGTGAAGAATTCCGAAAAGAAAGATGCCGCGAAAATGGGGAAAGAACCCGTTCCCGGAAAGGGTCTGCTGGGCCGGCGTGCGCTGTTGCGGGGAGCGCTGCTTTCCGCGGGGGCTGCCGCTGCAAGTGTGGGCATTGCCCAGGCTGACGACAGCATCGGTGCGAATGCTCCGGAATGGATGAAGACACCGGGACGTTCCTTTTCCCCGTACGGCACGCCATCCAAATGGCAGGAGAAAGTTCAGCGCACGATTGCGAACCCGCCGGGCCGCCCCGGCACGGGTGTTTCGCGAACTCCCTTGCAACGGCTGGAAGGAACGATCACGCCGGCGGGACTGCATTTTGAGCGGCACCATAACGGCGTCCCGGACATTGACCCGTCGCAGCACGAACTGCTCATTCATGGAATGGTGAAACGGCCGCTCGCTTTTTCCACCGATGTACTGGCGCGCTATCCCATGGAAACGCATATCCGCTTCATTGAGTGCTCCGGCAACAGCGGGGGATATAACCAGGCGCAGCCCCCGCAAGCGACCTCCGGCGAGCTGAACGGCCTGCTGTCCGGCTCGGAATGGACCGGCGTGCGGCTGGCCACGTTGCTGAACGAAGCCGGCGTGGCACCCGGAGCAAAATGGGTGATCGCGGAGGGCGCCGATGCGGCCGCCATGAGCCGCAGCATTCCGCTCGAGAAATGCATGGACGACGCCATGATTGCGTTGTTTCAAAACGGCGAAGCCATTCGCCCGGAACAAGGCTACCCGATGCGCCTGCTGCTGCCGGGCTTTGAAGGTAACATGAATGTGAAGTGGATTCGCCGCCTGAACGTCACCGACGTACCCGTGGACGCCCGCGACGAGACCTCGCATTACACTGAATTGATGCCCGGCGGCAAGGCCCGCCAGTTCATGTTTCCCATGGGCGCAAAATCCCTGATCCTAAAGCCGTCGTTCGGAATGAATCTGCAGGGCCCGGGATGGTATGAAATCTCCGGCCTGGCGTGGTCGGGAGCGGGGCGGATCGCGAAAGTGGAAGTGTCCAAGGATGCCGGAAAAACCTGGGAACTTGCGGCGCTGAACGCACCGGTACTGCCAATGGCCCTGACGCGGTTCCGCCTCCCGTGGGATTGGAAGGGGCAGCCATCCACCCTGATGAGCCGCGCTACTGACGAGACCGGAGACGTCCAGCCTTCGCGTGCGGACTGGGTCGCGCAATTTGTGCCGGGGCAGGGATACCACTTCAACGGCATACAGGCCTGGGGAATTGAAGCCGATGGGACGGTGAAAAATGTCTATGCTTAAAATCGGGGTTCTTTGTTCGGCAGTGGCGCTTTGCTTGTTCCCGGCCGTGTGCGGCGCGCAAGGGCCGAACCTTGGACGTGCTTTGACACCCGAGGAGATTCGAAAAGCGGACATCACGGTGTGGCCCGACGGCCGGGGACTTCCTCCGGGCAGCGGATCGGTTTCGGCCGGCGCCGCGGTGTACGCAAGGAACTGCGAGGTGTGCCATGGCGCGAAGGGCGCGGGCAAGCCGCAGGATCAGCTCACCGGAGGCGTGGGTACGCTCGCGTCAGCCAAGCCGGTGAAGACTTCGGCAAGTTATTGGCCTGCCGCCACCACGCTGTTTGATTATATTCGCCGGGCCATGCCCATCGCATCGCCGCAATCATTGACCAACGACGAAGTCTACGCCGTCACCGCGTATCTGCTGTCCATCGACGGAATCGTTCCGCCGGACGCGGTGCTTGACGCCAAGTCGCTGCCGCGCGTGAAAATGCCGAACAAGGACGGCTTTGTGAGCTGGTGGCCGAAGCCGCTGCGCTAGGATCGCGGCCCGGGGAAAATTGCGGCCCGCGGCGGGGCATTGCACGATGATTCAAAGAGCCCGGTTGATCGGGTTCGGAAATGCGGTGTCCCGGCATTTCGTAAGCGTATGGAAAGCCCGCGCCTCTAATCAGCCAGAAGGATGCGAAGATCCCGAAGATTATTTCCCGTTGGCCCAGTCGTGACCGCGTCGCCCAACTTCTGAAAAAAAGTGTAGGAATCGCTGCGGCGAAAATAATCCGCGGGGTCGAGACCCTGGGCCAGCGCGCGCGCCAGGGTTTTGCCGTCGGCGACCCCGCCTGCCGCCGGGCTTGAACCGTCGATCCCGTCGGTGCCCACGCTGAGTACGGCGATTTGCCTGCCCGCGATTTTCGGAACGCAATCGAGAACAAACGCAAGATTTCGTCCGCCGACACCGTTGCCCGTCACCGGGGAACTGACTTCGCCATCGGCGATGACGGCCACGGACTTGCCGGGATTGGCGCGCTTCAGCGCGGCCAGTTGCTCCAGCAAAAAATCCGTGGCCTTGGCGACCGGCCAGTTGTCGGTGGTGTTGTCGCACATGGTGACGAATTCCGCGGCTTCGGCCGCGCGATGCGCGGGATGAAACAGGTCGTGCCGGCCGAGCACAATTTGAAATTTGGCGCGGGCAAACGCGGGGTTCGCTGCCTTGGGCGTTTCCGGAATCGTCTCGGGATTTTCAAATCGCAACCGAAAGGGCGTGGGCAGCTTCGCCAGCAGGCCGTAGCGGCCGACCACCGCGCAGGCATCGCGCACGGTGGTGGGGTCGGGAAGAGTCGGGCCCGAGGCGAGCGCCGACTCCTGCCCTTCGGGTACGTCGGTGACGCCAAGCGTGACCTTCATTGCCGCCGCCGCCACCGCCAATCGTCCGCCCTTCACGGCCGAAAGATGTTTCCGCACGGCGTTGATTTCATCGATCGAGGCCCCGCAGGTCACCAGGGTGCGGTTCAATTCCTGTACTTCCCTAAGCGTCACGCGCGGATCGAGAGGTTGCTCGACCATCGCGGAGCCTCCGCCGGACAGGAGAAAGAAAACCAGATCGTGTTCACCGGTCGTGGCCAGCAAGTCCAGAATGGCGCGGCCCGCGGCGAAACTGCCTTCATCGGGCAGCGGATGCCCCGCTATCATCGCGCGAAATCCCGGCGGCGCGCTCCCGTCAAGCGCGGGCGCGACAATGATGCCCGACGCAGGAAAGTCCGGCGAAAGCGTTTCGGTAATCCCGCGGGCCATGGCCACGGAGGCCTTGCCGATGGAAATAACAAATATGCGTTGGAACGCAGCGAGGTCCAGGTCCGCGTTGTTCACGCGGATACGCGAGTCCGAGCGCGCGAGTTTGCGCCGCAGCGTCGCGGGAATATCGATCGCCGCCAAAGTTTCGCGGGCGATTTCGAGCGCAGTTTGTTTGAGGTCGGTCATTCACTCGCCAGGATTCGTGCGCAATTGCAATGGTCGGCGCCGCGGGCGCTTTTCCTTTTCCGGCGCCCGAACGATGCGCAGGCTGAAGCCTGCGCTACTCATATTCATTACTTCCCGAATGCAGCCACGCCGGCGCGTGCGACTTCGACGTCCTGGTCTTCGGTGCCCGCGCTGACGCCAATCGCGCCGACGCATTCGCCGTTGGCTTCCAGGGGAATGCCGCCGCGGATCGGCGTCTGGCGCGCGTGGCTGCCGATGGCCAGGCCGAGCGATACCAACGCGTTTATTTCGTCGCCTGAGCGCGCCGGCCCGGTGGCCTGCCGGCGGATCGCTGCAGCGATGGCTTTATTCATTGCAATGTCGATCGAGGAGAGTTTCGCGCCGTCCATCCTGGCAAACGCCAGCATGTGGCCGCCGTCATCGACAATGGCGATATTCATGGGCACGCCGATGCGGGCGGCGTGTTCCTTCGCGGCGGACAGAACCGCTTCGGCGCCTTCAAGAGTAAGTTTCGGATGATTGGTCGTTACGTAGGGCATGTTTTTGCTCTCCCAGGGATCGGCGATCCGTGCATCATCGACAAATACTCCGTACGACTTTTTGCGCTCCCTTGCTTCCTGCGAGGCTGCAAAGCATGCGGATTGGTGGCACAGGCTTTAGCCAGTGCGGTTTAGATCTTCTTGCACACGAAAAGTACACAGGCTGAAGCCTGTGCCACCAAAAGCCGCTCCGCATTTCAACGTCATGAAATTTGCGCGATTCATGAATACAAAAACAGGCCTCATTCCTGAGAAATGCCAGCTAACTCCTCGGCCAGACTTCCGGATTCAGGATCGTCGGCGGACGTTTCCCGGCAAAAAAGGCGATGGCATTTTCGGCGGCGATCATGGCCATCTTCGTGCGTGTTTCGATCGAGGCGGAGCCGAGATGAGGCGCAAGTACGACGTTGTCGCGCCGCAAGCCGTCGCTGATCAGGGGTTCGCGCTCAAACACATCGAGCGCCGCGCCGGCAATCACGCCATCCTCCAGTGCCTGGACAAGCGCGGCTTCCTGTACCACCGGCCCGCGCGTGGTATTGACCAGAAACGCCGTCTTCTTCATTTTTGCGAGTTGCTCGCGACCGATCAGGCCGCGGGTCTTCTGGTTGAGCGGAACGTGCAAGGATAAAAAATCGGCCTGCCGCAGAACTTGTTCCTGAGTCAAATATTCCGCATGCAATTCCTGTTCGATCTCGGCGGGCGCGCGCGAAGTGCTGTTGTAGATCACGCGCATGCCAAATCCCGAAGCGCGGCGGGCCACGGCCCGGCCAATGCGCCCCAATCCGATGATGCCCAGGGTTTTTCCCCAGATGTCGGTGCCGCACAGCAGGTCAAAATTCCACTGCAGCCACCCGCCCGAGCGCGCCAGCCGGTCGCCCTCGACCAGGCGGCGGGCCACGGCCATCAGAAGCGCCCAGGTAAAATCGGCGGTGGTTTCATCGAGCACGCCCGGCGTGTTGCTCACGGCGATTTTCCGCTCCGTGCAAGCCGGCACATCGATATTGTCGTAGCCGACCGCCACATTGGCGACAATCCGCAGGTTTGGACCTGCGGCGTCGAGCAGTTCCTGATCCACTCTTTCGGTGAGCAGGCAGATGAGCGCGCCCTTGCCCGCGACGCGCTGCAATACTTCCGGTCGCGACGGCCGCTCGCTTCCCGTCCAGTATTCCACATCGAAATGTTCCGCCAGTCGGCGGCGCGGCTCTTCAAACAAAACGTGCGTGGAAAATAATTTTGGTTTGCTCACGTCCCGGCCCCAATCTGAAAATCAACACCGAAGGGTAACACAGCTGCCGCACGTTGAAACGGGCTGCGTGGCGTTCGGCGGCTGTACGCGTATTTTAGAATGTCGCCCAGATTCGGACACCAACGAATCCGCGGGCCAGGTCAGGCGGGGAGGTGGATGACACGCTTGGGGGTTCGCCACTTGCGCGGGCCGAACCACAACGTCACGGTGGCGCCGGTCATGAAACTGGAGGTGGCCAGTACGGGACTAATTACGCGATAAATGGCCTCGGCGTCCGGCCCGTACAAATAATAATAACCGTCGCTTCCGTCGGCGGAAACATCGTGGCCTTCGTATTTGCCGACGGCCGCATCGGAAATTGCATGCCGGATTACATCCTCGAGCGCATACAGGTGCTGGAAGTTCGTGGAGCCATAGGAAAAGTACACTTCGACCTCCTGCACCGGAGGATTCGCCGGCGCGCCGCCCTTGGCTCCAAATATTCGGGAAAACAGGCCCATTCACCCTCTTCCGCCGCCCCTGCGACGGTTTGCAGCAAGTAGGAAACAGAGTAGACCATTCCAATTTGAATATCATCAGGAAGTTGTCGCATTTGAAAATCGATTTTTGAGATCGCGAGCTAGCGTTGACTCTCACCGAAGCCGCAGACTATAGTGAACAGAGCGAAATTTTCACATGCAAATAAAACCGCAACTCGTCCGCGACCTGATCGCCCTGCTGGGACCCAAGGCCGTTCTATCCGAACCGGAAGATCTGATGCTGTATGAGTATGACGGCTCGGTGGAGCTGGGATCGCCCGAGTGCGTCGTCTTTCCAAGCTCGGCGCGCGAAGTTTCGGAAATCGTGCGCCTGGCGAACCGCTACGAAGTTCCGCTGCTGGGTCGCGGCGCGGGCACGGGGCTATCGGGAGGAGCGATTGCGCGGGACGGCGGCATTGTCGTGGCGTTTTCGCGCATGAACCGCATTTTGGAAATCGACGCGGCAAACCTGCGCGCCGTCGTCCAGCCCGGCGTCGTGAATCTCGATCTCTCGCGCGCGGTCGATCATCTGGGCCTGTATTTCGCTCCCGACCCATCCAGCCAGAAAGCGTGCACCATCGGGGGAAACGTCTCCGAAAACTCGGGAGGCCCGCACACTCTGGCCTACGGCGTGACGACCAATCACGTGACCGGCCTCGAACTGGTTCTGCCCGACGGAGAAATCGTGCGCACCGGCGGGAAAAACCTGGAGACGTCCGGGTACGACCTCAACGGATTGTTCGTGGGCTCGGAAGGAACGCTGGCGCTGGTCACGGAAATCACGGTGCGGCTGACGCGCAAGGCCGAGGCGGTAAAAACGCTGCTGGCGGTCTACGACACGATCGACGACACCACCGAGTCCGTCTTCGAGATCACCGTGCGGGCCATCACGCCCGCGGCGTGCGAGATGCTGGATGGATTCACGCTGCGCGCCGTCGAGGATTACGTGCACGCCGGATTTCCCAAGGATTGCGCGGCGGTGCTGCTGATCGAGGTGGAAGGGCTTAGCGAAGCGGTCGAGGCGCAGGCCGCCGCGATCACCGAAGTGTGCAAACTGCATCGCGCCCGGGAAGTGCGCGTGGCGCGCGATGACCGCGAGCGCGCGCTGCTCTGGAAGGGGCGCAAGGAAGCGTTCGGAGCGCTCGGCCGCATTTCGCCCATGTATTACGTGCAGGACGGCGTGATTCCCCGGACGCGCCTGCCGGAGACGCTTCGCCGCATCGCGGAAATCGCCGCGAAATACGACCTGCAAATCGGCAACATTTTTCATGCCGGCGACGGCAACCTTCATCCGCTGATCCTGTTTGACGAGCGCGATCGCGCGCAATTCGAGCGCGTGGTGGCGGCGGGCGGCGAAATCATGCGGCACTGCGTGGACGTGGGCGGCGCGCTCACCGGAGAGCACGGCATCGGCATGGAAAAAAACGAGCTGATGTCGTTGATCTTTTCACCGGACGACCTGGCGCTGATGGCGCGCGTGCGCGCGTCGTTCAATCCCGCGGGGCGATTGAATCCGGGTAAAGTCCTTCCGCTCGGCAAAGGCTGCGGGGAAATCCGCATACCGCATATCCCGGCTTCCGCGGCAACTCCCGCATGAGCCATCCCGCGCACATCTCTTTCGCGCGCCTCGAGGAAATCGTCGGCGCGCCGCACGTCCTCACCTCGCCGGAAGATCTTGCTTTGCGCCGGGTCGACGGGTTTCTCCCCTCCGCAGTGATTCAACCGGCCGATGCCGCGCAGATTGCGGAGGTTCTGCGGTTCGCAGGCGCGGAAAAACTTGCCGTGATTCCAAGCGGCGGCTGCACGAAACTCGGCATCGGCTCGCCGCCGGCGCGCTACGACATTGCGCTGGATCTTTCGCGCATGAATCGCGTGCTGGCCTACGATCCGCAGGATCTCACGCTCGGCGTCGAGTCCGGCATGCGCATCGAGCAGTTGTTGCGCGTGCTGGCGGAGCAGAAACAATTTCTGCCGCTGGTGGTTCCGTATCTGGAGCGGGCCACGATTGGCGGGATCGTCGCGTCCAATTCCAGCTCGCCGCTGCGCCATGCCTACGGCGGCGTTCGCGATTTCTGCCTGGGCATGGAGTTTGTGACCGGGGAGGGAAGTCAGGCAAAAAGCGGCGGGCGCGTGGTGAAAAACGTGACGGGCTACGATCTGCACAAACTTTTGATCGGATCGCTAGGGACACTCGGCGTCATCACGCGCGTGAATTTCCGGACATTCCCGCTTCTTCCCGCGCAGAGGACATTCGTGGCCGCGTTTTCCGCCGCCGAACCTGCATTTCAGTTCTGCGGCGCAATTTCCCGCTCGCCGCTCACGCCTCAAATGGTGGAAATCGCCGATCCTGGCGCCGCGGAAGTGATTTTTTCGGGTGGCGGGCCGCCGCAGGCCGAGCCGCGAAAATGGTCGGTCCTGGTTTCCGCCGCGGGGCTTCCGGAAGTGGTGGACCGCTACGCGCGGGAGCTTGGCCACATGGCCGCCGCAGCGAATGCCGATGAGCTTGAGCCGCTGGGCGATTCCGAAGGGCCCGTGGTCTTGGCCCGTATTCGCGAATTCCCGAGATTGATCCTCGAAGCAGTGCCCTCGGCGGCAATTTTTCGCATCGGTGTCTTGCCCACGGCCATGCCGGGGCTGTTGGGCGAATTGAGTTCTGTCGCGACACGAGGCGGTGTCGATCTGATTTCTCTTACGCGCGCGTCCGGAATTGTGTACGCCGCTCTCCTGCCAAAAGAAGGCGAAGCAGCCACCGTCCCACTGCTGAGCAAAGCCGTCCAGGAAGTGTTTCGCGTCTGCGGCAAGTCCGAGATCAATGCCTCGGCCATGCTGGAATGGTGTCCGCCGGAAGTGAAGTTGGCGGCGGGCGGAGTGTGGGGACCTCCGCGGCCCGATTTCGGACTGATGAAGCGCGTGAAGGATTCTTTCGACCCCAACGGAGTTCTGTGCCCGGGGCGTTTTGCAGGCGGTATCTGATCCCATGACCGAATCGACGGCAAACACGGAGCAGGCTGCAGTAACCGCGCAGCCCAGCGGATTTTCCGGCGCGGATATTCCCGCGTACGATGACTACGCGCACTGCGTGCACTGCGGACTGTGCCTGAACCAGTGCCCGACCTACAAATTGTGGGGGCTCGAAGCCGATTCGCCGCGGGGCCGCATTCGCCAGATCGTACTGGTGGATCAGGGGCGGCTCCCGCTGGGCGATTCCTTCGTGAAGCATATCGATCAGTGCCTGGACTGCCGCGCGTGCGAGACGGCGTGCCCTTCCGGCGTGCAGTACGGCAAACTGGTGGAAGCGGCGCGCGCGCAAATAGAACGGAATTACCGGCGTCCGTTTTTTTCGCGTCTGACGCGCGATTTTGTTTTTCGGCGGCTGCTGCCGTATCCGCGGCGCATCGCGGTCCTCGCGCGATCCCTCTATTTTTACCAGCGATCCGGCCTGCAAGCGGTGGCGCGCGCGTCGGGGATTCTCGGCCTGCTCGGGCTTGCGGACCGGGAGCAGCTGCTGCCGCCGATTGACCAGAAATTCTTTTTCTCGAACCTGGGACGCACGTATTCCGCCATCGGGCAGCGCCGCGCGCGCGTGGCGCTGTTTGCCGGGTGCATCGCGCAAGTCAGTTTTTCCCAGTTGCACGAGGCCACGATTCGCGTGCTCACGGCGAACGGCTGCGAGGTCGTGGTTCCAGCGGGACAAACCTGCTGCGGGGCGCTGGCCGCGCATGCCGGAGCGCGTGATGCCGCGCGGGGCGTGGCGCGCACCAACCTCGACGTATTTTTGAAAGGCGATTTCGACGCAATTATTACGAACGCCGCTGGGTGCGGTTCGACGCTGAAAGAATACGAACATCTTTTTTCCGCCGGGACGGCCGAGCACGCCAAGGCAGCGGCATTTCAGAAAAAAATGCGCGATGCCACTGAATTTTTAGCCGACCTGGGAATGACCGCGCCGCTGGCGGAGTTGCCGCTGCGCGTCACCTACCAGGATTCCTGCCACCTGTTGCACGGGCAGAAGATTCGCGAAGCCCCGCGCAAGCTGTTGCGCGCCATCCCCGGCGTGGAACTGGTCGAGATGAACATGGCCGACTATTGCTGCGGCTCGGCGGGATCCTACAACGTCACCGAGACCGAAACTTCGTTGGCGCTACTGGCGGAAAAGATGAAACATGCGCGAGCGACCGGCGCTCCGGTCATCGTCACCGCCAATCCCGGCTGCCTGCTGCAGATGCGCGCAGGCACGCGGATCCACTCGACCGGGCAGGAAGTGGTGCACGTCGTGGAACTGCTGGATCGCGCCCTTTCTCAAAAAGCGTAACGAGAGCAGCAACTTGTGGCGCCGGCGTCCCCATGCGGGTTGCGCGTGCGCCATTGCAAAAAACGCCGGCAAGATGCCGGCGCCACATCCGATTCATCCTAACAAATCGGGGGATCGCTTCCTCCGCCTCCGGTGGCAAAGGCTACAACCTGTGTCACCAAGAACCGTCTCGAATAGTAGTGCGATCAAGAAGTTTGAAGCTCAGTCGAGGACAGGTCCAATCCGCAATCGTTGGAGTTGGAGGCGAAATTTCAAATCCTATCTCTCCCCTATCAAATACCGGCAACCGCGCGGCCCCATGCGGGCGGAATGCACGGCGCCGGCGGGCACGTCGCAGCGATCGCCCGCGACGTAGGTGCGGGTTGCGCCGGCGTGCGTCAGTGTCATTTCTCCTTCGAGGATGATGTGGGCTGTTTCTTCCCTGTGCGTATGGTCGGAATAAAATACGTTCGGCCCGTCCTGCCAGACGTAGGTGTGCAAGAATCCCTCGCTTTGCAACTGCCGCTGCAGCAACTTTAAATCCGCGTTCATGCCCACGCCCGATACTCCGAACTCATGATTTCAATTTCCCCGGGCGGAACATTCCCCCGGTAATGCGCGCGACCATTCGGCGCGGCACCGCTCGCACAGCTTCCGCGCCCATCCAGTTCGTGAGACCGGAAATGACGGACGTCTTTCCCGCAGCCAGCGCCGCCAGGCCCACTTGGGCGACCTTCTCCGGAGTTTCCGGCGAGCGCCGCGTGTGGTTGCGCTGCCCGGCCACCTGAAAAAACTCCGTGGCCGTGGAACCGGGACACAGCGCGCAGACGCGGACGCCGTACTGGCGCACTTCCTCGGCAAGTCCTTCGGCAAAATGCAAGTCGAATACCTTCGTCGCCGCATAGGTCGATATGTACGGTACCGGCTGAAACGCCGCAGTGGAAGCCAGGATCAGGATATCTCCGCCGCCGCGCGCGATCATGCCGGGCAGGTAGAGATGCGTCATGTGCACGACCGCTGTCACGTTGACCTGCGTCATTTCGATCAGGCGGTCGAGGCGGGCCTTTTGAAATTCGCCGTACGCGCCGAAGCCCGCATTGTTCACCAGCAGATCGATGGCGACGTTCTTACTTTCGGTAAAGGAAAAAATCTCCTGGGGGCCCAGCGGCTGCGCCAGATCCGCGACGCATACCAGGGTGCGAATATTGTGTCGGGCGCTGAGTTCCCCCGAAAGCCCCACGAGGCGGTCGCGGCGCCGAGCCGTGAGCACCAGGTTGGTTCCGCCCGCGGCCAGTTCCCGCGCAATCGCCGTGCCGATTCCGGCGCTCGCGCCGGTGATCAACGCCCATTTCCCCCGCCAACGGTTCATCTATGCCTCCGATAGGATTCTACAAGATGCAGACGTGGTTAGGGACCCACATTCGGACCGAGGCAGGATTGCGCGGCGATGGTTCCGGCAGCGCTCGTAGAGCACATCGGGCAACATCGCCGCTTATCCCGAATAGGCACGTTGGTGTTTAGCATTCTTAACCATTTCGTGATGTTGACTTGTAGCGTTGGCCGCATCATACTCGCATTGCGACCGGATTTTCCCCCTTCCTGAAAGACTTTCCCTCTATCTGAGCACGCAAATTTGCGACCGTTTCCGCCGCGGAAATCGAGGTTTCTTGTGGCCATCACAATGCAAGCCGTAAGCGACGCCGTCTTCCGGGCGCTGACCGAATCCGCGCCCGACGGGATTGTCCTCGTCAACCAGGAGGGCCGCATCGTTCTGGTAAACCTGCAGACAGAAAAACTCTTTGGATATACCCGTGACGAATTATTGGGGCAAGCAGTCGAGGCTTTGATCCCCGAGCGCATGCGCGGCCGCCATCGCGGCCACCGCGCCGGATTCATGGGCCACCCTCTGGTGCGTCCAATGGGAGCCGGTCTGGAACTTTTCGGACTTCGCAAGGACGGCACGGAATTCCCGATTGAGATCAGCCTCAGCCCCATCCATGCGGCAGAGGGCTCGCTGGTGTGCGCTGCCATTCGGGACATCACCGACCGGAAACGGATCGAGGAGCGTTTGCGGCGCCTTCTGGACTCCGCGCCCGATGCCATGGTGATCGCGGGAAACGACGGCCGGATCGTCCTGGTCAATTCGCAAACGGAAAAACTGTTCGGGTACAAACGCGAGGAGCTTCTGGGCCAGCCCGTGGAAGTGCTGGTGCCGGAACGATTCTGGAAGCATCACCGGTCGTACCGCGACCATTACATGGTCAACCCGCAGGCTCGCCCGATGGGCGCCGGCAACGAACTATACGGGCTGAAAAAGGACGGCACGGAATTCCCCGTGGAAATCAGCCTGAGCCCGCAACACACCGACGAAGGAACGCTGGTCTCCTCCACCATTCGCGATATCACCGATCGCAAGCGTGTCGAGGACGCGCTGCGCCAGTCCGAAGCCAGCTTCCGGGCCATGATTGAGGGCACCTACGGCGTCTACCGCGCCACGCCCGAGGGCAAATTGCTGATGATCAACGAAGCCATGATGCGCATGCTGGGCTACGATTCGGAAAAGGAATTACTGGCCGCGAACCTGGCCACGGATGTATTCGAGAAGAACGAGTACTCGCCCATGTTATTCAGTCAGCCCGGGCGGCAAAAACAATTTGCCAGGTCGGAAGCGCACTGGAAGCGAAAAGATGGCAAAAGCATCACGGTGGAAATCAGCGGACGCCAGGTGAAGAATGACGCGGGCAAAATTCTGTACTTCGAAGTGATCGCCGAGGACGTCTCGCATATCCGGGGAGTCGAGCACCGCCTGCGCCACGTGCAAAAGATGGAGGCCATCGGGCGCCTGGCCGGAGGCATAGCGCACGATTTCAATAACGTGCTGGGCGTGATCGTCGCCTACTCCGAAATGCTGGTGGATAAGCTGCATGACGATCCGGAACTGTTTCCCCTGGTTTGCTCCATCAGCAAGGCCGTGGAACGTGGAGGTACGCTAACCAAGCAGTTGCTGGCCTTCAGCCGCCAGCAGGTCCTGCAGCCGCAGGTGATCTCGCTGGGCGATCACCTGGAAGGCATCCGGGAAATGCTGGCGCGCGTGATTGGAGAAGACATCCAATTGTCGATCCTGCGGGCCGATACCGATCTCCGCGTGAAGGCCGACCCCACCCAATTCGAGCAGGTGATCATGAACCTGGTGGTGAACGCCCGCGACGCCATGCCGGATGGCGGCAGACTCTCGATCGAAACCTCCGGAATCGAAATTGACGAAGAGTATTGCACGCGGAACCCGGATGCCCGCCCCGGCCTTCACGCCATGATCGCCGTCACCGACACAGGATCTGGAATGGGCCCGGAAGTTCTCTCGCGCATCTTCGAGCCTTTTTTCACCACCAAGGAGCAGGGCAAGGGCACAGGGCTCGGGCTTGCGACTATCTACGGCATCGTAAAACAGAGCGGCGGGCACATCACCGCTTACAGCGAAGTGGGACACGGAACCACGTTCAAAGTTTATTTGCCTCTCACCAGCGAGAAGACCGACAAGGCCAGTGTGCCGGCGCCCGCCGGCGTTTCGCCGCGAGGCGTGGAAACCATTCTGCTCGTCGAGGATGAGGAATCGCTGCGCACCGTAACTCGGGAATTTCTGACCAACAAAGGTTATCAAGTGATCGTCGCGGAAGATTTTAATAAGGCTCTCGAAGTTGCGGCAAACAGCGAATTGCACATCCACCTGCTCATGACGGACGTAGTCCTGCCCGGCGCCAGCGGCCCGAAGCTTGCCGAACGCCTGGCTGGCTCCCGCCCGGAGATGAAAGTCTTGTTTGTTTCCGGGTACACGGCGGACGCCCTGGTCCACCGCGACATGCACCGGTCCGAGTTCGCCTTCCTCTCCAAGCCGTTTTCGCTAAACGCGCTGACGCAGAAGATCCGGACCATCCTGGACGCCTAGCGTGCATTGCCAAAAAATCGCGTACTGTAAGAGAGGAATACCGTCGTCTATTCGCGCAGCGCGAACGTGAACAGGCTGTTCCCCGCGGCGATGGCGATGTACTGCTTGCCGTCGACCCGGTAGGTCATGGGGCCGGCAATAATTTCTCCGCCGAGATTTTCCTTCCACAGCAGCGCGCCGGTGCGCGCGTCGAGCGCCTGGAAATAGCCTTCGCGCCCACCGGCAAGCAGCAAATCCGAAGCCGTGGTCAGGATACCGCTGGTATTGACGTCGTGCATGTCGAACTTCCACTTCTTCTCGCCGGTGGCGGGATCGATGGCCACCACGGCGCCGCTGCCCAACGCTTCGGTGTACATGTTGACGGGGCCCTGCCGCTGGCCCACGGGATTTTCCGCTCCGGCGATGGGCGCCGTGTTCGCGCCGCCGGTGTACCGCTGACCTTCATGAAACTCAGTGTCGATGCCCGTGAAAATCGTGGAGTAATTTTCCCAGGCGGGAATATAGAAAAGCCCCGTGCGCGGGCTGTAGGAAGGCGAATACCAGTTCGTGCCTCCCTGAATGCCTGGAAAAGTCGGCTGGCCGGGAGGCTGCGGCGTGGTGACCGGCCGGCCGTTCGCGTCCAGGCCGCTGGCCCAATTTACCTTCACGAACGGATGACCGGAGAGAAATTTTCCGGTGGAGCGATCCAACACATAAAAGAAACCGTTGCGATTGCCCCACATCATCAGCTTGCTGGGAGCGCCCTTCCAGTTTGCATTGACCAGCACGGGAATTTGTACCGAGTCGTAGTCGTAGGGATCGTGCGGCGTGAATTGGAAATGCCACTTGAGTTTGCCGGTGTCGGGGTCAAGGGCCACGACCGAATCCGAGTATAGATTGTCGCCCGGACGCTGCGCCGGATTCCAGTCCGGGCCGGGATTGCCCGTGCCGTAGTAGATCAGGTTCAGTTCCGGATCGTAGGAGCCGGTGACCCAGACGGCGCCGCCGCCGTGCTGCCAATCGCCTTCGCGCCAGCTTTCGCTTCCGGGCTGGCCGGGAGCGGGAATGGTATCGAAGCGCCAGGCCTGCTTGCCGGTCTCGGCATCGAACGCGGAAATGAATCCGCGCACGCCGAACTCGCCTCCGGCAACGCCCACAATCACTTTATCCTTCACCACCAGCGGCGCCATAGTCATGGCGTAACCCGTGGCGGGTTCGGCCAGCTTCGTGTTCCAAAGTGCATGGCCGGTCTTGGAATCGACGGCCACCAGGTGCGCGTCGACCGTGGCCATGAACAGCGTGTCGCCGAGGATCGCGACGCCCCGATTCACAATGCCGCAGCAGGGCCGCGCGGCGGGAGACGGCGCGTAATGGTAGACCCAAAAAGCGCGGCCGGTCTTGGCGTCGACGGCAATGATGTCATTGGGCGATTGCGTCAAATACATGATGCCGTCGACAACCAGCGGCGTGGTCTCGAATTTCTGCAGCGACTGCGCTTGAAACACCCACTGCAGCTCAAGATTCTTGACGTTGGAAGTGTCGATTTGATTGAGCAGGCTATAGCGTTGGCTGGCGTAGGTGCCGGAGTAGGTCAGCCAGTTCTGCGGCTCATCGCTGGCATGCAGCAGGCGCTGCGATGTAACCTGGGCGCGCAGCGAGAATGAAAAAAGCAACGTAACAGCGAGCAGGAAAAACGTGCGCCGCGAGTCTCTCATTTCACACCTTTCAGGGAAAGCAGATAGGCTTCCAGGTCGGCCAGTTCCTGGGCGCTGAATTTGTCTTTATACGACGGCATGGGCGTCGTATTGACTACGGCGTATTCGCGCAGATCGGACTTGTTCAGAGAAACCAGATGCTCCTGCTCGTCGATCAGCTGGACGCTGTAGGTGTCTTCGTTGAGCCGGCGGCCGTTGATGATTTTCCCGTCCTTGGTTACGGCGTGTACCGAGCGGCTGACCGGCAGCATCGAGCCCGCCGGATCAAGCAGTGTGCGGTGCAGCAAGTCTGCGGTGCGCATCGAACCGATATCGCCCAGGTCGGGAGCGACGCGCGGGCCCTTGCCGTTGACCGCGTGGCAGGTCGCGCATTTTCCAGCTCCCTCGAAAAGTTCCTGGCCGCGCGTTTTGTTGCCCAGCAGAAGTCCCTTGGTGTCAAAGCTGCTCATGTTGCGCAGGTAGGAAACGATTCCGGTGAGTTCGGACGCGCCGAAATTAAACGGCTGCATGGCTGTGCCCGGCACCCGGCCCGGAAGTTCACGCCGGGGATCAGGTCGCCATTCTCTCCGTGGCACGCGGTGCATTGGGACGCGAAAATCTGCGCCCCGTATTGAATGTCAGCCGGATAATAAACCGGCGCACGGTCCTGCCCCTGCGCGTTCGCGGAGGAGCACCAAGACGCGAATACAGCGCACGCGATGGCACACGCCAGCGGCGTGCGGTAAACACTTTGGCAAAGTTTCACGAAAATCCCCCGATTCATGCAGAATTCCGGGTCCGAAAGAATCTGCTTATTTTGCTTGGCGTGAAATATACACCCGCGCACGGCGATTGAAAAGTCGGACGACGGACGTGCCGTGCACCCGGATTGCGGCCAGGAAGCATCCAATATAAGGGAGGAGTCCGGAAAGGGAGTGCGGGAGATTCATGAAACAAGAGCAAATCTCGGTTCCCGCCTCGGCGATTCTCAGCAAGTGGTGCGAGGAGCCGTGGACCAACGGCATGCAGATCGACCTCCGGGAAGACATGGAGAAGCTGGCCGTCCGTACCCGGAACACGCTGTATGAAATTACGATCATCGAGGGGCGCACCGGGGGCATTTTGATTCGCGGCGGGCGTTTCTTTCCGGAATTAACTCCAGCGCGACTCACCGGCGCTACGATGGGCGGCAGCTTCTGCAAGATGCGGGGAATCTACGTGGGCTTCCGGATGGAACTCTTCGCTCATGGCCAGCGCTTCGTGACCACTCCGGTGGAGTCCGTTGGAATCGTTCTCTGAAGCAACGGGAATCCACCGCGCAAAACCTCACTCCCGGACTTCGCGGGTTCTCTAGCCAAGAGGAATCCTGTTGCGTTGCGTCTGTATGAGAAGCCGGTAATGATTTACGTAGCGCCCGCCTTCAGGCGGGCATGTGCCTACCACCAAAGAACCCGCCTAAAGGCGGTCTCTATATAAGTCTCCAAGGCTGATTTCTCACGAATTCAACGCAGCCCGGCCCGTTATGCGGAGGCGGACTTCGACATCGCGTTCACGGCATCGGTCTCGGAGCCGGAAACTTCGAAGACCGTCAGCAGCCTGGTCATCTGCAGGAGTTCATTCGTCCGCGTTCCCAGATTGCACAGGCGCAGCGTCGCTCCGGCCGCTCTGGCGCTGGAATGCGCGCTGACCATCGCGCCCAGGCCCGAGCTGTCGATCATCGTGACGTTCCGCAGGTCCAGGACGATTTTCTTTTTGCCGTCGACCAGCAGGCCTTTCACTGTGTCGCGCAGGGCGATGGTTTCTTCTCCCAGCACGATGCGGCCTTCCAGGGCCAGCACCGCCACTCCATTTACGTCGCGGCTTGTAATTTTTAATGCCATGTTGGATTTTCCCCTCTCGAAATGTACTAGCGATTTCATCTGCCGGGGCGCGCCCATCGGGTTTGTTCCGCTGGATCGCCATGTTCCAGACCACGGCTTGGCCGGGAGTATACACCGGTTTTTCTTTTGCGGGGGATTCAAGCACCGGGCGCGGCGTCCTGCGCGGCGGCGCAGTAGCGGCCAACCCGGATCGAGTGGCGTTTCAAGAATTCTCGGATCTGCGATTATCTGACGGGGTTATACTCTGCCGATTTCATTTTGACGGGAGTCCATGGAGATTCTCCCGGGCACACGTCCAGGGTCGTACGGAATTCTCTCCGCAATTGGCGCGGGAGGGATGAGCGAGGTGTATCACGCACGTGACACCAAGTTTGGGCGCGATGCGGCCATCAGAGCTTTTCCCGCAAATTTCGTGAATGCTCCGGAGCGGCTGTCGCGGTTTCAGCAATCGGAAAGGATGAGGCCAATGAAACGCATAGGTCTGTTATTGGGAGCGCTGGCGGCGATGGCGGTTCTCCCCGCGATCGCTTGGGCACAGGCGCCGTCACCGCGGAGCCCCGCGCCGGGGCGCTCGTTCGCGCAATGGGACAAGATCCAGATTTCGGTGACGGCCAAGCTGGCGCCGAACCTTTACATCCTGCAGGGCTCCCCCGATTTTGACACGAACCACCCGGACGCGGCCGGAGGCAGGGTCGCCGTGCTCTTCGGCCCGGACGGCATCCTGCTCGTCGACTCCGAGGACGAAGAGTTGCACGAAAAGGTTCTGGCGGCGATCCGGACTTTCAGCTCCGCGCCCATTCGCATTCTGGTCAACTCGCACATCCATTCCGACCACACGGGCGGCGATCTATTTTTCGCGCAACAGGGCGCCTTGATCTTCTCACGCGAGGAATTGCGCGATGAAATGCTCCACCCGCCCCGTCGTGCCGATGGCACCCCGGCTCCCGCGCCGGATCCGGCCGGGGTTCCCGTCGTGACCTATCCGTTAGGGGTCCCCGGAACTCCCGCCGTAACGATTCATATGGATGGAGAAGAGGTCGATTTTATTCCGGTGCCAGCGTCTCATACTGGTGGCGACACGGTCATCCGGTTCCAGCACGCAAACGCGCTGTATATCGGCGATTTCTACCGCAATTTCGGTTATCCCTTTGCCGATCAGGCCAACGGCGGATCGATCCGGGGCATGATCACGGCGATCGACATGATCGGGAACATTACCGGTTCCGACACGACGCTCATCACGGGTCACGGCACGCTGGTCAAGAAGGCGGACCTGCTTCCGTACCGCGCCATGCTCGTCGACATCCTGGCAAGGACGAAGAAGTTGGTTGATCAGGGCAAATCATTGGGCGAAGTTTTAGCCGCGAACCTGACCGCTCCCTATGACGCGACGACGAAAGGCGACACGCCCCAGAGCAAAACCCGGTTCATCACCGAAGTGTATGACGAGGTGCGGGGAAAATAACGAACCGATTCCTATGGGCCTTGCGGGCAGGAAAATCCGCGGGCTGCCGGTGGGATTTCTTAGTCGCTCTTGCTTCCCGGCAAGGACGCTTCGATTCTGCGCAGGCGGTTGTTCATTTCCGTGATCTGCTGTTCGAGATGATCGAGCCGGTCGAGCACCACTTGGTTGGTGTTCACAGCGGCAGCTGCCGGTTCGCCGCTTTTCTGCCCGGCCGCGGGCGCATTTTTCGCTTTCAACTGCTCGATCAAGCCTTCCAGCGAATGCGGCACACCGATGGAAAACTGGCCGCTCTTCAGCAACGCTTCCAGTGGCTCGATGGCCGTGGGGTCGCCCCGGCGTCCCAGCGCGAAAATGGAAGCGAAACGAATGTCGAAGGAAGGTTCGCTGAGATAGGTAATCAGGCGCGCGGTGATGTCGTGATTTTTCAGGTCCACGCGTCCCAGGGATCCGATGGCAATGCCGCGCAGCAAGGTCGGCTTTCCCGGCGCGGACCATTCAATGAGCGAGGGAACCACGGAGTCGTCCCCCAGCGAGCCCATCGCGCGCAGAGCCGACTGGCGGAGAACATCGTCGGGCGAGGAAGCGGCCAGCGTTTTTTCCAGTAGACCGGCCGCGCCGTTGGCTTTGTCCTGCGCCAGCGACTGCAGGGCAACGCCGCGAACCGAATAGGCTTTGTCATCCTTGTAGATATTCTGCAGGTGCTTGATCACGTCGCCATCATTCTGGAAGTGGCCCAACTGTTCGACGGCCGCCTGCCGCACCCAAGGCTGCTCATTCGAGAGCGCCGCCAGGATTTGCTTTCGCGCGGCCGGTGAAGCGATGCGGCCGAGGGCCCGCAGCGCCTCTTCGCGCACGCCCCAGAATTTATCCTGCCGCGCGGCCTTGCCCAGCGCGTCGCTTACGTCTTCGTTGTCCTTGATACCGCCGAGCGCGACGGCGGCGTCGGCGCGGTCCGGCACATCGGCCGCGGTTTGCAGCTGGCGAATCCATTCCTCGGGCGTTTTTGTATAATCAAGCGACTTCAGAATTTTGTCGCCCTTGTCGAACAGCACCAGCAGCGGCGGCCCATCGAGAGTGAATGAAAAAGTTTCCTGGGTCTTGGAAACTTCGATGGGGAAAATCTTCTCGCCGCTCCCCGTGGTCACCGCGATATCCACCGGGACGCGGAACACTCCGACATGTCCTTCCACTTTTTGCGTTTGCTGCACGTCTAGGTTGAGTTTGCGCGCCGTTGAATCGTAGGCCGACCGCACCATGAAGCGCGGCGCGCCCGCGCCGTAGATCCACTGGTCAAAAAAGTGATCGACATTCGTGCCCGTGGATTCCTCGATGGCCTTGACCAGATCGGCGGTGACCACGTTCTGCAGGCGGTAGGTCTCCAGATAGTGCCGCAGCGCGCGGAAAAACGCCTCGTCGCCCAGCTGCTCGCGCAGCATGTGCAGCACCCAGCCGGATTTGTCGTACACGTTGCCGACGTATTCGACCGAGTCGTCGATGTCGCGCGTGACGATCGGCACCGGGTACAGATCGCGCGAAGGCATCCAGCCGTTCTGTTCGCGCCAGTAACGGTAGGCGGCTGCATCGGCGCCGTACTCGTGCTCCTCCCATAGATTTGCGCCGAACGTGGCGAAGCCTTCGTTGAGCCACGTGTTGGTCCAGTCCTTGCACGTGACCAGATCGCCGAACCACTGGTGCGTCAATTCATGCGAGAGCAGGCTGTCGGCGGCTTCCGGTTTTTCTCCCGCAAGGTCCGCATGAATCATGTCGCGCGCCGAAAGCGTCGTCGCGCTCACATTTTCCATGCCGGAGGCGACGAAGTCATGCACGGCGGTTTGCGCGTATTGCTCCCAGGGATAGGCCACTCCGAATCTCTGGGAAAAGAAATCGAGCATTTCCTTGGTGCGGGGGAACGTGGGATCGATCGTATCTTCCATCCCGCGAGGCACGTTGTAGGTCACTGGAATATTGCGCCAGGTGTCCTTCTTTTCCGCGTATTCCCCGGCGACAAAAGAAATCAGGTACGTGGAAACGGGCAGGGACTGCCGCCAGGTCCACGTCTTCTGACCGTTCGCAGCGTCCTGGACGCCGACCAGTTTCCCGTTGGAAACGGTGAGCCAGTCGCCGGGGACAGTCAGAATCATTTCCGAAGTTGTGCGGTCGTTCGGATAATCGTAAATAGGAATGTAGTGGTGCGTGTCCTCGGCCTCGCCTTGCGTCCAGATTTCCCGGGCGCGGGTGGGATTGTCCTTGTCCGGCAGGATGAAATAGAGGCCGGTGGTTGGCTTGCCTTCGTAGCGCAGGTTCACTTCAAAAACTTGGCCGGATTTTGCGGGCTGCGCCAGGTTGACGCTGAGACCGTTGTCACGCAGGTCAAATGTGGCGTCCTTGCCGTCGACGCGCGCGCTCAATATGGTGAGGTCAGCGCAATCGAAATCGAGGTGCGTGAGGCCGTCGCGCAGCGCGGAGAGCGTGTGCGTTACTTCGCCGAAGACTTTGTGCTGATCGATGTCAAAATGCAGCGCCACGCGCACATTCTGCAAATGGTACTCGCGACTGGGCGCGTACGGCCGGTCCGCGAGGGCGGCGGCCGCAAACATGGTGGCCAGTGCCAGGAGCATTCCCGCGAGGATTGCGGGAGTTTGAATTTTCTGCCAGGGGCGCTTCATTCCGGCCTCACACAGTGATTCACGGCGCGCGAATCTACCCGTTCATTATACCTGCAGCAGCCTTGCCGGATAAGGGAGCGTCCTCGCGCCATTTCCATTAGACGCGCTCGGGGTCCAAGCGTTTCCGCGGGGCCCCGTGTGCCTCATCAACGGCTCACTTGCGCAGGTAGGCGTCCTCTTTGCGGATCCAATCCTCGCGCCGCGGCGTGAAGATATCGACATCCACGGTGTCCTCCATGGCCTCGGCGCCGTGCGGCACGTTCGGCGGAATCACCAGGATTTCCCCCGCGCCCACCAGGATTTCGCGGTCGTCGAAGATGAATTTCAGAAGTCCCGAAAGGATCCAGGAATACTGTTCGTTCACATGGGAGTGGCGCGGCACCTTGCCGCCCCGCTTCACCACCAATTGCGAAATGGTCGCGTTTTCGCCGGAAATCATCTGGCGCGTGAGCAGGTCGTTCATTTTTTCCACTTCGATTGTCTTCCAGGAAGTCTTTACAAGAGTACTCACGGAAGCCTCCTAAGGCTCGAAAGACTGCCGCAGCATCCTCCCCGGAAATTCCGTTCGCGTCAATAACGACTTCGGTCTGGCGGCAGGCAGGACAGGCTCTCTTGCCCGTCCTGCAAAACCGCGCGCCGAGTCGAGCACAAACATCTGATAAGATGCGTGGCGTGGATCCCGCGTGTTTGGGCCGCAACCGGAAGGGAAGCCCGCCGGAATTGCGCCAGGAGTCGTGAAGCGAGGTCAGGAATGCCAGCGGAACCAAATGTCGCGGGAATTGCGCGGCTCAGTTACATCTTGGCGGGCGCGGCGATGGCCGGCTGGGGTCTCTGGGGCGCCGATCCGGGCTGGACGCAGTGGACCTGGCTCGTTCTGGGCGGATTATCATTGATCCTGGGCCTGATCGGATACTCTCCCGTGCACGCATTCGCCTTGAAAAAAGCCCCGAGGCCAAATTGAATGCGGTTTCTGCACATCGTGGTGGGATTTTTTCTCTTCTTCGAGCTCCCCATCCCAATCTACTGGCTGATACTTCATCCTTTCAATGCCTTCTGGAAGACTCGCGTCCGCGCCGCATTCTGGTTCGCGGGGCTCACGGCGTGGATCTCGGGCGGCACAGCGCTGTGGGTCTTCCGTCATTGGCTGTTAGCCGCTGAGCGGCCGCCAGTCATCGCTATCGTCGTGGGCTTTGCGTTAATCGGCGTGGAAATTTACCTTTTCCTGCGCGTCGAACGCGAACTAGGCAGCCGCCGCTTGGTCGGCCACGCCGAACTCACCGGAGCCGGCGAAATGCACACCGCAGGTTTGTACGCGCACGTCCGTCATCCGCGCTACTCGGGGATGTTCGCCGCAGTGGTGGGCGCAGCGCTGCTTTGCGGCACGCGCCTGTTGTGGGTCATCGTGGCGGTCTGGTGGATCTTCGCGCTACTGGCGATCCGCATGGAGGAAAGGGAACTGGCTGGGCGGTTTGGCCCCGCCTACGCCGAGTACCGCAAGCGCGTCCCCGCATTTCTGCCGTTTCGGCTGCACTCCTAGCGATTCGTGGGAACGGGCGTTGCCCCGGGGTCACGGGTCCGTTAGAATGAATTTACACGCGTGGAGAGGTGTCCGAGCGGTTGAAGGAGCTCGCCTCGAAAGCGAGTGTCGGGGAAACCCGACCGTGGGTTCGAATCCCACCCTCTCCGCCATAATTTTCTAAACCATCTAAAACGAATGTGATACGTGGCGTGGCCGAACCGGGTTACGCGCGGGTTACGGACTGAACGCTGCAACTCCCAGGAAAAACGGTATTAGCCAAAGGGAGACGGCGATGATTGGCATTTACATCAGGCTCAAAGTTGACGGAAAGCGGACCTTCAGATCAGCACCAGAGGTTCCTGGGAATTACGAATACTGGCTGAAATCTTTTTATGATGGGCGTCAGAAATGGCATCGCGTGGGGCGATACGACGGAATCAAGAAAGCCAAACTTTTGCTAGATAGGGAGCAAGAGAGGAAAGAAGCCGCTCGCAAGTATGGATTGGTGGCTGTGATGTAAACTTTCTCACTCGCCTGGTACAAAAACTCCATCAGGTCAGGAGGGGGTTACACCCCAACTACTACCATCCCGGATTTCCCCGGATACAAGGCCCGTCTCGAGGCTGAGTTTTTGGACCCACGGCGTAAGCCGCAAGGGTCGTAATACGTTGGCTAAAACGGCAGTAAGAATTATAGAGGCACGCAAACCATGAAGACACTCCTCAAGAGAACCTGTGAGTTCGAAGTATCGGGCGATGATCCCGATATCGACCCTTCCCATGTATGTGGCAAGCCAGCAGTGGAAAAGGTTCACCGCGCTCATGGTAGCGCCTGGTTATGTGCAGAACACTTTGAACTGGTGCCCTTCTTCTGATCCCTGATGAAATAGCAATGAAGGCACCTATCACAAGTGGGTGTCGGAAGGCTGACGAAGAGAAAACATTCGTGGCGGGCCACATTCCGATAACGTTTATCAGGCCCTATCCTGTTTGGGTGAGCAACCAATAGTGCAGGTCGGAGCAAGTGTTTGGCTGAAATGCGGTTAGTGCCATGAGGCAGATTCACGTCATTTTGTGTTAATCACACAGATGTGTGATTAAAATCACATTATTCGAAGAAAGTTACTAGTATTCAATCAACTATGAAGGATAGCACTGGATGCTCGACAACTTACTTTTGGCCGGCAATCTGGACTGCGAGGTGAATATGTCACGGGTGCTGCCATTAAACTTCGGAAAATGTGTCTCGGCAAACGCATTGACGCTTCTTGTCTTCATGCTCTTTTGCAACATCGCGAGAGGACAGACAACCAGTTTCCAAGCGCCCGGGAATCAGATTACAGGTCTGGCTTACGACGGAACGTATCTTTACGCGTCTGACAACGAGGGATTTCGGACGATCTTCGCACTTGATCCGAAGTTCGGCACCGTGATTCGCAGTTTTTCCGGATGCACGTTCCTCTGCGAACCAAGCGACATGGTCTTCGTGGGAGGAGGGAAGTTATTCATTTCAGACCTCAATGCTGCCGCCTACGAAACCGATACCCAGACGGGCACGGTCCTGTTTGGGCGATTCAACCTCCCGTTCCGCGGTAACTCCATAGCCTTTGACGGGGCCAATCTATACATCCAGGATTTTGATAGTCCCCTATTTTTGGTGACTGATCTGAGCGGCAATGTGTTACAGACACTTAATGCTGATAAACGCACGGCAGGGTGGGTCTTTAATCCTGCCACCAACGACCTCTGGAGCACCGACGAATTTGGTTCAAACATCTTTGAGCTGAGCAAGGCAGGAACGCTAGTTCGGGCATGCGCTGGACCCCAGGCAGCGCCAACACAGGGAATTGGTGCGATCACGATAGTGAACTCTAACTTTTACATCGCACAGACCGTTGACCCCAATACCCCTAGTGTGATTTTCGTGGTTAATCCTTACACGTTGAGCTGCAATCCAGCCTTGGCGTTGCACGTCTCGATTCAGATTAAGCCGCCGGCCTCAGCGCCAGTTCCGATACAACTGCCATCGTCTGGTGTGATCCACGTAGCGATCCTGAGCACTTCCACATTCGACGCCACGACCGTTGACCCGGGTACTATCTTACTTGCTGGCGGGAAGGTAAAACTCGTTGGCAAAAGCAACAAATATGCGTGCAGCATTGAGGACGTAAACGGTGATGGTCTCCCGGACCTCCTCTGTCATGTATCGACCGCACAGTTCATGATTGAGGCCGGACAATCGACGGTCACTCTGGTGGCACAAACCTTCTCGGGACAGCACATCTTCGGTCAAGAGGCCATCCGAATCCTTGGTTCTGGACATCCACGCTTCCGTGATGGTTGCCCGGACGGTATCAGGAAAAGTCTTGCCGATGGCCCCGACGACGCCGATGATAAGCTTGACAACACCGATGATAAGTCCGAGGAGAGGCAGAATAAGCCTCGCGATCCACTGTGTCTTAACCTCGAAACATCGGGCTTTTTCCACGTCGATTAACTTGCGGAGCAGTGCGTGACCCTTCGAGTTGATCCAAACGCGCTCGCTATTGTTGTCATGAAACCACAACTGGATCATCTGCAAGCTGCGCTGTCAGGATAGCTGCCCCTCTCTTTTGCAGAGGAACCCTTCCAAGGTACATTTACGGCGCGGAGGGCGGCGCTAACTATTCCTGCACGCCAAGTCCTGATAAGGCCTGCCAGCTCAACCGGTCGATGCAACACTATTTAATCGGTTGATCTCACTAAACTTCCCCTGAAGATTCGATCTGTACGGCAGCGCTCAATCAGAACCTAAACAGGGCAGTGTTCCGTTTGAATCAACGCTCGCGAACGGAATCAGCTTCGTAGACTCTTATAAAGAGACTTCGAGCAGGTGTTGCATCGACTCATTGAGACCACCCCGTCTATCAGGACTTGGCCGCCAGAATCTCGCGATCCTCATTGGGTCATACCTTCCCATCGAAAGTTCAGCGTTGATAAGATTGCCGGAGGTCCTATATGCCTTTCATTCGCGCCTGCAACCACTGCGGACAGAAGAACCGTATTCCAGTCAAACACCTTGCCAGCACTGGTCATCACGGAAAATGCAAATCGCCCATGCCGCCCATTGCTGAACCTCTCGCGGTCGACGACACGTTATTCGATGAGATCGTTCAAAATGTTCGCGTTCCGGTACTCGTCGATTTCTGGGCGGAGTGGTGCGGGCCATGTCGCGCTGCTGCCCCTGAAGTCTTGCGCACGGCTAAGGATATGGCGGGCAGGGCGGTTGTGATGAAAGTCGACACGGAAAAATATCCTCAACTGGCTGGGCGCTTCGATGTTCGTGGTATACCCAACTTTGTCTGGTGGTCGAGTGGTGTTACAGCAGGCGGACTTGGTAGACCATGAGCAAATGGAGCGGTGGCTTAAGTCTGCCTCCCACTGGGAGCAGCGACTAGGAGACAAAAAAAGGAGCAGCGGCTTCTGCCGAGCCAGTCCGACCATAATGGTCGGTGCGTCGAAAGTCGAGGTACTACCCTAACGGCTTCGCGCTTCTGACCGCTGCTCCCGGAGATGAATGGCTACCTGCGGATGCGTTGAAGACTTGAGTCCTTCAGGACCGCTTCATTTCTCACGGTCCCCGTCCGTGTATCCATCCATCATCCACATGAAATTTACGGCGACTCCAGGGCAAAAGCAGTGACCGGCATCATACATCAATGTGACCGCTGACATGCGTAGATGCCGCGACAGAATTAGAACGGTAGCCGTGAACGGCTCCTCAGGCGTAAACTGCAAATAGGTTCCCGAGGCGAACCGCGCATGACCAGTCAAATGGGAAATCGTATGAACACTTACCGCGAAACGATTGAAGGGCTGAAAAGGGAATTGGCGGCTCACGTTGCCAATTTGCGCTCTACGAGGGAATGGGCCGATTTTTTGAGACACTATAGGGAGCTCTGCACGATCGAGGAACTTGCGGACGCACCCAAGACTAGTCTTGAACAATTACTGGGTATCACTCCTGCGAATGGCCCAAACACATTTCGACAGGACGCGCAAAAGAAATCCGGATTGGCCCTAGGCGATCAAGTTGAATCTGAACCCGCCGCGGAGATCGAAAAGGGATCGTAAGCGCATTTACGTTCTCATCGAGGTCCTGCCGCGACAGGGATTGTACAAATGCAGAATTGCGCGCGTTCGTTCTTTCGTTTACGTACATCTGGATTTGCCGCTGGCTTCCGGCAATTAGCTGAAGAACGGCTCTAGCCCGCCCGACGAATACTCAGTATTATTTGCCCATCGCAACAGGCGGTACTTCTGTGGGGGTTGCCTGTACTCCTGCGGGGGTAGTCCGTAGCTTTTTCGCGACTACTGCCTTTCTAGCTACGGCTCTCCGCTTCTTTTTCGTTGTTTTCCTGCTAGCAGACTTTATTTTTCGCATCCGAATCGCCTTTTTCTGCATCGAGCTTCGTTTTCTGGGCATGGGGATTTTCCTTTCGACGAGCAATATGTGGCATCGTCCTTATAACCCTTACCTAAGGGGCATTCAAGTCATCTGACTGCGCTGGCGGCAATAATTCCTTTTGACGCCGCAAGAGACTGGAGTATTGTTGCGATTCCACCAGTTTCCCTAATGTGTTGATAATTTAACCATCCAAGAAATTCAAGTCGGAGGCTTTAACAAACATGATTATTGGCGACCGTTTGCGTGCCTTACGTGAACAAAAGAATTTCTCTCAAGGTGAAATTGAAAAGCGCACCGGACTGCTCCGGTGCTACGTTTCCCGCGTCGAGAACGGCCACACCGTACCTGCCGTCGAGACGCTTGAGAAGTTTGCTCACGCCCTTGAAGTCCCAATGTACCAACTTTTCTATGAGGGAGAAGAGCCACCCAAGCTACCGAATCTCCCGAACCGCAAAACTGCTGCCGACATGGCATGGGGTAACAAAGGCAAAGATGCTCGAATGCTGGCGAAGTTCTGCCGCCTTTTTAGCCAGATGGAAGAAGCTGACCTGAAAACATTGCTGTTCATGGCTCAGAAGATGGCCCATCGGTAGAGCGAACGAGACACTGGCCGTCGCCAGAGACGCGCCCGCGGCAACTCGTTTCCCGGGAGGCGGTACGCTAAAACTTCAGTGAAGTCCAAGGAACATTCCGGATGATGTGGCCTTGTCCGTCCGTTGCTTTCAAGTTGGCCGTCTGCATCAGCATGTTGACATCCACCACCTCAAACTGACTTGATTGTTCGAGGATTCCGACGTGGTTGCCTATTTTTGGAACCGTGCCACTATATTCCGAACTCATTTGGTCCCCCCTAATCATTACTTTATTATCATACTCGTATATCCCTGCAAGAGCGAGCCTCGCGCAAGCCCGGCGAGCCGCATCCCTTCGAGATCGGGAAAGAGGCGGTAGCGCGTTATTTCATCGTTGCCGGGGAATGCGCTTAAGCAGCACGGCTCAAGCTGGCGCAGTTGCCGAAATAACCACGCGACCCTGAAGCGCCAAATTAGCCTTTCCGTCGAAAGAGCAGCTCGGGCGTGCTGGCACCGAAGTAATTTATTCAGGTCAGATAAACCTGACCCACCAGGGTTGCGATGAGGATGGACAGAAACAGGGACAGGGTGGCTATGACCAGCATTCGTGCTTCGCTCCGTTGCATCGCGACTCGTCCTGTGGCGAATGCTTTGGTTCTCATGGCCACCATTCCGTGCAGGCCGATTAGGAGCAACACGAATGTAAGTTTGATATGCAGCCATGGCGCGTGAAGATAATAGTGAGAATTCGTCATGATTAGGGCAGCACCGGCCAGGACGGTCAATAGTGCTCCGGGATCGGCCAGTCCTCGCAAGAAGATGCGCTCAAGGCGAGCCAAGGCCTGCCGGGCTTCCGCCGAGCCCTCCTGGGTGTGGCGCGTAAGCGCCATGGATGTCACCAGCAAGCCGCTCACCCAAAACACCAGGCCTAAAACATGTCCAACAAGAAGCGCAGGAATCATCGCGATCACCCGGCAGAAGTCTAACAGGCCGTTGAAAAAACCGGATATTCATTTTGTGTCGATGTGGCGATCTGAGCTTCCCTTGCAACTCAATCCCACACAACCTTGCTCCAGTCCCTCCCCATGGACCTGCTCAATCCCACCCTGCGTTGATGGGATTGGACCGGGCCACTAGGCCTTCTTCTTGGCAACGCTGCGCTCACCGCTGGCAGCAACAGGCGCAGTCGGCGGAGCCGCAGGAGCCTGCGCTGCTTTCTTGCGGTTCTCGTGGTAGCGTTGCAACCCGGCCTTGATTGCCAGCCGTCCCTTCTCACTCATAGGCTTGGTTACCTTGCCTGGGTTCTCGATTGCCTTGATTGCCCGGTCAACGGCGGCAATCTGCGTCTTGATGTCGGCCCCAGAAAGGCTTGCGGTTAGCTTGGCGAGCTGTGTCTTTGGTTCGGTGATGCGCGCCGTAATAGCCGGGTCCGCCTTATGAGTTTCCAGGGCTTTCACCAGCTTGGTCCGTTCGGCTTTCATCGTATCGAGTAATGTCATGGTTTCCTCTCGTCGGTCTAGTTTTGGCTGGCTAGTAAACAACCATGAAACTAACCACACGGATTATTGCACAGTAAGTAAACAACATTTTTAATCCCATTCTCTCCGACTATTTCCAGCTAGGTAAGAACTACCTGACTTCGCCAAACACGGAACAGCCTGGTGACGATGGAGATAAATTTGGCTGTTTCAACCCACAGACTGGTAGGGGTAGTCCTCGCTAGGCGAAAACACGCGGAACCGAGGTGCTAATTTTGGTGGGTACTGAAGTGCTACAGAGAGAGTCGCACCAGATAAAGTGTTGCCTTCCGCTACGTAGCTTGTTCTCCCCTATCCCCGTTCCTCGGTGGAGAGGAGAGGAGTTGAGCCGAGATATTTCTATCGTCCATCATCGTGCCCCCAAGACCTGATGGCGACTCGAGTTGGACCGAGCGGCAGTGGCCTCATCGCCCTCCTTCCACGGCCACTAATTGATCGAAAAGTAGCAACGACTGGAGATTGCAGACTGGAAACCTAACCTGTTGGTCTTGCAGGGATTCAATCAGTTCCCGGTCTAGGGCTGCCCGGGAGTTATCTACGGCGACCGCCCCAATTAGTAGCGACCCAATATTCCTGTGGACGATCATTCGCTCACAACGCCGCTACCGTCCTTCTCTTGCTGCGAGAGGAACGACATTCGCTCGCTGGCGCTTAATCCTTACAAATCATAGCCAGCACTGTTCTCCAAATCTGTCTTTGGATAGGTGGATAGCCGCGAATAGGGGGAGGGAACCACGGCGGAAAATGCAACATTTTCCGCCCGCGTTGGAGTGGAACGGGTTAGCCCGTTCTCGCGTAACCGCTGCACGTAACCCTCCCGGAAATAGCTACGCCGCTCTGCTCCATGCGTTGGCATATAGCCCCGCTTATCTGGGAGCGCGGGGCCTAAGCCGTGGGAATGTCGCTGCTTCTGTTGTTTTGGGATTTTTGTCGTCCACGCATAGGGTCCCCTTTTGGATCGATTCCATGTACCGCGTGTGGGCACCCCTGGACCGGTATTAGCGGGAGGAGCCTATGCCTGGCACTCAGATTTTCCCAAACTCCTAGAACGCCGCTCTAAGGAATTTTCCTCATCCCTGCACCCGAATACTCATCTCGCCCGAGATTCTTCCTCTATGGGAATCTCTCTTCCTCCTACAGCCATCTCACGACCTCGGGCGAATAGAAAACAGGGGTGCTAGAAAGGAGCCAATCCCTAAGCCTAGCGCTCCGGTGATCGGTGAGCGCGTCGGATCAAAATCACTTTTCTTCATTTTTTGCAGTAATAGGTAGATGAGCATTTACAGAAATGTGGAGGTAGCAAGTAAGGGAGAAGAAAGCAATGGCGAAGAACAAGAAAGCAACACTAGACCAACTCAGAGAAGCGGCAGCAATGTCGATGCGTTTTCTGGAGGAATACCAGACCGTGAATCTTCAGAACTCGGATGCGATTGTCGAGTATGAGGAGAGGGTGCGGTTGATTACTGGTCTTCTTGCGATCAAGAAGTTCGACGGCCTCAATACTTACTCTCTGCTCGATCTGCTCAATGCAAAGGCAAGAATCCAAACTTGCCTCACCGCTTGCCACCAGATGGAGTGCATTCTGAACCGTGACTTCACTGTGCGTCACGAAGATTGCGTGGACTTCGTTGGTGACCACGACTACGTGCTTGTATGCATGAAATGTAGCGAATGCCGTCACGGAAGGCGCTGGTCGGATTGTGGAACGTGTGGCGATCCGTGGGCGTGGGAAGGACGAGCGGAGCATCTCAGGAGCGCATCTCAATTATCAGTGTGAATACCCCGCCCATCAGATCCTCAGCCCGTGGGAATCTCGCTGCTTGGTGTTGGGACGGTCGAGAGTCAGGACAGGGCCCCTTTGGATCAATTTCGTGAGCCGGGTGCCCTAACTCCGGAGCTGTTTTTGCGTGAGCGGCCCATGCCAGTACGTTTTGCGGATGTCTAACTCGCTATACCTTGCAGTGTTTAATCCGACGGGCAAGTCAATACGGTGCTTTACAGCTATCACAAAATCTCTTCGGGCTCTTGCCTGAATTACGCCCTTACTCCTCATGGACAAAGACCCAGACCTAGCCAATCTTGAAGTAACCAAATCGAAATATTATTGCACCGATCCAGAGAGATTCAACCAGTCAATCACCTGCATGCGATTC
>JAIQFB010000017.1 GCA_020073485.1 Terriglobia bacterium | reverse complement strand
ACACCAATTCGCTCGACGAGGCTTGGGCGCTGCCCACCGAATTCGCCGCGACCCTCGCCTTGCGCACACAGCAAATCCTGGCTCATGAGAGCGGCGTCACCAGCGTCGCCGATCCGCTCGGCGGCTCCTATTTCCTGGAAACACTCACCAATGAAGTCGAGCAGGGCGCCTGGGATTACATCCGGAAAATCGACGCCATGGGCGGCATGATCTCCGCCATCGAGCGCGGCTACCCGCAGAGGGAAATCGCCGACGCGTCCTACCGCTACCATGTGGCCGTCGACCGCAAGGAAAAAATTATTGTCGGGGTGAACGAATTTACCGGCGAAGAGAAACCCCTTGAGACGCTGCAAATCGACGAATCGGTGCGGCGGAACCAGTCCGAACGGCTGCGCAAATTGCGCGCTGACCGCTCTTCGGATGCGGTCCGGCGCAGCCTGTCGAATTTGCGCAAAGCCGCGGAGGGGACCGAGAACCTGATGCCGCTGATCTACGATGCGGTAAAGGCTTACGCCACGCTGGGAGAAATTTGCGCCGCGTTGCAGGACGTTTTCGGCACGCATGAGGAGGCGGCTGTAACGTAATCTTCAAACATGGTTTCTTGATGGAATACGCGCCGCGGTCTATTCTTCTGGAAAAGGCAACGGTCCAAAACAGAGGGCACAGAGAAATGCAAGAGAAGAGGATTCGAGTGCTGATTGCGAAGCCGGGCCTGGACGGGCACGACCGGGGAGCGAAGATTATTGCTCGGGCGCTGCGCGATGCGGGGATGGAAGTGATCTATACGGGGCTGCGGCAGACTCCGGAGATGATTGCTTCGGCGGCGCTGCAGGAGGATGTCGACGTCATCGGACTGTCGATTCTTTCCGGCGCACACAATACGCTCGCACCGCAGCTCATGAACTTGCTTCGGGAAAAAGGGATGGACGGCGTAACCGTGCTTCTCGGCGGCACAATCCCAGCGGCGGATATTCCCGCCCTGAAAAAGGCCGGTATAGCGGAAATTTTTCTTCCCGGAACATCCACGCAGGATATTGTCGAGTTCGTGCGTCAGAGCGCCGCAGCGAAGGCCCGCTAACCCGCGTCCTCCAAAGGGGCAGGCCGTCTACGGAACCACGTTTCCGTCGGCGTCGCGAATTTCCACCGCGCCCAAGTCGAGTTTCAGCAGTTGCGGCTCGATCTTGCCGCGGTCGCCCACGCAGATCAGAATCATCTGGTCGGGGTGGAGATATCTTTTGGCCGCCGCCTGGGCGTCCTCGGAGGTCACGGCGTTCAGCCGCTCCGGCAATTTCGCGAAATAATCGGACGCCAGGTTGTACATGAAAATTTCCGAGAGAGCGCCGGCCGCGCCGCTGCTCGATTCAAACATGCCGGGCAAGGAACGGGACTGCGAATCCTTGGCCAGGCTCAGTTCAGAGTCGGTCATCGGAGTGTCGATCATGCGGTGAAGTTCCTTCAAAATTTCCGACACCGCGGGCCCCGTGGCATCGGTCCTGATGCCACCGCCGGTCAGAAAATATCCGAGCGAACGGCGGTAGACGAAGAAGGAACTCGCGCCGTACGTGTACCCGTGCTCCTCGCGCAGATTCAGATTGATGCGGCTGGAAAACAGGCCGCCCAGCTCAGAGTTCATCACTTCCATCGCCGGGTAATCGGGAGTGTTGCGCGCGACGCCCATCTGTTCGAGGCGAACCATGGTCTGTTGCGCGCCGGGCCGGTCGACGATCACGATCTTTGCTTTGGTTGGCTGGATATCGCCATTGGAGGCGGGGGAGATCTGGCCCGGCTTCCACGCGGCAAATTTGCTCTCGGCCAATGTTTTGAGTTGATCGACGGGAATATCTCCGGCCACGACCAGCGCCGCGTTGTTTGGAACGTAATTCGTCTTCCAGAAATTCACCAGATCTTCGCGCGTCATGGCCTTGATGGATGCTTCGTTGCCCGAATTGTCGTAGCCGAATGGCGAACCGGGGCCGAACAGCGCCGCTACGCCCGTGCGGACCACGAGCACGTTCGGATCGCTGCGGTCGTCGGCGAACGCGGCCAGGCGCGATGCCCGGCGACGCTCGATTTCGTCGGGGGGAAACGTGGGATTCAGGACGACGTCGGCCATCAGGTCGAGCGCGCCGGAAAAGTTTTTCGTCAGCGAGCTGATACCTACGGTGGAGCCATCCATGCTGGAGCCGGAAGAAAGCGCGGTGCCCAGCAGCGCGGCTTCGTCGGCAATCTGCGTGGCGTTGCGCGTTGCGGTTCCCTGCTGCAGCATGTTCGCGGTGAAGCTGGCGAGGCCCGGCTTATTTACCGGATTGGCCGAGCTTCCCGTCGCGAATACCAGGTTCGCCGCGACCACGGGCAGGTTGGGGCGGTAGTTGTACATTACGGTCAAGCCATTCGAGAGTTTGAAAATTTCCGGGACCGGCAGATTCACGGTGCGGGTGGCGGCAGCTTCCGGCGCGGACGCGCGCCAGGGGGCGTCCACGTTCACCGTTTCCCCGCCGGTGCTCTTGCCCTTTGCAAGGGTTTTCGGAGTGGGAACGTCGGGGCCAAGATCAGGCTTGCCGGGAATTCCGTAGATGACCACGCGCGCGGCCGGTTTCAATTGCTGCTGCGCGAAGCCGCGAATCGAGGCGAGCGTGGACTTCTGGTAGCGCGCGACGTCTTCGGCGAAGTAGCCCGGATTTCCGAGGTAGTGGTTGTATTCATTCAAGCGGTCGGCGACGCCGCCAAAGCCGCCGAGACGTTCCAGGCCCTGGATCATGCGCGTCTCGACGCCGTTACGCGCTCGCTCGAGCTCCGCTGCGGTGGGGCCGTCTTTGCGGAATGCGGCCAGTTCCTCGTCGATCGCCTTTTCCATTTCGTCGGCGGAATGGCCGGGGCGGGCGGTCACCACAATCTCAAACATCGAGCCGAGGATCAGGGAATTCTGCGAAGCGCTGACGTCCAGCGCGATCTGCTTTTCGTAGACGAGCTTCTTGTACAGCCGGCTGGATTTCCCGCCGCCCAAAATGTCCGAAGCAAGGTCAGCGTCAGCGTCACCGGGCTTGAAAATCGGCGAGGTCAGCCAGGCCATGTACACGCGCGGCAATTCCACCTGATCGTGGATCACCTTGCGGCGCTCGGCGGTGATGGGCGGGGTCACGGCAGCAATTTTCGGAACGGGAGCGCCGCGCTTGAGCGGGCCAAAATATTTTTCTACGAGCTTTTTCGCTTCCGCCGGATCGAAATCGCCGACAATCGCGAGGCTGGCATTGTTCGGCGCGTAGTAGAGCTTGAAGAAATTGCGCACGTCCTCGAGTTTCGCCGCCTGGATGTCGGCGTGCGAACCCATCACGTCCGCGTAATACGGGTGGCCCTTGGGATACAGTTCGTGGAATACGGCTTCCTCGACGATGCCATATGGGCTGTTCTCGATGCTCTGGCGACGCTCGTTGCGCACCACGTCCTGCTGGTTGGTCAGGCTGGCCTGATCGAGCTTGTCGGGGAGATAGCCCATGCGGTCGGATTCGAGCCACAGGGCGAGTTCAAGTTGGTTTGCGGGAAGCGTCTCGAAATAATTGGTGCGGTCAAAATCGGTGGTGCCGTTGATGTCGGAGGCTCCCGCCGCTTCGAGATACTTGATATGATCATTGCCGGGAACGTGCTTCGAGCCCTCGAACATCATGTGCTCGAACAGGTGCGCAAATCCCGTGCGGCCCGGAAGCTCATTGGCCGGGCCCACGTGATACCAGATGTTTGTCGAAACCAGCGGCAGGCGATGGTCCTCGGAAAGGATTACGACCAGGCCATTGGGCAGCGTGTATTTTTCAAATTTGAGCGTGGGCAGGCCCTCCATGGGCGCGGCCGACGATTCTGTCTTCGCGGGAGCCTTCTTCGGCGGCATTTTCTTCTCCGTGGTTTGTCCGGACACGGACACGGCCGCGACGGCGGCCGAAAGACCCATTAGCAACAAGCGGCTGAAAAAGGCGCAAGTCATTCCCATTCTCCTTCGCGATTCCCCACCTCGTATGAGACGCGGCAAGCCTGCATAAAGCTTCCTCAATCCTTGAAGACTATACGATAATTTCCGGCGTGGTTTCGGCTGGAAATCCCGTGGAGGTACGAATTCAAGCACATCGTGCGAATGCATTTGTCTTTCACCGCCTGCACAACCGCCCGGAATCAGCTTATACTGTCGCATCGCCGCGCCGCAGGTTGCCGCGAGCAAATCTTCCGAGGAGCCGCACTTGACGAGTTCCGTTCTCGAAACCAGGATCAAACGCAACTCGCCGGACTTTGAGAAGAATACGCGCCGCATGATCGATCTGGTCACGGAGATCAAGAACCAGGAAACCGAGATTCATCAGGGCGGCGGCGCAAAGGCCATTGAATCGCAGCACAAGAAAGGCCGACTGACGGCGCGCGAACGCATCGCCAAGCTGATCGATCCGCATACTTCCTTTTTTGAACTGGGAATTTACGCGGCCCACGAAATGTATGAGGAATGGGGCGGAGCTCCGGCGGCGGGCACGATTACCGGCCTCGCGAGGATCTGCGGACGGCTGGTGATGATCATCGCCAACGACGCCACGGTGAAGGCCGGGGCGTTCTTCCCTCTTACGGCGAAAAAAGTCATTCGCGCGCAGAATATTTCCATCGACAATCATATCCCCACGATTTACCTGGTCGATTCGGCGGGCGTGTTTTTGCCGCTGCAGGAAGATGTGTTTCCGGACACCGACGACTTCGGACGCGTGTTTCGCAACAACGCCGTCATGAGCGCCATGGGCATTCCGCAGATTACCGCCATCATGGGGATGTGCGTCGCGGGCGGCGCGTATCTGCCGGTGATGTGCGACAAAATTCTGATGACCGAAGGTTCCGGCCTGTTTCTTGCGGGGCCCGCGCTGGTGCAGGCCGCCATCGGGCAGAAAGTTTCCGCCGAGGAACTGGGCGGCGCGAAAATGCACGCGGAAATCAGCGGCACGGTCGATTTTCGCGAGCCTGATGACGACTCCTGCCTCGAACGCATTCGCGCGCTGGTCGACAAGATGGGACATCCCCTTGCCGCGCGGTTCGACTACAAGGAATCCGAAAACCCGACGTTTCCGCCAGAGGACATTTACGGAATATTTTCGTCCGATCCGGCCAAACAATACGACATGCATGAAATCATCGCGCGCATCGTCGACGGCGGCAAATTCGAGGAGTATCGCGCGGAATACGGCAAGACCGTGCTGTGCGGTTACGCGCGCATCGGCGGCTGGGCCGTGGGGATCGTCGCCAACAACAAGAAACATGTGCCGACCATCGACGCGGCGACCGGAGAGCGCCGCATTGAATTCGGCGGCGTGATTTACACCGAGTCGGCCGAAAAGGCCGCGCGCTTCATCCTGGACTGCAATCAGAATCTGGTGCCGCTGATTTTCCTGCATGACGTCAACGGCTTCATGGTCGGCAAAGAAGCGGAATGGAGCGGGATTATTCGCGCCGGCGCAAAAATGGTGAACGCCGTATCGAATAGCGTGGTGCCGAAAATCGCGGTCATTTGCGGCGGAAGTTTTGGTGCGGGAAATTACGCCATGTGCGGCAAAGCGTACGACCCGCGGTTCCTATTCGCCTGGCCTACCGCGCGCTTCGCGGTGATGAGCGGCGACGCCGCTGCCTCCACGCTGGTCGAAATCAAGATCAAGCAACTGGAGCGCTCCGGCAAGAAGCTCTCCGACGCAGAGCGAAAAGAGTTGTACGAATCCACGCGCGCCACGTACGAACACCAGACCGATCCGCGCTACGCCGCGGCCCGCCTGTGGGTGGATGCCATCATCGATCCCGCGCAAACGCGGGAAGCGTTGGTCTGGGCGCTGGAGGCGGCAGCGCTCAATCCCGATGTGAAAGAACTTAGGACCGGCGTGCTCCAAACTTGACGAGCAAACGCAGTCTTGTATCAATAATCGCAGGATCCTTTTTGCTTTGCTTTTGGCTGGGGCACGCTTTGCCGCGAGCTCTCAATCTTCAGCGATATAACAACATGACCGGCAACAATTGGCTTTATGAGGCGACGACCTTTGAAAAGAGGGCCTTCGTTTCTGGGCTTTTGCTATTATGCAGCGCATTTCCACTATCGCGTGATGACCGAAAGGTTAGATGAAATGGGGCAACTTTGAGTGAAAGCGTGAAATTGATTGAGTGTCCACGTGATGCGTGGCAGGGGCTGCCGGAAATCATTCCCACGGAATTGAAAATCCAATACCTTTTGAATTTAGCGGCCTCCGGATTCAAGCATATCGACGCCGTCAGCTTTGTTTCGCCGAAACACGTGAAACAAATGGCTGACAGCGAAGACGTGATGCGCGGATTTATGGCCGGACTCCCGGCTGACATGGCCCCGCCGGAAATTATCGGCATCGTGGTGAACGAGCAAGGGATGCAACGTGCGCTCGCGACGCCGGGCGTGACCACGCTCGGATATCCCTATTCCATTTCCGCGTATTTTCGGCGCGCCAACGCCAACATGAGCCGCGGAGAATCCCGCGCCGTTGTCGAGGCGTTGCGGAAGGCCACGAAAGCCTCGGGCCACGGGTTGGTGATCTATATTTCGATGGCCTTCGGCAATCCCTACGAAGAACCCTGGGGACCGGAGATCGTCGAGGATACGCTGGTGTGGCTGAAAGATATCGGCGTGCGGACCGTTTCCCTGGCCGATACCGTGGGCAACGCCACGCCCGAACAGGTGGGCGAGGTGTATAGTGCCGTGAAGCAGGCCGTGGCCGGACTCGAGATTGGCGTTCATCTGCACAGCCATCCCGCGGAGGCTGCTGAAAAAGTTTTGGCTGCGTACCAGGCCGGCTGCCGGAGGTTTGACGGGGCGCTGACCGGGCTCGGAGGCTGCCCGTTTGCGGGGGACGCGCTGGTGGGAAATATCGCGACGGAGACGATCGTATCGGCGCTGACCGCGCTGGGAGTGGACGCCGGGATTCGCATGGAATCGCTCGGCGCGGCCGTGGCCATGACCGAGGAAATTCGCGCGAAGTACGCGCACGAGGCGAAGTCGCAAGCCCAGTAGGACTGGATTTTCGCGCTAAGAGAATGGGTGGCGGCCTGAGTGCTTTGGAATGCGGAATCGGGGATTTAGTCCGTCATTCCGAACGAAGTGAGGAATCCCTCCGGGTTTCAATCCCAAAAGAAGGAGGGATTCCTCACTTCGTTCGGATTGACGGCGGTAAAGTTTCTGCAGTTTATTCAGGCGGTTCAGTCTTGAATTTTGCATGACAAAAGGCGCACAGGCTGAAGCCCGTGCCACCAATAAATCAAATCCCAAAATGCCTTACACCACGCTCCAAATCGGATTTGCCGGCGAGATCGCGACGATCACGCTGAATCGGCCGGACAAGCGCAACGCCATCTCCGCCGCGATGATCGCGGACTTGCTGGCCGCGCTCGCCGAGGCCGAGGCGAACCCGGCACGAATCCTGATCCTGACCGGAGCTGGCAAGGCATTTTGCGCCGGGATGGATCTGGAAGCGCTGAAAGCCGTTGCAACGCAATCCCCTACCGAACATCTGGAGGATTCGCGGCGCACGGCGCGGCTTTACCGGCGCCTCTGGAGTTTTCCGAAGCCGACGATTGCCGCGGTCAACGGGCCGGCCGTTGCCGGCGGATGCGGCCTGGCGACGCTGTGCGATTTCACGATTGCCGCGCCAGAGGCGAAATTCGGATACCCGGAAGTGCGCATTGGATTTATTCCGGCGATCGTGTCCGTGTTTCTAACGCGGCAGATCGGCGAGAAGCGCGCGCGCGATCTGCTACTGACGGGGAGGATCATCGATGCGGCGGAGGCGCTAAATTTAGGCCTCATTAACGAGATCGCCCCAACGCCGGAACTCATGGGCGCGGCGCACCGGCTCGCGAAGGAGTTGCTCTATTCGAGCCCGCTCAGCCTGCTCAAGACGAAAAAACTTCTGCGAGATTCCGCCGCTCCGGAACTGGACCGCGAACTGGAGCTGGCCATCGCGGAAAGCGCGCAAATGCGCTCCACGGAAGATTTCCGGGAAGGCCTGACGTCATTCCTCGAGAAGCGCGCTCCTCGATGGGTATCAAAGTAGCCGCGATACCTGCCCGTCCGGCGCGTGCCGCCGTTCTGCTACAATTCACTTCCCGATGAGCAAAACTTTCGACACCTTAGTTCGCGTGCGCTACGCCGAAACCGACAAGATGGGCGTGGTCTACTACGGCAACTACTACATTTATTTTGAAATTGGCCGCGTGGAATACATGCGCAACCTGGGCATCGATTACCGGCGCATGGAAATCGACGACGACAGCATGATCGTCGTCGCCGAATCCAAGTGCCGTTACCGGCGCCCGGCCCGCTATGACGACCTGCTGCGCATTCGCACGCGCATGATTGAAGTGAAGCGGCGCACCATTCACTTCGGGTATGAAATTCTGCACGATGAGTCCGGAGAGCTACTGGCGAGCGGCGAAACCATCCACGTGGTCTGCGGCAGCAACGGCAAACCCAAGGCGCTGCCGGAGAAGTACCGCACTATTTTGGAGAATACTGTAGCGACTAGTTCTTCAACGTAGGTCTTGTTTTGGTGGCACAGGCTTCAGCCTGTGCGTTGTTATGCAAGGCTGAAACCTGTGCCAGTGGGTTTGCCGCCACTGGTTACCCAAGCGCTTCAAACAAAAAGAGCCCCAGGCGAAGCCCGGCGGGAAACGCGAACGGGGCAAGCTCCAGCGAATAATGGCCGCAGGGGAGGACCAAAGTCTCCAGGTGAATTCCCTTGTTCTTAAGATTGCGAAACATTTCGTCGGTAAATTCAAACCAGAAGGTAGGGTCGTAACGCCCGCTCACCATCAGCATGCGCTGGCCGGAATCGCGCAGGCGGTCCATGTACGGCACGGGGCTGATGGGCGACCACCAGCGGCGCAACTCGTCTTCGGCGACGTGCGTGCGCAGGCCTTCCCACACGTGCATGGTTGTCATGCCGGTGCGGACCGCGTCTGAAAAGTACGTGGAGACGTGCAGAAATCCGCCCGCGCGCACGGCTGGATCGTGCGCCAGGGTGATGGAACCGACCGCGGAGCCGATGCTCGTGCCCACGATTCCGAGGTGGGTGTATCCCTGCTGCTCCAGCCAGCGCAGGCAACGGCGCGTGTCCGTGATGGCCTGGCGAGTGGCCTGCAGCGTGAGGCCGATATTCGAGCCCACCAGTTGATCCGCTCGTTCGTGTCCGGGAGCGACGCGGCGATCATGATACGGCAGCGAGAGGCGCAGGACCGAGATGCCCAGCTTGTTCAGCCAGCGGCAGAGGTTGACCTGCCCTTCCCACTTCGCGTTCCAGTTCGGCAGGAGCACGACCGCCGGACCGGTAGCGCGCGCGCGAAAAAAGCGGGCATGCACTAAATTATTTTTCGGCCAGGGCGAAACGATCTGGCTGGTAAACGTGAGGACACGCCCGCCGGAACCGCCATTTTCGGGCGGATGCAACACGTAATCGTTTGCAGGCGTGGTGGCAAACCATTCGTCACTGTGCGCCAGCGTCTTCTCGACCCAGGCGTTGAGGAATCCGCGCGGGTCGGGTTCGTCGGCCCGGCCGCCGATGTGTTCGAGGCCCCAGGCAAAGGGAAACACGCGGCGGTTATCGTCCGTGGTCCACCGGGCATGCTCGTAATGGCGAATCTTTTGTTCCAGCCAGGACATATTCTGTAGAAATTCAATATAAGAGGCGGGGGGATGAGTGTCAAACAACCAAACTGTTGGGTGCCGTCATAATTTGAATAACGGCAAGACTTCGCAGGCCGGGGCTTCAGCCCCGACGAAAAGCATTGTTGGATGAAGGGTTTTAACCCCTGAAGCTTCAGGGGCTAAAGCCCCCAGAAAGCGAAACGTGATTGTCCGAGCTGAAGCTCGGACCTCCGACTCCCCACGGAAATCTCAAAACAGGACAGTACTGACTGTTACCTGATTGCTTCACGCGAGCCACGGCGAGCATTGTCGCGGCGTAGGGTCTATGGCACATTCAGGAGGTGATCCCTCTTATTGTGTTTTTGCTCGGCCTGGTCATCGGAAGTTTTCTGAACGTCTGCATTCTGCGCATCCCGGCGGACAAATCGATCGTTCTGCCCGCGTCGAGTTGCCCGAAATGCGGCAAAGGAATCGCTCCGTACGACAATATTCCGGTGCTGAGCTGGCTGATCCTGCGGGGGAAATGCCGCAACTGCAAAACGAAAATTTCGGCGATGTACCCGGCCGTGGAATTGCTTACCGGACTGCTGTTTCTGGCCTGCTATTTCGCGTTCGGCATCACGGTGGACGCGCTCAAGTGGCAGGTTTTGTCCGCGCTGCTTGTAGTTCTGACGATCACGGACGTGCGCGACCGAATTCTTCCCGACGAAGTGAATTTTTTCGGGCTCGGCGCAGGCCTTCTCTTCAGCCTGATCAGTAAGCCTGTCGATGGAACCGCGTTGTGGCTGGCCAACCGCTGGTTTGAATTCCCTCCTCCCGACCAGGCGTTGTCGCTGGCCGACGGGTTTCTGGGGGCCCTCGCAGGGAGCGGGCTGCTTTGGCTGGTGGCCGAAGGATATTTCCGGCTGCGCGGGCGCGAAGGCATGGGCCTTGGCGACGTGAAAATGATGGCGGCGGTGGGCGCGTTCTTTGGATTGAAGCGCACGATGATGACGGTCCTGGCCGGGTCGCTTCTGGGCAGCGTGATCGGTATCATTTTGATCTCGCTGACGAAGAAGGGCCGTGATTACGAGTTGCCGTTTGGTACATTTCTTGGGGCGGGTGCGCTGCTGGTGTTATTTTTCGGGACGCCCGCGCTGCAGTGGTATCAATCGCTTCTGGCGGTGAAATAAATCGTGGAAATGGGAATTCTAGCGGCGTCGGCTGCACCGGGCCTCGGGATGCTCGGGATCTTGTCCGGCGTTTTGTTCGCGATCATCCTCGCCGGAGGAGTTCTGGCGGTGTTCGCGGCCCGGCGGATGTATCGCGGCGGCTCCAAGAACGCCGGTCCCCTCTCCGCATCCACCCCGCGAACCGATAACCCCACCGCGTTCGTGACCGCTTCGATGCAGGCGGTGATCCAGAAGCTGAAGGAGCAGGAAAAAGAACTCGAGGCCCTGCATAAGGCGGAGCGTGAACGCGCCAAGCAAACCGAACGGCTCAGCGAGGCGGTGACTCGCAACATGCCCGCCGGATTGCTCCTGGTCAACTCCACGGGCCTGGTGACCAGCGCGAATCCGGCCGCCGAAATGGCGCTGGGCGTCAAGGCGCTGGTTTACCGGCGGTATAACGAAGTGCTGGGGGCCGACTCGCGGCTGACGCAGCTGATTGCCGGTTGTTTGGTGCAAGGGCGGACGTTCCGCCGCGAAGAAGTGGAATACATCACGCCGTCGCACGAATTGCGGCAGCTGGGCGTCACGATCTCGCCAATTCTGGGCGATACCAGCGAAGTTACCGGCGCGATTTGCCTGTTGAGCGATCTCACCGAACTTGCCGCGCTGCAAAAGCAGATTCAGATGAAGGAAAATCTGGCCGCGCTCGGCGAGCTTTCCGCCGGCATCGCCCACGAATTCAAGAACGCGCTGGCCACGATTTCCGGATACGCGCAGATGATCCGCAGCGAGGCCGAGTCGGGCACCGAGTTGCGCGAGCACGGCGACAAAATCCTGCAGCAGACCCGCGCCCTCACGCATGTGGTGACCGAGTTCCTGAAATTTGCCCGGCCGCTGCAACTGGCCGACGAACAAGTCACGCTGCGGCCCATGATCGACCGGGTGCTGGCGGAGGTCGCCGAAACCGTGCCGGGCGTTCCGATCACGGCAGTAGGAGAATTTGCCCAAGTGTCGGGCGATGACGCTCTTCTGTATCAGGCCATCCTGAATCTTGCGCGCAATGCCGCCGAGGCCGTTTCCGAAAATCCTGCCGGAGGCCGCGTCATTATCCGCGGCGATATCGACCCGTCTGGGACGCTGCAAGGCCAGCGAATATCCATTTCCGATAATGGTCCGGGGATTCCGCCTGAGGCCATGACCAAAATATTTGTTCCCTTTTACACGACAAAATCCAACGGCACCGGGCTCGGCCTCGCCGTGGTGCAAAAAATCCTGGTGCAGCATGGTGGCACGATCGAAGCGCGCAACCAGGCCGAAGGCGGGGCCGAATTCATCGTATGGTTACCCTTTGTACGCGAAACCGTCAGGGTCATTGATTCGGCCGACGCACGCGCCTAAAATGGGGTCGCAGGGTTAGAGTTCCGCCGAACTTTTTCCGAAAGGCGGCCAAAGACTATGAAGACAAAGGCACTTATTTTTGCTGCATTGGCAAGCGCGCTGGTGTGTTCCCCCACAGTTATGAACGCCCGCCAGTCTCAGGATAGCGTGGCCGAGGCCGCCCGTAAGGCGCAGGCCGAAAAGAAAACTGCCCCGAAACCCAAGATGGTCATCGATAACGACAATCTGGGGAGCGTCACCGGAATCGTCAACGTAGTCGGGCAGGAGACGGCGCCGGCCGCGGATCAGGCCAAACCCGCAGCGGCCGACACGACAAAAACGGAAGCCGAAAAGCCGGTGGTGAAGGACGAAGCCTACTGGCGCAAGCAATTCACGGATTTAAACAAGAAGCTTGCCGACGATTCCAAGGAACTCGACATCCTGCAGCGCGAATACAACTTGAAGCAGCAGCAGTATTACAGCGACCCGAACACCGCGATGAAGGAACAGTTCGACCGCAAGGATCTAACCGACACTAAGCAAAATATCGACGACAAGACCGCGGCTGTCGCTAAGGACAAACAGGATATCTCGGACCAGGAAGACGCGCTGCGCCAGGCGGGAGGCGATCCTGGATGGGCCCGGCAGCCATAACTCTTTCGGATCAGCACCACCTCGATATTTACTCGGCCCTTCTACATTCGCCCGATAGCGAACTCCGCACACGACTTCGCAGCCACCCACTCCGCGCGTTGAAAACATGGTAGAAGTAAATTGATGGAACCCCTTCTTCTTGTCGAAGACAAACATGAACTGCGCGCCATGCTGCGCAAGGCGCTGGAGCGCGCCGGGCACACGGTGGACGAGGCCCCGGACGGATCGTCCGCGGTCGCCAAGGTAAAAGCGCGGCGCTATCTTCTCGTGCTCACCGATCTGAAGCTGCCCGGATGTTCCGGCCTGGATGTGCTGCGCGAAACCAAGGCGGCCGATCCCACCATTCCCGTCATCCTGATCACCGCGTACGGCTCGGTGGAAGAAGCCGTGACCGCCATGAAGGAAGGCGCGTACGACTTCATCCAGAAACCGGTGGATCTGGAACACTTGAATCTGCTGGTCGCGCGGGCCACCGAGCAGCAGGAATTGCAGCGCGAAAATCTTTTGCTGCGCGAGGAGTACACGGAGCGGTACGGCTTTCCGCGCATTGTGGGCGAACACAAGACCATGCAGGAGGCCACGCACCAGGTGCAGCGCGTGGCGGCCACCGATTCGACGGTGCTGTTGCTGGGACAGAGCGGCACCGGCAAGGAACTTTTCGCGCGCGCCATCCACCATCTTTCTCCCCGGCGCCAGCATCCCTTCGTGGCGCTGAATTGCGCGGCAATTCCCGAAGGCTTGGTGGAAAACGAGTTGTTTGGCCACGAGCGCGGCGCCTACACGGGAGCCGGTTCGCGCAAGGTGGGAAAAATGGAGTTGGCCAATCGCGGCACGATTTTTCTGGATGAAATCGCCGAGTTGCCTTTGCCGACGCAGGCGAAACTGTTGCGCGTGCTCGAAGAGCGCAGCTTCGAGCGCGTTGGTGGAACGCAGCTGGTGGATATCGACGTGCGCATCCTGGCGGCCACGAACAAGGACCTGCGCGAGGCGGTGGCGGCAAAAACATTTCGCGAGGACTTGTATTTCCGCATCGCGGCCGTGCCCATCACGATTCCTCCGCTCAGCGAACGCGGAGACGACGTCCTGACGCTCGCCGAACATTTTCTGGACCGGTTTCGCCGGGAATTCCGCAAGCCGAATTTGAAATTCGCGGCCGGGGCCAGCGCGGCGCTGCGCGCCTATGCCTGGCCGGGGAACGTCCGCGAACTGCAAAACACCATTGAACGGGCCGCCATCCTTTCGGATACGGACACGATCGACGCCGCCGACCTGCAACTTCCCGCCCCGCGGCCTCCGGATGGCCACATGCCCGACGGAATGCTGGGCGACTCATTTGATTGGGGCGGCACGCTGCAAGAAGTCGCCACGCGCGCCGTGGACCACGTCGAGCGGTTCAAAATCGAGTCCGCGCTGAAGGCGTGCAAATGGAACAAGACTCGCGCAGCGGAACAGTTGGGAGTTTCTTACAAGACGCTGCTGAATAAGATTCGTTTGCTGGGCCTAGAGAACTGAATTCGTTTCACCCGCAGCTCAACCACACGCTTCCCAACCACACATCGTCATTCCGGGTCCCGGAGGGGACCGGGGTAAACTCCGCGCGGAATCCCTCCTTCTTTTCTCGTGGCACAATCGAGGAGGGATTCCTCGCTTCGCTCGGAATGACGACGCTTTTTTTGTGGGGCCGCGAGGGCAACCGAAATGATGCAGGACAGGCTTCAGCCTGTCGGGTTTTGGTTTGCTGACGTGACGACCGCAAAGACCAGACAGGCTGAAGCCTGTCCTACTTTCGCCCTGTATGCAGTGTCACGATCCCGCCCGTCCATCGCTTGAATTGAACATCGGAAAATCCTGCTCGCTGAAACTCTTCTTGCAGCAATTCGGGGGACGGAAACTTGCTCACCGACCGCGGTAAGTATGAATACGCCGACGCGTTCCCGGAAATCCATCCACCCAGCCGCGGCAACACGTTACGGAAATAGAACCGGTACAGCGCGCCGAACAGCTTACCCGGCGGCTCCGCGAATTCCAGAATCGCCGCCGATCCTCCGGGCGTGAGAACGCGGTGAATTTCCCGCAGCCCGCGCTCGTAATTCACGAGATTGCGAAACCCGAACGCGCAGGAAACCAGATCGAAGCTGTCTGCGGAGAACGGCAGCGCCAGCGCATCGGCTTCGACGAATTCCACTTTTGCGTCGGATGCGGCGGCTTTGGCGCGCGCGCGAACAAGCATCTCCGGCACAAAATCGGAGCCGGTGATTTGCGCACCTTGCGGCGATTGCTTGCGAAACGCAAACGCAAGGTCTCCAGTGCCACAGCAAAGGTCGAGGACGCGTGCTTGCGGATCGCGCAGGATCGCGCGGAATCGTTTCGCCACGCGCCGGCGCCACATTTTATCGACGTCGAGCGAAAGAAGATGATTCAGCAGGTCGTACCGGGGGGCGATGCGGCCGAACATTTCACGGACGTGGGCAGCGGCCTCGCTTTCGTCGGTGACGCCATCGGGCCGTGTCCCGGGAAGACCGCGCTGCGATGCCTGCGTCATCTCCGGGGACCTGCGGAAGCTTGGGTTACTGTCTGAGGGGCGGCGCACTCGCGCAGTACGCGCAGGAGATTATCGGCGGCCACCTCGACGCCGCAGCGGACTTTGCCGATCCGTTCGGGCAGCACGAAGCGCAAACGGCCGGCGCGCGTTTTCTTATCCGCTTGCATGGCCGCGACCAGGCGCGCCGGGGGCACAGCCGGCCACGCGGGAAGCGGGCCGACCGAGCGCGTCAATCGCATCACGCGTTCCGCGTCGCGCGCCGAAAATATTCCCTCGGCCACGGCCAGTTTCGCCGCGGCGATCATGCCCCAACCAACGGCTTCGCCGTGCAGATATTTGCGGTAGCGCGTCACGCTTTCGAGCGCATGGGCGAACGTATGGCCGTAGTTCAGAATTTCGCGCAAACCGGATTCGTGCTCATCCTCGGAAACGACGCGCGCTTTCTGCGCGACCGAGCGCTCGATCACAAACTGAAGGGCGGCGGAATCCCGGCGCAGCAGTTTTTCCATGCCGTCTTCGAGGAACCGGAACAGTTTGACGTCGCCGATCACGCCGTATTTGATGATTTCATATATCCCGGAGCGGAATTCCCGCGACGGAAGTGTTGCGAGAATATCCGGATCGGCCAGCACGGCTTGCGGCGGGTAAAACGCGCCGACCAGGTTCTTGCCTTCCGGAAGATTCACTCCCGTCTTTCCGCCGAGCGCGCTGTCGACCTGCGCGACCACGGTGGTGGGAATATGCACCACGCCAATCCCGCGCGCGTAACTCGCCGCGACGTATCCGGCCACGTCGCCGACCACTCCTCCGCCCACCGCGATCACCAACGCGCGGCGGTCGGCCCCGGCGCGCACTAGATCCCGGCAAGCGCGTTCCACGGTGGAGAGATTTTTCGCGGTTTCGGCGTCGTCCATCAAGATCGTTTTGCGGCGCGAGTGTCCCAGAATCTTTTCGATGCGCGTGCCACAGTGCCGCCACACGCGAGGCGAGGAAATCACGAACACAGCTTTGCCCTCGCCGACTTTTGCAATGACATGCGGCAAATGCCCGAGCGCGCCTCGACCCACAAGCACGTCGTACTTCCCCTTCGCTGCTCGGACACTGATTTTTTTCATTTGGCTCGCATTTCCGCGAATGAAAACGGTGCGGGCTCTACTTGGAGCCCGCCTGAAAAATGTAACACAATTGGCGGATCGCCGAGACCAACAAAGCCGTTCCTGCCCACATTCGGCGCCTTCCATTTCAGTTGAGGTATGCTGGTAAAGGTGTTTCCATGAAAATTATTCTCTCGGCGCTGGCTCTGGCAGTTGCCTGGACGGCCACGTTGGCGTTCATCGCACGCACGTACGGCCTGCACACGACTCCCGGGATCTGGGCCGGCGTATTCGGCCTGCCGGGCGTGGTGATCGCGAACTGGATGCAGGCGTCCCTGCTGCACAGATTCAATAGCACTCTCGGCTACTCCCTGATGTTTCTGGTGAACTGGATTTTTTACTGCACCGTGATTCAAGGACTCGTTTCCGTCAAGCGCGGTCTTTTGAGTTGAATCGCTTTTGGTGCTTTTGGCAGGGCAGGATTCATGCCCCGCAAGAAACTCGTCGTCATTCCGAACGAAGTGAGGAATCCCTCCTTCTTTTCCTGCGCCACAATCGAAGAGGGATTCCTCGGCGAAAAACATGCCTCGAAATGACGGCATTTCGAGTTTCTAGCAAATACCGGCGGCAGGGCTCGCTTACTTAAATTTCTTCTCCAACTCCGGAACCGTGGCGATCAGCACGTGGCCGGTGATCGCCAGGGTGCGGGGATCGACTTTATCGAGTGTGTCCTTGTTGTTGTGCCAGTACTCCATCACCGGGCTCTCGAAATCGATGATGTCGGTGGACGGCACGTCGCGCTGAAGGAACGGAATGTGGTCATCTTCGATGGCATTCATGCTGTTGTCGAAGATCTTTCCGTAGCCAAGGCGCGCCGCCGTGGACCACACCAGTTCCGTCAGCCACGGCGTGGAATTCGATTCGCGACGGAAGAGCGGATTCGTGGGGCCGACCATATCGACCAGGATCAGGGCCTTCACGCGATGCAGTTCGCCGGAAAGCGAGAGCCGCGCGGCCATCTCCCCGCTGCCGTAGGTGTGGTCGGGATCGACCCAATTAAAATTGAACGCTTCCTCACCGTCGAAAAATACCAGCCAGGGGGCCACGCCGTTTTTCCGGGCACAGAGCAAGCGCGCTAGCTCGAGCAGCACGCCCGTGCTCGAGCCGCCGTCGTTTGCGCCGACAAAATTATCGAGGCGCTTGGAATCGTAGTGCGACGCATAGATGACAATGTTCGGGCTCGTCGACGGCGCCTTGGCCACGATATTCTTCATGGCCACGTCGCCGATGGGCGTGTCGGCGTGAAAATCCTGCTCTTCGACGGCGCAGCCGAAACTTTTCAGTTGCCCGATGATGTAGGCCTGGGCGCGGCGGATTCCCTCGGTTCCGGCCGAGTGCGGGCCGATGGCCACGAGCTGCTCGACGTGCTTGTAGGCGCGCGCGCCGTCAAATCCCCCGGTGGTTTCCGCGGGCGGAGCGGGAGGAAAGGCGGGGGCTTGCGGAGACGGGCCGCTCTGGGCCGCGTCAGTGGAAGGTGAGGAATGCCCGCAGGCGGCTAGAAATAAAATCGCCGAAATCACCACGCCGAGGCTCGCTCGATACTTTCGCATACGCTTTTAGCGCACCCCCTGATTGGCGATGGCCGCCTGCTTGGCCTTGTTCCGCACGACCATGGCCGCGACGCCGATGCCCACAAAGTAAAGAATGATCATTGGCGCCATGAATACCAGCATGGTGGTGGCGTCGGGCGTGGGCGTGACGATCGCGGCGATGACCGCGATGATCAGGATGGCGTAGCGCAGGTTCTTCCACAGAAATTTCGGCGTCACGATGTTGAACAGCGCCAGGAAGAAAATCAGCACGGGCAACTCAAAAATCACGCCCAGACCGAGCAGCACGATAAAAATGAAATCGAAATATTCGTTGATGCTGATCAGCGGTTTGAACGGGCCTTGAAAACTGGTCAGGAAATCCAGCATGTACGGCAGCATGATAAAGTAGCCGAACGAAATGCCCGCCAGAAATAGAAACAGAGAGGAAAAAATAAACGTGGTCACGGCCTTGCGTTCGTGCTTGTACAGGCCGGGCGCGATGAACAGCCACACCTGGTACAAAACGTACGGCGCGGCCAGAACAACGCCGATGTAAATGCCGAACGTGATGATGATATTAATCAGCCCGGCTGGGCTGGTGTAGATCAGCTTGTCGTCCAGATGCTGTCGGCGCAGAGCCTCCTGCATGGGGCGCGAAATGAAGCCGATGACTTTTTGCGAGACGCTCACGCCGATGAAGGCGCCGATGGCGATGGCCGCCGCCGAGTTAATCAGGCGTTTGCGCAGATCGACCAGGTGCTCGAAAAACGACATCTTGCCGCCCGGCTCCTGCTCGGGCGTGGTTGTAGACGGGTCAGACTGCGGTGTGGTCATCAGAAGGTTTCTCGTCCGGTGCGGTCACGGCTTGTTGGGGCGTTTCGGGAGCGGTTTCCGGAGCCGGCGCCGGCAACGATTCCGGGAGGACGTGTCCCAATTCCTGCATCGCCGGGGCGCCGCGCTCCACGGCCCCCTCCGGAGGCGCAGGAGCCGGGACCGGGGCCGAGGCCGGCAGCGCGGCGCGCGCAGCAGCCGCAGCCTCCTCTTCGCGTATCCGGGTCTGGCGTTCCAGTTCGCGCACTTCATCTTCCAGCGCATACCGGAAATCATTGGTCATCTTACGAAATTCCGCGGTCGCCTTGCCCAGCATGCGCGCCAATTCCGGCAGCTTCTGGGGCCCGAATATCACCAGGGCAATGACGAACAGGACGACCAGATGCGGGAAGCTTAACATGGGTAGTACTCTATGCCTTTTTGGTTCAAACGCAGATAGTTTCCGCGATTCTTTAGAGAAATCGACGGAACCGCCCCTAGTGTTCAGCTTGATGCTCAGGTGGAATCATAGTGGACACCGCAAGGGGTGTCAATTCAGGCTCTATGCTATACTATCGTGAAATGTGGCAAGGCACGGGAAAGCGAGGACGAGATGCAGGTTGAGAGGCGTGGAGCGCTACTCGTCGTAACAGTTTTGGTCGTCTCCGCGGTACTGGGCGGGATCTACGGCCCCTCGGTGCGCGCAACGTCCTCGGACGTCAATACGCTGGAGGACTCGGTAAAGTCCTTCACGCGCGTGCTTTCCGTAGTTCAGAAAAATTACGCCACGCCGGTGGACCCTGACCACGCGCTGTATTCGGGCGCGATCCCCGGAATGCTGCGTGTGCTCGACCCGCACTCCAGTTTCTTTGACCCCCGCGCCTACGCCAACCTGCGCGAGGACCAGCGCGGCCGCTACTACGGCGTCGGCATGACTATCGTGCCCAAGGATACTTTCACGTACGTGCTCGCGCCCATGCCGGGAGCACCGGCGTTCCGCGCCGGCATTCGTCCCGGCGATAAAATTTTCGCTGTCGATGGCAAGAGCGCCGAGGGCCTCAGCACCTCGGAAGTTGCCGACATGCTGAAGGGCCCCAAAGGCACGGTCGTGCACATCACCATGCAGCGCGTGGGGTATGAAGACAACCTGAATTTCACGGTTACCCGCGACGAAATTCCCAAGCGCTCGGTGGATATCGCATTTCTGCTGAAGTCCGATATCGGCTACATCAAGCTTTCCGGGTTCAATGAGACCACCGACCCCGAGCTTTCCGAGGCGCTCAAGCAACTCGATGCGACCAAGCTCGACGGCCTGGTTCTGGACTTGCGCGGAAATCCCGGCGGCCTGCTGAATGAAGCCGTGGCCGTTTCCGACATGTTCCTGGACAAGAACCAGCTGATCGTTTCTCACCACGGCCGCGCGTCGCAGGAACGCCGCTATTACGCCGTGCGCGGGAATCGCGGCGTCACCGTTCCCCTGGTTGTCATCGTCAATGGCGGTTCAGCCTCCGCTTCGGAAATCGTTACCGGCGCGATTCAGGATCATGATCGCGGCCTGGTCGTCGGCGAGCAGAGTTTCGGCAAGGGCCTGGTGCAGACCGTCTCCGGCCTGAGCGAGAACACGGGCCTGGCGCTGACCACGGCGCGGTATTACACGCCCAGCGGCCGCCTGATCCAGCGCGATTACAAGGACACTTCCCTGTACGACTATCTCTACAACCACAAGAATCCGGCGCCCACCGAAGTCAAGCTGACCGACAGCGGCCGCCAGGTTACCGGCGGCGGCGGGATCACGCCGGACGTGCCTGTTGAGCCCGCCAAGCTCGATCCGTTCCAGGAATCGCTGCTGCGGCACAACGTGTTCTTCGCCTACCAGGGCGGCGTCGGCGGATTCACCACGTATTTCCTGGGATCGAAGCCGGAAGTGACCAAGGACTTTACGGCCGATGAAAGCGTGATGAAGACCTTCACGAAATACCTGAATAGGGAAAAGGTCCCTTACACGGACGCCGACATCGCCGACAATCTTTCCTGGATCAAGCGCGAAATCAAGAAGGAAGCTTTTATTTCCGTGTTCGGCCTGACCGAAGGCTACAAGGTCGACCTGGAAGAAGACGCGCAGCTTCAGAAAGCCGTCGAATCGCTGCCGCAGGCGAGGGCCCTGTACGATAATGCCCGCAAAATTATCGCGCAGCGCTCCGGCGGGATTGGCGTGCAACAGCAGTAGTTCTCCGCTACTACGTGAACTTCCATAATTCTTTCTGCGCGCTGCGTTTGGAATCCGCGCCGCGCCCTGCTAAAATCTCCACCACAACCTGGGGGCTTAGTTCAGCGGGAGAATAGTTCGTTCGCAACGAACAGACACGGGTTCGATTCCCGTAGCCTCCACCAAATTTTTCCGCCCCACAATGGGCGCATGTATAATCCTCGCGGCCGTGCCCATGAAAAACTCATCACAGCCTGCGGCAATCTCCTGGTATACCGGATTCCTGTTTCTGAGCGTCGCCCTGCTCCTCGCGGGGTGCGGGAGTTCGCGGCGCGACGCCGAGATCGAGGCGCACGCCAAGCCGCATTCCGTCACGGTTTCCTGGGCGCCGGGCGAATCATCCCGCGTTGTGGGTTACAACGTATTCCGCGATTCCCTGCCGGGGCCAGTAGGTGAAAAATTAAATAGCAAGCCGCTCACCGTGACTACGTTTCAGGACACCAGCGTCGAAGCGGGGCGGACCTACGCCTACTACGTGACTTCCGTGGACGCCCGCGGGCATGAAAGCGGCCCTTCCGTGCGCGCGATGGCCCAGGTTCCTTCGCCGGAATCTCCCTCCGTATTTTCAAGATTATTCCACCTGTTCCGGCCCCGTTCTTGATGCTCCGGGAACACACCTGTACTTCAGGAAACTGGCTGCCGGACGGCGAGTCGCGGTAAAATACATAGATGCCTGTACGCCTGATTGCGCTCGATATTGACGGCACGCTGCTCGACGATCGTTCCCGTTTGCCGGAAAGCAACCGGAGGGCCGTGGCCGAGGCTGCCGCGCGCGGGATTGAAATCGCGCTGGTCACCGGGCGCCGCTACGACTTTGCCATGCCCATCGCCCGGCAATTCCCTTGCCCGTTGACCATGATCGTGAACAACGGCGCCATGGTGAAATCCAGCGCGGGAGAAACGCAGCTCGTGCGCCTGCTGCCGCGCGGCGTTGCGCGCCGAGTCCTGGATGCCACCTTCGAATTCCGGGAAATGCCCTCGGTCTGCTTTAACCGGCCGGGCGAAAACCAACTGATTTTTGAGCGCATCGACTGGGACGATCCCCTGCGGGGCCCCTATTTTCACCGCAATCGCGAGTTCATCGCCGAAATGTCTCCGCTGCACGAATGCCTTACCGAAGACCCGATTCAAATCATGTTCACCGGATCGGTGCAGCAGGCCAAAACCGTGGAATCGCTTCTCTCAGGGTCGCCGTTTTCCTCCGAGTATTCGCTCGCGGCGACCATATATCAGAATCGCGACTTCGGCATGGTGGACGTCATCCCCCCGGGCTGCTCGAAGGGGTCGACGCTGGCCGAATGGGTGCGCCGGCGAGGATGGTCGCGCGAGGACGTCATGGCCATCGGCGACAACCACAACGACCTCGAGATGCTGCACTACGCGGGGCTGCCCGTGGTGATGGGAAATAGCGTGCCGGAACTCAAATCGCTGGGCTGGCGCGAGACGCTCAGCAACGGCGAAGGCGGCGTGGCCGCGGCGATCGAGGCCTACGCGCTGGGAGCGATGTGACGTGAGGCGCAGGACAAAGCGATCTTCGGCCGGATGGGCTTTCGTCGCCCTTGCGATGGTCGCGGCGCTGGCGACCGACGCACGCGCCGAATACGCGGTCCTGCAGTCCGGCCAGCGCATTCACATCACCGGCTACGAACAACTGGGAGATACCGTCCGCCTGACCATGTCCGGCGGGACGCTGGAAATTCCGGCCGACGCGCTGGTGCGCATAGACCCGGAGGACACGTTCCTGCCGGTGAAGGTGAAATTGCTGGATATTCCCTACGCGAATTTCGTGGCGGCTTCGGCGCGCGCGCACGGCGTGGCTCCGGAATTGGTCGCCAGCGTGATTGCCGTCGAATCCAATTTCAATCCCAACGCGGTTTCCTGGAAATCGGCACGCGGGTTGATGCAGCTGATGCCGGAAACGGCGGCGCGCTTCGGCGTCACCAACGTGTTCGATCCGGCGCAGAATATCGACGCCGGCACGCGTTACCTGAAGGAATTACTGCTGCGCTATAACGGCGACCTGGCGCTGGCGCTGGCCGCCTACAATGCCGGCCCCGAACGCGTCACGCAATTCCGCGCCGCTCCTCCCTACCGCGAGACGCAGAACTACATCCGCCGCGTTACCGAAAAATACCGCCGCGTGGCCAGCGGCCCGCTTCATCCCATCGTTTCGCTGCAATAGAACCATCGAAGGCACTCAACAAATTCTGATTCCGAGGCGCGCTTTTTGCCAAGAAATTAATCGTGCTTGATTAAATTCAAAACCCGGAGGGATACCTCACCCGCCGGAGCGGGCTCGGAGTGACAACGATGGATAGAAGTTGCCTGTTGGTTTACTGCGTCGGCGGCGGAGGTGTCGGCACGGGGGGAGGGGTTCCATCCGCCGGAGGATTCGTTCCTGGAGGAGTCCCCCCGGGTGGAACCGTTCCCGCGGGCGGAGGCGTCCCTGGCGCTGGCGGATTCACCGGCGGGGCCGCGGGCACGCCCTGGCCTAGCACATTCGGATTCCAGATAAATTCCCACTTCTCGTAATTGTCCCCGCCCTGGTAAACGCGCACCGAATCTTGCTTGACCTTGCTTCCCACCCCGATGATGTTCCCGCCCAGAACGGCGCCGCCCAGAGGCTGCGGCTGCGAGTCCTGCGAATTCGTCGCCGGGGCGCCAGGCGTTCCGCCGGCGCCGCCGGGCTGCCCCCCCGCTCCAAACGTGGTGGCGGGGGAACCAGGAGGCGCTTTCGAACCAGCTACAAAGTCCCCAGCCCCCGCAACGGAAGATTGCGGCGACACACTCTGCTGCAAACTGGTTTGCTTGACGCTGCCGATCAATTGGCCGTTCGGACCCACGTAAATGAATCTCCAGGACCCGTCTTCCTTGTTCATGGGGTCGGTATAGGCTTGGCGGAGGAAGCGCACACCATTGGTTTGCTTGACCAGATCGTCGACCCTGGTGGGATACTTTCCAAACTTGCGGTAATAGAGACCGATGGCGCGCTCGTACTGCTCGCCTCGCCACACCAGTTCGGTTTCGCGTTCGCGGCGTCCCTGGGTGAGCACGTTGGGCGCGGCCATGGCCGCAAGAATCAAAACCGTGGCCACCAGGAACACGGCCATGAGCAGGCTGTACCCGGCTTGGTTGCGGCGTCGCTTTGGCGGAGTGCAAATCGGCATGAGAGCTAGCCGTTGGGGCCGGGCTGTTCCAGGGCCATCGTGGTGTGGCGCCCCGAGGAAACCTCTTCCACATCGGCCGAAGTGCTGGTCAACCGGTCGACGCGGAAACGTCCCAGAAACATGTCGCCTTCCCCGGCGATGATGACGTCCTCGTTATTCGCGGTGGCAAAGAACGCCTTGCGTTGGCTTCCGTTCATGTCGCTGACGTAGCCGAAATATTTCGCGTCCACGGTGAGCGGCGGAGGACCGGTGGGAACCGGCGGCGCAATGACCTCCGGCGGTTTCTGCACCACCGGCTGCGGCGGCGGAGGCGCCGAGGCGCTGAAAATGTTGCGGTGGACGCCTTTGTATTCCAGTGCCAGGAAACGCTTGAGAATATCCATGCGCAGCGCGGGATTATCCACGTTGAGCGGAGTGAATCGGTCGTTGAACGCCGCCGCCGGGACCGCGTTGGGCGCCGAATCGTTCCGCGGGTACGCATAGTAAGCGACCACGAGCAGCACCGCGAACAGTACGCCGAGGACGATCAATTGTGTTTGCCGTTTCATATCGATTTCATATGTATTGCAACAGATTCGATTCAACTGGTCCGGAAATAAGTGCGCAGCTGCAAATTCAGGCGCAGCTTCCCGCTGCCGGTGCTGGAATTAAGCGAGAGGCCGTCCAAAACATAAAAATTATCGGAATGCTCGAGTTTGTTCAGGAACTGCACCAGGCTGTCGTAATCGCCCTCGACGGCCGTGGCGATCTCCAGCTCCATCAGGCCGCGCGCGTCCGGATCGTGCTGGCGAAACGTAATCGTATCCGACTGCAGGCCCGAGGACCGCGACAGCTTTCCCAAATCCTCGCTGATCGCCGAATAACCCTGCCCGGCGGGCTGGAAATGCGTGTTGAAAAAATCGTCCCACTGTTTTTCATCCGCGGGCAATTCGGTGCGGAAGCGTTCCAGGCGCGCGTTGTCGGCGCGGTAGGATTTTTCGAGCATGGCCAGGCGGTTGATGTCGCCGGGCTGCACGTGCGGAGAACGGCTGAGATTCCAATTCACGCCGAGCAGAACGAGGTCCGCCGCCACCACCGCGGCCAGCGACCAGCGGACGATCCTGTTCCGACGTTCCAGGACGGGTCTCATGTCATATCACCGAATACTGCGCTTGCAGCTCGAGCATCACGCGGTCGGACTGCTCGGGCCGCACGGGGCGCGTCTCGCTCAGCAACTGGATGTGCGAAAATTGCGCCGAATTCTCCAGGGCTTTCAGGAACTTCAGTTTGCTTTCGTCGCTGGCCGCGCCGACCAGGACCTTCAACTGCACGTCGTCGCCGACCAGCTTGGGTTCGATGCTCACCACGCGGGCGCCGTCGGGAAGAATCTGCTCCAGGTCCATGAAAATTTTGATCCACGGAAAGGCGCGCTGCTGAATCAGTGAGTTCAGGTAGGCGGCTCGCTGCCTGCGCTTCACGTTGTCGGCGCCCTCGAAAAAAGTGGCCAGGCTTTGCCGCTGGCGTTCCAGCGTGGTCACCTGTGCTTCCAGGCCGCCCTGGCGGGCGCGCAAGTTTTTGTCGCTGCTCCAGATGGAGTAGGCGCGGTGCGAAAGCACCAGCAGGCACACGAGGGCCAGGCCTCCGAGCACGGAGGTCCACACCGTGAACCGCCGGTTGCTGACCAGCGGAGAGGTGGAGAGATTTAGCCGAACCTTCATGCCGCCCGCGAATCCTTTCCCTTGCCGCTTTTCAATCCAGTGTGAGAGCCGAATCTGATCCCGATGTAGCGCCCGCCTTCAGGCGGGCGCTACATCCTCAGATTGTCGCACAGACTTCTTACGCCCCGCGATTCATTGTCCAGCCGATCAGCGCTTCCAGGCCGCGTTCGGCCAGCGGGCGTTCATCCTCGCGGATCCGCCCTTCGGCCGCCGCGGCCGTCAGCAGTTCCCCCACCGGGCATCCCAATTCGCTTTCCATGGGCTCGATAAATTCCCGGGTGCGATTGCCAAGCCCTGCCAGATGCACCTGCGCGATTCCTTCGCTCCAGGTATCCTGATAATACGCGGCCAGAGGATACACCTCGTCGAGCAACGCCTGCGGCGTCAGATGCGCGCCGTCGGCCGGCAGCGTAATGCAGCGGTACCCGCACAATACTCCCTCTCGAACGATGGCCGTGGTGAGCGTGGTGCCGGCCACGCGGGCCAGCAGCGAAGGCTTGCCATCGGAAAGCAGCGGCAAAGCGGCCAGCGTCGAGCTCATCACCACGCCGGGCGACATTCCCACCGATTCCATCAGCGTCTCGTACTCCCGGACGATACGAAGGCGCGCCAGGCCCGTGACGATATCCACGCCGTTCTCTTTCGGCGATTGCCGCATGTAGGAAATCAGGGTTTCTTCGGCTTCGAAGGGCACGCTCTTCTTCAACCGCCACTTCAGCATCGGAAGGGCTTCGTCGCTCTTGCGGGGAAATTCGTCAAAATGCAGGACGAACACGCGGATGACCGCGTCCGGAACCAGCAGCGCGACTTCCTCGTCCTTCACGCGCAGCCGCGAGAACACGCGCCCGACCGCCGCGCGCACTCCATCGGCGTCGATCAGGTTGGACTCCCCCGCCGTCGGGGTGATCGATCCGGGTTGCAGCGGCTCGACCGCGTAGCCCTCCAGCGCCAGCCCGGTGCGCGCCCAGCGCGCCGCGGCCACGTAGTCGGCGGCAATCTCGCAGGCAATCAGCGGGTGAGGAATGGCGTCCAGCCACCGCGCCACGCGCCGGACGATCTGGCTTTGGTAGATTCCCTGGCGGATGCTGTTGCGGTTACTCAATAAACGTCACCTTGTTGATTTCCTTCAGTGTCGTGATGCCCTCGCGCACCTTGGCCAGCGCCGAGTCGCGCAGGAACGTCATGCCCTCGGCCTGGGCCACGCGCTTGATCTCCGAAGTCGGCCGCCGGCTGATGATCATTTCCCGGATGTGGTCGGACAGATCGAGCAGTTCGGAAATCGCGCTGCGGCCGTGGAAACCCGTGCCCGAGCATTCCAAGCAGCCGGCGCCCTCCACGAATTGCACGTTGGCCCATTCCGCCGGATCCAGGCCCGAGGCGCGCAGCGTTTCCGGAGAATAGCGTACGACCTTCTTGCAATGCACGCAAACCACGCGCACCAAGCGCTGCGCCAGGATGCAGTTCAGCGCGGATACGAAATTATACGGCTCGACACCCATATTGATGAAGCGCCCGATGACGTCGGTGACGTTGTTGGCGTGCACGGTGGTGAACACCAGGTGTCCGGTAAGCGCGGACTGGATGGCGATCTGCGCGGTTTCATTGTCGCGGATTTCGCCGACCATGATCTTGTCGGGGTCGTGGCGCAAAATGGAGCGCAAGCCGCGCGCGAAGGTCAGCCCCTTCTTTTCGTTCACCGGAATCTGCGTGATTCCTCGGACTTGGTACTCGACCGGGTCCTCAATGGTGATGATCTTGTCTTCATCGCTCTTGATTTCGTTGATGGCCGCGTACAGCGTGGTCGTTTTTCCCGACCCGGTCGGGCCGGTGACCAGCACCATGCCGTACGGCTCGCGGATATAGCGGCGGAACTTGCGCATTTCATCGGCCGAGAAGCCCACCACGTCCAGGCTCAGGTTGTGGAATTTTTCCGACAGCGTTTCCTTGTCCAGGACGCGAAGCACGGCGTCTTCGCCGTGGCTGGAGGGCATGATGGAAACGCGGAAATCGACGAAGCGGCCCTTGTAGCGCACGCGGAAGCGGCCGTCCTGCGGCACGCGCCGCTCGGCGATATCCAGTTCGCTCATTACTTTTACGCGGGAAATAATCGTCGAGAGCCAGTCCTTGGAGATCGGAGCCATGGCGTAGACCAGGACGCCGTCGATGCGGTACTTGACGACGACTTCGATGTCGCGCGCTTCGATGTGGATGTCGGAGGCGCGGCGCTCCAGGGCCGTGAAGATGACCGTGTCCACCAGGCGGACCACCGGGCTTACGGCGGACTCGCGCGTCAGGCTGTCGGCGGAAATGTTGGCGTCGTTTTCGTCTTCTTCCTCGACCACGGTCAGCGTAAAGGCTTCAGTGGCCTGGTCCAACACGCGCTGGGACTGCTCGGTGCGCTTCAGCAGGTCGCCGATCTGCGTCGGCGTCGCGACCTTCAGAATCAGTTTCTTTCCCAGCAGCAGCGGCAATTCGTCGCTGAGCAGCACCTGGCTGGGTTCGGCCACGGCGATCACCAGCGCGCCGTTCTGCGCCTCGATGGGCACAAAGTTGAATCGGAACATCAGGTCGGCGGGGATGCTGCGGAACAATTCCGGATCGATGCGCTGCTCCAGCAAGTCGACAAACGGGCAGCGGTAGCGCTCCGCCATGCGCCGGGATTTCTCCCGCTCGCTTTGCGGATCGGCGATTGTCGCTATATTTTGATCGGTTGTGCTCATAGCTATTTATCCCTGTCCCTGACCGCCGATGGACATCGAGAACATCGGAAGATACAGCGCCAGCAGAATGAAAAGAATCAAGACCGCCATGAAAACCAGAATGGCGGGTTCCACCAGAGCGATCAAATTCGTCAATTGGTTATTCACTTCGTCTTCGTAAAACTCGGCGACGCTTCCCAGCATGGGAGCCAGCGCTCCGCTGGCCTCGCCCACTTCGATCATGTCCAGCGCCAAATCCGGAACCAAGCCCGTGGATTCCAGGCCGTCGTGCAACGACTGCCCTTCCCGCACGAGCTGCGCCCCGTGCGCAATGGCGCCGGAAACCAGGCGGCCCTTGATGGCCCCCCCGGCGGTTTCCATGGCCTGCACCAACGGCGTGCCGCCCGCCAGAAGCGTGGAGAGCGTACGGCAAAATTGCGCGAACTGAAATTTCGTCAGCGTATCGCCGATTAAGGGCAGCCTCATGCGCAGGCGCTCGATCGCCAATCCTCCCTGATCCGAACGGGAATACCCGAACGCGCCAACGGCAAACAACACCACCAGGCCAACCGCGCCCAGCAGGTAGGGCCGGTACGTGACGGTCACAGCCAGCAGGATCCGGGTGGCCTCCGGGAGATTAATATTTAAATCGCTATACAGCTGCGCGAACTTGGGAATCACGGACCCGACCAGGTACGTCACAATTGCCACCGACGCGCAAACCAGAATCACCGGATAAATCAGGGTCGAAATCAATTTCTTCTTCAACCCGGTCGTGACTCTCTGGTAGGCGACGTAATAATCCAGCACGCCCGACAGATTGCCGCTCTTTTCCCCCGCCAAAACCGAAACCGTGTAGACCTTCGGAAAAACGCCTTGCTTCTCCAGCGATTCCGACAGCGGACTTCCCTCCCGAACCATCCGGCGAACCTCGCCCAGCACGGGACGCAGCTTCTCGGCCGCCGCGCGTTCGGCCAGCAAGTCCAGCGCCCGCAAAATCGGAATACCCGCCTTGATCAGCGTGTTGAATTGCTGGTTGAAGACCAGAAAGTCGTTGCCGTCGATCGTTTTCTCGCCGCGTGGCCCGAACGCCTCGCCAAATATCCCGGCGCGCGGCCGCACCTGGTAAACGAACAGTCCGCGATCGGTCAGTTTCTGCCGAGCCTCATCGATGGACTCCGCCGCTTCGACCTGGGAGTAAACTCTCCCGGTGGAATCGGCGACCTTGCATTGAAACTCAGCCATGTTTTGAGTGTACCGCAACCATTCTGGTTGTAGAAGCCGCGCAACCCCTTGCATGTACAGCTAGGCACCTCCGGGAGCCCTTTATCCGACTGGGCTGCCGGCGGGACAACCAGAGCGTCCAGCGCGGTTCCCCGGCCTCAGGGATCACGCTGGAATTGATTTGGCGCAAAAAATGGCCAGATGCCTCGTCAAGTTTCAAATCGGGCTGGGGCCTGAATGGGAACCATACCATGCAGCTACCATTCCATCATCAATGATGGATTGCCGCGACATAAGATAGTGATGAAAATAAAGAGTCGCGCGTTGCCCTTCACGGTTTATCCGGTGTACTCGCCGAACCTGGCGAAGCGGCGATCGAGCGGCATCGGAAAATTTCCCGCTGCGTAAGGCCCTCCCCCGGATTCAGCGCCAGCGCATCTTCAAATTGCGGGATGGCGGCGGGGCAATCGCCGTTGACTTCCAGGACAATGCCATAGACTGTATGAAACTGAGCGTTGTACGGATTCAGTTCCACCGCGCGGCGCACGGTCTTCAGCGCCTCGGCCGGCCGGTTTCCTTTTAACTGAATTTGACCGAGGGAAATGTAACTGTCTGCCAGATTTGGGTTCAGCGCGATGGCTTGCCGTGCATATTCCTCCGCCTGGTCAAGCTGCCTCTTTACGTAATGCACGCGCCCCAGGTTGAACGCATACCGGAAATCTCCATGGTCTCTCTGGTATCCCGTTTCGAGCATTGCCTGGGCCCTATCGATTTGATCGTTGTTGAGATATTCGACGCCCAGGTTATTGATTGCGGTGGAATTTTGCGGAGCGATCTCATGAGCGCGCGTGAACAGCGTGAGGCTATCCACCCAGAATCTCGTCTCACGGACGGTGCAAAAGCACAGAGCGATGGTGAGCGAAAGAATGATCAACCCGGCGCGAAGCGGCACGCCGAAGGCCACGGCGCGGCCCTTCCCGCTCCTCTCGATCAATAGCGCCACGAGCAGGGCGGCGCCCATGCTTGGCACATAAAAGTAGCGGTCGTGAACCAGTTCATCCAATTTGAAGACAAAAGTGTCGAGCGCCGGCAGCAGCGGAATCACGATGAACGCGGCCGCAATTCCAACCTCCCGCGCGCCCAGCTCCTTGCGGAACCTCCAAATTACATACGCGACGACAAGAAGTACCAGCGCGGGAAGGACCACGTGCGCAAAATTCAGCCGCGACTGGTAAAAAAGATCGTACATCTCCGAGAGGCGCACCGGGAGGAACCAGTTCTTGAGATAAAAAAATAGAAGCGACGGCAGCGTCAGCAGCCACATCTTGACCGTGACACCTTGCTGTCCATGAGTCAGCCCGGATAGCGCCTTATAGCGCAGCAAAAGATAAGCAAGAGCAATTGGAAAATAAAAAGCGACTTTTCCAATTTCCTGTTTCAGACGGCGAATCGTTCCAGAACTCTCCCCCGCATGCTCCGCATTGCCGGTCAGCCAGCCATGCGCAAACACCAGGGCGGGCAATACGATCGCGGTCTCCTTCGAGAGCAGAGCGAGCGCATAGCATCCGTAAGAGGCGAACATCCAGGTCTTGCTTGCACCCTCCCTCGACCGCAAGTACGCCAAAAAGGCAAGCAGGAAGGAAGCAGCAAAAAGCGATTCCGTCGTGCCAGAAACCCACGCCACAACTTCGTGATGAATGGGATGCGTTCCAAAAACAAGGGCCGTAAGCCAGGCGAGCCGCGCCTTTCCGGTCATTCTGCAAATCGTCACATAAACCAGCCAGGTGACCGCCAAATGCAGAAGAATCGCGGTCACATGCCAGCCAAGAGGACGAACACCGAAGACCGCGTAATTCAATCTAGCCCACAGAAGAAAGATTGGGCGGTAATAGTTCGTCTGCGCATTTGGGTCATAGTGCTTCCACACAGAAGTCCAGAAATACTGTGGTACATACCCCCACGTCTTAATGAATGGATTGAGAAGAATTTGCGGATCGTCGTCGTAAACAAAACCAAAACGCACCACTCCCAGGTAGGAAATCCCGGTAATAAAAAGGACGGTCCAGAGATAGAATCGCTCGGATGAACTTGCGGCAGGTACGGATGATTCCGGTTCCATTATTGCTCCTTGCTCACGAACGTGAGAAGCAAGTCTAGCACCCGGAATCGCTTACATTGCGGCACGCTGAGGATAAGAAGGTCAAACAGTTAGTATCTCTTTTGCCTATCGATTCCATTTTTACCTTTGTGGAGCTGTCAGGGCGGCACCGTCGACAACTGCAACCCCCGGCGGAACCTGGAATCGAAATAACTCTTCCGGCAGCGGGATATCGGTCTGCCAGTTTCCGAAGCGATATTCCAGATCCACCCCGCCCGGCTGGCGAATCTCGATCCGCGCAAGCTCCCCGGAGGACGAATCCACTTCCAGCAGGACTTCGGTGAAATCCTCAGCCCCCGCGGGATCGGTGGCGGAATCGGGAGCGTGCTCGCGCGCGGCCGCTTTTTGCTCCCCTTTGGGAAGGCAGCGCAGGACGGAATGGCCAGGCGGGAGTCCCGGCTGATCGGCCAGCTCCACGGTCCTGCACAATCGCGAAAGCTCCACCTTTCCCGTAAGCAAAGCCAGCGGCGCGCGCCAGTCCGTGCTTTCCCTGGCCGGGGCTTTCGTGACCGTGTGATCGTACGGAACGTAAAACCAGATGGTTTTGCCGTCCGCCAGGAATAATTTCTTTTCCGGGGATTCGTATTCCCAGCGCATTTGCCCCGGCCGGCGGAAATAAACCGTGCCGGATTCGACGCGCGACTGCTTCGGGCCTTCGCTGTAGCGCTCCAGAAATACGGCGCGGAGCGTTTTCAAATGGCGATAATGCTCTTCCAGAAGGCGGGTCAGCTGGACGGCCGACACGGAGGGTTCCTGCGCGCGGACCGCGGTGCAGGCCGTCAACATGAAGGAAGCGGCCAACGCGATAAGAGAGGCGGCCGCGACAAATGACTTTGATTTCACGCTGCCAGTGTAACAGGCCTGAAGCCGGGGATGGAACTGGGGCGGGAATGGCGAATTTCGAGATCAGCAGCTATTGAATCGCCGGATCGGTCGGGCCCGCAGTCGTGGTTTCGTTCGCGCGGATCACTGAAGTCTGATCGGTGTAGAAGTGACGCGTACCGGTACTGGGGGTCAGGGGATCCGCATTCAACGAGTAGCCCGTGACGTGTCCGAGGGCATCTTGCGTCAGGACGTTGTAAGTAAACGCGTATCCGCTCTTGGCGCCGGCTGCCAGTACGCTGTCAATCAGCCCCGCGTTGTTCTGGTCGACAATGGCGGAACTGCCGCTCAGCGCCACCAGAGTGGGCGAAAAGCCGATGCCGTAGGTAGTGGAGTAAACTACTTCAGCGGTGGTGACGTTTCGCGAGTTCTGGACGGCCGCCGCTTCGTTGGCCATCATTTTCGAGCGGATGAAGTTCGGGATGGCGATCGCCGCAATGATCAGGATCACGGCCACCACGATCAGGAGTTCGATGAGTGAGAATCCTGCCTTGGAACGCTCCGACTTTGCTGAACCCGTTTGATTTCGCTGCCCCGACATACTCACCTCGCGCATTGCCCATTGCCTGGAACTTTTACCGCTAACTGCTGCTTATGAGAAAAAGGGGAGGAACCGTGAGGCTTCCTCCCCTCAGTTGGATTTGGTTCGGATCGTTTAGCTGATCGGCGTGCTGGCGGAATCTGCGACGCCGGCAGTGTTCGCGCGGATCACACCGGACTGGTCGGTATAGAAATAGCGCTGTCCGGTCACGTTAACCGTCGTGGGGGCGGCCGTCAGGGAGTATTGCTGGAACGGCGAAGTGGAACCATACGCAAACGAATAGCCGCTCTTGGTGCCACTGGCCAGAACCGAGTCAATCAGGTCCGCGTTAGTTGAGGACACAGTCGAACCCGTTGCCAAATCAGGAAGCTTAGTGGGATAGTTGCCGTAAGTGGTGGAGAACGCCACCGAAGCCGTATTGATCGTGCGCAGCGAACCGACCGCCGACGCTTCGTTGGCCGCCATCTTCGAACGCAGCAGGTTCGGGATAGCGATCGCAGCGATGATCAGGATGATCGCAACCACGATCAGCAATTCGATGAGTGAGAAACCCTTTTGTTGCTTCTTCATTAAAAGCCTCCGACGGCCAGAATCAAAATTTTGAATCTTGCCAAGACCTCGCGGCAATCGTCAGAGAGAGGAGCAATTCGCGCACCAAAAACGGCCAGAAGATTCCTGGATGCGCTCAAATCTTGTAACTGCAAGGATTGGCAAGACTTAATGCGGTATCGAGCGGCCGTAACCAGGGAGAAAAGTCGAGATTTCGGCGCGGGGTAACGAAGAATTGACAAATTGTGTCAATGGGAAACGACGTTTTGCGGCTTTGCCCATGCAGGGCGACGGGCTGCGATTTCCAGCTCAAATCGGATCAACCAACCCCGGCTAATCGAGCCTGATAAAGAAAATATTTAACCTATATATACACATACTACTAATATTACGGTGTAATTAACTTATGGGAGTGCTGGTGGAGTCGGCAGTGCCGCTCGATGTGGCGCGGATCGTGCCGCTTTGGTCCGTATAGAAAGATCGCTGGCCGGTGGTTCCGGGCACGGTCGGCGTAGCCGTGATGGAATAGGCGAGCACATTGCCCGCGGGATCGGCGGAGACAACCTGGAATGAGAATTTGTACCCGGTCTTGACGCCCGTGGCCAGAACGGAATCGATGAGGTCGGCCGATGCGGACGAAGGATTCGGGCTTCCGCTGGTGGGACCGAGATCGGAAATCTGGTGCGGGAATCCGCCGTATGACATGGAGTACATGACCGCGGTGGAGTTCAAGGTGCGCAGCGCCTCGACAGCGGCAGCTTCATTCGCGGTCATTTTGGACTTCATCAAATTGGGGATGGCGATGCCGGCAATAATCAAAATAATGGCCACGACGATGAGTAGTTCGATCAGGGAGAAACCCTTGCGGCTACGGATCCGTGCGTTCATGCTTCCTCCAATTGCGGCTGGCAAAATGCGCGCGTAACTCAAATCGGAATTCGTAGGACCCAGAAGCGGGGCGCTCTGGCCTAAATCAATCTTCATAACGAAACGCTATTCTACACCGGGAAGGCAAATATAGGGTGACCAGTAGGGTACCGAATTTGGCCCCACCCGCGCGCTAGGAGTCCTGGGTCGGCTATGATGCATTGAATTCCGCCAGAGCCCGATTTTCTCATGCCACCAGAGCACGCATTCGCCTCCGTACAAGCCTTTTCGGCGCACTACTCCACATTGATTGAGCAGCTGTATGGGGAAGCGAATGCCGGCCAGTGGGAACTGCCACAAGAAGCGTTTGCCGAAGCCCTGCGGCGCAGCGCGGAAAAGCGATTCCGAGGCGCGTCACCCGGTATCCCGGAAATCGACGCATATTTGAAAACCCTTTACCCAGCGGACTTGGCCCTGGCCTGCGCTTGCGCCGCGGGGATCGAGACCGCATGGGAATTTTTCATCGCCCAATTTCGGTCCGAACTGCGCCGTGCCGCCGCATCGATCCTGCGGGCATCCGGGTCAGCCGACGAAGCCCGCGCCGAGGAGCTGGCGGATTCTCTGTACGCCGAGCTCTACGGCCTGCATTCGGACGGGGGCGGGCGGCGAAAATCGCTGTTTGAATATTTTCATGGGCGCAGCAAGTTATCCACGTGGCTGCGCGCCGTGCTGGCCCAGCGGCACCTGGACATGCTCCGCAGCGGCGCGAAAACGGTTTCGCTCGATGCCGAACCGCAGGGGGAGCCGCTCAAGGCAATGCCACATCCGGCAAATCCGGTGCCGCCCGACCCCGATCGCGAAATGTACGTGTCACGGCTGGGGAAGGCGCTGTGCGAAGTGCTGGCAGGCCTGGCTGCGAGGGAACGCATCATTCTGGCGTGCTATTACCTGGATCGGCTGACGCTGGCCGAAATTGGGCGCACGATGCGCGAGCACGAATCGACCGTATCCAGGCAACTGGATCGCACGCGGCGCGCCCTGCGCGAAGGCGTCACCGAGCGCCTGCGGCACGGCGCCGCCGGCCTCGATGGGCGCGCGGCCGAGCCAGGTCTGGACGAAGCTCAGATCGAACGGGCGTTCGCGTATGCCTTGGAGGATTGGCCATTCGATTTGAGGCGCGCTCTCTCCCGGGAAAATGCGGCCGCCGATCCCCCGGGATAGAGATACAGGAAGCAAAACCGTGCAAGATTTGCCGGCTGCGGCGTTCTAAGTTCAGGGTGCGGGCTCTACTTGGAGCCCGCTGGGAAAAAGTGCGGGCTCTACTTGGAGCCCGCCGAAAAAGTGCGGGCACTGTTTGGTGCCTGCCAATATAAGGAAGAGTAGAAATGGACTCACAAGAAAAAGACGAATTACGGGGGCGGCTGCGCGACGAAGCGCTGGCGCGCCGGATGGGCGAGGCCCTGGACCGGATTTCGGCCTCAGGCGCGGGGGAATGCCCGGACGCCGCGATCCTTGCCACTTACTATGAACGGGCGCTGCAACCGGAGGAAATGGAACAGTGGGAAGGGCACTTTGCCGGCTGCCCCCGGTGCCGCAAGATCATGGCCGTGCTGGCGGCGTCCATCGATACGCCACTAGCCGATGCGGAAGTCGCACGGCTCGGCGAACTGGTTGCGGTTGCGGCACGTCCTGCAAGCGGACCGGCACCTCTCCCAGCAAAGGTAATCAAATCCACCCAATTCGACTGGCGCGCGCGATGGCTGGCTCCTGCGCTGGGAGTTGCCGCAGTCCTCGCTGTGTGGTTTGCCATGCGAGCGCCCTGGCACAAACCGGGGCAAGTGCCCTCGGAAACTCTGGTCGCCCAGGCGCCGAAGAGCGAGCCGCCGCTGGAACAGGAAAGGAATACGCGTGGCTTGGACCAGGTTTCCGGTGTGGAATCCAAGAAGGCGCCGGGCACATCCGCTGCGACTTCGCAAGACCGTATTTCGGAAACAACAGCCCCTGCCAGCCCCGCTCCGGAATCGACGGCAACAAACAGCGATGTGGGCAGGAAATCTCCAAACCAGCTGAAAGCAAAAGTTGCCACGCCTGAAATGCTTTCCAAAAACGAGAAAGAGAACCCGGCCGGAGTCGCCAGGGCTGTTGGCGGAGCTATTCCTCCTGCTGCTGCGCCCTCGCCACCCCCTGTTGCCGCGCCGCAGCGTCAAGCCGCAAACGGCGAACAGCCCGCGACTGCCTTGAATGCGGAGGCGATGTCCAATTCACCAGCGCGCGACAAACAAGCGGTGGGAGGAGTCGCCGGCGCAGGCGTTGAGTCCGCACCCCGGCCCGCCGCCGATATGGCCAAGGGCGCCCAAAAGGCTCAGTCGTTTTCGATGGCCACGGGCGCGGCTAGTGCCGGGTTCATACAGGTTCAGGCGCCCTCGGGAAAAATCCTGTGGCGCGCCGGCGCAGGCGGAAGGATTCAGCAGTCAGCGGACGGGGGACGTACCTGGATCATGCAGGCCAGCCCGTCTCCGCAGGAATGGTTGGCCACGGCAGCGATTTCCGACACAGTTTGCTGGCTGGTGGGGCGAAACGGCTCCATCGCGCGAACCACGGATGGTGAGCATTGGTTGCCAATCGCCCCGCCAGTGGCGGCTGCCGGGCTATCCGGGCGATTTCCGGATTGGACCGGTGTCACGGCCAGCTCCGCGCTGGCCGCGACCGTCACGTCGAGCGATAATCAGCGCTATAGGACCGAAGACGGAGGGCTGACCTGGCGGCAGCAATAGCCGAGAGCGGGGGAGCCGTTTGCCATAAGATTTCCGTGCAAGAAATCCGGGCCGCATCGTTCTAATGGGTGAAGGATGAAATTCGATTTCCACTGGAGACACACGATGCGAACGATCAGACGATCATGGCTTCCTTACATTGCGGCATTGGTGACCTTATCCGCTTGCGTGCCATTTCTTTGCCGTCGCGCTTCCGCGCAAACCGCGACTCCGGCGGCGCAGGCTGCCGACGGCACCATCACCACGACGCTGGCGGACCAAACCGATCTCGCCCTCACCGTTTATAACTCGAACCTTTCCCTGGTGCGCGACGTCCGCCAATTGACTTTGCCCGCGGGTGAATCTCGCCTGCGCTTCATGGACATCGCCGCGTCCATCAATCCCGCGACCGTGCATTTCCGCTCCATGACCGAGCCCGCCAAGTTGAGCGTCATCGAGCAGAATTACGAATACGACCTGCTAGACCCGAACAAACTCCTGCAGAAATTCGTGGGCCGCGAAGTGACACTGGTGCGTCCGAAAATGGCCGGCGGAACGACCGAATACGATGAGGTAAAGGCGACGCTGCTATCCTTCAACGGCGCTCCGGTGTGGAAAATCGGCAATGAGATTGTCACTGGACTCTCGTACGAGAGCATTCGCTTCCCGGAATTGCCGGAGAATCTTTACGAGCGGCCCACGCTGCTGTGGACGCTGGAAAATTCAGGCGCGCGGCGTCACAAGGTGGAGGTTTCTTACCTGACGGGGAATCTTTCCTGGAGCGCGGACTACGTATTGAACGTTGCGAAAGACGAATCGAATGGAGATCTGGACGGCTGGGTCACGCTGGTGAATCACAGCGGGACCGCATTCAAAAACGCGCAACTCCAGCTCGTGGCCGGCGACATTCACCGCGTCGTCGCTCTGAGCGGTAGGGATGAAATGCAGGCATTGAAATCGATGGCCGCAGCGGCAAACGCCCCGGCGCCTTTCCAGCAGGAGGCTTTCTCGGAATATCATCTGTATTCGCTGAACCGCCGCACGTCGATTTTCGACCAGGAATCGAAACAGATCAGCTTGCTCAACGCGTCACGCTTTCCGCTGCGAAAGGTGTACGTGGTGAACGGGCAAGCGTATTACTACCGCGGCGCGGCGCAGCCCGGCGCGCCGGTCAAGGATCCCGTGCAGGTCTTCTATAAGTTCAAGAATGAGGAAAAAGCCGGGCTTGGCATGCCGCTGCCTTCCGGGACGATTCGCGTGTATCAATCGGATTCGCGCGGCGGGTCGCTGTTTGTGGGCGAGGATCATATCGACCACACGCCGAAGGATGAAGAGATCAGCCTGCATATCGGCAACGCGTTCGATATCGTCGCCGAGCGCAAGCAGACCGACTACAAGAAACTTTCCGACCGGCTGTACGAGTTCGAGTATGAAATCACCCTGCGCAATCACAAGGACGCGCCCATCACCGTGGAAGTGAACGAACCGATCGGCGGAGACTGGGAGATGATCAGCTCGTCGTATAAATTCACGAAGACGGCCGCGTTTGCCGCGCAGTTCCAGGTGCCGGTGGATAAGGACGGCACGTCGGTGTTGAAGTATCGCGTGCGGGTGAGGTACTGAAGGGCGGTGACTGGTGTCAAACCCGCGTGAATCGCGGTGGAGAGGCGCTTTTTCTCGGCGGATGAAGAAAAAGCGCCTCTACTTTCTCACTTCCTCCGGCGCTTGGGTTTCGCGGCGCGCGGCTTTGAGGCTGCGGCGGGCGTGACGATTGCTTCGGCTTCAATTTCCACCAGCATATCCGGGGAGACCATGCCACCGACTTGCACCATAGCCGTGGCCGGGCGAATTTTTCCGAAAAATTCCCCGTGGGCGCGGCCGACCTTTTCCCATTCGGCGATGTTGGCGACGAACATGCGCGTGCGGACCACGTCTTCCATGCGCGCGCCGGCTTTTTTCAATGCGGATTCGATGTTCCGCAAGGTTTGAACCGTTTGCGCGTAGGCGTCGCCCATGCCCACCAGTTTTCCGTCCGCTCCGGTCGCGGTGGTGCCTGAAACGTGGACGGTATCGCCGACGCGCACCGCGCGCGAGTATCCGATGATGGGCTCCCACGCCGTTCCGGTCGATATGTTCGTTCGTTTCAATTTCATCGCGCCTCCTCAATTTCTCGAGGTTATTGTCCCACGAACATGGCGGCTTCGGGAAACTGGACTTTGCCGGAGCAATGCCCGTAAGCTTGAGTCGCTGGACCAGGAGCCTACGCTTGCGCTGCAACAATATTCTTGAAGCCGTCGGACACACGCCGCTGGTGCGGCTGAACCGGCTGACCACCGGATTCGACGCCGAAGTGTACGTCAAAGCCGATTACATGAATCCGGGCGGGTCGGTGAAGGACCGCATCGGCATCTGGATGATTAACGAAGCCGAGAAGCGCGGCGCGCTGAAGCCGGGCGGCACGATCATCGAGGGGACTTCGGGAAATACCGGAATCGGCCTCGCGCTGGTGGGCGCCGTGCGCGGCTACAAACTCGTTTTCACCATCACAGACAAGCAATCGAAGGAAAAAGTGGACCTGCTGAAGGCACTAGGAGCCGAAGTGATCGTCTGCCCGACGGCGGTCGAGCCCGACGATCCGCGCAGCTACTATTCGGTGGCCAAAAAACTCGCGCGCGATATTCCCAATTCGTTTTACCCGAATCAGTACGAAAATCCCATGAATCCGGAAGCGCATTACCAGACCACTGGCCCGGAAATCTGGGAGGATTCCGAGGGGAAAATCACGCATTTCGTCTGCGGCATGGGCACCGGCGGCACCATCAGTGGAGTGGGCCGCTACCTGAAAGAAAAAAATCCCGATGTAAAGATAATCGGCGTCGATCCCATCGGATCGCTGTATTACGAGTACGCGAAAACGGGAAAAGTGGGTGTGGCCAAGACCTATGTCGTCGAAGGCATCGGCGAGGATATTTTCCCCTCGACCATGAACTTCAAGGTTCTCGACGACGTGGTACAGGTGAATGACCAGGAATGCTTCATCTGGGCGCGGCGCCTGGTGAAGCAGGAAGGAATTTTCACGGGCGGTTCGGGTGGCGGCTGCGTTTCGGGTGCCTTGCGTGTGGCTAAAGGGTTGCCGAAGGGGTCCTTCGTGGTCGCGTTCCTGCCCGACACGGGGATGCGCTACCTCAGCAAAGTGTACAGCGATGAATGGATGCGCGAGCGCGGATACGTGGATTCCGAAGTGGCCCTTACGGCCGAGGACGTGGTCCGCGCAAAATACAAGACGGGAAAAGTGCGCGATCTGATCGTCGTGGGGCCGGACCAGACCGTGTTCCACGCGCTGCATACCATGCAGACGCAGGATATTTCGCAGTTGCCCGTGTTTGAAAATCAGTCGCCCGTCGGCGCGATTTACGAAGATCAGATCCTCAATCTCGCGCTGCAGGGCAAGGATCTCCGCAAGATGGTGATCCGCGAAGTGATGAGCGATGCGCTGCCAACGGTCCCCTGCGAAGCGCCTGTTGAGCGCTTGACGTACCTGCTGAGCCACGAAGAGCCCGCCGTGTTCGTGCAAATGGGGAGCGGGAAATTCGAGATTATTACCAAGTACGATTTGATGGGGACGATTGCGGGGCTGATGGAGCAGAAGCGGTGAACTGCGGCCGTGCCGGTGCGTTTATCTTTCCTCGGTAGGAAAGCGGCAGGCTGAAGCCTGTCCTACTAAAACCCTCAGAAAAAAATAAATCGTTTGCGCTTGCGGTATTTCATGGGCTTGGCGTTCGGATCGGCCTGTTCCGGTTCGTAGGGGAGAGGGCGGCCCTCGAATGCAGCCAGGGGATTGTCGTGGAAGAGGGCTTGCGCGATTTCCTCGCCGCGGCGCTCGGCGACTTTGTCGTATGCGGCGCGCAGTTGCAGCGGGCGGTTCTTCAGGTTGTGCGCGTCGCTGGCGACGAAGTGGACGCGGTCCTCGTCAAGCCATTTTTCGGCGTTATGCTGCGCCGCGCTTCCGAAACGCCCGGTGAGGGACTGCGCGGTGATCTGCACGTAGGCGCCCTGATGCAGCCAGCGGTACATGCGTTCGGGCTTGGTGCGCAGCATCGCGTTTCGTTCGGGGTGCGTGATGATCGGCGACAACCCCATGAGCTGCAGCTGGTGCATGGTGCCGTCCATGGACGGCGGAATCGAGAAATCGGCGAACTCCACGAGCAGGTAGTTTTTCTGGTTGATCGTATATTTCTGCGGATTGTTTTGCAGGTCCTGCAAGTTCTCATAGTTGAGATGAAAATCGCAGCCGGTCGCCAGCTTCAGCCGGTCGCCCACGGCGGCCTGCAATTCGTCGCGGCGCTGGCGGATCAATTCCGGATCGAATTTGAAGTTGGAATTGGCGTGCGGCGTGCCCACCACGTGGGTGACTCCGTCGGCGATGGCCATTTCCGCCATCTGAATCGACGTTTCCATCGTATCCGCGCCGTCGTCCATCCCAGGAAGTATGTGGCAATGAATGTCAACCATGGCAAAAGTCTGCTGCTAGGCAAGATACGCGAATCGGCACCGGCAAACAATCAGGAATGGATCGGCGTTCTCATTTTCGCAATACGGCCGAAACTTCCCACAGACCGATCGCGAAGACCAGCACGGCAACCACGCGGCGCAAACCCTCCGCGGAAAGCCTGTTTGCCAGGCGCGATCCGGCCATGGCGCCGAAGAAGACCCCGGGCATGATCCAGAGTCCGGCGGTCCAATTGACCTCGCCCGCGGCGGCGTAGTTGAGGAAGGCCAGCAATCCGGTGGGCGGCACCATGGCCACCAGGCTGGTGCCTTGCGCCGTGTGCTGATCGTATCCGAAGACCACTACCAGCATGGGCACCAGGAACACTCCTCCTCCGACGCCAAACAAGCCGCTGGCCAGCCCGACCCCGAAGGCCATCAGAAAAATGAAGAAGGAGCGTTTGTAAGATATCATTCGGCTGCCTTCGCAGCGGCCGGCCGTGGATTGGATTTACGCCACAACAATACTGCCGCGACGATCAAGAACACGCCAAACCATTCACTCAGCGCCTTCGACGAAAGTCCGATGGCGAACTCGCTGCCGAAATATCCGCCCAGCAGAATACCCAAGGCGCAGATCCCGCCCGCGACCCAGTCCACTTTTCCCCGCTTCCAGTACATCAGCAGCGCTCCCACGCCGAGCGGCGGCAGCTGCAGGAACAACGATGTTCCCTGCGCGATGTGCTGCTGCATGTGCATTCCGTACACCAGCGCAGGAATTAAAATCACGCCGCCGCCAACGCCCATGAAGCCAACCAGGATTCCGACCCCCACACCGATCAGCGCATAGATCCAGGCCACTCGCTCTCCTTGGCAACGCAGAAGCGCTATCTTCGTTCAGGTGCATGGGTTTCTGCAACTGATCTCGTGGATGGTTTCGTGACGCCTGCCAAGAGGCGCCTCTTGGGACGCCCGAAAGCATCGCCATCTCACAGCATCAGGGGAAGCCGATTCCCCTGCTATAATCTTCGCTGCGTTGCGCGCTGGATTGGCGCTGTTTGAACCAGAGAAATATTTCAGGCCGGGGAATGGCTACTTTCTTCATCGAACAATTCGGATGCCGGGCCACGCAAGCCGACGCGGCGGCTCTGGAGCGGCAACTGCGCGAGCGCGGCTACGGCGTGTCGCGGGAGGCGAATTCCGCCGACGTGGTCGTGGTGAATACGTGCACGGTGACGGCAGCCGCGGACATGCAGGCGCGCCAGGCGATTCACGCGATTCACCGTGAAAATCCCAAGGCACGAATCGTGGTGACCGGTTGCTACGCGCAGCGCGCGCCCGAGGAACTTGCCGCGCTCGCGGGCGTTTCCTGGGTGGTGGGAAATTCGCACAAGCCGGAAATCCCGCGCCTGATCGGTGAGATGAACACGCGCGCGCCGCACGGCGATTCACCGCAATTTGTGCCTCTGTCGGCGATTCGAGGCCAATTCCTTTCGCTCGAACAAGGCATGGCAAAAATTCTCACCGGCAACATTCTGGAGCAGCGGGAACTTCTGGTCGCGCCGGTCCTCGGCGGCGAAGCAGGGCACACGCGCCCGGTGCTCAAAATTCAGGACGGTTGCGACAAGCGGTGCTCCTACTGCGTGATTCCGCAAGTGCGCGGGCGCAGCCGGAGCCTTGCGCCGGACCTGGTGGTCGAGGAAATCCGCAAACTGTGCGACGGCGGCGCGGGCGAAGTGGTGCTGAGTGGAATCGATCTGGGCAATTACGGGCGCGATCTTTCACCGCGCGCGGAATTGAGTGAAACGCTTCGGTGCATTCTCGACGAGACGCCCATCGAACGGCTGCGCGTCAGCTCCATCGAGCCCATCGATGTGAACGAAGACCTGATCGCGCTGTTTGCGGCCAGCGATCGCATGGCGCGGCATTTCCACATGCCGATGCAATCCGGTTCGGACCGCATGCTCGCGGCCATGCACCGGTGGTATCGCGCCGAGCACTACGCGCGGCGCGCGGAGCTGGTGCGCGAGTGGCTTCCGGATGCGGCCATCGGTGCGGACGTGATCGCCGGATTTCCGGGGGAAACCGAAGATGATCATCGCGCGACGCTGGCGCTGATCGAGCGTCTGCCGCTGACGTATCTGCATGTGTTTTCGTTTTCGGCGCGGCCGGGGACAGCCGCTGCGGAGCTGCGCGATCAAGTCCCTGATGCGCTGATCAACCGCAGGGCGCGCGAACTGCGCGCCCTGGGCGCTGATAAGAAATCGGCGTTTCTGAAAATGCAAGCCGGGCGAACGCTGCGTGTGATCACGCTGCATCGCAGCGGGGAAGATGCTGCCGGGCCGTGGACACGCGCGATTTCAGGAAATTATCTGGATGTGCGCGTCGCGGGGCGCTGGCCGGCCAACGATTTTCTCGATGCGCGAATCAGCGGCGTGAAGGACGATGCCCTTGTGGGTGCAGCTTCCTAGTGCTGGAACCTGAAACTTAAAATCCTTAACACAGAGGCCTTATAGATCACAGAGGGCACAGAGAAAACAGATCCACGGTATCATCGATGCACAGCCCCAGAGTTTATTCCTGAATTCATTCCAGCTCCGTGTCCCTGTGGCAAATATTTGCGGGGTCTCAGGTTTCAAAGATGACCTGTGCAAGAGCGGTATTTCCGGTGTGAGTAATCGTGAGGGCGATATGCTTGACGCCGAGGCCGCGGGCGATCTCCTGCGACGCGCCGGACAATTTCAGCGTGGGTTTGCCGCTGGGTTCGCGGACTACTTCGATGTCCACCCAGCGCACGCCGCGCGACCATCCGGTACCGAGGGCTTTCATGGCGGCTTCCTTGGCGGCAAATCGGCCGGCGAAGCGCTCGGCGCGGTTGCGGTGCTTTTCGCAGTAGGCGATCTCCGCGGGCGTGTAAATGCGCTTGAGGAATAACGCTCCGCTGCGAGCGATGGCGGCTTCGATGCGGCTGACTTCGGTGATGTCCACGCCCAGGCCGACGATCATTTTCTCTCCGGTTCTCTCGGGGTGCCCTGCCAGACACGCAAAAAGAGCTGCAAACCGCGCCTGGAAAGTATACCTTGCGCGCCCGGTAGAGACAGGAACTGACGCGTTACGCTAAAGTGGTGAGTAGGGCACACGGTACCAATGGCTCGAGCGATGAAAACCCGGACGGCAAGGCGCGGGGTTTCCCCCCGAGGCGCTTCCGCGTCTGTCCGGAAGGAAAGCCACGGCTGGGCTGTGCGCCGCGCGGGCGGGTTGCAAATCGTGGAGTCCCGCGCGCTAGCGAAGCTAGGCTGGCTGGTGCACGGATTCAGCACGCGGCCCGGGGGCGATAGCGTGGTGGATGGCAAACCCGCGCTGAATCTGGGTTTCACGGATTGGGACGAGCGGGCGCGCGTGGAGAAGAATCGCGCGGCATTTTCGGCGGCGCTGCGGGCGCGCGAAATGCCGCTGGTTGCGCTGCGACAGTTTCATTCCGACGTAATTCATTTGGTGTCCGCACCGCCAACGCCCGCGGAAGAGGCGCCGCGGGCAGATGCGCTGGCGGCGCGCGTTCCGGGGCTCTTGCTCGGTGTCCAAACGGCCGACTGCGTGCCGATCCTTTTGGCGGATACACGGCACCGCGCCGTGGCCGCGGTTCATGCGGGATGGCGCGGGACGCTGGCGCGCATCGCGGTAAAGGCGTTGGGGCGCATGCGCATGGAATTCGGGACGCGGCCGCAAGACGTCGTCGCGGCGATTGGCCCGGCGATCGGGCGCTGCTGCTATGAAGTCGGCTCGGAAGTCGCGCAGGCGTTCGCGATGCAATTTCCCGCCGCGGCGGACTGGTTTGACGGCCCTTTCGAGCAGTTATCGCACGGCGAAGAGCCGCTCTGGCTGCCGTGGCTGACGATGATGCCGCCGGGGCACGTGCCGCCGCCTCCGCGCGTGCAACTCGATTTGCGTGCCGCAAACCGCTGGCAATTGGCGGACGCCGGAGTACCGGAATCGCAAATTGACGTGAGCGATCTTTGCACGGCATGCCGCCCGGATTTGCTGTTCAGCTATCGCCAGGAAGGAGCGAAGACCGGGCGGATGATGGCGGCGATTGGCGTGCGCGGCGGAAAGTAGAACAGGCTTCAGCATGTTTGGTTTTGCCGTTGGTTTTCGTCGTGCGCCTTAACTGCGGAGCGCACACGGAAGTCGACGCTACTTTTATTGCAGAGAGACAAGCGGACCCGCGGATTCCATCGACGCCAGCTGGCCGCAGGCGGCGAACACATCCTGTCCTCGCGAGTAACGTATAAATGACGGAACGCCTTTCTCCACCAGAATCTCCTGAAACTTCTCGATGCTTTCCTCGGTGGGCGCGCGATACGGCAAATTCCCCGGATTCCACGGAATTAGATTCACTTTGGCGCGGATGTGCGCGAGCAGGCGCACGACGCGGCGAGCATCTTCCGGCGTATCGTTCAGTCCGCCCAGCAGAACGTACTCAAACGTGAAATATTCGCGCGGGCGCAGGGGATATTTCCGGCAGGCCTCGAGCAGCACAGCGAGCGGATACTTGCGGTTGATGGGCATGAGCGCGTCGCGCTGCTCATCACTCGATGCATTGAGCGAAATGGCCAGGCTGGGACGGATTTTTTCCTGCCCCAGCCGCTCGATGCCGGGAACGATGCCGCTGGTTGAGAGCGTGACGTGGCGCGGGCCGAGGCCGACGGCCTTGGGATCGAGCAGGATACGCACGGCGGCCATCGTCGCGTCATAGTTGAGCAACGGCTCGCCCTGGCCCATCAGCACCACGTTGGTCTGCGGCGCAAGGTGCTCGCGATTTTCCTCCAGCGCAACCAGCACTTGCCCCACGATTTCTCCGGCCGTGAGATTGCGAATCAGGCCCAGTTGCGCGGTGAGGCAGAAGTGGCAATCGATGGCGCAGCCGGCTTGGGTGGAAATGCAAATCGTCTGGCGGCCGTCGCGCGGCATGAAGACCGCTTCGATCTGCGCGGGTTTTGCGCCTTCGCTTCCAATCGAAAATAGATACCGGATGGAACCGTCCACGGACTGAAACCGGCGCAGGATGCGCGGCAGCGTGATGCGCGCTTCTTGCGCGAGCCGCTCTCGCAGGGCCGCAGGAAGATTCGTCATCGCGGCGAATTCAAATCGCCGTTCCTTGTAGAGGGCGTGATAAATCTGCGGGCCGCGATACGGCTTCTCGCCGAGCGAGACGACGAAATCGCGCAGTTCCTCCGCCGATTTTCCGAGCAGTTCCACGGGCACTTGCGGTCTCCCTGATGCAATATCCTCATCTTAACATGCGCATTCGGGGCCCGGAGTGTCCGACGCGGTTCCCTGGTCGGACAGTTTCAGATGTGGTGGTTTATAGAGCGAAATCCGGCGTTGCCAGGCAGGCCGCGAAAAAGCTTGCGAAGCCGTCATTCCGAGTTCCGGAATGGCGGCGAAAATATGTTTCCCTCGGTCCGAAACGCTGCCGGCATTTCCGGCTCGCGCACTCGCCTAGATTTTCCAACCTGGCGTGGCGATGTACGCGCGGGTGATCTCGGCAACCTTCTGGGTGCCGCAATTGCCCATCACCATTTTCAATTCGCCCTGCAGGATTTCGAGCACACGGTCGACGCCCGCCTGGCCGAACGCTCCCAATCCCCAGAGATAGGGGCGGCCGATTCCCACGGCCTTTGCACCCAGCGCGAGCGCCTTGAAAATATCGGTGCCGCGGCGAATTCCTCCATCGACGAAAACGGGAATGCGCCCGCCGACTTCCTCAACAACTTCCGGCAGCGCCTGAACTGTAGGGCGCAGGGTTTCCGTGGCGCGACCGCCGTGGTTCGAGACCAGAATTCCGTCGAGGCCGTGCTCGATGGCCAGGCGCGCGTCCTCGCGCGTGTCGATTCCCTTGATGAAGAATTTTCCTTTCCAGAATTTGCGCATGCGGTCGGCAAAGGCCCAATCCAGGGCAGGGTTCAGGATGGTTACGCCGTTCATGTTAATGCCGTCGTACATGGGGAGTTCGTGCATGTCCGTGAATGGCTCGCCCTTGTGGCAGGCGGCGCACTGCGTCAGGTCCTTGGGGCGCATGCGCAAATAGGTTTCGCTGTTGCGTCCGGTGGTGTTATCCACGGTGAGGGCTATCACCAGGCATCCGGCCGCTTCGACGCGCCTCAGGAGTTGTTCGCAGGCTTCCCAGGTGCTCGGCGCGTAGACCTGATACCACACCGGACGGCCCAGGGCCTTGTTGACGTCTTCAACGCCGGTAGAGGAAGCCGACGACAGGAACTGCAGAGTGCCGCGCGCCTTGGCTGCACGGGCGACCGCCTCTTCCCCATTCGGCCAAAACGCTTTGTGACCGGAGGTCGGGCACAGGAAGAGCGGGCTGTCGTAGACCGTGCCGAACAACTCGACGTGCATGTCCACTTTGGTGGCGTCGCGCAGGCGACGCGGACGCAATTGCACGTGCTGGTAACCCTCGCGATTGGCGCGCAGCGTGGCGTCGTCGTCCACGCCGCTCACCATGTACGCCCAATGGCTGTCGCGGACCTTGCGGTGCGCGGCCTCCTCAAAATCGAAAACGTCGAGGGCCTCGGAAGGAGCGCCGATGACATCGGAGACGGCCGGACCTTTCTGAGCAGTAGTCTGGGCCAGCGCGCTTTGCCGGAGGAAAGCGGCGACTCCGCCGAAGGCGGCAACATACGGGCTTGCGGCCATGAACTTCAAAAATTCACGGCGGGCCAGGGAGGTCGAGGACAGGCGTCTCATAATGGTTGCGAATGGTAGCGCCGGCCGGACGCATTGACAAGCCATGGCCTTCGGTTCCTGGTGTACCATTCTTGTCTCGGTTTCATCCAACGTGTGTGCGGAATTCGGCAGCGCGGGTGTGGAAAGGATCGAAATGAAGAAGCGCAAACTCGGCGGCTCGGATCTAGAAATTTCTCCGTTCGTATTCGGCGGAAACGTGATCGGCTGGACCATCGATGAGGCCACGGCATTCACGCTGCTGGACGCGTTTGTTGCCGCGGGGTTCAACGCCATTGACACGGCGGACAGCTATTCTCAATGGGTGCCCGGGCACGTAGGCGGGGAATCGGAAACGATCATCGGCAAGTGGCTGAAGCGCAGCGGGAACCGGGACAAAGTCGCCATCTTTACGAAAGTGGGCTGGGACCGCGGGCCGGGGCAAAAGGGATTGTCGCGGGACTACATCCTGCGCTCGGCCGAAAATTCCCTTCGCCGCCTGCAGACCGACTACATCGATTTGTACCAGTCGCATGTGGATGACCCCGAGACGCCGCAGGAAGAGACGTTGCGAGCCTACGCGGACCTGATCGCGCAAGGCAAAGTGCGATTCATTGGCGCGTCCAATCACAAAGCCGATCGCTTGGCTTCGGCGCTTGATATCAGCGCGAAACTCGGCCTGCCGAAGTACCAGAGCCTGCAGCCCAACTACAATCTCTACGACCGCGAGGAGTACGAATCGCAGCTCGAGCCCGTGTGCGTCAAGCAAGGCCTGGGCGTCATCAATTATTTTCCGCTTGGCGGCGGATTTCTTTCCGGCAAATACCGGTCCGAAGCGGACATGGGCGACAAAGCGCGCGCCAGGACCGTGAAAAAATATCTTAACGAGCGCGGGCTGAAGATTTTAGATGCGCTGGACGAAGTTGCGAAACGGTCGGGCGCCACTCCGCCGAAAATATCCCTCGCGTGGCTGCTGGCGCGCCCCAGCATCACCGCGCCGATTGTCAGCGTCACGAATCTCAAACAACTCGACGATCTGATCGCATCCGTCGAACTCAAATTGGACCAGTCTTCCATCGAACTGCTGAACCGCGCCAGCGCGTACGGCGCGAGCGCCGCGAGTTGAATCCGGCAGTTCGCCTTCGCAGGCCGCCTATGCCACAATTACAGAATGACTCAGCCGGTGCGTGACATTGAGAAAGCGGTGCTGCCGAACGGCCTGGTGATCGTCACCGAAAGGATGCCGCACGTGCGCTCGGTCTCGGTGGGCATCTGGCTGGGCACGGGATCGCGCGGCGAATCGCCCGAGCGCAACGGCATCGCCCACTTCATCGAGCACATGGTTTTCAAGGGCACCGAGAAGCGCACCGCCGAGGAAATCGCGCAGACGATGGACGCAGTGGGCGGGATGATGGACGCGTTCACGGCCAAGGAAATGACCAGCTTCAACGCTAAGGTGCTCGACGAGCATTTGCCCGTCGCCTTCGACGTTCTCTCCGACCTGGTTTTGCGCCCGCGATTTGACGACGCCGACATCGCCAAGGAAAAACAGGTGGTCCTCGAGGAAATCAAGATGGACGAGGACAATCCCGAATACCTGATCCACGAGCTGTTCACGCAAAAGTTCTGGCGCGGGCACCCGCTGGGGCTGCCGATCCTGGGGACGCCGGAAACGGTGCCACAATTTTCCAGTGCCGCGCTGCGCGAATGCTTTGCTTCGTGGTATGCCCCGAACAACACGGTGATTACGGCGGCGGGAAATCTGGAACACGCGCGCCTGGTGGACCTGGCCGCGCGGGAATTTGGCGGCGTGGCGCGCGGCGCGCCGGAAACGGTGCGAACGCCGCCTAAAACTTACCCGGGGATCGAGCACCGCCACAAAAAAGAACTCGAACAGGTCCATCTGGTGATTGGCGTGCCTTCCTACCCGCTGGCGCACGAGCGCCGGTACGCGGCGTCGCTGTTGAATATCATTCTCGGCGGCGGAATGTCTTCGCGGCTGTTTCAAAATATTCGCGAACGCCAGGGGCTGGCCTACGCCATCGGCAGCGATCTTTCTCCCTATACCGATGCCGGTGTGCTTTCGGTGTACGCGGGAACTTCGCGGGAATCTGCGGAGCAATTGATCCGCTCGGTGATCGAGGAATTCCGGCGCATCCAGGGGGAAGCCGTAAGCTGTGAGGAGTTGCGCCGCGCCAAGGATCACCTGAAGGGTTCGATGATGCTTTCGCTGGAATCGACCAGCGCGCGCATGTCCAACCTCGCGCGGCAGGCCATGTATTTCCACAAGTTTCTCTCGCTCGACGAAATGCTAGGCTCAATCGAAAAAGTGACGCGCGAGGAAGTTCTGGAAATCGCCCGCGATTTCTTCGCGCCGGGCCAGTTCGCGCTCACCGTGCTGGGCGACCTGAGCGGGTTCAAGCCGAAGACCGAGTTGCTCGGGTGGGACAACTAGTCGAGAGTTCTCTCTTGGAAGGTTTTCTCTCAACTCTCGACTCTTAACTTTTAACTATCGACTCCGATTGACGCCGCCGCCGCACTTTGTCATTATTCCGTGGGCCTGCGGATTTGCCGGGCCGGTTCTTCGGGGAGAAAATATCAGCCTGCGCGTCACCATACTGGGATCGGGGAGTTCGGGCAACTGCACGCTGCTCGAAACCGAGCGGACGCGTCTTCTGGTGGATGCAGGTCTCGGCAAAAAAGAAACGCTGCGGCGACTTGCCGAGGTTGGCCGCCAGGTCGACCGTCTCGACGGCATTGTCATTTCCCACGAACACAGCGACCACATCGGGTCGCTGGCGCAAGTGCTGGGCCAGTGGCGCGCCACCGTCTATCTGACCGAAGCGACGCACACCGAGGTCCTGCGCATCCTGCCGGAAACCTCCCACAAACGCCTGGACCGCGTGGAGCACATCCGCGCCGGGCAGCGATTTATCGTTGGCGACATCGAAGTGTCTCCAATTTCCATTCCGCACGATGCCGTGGACCCACTGGGGTTCACGTTCCGCGCCAGCGGCACGAAAGTGGCGATTGTCACCGACCTGGGCTATCTGCCGGAACTGGTGAAAGTACACCTGCGCGATTCCGACTGCCTGATGCTGGAATCCAATCACGATCTCGACATGCTGAAGGTGGGGCCATACCCCTGGCACATCAAGCAGCGCGTGATGAGCCGCACCGGACACCTTTCCAACCACACCGTGAGCGAGTTTTTTTCCGATACGGAAGCGTTTGACGGGCGCGCGCGCTACGTGGTGCTCGCGCATCTTTCCGAGAACAACAACAATCCCGACGTGGCGCGCATCTCCGCGGCCGAAGCGCTTGCCCGGCGCACCGGCCCGGCGGCATTTTCCGGCGAACTGATTGTCGCCTCGCAGGCGACTCCGCACCCCACACTCGATTTGTAAATCGCGCGGCGTTCCAAATCCGAAGGAGCCAGCATGAGCGAACTATTGACGGTGATCGCACGGATACGCGCCAAGGCCGGGCAGCAAGGGCGGCTGCGGCAGCAGTTGCTCAGCCTGGTAACGCCGACGCGCGCCGAGCCAGGCTGCGTTTGCTACGACCTGCACGAATCCAACACCGAGCCGGGCCTGTTTGTGTTCTACGAAACGTGGAAGACGGAAGCGGACCTGGACGCGCATTTCCAGACCCCGCACATGCAGGCCTTTCACGCGAGAATTCCCGATCTGGTGGAAGGGGCGATCGACCTTACGAAGTGCTCAAAAATATAGGTTCCTCGCGGATGGGCGTCAGTTACTCGCGTACCGCCGGAAAAAGGAATTCGGTTTCCAGGCCGGTCTGGCATCGGCGTTCGCGACGCGTTCAATCACGCCTTCCACCAGCAGGTTGAACTGCGCCGCAGCCTGCTTGTCCACGGGCTGCTCCAGATCGTCGGAAGGCGCGTGGTAGCGTTCGGTGAGCCACTTCTTTGCGATGGCTTCTTCCGGCGAACCCTTCTCGTTGCCGAAATCGAGCATCACGGACGGGATTCCCTGGCGGACGAAGCTGTACTGGTCGCTGCGGATAAAAACATTGCGCGCGGGGTTGGGATCGGGCTGGGCCTTGATTTCCATCTGCGCGGCAACCGCGCGGGCATCGTCGCCAATCGTGGATTCGTCGAGCCCATACACTGTGACAATCTTGAGAGGGTAGAGCGGCAGATACATGTCCGTGTTGATGTCCGCGACGATGCTGCGCGCGGGCACCGTGGGATTCACCGCGAAGTATCTGGATCCGAGCAGCCCTTTTTCTTCTCCGGTCACGACGACGAACATGATCGAGCGCTTCGTCTTTATGTTCGCTTCCTTCAAGTGGTCGGCCACTTCCAGGATCGAGGCCACTCCCGCCGCATTGTCCATCGCGCCGTTGTAAATCGGATCTCCGTTGATCGGTTTGGCGATTCCCAGGTGGTCGATGTGCGCCGACATCACCACGTATTCGTCCTTCAACTTTGCGTCGGAACCCGGATAGATAGCGGCAAGATTCTGCGATTCCACGCTGCCGCGCTTAACCGCCGTTCGCGCTTTCAGCCTTGCCTGAAGCGCAAATCGCGGAAGCTGCTTTCCCGTTTCCGCAATGGCCACCAGTTCGTCAAAGGTGTGCCCGCTGCCCTCGAACAGTTCCTGCGCGTGAGCGGGGTTCCAGGTGACGCCGATTTGTTCGCCTTCGGTTTCATCCATGCCCGGCTCGGCCAGCTGCATGGTCATCTGAAAGCGGTTCAGTGCGACCCTTGGCCACGGAATATCCATGTGATGCGGATTCGCAATGAAAATTGCGCCGATCATCCCCGCGGTTCTGAGCGCCGCCCAGCGCTGGGCGGCCGATTGATAATGCGCGGCAAGCGCGCTGGACATCGAACTGGGAGCGCCCGCGATGTACACGGCGATCTTCCCCTTTGTATCGAGTTCGGCGAAATCGTCGTAGTTGTCGTCCGGCGCACGCAATCCGTAGCCGACAAAAACCAGTCCGGCTTCCACGGACGGCGCCGGGTCGACGCGCGTGCCGATGATGGCGTCCTCGCCAAGTTCCATCGGCTTGCTCTCGTCGCCGTTACTAAGGAGCAAGCTCGAAGCGCTCTCATCCAGCTGCAAAGTATTGAATTTTACAGGCTGAATGTACCCTTGCTTGCCCGCCGGTTTCAGGCCGTCGCGCTCGAATTGCGCGGCCACAAATTCCGCGGCCTTGCGATGTCCTTCGCTGCCGGTGTTGCGGCCCTCCAGCTTGTCGGAAGCCAGAAACTGCACGTACGACCACCAGCGCGTTCCATCCGGAGCGTCGGCAGCCAGCAGGGAGCAAGCCGCCAGGGCCATTGTCCCGAAGGCCAGGACTTTCGTTTTCATCGGATTCTCCTTGCCGCGCGATTGTTTCCTCCGCGAACCGGGCAATGCCATTACGACTCGCTGTTCGCAAGCGGCGTTACACTGATTTCTGCCTTCCGGATTCAACGTGGGTTAGTCTTGAGCAAACGGGGCTCTACAGCTTGCGAAAAGATACACCCATAGCTGTTTTGCATCAATGTGGAACCGATGTCGAATACACCCGGTACCAGTCATCGGCAATTTCGCGCTGCGCCTGCTCCAGGGTCAGGCTGCCGGAGCAGACTTCCGCGTGAAGATAATTTTCCACCCTGTCCTTGGCGTGCGCGCCGCCGTCGGCGATGGACGTCTCAAACGGTTCGGGCCAAAGGTTTTTCGGATTGGTGGGATTGCCGCCCAGTTCGAGGGGAATGAAATGGTCTTCCTCATAATCCCTCAATTTGGAATCGGCATAGCCGTATTCGTTAATCTGTCGGACCTTCAATCGATTGGTGTAGCTCGCCTCCGGGCGGATCGATTTCGTGCTCCACCGGGGGTTGCAGATGGTTTCGCGGATGTTTTCCTGGGTGATATCCGGATTCACCGCGCCGGGAGTCCTGGCAGGATCGGGATAAATATCCGCGGGGCCCACATGGGCCTGGGGCGCTTCATGCCCCGCGGGCGATTGATTTACAAGCGAAGGAAATTCATGTCGGACCAGCCAGACCAAGAAGATAACAGCAACGACAATCAGGATCAGGAGCGTAATTTGTTTCGCGTTCCGCATCGCCCCTTAGTTTACATGAAGGTGCAGACCCGACAACCGGGCCCACGGGTCTCTGCTCACAGATCCTCGTGCCCTGCCGGAGGAGCAAGCCACCTCGATACGGAATGCAGCGTCGCGTGACGCGGAGCGCCGTCGGGGATCAATCTTTCTTCCAACTGAATGATTCGAGCATCCAGTTGCCGGGCACATAATCTTCCACTTGCAGCCTGCGGTCATAGTGAATGGCGGTGCCGCCCATGTCCGTTAACGACGCACCAATAAGAGCGCCATACCAGGTGGACCCGCCAGTAAGGGAATACGAGGCATTTGGAGCGTACATCACGCCAATCGCGTTCGAGTTTCCCGCCAGTTTGATATTGCCGGTCCCTGCGTAGAGGATCTGAAAACTCATTGGATCATATGCGGGCGTCACCGTATTGACTAGTCCGCCGCCGGTAAGATCAATCGGAGTAGTTTGCCCGGTCCCCGCCAGATTGAGGACCACCGGTCCGGAATCAATGTAGAGTTTTCCCTGCCCATTTTCCGTCAAGCTATTGAAGTTATAACAGCCAACTCCAGCGACAGCTGATAAGTGGACATTTCCCTTGATCGTGATATTTCCATAAAGCCCTGGTCCGAGGGCGGATGGGGGGCAGGTGCCGGGCGCCAAATAAAAATCTCCACCCACGTATGTGCAACCTACGATGCCGGCGCAATTTGTAGCGTTATTGTTTAGAGTCGCGCTTGTAGTGGGAGGCATGGGGCTGGGCACCGGAGGAGTTGGATACACGACGGGCTGCGGCAATTCAATGATGCTTCCAGTCACATGTCCGGAAGTGCCCGTCCAGGCAGTGACATTGTTGGAGGTGCAGGTTCCGGTGCCGGTTCGCGGCGTCGAGAGGTTGCCATTGATCGTCGTGGGATTGCCAGAGGTGGAGAGGTTTCCATTGGTGCCCACGTTTCCGGAAGAAAGCGATATTGTAGGGGTTCCGCTTCCGCCGTAGGTGCCCGAATCGTAGCTGTCCGTGGTGCCACCGCCGCCAAAGGTGAGAGCGCTACATCCGCTATTCGTTGCGAAGGCGGCATACACAAAGGTCGGAACAATTGTCTGCTCCAGAATTGCGGAAACTTCCACTTTGGCGGCTCGGATGCCCGCAATTGTCCCATCGGACGTAATTTCCCATCTTTGTACGACGGCCCTCGAGCCCGACACGGCGGAATTCAACTTTGTCATGGAAAGCAATCGGGCATAGGTGGCGTAGTTAATCGTTGTGTTCCCCGCGGTGATGCTACCCTTGCCTGCACCTGTTGAATTGAAAGCACTTTGGACAGCGGAAGCCGGATAAGTCCCCGTCTGCGCCGACGTATTCGCGGACAAGTACACGTCGTGGCCGCTCGTGTTTGCGGCTCCGGCCTGCACTGGATAGACCGACGTGTAGTTATAACCGGTGAGGGGATCGGATGTGCTGCCTGGCGCCGGTGGAGTGTAGGTATTCATTAAGAAATTGGCAGCGGAGTTGACGCCAGCTTCGGCGCCGTCTCTGGCCTGCGAGGTGAGCCGGTAATTCAGGCTGGACCACGTCTCGGTTTGCGAGATGAACATCAGCGAGACGGCCATGACGGACATCACCAGGACCAGAATCAGCGTGATGATCAGCGCGATACCCTTTTCCTTTTGGTTGCTCATCATTCCTCGTTGGTGCATTTATTGGCCGGCCAGTGTCGCCACGCTTGCCGGCATCGGTTGCAGACGGCTGGTTACGGATCCGCCGCCCAGCAACCAGGCATCGAACACATTCCTGGGCGCGACGTTCAGCAAGGCCTTAGTTTCGGTCTGATACACGTGGGTTTGCGGGTCGACGGTTTGCGTGTGCACGGTCAATGTGACGGTTACGTCCACGACGCTGCTGGTCCCTGTGCCATTTGGTTTTTGCTGATATTGAAAACACGGCGTCGGGCTGCTGGACGGAGGATTCGGCGAGATATTGGGCAAAATCACTGCCGCAGTATTCTTGGTTGTTGCGTTATAGGGTGTTACGCTGCGTGTCAGGTTCCCATTGGTTGTGTCGCAGTTGTATTCCACATACACCATGTTGCCATCCCCGTTGATGTCCCCGAACATTCGGAGAATGTTGCCGGTGGAAGGACTCGCCGCGGCGTCTGTGGGAATGATTCCGCTCGGAAAAGCGCCGGCCACGACGACCGGCGCTCCAATCAAATGCGGGAAGGCAAAAGTAGCCTGAAACGTATTTGCCGCAGTGTTGATGTTTGATATCGCGACAGTTTCGGGATTCTGGGAACCCGTTCCCATCTGGCCGGCGTCTATCACCAATAACTCGTTATTAAACATGCCGTTGACGCAGTTTACGCCAGAGGCGCAGGTTACCGTAGCGGTCACCGCGGTTCCGGCGGCTACGGCAGCGCTCAAAGTCACCGCCTGCGGCAGGGCCGGGATTCTGCCCGCCTGTCCAATTTCCTGCTGCAGCACTTCCGTGGCGCTGCGGACGCTACTGTGCATTTCCGTCCGGTTGCCGACGGTCCCCGAAGCCTGCGACATTTGAGTGATGGCGCGCATGACGATACCGGTGACGCTCAGGAGAATGATCAGGGCCACCATCATTTCCAATAGTGAGAATCCGTGAACGCGCTTTGTGGAAGCGCTCTTCTTCGATCTTTCACAATGCGTCACGGCTTCTCCTTAGAATGGGTTCGATTTCAGCGTGGTGACCGTGGCTTGGGGAAGCGCGCCCTGTGGCGCCCCCACTTGAGCCCTGACCTTGGCCGTTACTGTGATCTGCTTAATGTTTGGATAATTCGTGGCGTCTGGAATCGAAATCTGCCAGACGCGAACGTAATACCAATTACTAGGCGGCGTCCCTCCCGTGTAGGTCAGAAGATTGCCGCTATTATCCAGATAATCGACGTAGCCGGTCGAAGGAGAGGCGGGATTCGAACTCCCGCCGACCGTAAGCCCCGTGCCGCTTGTACCGACCGGAAGTACCGTTGTGTCGGTGGCGGAATCCGTCCACGCCAGGCTGATGAGCTGCTCCAGTTTGTCCTGGGCATATTCGGCCGTGCGAGCCGCCAAGTGACCCTGATTTTCCGTTGTGCCTGACGCCACCATGTTCATCGTCAGAATTCCCACGGTCGTAATGATCAGGATTGTGAGCGCCACCATGGTTTCCAGCAGCGACATTCCCGCTTGGAGCGTGCCGCGAACCGGCTTGGAAAATATCTTCTTTGGCATGAGATTCCCTTAGCGCGCAATCCAACTTGCGCTGGACGCATCCGTGCGCCAGATACTCGTTACTCCCGTGACGGAGACTGTTACTCCAGACACGGACTTCCCATCCGTTACATAAATTGCGTAGTTGCCGTATGGCGAATTCGTGATGTCAACTGGGATTCCCCGGGAGTTGAAGATGATGCATGCCGAGTTCGAAAATCCCGAGCAGGCGGTCGCTTGCGCCAGCGTGGTCTGCGTGCCGCTCGGCGGGGAACTCAGCGAGCCATAGCCGAATGTCACGTTCTTGGAGAGGTACTGAACCCCGCCTTCCGTGGTCCAGGTGGTTGATCCCGCCGGTTCCACCTCAACCCAGAACGAGTTCGCGTCCAGATTCACGTGCAATCGCGCCTGGGCGTAATCCGACGAGGCCCGCATCTTGGCGACCAGGATCGCACCGTTGAGGTCGCGGGCATCGCCGCCGGTCCTGATGTTTTGAGCGATCCGGACAACCATTGGAATCGTCATTCCTGAGATGATGATGACAACCAACATCACCATGACCACTTCGAGGAGAGTAAACCCAGCTCGATTCTTACAGAGTTTTTGATTGCTACGCGTTGTGATCACAAGTTCCTCGAGTGCCCATCTTCTTAGCGCACCCTGTTGACTCAAGCACTTTTTTGACCACTCCCAATAGTTTGTAAATCTCTTTTAATCAGTGAGTTGCATGGTTATCTATTGTGCCGCTCCAATGCCATTTCGGTCTTTGTCACAATCTGTTACATGCCCAGGAACCTTGTCCCCGATTTAAAACTTTCACCGTTGTCACTATCTAGTAAGACTTTTGTCCAAAATGCATGCCCAAACCGACTTACCCGACGCCGCGACAGGACAACCTGAATTCGGGTATCATCATCAAGGGAATTTCCCCACGCATATCGTTTTATCCGCCGCGCAGGATTCGACGGCGCGCGCCCCAGGGAGCCGAGATTGATTTCACGATACACGCGCGAAGAGATGGGCAAGGTCTGGACCGAAGAGGGCAAATTCCTCCGCTGGCTGGAGGTGGAACTGGCCGCCACCGAGACGCTCGCGGAGAGCGGCATCGTGCCCGCGGAGGCGGCCGCGAAAATTCGCGAGAAGGCGCGCGTCGATGCCGGCGTCGTGAAGCGCATTGCGGAGCTCGAAGCCAAGGTGAAGCACGACGTGATCGCCTTCACCATCGCGATCGGCGAAACCATCGGCGATCCGGAAGCCGCTCGGTGGCTGCACTATGGGCTGACCTCCAACGACGTCGTGGACACGGCGCAAGCCCTGCAGTTGCGCGAAGCGTCGCGCCGCATCGAACACGGCATGATTCGCTTCGGCGAAGTGCTCGAACGCCGCGCCCAGGAATTCCGGCACACCCCGCAGATCGGCCGCACCCACGGCGTGCACGCCGAGCCCATCACCTTCGGCCTGAAGGTCGCCAACTGGTTCGCCGAAAATCGCCGCAACCTCGAACGCTTCGGGCAGGCCGCGCGGCAAATGGCCGTCGGGAAAATTTCCGGAGCGGTGGGGAACGCTTCGCACCTGGGGACCGACGCGGAGGCCGCCATCTGCAAGCGGCTGGGTCTGGATGTGGCTCCGGTGGCGTCGCAGGTGATTCAGCGCGACCGCCACGCGCAGTATCTTTCCGCGCTTGCGATTCTGACGGCCACGCTGGAAAAAATCGCGCTGGAAATCCGCCACCTGCAACGCACCGAAGTGCGCGAGGCCGAGGAACCCTTCGGCGGCGAGCAGCGCGGCAGTTCGGCGATGCCGCACAAGCGCAATCCGGTATCGAGTGAGCAGGTCTGCGGCCTGGCGCGCGTGGTGCGCGCCAACGCAGGCGCCGCATTTGAAAACATCGCCCTGTGGCACGAGCGCGACATCTCGCACAGCTCGGTCGAGCGCGTCATCCTGCCGGATTCCACCATCCTTGCCGATTATCTTCTCGCGCGCATGACCGACATCGTTTCCGGTATGCGCGTTTTTCCCGAGCGCATGCGCCGCAACCTGGACGCCACCGGAGGCTTGGTTTTTTCCGGACAGCTCCTGCAGGATCTGGTCGAAGCGGGCGCCGCCCGTGAGGACGCTTACAAGTGGGTGCAGGAACACGCCATGGCGGCGTGGGAAACGGAGACAAGTTTCCGCCAGCGCGTGGTCAACGATGCACGCATCAAGGTTTTTCTGGACCGCGAGGCGCTGGAGCGCACTTTCGATCTGAACCGCCAGCTTCGCTATGTGGACGCGATTTTTGCCCGGGTGTTCGCCTGAGAATTTTCTAATCTCGGATCGAATGCTCGGGCCTTTCTTGCCCCGGCGCATGGGCAATGTTCCTGTTTGAACTTGGCTGCCGGACGACGCGCCGTAACCTCTTGACACACCTGCCGCAACGTCCGAAACTGCACTTCCCTTCGGATTCATCTTGTTCATGCGTCGTGCGGGAACCTGCCCTCTCTGTCATATTCCGCATCCCCTTTAGGTTGGAGGAAATCGTGTCGCTTAAAGGACCCTATCAAGGAACTATTCTGGTCGCGGATGATAACGAGTCGATTCGCGATCCGCTAACCGAAATGCTGCGCCTGCAGGGTTACCGGGTGATCGCCGTGGACAACGGGGAGCAGGCTCTGCAGGAAATTTGCTCGCAACCAGTGGACCTTGCACTGCTGGACGTGATGATGCCGGGGCAATCCGGCTTCGCGGTTTGCCGCGCCGTGAAATCCCGGCCGGAGACGCGCCTGATTCCCATCGTGCTCGTGACCGGGCTGGGCAGCGCCGACGACCGCATTCGCGGCATCGAAGCGGGCGCGGACGATTTTCTGAACAAGCCGGTGAAGAAGGAAGAGCTGCTGGCGCGGGTGCGCTCGCTGGTGCGTCTGAAGAGGTTCACCGACGAGCTGGATAACGCGGAAACCGTACTATGCACGCTGGCGCGCAGCATCGAGGCGAAGGATCCCTACACCGAGGGACACTGCGACCGATTGTCGCGCTACACCGTGTCGCTCGGCGAAACGCTTGGCCTATCCGGCGAGCAACTCGTGGCCCTGCGCCGCGGTGGCATTGTGCACGATATCGGCAAGGTGGCCGTGCCGGAATTCGTCCTGCTCAAACCCGGCCCTCTGGATGCGGCCGAGCGCAAGATCATGGAGCAGCACACTATCGCCGGCGAACGCATTTGCGCTCCGCTCAAATCCTTCCGCAACGTCCTGCCCATCATCCGCTCCCACCATGAAAAGCAGGACGGCACTGGATATCCGGACCATTTGAAGGGCCGGGATATTCCGCTCACCGCGCGCATCCTGCAAACCGTGGATATCTACGATTCGCTGACCACTGACCGGCCCTACCGCAAGGCGCTTTCGCAAGAAACAGCCATCGAATTGATGTGGGAAGAGACGCGCCGGGGCTGGTGGGACCCGGATCTTGTGGGCGCATTGCAGGGGCTCTTGCAGGAATCGCCGCTGGCGTTTTCCACCAGCGCCGCTTAAGAGCCGTTTCAGAAGTAATTTTTGTGGGTTGCGGCTTCAGCCGCGACATCCAACGGTCTTAAATGCAAGGGCTTTAGCCCCTGAAAGCCTATCGAGTTAGAGGCTATCCGTTACGGGGATAGCTCGCAAAACAGCAGGAGAGATTTATACGCGCTGCACGTAGCGTGCTTCCGACGTATCCACCCGCACTTTGTCGCCGGTGTTGACGAACGGCGGCACCTGAATCGTAAGTCCAGTCTCGAGTTTTGCGGCCTTCATCACCGCGCTGGCGGTGGCCTTCTGCACGGTCGGCTCGGTGTCGACCACAACCAGGTCCATCGTGTCCGGCAGCACCACGCCAATCGCCTTGCCTTCGTAAAATTCCAGCTTCACCGTGGTGTTCGGGATCAGGTAATACACCGCCTCGCCCAGCACGTCCGCGTTCAGGTGAAACTGCTCGTAGGACTCCGTATTCATGAAGTGGTAGCCTTCATTGTCCGAGTACAGGTATTCGTGCTCGATCTCGTCGAAGATGGCGCGCTCGATATCGTCTTCCGCTCGGAACCGGTAATCGATGATCGACCCGCTGCGCAGATTGCGCATCTTGGTGGCCATGGCGGCGCGCTTGTTGCCCGGAGTGCGGTGCTCGACGGTGTGCACCGTGTACAGGTCGCCTTCATGGCGGATGGTCATTCCGGGACGCAGTTGTGTTGCTCGCATTTCATTCGCTCCTGATGCCTACGGGGTCTTGCGGCAGGCCGCTAAAAGAGTTCTCACAAACGCTGTTTGTGGGTCACGGCTTCAGCCGTGAAATTCCATGGCTTGGCTGACGATAACTTTAGCCCCTGGGGCCGACCCTTACCAGCCAACAGCTTACAATTATAAGCGCCGCGGTGACGAACGGTCAACGACAGCGATGCCTGTATCAAGAATGGGATGGCGTGGATCCCGCGCGGTTTGGAGTACAATTATCCCCGATCCAAACTTACCAGCGGGAGGAAACATGGCGGAACCGACCTACGAGGAACTGCAAGCCCGGATTGCCGAACTGGAGAAAAAAGCGGCTCGCAGGACCGGCGAACTGGATTTCAAAATCGGTGAAAAAGGCGGCGTGAGCGTCTACGGCCTGGGCCGCTTTCCCGTCACATTGTATTACGAGCAGTGGATCCGGCTGCTGGACACCGCGCCAAAGCTGCGCGAATTCCTCGAAGAGAACAAGAGCAAGCTGAAGCTGAAAGAGAAGTAGCCGCGCGGAACCGATCCCACTCCGCAGGAAGCCGACCATGAAACCGGGCGCTCGAGTGTTTCAGGCCACGCTGGAACGGATCGACTCCCCTTTGCAATGGGTGATGGCCCGCGTCCCGTTCGATGCCGGAAAAGTTTGGGGAACGCGCGGCCAGCTCAGGGTGAAGGGCGAGATCAACGGCTTCACCTTTCGCGCCTCGCTGTTTCCGGACGGCAAAGGCGGCCACCGTCTGCTGGTAACCAAAGCGATGCTGCGCGGCGCCAAGGCCGCCCCGGGCATGACCGCGAAATTCCGGGTGGCACCGGACAGCGGGCGGCGCGCGGTCGCCGCGCCCGCGGAATTCAAGCGCACGCTGTCGCAAGAGCGCTCGCTGCGGAAATGGTATGACGGCCTGAGCCCATCCATGCGAAACGAGATCTGCAAATGGATCGGTCAGGCGAAGAGTTCCTCCTCACGATCTCGCCGCGCCGAACAGATGGCGGAACGCCTTCTGTCCACCATGGAAGCGGAACGCGAACTTCCACCCGCCTTGCAACTTGCGTTGCAACACAATTCCCTTGCCCATGAAGGCTGGCAGTTGATGTCGCATGGCCGCCGGCGCGGGCATTTACTGGGAATTTTCTACTATCAAAGTGTGGAAGCCCGCGTCCGCCGCACTTCCAGGATGCTGGAAGACGCGGTTCGGCTCGCGCAACGAAGAAAAAAGAAAAGTGAAAATCAGAAATGATGGGACGAGACAATCTCTCTGTGCCCCCTCTGCGTTAAAGCTTATGGAATTTCATCACAGAGAGCGCAGAGAACGCAGAGAAACCTGGAGGAAGCTACTGCGGATGTTTCTCCCGCTCTGCTTTCCCTTCGGCCATGATTTTTTCAATCTCGTCCGGCGAGCGCGGCAGGCGCGCCGTAAGCAATTTATAGCCGGTGGGCGTGATGAGCACGTCGTCCTCGATGCGCACGCCGAGATTTTCCTCGGGAATATAAATGCCCGGCTCGATGGTAATGACCATGCCGGCTTCGAGCGGGTGCGGCAGGCCGCTGGCATCGTGGACGTCCAGGCCGACGTGATGGCTCAGCCCGTGAATGTAATACCGTCCGAGCGATCGACCTTCCTTGTCCTTCCCGTGTGAATCGATGTACTCCATGGCGATCTTCTGCAGGCTCGTGTCGCCCTGCCCGCCTAGGGTCATGCCCGGCTTGAGCGCCGCAAGCGCCGCGTTCTGCGCGCCCAGAACGATTTCGTAGATCTCACGCTGGCGCGGCGAGAATTTTCCGTCCGCTGGAATCGTGCGCGTGATGTCCGACGCGTAGCCCGAATACTGCCCGGCCACGTCGAGCAGAACAATTTCGCCGCCGTCGATCTGCCGGTCGAGCTTGTTGTAATGCAGCACGGTGGAATTGATTCCCGAGCCGACAATCGGAGCGTAGGACTCGGTCTCGCATCCGGCCGCGGCGTGAATCTCCACCATCTTCGCCGCCACCTGATACTCGTACAGCCCGGATCGCATCATCTTCATGGCCGCGAGTTGCGCGTCGATCGAAGGATCGATGGCCTTCTGGATCAGCGCAAGTTCGCCCGGCGTCTTGATCGCGCGCAAAGTCCCAACCGCGGAGGAGACATCCTTGAGCGTCGCGTGCGGCGCCGCGCCTTTGACCCAGTTGGACCAGTTGGCCGCGTGGGGGTAGCCTTCGTCGTGCGGCCCCGGTAATTCGGTATAGATCTCCGGGAAATCGCGGCTCAGATTGGCAAGAGTTTCATGCAGTTTCACGAACGACTCGACATCGGCGAACCCGGTTTTTTCCTTGATTCCCGGATCGTCCGGCCCCAACCGCGGGCCGTTCCATTTCTCCTCGGCCAAATCGCGCGGCGGCAGGTACAAAATCTCGCGCGGTCCCGTCCAGCCCTTCTGCACGGCCGATTCCGGCACCAGCAGCATCGCCGCGCCTTCCTCGTTGTGCCCGGTAAGGTAGTAGAAATTCTCTTCCTGCATGAAGACGTAGGAAGGATTCGCTTCCTCGTGACCCGTGTAGCCGAACAGGACGATCGGCGCATTGAGCGCGGCCTCAAGCTTCGCGCGCCGCTCGGCGAAGACGCTGCCGGGTTCGCGCTCCCAGGCCGCTGCCAGAGGCGCCAGCGCCGCGAGGCATCCAAGAATAAGGAGGGAAATGAGGCTGCCGCGCAATGTCACGATTGGTCTTTTCATCGCTTCACCTCACGATACCACTCACGCAAAAACATACCACGTTGCGGGCCGCAAATCCCACCCTGCCTAGCCGCCCCGCTTCCCCGCACCGTCATTCCGGGCGAAGCGAGGAATCCCTCCTGGTTCTTGGTGGTTCACCACAAATGAAGCAGGGATTTCTCGATTCGCCCGGAATGACGACTGCGTTTTATGTGCGGATTATGTGAGTGCGACGTGCAAACGCCGCGGCGTTGTTGGACGGAGCGTGCCGGCTAAAACCCCGGCGCGCCGGAAGCCGCTGCGCGCGCTTCCGAAGGCGCGGTCGCCGGACGCGCGCCGAAGCGCAGTCGCTCGATCCAGCCTTGCGCGACCGACATCACGCCGGTATAGAGGAACCCCCAGACGAAGAGGAACAAAAACGGCGCGGTGGCGTAATTTTCGTTTTGAATCGCATAGACGATGGTTATCGCGAAGTAGAGGCCCAGCGCGATTTCCAGATACGGCATCCAGCCGGCCTTGTTGCGGTACAGCTTTTTCTTCCACGTGCCGGTCTGGCCGTCGATATTGAATTTCGGCGTGCGCGCGAATTCCGATTGCATGCCGAAAATCGCTTCGAGGACGGCCTTGGCGTTGCGCACCGATAGGCCGATGCCCACGGCCATCACGAACGGCATGTAGACGATTGAGCGCTTCCACGTCTTCGGATACAGAGCCCGCTGCGACGCCAGATAAAATCCGGAAATCGAGCAGCTCGACGCGATGAACAGCGGCAGATCGATGAACAACATCTGGAACCAGCCCTGATAGAAGCGCACGATCATTGCGGGCAGCAGCAGGGTCGACAGCACGACCATGAACGGGTAACTGATGTTGGCCGTGAGGTGAAACACGGCCTCGGCCTTCACTTGCGTGGATTCGTTCGAGCGCAGCACACGCGGCAGGATTTTTTTCGCTGTCTGCATCAGGCCCTTGGCCCAGCGCGCCTGCTGCGCTTTGAACGCGTTCATCTCCACGGGCAATTCGGAAGCGCATTCGATGTCCGGCAGATAAAGAAATTTCCAGCCCAGCAGTTGCGCGCGGTAGGAAAGATCGGTGTCCTCGGTAAGCGTGTCATGCTGCCAGCCGCCGGCCTCATCGATCACGCACCGCCGCCATACGCCCGCCGTGCCGTTGAAATTGAAAAAGCTGCCGCTGCGCGAACGCGCGCCATGCTCCATCACGAAGTGGCCGTCGAGCAGGATGGTTTCCACCTCGGTGAGGGCCGAGTAGTGCCGGTTGAGGTACGTCCAGCGCGTCTGCACCATGGCGATCTTGGGATCGGAAAAATACGGAACGGTGCGCCGCAGAAAATCCGGCGAGGGAAGAAAGTCGGCGTCGAAGATGGCCACGAACTCGCCCTTGGCCGATTCCAGGCCCGCCGCAAGCGCCCCGGCCTTGTACCCGGTGCGGTCGTTGCGATGCAGATAATGGATCGGCAATCCCAGCGCCTGGTAGCGCTCGACGCACGCGCGAGCCACTTCCTGCGTTTCGTCGGTTGAATCGTCCAGCACCTGGATATCGAGCAGTTCGCGCGGATAATCAAAGCGCGCGACCGCGTCCACCAGGCGCTCGATCACGTAGCGTTCGTTGTAGATCGGAAGCTGTATGGTAACCTTGGGCCACTCGGTGACCGGAGGCGGCGGGCCGGGGACATTCTTGCGATTCTTGAAATATTCGTACACCAGGTAGTAGCGATGCATGCCGTACGCGGCCAGGATAACCAGCACGAGGAAATATGGAATCATGATGGCCAGATCGAACGAGTTCAGCTGATACAGCCCGCGAAAGGGATTGCGGTTCGGGTCGGTGAGCTTGGACCAATAATTCGTGAACGGGCTCTGCGCCGCGGCAGCGAACAAATCGAGTGCATGTTGCGAAAAATTCAAAGCGTTCATCCCCCCGTGCGAAACTCTTTCAAATGGTAAGCGCCGCGCCGCGACGTGCGCAGCCGCAAGTGGCTATCGCGCTCGTCTCGATCGTCGCGCTCGAAGCCGTGTTCGCGGCCATGGCGCGTCTCGGAGATCTTTCGGTCCACATCCCCGAATTCATGGCCCTGGCGCTCGGCGCGGGCGTGCTTTACTTCATCGCCCTCTACGCCCTGGAACATACGCGCGATGACCGCGCCGTGCTCTGGCTCGTCCTGCTCGGCGCGCTCGCGTTTCGCTTGACGCTGTTCCCGTACCCGCCGTCGCTTTCCACCGACGTGCATCGTTACCGCTGGGACGGCCACGTTCAGAACGCGGGATGGAATCCGTATGCGGTGGCGCCCACCGATCCGCGCCTTGCCCCGCTGCGCGATCCGGGCTGGGCGGTGATGCCCGTGCCGGAAATTCCCACGATGTACCCGCCGCTCTCGGAACTTGTGTTTCGCGCGACGTGGCGCGTGCTGCCCGGCCCGGTCAGCTTCAAACTGCCGTTTCTGCTGGCCGACCTGGCCGTCCTGGCAATGATCGCGTGGTGGATCCGGTCGACTGGGGGACGCATCTACCAGATAGCGATCTACGCCTGGAATCCGCTGGTCGTGATCGAATTCGCCTCCAGCGGCCACAACGACGCGCTGGCCATAGCCGCAGTCGTCGCAACGCTGCTGATTATACGGCGGTTTCCGGCAATGTCAACGCTCACACTTACGGCTGGAGCGCTCGCTAAAGCCTTTCCTGTCACGCTGTTACCGCTGGCCTTGCTGCGCGCCGGCTGGCCCGGCAAGTTGCGTGGGTGGATCGCTGCGGTTGGCTGCGGGACGCTTGCCGTCTCCTGCGTTTGGCCGTACCGCCACGGCTGGCGCGAATTCCTGGCGATGCTCAAATATTACGAGTTTATTTTTCGGAACTACCACTCGAGCATCTATCCGGTCCTGCTCTGGTTCTCGGGCTCGCACGAAGTTGCTGGGGGCGTAGGCGAGGGCGTTGTCCTTGGCCTCGCCTTGTGGCTCGCCTTGCGCCGCGTGGACCCGACGCGCGCGGCGTTCCTCCTGATCGGCACGATACTGCTCTTCGCGCCCAATGGCTATTCGTGGTATTTCACGTGGATCGTGCCGCTGCTGTGCTTTTTTCCGAGCCCGGCGTGGCTGCTGCTCACGATTCTGCAGTTTCTCTCCTACAAAATCTTCATCAACTACCGCGCGCTCGGCGTGTGGGAGTTTGATCCGCTGTTTCAGTGGCTGTGCTACGCGCCGTTTTATGCGTTGCTGGGGTGGGAGTTTCTGCGGCGGAAACAGGCGGGGTAGCTCGCCTGAGGCGGCTTCTTAGAAGCGCATTAAAAAAGTGCCGTCATTCCGAGCGAAGCGAGGAATCCCTCCCTCTTTTGTCCCGGCGACCAAAACTACAGAGAGATTCCTCGCTTCGCTCGGAATGGCGGCGAAAAGCAGTGCGAAACCATCGGGAGCGGCGTTTCTTGTCTCGACGCAGGCGGCATTCGACTACTTACTGTTCCGCGACTCGCGTTTTCATCTAGTCTTATTCTCGGAGCGAAAAGTTTTACAACTCCAATGCCAGCAGCCGCGCTTTCTCTGTCCAGTCGGCGCGTTCGACCGGGACAACGATCCATGATTGACAGGTCTTCCAGTATTCTCCTGCGCCGACTGTCAAATACAAGAAATACCAAACGGCGTCTTCCAGAGGTTCGTCGTGCGATGTCGTCATAATGACGGAATCCGATTTGATCAGATCATTCGGATTCTCTATTATTGCTTCGTCGAAGAGATCGTGAATACGCTCACAGTCTGGTCCCCACGCGCAAAGGTATGCAAGGCCTTGGCTCAGCATTCTGCTTGCGAGATTGACCACTGTGGAATCTGGGATTGCGTTCCCGTCGCAGAGCAGAAGAACGCCAAAGTGGCGAGATGGCAGCGAAATCTTCTCGGGCCAAAGACTAAGCTGCTGAAGCGGCATAAAGTAAATCGTTTTGTTTGCAGTTCCATCGCGCGGGAAGGATCTTATTTCAACAGGTTGCGCAGGGATACTCATCGATGCAATGAATGCATCCTCAGATGTTAATGGAAATCGTGACATCCGGCCGAGGGCCCGGCGGGGGAGGCATTTTCGACCGGTCCACCGGGCGATATAACGTGTCGCGCTCGACCGGGACGCGGCCGGCTTCGCGGATCAGGCGCTCGAGCTCCGCGCGCGGGGTGAACTCGGCTGTTTTAGCGCCGGCGTCGTGGTAGATCTTTTCCTCGACGACGGTGCCGTCGAGATCGTCGGCCCCGAATCTGAGCGCGATCTGCGCGATGCTCGGCGTGAGCATCACCCAGTAGGCCTTGATGTGCTCGAAATTATCGAGCAGCAGGCGCGAAATGGCGATGGATTTCAGGTCGTGGTAGCCCGTGGTCGGCGGCAAGTGGGCCAGGCCCGTATTGGCCGGATGAAATGCCAACGGAATGAACGCGGAAAAGCCGTGCGTCTCGTCCTGCAGTTCCCGTAGCTTCAGCAGATGATCGACGCGCTCTTCCTCGGTTTCCACGTGGCCGTAGAGCATAGTTGCGTTCGACCGCAGTCCGATTTCGTGCGCCGTGCGCGCGATGTTCAGCCACTGCTGGCCGCTGACTTTGTGGTCGCAGATGATTTTGCGCACGCGCGGATGGAAAATTTCGGCGCCGCCGCCGGGAAGCGAATCAACGCCCGCTTCCTTGAGCGCGACGAGCACTTCGCGAATCGATTTTTTCGAGATGCGCGAAAAATATCCCACCTCGACCATCGTGAACGCCTTAAGGTGCACGCTCGGGCAGCGCTTCTTCAGGCCGCGCATCAGGTCCAGAAAATATTCAAACGGCAGGTCGGGGTGCAGTCCTCCGACCATGTGGAATTCAGTCGCGCCTTCTCGCATACCCTGTTCGGCACGCTGGTAGATTTCCTCCAGCGCGAAATTGTAGGCGCCGGGCGCGTTCGGATCGCGGCCAAAGGCGCACAGCTTGCAATGCGCGACGCAAATGTTCGTGGGATTGATGTGGCGGTTGACGTTGAAAAAACAGGTGTCGCCGTGGCGCTTCTCGCGCACGGAATTCGCAAGCCATCCGAGCGCCAGCAGGTCCGGCGAGCGGTACATGGCGATGCCGTCGTCCAGGGACAGGCGCTCGCCCGCGATGACTTTGTCCGCGATCGGTTTCAGCTGCTCGTCGTTGATGCGTAGTTCGCTCATGGTTTTCGTAGCGTAGACTTCAGTCTGCGCTCTTCGATCTCATCCAGATGCAAGAAACCCGCGCAGACTGAAGTCCACGCTGCCAAATCACGGCCGCGCCACCGCCACCGCCGCGCCCCAGAACAGCAGGAACAAGAGACTAATATAACCGTTCACCGTGAAAAACGCAGCATTCATCCGGTTCAAGTCGTTCGGCGAGACCAGTGAATGCTCGTAGGCGAGCAATCCGGCCACCACGGCGATCCCGGCCCATGCCGGCCACGGCAGCAGAAAACTCCACGCCAGCCACGCGAGCAGCGCGATCATCACCACGTGCATCGCGCGCGCAATCGCCAGCGCGCGCGCCACGCCGAACCGCTTCGGCACGGAAAAAAGCTCCACCGACCGGTCGTACTCGATGTCCTGGCAGGCATACAGCACGTCGAAGCCGCCCACCCAGAGCGTGACGGCCGCGCAAAGAATCAGCATGCGCGCGTCGAGCGATCCCGCGATGGCGATCCACGCCGCCGCCGGCGACATCCCCAGGCAGAATCCCAACACCAGGTGCGACCACGAAGTAAATCGCTTGGTGTAGGAGTAGAAAAACAGCACGGCGAGCGCGACCGGAGAAAGTTTGAGCGCGAGAGGATTTAATTGCCATGCGGCAACCGCCAGCACCGCGGCCGCCCCCGCCGCGAAGACCCACGCGAAGCTGACGGTGAGCGCGCCGGTCGCCAGCGCCCGCGTGCGCGTACGGGGATTTTCGCGGTCGTAGCGCAAATCGATGATGCGATTCATGGTCATGGCCGCGGAGCGCGCACCGACCATGGCCACGACGATCCACGCGATCTGCCTCCACGACGGCCACCCCGGCGCCACGCCCGGAATCTGGGCATAGCGCGCCGCCAGCAGCGCCCCTGTCAGAGCAAACGGCAGCGCGAACACCGAGTGCTCGAACTTGATCATTTCGAGGATCGTGCGGATGCGGTTCGGGCTCACCGGGAAACACCAAAGGCTTTAACACAGAGGACACTGAGGGCACAGAGGTCACAGAGAAATACATGAGACGAAACCGGAATGAATAAAAAATCTGAGCGGAATAGCATTTGATTTATCTTTCTGGTTTCCTCTGTGTACTCTGCGCTCTCTGTGTTAAAGCTTTTGCCTTGGCAGTGCGCTGGCCGCCATCTAAACTTCGCGCGCCTTATTCTTCGCCTGCCCTTCCCAGCGGTACATCTGCTCCTGCGGCAAGCCCATCTGCGCGAGCACGCGATACACGTACTGCGCCACCAGATCGTCAATCGTCTTCGGCTGATGATAGAACGCCACGATCGCCGGCATGATCACCGCGCCGGCCTGCTGCGCGCGCAGCAGGTTTTCCAGGTGAATCCTGCTGAACGGCGTGTCGCGCACGCAGAGCACAAGCCGCCGCCCCTCTTTCAGGCAAACGTCTGCTGCGCGCGCGATCAGATCGTCGCTTGTCCCCGCCGCGATCGTCGCCAGCGTGCCCATGGAGCACGGAATCACCACCATGGCGTCCACCGGATAGCTGCCCGAGGCGATCGACGCGCCCACATCCTTGTTCGGCAAAACGTCCGTCTTCAGTGCGCGCTCGCCAATCAGCAGCGAAGGAAGTTTTTTCGCGTCGCTCGTCGCAATGCCCAATTCGTGCGCCAGCAGCCGCGCCCCCGTGTCGGTGACCACCAAATGAATGCGCCCCACGCGCGCGTCGGCCTCCAACAGCCGCAGCGTGGCCTGCGCCAGCACCGCGCCCGAGGCGCCGGTGACAGCCACAACGATCGTCTTGTTTTCCGCCAGGCTCATGGTTTGCGCGATGAATTTCAGTCTAGGGTGCCGTTCGGAGGAATGTCAAGAAAAGGGACAGGACGACTCTGAGTGTTTAACCGATACCACCGCTTATCGGGACTCATGCGTGTGGCTGCTCTCTTGTTTGCCGTTAATTCCGGCGAACTGGGCCATCCAATTAGGATGTGATCGCAGGAGGGTCGAAAAAGATGCGACACCGCAATGTGTGACTCGTATCACAGTTCTCGACGTTAGGCGCTTGTAGACTGCGTGCCGGAGATATCTATGAGGTGGTAGCCATGGCAAACCATGCTGTTGGAACGGTGGCAGACAAACAAGTCGCAGTGCAGAAACTGAACGCAATCGGATGGGGCCTGTTCTTCATTTGGATAGGGATCGCATTGCTTGCGAATCTTAGTTGGGGCGTGGGTCTCCTCGGCGTTGGCATTCTCATACTCGGTGGGCAAATGGCTCGGAGGTATATGACCCTGCGATTTGAGGCATTCTGGGTCCTGGTCGGAGCGCTCTTTGTTGTAGGTGGCGTCTGGGAAATGCTTAGTGTTCGTGTCGGCCTGATACCTATCTTGTGTATTGGGGCGGGCGTCGCGCTCCTTGTCTCTGCGCTGATTGGCAACCGGAGAGCTTAGCCAGGTTGCGGGCAGCCGCTTGATAGAAATTTATACGGACCGAGATGGGGCAGAAGCGGCATCGCAATGTTGCGCCATTTCCTGAGAAGGCCTCCAGTCGGAATGTGGGCTTGATCCTGGATTAGCGTCGAGTCCCATTCCGATGATTGCGTTTCCCCCGAGTTGTCTGGAACAGAGGCACTAGAATTTTCAATCCCCGCGAAAACCAAATGACAGCCGGACGCAAATGCTTTACAACTTAGGACGTCGAATTGTATTACTCTCAAAGCCAAAATTAACGCAACATCTCCATGGCAAATCCCGGGAAGAATAGAAAGAGAGAAATTTCATGAACTTAAGAATTCGGACCGCGATACTTCCTGCGCTGGCTGCACTTTTAGTAAGCGGCTGGTTCGCGGCGAACGCCCAGGATGCCGCCAAGGGCGCTCCACCCGCGTCGATCCCCACTTTTCCCACGGACAACATCGGCCGCGAAGGCCATTTCTACGTCGGCGGCCATTACGAGGGAGCGCCGGGCCAGGAGATCCTGTTCGGAGCCATGTATGTTGAAGTGATGGTCCCCAAAAAGATCCGGCATCCCTATCCGGTCGTGTTCATTACTGGAGGCGCCGGTCAAACCGCCGTGACCGTGCTGCAAACTCCGGACGGGCGGCCGGGCTGGGCCTATGATTTTCTGAATGCGGGCTACACCGTGTACGTAATGGATTATCCGGGCCGCGGGCGTTCGCTGTATTTGCCAAACTCGGACGCGGACGGAAAGTTGTCCGCCCCTCGAACTTCGCCCTTGATGGAGGAGGTCTGGTCGGGAGGCCGCCCGCCCTCGACCCTGCAGAGCACCTGGCCGCAACACACGAAGCAAACGCAATGGCCGGGTGATGGTCCGAAAAAAGGAAAAATGGGCGACCCGATCTTCGATGCCTTTGCCAAGACCGAACTCCCGGTCGTACTGGGCGGCAACGTGGAGAAATACACCACTGACGCCCTGATTTCGCTGCTGGATGCAATCGGCCAGCCGGTGATCCTGCTTCTGCATTCGGGCGTGTCTACTTCCGGGTGGGAACTCGCCGACGCCCGGCCGAAACTCATCAAGGGAATTGTCGCCGCCGAACCTGTCGCCCCGCCCATCGAAAATGCGGAGAGAGGGCAAACCGGGCCGGGACGCCTGTGGGGCCTGACGAATCTTCCCGTTCACTACGATCCGCCGATCAAGCAAGCGTCCGAATTGCAGACCGTTCGCCAGGACAAGGCGGATGGGCCCGACCTGATCCCGTGCTGGGTGCAGAAGGAGCCCGCGCGCAAACTCATTAACCTGGTGGGAATCCCGGTCCTGGACGTTTCCGGCGAGGCGAGCTATCACCGCCCGTACTCGCACTGCATCGCGAAGTGGCTCAATCAGGCGGGCGTGAAGACCACGTACGTGAACCTGGAAGATGTAGGCTTGCGCGGCAACGGCCACATTATGATGGCGGAAAAGAACAGCGCGGCCATCTCAAAATTCCTGCAAAGCTGGATTGATAAGAACGTGCACTGAGTGAAACGCTCGCGCGGGCCTGACCTACGTCGTCTAAAAAGTTTTCTATCGCGTCATTCCGAGGGCCGGTTTGTGGCCCGAGGAATCTCTCTTCGGTTTAGAGTTAAAAGAATGAGAGATTCCTCGGCAAACTGCATGCCTCGGAATGACAACGTTTATTTGTAGGTCTCTGATGCGGCGGGGCCAGGCCCCGGTCCTCCGGCAAACGCATTGCATCCGTGACAAGATACGTCCTAAGATGCGCGCACAGGCGGGAGTCGGCTATCCCGTTGAGGATCGGAGAAAACCGATGAGCGCATCGGCCCAACAGTCCTTAGGGACAAATCCACCGCGGCGCCGCTCGTGGCTGCGCCCAAAGTACCTGCTGTTTGCATTCATGGGCCTGATGCTCGCGTACGTCCTCCGGCACGACGAATACTTCCTGATCGATAAGACCGACGCGGAGTGGCGGCACATCCAGACGTTTCGGTGGTGGCTGCTGCCGCATGGTCTCGCGGGCGCCTGCGCTCTGCTGCTCGGGCCGATGCAGTTTTCCGATCGCCTGCGCAAGCGGTTCACGGGGCTTCACCATGTGGTCGGATATATTTATATCGTGGGCACTTTCATTGCCGCTCCGATGGGCGTCATCATCGAACATTATAATGAGTCCCTGGGTGATGCCCGGTCCTTTACGATTGAAACTGCATTCCAGGGAGGTCTGTGGTTCGCCACCACGGCGATCGCCCTGGCTCTCATTCTCCGGGGAAACGTCCAGGCGCATCGTCAATGGATGACGCGCAGCTATTGCACCGGGCCGTTGATTTTCCTCGCGGTTCGCGTGATCGGCGGGGTTACGGGCTGGGAAAACCTCGGCTCGCACGTCAACGAAACGATTGTGTGGTCGTGCACGGTTTGCTCCATATTCGTCGGGGACGTCATCCTGCAGGTGCAAGACCTTCTCCGCAACCGGGCGAGCGCCGCGAAAACCAAAATTGCGGCGCCCGCTTAGCTCTTCGTCGCCGCAAATTCGCGCGATTGTAAAACGCCGTTTGGAATTGTATGCTCGCAACCCGCAACAAATTCATGGAGGGAAACGCAAATGAAATTTCACCGAATGATTTCGGTTTTCTCGCTGATGTTCGTGCTGGCCGTAACGCTTGCGGCTCAATCCGCGGGAGCGCAAGCTGCCCCTGCCGCCGCGCCAATCTCCATGATGACGATGACCATCGCAGGTTTCGCCGATGGTTCCGATATTCCCGCGAAATACACGCAGGCCGGCAACCAGACGTCACCCGCGATCACCTGGGCCAACCCTCCCGCCGGCACGGTGACATTCCTGCTGCACATGCATGACATGGAAGTCAGCCGCAATCACACTTCGGACGATCAACTCCACTGGCTGGTCTGGAATATTCCCGGCACCGCCACCGGCCTTCCGGAAGGAATCCCGTCGGGCGCGCAGATGGCGAACGGCGCCTTTCAACTGAGCGCGAGCGGGCAGGTGTATCGCGGCCCCGGCGCTCCGGCTGCCGGCCCGAAGCACCACTACACGTTTGAACTTCTTGCACTGGACACCAAGGTCGATGTCCAGCCTGGTACTGACGCGTTCGAGACGCGCACCGCCGTCATGAAAGCGATTCAGGGGCACATCCTTGCCAAGGCCGTGTACATGGGGCTCTTCCACAAACCGCAATAGCACTGGAGAATTGCTCTTATTTCTTAGCGCGGCGGCGGGAGAAATCCGAAATTGCTCTCGCCCAGGCTCAACTTCCATACCCCGTTGAAGTTCGGTTGCATGCTTGGCGGCACAAAACTCATTTCACAAAACAGAAAGGACGCGCCAGATGACTTTCCACATCACGTACAAGTTAACACCGGAGAACCGAAATACCGCGCAGCAGCGGCTAAAGAGCACGGGAGGACTTCCTCCGGCCGGCGTGACCATGATCGCGCGCTGGCACTGCGCGCAAGGACAGAAAGGATTCGTGCTAGCCGAATCCTCCGATGCCTTGGCCATCGCGAAGTGGCTCCAGGATTGGACCGACCTTTTGACGTTCGAGGTGACTCCGGTCATCAATGATGAACAGATCGCCCGCGTGATCGGCTAAGGATCGGCGGCGGTGAAGCGGCGCAGACTAAGGTTTGCGCCGCTTCACCGGCCCTACTTCGCTTCCGCCTGCGCAGCCGTAACGGGAGCGCCCTGCGCCAGCACTACCTTCCACTGTCCATGGTCCTTCACGAAGACGCGGCTGAACCGGAAATCCCCGCCAAAGGGTTTGCCTTTGTCGGTTCCCGTCACGGTCACACGCTCCCACATGATGGCCGTGTCGCCGTGGAAATGTACCGAGACCTCGGTGGGAGGGCTCAGCTTCAGCGTGCGCTCGGGCCTCAGCAGGTTCGCGATCTGGTGGGCCTTATCGAGCAGCTGCCCCTGCGGATTCAACGCGTAGAAATCGTCCGCGAAGATTTTCTCCATGTACGCGCCGTCGCGATTTTCTTCCGCCGCGATATATTTGTTCCGGAATTCGATAATTTCCTGAGCGGCCTTGCTGTTCTTCGCATCCGGCGCCTGGGCGCGAGCCAGCGAAGGCATCGCCAGGCATGCTGCCAGAGCCGCGATCTGCATAATCTTCATGACACAACCTCTCGATTGGATTTCGATTGCCTGGCCCCGGAACCGACAATGCAACGCAGGGCCTATGGTTCAGGCTTCCCTGACCGATGAGTGTACATCACTCTGTTCGCGCTGCTGAATGGTCTGTGTAAGGTGCGGCAAATGTTTGTAGGGCACGGCTTCAGCCGCGCCGTAATGCGTACGACGCAATGCGGCTTTTGCCGCTGGCGTATCGGAATTGAAATTCTCAAGCAGGCTCCGCAGCTCCAATTTGGCGGAGATGATGCAGCAGGTGTTCCAGATAATCTTCCGCCAGGAAACGCAGCGTCACCGGCTCATTCGCTCCGATGCGGCAAATGGTTTCCAGTTTGGCGGCGGGCAGGTGCGCGATGACGTGAGCCAGATAGCGGTTGTATTCTCCCCACAGCGCGACCAGCAGAGGCCAGGGAGCCTCCTGCACCGCTTGCACGCGCACACAGCCGTCCTGATCGTATCCGGGCAACTCGAGCGAAGCCTGCAACGATGCGCGCACAAATCGCTGATGATTGTTGGAAGCGGAATCGATGAGGTGTCCCAGCACCTGCTTGCGGGACCAACCGCCCGATAAAACAGGCTTGAGGCTCTCCGGTTCGGTCACCTGTCGCAGCACGATTTGCGCCGCATCCACCACTCGCGTCAGCTTTTCACTCAGTTCATTCATCGCCCCTCCTTACGGTTCTCCAAAATCCCGTTTCACTCCGGCCGCAGCAGCACCTTCATAACGCCCGGGCGCTGCGCGTGGCGGATTGCCTCCGCGGCTTGCCGCAAGGGAAAAACGCGGGAAATCAGCGGACGCGGATCAATGCGCCCCGAGGCGAGCAGCGCCAGAGCGGGCGCAAAAGGGCCGCAGCGCGAGCCGATGACCGTCAGTTCCTTCACCACGATCGGCCAGGTTTCGACGTTCGCGGCCCCGTGAAATGTCGACTTCAGCACCAGCGTGCCGCGCGGCCGCGTGATCTGCTGCGCCAGCGCGAGTCCCGAAGGCGAACCGGTCGCCTCGATGGTCAAAGAAAATGCATCGGCGCGGCGCGCCCGTGCAGAAGCCAGCTTCGCGGTCGTGATGCCGGCCAGGCGCGCCAGGCGGAGTTTCTTCTCGTGTTTGCCGATCATCAATACGCGCGGCCCGGATGCTTGCAGCACGCGCGCAATCAGTTGCGCCAGCTTGCCGTCGCCGATCACGCACGCCTCGCGATGCCCGCGCACCTCCACTTGCTCGAGGATTTCGCACGCTGCGGCAACCGGTTCGGTGAATACGGCCGCTTCGTCGGGGACACCGTCCGGGACGCGATGCAGATTCAGGATGGGCAGCGCCAAAAATTCGGCAAAGGCGCCGTCATGGCCGATAATCCCCAGCACGCGCCGCCGCGCGCAATGCGTCGGAATTCCGCGAAGGCAATAGCTGCAACGCGCAGAGAACCCAAGCCCCGCGCACGCCAGATTGATCTCTCCCACGACGCGCCGCCCGATCCAACCGCGGTCTTTGGAATTCGCGACGCGCACCACTTCGCCCACGTATTCGTGCCCGAGCGTCCCATGAAAATTGTGATATCCGCGCAGGATTTCGACGTCGGTATTGCAGATTCCCGCGAGGTGCACACGCACGAGCGCCCACCCGCTCCGCAATCGCGGCACGGCTATTTGCACCGCCACAATCTGGCTCCGGCGTGTGATCGCGGCAAGCATCGAAAACGCATTGGAACATAGGACGCACAGGCAGGCAACTCAGGCCGACGCATCGGAGTTGCCTGTTCCGTAACGGGACATGCCTTGCGCGTTGACCCCACCCTCTTCGCCCTTTAGCATCGGGAAGACTTCAGAAGCATGCCGCCCAAACCCACCAATTCCGATATCGACGCCGACCTCGGGATGTTCGAGCGAGATATCCGCCAGCTGAAAATCGAATACGAACAGTACTTTGGCGGAGGCAAGAAGAAGCCCCCCACGGAAATCGAATGGCGCCTCGAAACTCTGGTGAAGCGCTACAGCGATCGGGGCGCGGATATGAACTACGGCCAGCGATTCCGCTACGGCAACCTGGTGCAGATGTACTCGAAGTTCCGCGATATTTTCCGCAAGCGCATGAAGCAAAAAGAGGAAGGCACCGTGCAGCGGCATTTTGGCGCGGCCGCCCGCGAAATCGAAAAACAGCGGGCCGCCCAGCAGGCGGCCGCCACAAAATCGCGCGCCGCAACGCAGTTCCCGTTCACCGTATCCTGCAAGGATCCCGACCAGGAACTGAAGAAGGTCGAGGAACTGTTCGAGGCCTTCCGCGCTGCAAAGGAAAAAACCGGCGAAAAGGCGGATGCGCTGTCCAGGGAAGCGTTTCAGGAGTTTGTGCGCAAGAAGACCGATCAAATCAAGAAGCAAACCAGCGCGGGCGAAGTCGAGTATATCGTTTCGCTGGAAGGCTTGCATGTGCGGCTGAAAGCTCGGGCGAAGTCGTAAGAGGCTTCGCCGGCCTCCGCTTGTGTGGCGATTTCACGCTTCGATATACCACGGCACATTGATGAGCACGATGTTACGGCTGCCTCGGATCAGCAACAGCGCCTTCAGCACTTCCGCGCGCTGGTTGTGCAAGGGGTAGTGATACCAGTGCCGCTCGACCAGTTCCGGCACAACCACCGCAATTTGCCTCGCCGGGTTCCGCGTTTCCATTTCCAGCACGTATTCCAGGATCGGCTTGATGACAAACCGGTACGGTGAGGGCAGCGTCACCAGATTCGGCGCCGTGCCGCCGGCATCCTCCACGGGCTTGGCGATCAGTCGCTGCCAATTCTTCTGCAAGTCGCCGGATTCTTCCTCCGTGCCGATATGCAGCGCGTGAACTTCCGGCGAAAGCGTCAGCGCAAATTGCAGGGCGCGCTGGGAAATTGTGGTCCATGCCTGAATGGGCACAATCACAATGGGCGGGCCGAGACTTTCAATCTGGAGCGGGGCGGAAATCTGCGTCTCCCTGGCGACTTCGCCGTAATGGCGACGCACCCATAGCATCGTGGCCATGATCCCGCCGATCAGCAGCATGCTGACCCACGCGCCCGATGTGAATTTCGCGACCAGCACGACCACCAGCGTTACGCCCGTGGCCGCCGCGCCCAGACCGTTCACGATCATGCTGTGCAGCGCGCCCGGCCCGCGCGTTCTGCGCCAGTGCGCCACCATTCCCGCCTGCGACAGCGTGAACGCCAGAAACGCGCCAATCGCGAACAGCGGAATCAACCGGTCGGTCACGCCCTGAAAAGTGATCAGCAAAATCCCCGCTAGAATCGCCAGCACAATGATTCCCTCGGAGTAGACCAGGCGGCGCCCGCGATAGCCGAACGAATGCGGCAAAAATCCGTCGTGCGAAACCGCCTTGCACAGGCGCGGGAAATCGGCGAATGCCGTGTTCGCCGAGAGCGACAGAATCACCAGGACCGAGCCAATCGTGAAATAATAAAACACGCCGCGTCCCACCACGGCCGCCACCAGCAGCGAGATCACGCTTTGGTACCCGGACTTGCCCGGATCGGTGGCTTGGATGCCATAGGCGCGCACCAGATAGGCGATACCCGCCAGGAGAACCGCGAGGAGGCCGATGATGACGGTCAGCGTGCGCTGCGCGTTCGGGACGGTCGGTTCGCGGAATGCGCGCACGCCGTTGCTGACGGCTTCGACTCCCGTCATGGCCGTGCAGCCGTTGGAAAACACCTGCAGGATCAGCCACAAACTCACCGTGGCTGTCACCGGCAGCGCCACCGTCGCGGGGGGCGCAGCGACGGCCACCGGATGCCCCGCCGCCAAAACCGTTTTTGTGACTCCAATGAAAATGGCGATCAGCAGCGAGCCCAGAAACGCGTAAGTGGGAATCATGAAGGCCACGCCCGCTTCGCGCACGCCGCGCAGATTCACGAGGGTCACCGCCACCAGGATTGCCAGGCACATCGCCAGCGTATGCGGCTGAAGTTCCGGCACGGCGGAAACCAGCGCGCCCACTCCGGCGGAAATTCCCACCGCCGCGACCAGGATGTAATCGATCATGAGGGCCGCGGCGGCGAGCAGTCCCGTGTACGTGCCTAGATTCTCTGACGCTACCGTGTAGGAGCCGCCCCCGCCGGGATATGCCGCGATGGTCTGGCGGTAGGAAAAATAAACAATGGTCAGCAGCGCGATGATGCTGAGGCTGACGGGCACGATGTAGAAAATCCCCGCTGCGCCCAGCGGAATCAGCAATGTCAGTGCGGCTTCGGGCCCGTATGCGGCGGAACTGAGCGCATCCAGGCCGAAGATCGGAATCCCGGCGGCAGCGCCGATCTGCTCGGCGCGCTCGTCCGACGTCGCCAGCGGCTTTCCGAGAAGTACGTCTACAACGGACATCCATCCTCCAGAAACTGAATTGAGCCAGGAGTTTAGTCCGTAGGCTGGGGAAATGGAATGGCGAAAGAACTGGGGCGGACAGAGTTCCGGATACTTGATGCCCCTAATTTGGGCAATAATATACTTGACTCAGTAACCCATTTCTGCTAAAGTTTGGCTTGTGAGGGACACAATGAGCGCCGAGCCAAAAACACTCCAGCAAGCTATCACCTACTTTTCCAACCTCGACAACTGCCTCAAGTTCATGATTGCGCGGCGCTGGCCGAATGGCGTCATCTGCCCAACTTGCGGGAGTAGCGAAGTCCGTCATATCTCCACTCGCCGCATGTGGGAGTGCAAACACAAGCATGTCCGCAAGCAATTCAGCATGAAAGTGGGAACGATCTTTGAAGATTCCCCGGTCGGCCTCGACAAATGGCTTACTGCCATGTGGATGATTGCGAATTGCAAGAACGGTATCAGTTCCTACGAAGTGGCCCGAGCTATCGGCGTCACTCAGAAGTCCGCATGGTTTATGATGCACCGGATTCGCCTTGCCATGCAGAGCGGTTCTTTCATGAAGCTCGGCGGGAATGGAAAGACCGTCGAAGTGGACGAGACTTTCATCGGCGGCCTGTCCCGCAACATGCACAAGGCAGTTCGCGCCCGGAAGATTCAAGGCACTGATGGCCGGGACAAAACTCTTGTTGTCGGATTCCTCGAACGTGGCGGCAAGGTTCGCACTTCGATGCCGAAGAATCGCCGCAAGGGAACCTTGCACGAGGAAGTCAAAAAGAATGTAGGCGTTGGTTCGATTCTCTTTACCGACGCGCTTCCCTCGTACAACGATCTCGAAGAAGATTATGCCCACAAAGTCATTGACCATGCAGTTGCCTACGCGGACGGGATCGTGCATACCAACGGACTGGAAAACTACTGGAGCTTGCTCAAGCGTGGCATCAAGGGAACCTATGTGAGCGTCGAGCCGTTCCACCTGTTCCGGTATCTCGACGAACAGGCTTTCCGGTTTAACAATCGTGGAAGCAAGGATTCCCCGATTCATGATGGCGAGCGGTTTGATAGCGTTCTGTCTCATATTCTTGGCAAGCGTCTCACCTATGCCGAAGTCACTGGCAAGGTGGGTTCCTCCACGACCAACTAATCCTTTACGGTTGCCACGCGGGAAGCGGGCGCAGTCTTAGGGCGCCCCTTCTTTCCCCGAACCCGCCTGTCCTTCCATTCTTTTTCTCGCTTCTTGATTTCATCGTGCGAAACGGAAAGTACGGACTTCATTAGCTGTTCAAAGTTGCTTGCCTCAGTCTGTGCTTTCATTCCCCGTATCCTCCTCCAGCGTTCAGGGCATCCAACGCCTTAGGTCCATAAAAATCCGGTATGTGCATGTTTGAGTTGCTTAAAAACTTCAGCCTGTTCGGTACTTCCATGTCTGGATTGCTCTTCTTGGCCCACATATAGCTGCGGGCATCATAAGACACCATGTCTGCGGCTTGCACCCCAGGATACGCCTCATCATTTACGAAACAGAGGGAAGCTATTCTTTCTTTTACTTTAGGGTTCATCGACTTTAATGCAAGCAGGTATTGGTAATATCGCGCATAGGATGCCGCGTCGTCATCAAGCACAAGGCCAATCGAAGAGTGCCTGTCGATCACTTCCGTTCTTGCTATCCCCATTGTTACTAATCGATGGAAAGACATTTCAATTGGACCAAGATTAGTCCTCTTGAAGGCGGAATCAGGGAGTGCTCGAAAGTAAGCTGCATCCACGACAGCCGCTATGCAGACAAGATTAGAGCGGGCCACTATCTTAGCGAATTCCAAGAGCATTCTTTCGCGTAGCTCATCCCACTCAATCCCCCACTTGTTTTGTAATCTCAACCATTCCGGGTGTTCATCCGCATGGTAAATTTTCCCCATATGAATCGGCGGAGCGGCCCAGCGTAACCTGCAATTCATCCAATCTTCGGAGAATTTATTCCATTCCGAAGCATGGCCCAGGTAGCCGCACATTGATGTGTACTCGCAGTTTGGCGTTTCGTATTTTCCGCTTTCGTCAGCATAGATATGGAAATGCGCCATCCAGTCCTCCGGCTGCACGGGAACAGGCAAAGAAGATTCCCATAGAGACTGTCCCCTCATTGGACACCGCCCAAGTGCCCTGAGTCAAGTATATTATTGCCCTAATTTGCGGGAGTCGAATCCGTGGGCTTGGGTTCGGGAAGGGATGTCATCATGAATTGCAGGTCAAAACCTTCTTTGCGGATTCGCAAGTCGTAGTAGAAGAGAACCACAACAATCATGAACAGCGGGCCGGTAATAGCTCCCCCCACCGAGCCTGACGCGGAGAGGCATAGCGCCATCCAGCTGGGCAGCCGGCCGTTGACCCTCATCAAGGCAATGGCCAAGTAGAACGGCCCCTGAAATACGATAACCCCCGCATAAGCGATCACAACGGTCAGCAGGAAGGCATGAAACAAGGGGCCTCGGCGGCCGCGGCTGAGTTGCACGCTGCGGCGGATCGCCGCGCGGCCCTTTGCGTCCTCCAGGAGCATCGCTTGCATCGCGAGGGCATACCGCATAGAGAGCCACGAGCCGACTCCCAACCCCACCAAGCCCAATCCGACGCCGAGCCCCGCTCCAAGACTTTCCGCCTTCGGGCCGCTGCCGCCCGCAATGACCGCAAATATCACTCCTACCGATAGGCCGGCCGATGCGAACAAAATGATCAAACCTGCCGCACGAATCCCGACATTGAAAAACAGGCCGATGATTCCAAATATGCGCGCGCGGATTCCGTCGAATGCCTCCCGAATTGTGGGGCAGCGTCCGAAATACACCTCGGAGACCGCGCAAGTCGTTGCCCCGTTCACAATCCAAAAAAGGAGCCAGGTCACGAAAATGAATGCGAGGGCCAATCCTCCGGAGTGGGGCTGCGCGGCCGGCCTGGTGAACGGAAACGGGTTCCCTCTGGCTCGCATATAGTAAAACTGAAAAGGGACAATTAGGCAGGATGGGATCGCCATAATCCCGACAAACAACCAAAGATTTCCGCGGTAGAGAAGGAACGCCGGTCGAGCAGTTCTCCAAGACTGAGAGGGCGGAGCTCCACGGCGCTCATCGAACTATTCTCCGGGCTAGATAAACAATCATGTAAGTGTCGTGCATATAATCACATGCGCGGCCCCCATGCAATGAATCTTGAATCATTCAGGGGTTGGAGGAGTTCTCTCTTCTCGATTTCCCCGCGCGCCCTTACAATAAACCCTTTCCATTCACCCGTGGGGGAATCCGTGGCGATCGAACGCGCGCTGGTTAGCGTCTATGACAAGAGTGGTCTGACTGAATTTGTGCGGCAGCTGGCCGCGCGTGGAATTGAAATTGTTTCGACCGGTGGCACGGCGAAACTGCTGCGCGAGGCGGGAATCGAGGTGCGCGATGTCTCCGAGCTTACCGGATGGCCGGAGATGCTGGGCGGGCGCGTGAAAACCCTGCATCCGAAAGTGCACGGCGGGATTTTATTTCGCCGCGGGGAGCCCGGCGACCACCAGCAGACCGCGGAACACAAGATCGCGCCCATCGATCTCGTGGTTGTGAATCTCTACCCCTTCGAGGCGACGGCCGCAAAGCCCGGCCTCACGCCGGAAGAATTGATCGAAAACATCGATATCGGCGGGCCCACCATGGTCCGCTCGGCCGCGAAAAATTTTGAAAGCGTCGCCGTCGTCACCGACCCGGCCGATTATGCCGCCGTAGCCTCGGAAATCGCGGAGCGTGGTGAAGTCAGCCTGGCGACGCGGCTGGAACTGGCGCGCAAGGCGTTCGCGCTCACCGCGCGTTACGACGGCATGATCGCCACGGAGCTTGAGCGTTTGTCGGCCGCAACGGGCTCAATCGAATTAGCCGAACGCATGCTGCTTCCCCAGCGCCTCCACTTCGCGTTCACGCGCCGCCAGGAATTGCGCTACGGCGAAAACCCGCACCAGCGCGCGGCGCTCTACGTTCCCGCCGGAGCCGCATCCACAGGCTTGGCCTCGGCGCATCAGCTGCAAGGTAAGGAGCTTTCCTACAACAATCTGGTGGACCTGGAAGCGGCCCTGGAACTTGCCGGTGAATTCCGCCGGCCCGCCGCGGTCATCGTGAAGCACAACAATCCTTGCGGCGTGGCCGAGCAGGATGCGCTGGTCGATGCCTACACCAAAGCGCTGGCCTGCGATCCGGTTTCCGCGTACGGGGGTGTGATGGCATTCAATCGCCCGCTCGATGCGGGCACAGCCGAGGAAATCGCAAAGTTGTTCGTCGAGTGCATCGTCGCGCCGGGCTACGCTCCGGCCGCGCTGGAAAAACTTGCCTCCAAGAAAAATCTGCGGCTGCTGCAGTTGCCTGCTGTCGAACCCTCCGCGCGCGAATTCGAGCGGGAACTGAAGCGCATTTCCGGCGGGCTGCTGGTGCAGGAACCGGACCGTCACGAGTTGGGCGAAGCGGATCTGAAAGTGGTTACACGGCGCGCGCCGTCCCGCCAGGAAGTCGATGCCATGCTTTTTGGCTGGAAAGTCTGCAAGCATGTAAAGTCCAACGCGATCGTCTTTGCGCGTCCGGGGCAGACTGTCGGCGTCGGCGCGGGTCAAATGAGCCGCGTCGATTCGGTGAAAATCGCGGTGATGAAAGCGCAATTGCCGCTGGCGGGCAGCGTGGTGGCTTCCGACGCATTTTTTCCGTTTCCCGACGGGGTCGAGGAAGCCGGAAAGGCCGGAGCCACCGCCGTGATTCAACCCGGCGGGTCGGTTCGCGACCCTGAAGTCATCGCCGCCGCGGACCGTCTGGGCATGGCCATGGTGTTTTGCGGCGTGCGGCATTTCCGGCACTAGTAGCGTAGACTTCAGTCTGCGCGGTTTTTTCGCCCGGGCTGCCGAAACCCGCGCAGGCTGAAGTCTACGCTACCAAAGGAACCCCGGGAGCGCGGGCGGCATCCAACGAGCGTGCAGTTTTTCCCCGGGCAACCGCAGGTCTCGAACAGTGCCATTTCGGATTAGAAACCGAATCGGGGAACAATAATTTTGACTCGCAACCGGGCGTGGCGGATAATTTTTCAAGCGGTGACGATTCGATGACAACCAACAGGCAGCTTGCCGCAGTACTGGTCTTTCTTCTGCCCGGGCTCCTGGCGGAAGCGCACGCCGCGTCCGCACGCCAACCAAGCCGCCCCGCAATCCAATCGCCCGCGGGGCAGCAAGCCGCCTCCCCCGCTCAGCCGGATACCTCGAAGGACACCGAGGCTTACTACGATTTCTTAATGGGCCATTATTACGCCCAGCGGTACCAAGTCACCAGCCAGTCCGAGGACGCCAACAAGGCCATCGATTTTTACAAGAAGGCCTTCGTGCTGGATTCGTCCAGCCAGCAGATCGGCGATGAGCTTGCCGAAATCTATTTTCAGTCCCAGCACATTCGCGACGCCGTCACCGAAGCGCAATCCATGCTGGCACGGGACCCTGAAAATCTCGGCGCGCACCGTTTGCTGGCACGCATCTACATCCGCACCCTGGGCGATCTGAGCAACACCTCGGGACAGCGTGACACGCTGGTGCGCGCCGCCGAGCAATACGCCGAAATCCTGCGGCTCGATCCCGCCGATTCCGACGCCGCGCTCTGGCTGGCGCGTCTCTACCGCCTGCAGAACGAACACGACAAGGCCGAATCCGTGCTGCGCACCCTACTGGCGCGCGAGCCGGAAAACGAAAATGGCGTCGAACAGTTGACGCAGCTTTTGCTCGACGAAGGGAAAACGCAGGAGGCCGTCTCCACCCTGCAGGGAATCCTGCAGCGGGCGCCCACGGCCAGTCTTTGGGACATGCTTGGCTCCGCCGACACGCAGATTCACGACCTGCCGAATGCGGAGCAGGCGTACCGCAGAGCCACCGAATTGCAGCCAGGCGAGATCGGCCACCGCCGCGGCCTCGCGCAGACATTGCTGGCCGAGGAAAAATATCCGGAAGCCATCGAGGAATTTCAGCGCCTGGTACAGATGGACGCCGACGATCCGGATAATTACTTGCGTCTGGCCGAAATCTACAAGCAGATGCAGCAACTGGACAAGGCTGAGCAGAACGTCCTGCTTGCCAAGCAGCGCGCCCCCGGAAATCTCGAAGTGATCTACTACGAGTCGTCCATCTACGAGGCCGAGGGCCGCTTCGACGATTCGATTCGCGTGCTTTCCGACGCGGTGGCGGGCGTGAAATCGCAATCCGAATTCACGCCGTCGCGCCGCCGCACACTGGCGATTCTGTACCAGCAACTGGGACAGCTCTACCGGGAAACGAGCAATTACACCGCCGCGGTGAATACCTTTGAAGAAATGCTGCGCCTCGGCCCGGAGGAAGACCGCCGCGCGCGCGCCATGATCATCGACACTTACCGCGATGCCCGGGACATTCCCAAGGCCCTGGACGCCTCGCGCAAAGCGCTCGACGCCTATCCCAAGGATCGCGCCATTCGCGTCACCCAGGCCTTGCTGTTTGGCGAAAACGCGCAGACCGATCAGGCCGCGTCGCTGCTTCGTGCCATGCTGGACGGCTCAGCCGCCGATTTTGAAATTCAATTGGACCTCGCGCAAGTCTACGAACAGGGCAAGCGCTGGCCGGAAGCCGAACAGGCAGCTCACGCAGCGGAAAAAATTGTTCCCGGACCCTCCGAAAAAGAGACAGCCGCATTCCTGCTCGGCGCGATTTTCGAGCGCCAGAAAAAATTCGACCAGGCCGAGGAGCAATTCCGCCAGGTGCTCGCGGACAATCCGCGCAACCCCGCGACCCTCAACTATTACGGATACATGCTGGCGGACCGCGGCGTCCGCCTTCCGGAAGCCACCGACCTGATCAAGCGCGCCTTGGTCGAGGATCCGAACAACGCCGCCTACCAGGACAGCCTGGGATGGGCCTACTACAAGCAGGACATGCTACCGGAGGCCGAGGAGTTGCTGCGCAAGGCGGTGAGCCGCGAAAGCCACGACCCCACGATTTTGAGTCACCTGGGCGACGTCTACGCCAAGATGGGCAAGGACGGCCTGGCCGAGGCGCAATGGCAAAAATCCATCGATGAATGGCACCGCGTCCTGCCGGGCGATTTTGAGCCGACGCGCCTGGCCGAAGTGCAGCAGAAAATCACGGCGCTCAAGCGGCGCCTGGCTCAGCAGAAAACCCCCGGCGACGCCAAGCCGTAGTAGCATACCTGCCTATGAATTCCGTCCGCGTCCCCGCATATGCCAAGGTCAACCTGCGCCTGGAAATTCTCGGCCGCCGCGCGGACGGCTATCACGAGTTGCGCACCATCTTTCAGAGCATTTCGCTGCACGATACGCTCACACTCGAAATTAAGCGGCAACCCGGAATCGAATTGCACATCACCGGAAATTCGCAACTTGCCGGCGAGCCGGGTCCGGACAACCTCGTCTACCGAGCGATCCGCGACCTGAGCCGCGCCCTCGGCTTTCGCCGGGGCGTGCGCGCCGTGCTGTCCAAGCGTATTCCGGTGGGCCGCGGCTTGGGCGGCGGATCGAGCGACGCTGCGGCGGGGCTCATCGGCCTGCTGCGCCTGACCGGGAAACGTATCGATGGCGCGCGCCTCACGGAAATTGCCTCCGGCCTTGGCGCGGACGTCCCATTCTTCCTGCACGGCGGACGCGCCCTGGGCATCGGCCGCGGAGATGAAATTTATCCGTTGCCGGAAGACGCGCGGCGATCGGTGCTTGTGGTTTCGCCTCGCGATATTGCGGTCCCAACAGTGGACGCCTACCGATGGCTCGCGGAAAGCGGGTCTGGGCTCTACTTGGAGCCCAGCGGAGCATTGACAAAGCGCCCAGCGCCCCCTAAACTATGGGGGTTCTGTGCTCTCTGCTGGAGCCCTCAGGGGGGCGCCCTCAGCAACGATTTCGAGGCCGCGGTTTTCCCCAGGTATCCCCGTTTAGCTTCGATCAAGCGGGAACTGCTTCGGCAAGGAGCTGCAGGGGCCTCGCTGGCGGGTAGCGGTTCGGCGGTGTTTGGAATATTCCGGAACCCAGCGATGGCGCGCCGAGCTGCTCGGGCGTTTCCGAACGACCAGGTTTTCGTCTGCTCCACGCTTTCGAGGGCGGAGTTTCGCCGGAAATTGGGCGCGCTGGATTTTGCCTGAACAGTCTCCGTAAAATGAAGCCGCACCCGTGCAAATTTAGGATCATCGACTTTGACCGACGACAAGTTCAAAATTTTTAGCGGCAGCGCGAATCCGCGCCTGGCTGCGGCGATCTGCCAAAACCTGGGTGTGACACTCGGCGAAGCCAAGCTGGGCAAATTCAGCGACGGCGAAGTCTATTTTCAGATCCTTGAGAACGTGCGCGGCGCGGATGTGTTCGTGGTGCAGCCCGGCACGAACCCCGCGGATTTTCACCTGGTGGAATTGTTGATGATGATCGATGCCTTCAAGCGGGCGTCGGCCTGGCGCATTACCGCCGTGATGCCCTACTACTGCTACGCGCGCCAGGACCGCAAGGACAAGCCCCGCGTGCCGATTTCCGCCAAGCTGGTAGCCGATCTTCTGGAGACCGCTGGAGCGAACCGTGCCCTGACGCTGGACCTGCATGCGCCGCAGATTCAGGGATATTTCAACGTGCCGGTCGATCATCTGTACGCGTCGCCGGTGCTCATCGATTATTTCAAGGGCAAGAACATTCAGAATCTGACGGTGGTTTCTCCGGACGCGGGCGGCGTGGAGCGCGCGCGCGCCTTTGCCAAGAAACTCGATTCGCCGCTGGCCATCGTCGATAAGCGCCGCGTGGATATCGATGTCAGCGAAGTCATGCACCTGATCGGCGATGTTCGCGGCCGCGCCACGCTGATCATCGACGACATCATCGACACCGCTGGCACGCTGGTGAAAACGGCCGAAGCCCTACTGAAAGAAGGCGCGACGAAAGTGTACGCCGCCTGCACCCACCCGGTGCTTTCCGGCCCCGCCGTCGATCGCATTTGCGCCTCGCGCATCGAGGAAGTCATCGTCACCGATTCGGTGCCGCTGACCGAGGCGGCCAAAAAGGTTTCGAAGATCAAGGTACTCAGCGTCGCCCCGCTGCTGGCTCGCGGGATTCATTCGATTCACGAAGAGTCCTCGATCAGCGAATTGTTTTTCTGAAGTTTTGCAGTTCGCGCAAGTTTTTGTTCCACGCGCGAGTGGTTTGCAGGTTGCGGCTTTAGCCGCGCAAATAAGTCAGTGGTTTTTCAGGGGTTTTAACCCCGGATGGTTTTTGGAGAAGGAAGGTCTTATGGATCAGATCATTGTGGAAGCAGCCCCGCGCGACACCCGGGGCAAAAACGCGGCGCGCCGCCTGCGCGTTGCCGGACAAGTTCCCGCTACTCTATACGGGGGCAAGGAAGGCGCGCAGTCCCTGGCGGTGAACACCAAGCAGGTATCGGCCATCCTGCGCTCGGTTTCCGGGCACAACACGATTTTTAAGGTGAAGACCCAGACCGCCGAACAGCCCGCCATCGTGAAAGACTGGCAAGTCGATCCGGTCAAGGGCACGTTGATTCACGTGGACCTGTTGCGCATCGCCATGGACGTGCGCATGCGTGTCAAGGTCCCGGTGCATGTGTTCGGCGAGGCCCAGGGCGTCAAGCTGCAGGGCGGCGTCTTCGAGATGGTCATCCGCGAAGTCGAGGTGGAGTGCTTGCCCGCCGACATTCCCACGGAATTCCGCATGGACATTTCCGGCTTGATGATGGGCATGCAACTCCGCGCGGGAGACATCCAGGTTGATCCGGCGAAGATCAAAATCATCACCGATCCGACCCGCGTACTGGCCCACGTCGTGGCCTTGCGCGTCGAGGAAGAAAAGCCCGCCGAAGCAGCCGCCGCCGAAGCCGCAACTCCGGCCGAGCCCGAACTGATCAAGAAGGGCAAGAAGGAAGCCGAAGAGGGCGAGGAAGGCGAAGAGGCAGCCGCCCCCGAGAAGGAAAAGAAGAAGTAACACGCGCCGGCGCTCGGAGTTGTTTCGGGGATTTTGTTGGGCGCAAAGCAGACAGCGGCGGAACAGGTCACACGCATGCGCCTGATTGTGGGTCTCGGCAATCCCGGAATCGAGTACGCTTGGACGCCGCATAACCTGGGCTTTCTGGTCGTGGACAAGTTGGCCGAACTGGCCGGTATTCGCGTCACGCGGCCTGAGGCGAAGTCGCTGGCCGGCGTTGGCCAGATCGCCGGCCAGGAAGTGGTGCTCGCCAAGCCGCAGACGATGATGAATCTGAGCGGCCTCGCGGTGGGCGAACTGATTCGGCGCGCGGAATGCGAGCCCTCGGACGTGATCGTCCTGTGCGACGACATCGCGCTGCCCTGGGGAATGATTCGCGTGCGGGAACGCGGCTCGGCTGGCGGGCACAACGGGCTCAAGTCCGTGATTAGTTCGCTCGGCACCATGGAATTTCCACGCGTGCGGCTGGGCGTGCAGCCCGAGGAATTTCGCGGCGACTTGAAAGAGTACGTGCTTCGTCAGATTCGCCGCGATGAGGAAGACCTGGTGGCCGAGGAAATCGAGCAAGCCGCCGAGGCCGTGAAAGTGATCCTGGCGGAAGGGACGCAGGCCGCGATGAACCGCTTCAATCGCCGCGTGGCGCCGCCGGGCGAGAACGAAACCGAGTATTAACGGTCTTAGGTTTTTGTAGCCCGCCTCTCTTGCCCCGAGCGGAAGCGAAGGATCAGAGGCGGGAGTTAGACGAAAGATTGAGAATACCGTAATACGCGCAGCGAATTGAAAGTTTGAGAAACGGAGTCATTTAAATATGGACGAACGCCAATACGACCTGATTTTTATCTGCCGACCGGCCACGCCGGAGGAAGAAATCAACAAAATCGTGACCACGATCGAACATTCCGCCGCCGAGCACGGCGGCAAGGTCGAGAAAACCGAACGATGGGGAACGCGCCGCCTGGCCTACCGCGTGTCCAAGCACCGCGAGGGTTTTTTCGTCTACATGGTCATCCAAAGCACGCAGGGCGACATCATCAAGGAACTCGAGCGGCGCCTGAAAGTGTCCGACGCGGTCATCAAGTACCAGACCATCCGCCTCGATGAGGAACTCAAGCGCCAGAAGAAACTCGTTCATCATCGCGAACGCCGCGCCAGCCGCCGCCCGCGCAAGCAGGCCGCGCCAGCGCCGGCTCCGCAGCAGCCGGTTCCGCCGGCCGCCGAGCAGCCCGCAGCCAGCTAAGCTGCGTTTTTCGCAGGCGCGGATTGGGTATGTTTCTGGTTGCGAATCGCCCGCGTTGCATGGCGATGTGAAACGCCTTTTGGTGGCACAGGCTTCAGCCTGTGCGAACTTAAGGTGCAAGGGAATTGGGACCGCGCAGGCTGAAGCCTGTGCCACTGGTCCGTCCTAGTAGCAGATTTTTTGAGAGAGAGGAAACACGATGTCCGATCAGCCGATACCAGCAGCAGAAACACCCAGCGCCGCACCCGCTCCCAGTGCACCTCGCCCCGAAGGCCACTCCGGCGGAGGAGGCCACCGCTCGGAGGGTCATTCGGGCGGCGGCGCGCCGCGCCGTGAAGGTTTTGGCGGTGGCGGAGGAGGCCAGCGCCGTGAAGGCGGCGGCCCGGGAGGTCCTGGCGGCGGTCCTGGGGGCCCGCGGCGCGGCGGCAAGCGGCAGTATTTCCGCAAGAAGAAGGTGTGCCGCTTCTGCGTCGAGCGCGTCGACTTCATCGACTACAAGAAGGTCGAGATGCTCCAGCCCTTCGTGCAGGAGCGAGGCAAGATCCTGCCGCGCCGCATGACCGGCACCTGCTCGCGCCACCAGCGCTGGCTGGGCGAAGCCATCAAGCGCGCGCGTAACATCGCGCTGCTGCCGTTCGCGACCGAGCTGTAGAGGGAATGAGAACGGCAAAGGCGTTCAACACAGAGGACGCAGAGAGCACAGAGTAGGAAAATAGAGTTAGGAACAAGGAAATATCTTACTCCGTGCCGCGGATCGGTTCTGCAATCTTTGAATCTTGTTTTTCTCTGTGAACTCTATGTTCACTGTGTTTAAAGATTTTGACTTACGCATTGTTAATGCGATTGAAATCGCACAATCGATTCTAGAAGTAAAACAGAAGAGGAAGCCATGCAAATCATTCTGCAGGAAGACGTCGAAAAACTGGGCACCCGCGGCGAAGTGGTGGAGGTAGCCGCCGGCTACGCGCGCAATTTTTTGTTGCCCCAAAAATTGGGCCTTGAGGCCACCGCCAATAACATCAAGCGCCTGGAGAAGATCCGCATCACGTTGGCCAAGCGTACCGCGACGGAAAAAGACGCCGCGCTCCAGCAGGCCGCCCTGCTGAATCAGGTCGTTTTGAAATTCGCCCGCAAGGCCGGCGAAACCGACCAGCTGTTCGGCTCGGTCACCTCCGGTGATCTTGCCGAAGCGCTTAAGGCCCAGGGCTTTGAGATCGACAAGCGCCGCATTGAGCTTGCCGAGCCCATCAAGACCATCGGCGAGTCCATGGTCACCGTGAAGCTGGTTCACGGCGTCACCGCCGAATTTAAGGTCATTGTCGAAAAGGAAGCCTAGACTCCACTCCAGACTGCTCTTAGCGCCGCCGCGCCGGGATCGTTCCAGCGCGGCGGCGTTTGTGTTTTATCCGGACCCCGTTTGATAGGTCTCCAATGGCGGGCTTGGATGGTCGCCATTTCAAACCAGACAGTGTGCAAAATGTTGCACAATTTTCCTCATGTTTTCCACAGGTATGCCGGAACGAAAATTTCGAAAAGTTATTCACAGGTTCACACGAATTCCACAGAGCAAAATTATTCTTACAGCGGTAAAATTACCTTGGTCGGGGACACCAAGTCCCGGTTCCGCCCCACGACGTGCTGCACCAAGCGACCGCCATTTAAGCCAGGGAATCCTCACCCCAGCGGAGGATGACATGACCAATGACGTGAACAGCCCGGTTGCGATTCTCGATAAGGAAATCGCAAAGTACCCGTTATACACGATCGAAACGTTCGAGCTCTGCGATTGCTGCGGCGCCCGGTTTGGCATCGGGTACCACCAGGCCTGCAAGCCTTCCGCGAACTCCTCGCACGAGACCGACAGCCTCCCCAGGAAGCTCCGGGAGATGCTCGCCGAGGATCACGGCCATGATCGCAAGCATAAGCAGTTCACGGAAATCTGGTTCATCCCCAATTGGGATGCTTCCGCCGATTGATGTTTGATCCTGGCACTTTGACGCCTGACTTGTAGGGTCATCCGCCGACACGGACCGTGCCCCTGCGGTTAAACGGTGCGAGATTGGGCTGTCACTCCGTCCATTCTCGTGGAATTTTCTCTCTCGCTTGGCCTTCGAACGCTTTTCCGCTAAATCCACAAGATAATTTTTTTCAACAGACACGCAAGCGCTTTTTTGTTTTACATCCTGGCGAGGACCCGCCAGTATTCTTGTGCATTGTGCTGCCCGTAGAATATTTTTTGGCCAGGGAAAATGTCTCGCGCGGCGCGGTTGACACGAGAGTACCATTCAGGCGAAACTAAGGCGAATTATGGCTACACCGACTACATCTCTCGAACGTCCGCTGCCCCAGAACCTGGAGGCCGAGCGCAGCATCCTTGGCGCGATCCTGCTCGACAACAACGCCCTCAACGCGGCCGTCGAGCTGCTCAAGCCCGAGGACTTTTTTCACGATCATCACCGCCGCATCTACCAGCAGATGATCACGCTGGGCGAGACGCAGCAGGCCATCGACCTGGTGACGCTTACCGACCAGCTTCACCGCTCGAACGAATTGGAATCCTCCGGCGGCGCGGCGTACGTCGCGCAGTTGATGGACGGCGTGCCGCACGTCTCGAACGTCGAGCATTACGCGCGCATCGTGAAGGAAAAAGCGCTGCTGCGCGGCCTGATCCATGCGACGCAGGCCATCCAGCAACAGGCGCTGGAGGCGGAAGAAGACGCCGACGCGATTTTGGACCGCGCGGAGTCCTCCATTTTCCAGCTTGCCGAGGACCGCGCGCGCAGCGGCCTGGTGACGTTGCATGACGTCGTCACCGAAAGCAGCCAGCGTATCGCCCATATTTACGAAGGCGGCCACCGCATCACGGGGCTCTCCACCGGCTATGATTCGCTCGACAACCTGACCAGCGGATTCCAAAGTTCCGAGCTTCTGATTCTGGCGGCGCGCCCTTCCATGGGAAAAACGGCGTTCGCGCTCAACCTCGCGGAAAACGTGGCCGTGCGCGGAAACAAGCCGGTCGCGATTTTCAGCCTGGAAATGTCGAAGGAATCGCTCCTGCTGCGCTTGCTCTCGGCCGACGCGCACATTGACTCGCATAAATTCCGCACCGGCCACTTGAATCAGGAGGACAAGGCAAAAATTCCGCGATCCTTGAGCCACTTGTCCGAAGCGCCGCTTTGGATTGACGACGCGGGCTCCGCAACGGTCGTGGAAATGGGCGCGAAGCTTCGCCGCCTGAAGCGCGACAAGGGCCTTTCGCTGGTGATCGTCGACTACCTCCAACTGGTTAGCGGGCGCGGTAAATTCGGCAACCGCAACGAGGAGGTTTCCAGCATCACGCGCGGCCTGAAGGGCCTGGCCAAGGAACTCAAGGTTCCCGTGCTGGTCCTTTCGCAGCTCACGCGCGCCCCGGAACGTGAAGACCGCGAGCCACGCCTGGCGGACCTGCGCGAATCGGGCGCCATCGAGCAGGACGCGGACGTCGTCATGTTCATTCACCGGCCGAATTTTTATAAGAAATCGGACGAAGTGAGCATGGAAGAGCGCGGCGAAACCGACTTGATCATCGCCAAGCAGAGAAACGGCCCGACCGATGCGATCCGCTTCGTGTTTCAGGGCTCGTTCACGCGCTTTGAACTCCGTGCCCCCGACGCCTGGAGCGAATCGTAGCCATTCTCACGTCTCCAGCAGGTGTATTCACCCTCCCACAGGTGTGTCGCGTTTGCAGCAGTCTCATTGCGTACCAAGCAGGTAGTTTCCCTCCCGCCCTTTACTCGAATCCGATAGCTCAATTCCGTTCAACAACTTAGTGCCAATCCGGATTTCTCCCTTTCTTGCGCATGTACGGAATCGGGATTGCTCCATTCCTGATTGGCTGGTTCTTCCGGGTAGGGCAGGCTTCAGCCTGTCGGGTTTATGACCGGAAATGAAAATCAAGAACCAGACAGGCTGAAGCCCGTCCTACAGATTCGGCTAGTAACCAACCGGCACGCCGTGGAGCAGGAGCGATTTTTCTTCCGCTCCAAGATCGGTTACGCTGTGAAGATTCCTATGACACGAACCGTTAAATTCGATGGACGCCCGATCTGGGCGGAAGTAAGCCTGGGAGCGCTGACGCAGAATTTGCGCGCGATTCGCAATCATGTGAACCCCGCCGGCGCGCCGGGAGCGCGCCACCCACGCAGAAAAATCCTCGCCGTCATCAAGAGCAACGCCTACGGCCACGGCATCGTGCCGGTCGCGCGCGCGCTGTCCCGCGCCCGCGCCGATTGGTTCGGCGTCACCTGCTCGGCCGAAGGCGCCGAGCTGCGTGAGAGCGGCATCCGCGAACCGATCCTGATTCTCACCGGATTCTGGGCCGGCGAGGAACAGCGCATTCTGGAGCACCATCTCACGCCCGCGATCATGCGGCCCGAGCAGCTGCGCCTGCTGGAAAAGGCCGCCGCTCATTCCTACAAGAGGGCGCGCAAGCCGCGCAAGGGGCCGGTCGATTTCCACCTCAAAATCGATTCCGGAATGAACCGCCTGGGCATTGCGCCGCCGGAACTTCCCGCCTTTGCGCGCGTGCTGGCCGAGTGTCCGCACCTGCGCCTGTCCGGCACGTTCACGCACATCGCCTCGTCGGAAGTATTCACCACGGAGCAAACCATCGAGCAGGAAAAATCGTTCCGCGCCGCGCTCGCCTGCATGAATTCGCTCGGCCTGGACCCCGGCATCGTGCACATGGCCAATAGTGCCGCGATCGTCAGCCGCCCTTCGACCTGGTACCAGATGGTGCGCCCCGGCGCGATCCTCTATGGGTATCACCAGTTCTTCGAGCCATCCACGCTCAATCCGGAAATGGAAGCGAAGCTTCCGGTGCGCCCCGTGCTTTCTTTTCGCGCGCGCATTATCTCGCTCAAGGAGCTGGCGCCCGGCGCGCGCGTGGGATACAACGCCCGCTGGACCGCCGATAAACCTTCGCGCGTCGCGGTCCTCGCCGCGGGCTATGCCGACGGCCTGGTGCGCGTGCTCTCCAACAAAGGCCGCATCATCGTCCGCGGCCAGTTTGCGCCCATCATCGGCACGGTTTCGATGGACCTCACCGCCGCCGACGTCACCGGAATTTCCGAAGCGCGCGTGGGAGACATCGCCACCATTTACGGCACCGACGGCGGCACCACGCAGAGCGTTCCCGACGTCGCCCGCGTCGCTAACACCGCCAGCGCCGAACTCCTCTGCGCCCTCGGAAAACGCGTCCCCCGGTTCTACTTGCCCTGAAGAACGAAAAATTTGGCCTAACCCAGTCCGTGCAGGCTCTTCGGTGCTGTGGCCGCCTGCCGTGAACGATTCGTATCAGTCCGCGTATCCAGCCGCGCGATTCGCCTTCCCCGTCTTTACGCAAAGTTTATAAAGCTTGACTCTGCCTGACGAAATGCGATATCTGGAAGTAGCAATCGGGCTGGTTTCTTATAACTTCGTCCCAGTTCAGCCCAGTTTGATACAGGTTCATACCGAATGAGTGCTGTCGGCGCATTCTTTCGTCTGCTCACAAATGAAATGAGGTCCCATGTCCCGTCCTTATACCCGGCCAGGAAATTCGGCCCCTCCCGTGGAATCGGCTCCGTTTCCTTTGCGGCCTGCGACGCCGGCTCGAGTAGCTCCTGAATTCGGCAGTTGGTGGGACCACATGCTGGTGCGCGCGATTTTTTCCATTGCGTGCGTGGCTGCGGGCTACCACTTTCACCCGTTCGGGCTGTCGAACCTGGTGGCCGCGGGGGTAGGCTTTGCGTTCTCCATTTCCGTATTTCTGTTTGAGATTCGCCTGCAGCGCGCCAGCATGCGCCGCCTGATTGGCGCGGCGGTGGGCTCGATTTTGGGCATTCTGGGCGCGTATTTGATGGGCCTGGTCCTGGCGCGCACTTCGATCCCGGAGGGCTCGCGGTCGTTCCTGGACGTCGGGCTGCTCCTGGTGATGACCTACATCGGCCTGGTGGTTGGCGCGAACAAGGGAGACATGCTCAACCTGCAGGCGCTGGGCGGCCTGTTCGGCAGCGAGCGCAGCACTCGGCGCATGCCCAAGGTGCTGGACACCAGCGTGATCATCGACGGCCGCATCGCCGACATTTGCGAAGCGCATTTTCTGGACGGCGTCATGCTCATTCCCCAATTCGTATTGCGGGAACTGCAACTGGTGGCCGATTCGGCCGACTCCATGAAGCGCCAGCGCGGCCGCCGGGGCTTGGAAGTTCTGCAGCGCATCCAGAAAATGGCGCATCTGGAAGTGGAAATCGCGGACGACGATTTCGCGAACGTAGCCGATGTCGACCTGAAACTCATCGAACTCGCCAAGCGCTACGACGGCAAGATCATTACCAACGATTACAACCTGAACAAAGTGGCCACGCTCCAGGGCATTGAAATCCTGAACGTCAACCAGCTGGCCAATGCGCTGAAGCCCGTGGTGCTGCCCGGCGAAATCATGCGCGTGTTCATCCTGCGCGAAGGCAAGGAATACAATCAGGGCGTTGCGTATCTGGATGACGGCACCATGGTCGTAGTTGACGGCGCGCGCCGCATGATCAACAAGACCGTCGACATCACCGTGACTTCCGTCCATCAGACCACTGCCGGCAAAATGATTTTTGGACGCCTCGATGAGCGAACCGAACCGCAGGTCCCTCGAGGGCCTCAGGCGCACGCCATCAACGAGATTCCACGTCAGGCAGAACAAGCTGGCCGGGGCGAGGCCGTTGCCGGTGGCGAACGCGGGCCGCGCTCGGTGGTTCCGGATACATCCCACGAACCGGATTGATGGATTGCGGAAAATCCCAATCTTGCGTCAATCCGTGCGGAGCGAGGAATCCCGCTTGAGTTTCAAATTCGGAGAGATTCCTCACTTTGTTCGGAATGACACCTAAAACGAGCCTTGCCGCAACATGTTGAACTGCCTCCACTGCCTTTGGGTTATGCTGCTCTCACACGATTAGAATTTCCACTTATGCACGAAAGGGGCAGGGGACAATGACGCCATCCAGTAAATTATCGGATCGCCGCGCATTCCTGAGTTTTCTTGCTGCAAGTCCGATCATGGCTTATGCGGGGTTTTCCTCGCGATGGGCCGAGAAAGTGCTTGCCGCGCCGCTGCCACAGCAGGATGCGGTGGTCATCAAGTCGGTCAAGGAAGCGCTGAACATTTTCGATTTTGAGCCGGCAGCGCGCTCCAAACTTTCGCCGGCCCATTATGAATTCATCACGGACGGTTCGTTCAACAACGAAACCATGCTCGCCAACCGCGCGGGTTTCTCAAAATATGAAATTCGCCTGCGCCGCCTCACCGGCATCACCAAGGTCGACCAGTCGATTCGCCTGTTCGGCGTAAGCTGGGATTCCCCCATTTTTATCAGCCCGATCGGCAGGATGAACGCCTATCATCCGGACGGCGCCGTGGTCGTGGCGCGCGCCGCCAAGACCACGCGCACGCTGCAGATCCTTTCGGGCTCGGCGGCCGTCATTGAAAATCCAGCGGCGATCGACGCGGTGAACGCGGCGCGCGGCGAACCCGTATGGATTGCAGGGCTGGGCGATATGCTCACTCCGGATCTGGTCCGCCGCATCGAAGCGACCGGAAGCCCGGTGCTGGTCTGGACGATCGATGACGGCGGCGCGAACACGATCGGCGCGAAATCGGTGCAGCGCGCCGGGGTCCGCGATCTGGACCGCGCCGCCGACGAACGCTGCGCCGGCTGCCACGCCGTGTTGCCGCAAATTTCCAGAATTCAGGCCAGCACTCCGATGGACGTCCTCGGCGCGGTCGGCGCCCTGATGGGCGAAAACAGCGTGAAGCTCAGCTGGGAGGACGTGAAGCGCGTGCGCGACATGACGAAACTCAAGATGGTGCTCAAGGGCATCGTCACGCGCGAGGATGCGGCGCTCGCGGTGCAGCACGGAATCGACGGAGTGATCGTCTCCAACCACGGTGGCCACGAAGACGCCAGCGGGCGCGGCACCATCGAGTGCCTCCCGGAAGTCCTCGAAGGCGCGGCGGGAAAAATTCCCGTGTTGATTGACAGCGGCTTCCGTGGGGGCGCGGATATTTTTAAGGCGCTGGCGCTCGGCGCGACCGCGGTGGGAATCGGCCGGCCGCACATCTGGGGACTCGCTTCGTTCGGCCAGGAAGGTGTGGAGACGGTAATCGAACTGCTGCGCCGCGAACTGCAAGTGATCATGGCGCAGACCGGGGCCGCGTCGATTGCGAAGATTCGGCGCGATTCTCTGGTTTTGAACGGATGAATCGCGATTCTCGGCGCGCGCCGGTCGATCAGGTTGCAGCCAATTTTAAGATTGTGTCATTCCGAACCCGCTCCTGCGGATGAGGAATCTCTCTTCGATTGAACCTCAAGAAAAGAGTGATTCCTCGGCAAATCGCATGCCTCGGAATGGCTGCGTTTTGCAATTGTCCGCAAGCTGTAAAGCTATTTTATTTAAAGGGAGCAGGATCATGGCCAATGATGACGGGGGAAAGAAACCTCTGCCACGAAGGGACTTCGTCAAGAAGGCCGCCGCCGGAATCGGCGCAGCCGCCCTCGGTGGAATCGCCGCGAAGGAGACGCCCGCTGCGGCTCCGCGTCATTGGGACCTCAGCGCGGACGTCGTCGTGGTCGGCGCCGGCGCCTCGGGAATCCCCGCGTGCATTGAAGCCGTCGAGCACGGCGCAAAGGTAATCGTGATCGAGCAAAATCACGACGTCGGCGGCCACGGAATCGAAAGCGGCGGAAACATCGCCCTGGGCGGTGGCACCAGCCTGCAGAAAAAATACGGCATCGTGGATTCTCCGGACGCGATGTATCGCGACCTGGTCGCGTGGCACGACTACCGTTTCAGCGACCATGAACTGATCCGCGCGTTCTGCGACGAAAGTGTGGCGTCCTTCGACTTTCTGCTGGCCCACGGCGTGAAGTTTCCCGATGTTTTCCCCAACGGCGCCGATGGCGGCCCGCAAAACGTCCCGCGCTCGCAGACCGTACGCTGGAGCGGCGAAGTCAGCGCCTACGCTCCGAACGGCGGGAACGGCACGTCGCTGATGCGTCCGCTCGAAGCAAGCGCGCGAAAACTCGGCGTGCAAATTCTGCTGGAGCACAGCATGACCGGCGTGATCCGCGAGGATAGTTTCTCGGGAAAAGTTCTGGGCATCACGGCGACGCACCAGGGCAAGACCCTGAACATCGAAGCGAAGAGAGGCGTCGTCCTCGGCACCGGCGGCCATACCAGCAACGTGAATTTCCGGAGAATGTTCGACCCGCGCCTGACCGAGGAATACCAGGTAGTCGGCGAGCCGTGGTCGCGCCAGTCCGGCGACGGAGAAATCGCGGCTATGCAAGTCGGCGCATCCCTCTGGGGAGTTGCCAGCCAGACGGTCGAGACGCAGGCGCGCTCGCACATTTTTGAAAAGCCGTATGTGATCGGGAACCAGTTCGGCTACCCGCAGGGCGGCGGCCGCCGCGCTGAAAATTTGAAGGATAGCCCCATCCCGGGCCTTGCGCGCGCGATCGGCCTCCAGGTCGCGGACTATCAAAATCTAATCCACGTGAATCAGGTGGGCCGGAGATTCGTGAATGAATTCGCCACCGGTTTCGATTGGTGGAATCCCTGCCTGCAAGCAAACGGCGGCAAAGGCGAAGGCGGCGGCCCCATCTGGGCCATCTTTGACGCCGACGCCGTGAAGCGCGAGAACTGGACCTGCGCTCCTCCATTCGTCGATCCGGGCGGCTGGTTTTTCACCGGCCAATCGCTGAAGGAACTCGCGGGCAAGATCGTCAGCAAGTATCAGAAGCAACCACTGCCTGGCGCCGCACTGGAAGAAACCGTCGCGCGCTATAACCATTTCGTTGATTCCGGCAAAGACGAAGATTTTGGAAAACCCGCGCCAAAATACAAAATTCAGACGCCGCCGTTTTACGCCGCGTGGTCCACGCCCTGCCTCCACGATTGCCTTTCCGGCCTGCGCATCAACGCAAGGGCCCAGGTGATCGACCTGTGGGGGAAAGTCATTCCCGGCCTGTACTGCGCCGGCGAAACGGCGGGCGGATTCAACGAGCACGGCCTCGCCCGCGCCATCGTCTTCGGGCGCATCGCGGGCCGCGAGGCGGCGCAAAGCACACCGCGCGCTTGAAAATCGACGGAGAAAGTCGGTTGGTCCTGTCCAATTGACCTGAAAACTGTCTGAAAACATCAATTCGTGATTGCCGATGGCAGGACAGTTTCCGAGAATCCCGTTTCTCAGGACTTGGCAAGAGACCAACGTCTCTTGGGCCGTTCATGCACCAGATGATCGGTCATTCAGAAAAGAAGAACCAATGCGGCGCGACCCGTGTATATCCGGTTTTTGGGTATTCCTTGCTCAGCGTCACAGGATTGTCATTTGAACGAAACATGTAGCCCCTGTGGCCCAACGCGTTCGAGTCCCGCATAGCGAAACGAACCGTAATGCTTTCCTTGGTCGAGCTAATAAGAACTCTGTCCAAGACATTAAGGTCTGAATATCGAGGCGGGAGAGAGACTATGGTTGAGAAAGAATCGCCACTGGCTTTGGCCAATTCATCCGTGACTAAGAGATTTGTTACTTCTTGGAATCTGGAAAGGCGCATCAGAAAAAGCCTGTCTCGCAGAGAGCCGCCGAGACGTATCGTAGGGAAAACTAGCAGGCAAAAGACCACGTTAATCATGATGCGGTAGACAGCATCCTTCGATCTGTGAGTCGCACCTAAAACGACGCTCGCAACGACACTCGTGAGGAAAAATACGAAGGACAAGAAAACAAACAAGTCGCTGATCCAATCACAAAGCGTGACCGACCATAGGAGTGATCCGAGAAAAATGATTCCGATGAGACAGGTCCATTTGTAATGCAGCGATTTGATCGTCATAGCAGAACCGAGTGCATAAATTGCAGAAGACCGCGAATGGCGTGAGCATCGCGATTCTATCTCACTTCACCGCCAAGTCCTGATAAGTCGTCTTATCGGAATGTGGGTTTCAGACTTTCGTTCTCTAAATCAGCGCCAGCAACGCGTGCAGGCCCCAGCAAATACGTGACCACGACTGACCGGAACTTCACAATCTGTAGTTCGATGTCCTTAGACGAGCAGGTTTGGCATTTTACGGTCAGTTCAGATGCGCCCTCCCAAGAGAGAGCTACTTCGTGGTGATTTCGAGATGAAAAGACAATCTGCGTAATATCGCTATGATTTCCAGATACGGGCTGAAGTGTTATACGCGTGTACTCTGGCGTCGTCGCTCCGCAGTCCCTGTACGTTGTAATCGCGTCGAGCATATTGTCAGGCGAGCGTGCCTGTTCCCCTTGTGTATCGGTACACAATGGAGAGCAACCCAGAAGGCAGGTTAACGCCGCCGCAGCAAGGCCGGCAATCAGGTCTCTTGGAAGAAGACTCACTTGTCGCATCCGATTCTGTTTTGAAATACGTAGCACTGCAACACTTACAATTTCATCACATAATTCTTCGGCTGGCTCACTATTTCCGTTCCTGTTTCTTTGCCAAGTTCTGATAAGTCGTCGTCTTATCGGAATGTGGCTCTTGGGGGGTTCGAGTAGCCAAATTCCCACATTCCGAGAACGCCATTTTATCAGGAGGTGGCTCCTGCCTTCGGTTACGCGATATAGTTTGCTTCTGTTGGTGAGGAATGATGATCTTCAAGCGTAATCGCTCTAACTTTCCTAGCCCAGACTTGAGGACACTGACACTGGCTGGAAATGTCGTCTTCTGGATTTACTTCTGGAGCTGTTTTGCGTTGGCGTCGCAGCCCACCGAACAGGCGTTTTATATGGATCATCCCGTTGATCCATACATCTTCTGGGGACATGCGATCGGTATGGGGATGAACCCACTTGTCCTTCCCTTTATGAAGCTAACGGTTTGTGTTGAATTGCCCTCCTTTTTTCTTGCGACGCTGGTTCAAAACTTGTTAGGCGGGGTTCCTCCGGGTGGAATATTACTGAACGGTGCGCTCGGCTTTTACGGGGACAAGCTATTTAACAGTTATCCCACCGCATGGGGTGGCAATCTGCTCTTCGGAATATCGGTAAATGGCTACAGACTTCTGGGCACGATGTTGCTGTCGTTCCTCCAGTGGTATCTCATCGGCTGGGCAATTCAGAGTCTTTGGTACAAATACTTCGGTCAGCCTTTGCCCAAGTCCTGATAAGTCGTCTTCTCGGAATGTGGCTTTTGGGGCCTCAGTGGGTCAAATTCCCACGATAATGCCGTCTATCAACCTATATGCCTATTGCAGGAGGAATCTCAGCGATCTTCTGCTTTTAGTTGGCAATCAGGCGGAGTTTCGGTTGGCTTGCCTTTGACGGAGGCTTCCTTCTCAATTGCTTCGATCTTCTCCATAAGAACAATGAGGGCAGCCGGGTAACGAGTCCGTTCTTCTAGACTTGCGACATAAAATTCGCGGGTCGAAATCTGCTTCGGTGTGCCTGTCGGGCCAGTGATTTGAACAGATGTATTCTCGGCATAATCGATCGGCGGATGAGGGGGACCGAACTTCTCCGGAAGCCTCTTAATCGCTTTGGATTGGAACAATGTGGAAAGTTCAAACACATCTCCTTTTTCTAGCTGGTGTTCAACCGAAACCTTGTGTTCGGGCCTATACTCCCGTCCGGTCTGGTCAACAATGGTCATCGGCCCATTCCACCAACTCGCATAGAACACTTTGCCGTCGGAATAAACCCTCAGACAAGATGACGCTTTCTGATGACCGACTGGTCCACTCACAGTTTGATCCGCTCTTAAGATTAGTTTACTCGGAGACTTCTCTTGGGCAGAGCAAATGCCACTATTGAAGAGCATTGCTAAGATCAAAAACGTAGCCCATTTGGTGAACATGTGGCCATTAAATCACTAAGTTCGACGATGCACTAGGTTGAATGGGTCCCAAGTCCCGAGAAGTCGTCTTATCGGAATGTATGGTCCGCCGCAGAGTTGCAAGCGAAAAATGAAGAATGGCAGTTGGTCTGCGCCAATGTATTCGGCCTTGAGTGGAGTCAGTGACTCCGGGCCATGATGGATATCCGCGCGCTTTCGTCCTCATAAACTGGACGGCCTCGAAAAGACCTTTACCGATATCGGGTTTCGAAAGCGTGGGAGAGACCCATTGCCATCTCTATTTTCCGCCA
>JAIQFB010000016.1 GCA_020073485.1 Terriglobia bacterium | reverse complement strand
GCTCCAGCTGCGCGATGGCGTCGCGGAGAGCGGTGCGTAGGTCGAGAGGCGACGACCGCTGACTGCTGATTGGTGATTGGTGAGGCATGGAGCGGTCCGGTGGCATAGGCTTCAGCCTGTGCGCTGTATTCGATTAGAAATAATTAAAATCGCACAGGCTGAGGCCTGTGCCACCAAATTTCTCCCGCGTGCTGCAACCCTGAAGCGCACGTTCGATTTGCGAGGAGCATCAAGCGTGATTCGCATTCGTGAGAGGCGAAAACCAGCCTTGCAGGGTGCGGGTTCAGCCGCACCGTTGGGCCCGCAAATCGGGCGGCTCTCGCCGCTGGCCCTACTCGGGTTCTGTCGCCACGAACCCTTACGCCTCGACCAGTTCCTGCTTCAGGCGCTCGGCCTCGAAATGCGTGACCAGCGCGTCGACGAAGGGGCCGAGCTTGCCGTCCATGACTTCGGTGAGCTGGTGCAGCGTCAGGCCGATGCGATGGTCGGTGACGCGGTTTTGCGGAAAATTGTAGGTGCGGATTTTTTCGGAGCGGTCGCCGGTCTTGATCTGCCCGAGGCGCTCGGCGGCGATGGCTTCGTGCTGCTTGGCCTGCTCCATTTCGTAGAGGCGCGCGCGCAACACGCGCATGGCTTTTGCGCGATTCTTGATCTGCGATTTTTCGTCCTGCTGCGAAACCACCAGGCCCGACGGGATGTGCGTGATGCGCACGGCGGAATACGTCGTGTTCACCGACTGGCCGCCCGGGCCCGAGGAGCAGAAGGTGTCGATGCGCAGGTCCTTCGCTTCAATTTTGATATCGATTTCGTCCGCCTCGGGCAGCACCGCGACCGTTGCGGCCGAAGTGTGGATGCGGCCCTGCTGTTCGGTGGCCGGGACGCGCTGCACGCGGTGCACGCCGCTTTCGTATTTCAGTTTCGAGTAGACTTTTTGGCCCTGAATCGACGCAACCACTTGCTTCAGCCCGCCCAGCGAACTCGGCGAACTCTCCAGGATTTCCACTTTCCACTTCTGCGATTCGGCGTAGCGCGAATACATGCGGAAGAGTTCTCCAGCAAAGAGCGCCGCTTCGTCGCCGCCCGTGCCGGCGCGGATTTCGACGATCACGTTTTTCTCGTCGTTCGGATCCTTGGGCAGCAGCAGCACTTTCAATTCGAGCTCGACTTTCGTCTTGCGCTCCGACAGTTGCTTCTCTTCCTCTTCGGCCATCAGCTTCATTTCCGGATCGTCGGCTTCGAGGACCATCTGCTTCGCGCCGGTGAGTTCCTTGTCGATCGCCTTCCACTGGCGATATTTTTCCACCATCTCGGAAAGCTCCGAATGTCGCCGCGCGAGCTTCTGGTAATTCGCCGAATCGTTGAGAATTTCCGGCGAGGAGAGCTCCGCGGTCATTTCCACGTAGCGGTGTTCGATCTGATCGAGTTTTTCGTACAGCGTTAATCCAGCCATGGCTTGCACCTGTCCAATAAGAGTCCAGTCGGGATAAGAATTGCCCTGTAAGAGAACAAATTCATGCGGCGACCCCGCGCGGCGGGATCTGGGAGAGGTTGCGGCTAATAGAACGAGGAGAACATTCTTATTTCTGTTATCAGAATAGACTCAATGCTCCAGAAAAGCAATCGTGCGACAGCTATGAGTCTTCCTAACACGCACGTTCAAGGCTGTATTTGACCCTATTTCCATCCGAGAATTGATTCAGGAGCAATGAGGCTCGGAGGGTGACCTGCTCTGGGATTGCTCATCCTGACACCCCATCCTTGTTGGATGTAGGCCCTTAGCTCGTCTTCGGAGGACACAAACTTGTGCGGACCAGATTTCCCTCGGCTAGCTTTATAGGACTTGTCCCGATATTGATGCGGCGTAAGCTTCATGCCCTTATCTCGTCCGAATCGAACAATATAGCAAAGCACTATCGTCGCTCCCATCGTGGCTTTGTGATACAACGCAATCCTCTCATGGCTTGATGCGATTTCTCCCCTTCGCCGTTAAGCAATAATTTCCTCTACTGACAAGTTTGAGATCGCCGCTTTGAACGAGGTTTGCAATATGGCTCCTAACTTGGTGAACGTAAGCAGGTCTCCCACCGTGAACGGTAAGTTCGAGATGTGCCTTCGTTAACCGAATGAAGTTCCCGACGTGGCTATATATCTTCCGATTGACGGCGCATCCGCCGCAATAATCGTAAGCCTTTAAGATCGCGGTCTCCCATGCGTTCATCACGCAATATTCTTCCTTTCGATGTGGTCGTTCAAGCAAAAAGACTCAGGAATGGGTTCAGAACAACCGGGAAGTTGCCAGAAAGAGTGATCGGTATATCATAGGCTTGCGTTTGCGCATGACCACAAACTCATCCATATCGATCCCCGGTGTAACCGCCTCAAACATTGACGGCGAACTTCTGTGGGGCTTCTGGTATCCGGCGCTGCGCAGCGAGGAGATGCACGGGCGGGCGCTGGTGACTTCGATGCGGCTGGAAGTTCCGCTCGTGCTGGGGCGCGACGCTGCGGGAAAAGCATTTGCGCTGCGCGATGTTTGTCCTCACCGGGCGTTTCCGCTATCGGCGGGGTCGTGCGACGGGCAGACGGTGGAGTGCACGTATCACGGCTGGCGGTTTGACGCGCATACCGGGCAGTGCAAGGAAGTCCCCTCTATCACGGCGGATTCCAGGCTGCAGTGCGACCGCATTTTCGCGGGCAGCTTTCCGTGCGAGGAGCGCGACGGGTACGTGTGGGTGTACCTCGCGAATTCAGAGGGGCGTGCCGTGGATCGTACGGCGATTCCTCCTGTGCCTGAACTGCCGAAATTCAGCGAAGACTTCCGCATCACGCATCTCACCGCCGATCTCACCTGCAATATGGATACGGGGATTACCGGCCTCATGGACCCGGCGCACGGGCCGTTCGTGCATCAATCGTGGTACTGGCGCAGCCGGCGGAGCATTCGCGAAAAGCAGAAAACGTTCGAGCCGATCCCGATGGGGTTCCGCATGGCCTCGCACGCGCCTTCGGCAAATAGCGGGCCGTACAAGCTGCTGCGGTTTTACGGCGAGCAGGTCACCACGCAAATCGATTTCGTTCTGCCAAACGTGCGCACGGAAATCGTGCGCTGCGGCTCGCGCTGGTTCACCAACCGCACGACCGTGACGCCGATCCGGCGCGACGTGTGCCGCCTGGATTTCGTGGCGGCGTGGAATCTGTTCCGCTGGTTTCCGGTGACGCCGGTTCTGAAATTTTTCGGTAAGCGGTTTATCGGGCAGGATCAAGACGTGATCGAGCGGCAGCAGCCGGGCCTGAAAGTGCAGCCGCGCATGATGCTGATCGACGACGCCGACCGGCAGGCGCGCTGGTATTTTCAGTTGAAGGCGGCGTATCTGGCGTCCCAGGCGACGGGCGCGCCGATGGCGCATCCGCTGGATGGACCGGTGACGCTGAGGTGGCGAAGTTAAGGGTGCGCTTGCCCTGAGGCCAATGGGGCGACCGAAGGGTGATTCGCTTGCCCTGAGTGAAACGAAGGGTGATTCGTGAATTCAGCAGGACAGGCTTCAGCCTGTCGGGTTTGGGAAGCGGCAATGACGATCAAAAGCAGACAGGCTGAAGCCTGTCCTACTGTTGCGCTTCCGCGTTCCGTTCAAACGCGGTGTGGACCGCGAAGAGGACGGCGGCGGTCACGGCTCCTACCGGGAGCGTCACCCAAAGACTGCCTTCCAGCATGTCTAGCGGCCCGACGACCAGGAACGGCCAGATGGGCAATGCGGAGTACGGGAGGGTGCGCGGATTTTGCAGGAGATGTCCGAGGCCGCCGAGACTCCAGATAAGCAACAAAGCCAGGGCTGCCCCTGCCGCAACCCAAAGCCAAATTATTTCTACGTGAAAGAGTTTCATCAGGCGGCGCAATGTCCATCCGAATAGGATGGACGGCACGGCGCCGAAGATCAGGCCGAAAAAGCAGAATCCCAGAAAACTTACGCTTTGAAATGTTCCCTGCAAGGAAGCCGCGCGGGAAAATTGCATTTCGAGCCAGAATGCCACCGCCATGAAGAAACAGCCGCACACCCACGCGGCAAGGTAATAGGCGAGGCTGCCGCGGCTGGTCATGGGAGTGTGGTCAAGGCCTGCATCTTGCGACTGGGCCAACTATCCACGTCATTCCGAACGAAGTGAGGAATCTCTCCGGGGTTTAGATCCAAGAGGGATTCCTCGCTTCGCTCGGAATGACGGTGTTTTTTTAGGCGCGATCCGGGTCGTCAAGGTGCACATTGGACGCCCCCAATCCGGCCCATCAAATGCGCCGCTCGATCTTGGGAAATTCCTGCCAGACTTTCACGCCGCAGAAGTGGGAGCCTTCTGTGCAGATGGGCGTGGCGATGCCGGCGCGGATGTAGCACGGCGGGCCGAGGTAACGGCCGAGCGACGGGAGCGCGGCGCGCACCTGCTCGACCTCTTCCATCGATGCCTGGTAAATCTCCTCCTGCGCGTTGAAGCAGGTGCGCATGGTCCACTTGTGCAGCAGGTGAAGGAGCGATCCGGTTTCGACCAGGCGGATGGACTTGGCGTTGGGCAGCAGGTAGAGAGCGATTTCGGCGGGCGCGCCGCGGTCGAGCAATTCGTTTTTTGCGGCCCAGGCGTCGGCCATCGCGCGCTCGTAGACTTCGCGGGCCTGCGCATTTCCCGCGATGAGCATGGGCGTGACGAAATCGGGAGAGCGCGTATCGGCCAGCATCAGCAGCGGACGCGAGCCGGGAACCATGCGGTGGCGCTGGTCCTGGCTGTCGGCGGTATGGCTGATTTTTTTGGCGAAGGTGAAATTCGCGTGCTGCAGCGCGCGCATGATCGGCGCGTGGACGCCGATGTTGAGCGTCTCCAGACGATACGCGTTTCGCGCGGGATTCAGCAGGCGGTCGATGGCCTCGGCGTCCGGGCAGGCGCTTTCGGTGAGGCCGAGGACGGCGCGGTAGGATTCGGCAACCACGCGCGGCGCGTTCGGCGAAAAATCCGTCAGCAGGGAGACGCGTCCGGCGAGGCGCGCGTCGAATTCGCGGGCAAATGCTTCTGGGTCGCTGGCCTCGCGCGCCGATCCCGCCGAAACGTGCGACCACTCCGGCATCTCTTCCTGCTCCATCGGCGCATTTTCAAAGCGATCGAAAAATTGCGGGTCGATCTCGCGCACGCGCGCGACCATTTCGCCGACCACGGCGCGCGCCTCGGCCGGAGTATCCGACGCCGCCGCCATGCGATGCAGGCGATGCAGCACGATGCCGGAAAGCGTGTGCACCATGGTGGTCGCGGCCGCGACGGGCAGGACGTAGCGCGCGACTTCGATGGCGCGCTTGCCTGCCTGGCGATCCACTTTTTCCACGCGCTTGGGGTGAGACATCGGGCTGATGTGCCAGATGTCGCCGAGGATTTCGCGGGCGTCGCCTTCGAGCAGCGCGGTCAGCTGTTTGTAGTAGCCCCAGGCGCGCGCCACGGCATCTTCGTAAATGGCGCGCTCGGCCGCGCCGAATCCAGGCTGCTCGGGCGGCAAGTAGGCGGAGGCATGCGTGAGGCGCACGTAACGCTGGCTCTGTTGCTCGGAGTTATAGAACGGGTGCGCGTGCAGGAACGACCAGACGAATTGCCGGCTGACGTTTTCGAGGCCGAATTCAAAGTGTGCGTGCTGATAGACGGTGTGGTGGCCGCCGTAGAACGTGGACGCGCCGATCTGCAGGCGCTGCTTGTCGGTAATTTCCTCGGGGCCGATCAGGCGCGGCGCGTAGCAGGTGCGCGCCGCGGCAATGGCCGAGTCAAAAGGATGCGTGAAGTGGTTGCGCAGCGTCACGCGCGGCTGGGCGGCCTCGAACTGCACGCGATCCGGCTGCGGAGAGGTCATCGGTTGAGCGGCCATGTGTCGCGCGGCATTCTACACCTCTGAGGGAACCGTGGATAGCCGCCGCACACACATGCAGGCTCCGAGTTTGAAAATTGCTCGATGGTTGCGTCTTCCAGGAGGCCGGGGCCTGAGCCCCGGCGTTCAATCCGAATTTTCCAGGGCTTCAGCCCCTGAAGGTTCAGGGCCTAAAGGCCGCATGCGCGGAACGCTGGCCGTCCGACCGAATGTTCGGCCCGGCGGTACGGCAGCTTTCCGCACGCGCCTGTTCAAAACGACGGCTTCTTCTTGTTGGCGTCCTTGATGGCTTGTTGCGCCTCGGCGGCCTTCTCGTATTTCTTGGTAAATCGCTCGACGCGGCCAGCGGTATCCACGAGCTTCTGCTTGCCGGTGAAAAAGGGATGGCAGTTGGAGCAGATTTCGACGCGCAGCAAGTCGCCCTTGATGGTCGAGCGCGTGGGGAACGCATGGCCGCAGGCGCAATGCACTGTGACCGCATGGTAGTCCGGGTGAATGTTCGGTTTCATGGCAGATCTCCCGCCGGCTGGCCGGTCTGCGCGATCCCCGGTCAGGCGCCGGGCCTACAGTCGCGTCGCTTGGTCAGCGGACAATTTTCCATGATACGCGATCCGTCAAGCTGTGCCAAGTGCCGTCCGCCGGTTGAGGCGACCAGGCATTGCGAGAGATGCGCGGCTTCCCGGAGGAGCCGGTCTCGCCGGGGTCCGGAATCCTCGCGATTTCGCGGTAGCATCGCGAATGCAGATAGCCAATGGTTAACGATCAGCGGTGTATCGTGACACTGATCGTGGTTGTATGGCTCAGAGCGCCCGACACGCCGTGCACCGTGATGGTGAAAGTGCCTCTCGAAGCGGTGCTGCTGGCGGTCAACGTGAGAACGCTTGTGGTCGTTGCCGGGTTCAGTGAAAACAACGCCGTCACGCCCGCTCCCATGCCGGTCGCCGAAAGAGTCACGCCGCCGGTGAAGCCGCCGGTGGGGTGAATCGTGATCGTGGTCGTTCCATGAGAACCGCGCGAAATGCTGAGACTCGTGGGTGAGGCGGAGAGTGTGAAATTGGGCGGCGTCGGGGCGGTGACGGTGAGCGAGACGGTGGTGGATTGGGTGACACCCCCACCCACGCCAGTTACGGTGATCGAGTACGTGCCGGTCGCGGTTGTCGAGGCCACGGTCAAGGTCATGGTTGAGGTGCCCGAGCCCGGCGCGGCGATGGACGCGGGACTGAAACTCACAGTCACCCCAGACGGCTGGCCAGTCGCGCTCAAAGCAACGGCAGCGCTAAAGCCGCCGGAGACGGCAGTCGTGATCGTTGATGACCCGCTGCTGCCTTGTACGATGGAGACCGAAGCGGGCGAGGCAGAAATGGTGAAATTCGGACTCGGCGAGGTTGCGGCGAGAGCGTTGATCAGGCTGGCCCCGTTCGGACTGCCCCAGCCGGTGTCCAAATCGTAGCCGGTGACTGCGGGAAAGCCGTTATTGCCGCTGGTGATGTCATGGAAATCGGCAGCATAGCTGGAAGACGACAAACCAATCGAGTAAATCGCCGGATTCAGGAAGCCCACCGGGGGACCGCCGTTGGCTGCCGCCTGTTGATTGGCCAGAGCTATGTAGCCGGCCCACATAGGCGCCGCAAAACTGGTTCCGCCATAAGTGTTCGCAGTGCAGGTGGTTTGATCAGCGCAAACGTAAAACGTAAAATTGGCATTCGCAGAAACGTCCGGGCCGTTTCGATAGAACGTGGACCCACCGTTGCTCGATGTGATCACACCGGAGAGCAATTGCCATGAGGGAATCGCAATTCCATCCGGGGAAATTCCGCCGCCGCCGTCGACCCAGCCGATTTCCGAACTCCAGGACCCACCCGCGCCGCTAGTTGCCAAGTCCGTGCCGCCAACGGCAGTGACATTCGCATCTTCCGCGGGATAAGGGTAATTGCGCGTAGTCCACTTGTCACTGTCACCGGCCGCTACAAAGAAGCTCTGGCCTTGAGCCGCCATCTTTTTGTAGTACGGATCATCGGCGGCAGGGTCCGCCGGGCTCCAGCCCCATGAACAGCTCAATTGCAGAGGCAGCGGAGTATGCGTCGTCATGCTGCTAAGAATGGCGGTATCCGTGGACCCCACATACACATAGAGCGTCGAAATGCCCGGCGCCATTCCCAGCGCTTGAGTCATGTCGAGAATCTGCTCGGTATCGTCGCAGCCACTGGAATACAGGCAGGTCAAGCTTGTGCCGTCCGTGGAAATGCCGGTGACCGCGGCAGACAGCGCCTTTCCAATGTTCGCGTAATAGGTGTTCAAGTCCGCGATATCGTATCCGTAGAATTCCAGCAACCCGATGTTCTGGCCGGCTCCAGTGAGAGGCCCTCCCCCGTAGTAAGCCGCCCTCATGTCGCTGCCGCAAAAAGCGGTTGAAGGACACGAGCCGGTAGTGGCGCTGGACTTCACTGTGAGGTCTCTATGGTGGAAAAGGGGCTGCGGAATCGAGAAGTTGTCCAAACCCGAGACGTGCCACAGCTGTACCGGCAAGCTCACCGTGGGCTCGCGATCCGGAGCGTAGAACGTGCGGTTCTCCGTGGGGTGCCGGAACACGCCCATGTTCACATGGAAGGCCGCTTCGACGGCGCTCACCGAGCCGGCAATCTGCACATCCATGCCATCGCGGGAGCCGCCGACAACGGCAAAGCCGTTGGCTCTAGCAAAACGCACCACAGCGTCATAATCTTCCTGGGTGGGGCCGAACCTCTCGGTGAAGTCTTGCACCGTGAGGAAATGCCGGTATAAGGGGCTTGCAGGATCGTAGACTTCTTGCAGAAAAGTATCCAAGTCTGCCTGGTTGCGCAGCGGCAGAACAATGTCGAGTTGCATAGTCGCGGCCGCGGGAAGTCGCCCAACGGAAGGCGCCTGCCCATTAGATGTTGCATCACGAAGATGGTGCGTCAAAAAGGGCCCTGACTGAGCCTGGGAGACGATACCCACGAACAGCACCATCGAGACAATCGCGAGGGATAGCAGGATGAATCTTCGCATCACGGTCTCTCCTTGCAGACAAGCGGGGGTTCCCGATTTAGTTAATGCCGGGGGATTCTACGCCTTCCCCAATTTCAAGACAATGAATTTTGTCGCCCCCGTACCCACTAACGTGCGCATATAGTATGCTGCGTCGGCCGTTTGTGGAACGTCCAAAAGGCCAGGCTCAGGTGGACCTGATTGCCAGGCTTGAAGCAGACTAAGGCCCGTATTCATGGTGGCCTCCAAGCGACCCAGAACTTTATTAAAGCTGGGATCCAAGCGGAGCCCAGACCTGTAATTCAGGAGGCAGGAAATGCCGAATTCAAGGAGATGGAATCCAGTGACGTGGAGAGCGCTTCATGCAGTAGCGGTATTGATTCTGGCGGCGACCTGGTTTGCCGGGCCGGCCCAATCGCAAGAGACAGCCAAGAGCGGCGCGATTTACGCGGTGATTCACGTGGATTCGGTGCCCACCGACGCGGCGAACGTGAACAAACTGCTGAAGCAATATGCCGTCGACACGCGCAAGGACAAGGGAGCAATGCGCATCGAAGTCTATGTGCAAGCCGACCGCCCCAACCATTTCTCCATCGTCGAGGTCTGGCAGGACCAGCAGGCGTATGACGCGCACGTTGCCGCCGCGCATACCAAAAAATTTCGCGAGCAGATCCAGGCGTCGCTGGGCAGCCCGTTTGATGAACGGTTGCACCGGCTGCTGGAATGATGCGATGGCAGTAGGGCGGGCTTTTTATCCTGAATGAAACGAAGGATGGCCTGTCGGGATTTAGTTTCGACGCGGCAAGAACAAAGGCAGCAGGAAATCAAAGGCGACAAGCTAATGATTCGCTTCGCTCACCACAAGAGCCTGTCCTGCTGCTAGGTCACGAAGGAACAGCCGATGCGTGTGGCCCCGGCAACCCCGGGCCCTTGATACACGCGCCGCAAGTTGACGCGCACCGGAGGCAGGATCGGCACGTGCAGCACGGCATGAAAATCCTCGCCGAGATCCCTGGGACGCGTGGTTTCCAGAGCCACCCCGCCATAGCCTAGATCAATCACACGCGCCGTAAATTCGACTCCCTCTCCGATGAGCGCATAGGCGTGAGTCTTGGCCAGGGAAACTCGTTCCCAGCGCCTGCGATCCGACTCCTTGGCCGAAGTAGCGGCCGCGGGGAGCGGCTCCGGGGAAGGTTTAGGAGCAGATTTCGGAGCAGAGGGAACTTCCTGCAGTTGCGGCTCCGGCGGAGGCGCGGCGGGGGCTGCGGTTCGCGCCCGCTGCGAGGGAAGCACTCCGTTCTTGAGTTGATAGAGCCGCTCATCGGCGACGCGGATCAGGACTTCCTTCGACTCACCATCATCAGGATAAACCGCCAGGCCAAAATCCAGGGCCAGGGGAATTCCCATCATCAGAGGCTCAATGGCCGCGGCATAGGCGGCGCGCAAGCGGCGGCTCAGGGAGGCCGCTTGTTCCGGATCGGATTGCGGGAGAAGCAGAGCGAACTCGTCGCCGCCGATGCGGAAGGCATAGTCTGAAGTACGCAGGGATTTGCGCAGCGTAGAGGCCGCCATTTGCAGCAGCAGGTCCCCTTGCGGGTGGCCGTAGCGGTCGTTGACTTCCTTGAACCGGTGCAAGTCGAAAACGACAAGGGCGAGCCGGTGTGTATAGCGGACCGACCGGTTGAGTTCCTTATCGAAGAAGTCGTCGAAAAATCGCCGGTTATAGAGACCGGTCAGGGGATCGGTTGCGGCATTGATCTGCAGCTTGCGCAGCTCCTCATATTCCATCAGGACGGGAAGTCGCAGCAGGTTGGCGGAAGCCAGTACATCCAGCAGAGCCGCCTGAAAGGCGACACGCTTGCCGAGGCTTTCGGAAAGCTCGCGCTTGCGGACCAGCGCCTGCTCCCAGAGATTGAGACTTTGCGTTTCGTCCAGATCCACCTGCGCGATGGATCGAAAAAAACGCTGCAGGAACTGCCCGCGCGCCGGCCCATCCAGATTCTCGAGCGTGTCGATCAGCAGCTCGAGGAAAGAGTCCTCGGCGGACCATCGTGGTGGGTTGGGGGCACCAGGGTTCGGCATCAAAAATTCCGTTGAACCTTTAAATTACCCCAACGCGGGACGGGCGCGGAGAGAGGATACTCAAAGTTGCATGCACGAGAACAGCCATCAAGCCGGCGCAAATCGGGAAAACGGGTCACTTCCTCCAAGGCGCTGATTTGAAATTGGTAATAACCATCTCATTGTACTCAAAATTAAAGGTAGAAAGCCAGACACGCGAACTATGCAAACAATTGCACATACTTTCCAGCTATTTCCATACCTTCCATTCCACCGGATTCCGGCGCCCCGCTAATCGAGCGGCCTTACGAACTCCACGCCCAGCAGATAAATTCCTCCGGAAGCGCCATGACGCCTCACGCGTGCCTGGATCGGAGGAGTCTCCGACGGCATCGTCGCGCTCGGCGAAGGAGGAGCGGGAATCGTGAGATTCAGAAGCTGGTCCGAACGCAACAATCGCGGACTGGCCAGATAGGCTCCGGTGGCGCTGATATCGAGGGTCTTGGTAAGATCCAAAAATTCTACTCCGGCGGCATCGATGCCCCGAATGAACATGGGGATTTGAACATGAATGCGTTGAGAGTGCCGCCGTTCCGCGGGGGTTAAGCGCATACCGTCGCTTTCTCTATGAACCAAGAGTGTGGGAAAATGATTTCCCAGTATTTATGACTAGTACTTTCGCACTAGTACCATTCATTTTGGAGCACATCGGGTGCCACAGATTATGATAAATCTACGCTCCCATAACAAACTGATTTAAAAGGAGTTATATTCTGTAAGTTGATCGCGGAATGTGTTTTCCACAACTCCCCCTAGCATGATTGGCAACTGGTTTCCTACATATGCGCAAAATAGAACCCATTTACCATTGACACCGTGATTCCCTTTTGACAGTATCCCTCCTGGTTCCCCGCTAACAAACCGAAGAAAATTGAATGGAGTAATCCGGTCCATTCAAATCGTTCAAGTGTCCTAGGAGATCCCGTTGAGCCGTAGTCCCATCTTCGAGTCGCCCGCCAAAGAGTCAGTCCCGGTCAGTTCGCTAGCGGCCCTTCTGGATTTGGTGGAAGATCCGGTACTGGTTTCGGACCGCAGCGGGAAATTCCTGTTGGCGAATATACGGGGCAAAGAGCGCCTGACGGCGCAGGGATTCACGTTCGGGCCGGGCTTGAATCTTTTCAGCGACCTGCTGCAGATCAGCCCAAGAGCGATTGAGGAGCAGATCGAAAGCGGACATCAGCAGATCGACGCCAGGTACGAATGTTGCTCGGGCGCGGCGATCGCGCGGATCCAGTGGCTCCCGGATGCGGACTGGCTGGCGGTTTCACTGGAAGCCAAGGCCAAACAGATCGAGCGAGCCGCGGCAGCCGCTCCGCAGCACACCGTGCAGGAACTATTGCAGGAGCGGGAGATCACCTACCGCAATCTTCTGGCCGCTTACCTGCGCCTGCAGGAAGTGAATCGCCAGAAGACGGTGTTCCTGGCCTCGGCCGCGCATGAATTGAAAACGCCGCTGGCGGTGATCAAGGGCTATTACGACTTGCTGCTTTCGGGTTCGCTGGGAAAATTGACGGACAAACAGCGGGACATCCTGCAGGAATCCAAGGAAAGCTGCGAGCGGCTGGTCCGGTTGGTTTCCATGTTCCTGAATTATTCGGCCCTGGAAAGCGGCAAGCTCGTCTTGCATCTGCGGGAAAACGATCTGCGGGATTGCCTGGGCGAACTGGCGACGCGCTGGCGCGAGGCGTTCGTGCGCAAACAGGTGCGCCTCGAGACCACGCTAGACAGCAATCTGCCAATTTTCAAATTCGACTATCAAAAAGTGCAGCAGACCGTGGCCAATCTGCTCGATAACGCGCTGAAGCACACGCCCGCGGGCGGCAACGTGCATTTGCGTGCGGAACTTTATTTCTGGGAGCGGCGCACGGCGGAGGAATTGCAATCGCTGGACCGCCGCCGCGAGCGCACGCAGGCGCCCAACGGCATCAAGGTTTCCGTGTCGGATTCCGGCTCGGGTATCGCGTCCGAGCATCATCAGGAAATCTTCGAGGATTTTGTGCGCGTGGACCGAAGCTCCTCGGGCATGGGACTCGGCCTGGCGATTGCCAAGCGGCTGGTGCAGGCGCACCGCGGCAAGATCTGGGTGGATAGCGAACCCCGGCGGGGCTGTACTTTTACGTTCCTGCTGCCGATAGATAATAGTTAGCGCGGAAAAATTTAGGTACGATGATTTGGCACGATGAAGGCAGGTTCTATGTCAGAAAAAGAGCGAATTCTTGTCGTCGACGACGAGCCCAGCATACGAAAGTACCTGGGCACGCTACTCGAGGTCGAAGGGTATGAAGTCGAAACGGTGGTTTCCGGACAGGAAGCCATCGAAAAGATAGAGGCCGGCGACCGCCCCGACTTTATCATCCTGGACGTGCTGATGCCGGAACTCAACGGCCTGGAAACCCTGAAGCAGCTGATGATGATCGACAGGTCCCTCAACGTAGTCATGCTCTCGTGTTCCAACGAAGTGGGTAACGTGGTCGAAGCCATCCGCCTGGGTGCGCAGGATTACTTGACCAAGCCGTTTGAAAAAGCGGAACTCGACGTGGCCATGCTGAAGTGCCGGCAGAAACAACAGTTGCGCGCGGAAAACAAGGCCTTGCGCGAATATTGCGATACGATCACCGAAGACCTGTGCTTCCTGGCCGCCAGCCCCCAGATGGTGCGCATTCGCCAGCAAATTTTGCAGATTGCGCCTGTCGACGTTCCGGTATTCATTTACGGCGAAAGTGGCGTGGGAAAAGAAGTGGTCGCGCGCATGATCCACATGCGGTCCACGCGGCGCAACCAGGCGTTCATCAAGGTCAATTGCGCGGCGCTTCCCGGAGAGTTGCTGGAATCCGAACTGTTCGGCTTTGAGCAGGGCGCGTTCACCGGAGCGGTGCGCTCGAAGCCCGGTAAGTTCGAGTTGGCCACCAAAGGCACCATCTTCCTGGATGAAATCGCGGAAATGAGCCCGCACCTGCAGGCCAAGCTGCTGCACGTGCTGCAGGATCACCAGTTTTCGCGCCTGGGCGGCCGCCAGTTGATCGACGTGGATGTGCGCGTCCTGGCCGCCACCAACGTGGAAATTCAGGAAGCCATGAAATCGGGGCGCCTGCGCGAGGATTTGTACTACCGCCTCAACGTGCTCTCGATCAATGTGCCGCCGCTGCGCGAGAGGACTTCGGAAATTCCGCTGCTGTTCCGCCATTTCCTGCAAAAATACAGCGAAAAATTCAGCAAGGAGCCGATGGAACCCTCTCAGCACCTGCTGGAAGCGGCCGTGCGCTATCCCTGGCCGGGAAATTTGCGGGAGCTTGAGAATTTCGTGAAGCGCTACGTCATTCTGGAAGACGACGAGGGCAGTTTCCGCGAATTGCTGGAAATGTCCGCCACGCGGCAGCGCACTTCGCCTCGAGAGGAAGCGGCTCCGGCTCGCGAACAAGGGCTAAAAGCACTGGTGCGCAGCTTGAAGGATGAAGCGGAGATGGAAGCGATTGCCGATGCGCTGGAAAAAACGCACTGGTGCCGCAAGGATGCGGCCAAGATGCTCGGCATCAGCTACAAGGCGCTGCTTTATAAAATACGCCAGTTCGGGCTCGATACGGGTCGCTCGGGGCGTGGTAGTTCCAAGGCGGCCGCAAAGGAAAAAGACGCCCCCAAACCCGACCCGGTCGCATCAGGCCTTGCCCCTGCCGGCAGGCAAAGCTAGGTACCCGCTAAACCGCAATTCCCTGCATATTCGGGATAGGCAAGTTTCTCAAAGTTCTCTAAGTTCTCCTGGCGCCGTGCGGATCAAGTGTACTCTCGCACGGATTCATCAAGATGGGAAATGGCGAGAGCCGGTGGAATGACGTCCAAATTCGTCATGCGGCGAAAAACAATGGAACCAATAGGATTTTAGGAAGTAAATATTTATAATCGATGCAGGTTTGGCCCATTCCGCTAAACGCTTACCGTGGTATAGTTTGGATGGATGGAGGGTCGAATTTCGGAATGGAAGATCGTTCCGGATATGAGGCCAGGCGACACCTGCCCTGTGACCGCATCAAATGGTTACTGCGGATGAATCGGACGGATGGAAGCCTGCAGGCAGGATCGGGCTAGTTTGGAAGCACACCTGCACAGAATTCAAGCAGGCGACTATGTGTATTTTTTTCGGAATCGGGGGTCCGGGGGAAGATGAGCGAGCGTCGCACAGCACGGCGGTATGATCTTGCCCTGCCGGTCGTTATCCGGGTACCGGTCGACAAAGAAACCACTTCTCGCAAGGGGAAGACGCGTGATATTTCCACGCGCGGATTGTACTTCACGATCGATCAGGACCTGGGCGCCGGGGCCGAACTGGACATTACCCTGACCCTGCCGTCGGAAGTCACCCGGGGAACCGAAGTTTTCATTCGCGCCATGGGCAAGGTCGTACGCGTGGACCGATCACCCGAAAACAGTGCCTCGCGCGTGGGCGTCGCGGCCGTGATCGAACGGTACGAAATTATTCGCAGCGATCCGGCCGTAGCATAAGCCCGCTGCTTGTTGCTTCGCGGCACTTCACAATCCTGCCTGCTGCACGTCACTGCACCGCGTAGACGAATTCATTCTCAGGCGATATAATCGCGCCTCCTGGAGGCAAGCCAAGTGCCGCAAGCTCGCTGCGGCGCAATCGCAGATGAATTCGCAGCCACTGGACCTCTCCATAATCGTCCCCGCTTATAATGAGGAAAATCGCCTGCCGAAAACGCTCGATGCCATAGTTGCGTATGTGCGGGCGAGTCCCTGCGGCGCCGAAATTATAGTCGTCGATGATGGGTCCTCCGATGCGACGGCCGCGCTGGTGAGGGCCTATAGTCAAAAGAATCCGGAAATGCGGCTGGTATCGAACGAAACGAACCGGGGAAAGGGATTCAGCGTGCGCCACGGGATGCTGGAGGCGCGAGGAGAGATAGCGCTGTTCACCGATGCGGACCTTTCCACGCCGATTGAAGAGGCGGACAAGCTTCTGGCAGCCCTGCGGGAAAAAGGGTATGACGCCGCCATCGGGTCAAGGGCCATCGATCGGACCCTGATCAAGGTCCACCAATCCGCGATCCGCGAGCAGGCGGGGATTTTGTTCAACCGCATGGTGCGGTGGATCATGGGGATCGGTTTTTCCGACACGCAATGCGGATTCAAGGCCTTTCGCAGGGAACGCTGCAGGATCATTTTCGAGCAGCAGCGCATTGAACGATTCGGCTTTGATCCCGAAATTCTGTTCCTCGCGAAGCGCCACGGATTGCGCGTGGCGGAAGTCCCGGTGCGCTGGTCTCACGACGCGGGAACCAAGGTAAACGTGGTTGCGGACGGAATGCGGATGCTTCTCGAACTGCTGGTGATCCGCTGGAACGCCGTGGCGGGACGCTATCCGCGCGCCGAAAAATCCTGAAACGAGCAGCATGCAGGCGCACGTATCCAGTGGGCAACGCCGCGGCTAAATTGTTTGCGTTCCGCGCGCCGCTCCTTGATTATGAGATTCGATTCCCGGCGCAATTCCGGCGGCCAGGGCCGCGGGGAGAAACGGAATTCGTGAAAGAGAAGCGTACAATCGCATGAAAGTGTCCGTTGTAATCCCAGTCTACAACGAGCGCGCGTTTATCGAGGAAGTGCTGCTGCGCGTGCAAGCGACCGCGGTCGACAAGGAAATTCTGGTCATCGACGATAAATCCTCCGACGGAACGCGCGCACTGCTCGAGGATCTGGACAAGGCGCAATCCGAAGGCAAGCGCGATGTTCTGGTGCAGAATGGAAAGGCCCGCCTCTCGCTGGAAAATATCCGTTTCCTGTTTCAGCCGCAAAATGGCGGCAAGGGAGCGGCCTTGCGCCGCGGATTTGAAGCGGCCACCGGAGACGTCGTCCTGGTACAGGACGCCGACCTGGAATACGACCCCAAGGATTACCCGACCCTGCTGGAACCGATTTTCGACGGGCGCGCCGACGTGGTCTACGGCTCGCGATTCCTCGGAGGCCCGCAGCGCGTCCATTTTTTCTGGCATTACGTGGGCAATAAATTCCTCACGCTGCTCTCCGATATCTTCACGAACCTGAAGCTGACGGACATGGAGACTTGCTACAAAGTGTTTCGCCGCGAGGTTCTGCAGAACATCAAACTCGAATCGGACCGGTTCGGGTTCGAGCCCGAAATCACGGCCAAAATCGCCAAGGGTAACTGGCGGATCTACGAAGTTTCCATTTCCTACGCCGGCCGCAGCTACGCCGAGGGCAAGAAAATCACCTGGCGCGACGGAATTTCCACGCTGTGGTGCATTATCCGGTTTAATTTGTTTGGTTGATTGCCTGCCGCATCGCCCCGAAGCTAAAATTTCCTAGGGTTTTCGTTCGCGTTCGGCTTCGATGGCGGCCTCGGCCTGATTCAGGCGGTCGACCAGCGTGTTCAGGGCCTGCATGAGCGATTCGATCAGCGGGGGCTGGTCGCCGTTATTTGGCGAGGTGGCAACCTGGCCGGTTGCTTGAGCGGGGGGCTGCGCCGTGGGATCGATGGTGTCCAATTCGAAGTCGTGCGCGACTTCTTCGACGATCTCGGGGGGCACGGGGTTTTTCTGGTCGACAAACGCGCTTACCAGCGCATGTTCGCAAAGCAGGTTGGTGACGCGGGGGATTCCGCGGGCATAGCTGTGGATGGCCGCGACGGATTCCGGCGCGAACAGGTCCAGATTTTCGGCCCCGGCAATGCGCAATCTTTCCTGGATGTAGCCTTGGGTCTCTTCGAGAGTGAGCTGGCGCGTTTTCGCGCGCAGGGTGATGCGCTGGCGAAGCTGGCGCAACTGGGGCTGGTTGAGTTTCTGTTCCAGCTCGGGCTGACCGGCAAGCACGATCTGTAGAAGTTTTTCGGTGGAAGTCTCCAGGTTGGTCAGCAGCCGGATTTCCTCGAGCATTTGCGGCGATAGGTTCTGGGCCTCGTCCACGATGAGCACGGCGCGCTCGCCGGCCTGATATCGCTCCAGCAGCCATTGGTTGAGCTTCAGCAGCATCTGCCCTTTTTGCCGCGATTCGCAGGGAATGCCGAAGTCCGCCATCATGAAATCAAAAAACTGAGAGACACTGAGCCGCGGATTGAAGACGAAGGCGGTGGAAACGCGCTCCTTGTGCAGCCACTCGAGCAATTTGTTGACCAGCGTGGTTTTGCCGGTGCCCACTTCGCCGGTCAGTAGGATGAAGCCCTTGCGCGTCTCGATTCCATAGGTCAGGCAGGCCAGCGCTTCCTGGGTGTTCTGCGTCAGGAAAAGGTAACGCGGGTCCGGATTGACGTTGAACGGATTCTCTTTCAGCCCGAAAAACTTCTTATACATGCTTCCATTCCTCGTTTGCAGCCTGCCAAACGCCATCGCGGGATTTCGCGATTCGGCAAACACATGAATTATACGGCATTGCTAGCCATTCCGGCGGAGGTGCCAGTTCACGGTCACTCCAAACGTCTGTTCAAAGCCCCTCACTCCGCAGTTGGCCACCGGGCAAATTGCGGGACTATTCTGCCTCTGGACTCCATAATTAAAATTTAACAGCAAATGAGACCCAAGTTGCCGGCCAAGGGTGCCGCCGACGAACCAGTTATCGAACCGTACGGCCGGCTGCCCGGCCACGGCCAGGCTATCGTTGATGGCGTACCCGCTATTCATCGCGCCAACCCAGAACCGCGTAAATTGACGGTGCGCGGCAAGGGTCAGGACATTGCTCTTGGCGCCAAGGAAAACACCAGAGCCCGCGTTCAGTCCGCGCATAAAGGTAAGCGAGTAACCTGCCCGGCGCCAATCATAGGTCAATATGCTGCTCACCGAGGGGTACCAGAGTTTGCCGCTGGATCCGTTGACGAACTGAATCTGCTCAGGTCCAGCGATCACTTGAAACGCCAGCCGCCCGGTGATTTTTCGCCCAAAGGCCATCGCCGCAAGGTAGCTTGTCGTAGAGTTCGAGGTGCCCGTGTAGTCGATCTTGCCGTAGCTTGCGAGAAGGGCAATGGAATCGGAAGGATCTAGCATGAAATCGTAGCCCGCCTGCCCGGTCACCATATGGCTGCTGAAATACCCCGCTTCTGTGAAATGGAGCAACCCATACGACCCGGCAAAGGTAAATGCGGACCTGCGGCTGAAGGAGTAGGACAACTGGCCAATGGCCGCATTGCGGTAACGCATGGCGTTTCCAGTTTGGATCGATTCGCTGGGAACAAACCCCTGACCAACGCTATTGAGCGAGGATTCCAAAGTGGAGCCAATCTGAGCGGTGAGCCCGGGTCCGCCCATGCCCGTGCCAGTAAAGGACGCTCCGGGCGAAGCGGTGAAATCGTCCCGCAGCAGCAGGCGCCATCTTGCCCAGGCAATTTCCTGCATCACGTTCACGTCGTGAAACTGGGCATTCAAATATTGAGAACCGCGGGTAAGGTTTTCTCCACCATTGTAAATCGCCGTCAGGTGATAGCGGCTCCAGGTGCGATCGAAATTCAAACCTCCGCCGAGGAGCGTCTGCGACAGCAGATTGCTTTGGTTGGGAAGGCCCGGCGTTGGGGGATAGGTTTGCCCGAGTTCCGAGAAGGAAAGCATCGGATCAAAGATATTGCGCGAGTGTTCCAGCGAGCCCACACCATAAAGTTGCGCGCCCGACAACGTGTTGTTATCGGGGGTAACTTGCGATGGATCGTTGGGCTGCGGATCGCCTGCGGAATAAACGCCGCGCGCGGCGGGCGCGGGCCGCTGATTGTACCCACCGCCCAGCCCTGCCGAATTTGAATTCTGGCCCTGCGCATGGGCCGCGACCGCACCAGTCATTGCAAACAGCGCCAGGCCACAAAGTGTTTGTCGTAGTTTCATGGGTGCATCTCCTACGGGACGACGACGGTGTCGCCCGGCTCCAGCTTGATGTTCTGATCCGGGTTATCGCCCTTCAGCACATCGCGGTAATTAAACGGGAGTTCTGTGTGCTTGCCGTCGCGCAGGCGCATGACGTGGATTTTTTTCACGTCGGCAAACGTGGTGAACCCTCCGGCGCTGGAAAGCGCCTGCAGCACGGTCATTCCGGGAGTCAGCGGAAAAGCGCCTGCTTTCAGGACCTCGCCGACCACGTACACGCGCTGGCTGTTGATCTGGGTGACGATGACCGTAACCTGCGGGTCGTTGAGATACTTATGGAGTTTTTCGGAAATTGTTTTGGCCAGCTGCTGCGGAGACATTCCGGAGGCTTGGACGTCATTGATCAGCGGCAAGGAGATCCTACCGTCGGGGCGCACGGGGACGACGCGGCTGACGTCCGGCTCTTTCCACACGCTGATATCAAGAACATCCTCGGGGCCTATCTGGTAGGCCGGATCGGTGGTGGCAGGCGTGACCACGGGTTTGGCGACTTCAGCGCCATCGACGCCGTTTCGCGCGGAGGCGACGGGGGTACCTTTCATTTCGCCTTTTTGATCTTGCGACGTTGCCCAGGTGTTTCCTGCAGCCGCCAACAAAAGCGCAGCCGCGATCAGTATTGTTCGTTTCATGCCTTCCTCCTCATTGCTCTTCCGGGCGCTCGGTGCCGTCCAGTCCCAGTTGCTTCAACTTGTAGAGCAACGCTTTGTAGCTGATTTGCAGTTCACGTGCGGTTCGCTTGCGATTCCAGTGGGTTCGTTCCAGTTGGCTCAGGATCAGCGCGCGTTCGGCATGGCGCGAAGCCTCCCGCGCCGCTTCCTTCAAGGAACGCACGGGCGCCGGATCGGTTCGCGGAGCGCGGGCCGGAGCAGGACCGGGATCGGGACTTTTCGCCATGTTTCCGGCGGCAAGATCGTGAACGGCAAGCTGTTCATCGCCTAGCGCCACCATCTTGCGGGCGACATTTTCCAGCTCGCGAATATTTCCGGGCCAGGAATAGCCCAACAGCAAATGCATGATGCCCGCGCTGGGCTGAGGTTCCGGCCGGCCGAACAACCTCGCGTATTTCTTCAGGAAAAAATCGAGCAGCGCGGGAATGTCCTCCTTGCGGTTGCGCAGCGGAGGCAGGCGCAGTTGAACGCCGCTGATCCGGTAATAGAGCTCTTCGCGAAAACGCGCGTTGCGCATCTCGTCCTCGAGATTGCGCGTGGTCGAGCAGATGATTCGGACGCTGTGGCAGCCGGCCGAAGGATTGCCATTTCCATCCGGCAGCAGATTTAACAGGCGCGCCTGGCTCGCAGATTCCAGGTGGCTGATTTCGTCCAGAAACAGAGAGCCCCCTCCGGCCGTTCCTTCCCCTCCGCGACTCTCGACGCTCTGCAGGCGCGTCACCAGCGAGTCCGCGGAAAGGCCCGCGCAACCACATTTGACAAAAGCCTCGTTCCAGCGCCGCGACAACCGGTGAATCTCCAGAGCCACTACTTCCTTACCCGTGCCGCTCTCGCCAACCAGCAAAACGGGGATCTCCGTAGGGGCAATATCCGCAATGGTGCGCCCCAGCGCGCGCATGGCGGGGCTGGTGCCCTGCACGTAATACTGGTTAAGACCGGCGCGTGAGCCGATGCCCCCCAGCGAGATCAAATTTTCGTCAGTCTGAATAACCACATAGCACCTGAAAACACCAAACGCCCGATACACGAGCGGCTCAGGTTCAAGAGCAACGTATGGGCCATGGTGGCATTTGTATAATAGAAGTATCAAGATTAGGTCTAAGTTCTTATTTTTACGATGGTTACATGCATACGAAGCATGCAAAAAAGGGTGTGATTATTCTCCTCCATGAGGGTCGATGAGTACCACAATGTGGAAATACATTTCCACGATGGAAATCGTTCTTGGCATTTTAACAGTAACCTTTTCGATTGGAGTAAGTTACACAGGACCATGTGTACCGCAGGTCAAGTCCGGGTTGTTGGGTGCCATTTCGGGATGTACGGAACTTGTTTTCTACAAGATGCCGCTGCTTTTCAACTAATTGACCGGTTTGCTGGCCACAACAAGCGGCCAAACTGCAAGCCAGACCGCATACCAAAACGACCAAGAGGGCATTTGGAGAGCGGGCGGATCAGTCCGCCGAGGCTGCAGGACGGGTGGGCTTGGAACCTTCGGCGTTGACGCTGCGCTTGGGCGGCAACCCGGCGCGGCGAATCTTGTAGAGCAGCGCCCGGTAACTGATCTTCAAAGCGCTGGCCGTGCGTTTGCGATTCCAGCGGTTTGCCTCCAGCACGCTCATGATGATCTTGCGTTCCAGGTCATGGACGGCCTGGCGGGTGACTTTCTTCAGGTGGATTTGCCCTTCCAATTGAGGTTCCTGGACCTCGTTGGAGCGGTCCCAATTCAACAGTTCGCTGGCAATCGCATCCTCGGAACCAAGGATGACGTAGCGTTCCACCATATTTTCGAGCTCGCGAATGTTTCCCGGCCAGGGATGCCGTTCGAGCAATCTGACGGCTTCGGCGGAGAGCGGCCTCGGGGGAACATTGTGCCGCGCGCAGTGATTTTCGAGGAAATAGTCGACCAGGTCGCGGATGTCCTCGGCGCGCACGCGCAGCGAAGGCATCTCCACGCTGACGACGTTGATCCGGTAGAACAGGTCGCGCCGAAAGCGTCCCTGCGCGATTTCATCCTCGAGCCGGCGATTGGTCGCACAGATCACGCGGATCTGGACCTTGCGGTCTTCCTGGCCGCCGATCCTGGTAAATTGCCCGTCCTGCAGGAGCTGCAGCAATTTCGCCTGCAGGGACATGTCGATTTCGTCGATGCCGTCGAGGAAGAGCGTGCCGCCGTCGGCCAATTCCACGCGCCCCGGTTTGACCGCTTGCGCTCCGGTGAACGCGCCTTTTTCGTAGCCAAACAATTCGCTCTCCAGCAATGCGCCGGGAATTGCAGCGCAATTCACTTTGATGAAAGGCGTGGTCTGCTGGAAAGAAATACTGTGAATGAACAGAGCCAGAAGGCCCTTCCCCGTTCCACTCTCGCCCTGAATCAGAATAGGCACTCCGGAAGAGGCGGCTTTCTCAATCTTCTGCCGGATCGAACGCATAACCGTGGTTCGGCCGAAAATGACGCTGACGGGAGGCATGTGGCTGGTTCTGTCGCCTGGGGCTGATCGTGAACTGGGTTTAGTGGTCATAAGTATATGAACAATGGAAACAGGAACCGGTCCCCTGTTGACCAAATGCACACAGCGAGCCAAACTTTTTCGGAAATGGGATACGAAATGGTAGGGAAATTCTGACTCGGTCGGTGAGGCATCTACCATGGAATCATGATTTTGAATGATCGGCGTGCTCAGAAGTACTAGGACTTACGTCCTATTGCCGCCTGTGGAAATCCGTGAAAATGGGAAAATGGTTTCACTTATAGTTGAGCATTGTTCCAAGTCGGGACGCTTGCTGGCGCAATTATCGAATCGTGCCGGATCCTCTTGAAGTTTCAATCTTGAATGATCGTGACCAGGAGCAAAGAAAGTCTATCTCCTGTGTTTTCAATTGCACTCCCGGATGCGCCAGTCGATAGGTGAATGGAGGCATGCCCTTGGTTGTTGCTTCCTTACAGAGATCGATCAAGTGATCATTCGCCTGCTTTGGGGTCTCTTGGGCCTCCCAATCATCAAAATTCAGGTGCCTGCGGCCCTGGTTTACGTCATCGACCACCACCCAGGAAATAGGGGCTATGGCGCTATAGCAAGGCCAAATTGTCTGATTGGAATGGCAATCGCCGCAGGCTCGCATAAGCGCCTCATGGACTTGCGCAGGGACTTGCACGTGGGCTGAAAGCGCCCGAGATGCAATGGAGGGCGGATTCGTGCGTCGCGGCTGATCGAATTGGATGGCGACCGAAAAAGCAACCACGGCGATGAGGGCAATTTTCACCCGGGCCCAGTTCATTTTGAAATCTCCATTCTTGATCCATCGTGTGCCGAATCAGTCCTTCGAAAAGGAAGGGTTTTCATTTTAGTTGAAGTTCCACAGGAACTTTCCAAAAACCGCGCGAATTTCCAAATCCGGACGGGCGCACGGGCCGGTGGTTGAATCCAGTTGCTTATGGGCGAAAGCGGGCCTACTATCCGGCTAAAGCAGTTATCCTCCCGATTCGGAGGCTCACCGATGAGAGTTCTAGACCTGGTGAAATCGCGGCAGGAAATTTTTTCGATACGAGACGACGCAACAGTGCACGAGACGGCCCGCTACCTTCGAGACCACCAGGTGCGCTCGGTGGGAGTGCTGGACGCGGCAGGGCGGCTGGTGGGAGTGGTGTCGCAGAGCGACATTTCCGACAAAGTGGCGGCGGAAAATAAATGCCCCGCGTGGATGCACGTGTCGGAAATCATGTCGCGGGACCTGGTGGTGGTGCGGCCGGAATTTCAGCTGGACGAATGCCTGCGGCTGATGGAAAAGCACGACATCTTTCACCTGCTGATTGTGGGCGAATCGGAGAAATTTTTGGGAATGCTGTCGGTGGCGGATTTGCTGCAGGTGATTTCCTCGGATCACAAGGCCCGCGCGGATATGTTCGAGGCGTTCGTATTTCCGCAACGGTAGGAATATTTCACAGAAGGCACTTCGCGTGCCACCGTCAAACTTTACTGAGGGCTTTCATCAACTGGTGGAGGCGCGCGCGAGCCTCCGGCCCCATGGCGGTAAATTCAATTCCCATTCCCTTGCAGGGCTGACAATCGCGTACCACGGCGCGCGCGCGCACCTCGCCGCCGGGAATTTCAAAAATCAATCGGATCGTGTCGCCATTGGGCGGAGGCTCCGGCGTGGAAATGAAAAGTCCTCCAAGCGCCACGACGCTGACCCGCGATAATTTGCGGATGCCGGAATGTTCCCAGGCCACGAGCATGCCTTTGGGCAATCCTACCCGCGTGTACCGGCGGGCCTTTTTGGTTGTAGTGGTCGTCATCGCTGTTATCCACAAGCGTACCCCGCATGGCAATCGGGAAAAACTCATTCGCGGGAGAGGATTGTCTTATGAGGAACTCATCCCGCCGATAAGTGCGGCAGGTATTATAGTTTTCCAAATGAGTGTTCCGCCCATGCGGCGGGCGCCAACCCGGTTTGCCTTGTCTGCTGTTAGCGACTGCGCAACTCCCGGTTGACCAAGTCTTGCCCCGTGGTGCGTGTTCGGATAGCCTAGAATTCCTGTGAAAAAAGCGGCCAAGAAGAATGCCCTTCAAGTTTGTCTGCTCTCGCCGCACCCATTGGTGCTGAGCGAGTTCGAGCGTGTGTTGACCAATCCGTCATTCAAGCTGATTTCAATGCATTTAGAATCGGCTCTGGGGCCGGACCTGCGGCATATACAAGTGCCCAACGCCGTGGTCTACGTGGTGGACGCGCATGTGGCGCGGCCCGCCGCCGGGGCCCTGCTGACGAATATTCTGGAGGCCCACGCGGAAGCCCGCATCATCGTGGTGGCCGAGAAATTCGACTCTTCGGAAAGCTATTCCCTGCTGCAAATGGGCGCCAAGGGTTTGCTGAGCTACGCGGAAGCTCGCGAGCAGCTTCCGCGAGCGCTTCCCCTGGTGGCCGAGGGCGGATTCTGGGTTCCGCGCGCCGTGCTTTCGGGATTCGTGGATTCCATCCTGGGCGGCACGACCAGCCGCCGGCTGAAAGCGGATACCACGGCCACGCTGAGCCGCCGGGAACAGGAAGTTCTGAACTGCCTGCTGGAAAATCTGGCGAACAAAGAGATTGGGAACAAGCTCAATATTTCCGAGCGAACCGTTAAATTTCATGTCTCGAATTTGCTGAGCAAGTTTGGAGTGCGCCGCCGAGCGGATCTGATCCTGCTGTGTTACCAGCGGCGCGGCGCCACGGCGTGACGCGGTCCTGATGCCCCGTCCTGCATTCCCAAGCCCGCCAATCGAGCGCGTATCCGGTTCCGGGCCGATCATGATTGGCGACTGGGGCACAACGGTGCGCGGAGCGGGTATTTTGGCGAACGGAATATTGCTATAGTCGGCCCCGGGCGCTGGTTTTGGTTTTCGCGGAACGCTTGGCCCCCGCGTGGGTGAAAGTGAAGCGTGCAGCCCGCAAGAATCGGATCACAGAGTAAAGATAAATATCGAAAGGATTGGAACCCACCTCAATGGCGACAGATCGAAGGCCGGAATACTTCAAGGGCTCGCAACTCCGCGTTGGAATTATCGGGCTTGGATACGTGGGACTTCCGCTGGGGCTGCGGTTTGCCGAGGCCGGCCACCGCGTCACCGGATTTGACACCGACCCGGCGAAAATCGAGAAGCTGAACCGCGGGCAAACGTATATCCAGCACATTCCGCAAAACAAGATTCAACAGTTCGTGCAATCCAAGCATTTCGGCGCGACCAACGATTTTGCGCGCATCGCGGAAATGGACGCAGTGATCATCTGCGTGCCCACGCCGCTGGACCAGCGGCGCGAGCCGGATCTTTCCTACGTGGAGCAAACGGCGCAATCGATTCGGCCGCACCTGCAGCGCGGGCAACTGGTGGTTCTGGAATCGACGACCTACCCGGGCACGACCGAAGAACTGGTGCTCCCGGTGCTGGAATCGACTGGAATGAAGTGCCCCATCGCCCAGGGGCCGGACGCCGAACAGATCGGAACGGATTTTTTCCTGGCGTTCTCGCCCGAGCGCGAAGATCCAGGAAACAAGCAGTATGGACTGGCGCAGATCCCGAAAGTGGTGGGCGGCATCAATCCGCCGTCGGGCCGGGCCGCCTGTTCGCTGTACGCGCAGATCGTTTCGCGCGTGGTGCCGGTCAGTTCGACGCGCGCCGCGGAAATGGCTAAGCTGCTGGAGAATATTTTCCGCTGCGTGAACATCGCGCTGGTGAACGAGCTGAAAATGCTGAGCCTGCGCATGGGGATCGACATCTGGGAAGTGATCGACGCGGCGGCCACCAAGCCGTTCGGGTTCATGCCGTTTTATCCGGGGCCCGGCCTCGGCGGGCACTGCATTCCGGTCGATCCGTTCTATCTTTCGTGGAAGGCGCGGGAATACGATTTCGCGACGCGCTTCATCGAACTCGCGGGAGAAGTGAACACCGAGATGCCGTACCACGTGGTGAATTCCACGGCGTCGGCGCTGAACGACCGGCAAAAATCGATCAAGGGATCGCGGATCCTGGTGCTGGGCGTGGCCTACAAGAAGGACGTGGACGACATGCGGGAGTCGCCTTCCTTGAAAATCCTCGAACTGCTGACGGCGCGCGGCGCAAAGCTCGACTACAACGATCCTTACTTCCCGGAAATTCCGAAGCTGCGGCACTACAATTTTCAAGGGATGAAATCGGTGCCGATCGACGCGAAATCGCTGGCGGGATACGATTGCGTTCTGATCGCCACCGACCACACCAGCTACGACTACCAGATGATCGTCGAAGCCGCGCAACTGGTAGTGGATACGCGCAACGTCACACGGCGCATCGCGCGGCATCGCAATAAGATCGTGCTGGTGTAGCGCCGCCGTTTTTTGCAAGCCGGAAGATAATCGCTTGGCTGAATCCTGCCCGCTTTGTCCCTGCTAAGCGACGATAGCGCGCGCCCGAGTGTCGATGCCCATGTCCACCTTGAATCCAAGCAAAGGCTCCTCGGAAACAACCAGGCGGCGCAGCCAGCGAGTCATTCTCAGCCTGCCGATCACAGTCCGCTCCGAGGATTCGTCTCCGGAATCGTCGTTCTTGGAAGAAACGCAAACGCTGGTGGTCAACGAGCACGGTGCGTTGATCGCGCTGGAAAGCAAGGTGGAGACAGGGCAAACGCTGCGCTTGTTTAACCCGGCGACGAACCTGGAGCAGGCGTGCATGGTCAGTTATGTCGGCTCGCCCGCGGACGGCACGACGCAGGTCGGCCTCAAATTCCTCGCACCCTCCCCGGATTTCTGGTCGATCACTTTTTCCTCGGACGTTTGGACCGCGCCGCAGCCGGAACCTGTCACAAACAAGTAGCCGGAACTCGATCCGAGTTGCGCGCGATGCGTGCAAAACCGGGCGCGGATTCATTGTGATTCGCAAGCACTGCGCTGCGTCGTGGTGCAGGCGTCTCGCCGGGGCCACGAAAAGCGTGCCAACAAATTCAAGGCAAGTGCGCGAGTTCGATGCGGGCGGTGCCGAACGGGATATCGGCTTCGACCAGGACGGGAGTGTGCGCCGCGTCCCGGGCAATCCAGACCCACAGGCGCGTGTCGGTGAGTTCCTTGCCATGGTCGAAGAGGCGGAGAGCGATGCGGAAGGCGGGAAAATTTCCGGCGGGCACGGTGATATTGCCTTGCGGCATGTCCACGCGGGCGACCACGTCATACAGGCGGCGGCCGTCGAAGACCGGGACGTGGAGTTCCGGCGTGCGCTGCCAATCGGCGGCACGGAGATCGTAAAGAAAACTGATGGCGTCGCGCGTGCCGGCGACCACGCGGACGGCGGTAACGTTCGGGGGCGCGGGATCGGCGTCGGTGGTCATGCGGTACACCGATGTCTGATCCTTTCCCTGCTCGTGCAGGTACATTTCATACTGCAGGGAAAACAGGCTGGCGGCGGAAGTATAGGAATCGAACTCGTCGTCAATCGCGAAAAGCATCCGCGTGGTGTCCATGGTGTGCGCGACGGCGCGGAAATGCCACGCGAGGTGGCCGAAAAAATTGCGCTGTTCGATCACGGTGGTTTCGATTTTCGCGGCATTCACGGCGTATTTCGAGAACAGGACGCGATACTCGAGCGATTCGCCGGGCCGGAACGGAACGGGGGCCGCGGCAGGGGCCGCAGGCGGCGCGGGGGCTTTCGCCGGAGGCTTCGCGCGCTTGTTTTTTTGGGCCGAGGCCCATGGCGTGAGAATTAGCAACGCGGCCAGCAACGTGACCGCGGCAATGGGCCGGCGAAATTCGAAATTGGGACGGAACGACATCAGGGCATTGATCAACCGACGGGCCGGGGCCCTTTCCAGCGTGCCATCCCGGAGACCATGACATCGCCGAGCGGGCGCGCTATATTCAGGGTACAAAAAAAACGACTCGGAGACCAGCGATGTCGGGAACGCAGTTTACAAGATGGCTTCTCCCGATCGTGCGACGGGAAGATATTCCCTGAAAAGATTCGCCCCTGGGATGCAGACTCAAGTGAAGGAAAACCATAGATGCGCTACCTGGTGACCGGAGGTGCTGGATTCATCGGTTCGCACACCGTGGACGAATTGGTTCGCGGAGGACACGGCGTGACCGTGCTGGATGACCTTTCGACCGGCAAGGCCGAGAACCTGACCGGAGTAAAATCGCAAATCGAGTTCGTCGAGGAAAGCGTCACGAATCTGGATGCGGTTCGCCAGGCGTGCCGGGGCGCCGATTGCGTGATTCATCTGGCCGCGCAGACATCCGTGCCGCGCTCGGTGAAAGACCCGATCGAAACGAATCTGATCAACGTGAATGGAACGCTGAACGTGCTGGTGGCGGCGCGCGATGCAAACGTGAGGCGCGTGGTGTTCGCCAGTTCCTGCGCGATTTACGGAAAGACGCCGGTTCTCCCGATCGATGAAAAAGTCCTCCCCGCCCCGATTTCTCCCTACGGCGTCTCGAAATTGATGGGAGAAGCGTATGGGCGGGTGTTTCAGCAGATGCACGGGCTCGAATTCGTGGCGCTGCGATATTTCAACGTGTTCGGGCCGCGGCAGGACCCCGGATCTCCATATTCAGGCGTGCTGTCGCTGTTCAACGCCGCCATTAAGGAGGGAACGCAACCGACCGTGTACGGCGACGGCGAACAATCGCGCGACTTCGTCTACGTTCGCAACGTCGTTGGAGCGAATTTACTGGCTGCGGAAGCGAAAAATGCGCCGGGGCACGCCATCAACATCGGCACGGGCAGCCGCATCACGCTCAACCAGACCCTCGCGCTGCTGGAGAAAATTACCGGCCGGCCCGCCAAGGCGAAATACGCCGCGCCGCGCGAGGGCGACATTCGCGATTCGCAGGCGGAAATTGGGCTTGCAAAAGATGTGCTGGCGTACTATCCGGGGATTGGATTTGAAGAAGGACTGAAAAAAATCTGGGATTGGTTTTCCGGCAACGACCACGCTTAACGCGGCCTGCCGACGGGATTGTCGGACAAGTGCGGCAGCAGTTCGGTGAGATTGTCGACGAGCAGGTCAGGAGGAAAATCGGCGAGGCGGTGGCTGCCGAAACCGTAGGTGACGCCGCAGACCCAGGTGCCGGCGTTGCGTGCGGTCAACACATCGATTTCGGAATCGCCGACGAACATGACCTGCGCGGGGGCGGCTCCGAATTCGCGCAGGATGCTTTCGACGCCCATGGGGTCGGGCTTTTTGCGCTCGAAACTGTTGCCGCCGTAGACGAAACGGAAATGTTCGGAGAGGCCCAGGCCCTGGAGAATTCCGCGGCTGGCGCCGACTGGCTTGTTGGTGAGCACGGCCATGGGCATGCCTTTGAGCGTGTCAAGAGTTTCGCGGACGCCGGGATACAGGGACGTGTGGTCGAGCTTGTGCACGGAATAGTACTTGATGAAGAATTCGAGGCCGCGCAGGCAATCCTCTTCGGTGGCGCCATCTCCCAGGGACTGGGCGATCAGGCTCGCGGCTCCATTTCCGACATAGCTGAAGATCGTGTCGTGCGCCAGGGGGACGCAGCCGAGTTCCTCCAGGGCGGCGTTGACGGCCAGGGCCAGGTCGAGCTTTGAATCAATCAGCGTGCCGTCCAGATCGAAGATCAGAGCGCGCACTTCAGAAAAACGGGCCGATGGTTCCCTCATGGAATGTTGGGCGATCCTCCGTGGAATAATAATTGTAATATAGTGGGCTCGGTTCTCTTAGAGCAAAGTCCCCGAGGGTTTTGATTCGGGGCGGCACGCAATCATAAAAAGTTATCCTGACTGGAGGAAGTGCGAATGGCAGAGATTTATCCGTTTCGAGCGTACCGGTACAACGCGGCTCGCGTGGAGCCAGCGAAGGTACTGACGCAGCCCTACGACAAGATTACTCCCGCGATGGCGGAGAAATATGCGGCTGCAAGCCCTCATAACCTGATCCCGGTGGAGAAAGGAAAATCGCTGCCGGGGGATACTCCCGCAAATAACGTGTATACGCGCGCCGAGAAGTCACTGGAGGATTGGATTCGCGAAGGAGTGGTGGTGCAGGATGCGGCGCCATCGCTTTACGCCTATTTTCAGGAATACACCGTGCCGGGAACCAGCGAACGGCGCACACGCAAAGGATTCATCGCCGCCGGTCGCATCGAGGATTATTCGGCGGGCGTAATCTTCCGCCACGAACAGACGCTGTCCGGCCCCAAGGCGGACCGCATGGAACTGTTGCGCCACACGCAGACGCACACGGGGCAGCTTTTCATGCTGTACAACGATGCGGCGGGGCGCGTCGACCAATTGCTGGACGCGGCGGCGCGCGCGAAACCCGACGTGGAGATCCGCGACGAGTATGACGTGGTCCATCGCTTGTGGCCCGTCACCGATGCGAAAACCATCGAGACCATTCAGCGCGAACTGGCGGACAAAAAGCTGGTGATCGCCGACGGCCATCACCGTTATGAGACGGCCATGGCCTACCGGGACGAGTGCCGTGCGCGCGCAGGGCGCGTGGACCCGAATGCGCCGTACGAAAAAGTGATGATGACGCTCTTCAATACAGCGGGAAAAGGCCTGACCATCCTGCCGACGCACCGCGTGGCGGCCAACGTGCCGGGATTTTCGCCGGCAGCGTTTCGGACGGCGCTCGGTGATATTTTTGATTCACAAACGTATGCGTTCGCTGCGGCCGGGGATCGCCCGAAGGCGTATGAAGCCTTCCGGCGCGACCTGCAACGTGGACAACAGCAACGAGCGATCGGGGTGTATGCGGGAGGCGGGGCATTCCTGATTTTCGTTCTGAAGAAGGATGCGAATCTGGAGGCCCTCTTGCCGGGCGTTTCGCCATCGCAACGACGGCTGGACGTAGTGCTGCTTCACCGGCTGATTCTGGAGCGCGGGCTCGGGATTACGCCCGACGCGGTAAAAACGGAAAAAAATCTCACGTACGAACGAGAGATGGACACGGCGATCGCCGAAGTGGACCAGGGGCGGGCGCAAATCTGTTTCCTGCTGAATGCGGTGAGCGTGGAGACCGTGGCGGAAATGGCCATGGCCGGAGAAGTGCTGCCGCAGAAGTCGACGGACTTTTTTCCGAAGCTGATGAGCGGAATTACGATGTATCGGTTGAAGCAGTGATTCGTGATTTGTGATTTGCGAAAACCTCAAGGCCTGCGTTTTGCGGTAGGAAGGAACGGGCGAGGAAACACAAACGCGTTAAAAAACGGCATCGCCGGCTTGGAGCCGGCGATGCCGTTGCAATTTTGGGGGAACGAAATCTACTTCGGGAAGCTGGCGATGGCGGCTGCTTCCGTGGGGAGCACTTCAAACACGGTCACCAGCTTAGTGACCTGCAGGATTTCCTGAAACTTCGAGCCAAGGTTGCTAATCTTCAGAAATGCGCCCTGCGCCCTGGCGCTGGTATGCGCGGCAACCAACGCGCCAAGCCCCGAGCTATCGATGTAGGTGACATTGTCCATGTTGAACACGATTTTTTTCTGGCCGGAAGCCAGCAACGTCTTTACCTTCTCACGTAGCGCGTTGCTCTCTTCTCCCAGGACAATGCGTCCCTCGAGCACTTCCACTGCAACTCCATCCACAACACGATCCGTAATTTTCAGCGCCACTGGCCTTCCTCCTAACGAGATCTCTCAAGTGAACTGGATTCGCCTTCGCCGCCCCTGGGCGGCCTCAATAATAATCCGAGCACGACAGGTAATAACCGCACTCTCTACACACCAGCTTGCACCGCTTCGGCTCCAGCCGCTGGGAACATACCGGACAAAAACTAATCGGATGCTCCACGCTCTGCTTGCGCTCGTCCGAACCCGAGCTATTCTCGGCAGTGCAGGCGTTCCTGGGAATACCCACGGCCGGATGGTTATAACACAAGCAGCCAAACGTGGGAAGAGCGGGAGAGCCGCGCATGCCACGCCAGCCGAACCGTACGGTGACGGGCTCGGGATTGCCATCCGCGGGGCGCCCAGCGTACTCTCATGGCAGGTACCTGGCTGCGGAACGCGATTTTAAGCCAACCTGTGGCAGATCCATTTGCCGTGGCGCGACGCGTTCGCCGGAGCCTGCGCCGCAATCTGCAACCGAGGGCGCGCGGTTGGCATCGAAAGTGGTAGGGAAGCCTTTATGATCGGGAAACTCCACGTCCTCATCGCCGTGCTGGGAACGATTCTGGCAGCCTCACTGGCCGGGGCCCAATCGCATGGCGCGGGAGTTTCGAATCAAACGCCATTCGTGGCGGTCAGGCCTGTGGCAAGAATTTCGGGCCCTTCCTTGACTGGATTCGCGGTAAGGCCCCCTGCGAGACGCCCGGCCAGCACGGTGCGGGTTGTAGCAGGCGGGCATGTGGTCTCCGGCTTCGCGCCCCCCTCCCATTCGGGGGGCAACCAGGCCGGGATCGGCGTTCCGGGATTGGGATTCGACTACCCTCACCTGGCCGCAATCAGCGGAGGCCTGCAGGGCGATGCGCATCGGGGGTTTGATCGGGGCATGCATTCAGGCCAGGGATTCCTGGTGCCCATCTTTTTTGGCGGATACCCATATTATTTTGACAGCTCGGCCGACTATGAACAGCCGGCACAAATGGAGCAGCCGTATCCGGCTCAACAGCAACCGCAGATCATCGTGATTCAGCAGCCCGTTTCGGCCACGTCGGCCACACAGGCGCCTTCCGCGCAGGAACCGAATGCAGAAACAAGCGCCGGGCAATCTTCAGTGCTCTCCTCTCCCGCTATGGTTGCGCCTGCGCGAAATGTTGCTGAAATCATCCTGATCCGGAAAGATGGGCGCGTGCTGTTCGCGTCCGCATTTTCGGTGGTCGGATCGCAGTTGCGTTACATCTCGCCGGAGGGAATTCTGCAAAAATTCCCGGTGACGGAACTGGATTCCGAGGCCACGCAGCAGATGAATGAAGCCCGCGGAAATAGCGTGGAAATCAACAACTGAAAGCTTCAGGCCAGAAACAGGGAAACAGCAAGAACTCGAACCCGCCAGCGGCTAAAGCCGCTTTCCTTCGGTTTCATCTACGGCACGGCTGAACCCGTGCCTTACAAAGATTTCGGAATTTCCAGACGGGCTGAACAGGCTAGGGAAAAATCTGAGTAGCACAGCCACTCTTTATCCCGAGCTCCTGGTAGGGGCTGGCCGTGCGGTTTCGTAGACCACCCTTACGTCACCGATTCCATTACGATTACAAAAAGCGCACAGGCAAGAGAGCCTGTGCTACCTACTTCGACGACTGCAGCGGGAGCGGCATGTGATAGACGGCGTCTTGCGGCAGGCCGGCGCGCTCGAATTGTACGGTGGTGTGGGTGATGTGGAAATCGGCGTCCAGGCGTTCGCGGATGGTTCGCAGAATTTTTTCGCTTTCGTCCATGTGCATGTCCGGGATCCGCACATGGCAGGAGAGCGCCACGAGGTCAGTGCCGATCGTCCAGATATGGATGTCGTGAACTTCCTGCACGCCCGGAACGCACAGGATGGATCGCGCCACTTTTTCCAAGTGAATGCCCTTCGGGAGGCCTTCGAGCAGGATGTTGCCAGCTTCGCGGAGCAGGCCATTCGTGGAATAAAGTACCAGCGCGGCGATGATCACGCCGATGGCCGGATCGAGCCACTGCGCTCCCGTCATGCGAATCGCAAGAGCACCCAACAGGATTCCGATGTTGGAAACCGCGTCGCCCAGATTGTGCAGGAACAGGCTGCGGAGATTGATGTCGCCACGCCTGCGAACAAGGGAAAGCGTGATGCCGCCGTTGATGGCCAGAGCCAGCAGCGAGACCCAGATCATCCAGCTTTCGTGGACGGCCACCGGATGGCGAAAACGCTCGAAGGCTTCGTAAAAAAGTCCCAAGGCAACCAGGATCAGCAGGATGGCATTGGTGAAGGCGGCCAGGACGCTCGCGCGCTGGTAGCCGTAAGTGCGCTCATGATCGGCGGGACGCGCGGCCCAGTGCAGCGCAAGCCAGGAGATGAGCATGGTGGGAATGTCGGAAAGATTGTGGAGGGCGTCGCTGACCAGGGAAATGGAATGGCCGATGTAGCCGCCCAGGGTTTCTGCGACCACCAGCAGCAGCGTCGCGGCCACCGCTCCGGCAAGCACTCCGCTGTCCATACCGGCGGAGGCGTGCGAATGGCCGGCCGCATGATCATGGCCATGCGCGTGAGCGTGCATCAAATCCATTGTACCGGGAGAGGCAGGGGAATGCACATTTGAACGCTATTTTGCGGCCTAAGAGTGACGCGTTGGTTTCACGCACACATTCACCGGAAGATAATTGACTTAGCCTCATGCGCTCCCTAGTATGAAAATTGCCCATACTTCGAGCGCCTGTGCCATCCACCCACTCCATCGCGGCCGAACCCATGGCCAAGTCCTCGCCCAAAGTCGCGCAGGACCGCGTCGCCAAACTGCGTTTCTGGGGCGTGCGCGGGTCAACGCCCACAGTGGACCGGGCCACGTGGCGGTACGGTGGCAATACTGCATGCGTTGAGCTAACGACTCCCGCGGGCGTGCGCGTGATCCTGGATTGCGGCACCGGTCTGCGGATGCTGGGGCGCCACTTGGAAGTGTCACCGGATTCGGAAAAAATCGAACCGCACATTTTTGTTACGCACTATCACTGGGACCATATTCAGGGCATTCCGTTCTTTGCCCCTTTATACGCCGAGCAGAACCGGCTGCATTTTTACAGTTTTCGTTCGGAGTATCTGGGTGCGGACAGCCTGAAGCGCGTGTTCGAGGCGCAAATGGCCTACCCGTATTTTCCGGTGGATCTCAGCGCCATGTCGGCACATCGGGAATTTACCGAGGTCAACGGCGGGGACCATTTTCAGGTGCCGGGCGCGCGCGTGACGGCGCGCTGGCTGAACCATCCGCAAGGCTGCCTGGGCTTCCGGTTTGAAACCTCCGCTGGAACCGTCGTGTATGCCACCGATAACGAGCCGGGGAATCCGAAACTCGACCAGAGCCTGCTGGAGCTTGCCGCAGGCGCCGATATTTTCATCAACGACGCGCAATTTACGCCCGAACAACTGGCGACGACGCGCAAGGGCTGGGGACACTCTTCGTGGGCGCAGGGCGTGAAGATCGCGGAAGAAGCCGGCGTGAAGAATCTCGTGCTGTTCCATCACGATCCCGACTCGACCGACAAGGCCGTGGACGTGATTCTGCGCGACGCCCGTGGAAAATTCGCGAACGTGTGGGCCGCCGCCGAAGGCATGGTCATGACCATGGGCCAGGAAAATCTGGACGTGGTCATTCCCACGGTGCGCGAAGGGCTGCGGCGCGACGCTCATTTCCGCGCGAAGGTTACCGGGCTCACGGATTCGGGCCGCGCCTTCGAGGAAGAGACCGTGATCAGCGACCTCACTTTGCACGGCGCGCTTATTTACCTGGGGCACAGCCCGAAACTGCAATCCGAGTTACAGGTGCAGCTGGAAAATCCGGGAATCGGCGGCGCTTCCAACAGCCCGCTGCGGCTGCGGGGATACGTCGTGCGCATCGAGCAGGAAACAGAGAAGGATCGCACGGCGGTGGGGATTGTGTTCACGGAGTAGTTTGTAGGACAGGCTTCAGCCTGTCTGCCTTTCCAAGCCAACCAGGAAATCCAAACCCTACAGGCTGAAGCCTGTCCTATTCAAAGTCCCTGCTCGCCAAGCAAATGGCGCGTGTGTTTGAAATACCATACTCGATGCTGGTACTGACTATGGTATCATTTCAGATCATTGACACCGCGCGCAAGATCACCGTGGAAGTGCCGGAAGAGCTGCTCAAGAAGGCGCAACGCGCCAGCGGCGCCGGAATCACGCAGACCATCCGGACCGGGTTGCAACTTGTCGCGGCATCGCATGCGTACGCCCGCTTGCGGCAACTCCGAGGGAAGGTTCGCTTCTCGCGCACCGCGAAGGAACTGAAGGCTGACCGGTGATCGCGAGCGATACGAGCACCTGGGTCGCCTTTCTGGAAGGCGTCCGAGGTGCGGACACGCAGCTGCTCGATCAAGCCCTGGAAGACCGCCAGGTATTGATGGTTCCGGTTGTGCTCACCGAGTTGCTCAGCGATCCGCAGCTGCCCGCAACCGTTGCCGAATTACTCTCTGAAGTTCCTCTCATCGAAATCGAGCCGGGCCACTGGTTGCGCGCAGGAGCATTGCGGGCAAAAGTATTGGCCAAACGGCGCAAAGTACGCCTCGGGGACGCGCTCATAGCCCAGACCTGCATCGACCGGGGTGTTCCCCTACTGACGCGCGATCGGGATTTCCGGGCATTCGCAGAGGCCGCGGGTCTCGATTTCGTTTTAGGGTTGTAGCAGCACTGACCGAGGATCGTCCATCGAGAGTGACGGCTTGGTGCCCCAAACGAACCTGAATTTTTTGTGTTTTCCAACCGAGGATCAAAGAATGAAAATCCGCGCAGGGACATTGCCTCATCCTCTCGGAGTACGGCTTGCCGACCGGCTTGACTTGCGGCTCGGGCGGTTCTACTCTCTGCGCCAAAGGGTAAGGAGCACCTTCAAACTATGAGCTCAATCACCATGAAAAAATATTTCTGCGGTCGAATGGGCGTGCGGCGGCTGCTTCTCGGATTGCTGATTGCAGCGGCGCCCCTGGCGGCGAGTACGGCCCGGGTCTATGTCACGAACCGAGGCGGAACCACCATCGACGTTATCGACACTGCGACGAACAAGGTCGTGGAGACGATCAGGGGCATTGAATCGCCCGAGGTGGTGCGATTTTCTCCCGACGGGAGCCGGCTCTATATCGCCACGCGGAGCGAAGACGTCCTCGACGTGATGGATCGAAAGAGCGGGAAGATTATCAAGAAAGTGCCTCTCAGCGGCTGGGCCAACGATGCGGCTGTCACGAGCGATGGAACGCTGATTCTGATCTGCATCCGCAATACGGGCACGGAGGCGGTGGACGCCGGGGCGCTCGACATCATCGACTCCAAGTCGCTGGAGAGGATCAAGAGCATCCCGACGAAAAGAGGGCTGCACGACGTGGCGCTGACGGGGGATAACAAATTCGCGGCGGCCGGCTCGCCGGGGGGAAATGTCATCACTGTGTTTGATCTCCAAAAGATGCAAATTGCTTGGGAACTTCCCTACGACCAGGGAATACTGCCTCTCATCATTGAAAGCAACCCCGACGGCTCGGGCCACCGGATCTTCGCACAGCTGAACCGGACGAATGGTTTCTCGGTGGTGGATTTTGCGACGCACAAGGAAGTGGCTCGAATCGAGAATCCCGACCAACCCAGTGGATTCACCCCCGGGTGCGAGGGCATCAGCCACGGCATCGGAATATCCCCGGACAATAAAACGTTGTGGTCCAACAGCCGGCCGGCCAACGCAGTTTTCGTCTACTCGCTTCCCGACCTCAAGCTGATAGGTCATGTCGCTTTGCCTGAAACACCCGTGCCGGGTAAGGCCCCTCGAGGGGGCGGACCTGCGTGGATCACATTCAGTCCGGACAGCAGGACCGTCTACGTTTCCACTTGCGGGACCAAATCCGTCTCAGCCATCGATGTGGAAACGATGAAGGAAGTGACGCGCATCCCCGTCGGGGAAATGCCCGACCGGATCAGCACATTGGTATTGCCTTGAAGTTGTGATTCGTTCGTGGGCCGGAGGCCTGGAACCGCCGGCTGTCGCACAAACTTTGCGGTGATGAATGTGAGGCGATGATGATTTCAAGGATTTTGCCGAAAATAATTTCCGCAGGTTTGCTGGTTGCATCCGCCGTCCTGGTTTGCGTGTTTGCTCCATCTTCCCCGGCGCAGACCTCCGGTGACGCCGACGCGCAAGGGCCGCAGCTGGATTATGAGTTCTTCAAAACGCGGGTCGAGCCCATTTTCCTGAAGAAGCGATCGGACGACCACGCCCGCTGCTACGTTTGCCACCAAATGATGCGACATGGCGGCGGCCCCCTCAGCCTGGAGATGCTGCCGCCCGGGGCGAGCTTTTGGACCGAGGAGCAGTCTCGCCGCAACTTCGAGACCGTCTCGAAGCTGGTGGTTCCCGGCAAACCGGAATTGAGCCTGTTTCTGCGAATGCCAATGGCGCCGGAAGCGGGCGGCCTGGCTGACACGCACCAGGGAGGAAGACAATTTGCATCCGCGGACGACCCGGACTGGAAGAATATGAAGGCCTGGGTTCTCGGGCAAAAGGCGGGAGGTTCCTCAACGCCTTAAGGCACGGCTTTCTGATATCCTCCACGTTCCCACCGGGATCCGCGGTCGACGATTTCATCCGCGTGACGATGTGTTTTTTCGGTGAATGTTTGTTCGCCCCGCGCATGCTTCAGCCACATCCCAAATCGCAGTTTTGACCAACCGCTGTCAGACGGGACAGTGCCGCGGTCATGCCCACCTGCTTGGACTGCCTGGTCCGAACGACTTTTCGGGGGGGATGCTCTCTATGACAATCGATCCTTTCATCGCAACTTCGGCTCCACGTTGGTTGCACTACAATAAATGTCAACGGAGGTGAATCGAATGAACAGGAAGAAGAGACTTCTTATTGCCGGGCTGATTGCGATTGCCGCCGCCATATACGGCGGAGGATTGGCAACGGCGCAGCAGGCAACCGTCACGGACGTAGTCGGAGGCCCGGGCGGCAGAGAGTTTTTGGACCCGCAGCCCGAGCAAGGCGCGCGTGTGATCGAGGTGCAGGTGCATTCCGGCGAGTTTGTGGATTCCGTGCAGCTGGTGTATATGCTGGGCGACGGGCGCACCGTCATGGGCCCGCTGCACGGCGGGCCGGGCGGGCAGCTTGGCGTTTTTCATCTGGACGCCGACGAGTATCTGACCGGCGCGTCGGGCCGCGCGGGAGATTACATCGACTCCATCGAATTCCAGACCAACAAGAAGACCACGCCCACGTTTGGCGGGAATGGCGGGAGGCGCGATTTCCACGTTGATTTGCCACCGAACGCGCAGGCCACGGGTTTTGCGGGGCGCTCCGGAGAATATCTGGACGCCATCGGCCTGACGTTCACTCCCCTGCGCCGCAGACTTTTTTCTGGATTTGGGAGCGGGCCGCAGCCCGGCCAAACAGCGCTTGCCGGAGGCTCCGGCGGCACTGAATTTGTGGACGCCGATGTCCCCGCAGGGGGGCGTATCGTCGAGGTGCGAATCCATTCCGGAGAATACGTCGATTCGATTCAAATGATTTACAGCATGCCGGATGGACGTCCACTGGAAGCCGCACGACACGGCGGAGAAGGCGGCCGCAGCGTGAGCTTCCGGCTGGATCAGGGTGAATATATCGTGGGCCTCTCCGGGCGCTGCGGCACCTATGTGGACTCGCTGCGCATCCACACGAACAAGCGCACGTCAGAGCTTTTCGGAGGGAGAGGCGGGGACAGGGAATTTCGGGTCGATGTCCCGGACCCGGACCATAACCAGGCCACCGGGTTCTTTGGGCGATCGGGAGAGTACCTGGACTCCATCGGCCTCTCTTACGCGAAGAGATGGTCCCCTCGGGACCGCGACCGGGACCGCGATCACTGGCACGATCGGTAATGCCGACGGAGCGGCGCAGCAAACAAGTCAGGATAGCCGTAAACGAATTGCAATCGACTAGTGGGCTTGGCTTCGATCACCCTGAAGGCCAAGCCCAGCCAGGCAACAATTCTCAATCCTGCAACGTGTAGATCCGCACCTCGGCGTTGGAATTGGCGCCGGCGGGAATCGCCAGGTAGAAGCGGTCAAATCCCTTTCCTTGTCTGCCAAAGTATCCCGCTGTTCCCGCGCCGAGAGCCGTGGGGACTTTGGAGAGCAGCGTGTAGTGATCCGGGTCGTTTTGCTGATAGACCCAGATGGAGCCTTCGCGGCCGGGAACGTAAATGCGTTTTCGCTCGGCGCTATAGTACAGATCGTCCGTGTCCTGAACCGTCGGAACAGAGGCGACCATTTTTCCGGTGGCCGTATCGAAAACCGAGACGGTTGCCGGCTCGCGAGTCCCGACGATGACACGATGATCGGCTTCATCGAGGGCCATGGGAAAATTCTGCGCCGGGGTCACGGGCCATCGCGTGAGCTCTTTTGTGGTGCGGTTGATGGCCACGATCTGTTTCAGGTCCGGGACGTTCACGTAAATGTTCGGACCTGATTTTTCCAACTGGAACGATTCCGGCTCGCCTCCGAGTTTGTAAACCTCATCGAGACGTTTGTTGGTCATGGCGTCCACCGCGGCGATCGCGGAGTTTTTTTCGTCGTCACCGCAGCCGACGTAGACGCGTTTGGTCGCGGCGTCGTAGCGCAGGTTATCCGCGCCGCCGTCAAAATCCAGCGTGGTGATGAGTCTGTAGGAGTCGCCGTCGTAGATGTAGACCTTGCCTTTTTCGCTGGCCACAAACAGCTTGTTGGCTTCTGGGGAAAAAACCACGCCCTGGGGATTCGGCACTCCCGTAATTTCATGGGAGCGGGTTCCCTGGAAGAGGTCCATCACCTCGACGGAATTGTTGCCGAGGCCGGAAACGAACACCTTGCCTTTGCCCGAAGCAAAATGATCGAAGCGTCCCTTCACGCCTTCGAGGGGAATGGAGCCCGTCAAGATCATGGGGGGCGCGGCTTCGGCCGCGGGCTGCGCGGCCGGGGAAGTATTCGTGGTGTTGCTTTGACATGCGGCGAGCGGAAGGACGAGTGACAGCAGGAATCCGGTGACGATAATTTTTCGCATTGCGTCTCCCTTGCAAAGTGAATTCAGGTGCAATCGGGGCCGTCAGCTATTCTCCGCGCTCTCATTGAGCGTCAGCCTGATTACGGGATCGGATATTGCCAGCTAAAAACAGGGGTGCCCGGACTTACTTCTTGAGGCCTTGCGTGGCTTTCTTATTAAAATCCACGAAGCCGGCATTATCCTCGCAGACGTTTTCCATCACTTTCCAGTCGGGGTGCTGCTGGAAAATCATTTTCGTGCTCCACGGCTTGGTAAAGGCCTTGGCGTCATCGACGGTGAATTCGATTTCCAGCGTGTCGCGATCGATGCGGCGCAGGCGCTCGACCACGTGCAGGGCGTCACTGTGGATGTGGCCGACGCGGTCGAGCAGCGTTTTGTCGTTAAAACTATCGGTGTCGGCAACCAGCGTGTCGCCTTCCCACTTGCCGATGGTGTCTCCCATCCAGAGCGGCCCCTGATCCTTGTCGTGGGGACGTCCATCCGTGTAAATGCGCCGGATAAAGTGGTCGTATTCAAAGAGCATGATGACCTGGCCGGGAATCTGAACGATCTGCACGGGAAAGTTCATGAGGTAAATTCTCGGCACGCCGGGCGGGTAGCACTGAAAAATCGGATCGCTCAATACGGTGCGGGCGTCGTCGCCGTGGTACATGGCGTAGGTGGTCTTGAATTTGGACGCCGCCCAGGGCGTCATCGGTGACATCGCGCTGCCATAATCCAGAATGAAGGAGGGATACCCGCGTGCAACGGCGCCCTTGTCTCGCAGGCGGATCCACAGGCCGGACAAATCCGGGGTGGAAGCTTCCGCCTGGGCCGCGACGGCCGGCTGTGGCTCGGTGTTCTGACTGAAGAGAGCGGGCGAAAAAACGAGAATGGCAACCAGCGCGAGAACCGGGCTTGTGTATCGATGGCGCACCTTGAACTTCCTCCTAGAACTTCCTCCTATGGGATCGGCCAGCGCGCGCTAATTATCGGTAATCGAATTGGGGTCCAGTTCCCTGCCGTCGGCCAGCACGACTTTCTGAAGACGCAGCATGAACGTGCCGTTCTTGGTGCGGTTGCCGATGAGGGTAATCTGATCGCCGGCGTGGATGATGTCCCTGCTCCAGCCATGGCGGGTCAGCACGTTCGGGCTGTTGGCTTCGCCCACCCATTTTTGGATTTTTCCGTCGTCGCCCTTCACGTCGATATAGATTTCAACGTGGGGATTGATGAATTCAAAAGTGTTGACGGAGCCCTTTACGGTGGTCAATTTGGACGAATCGTAGGGAGAGGTCCCGTGGTGAGCCAACAGCGGGTTTGCAATAACAAGTACGACAAACAGAAACGCAACTCCGGGCACCAGCCAGGATTTCATATTCGATCTCCGCTCCGATTCGAACGAACCGGATAGTTAAGAATTCATATATCACCGCAACTGCCGGGAAGTCAAAACGGATGTGCGATGAAATTCAAAGCAATAAAAAGAATCCCGCGGCTCTCGAGTGAACCGCGGGAAATGTTTCGTGCCGAGGCATGACGCAGCGCACAGGCGGCGCCATGAAGTTAATCCTGCGGTTCAATTTTAACGACGGCGGCGCCGTGATTGCTCCCCGTCCAGATCGTGGCGGGGGTGGTGGAATTATCCACAAACACGCGGCGCATGTTGGTGTCCCTGGGCATTAAATATTCGATGACTTGTCCGGTCTTGGGATCCAGCCGGTCGAGGCGGTCGGTGGTCATGCCTCCGGTATACAGCGTGCCGGACTTGTCCCAGTCCACGTAATACGGGCCGGACCAGGCAGTGGGCAGCGGCCATTCCGTGATTTTCCCGGTCTTGGCGTCCAGCATACCGATGCGGTTGCCCTGATATTCGCCAAAGAACAATCGGTCCTGCGGATCGGTGCGGATGCGGCGCGGGCGGGACTGGTGAGTGGGAGTCTGAATCCACGAGACGTTCCCGGTTTCGGCATCTATGCGGCCGATGTAGTCGGTCGCGTAGTCGGTAAAGTAGAGATTGTTGTGCGAGTCCGAGTCGACGCCGTAAATCGTGCCGGGACGGCTGTCGGGAAGCTGCTTCATGGGCTCAAATTTTTCGTAGCCGCCGGTTTTGACGTCCAGCCGGTAAATGTCGTAGTGGCCGGGGCTATCGGCCCAGATTTTGCCGTCCACGTCGTATCGCAAGCCCAGCATGTTGGGCTGGGCCATGATGTCATTGAGTTCCGGTGGGAGCGGATAGGTTTTGAGTTGCTCGGTCTTCGGGTCGAACTTCGCGATCGCTCCCTGGTACATCATGCTGGCCCAGAGATTTCCAGCCTTGTCTTCTTCAATGTCGAGCAGGCCTTGCGGGTAGCCGGGCTTGAGTTCCGGCACGGGATATTCCTTGAGGGCGCCGGTTTTGGGATCGAGCTTGCCGATGAATTCCTCGCCGAAGTCGGTGTACCAAACCATGCCGTGCTCGTCGACAATGACGTCATGCGGCTCGATGGTGGGGCGCGGCAAATCATACTCGGTGATGATCACGTGCGTGGACCTGCCGGTGGGGCGAGGCAGCGTCTTCAGCGGGTACTGCCAATGATCGACCGAGCTGAGATTGACCGTTGAAAGAAATTCGGCTTGCGTGCGGTAGAGGTCGGGCGAACCGCCGCGATTGGGCTCCATGCGGCGCTGCGGCTTGATCGGCTGGCTGACTTGGGCGTAACCCATCATTCTGTAAATGACCTGCGAAAACTCATCGACATCGTGCGTCGAGCGGACAATGCGCTCCAGCGTGTGGCAACTCACGCAATTCAGCAGGTAGGCCTTCTGATCGTCCGTTCCGGGCATGCTCATGAGCCATTCCGCGTTGGTCATCTGCGGAACGAGATTTTTCGATTTCACCAGCTTCAGGTCCGCCGTGGCTGTCTTTTGCGCGGCGAGATCAGCCGTGGCGGGGGCTTCGAGGTTGTAGCCGACGGCGCGAATCTTGAGAGTGTAATGGCCGGGATTGAGGCGGGTGGCCGGGAAGCTGTAATGTCCTTTATTATCGCTGATCACGCTGACGGTGATCGTAGAGCCGTCTTTTTTGGCGCTGACCACGACGCCTTCCATGGGGCCCTCTTCCTGAGAGGACACTTGCCCTGCCAGCGCCGCAGGGCCTTGTGTATCGGCCGCCTTTGCGGGACTGGGCGCCGCGTACAGGGCGGCGAAAATCAAGGTCATTGCCGACAATAGCGAGAAAAATTTGATTCGCATGGTTCCCTCTCGGACTGAAATTCGTCGCAGGCGATCCGGCGAACCTGCCAATGTTCGCCTTGGAAAAAAGCAGCGCCGATCATTTCAGGTTGCTCTTATGGCTTTAGAACTGGTCAGCAATATACACCAAATTACAATGGCTTGGGGCGGAGCGTTTCCCGACGAGACCCGAAACCGAACACTTGCCAATCGCAACGCCGCGGGAACAACGCGGGCGCGGGAGAGAGGAAACGTACGCTACAATAGTGTGCGGCTTCGCACCATATGGCGGATTCGATTCCAGCAACCACCGACGTCCAACCCGCGGCAAATCCGGCGCCTGCCCCCGGGGGGCAAGGGCGCGCCGGAACGCTTTTCCGCGCCCTGCGGCACCGCAATTTCCAGCTTTTTTTCAGCGGCCAGATCATTTCGCTGGTGGGCACGTGGATGCAGACCGTCGCGGAAGCGTGGCTGGTGTATCGCCTGACGGGATCGTCGGCGCTACTGGGCGTGCTCGGTTTCGTAAGTCAGATTCCGATCTTCTTGCTTTCGCCGCTGGCGGGACTGGCGGCGGATCGCTGGCCGCGGCAGCGCACCGTGATCGTGACGCAAACCACGTCCATGCTGCTGGCGTTCACGCTGGCCGGGCTGACGCTGAGCGGGCAAATTCGCAAGGGGAACATTTGGGAGGTCATCGCCCTGGCGACGCTGCTGGGTACGGTGAACGCGTTTGATATTCCGGCGCGGCAATCGTTCCTGATCGAGATGGTGGGGCGCGAGGATTTGCTGAACGCGATTGCGCTGAATTCCTCGATGTTCAACGGCGCGCGCGTGGCCGGGCCGGCGATTGCCGGGTTGCTGGTGGCCTGGGTGGGCGAAGGCTGGTGTTTTTTGCTCAACGCGCTCAGCTACCTAGCGGTGATTGCGGGCCTGTTCATGATGCGCATCGGGCCGTCTCCGGTGATGCACGATGGCGCCGGGCCATTTGAAAAATTGCGGCAGGGGTTGCGATTCGTGCGCCAAACCTTGCCGATTCGCGCGCTGCTGTTGCTGCTGGGGCTGGTGAGTTTCATGGCGCTGCCCTTCACGGTGCTGATGCCGATCTTTGCGGACAAAATTTTTGGCGGTGGCGCGTCGGCCTACGGGACGCTGATGGGCGCGGTGGGAGTGGGTGCGATGTTCGGCGCGCTGGCCATCGCCATGCGGCAGCAGTTGCGCGGCCTGGGAAATGTGGTGGCGTATTGCGCCATGGGATTGGGCGTCTCGCTGATTCTTTTTAGCGCGTCGCGCTGGTATTGGGCGTCGTGGGTGATTCTGGTTCTTACCGGATTCACAATGATGATGCAGTTCACGGCCACCAACACGCTGATTCAGGCCATGGTGCCCGACCAGCTTCGCGGCCGCGTGATGGCTTTGTACGCCATGATGTTTCTGGGCATGATGCCAATCGGTTCGCTATTCGCCGGGGCGATCGCGGAACGCATCGGCGCGCCCATTACCGTCGCCATCGGAGGCGCAGCCAGCGTGGTCGGAGGAATGATCTTTTACCGGAAATGGCCCGCGATGCGCGCGCCGGCCCGAGAACTTGTGGCAGCACAAGGAATGATGCCGGCTACGCCGCCGCAGGACGCGGCGGGGCCGCCTGCGTAAATTGGCGCGCGCGCCGAGAGAAATTATGATTGCGGGTGCCTTCGCTCCGGCGGAGAATCGTACCGATACGATACTTGTCACCGGGGCTTGTGTTCCTCGTCACTGCGGAACCACGCAAGAAAATTGAAATTGAACGCAAGCTTCCATGACAGAAGTTGGCCAGGCTGTGCGCTGAGATTTAGCGTGAGAGAAAACATTTTCATTTTCCAGGGGACCCAGAAATGAATACGTCGGAGCATAAGTCCAAATTGTCACGCCGCACCGTCCTGCGGCGCATGGGTTGGGGCGCGGCCGCGGCCGCGCTAGCGCCAGCGGCCCGGATGTATGGGGATTCAATAAGCCCCGTAATGACGCAGCTCAGCGATTACATGGGCGCGGCCCGGTCTCGTGAATTGCCGGAGGACGTGATCGAGAAGGCCAAGGAACATGTCCTGGATACGTTCGCGGCAATGGTGTCGGGTTCGGAACTGCCTCCAGGCCAAGCTGCGCTGAAATTTGCGCGAAGTTACGGCGGCGAAAAGGTCGCGACCGTGGTTTGCTCCAACGTGCTGTGCGGGCCGATCGAGGCGGCGTTTGCGAACGCTATTCTGGCGCATTCGGACGAAACCGACGACTCGCACACGATCTCGGCTGTGCATCCCGGAGCGTCCGTGGTGGCTGCGACGCTGGCCGCGGGCGAGCGATTTGGGATCAGCGGCGCGCATTTTCTGCGCGCGGTCACGCTGGGCTACGATATCGGGCCGCGCGTCGTGCTTGTGCTGGGAGGACCTGATTACCAGGTAGCCAGCCACCAGAGCGTGCACAGCATCGGAGCGGTCTTCTCGGCTTCGTCCGCCGCGGGCTGCGCGGCGAGCCTGGACGCCCAGCAGATGCGCTGGCTGCTGGACTACACGGCCCAGCAATCGTCGGGAGTCGCCGCATGGGTCCGCGACACCGCGCACATGGAGAAGGCATTTGTATTCGCGGGCGGGCCCGCGCGCAACGGAGTGATGGGCGCGCTGCTGGTGCAGGCGGGCTGGACGGGCGTCGACGATGTGTTCACAGGCACGGACAATTTCTTCGAGGCCCATGGGTACACGGCAAATCCGGCGGGGCTGGTCGACCGGCTCGGCGAACATTACGACGTGGTGGAGACCAACATTAAGAAATGGAGCGTCGGGTCGCCCATCCAGGCGACGCTGGACGCGCTGGAGAATGTGCGCAAGCGAAAATCGTTCGGGGCCGACGACGTGCAGCAGGTGATTGTGCGCATTGAAACGCGCGAGGCAGGTGTCGTCGACAATCGCACGATGCCGGACGTGTGCCTGCAGCACATGGTGGCCGTGATGCTGATCGACAAGGGCGTTTCGTTCGCCTCCGCGCACGATAAGGCACGCATGCAGGACCCGGAAGTGCTGCGTCAGCGCGCGAAGGTGCAGCTCATCCCGGACGCGGAACTTTCGAAACTGATGCCCAAGCGCGTGACGCTGGTCGACGTGGTGTTGAAGGATGGCACGCGGCTCAGCGAGCGCGTCGAAGCCGTGCGCGGCACTTTCGCCAATCCCATGACCCGCGAGGAAGTCGTCGCCAAGGCCCGGGACCTGATGGCGCCGGTCTTGGGCGCATCGCCCGCGGGAAACCTGATTGAAAAACTGATGAGCCTGGAAAAGGTGAAAAACGTCGTGGAATTGCGGCCGCTGCTGCAACGCGCATGAGCGGAGATTGGGAACCATTCCGCCATGCCGGGCGCGGGTGAAACTGCGCGTTCAAAATCAGGCAGGCGTCGTGTATGCTTGGCCGTAACGATTGGATCGTGCAAAATTCCGGCCGCTGCTCGCGCGGCAAGAAGAAAATAAAAAATAGAAAGAGGACATGAAATGCGAATTCGATTGCTCCTGGCCGGCATCCTGGCCTTTGCCGCTGTCGCCACCGCGCAGACTCCGGCCGTTCCCGACCTTCACCTGCGGGGCGACCGCTTCAAGCCGCTGACGTATGGCGAATTGACGCCGGAACAAAAGACAATGGTGGAGCACCTGTTGACGGGCGAGCGGGGAACGTTGAACGGGCCGTTCAACGTGATGTTGCGCAGCCCCGAGATGGGCGACGCCGCGCAAAAGCTGGGAGCCTACATTCGATTTCACACCTCGGTGCCGACCAAATTGAATGAGTTCGCGATCCTGATCACGGCGCGCGGGCTGAACGTGCAGTACGAATGGGCTGCCCATCACAAGCTGGCCCTTCAAGCTGGATTGAGTCCCGCGATCATCGAGGCCGTGGCCACGGGTAAGAAGCCGACCGGGATGCAGGCGGATGAAGAGATCGTCTACAACTTCGCCCACGAGCTGGTGAATACCCACCAGGTGAGCGATGCCGCGTACCACGCCGCGGTGGACAAATTTGGAGAGCACACCGTGGTCGATCTGATCGGCACGATCGGCTACTACCATTTCGTTTCGATGATGCTGAATGTGGATCGCTACCCGATGCCGGAAGGCGCGCAGCCGGAACTGAAGCCGCTGCACTAGGACGTTCAGGGTTCGGAGGCGGGGCTTCAGCCCCGACGAACAGCATGGTCCGATCAGGGGTTTTTAACCTTTGAAGCTTCAGGGGCGGAAGCCCACATCAAGCAGGCCCTGAATGTCCGAGTTGAAGCTCGGCCCTCCGAACCACCGAAACTTCCAAATCGGGGCAGCACTTACTTCTTCGTGCGCTGCGTATCGGATTATTCAAAATGGCATTATAGGCCACCGCTCAGGAGAGAACTATGCCCGCTGAAAAAGCAGTTTTGATCACAGGATGCAGCACGGGATTCGGCCGGGTGACGGCGATGACGCTGGCGCGGGCAAAATGCCGCGTGTTTGCGGGGATGCGCGACATCCGGGGCCGCAACGCTGCAAACGCCGGCGAGGTTCGGGCGCATGCGGAAAAGGAATCGCTGCCGCTCAGCGTGGTGGAACTCGATGTGAACGACGACGGGTCCGTGGAGCGCGCCGTGGCCGAGGTAATTCACGCGGCCGGGCACATCGATGTGCTGGTCAATAATGCGGGGCTCACCGTTCGAGGGCTTGTGGAAGCCGTGACCCTCGAACAGATGCGTCGAATTTTCGAGACCAACGTTTTTGCCGTCCAGAGAATGAACCGGGCGGTGCTGCCGCATATGCGCCGTCGCGGCAGCGGCCTGCTGATCCACATCAGCAGCCAGGCGGGGCGCGTGGTACTTCCCGGCCTCGGCATGTACAGCGCGAGCAAGGCGGCGCTCGAGGCGCTGGTCGAAAGCTATCACTACGAACTGGCCGGGCAGGGCATCGATAGTATTTTGGTGCAGCCGGGCGCCTTCGCGACGGCGATCGGACAGAACGCCGACAAAGCCGCGGACGAAGCGAGAGAAGCAAGTTACGGCCCCGGCAGCGAAATTCCCAAGACGCTCATGGCGAACCTCGGCACACGCCAAGACCCGCAGCAGGTGGCCGACGCGATTCTTCGGTTGATCGAAAGTCCCGCAGGCAAGCGTCCGCTCCGCACGGATGTGGGGGTCACCAGCGATTTCGTTGCAAGGCTGAATGCGTTCACCATCGAAATTCAGAAGGGCATCCTGGATGTGTTCGGGCTTACCTCGCTAATCAAATTCCAATCGCGCGCGGGATCGTGAACGAGGGGGAAATTATTATGCGGCGGCTTGGCGGAACTTTGTAGCGCCCGTTCGGCTTTCCCGCTCGCTACTCGATCGGAATCGCAATCTCTTCGCCCACGTCAAACGTTCGGTGCGTGCGGCGAATGTATTTCCAGGCCACCACGGTGGCGATGAGCAAGAGCCCCAGGGAAATCATGGAAGCCGTTTTCAATCCTCGAATAATTTGAGTGGGCGAGTTCCCTGCCAGCGCGCCGAAGATCGCCACGCCAATCGCGCCGCCGGTCTGCCGGGCGGCATTGACCACGGCGGAAGCAGTGCCGGAGCGGTTGCGATCCACGCTGGAAAGCACCGTAGCGGTCATGGCCGGAATGGCAAAACCCATGCCCGCGGGAATAACGATGAATGGAAGCAGCATCGCGGCATAGGAAGTTGTTGGCCCCAGTCGAGAGAGCATTAAGAATCCGGCAAACGTTCCGATTGCTCCCCAGATCATCGGCATGCGCGGCCCCGTTCTGGATCCGACAACGCCGCTGGCGACATTGGAAACGATGAACGTGCACATCAGCGGCAGATAGGCTAGTCCGGTGCGCAGGGCTGAATACCCGCGCGCCTGCTGCAGGTAGAGGCTGAGGACAAAAAATATTCCGTAAAAGGAAAGATTCATGAACGTCCCGAAGACCACGGCAGGACTGAAATTCGGCAGGCGAAAGATTTCAAATGGCAGCATCGGTTCGCTGGATTTTGTTTCCGCGAAATAAAACGCAATGGCCGCAGCGCCCCCGAGAACCACGCCGCCGATCACCAGGGGATGGCCGAATCCCAGCGGGCGAGCTTCGATGACCGAGCACGTCAACCCGGCAACGGCCAGGATCGCAAGCAACTGCCCGAGGGGGTCAAGATGGTGCGCGGCCTCGGCGTGGGCGCTGGGCGGAACCGACCGCAGGGTCAAGTACATGCCGATGGCGCAAAGCGGCAGGTTGACCAGAAAAATGCTTCGCCACCCCAGGCTGGCGACCAGCAGACCGCCCACCACCGGACCTGCCGCGATGGCCACGCTTCCACCGGCGGTCCAGAGGCCCACGGCGCGAGCCCGAAGGCCGTGATCGTTGGCGGCCGCGTGATTGAGCAGCGCCAACGAACTGGGGATCAAGAGTGCGCCGCCGGCGCCTTGGACGGCGCGGGCGGCAATCAACGTGGCGACGTTCGGCGCCAGGCCGCATACGAGCGACGCGGTCGCGAAGATCGCAAGGCCAATGAGGTAGGCGCGCCGCGAGCCGAAACGGTCGCCTAATACTCCCGCGGAAAGCATCAGCACCGCGAACGGCAGCGTATAGGCGTCGACGACCCACTGCAGCCCGGCCACGTGCACGGATAATCCCGCGGCGATGCGCGACAACGCCACGTTCACGATGGTCACGTCGAGTTGCGTCACCACAAAACCAAAACTGGTGGCGGCAATGATTGGGTTGATCCCCTTGCCGGCTATTTCCTGGGTTGCAGTGGTCATGTAATCGGTCAGGCGTCGCGATTTCGCCGCTCCACTCCGTTGAAAGCGGACGAACATCAACTTGACTCATCTAATGTACAGGAAAATCGGTTGCCGCCTAAACGGGCTGCGAATGAGCTCGCGACACCGTCATTCCAGTAGCGCTTTTCGCCGACGAATCCCTCTATTCCCGGGTTTCAATCGAAGAGGGATTCCTCGCGGTGTTTGTCCCGGTCCCTTCCGGGATTCCGAATGACGGTAAAAGGAGATTCTCTGCTGCCCGGAAAACCGGTTGGTACGGCGTAGGTTCGATTTGACTTTCGCACACGTGGCTACTAGCATCCCCGCCCATCTGATGCCCGCGACCCTTGATCGGAGGCTGCTCCACACCATCGGCCGGTGGAGTTTGACCGGTCTGGTCGTGAATATGGTGATTGGCAGCGGAATTTTTGGGCTGCCCGCAATCCTCACGCGGATTCTCGGAGAAAAGAGTCCCTGGGCTTACCTGATTGCCGCCTTGGGAGTCGGGGCCATTGCCGCCTGTCTGGCCGAAGTCGGATCGCAATTTAACGAGGCGGGCGGACCCTATCTCTACGCCCGAGTGGCGTATGGACGTTTTGCCGGAATCCAGATCGCATGGCTCACGTGGCTGGTCAGGCTGACCTCCGGCGCGGCGAATGCGAACATTTTCATCGAATATCTCGGAGGATTTTTCCCGGGGGCACAGGGGCGATTTGCACGCGGCATTGTTCTATTCCTGTTGATTGGCGTGTTAGCCGTGATCAATATTCTTGGAGTAAGGTTGGGAGCGAACGTAAGCAGTTTTCTGGCGGCTGCGAAAATAGCGCCGCTCGTGATTTTCATCGTTGCTGGGTTGGTGCAGCTTGAAGGCGCGGGAGCACATGCGGTTGTCGCTCCGGCAGCCGTAGCCGGACCGAAACAGTGGCTCAGCGCGGTTCTCCTTATTATATTTGCGATGTCGGGATTTGAAGCTGCGCTGATTCCCATGGGCGAAGCACGCGATGCACGGCGCGATATTCCTTTCGCTCTTTTTTTCTCACTGATTCTTTGCACCGTCCTGTATATCTCGATTCAGGTCGTGGTTTTGCGGGCCCTGGGCGCGGCCGCCGCCGACCGGCCGCTGGCCGAAGCAGCCCGCGTGTTTCTGGGAGGCTGGGGAGCCGTGCTAATGCAGATCGGCGCCCTGCTTTCTGTTTACGGGAATCTGAGCTCCCAAATGCTGAATGTTCCGCGGATTACATTCGCGCTTGCCGAGCGGGGCGACTTCCCCGCCGCATTCGGAGCCATCAGCCGGAAATTCCGCACGCCCCATTTTTCGATAATTGCGTTTGCCGCAATCGTGTTTTTGCTCGCGCTGGCGGGAAATTTTCAGGGCAACGCCGTGTTGTCCGTGGTGGCTCGGCTTCTTACTTATAGTGTGGTCTGCGCGGCCCTGATTACGCTCCGAAGGAAGCAGCCCGGCGCAAATGCATTTCGGCTGCCCGCCGGACCATTGGTGAGCTCCCTAGGGCTGCTATTTGCTCTGGCATTGGTAACGCAGATGGGAATGAAGGATGTCTTCGCAATTGCAGGAGTGATGGTGGTGGCGTCGCTCAATTGGGTGTGGGCGCGCAACAGGATGGTTCAGCCGTTTCCCGCCGAGTAGCTCTCGAATGCCAAACCCGAAAACCCACTACATCCATGGTGCGGCAGATTTCGTTTTCGCTTATAGTTACCCTGCGGGCCTGTAGCTCAGCGGTCAGAGCAGCGGACTCATAATCCGTCGGTCCCAGGTTCAAATCCTGGCGGGCCCACCAATTCCTTTTATCCGCGCAGGAATTCCAAAACTCATCTCGGGACTGCAAGAATAGACTGGGGATACGGTCGAAGGAGCCTGGTCCAATTCCGGTTGCGGATCCGGCAGGCGCCAAGTGGCGCCTGCCGGTCTCAATCTTCAAACCTCAGGAGTTACCAGAGTATTTTCAATCCCAACTGAACCGAACGATTGCCTCCGGTGCCGAGGACCGGGTTGGGGGCCACTTGATCGGGGGTGCCGCAACCGCAGCCGAAGTTGGCAGCGGAAGGATCGTTGTAACCGGCACCCGCCGGGCCTCCGGGATTGGTGAAGGTCGGATGGTTCAGGATGTTGAAGAACTCCGCGCGGAACTGCGTGCTGAGCCTCTCCCGAATCTTCCAGATCTTGGTGACCGAGAAATCCCAGTTTCGGAAGCCGGAATCGCGGAAGATGCCAGGGCCAGCGTTGCCGACGGTTCCGAATGCAGGGGGCACAAGGATGGAGGTCCCTTTTTGGTAGCAACCAAACGATTGGAGTTGAGTAGACGTCGCCTGCGCCAGGCAGGAAGCATTGTTGATCGCGTAGGCCGGGTCAGTCGGCCCGAGTGGATCGTTCACTGGAGGGGTCCCAGTCAGAAAGAACGGAATCGCGCTTGGACCGGATTTGAAGTCCGAGGGATTGCCGAAAAAGTTCCACGTTTGACCAAAGCTGGCGAGGTCGCTGACCTGGCCATCTCCGGCGAAGTCGTTCGAGAGATCCTGCGGCTGCCAAGGCTGCCCGGTTTGTAATGTTACGATCGAATTGAGCGACCAACCTTGCAAGAGTTGCCCCGGGGTCTTAAGGCCGGGAATGTCATAGCTTAGGGAGAAAGTGAATCGGTGCCGGATGTCGAAGGCGCTGCTCCCATAAAGAAAGCGCGGGTTGGTGCTATCCGGCGGGACAGTCAGGCCGTTCCAATTGCTGGAGGACTCGCCGAGGGCATGGGACCAGGTATATCCGGCGACAAAGGATAGCCCATGGCTGGCCCGTTCGGTGACTGTCATTTGCAGGGCGTTGTAGTTGGAGAAATCTATGTTTCCAAGCTTGGCTATTTCTCCCAGGAACGGGAACTTGCTGTAGTACGGCCGGGCGGACTGTGAAAATGCGGCGCTAAGAGCCGGCTGATTGATGTCCTGGAAGCCGATCAACTTGGTGCCGTGAGTGCCGACATAGGCGGCCTGCACGGAAAGATTGTTGGTGATCGCCTGTTGAAGGTTTATGGTCCAGGTGCTGACATAGGGTGTGCGGAGATTCCTATCCGCAGCCATTATATTGCAAGGTGGCGGGTCCTTTGGATAGAGGGCACTCACGACACTAGGGGTCTTGCCATCGCCGCACGTCGCGGCAACAACGCTGCTGGGGATGACGGGGCCGCAATTGGTGGTGAACAGGCACGCGGCGGTTTGCGCTTGCCAACCGGCATTCAAGCCATTCGTGCCGGCCACAACGACTTGTGTGACGGCGCTGGTGCCCACTCCTGCCTGAACGATCTGGGTGCTGCCGGCCCCGCACGCGACCGTCGAACAAAAGACCTTGGTGGCGCCAGTCGGCTCGAGACTTAGTCCCAGGGCATTGGCAATATCCGAAAAAGTCGAAATCGGCAGGTATTCGTACATGAGACTGCCGCCCGCACGGATGACGGTCTTTCCGTTTCCGCGGACGTCCCACACCAGTCCGAGGCGCGGCGAGAAATTGTTGTGATCGCCGTTGTATGGAGTCGAAGTCTGAAAGCCCACCTGGACAACGCCTGTGGCGGAGTTTGGATCGAAGTTGCCCTCCAATCCATCGCGTTCCTTGACGACCGAAATCAGTTCGTAACGAAGGCCAAGGTTGACGGTGAATCTTGGAGTCATGCGCCAGTCGTCCTGAACAAACGCGGCGTATTGCCCGTTGGAGTAGTGCCGGGTAGGATCGCCCGCCTCAACGGTCGTCTGTCCTCCGCTGCTGGCGAGAACACCTTCCAGAAATTGCGTCAAATTCTTGAATCGGAAACGGGCTTTGCCATTCGAAGTGATGAACCCGACGGCGTTATTACGAACTACCTCGCCACCAAACTTGAAGGAGTGATTGCCTCGCAGGATCGAGAAATGATCCAGAAGCTGCAAACTGGTGTTCGGTCCGCGGATTTTGGGCCAGTTTCCCCCAAAGCCGATGCCGAATCCGGAGATTGAAAGGCGCGGGAAACCGAAGAACCGCGGATCGGTGATGCCGGTGTTGATACCGTAGGTGACAGGATTCACGGCGTTGTCCACGGAAAGATATGGCTGGCGAAAATGGGTGTAACCGACTCGGAGTTCGTTAACCAGGGTGGAATTCGGGGTATACGTCCATGCGCCCGAGCCCATCTGAATATAACCGAACAACAGCGATGTCCAAGGAGAGGTTGTCGTCCCCGGGATGCCAGGCTCCGCGGGGCTGTCTGCCCAATTGCCGCCGCCCTGGCCGCGGAAATACAGGCCGGTGAGTTGATTCTTGTCGTTCGCGTGGAAATCAATTTTTGCGACGCCATTATCCTGCTGATTGACGCTTTGCAGGTTCATCACAACGCTGGTACTCGGCCCAGGGTTGGCTGGAAAGAAGGATTCCGATGTGCCGGGGGTGTAATTCGGGGGCCTTATGGCGCAACTCCCTGGCGTGCTTGAAAACGTCAGGCCTGAAATCAAAGCGCTCAACGGCGTAACCGCGGGGGCCGCCGAGCTCGCGATGTGCGCGTCGTTTATGGTATTGCAGGTACTGAGGATGCTGCTCGTCACCGGAGTGGTCACCGGGAGCACCTGACCGGCCGTATAGCGCTGCCCTTCGTAATTCACAAAGTAGAAAAGTTTATCCTTCTTGATGGCCCCACCCAGGCTGGCGCCGAATTGCTCCAGGGCGTGGGGCGCGGCGATGCATGCTGCGGGGACCGTCGTGCAAGCGGGGCTATTTGATTGGTTGAAGAAGTTGCGCGCATCCAAAGCATCGGTGCGGCCAAAGGCGAAAGCGCTGCCATGAAGGGTGTTGGTGCCGGACTTCAGCCCGGCGTTGACAATCGAGCCGGGCTTCCAGCCGAATTCGGCTTTCGGGTTCTGTTCGGTGTTGAACTCCTGGATGGCGTCGATGGGCAAAGAGGAGGAGGCGTCGCCGGCGGCGATGGGCGCGTTGAGCACGCTCTGTCCAGTGTAACCTTCGTCCACGGACAAACCGTCAACCAGGTAACCGATATCGTCGGCGCGAGTGCCGTTGGAGGAGCGGGTGTAACTGCCGCCGCCGAGATAGACCTGCATTCCGGGGCGCAGGGAAAGCAGGTTGACGAAGTTGCGGCCGTTCAGCGGCAACTGAGTGATGGTCTCATTGCTCAGGGTGCCGCCGAGAGTGGCGTTGGTGGTCTCGACCATGGGAATCAGCTCGGTGACGGTGATGGTCTGCTGCTGCTCGCCGGGCTGAAGCGTGAGATCCACGCGGAGTTCCTTGCCGACTTCGATCAAGATGTTCTCGCGCTGGATGGTCTTGAAGCCTTTGGCTTCCGCGCGGACCGTGTATGTGCCGGGGGTCAGGTTGGGGGCGTTGTAGGCTCCGGCATCGTCGGTGGTCAGTGTGCGAGTCACGCCTCTTTCGGTGTCAGTGACTGTGACCGTGGCGCCGGCCATGGCGCCGCCGGTCTGGTCGGTGATCGAGCCCAGGATGCGGCCCAGGTTCGCTTGAGAGAAAACGGAAACGGAAGCGAAGAGCAGCAGAAATGCGACCGTCAGCAATCGTTCCGTGCGCTCCAGGCAGATTTTCGTGGCGAATATTCCAGGAAACCGGGCTCCAGGCAGATTCCGGACCTGATGCAACGGCAACGTTGACCCATTCATCTCGGCACCCCTTCGGAAGTGAAGTTAAAATACAGAGGGCCCAAAGAAATCCGACCGACAGCCGGAAGTAGAACGAATCAAAGGGGCGCGCCGCACGTGAGCAGCCGCCGAAACAAATTCAATTCACCTTTTCGAAGTTATTCGGGATAGACGCAGCGGCAAGTCCTCCCAACAAGGCATCCTGCCTCGCGTCGTTATATGGAGCGCTTGTAGACCTGCGCATCACTATTGTCAAGTTAATTCCAAACCGTGCCCGCTAACTCGAGGCGCTGCGGGAGACAAGTGCGCGCGCGGGCGCGACTTCAACGCGCGGGAGGATTTTGGGTTGACACTCGTTTGCCTCAGGTGATACATGCGTCGTTCCGTGATTCCTGCCCCTGGATGTGCGCGTTGTTATTTGCGTTGTTTCTTGAATTTGGTGCTAGAGTGGCCCCAATTGGGCCAAGACTGACATCGAAACGGGGGGTGCCATGCGAAACGTTTCCATCGCGTTGGGCGTTGCGCTGATCGCGGCGGGTTTCTCGACCGTTCTATGCGCGCAGACTCCCGCACCGGCAGCCGCGAAGAATTCTCCGGCCGCCGCAAATCCGGCGCCGGATTTAGCTGGAGTCTGGCGGCCGCACGCACCGGCAGCCGCTCGCGCCTATTCCGGCTTTGCCTTCATCAAGGACGAGCCGCCCATGACGCCCTGGGCCGAGGCCAAATACCACGAAGCCAAGCCAACATTTGGGCCCAAGGCCGTGGCCGTGGAAGACTCCAACTCGCCGGACTACAACTGCCTGCCGCCGGGGGTTCCCTACATCTATTTCCGGCCGCATCCATTTGAGATGATTCAGGCGCCGGGGCGCGTGATCATGTATTTCGAGTACGATCATTTCGTCCGCGAGATTTTCATGGACGGGCGGCCGCATCCCGATGGCCTGGAGTTGACGTGGATGGGGCACTCCATCGGCCACTATGAGGGGGATACGTTGGTTGTGGACACGGTCGGATTCAACGACAAGACCTGGCTCGACCGGGCCGGGCACCCGCATAGCGATCAACTGCACCTGGTGGAGCGATTCCGGCGAGTGGATCACGACACGCTTATGGACGACCTCACGATTGACGATCCGAAGGCGTACACCAAGCCGTGGAGCGCGCAGTTGACGTTCCAGCTCAGGGCGGACTGGGACATCGGGGAATTCATCTGCGCGGAGATGATGTACGCGGGGCACAAGTAGCGGCGTGTCTCTCGCGGGGCTGCGGCTTACTTCACGGATCCCGGGGTAACATTTTTTTTTGTGGCGCTGCGTTGCCCGTAGTCTGCCGGCCACCCAGCAAGTAAAGCGAAACACTCAGGACCAGCATTCCGAGCGGGACCTCGCCGGCGAACGCGTAGTCGTGCATCCACTTCAACTGGTTAAGGCCGAGCAGCGCCTGCGGCGATACCAGCATCCATGTGCCAGCCAGCAAAAGGACCCAGGCGATGAGTTTGCCGAATGGCGATTCGGTTCCCGCACCCTGGTTCGGCAAACTCCTGAGGTTCCTGGCAGCTTCGGACGATTCCTCTAGTCCAAGGTAATTCGCAAAGCGATCGTTGAGCAGTGCGCCCACCAGGCCGTCGTTGGTGGTGTTTCCGGCCGTGGAGAGCATGGGAATCAGCCCGGCGTACATGGCCACGAACGTGGCAACGAAGGTATCAGCGTCGCGCACATGCAAAAGAATCGCGACGATGGGCGACATAAAAAATCCCGCGCCGCCGGGTATGCCGGGGGAAACGAGTCCAAGCATCAACATCGGCGGAACAAGCAAAATAATATCGGTCATGGAAATGGGGATGTGCAGCAGGCGCGTCGCCGAAATGGTGATCAGCAGCATGGACATGCTGGCGCAACTTTTGTTCAGCACGGTCCCGAAGACGATGGAGACTTCAGCGATTTCGCGGCGGAGGCCGAGGTCATGTTCCGCGGAAACGATGTTCACCGCGAGAGTCTCGTAGGAACCGCCCGTGCCGAAACCGGTGGGCCACACGGCAGCGAAGTAAGAGAAGACCTGCCGTGCAGTCCGCTTGGTCGTCCACAGCGTAAAGGCGACCATGAGCACGGAAAAGGCCACGGTGACCAGAGCGGTCCAAAGAATCGTCTCGCCGTAGGCGCTCATTCCCTTCGCGCCGAATTTCAGCGGGATGCCGATGGCCAGGCATCCGATCATGATCGGGTAATACCACAGGAGATTGCTGAATAGCCAAAGGATGGCGTCGCTCGCGCGGATCAAACCGCCGGCGACGCGGCGCAGAGAGGGCACGACGGCGGACAAGTACCCAACCAGCATGGCGCCGATCAGAGATTGTATGAGCGGTTGCGTGGCGAGGAAGGATGCGAACGTCTTCGCGAATTGCCCGAGCCACTCACCAGGTCCCATCACGCCCGCATTGGAATCGACGAAGGGCAGCTTGGTCAGAAAAGGAATCAATACGGTGACGAAGACCAGCGATGCCACCCCTAATGCCAAATACAGGGCAACGATCAGGCCAAACAGACGCCGCGCGCGCCGCCCGTGCAGCAGGACCAGCTTTGCGGTAGCCGCAGCCAGCAACCCAAAGATCAGCGGCCCGGCGAAAGTTACCACGCCCTTCGGAAACCACGTGCCGCTTACATAAGCCGCGCCGGCGAAACTGTTTTTGGGAAATAGCAAACCCACGGCAAGACCTGCGGCAAGGAAGATAAGCACCCAAACGGGCAGCGAGACGCCAAAGTAGGTGCCTACATTTTTCCTTGATCGATTCCCGGCCGCGCCTGTAGCCAACCTTGTGCGCCCCTTTCGCGAAATCGGGTTGGGCGTTCCCATGTTTTATATTCTGATCGGAGCCCCCAGACACTACTACGCGGTACAGGGGCGATCAAGCGATTCCGGCGCGGGCCGGGCCCGCGAGAGCCACGTGAACCGCGCGCATTGCACGGGGTTATTCTTGGGAGCTGGAGGAAGAAGCGCCCGATACGTTCCGCATGTTGTAGAATTCATCTTTCTAGACGTTCCGGCCCGACAGCCCGTGCCGATCATTGCACGGATATGCTCCAAGTTTAATTATGACCACGCGCACTTCCAGCGAATTGCACGAGCTTGCGACTCGCGTCCTCGTAAACGCAGGCGCAAGCCCGGCGAATGCCGGGATCGTCGCCGATGCGCTGATTGCCGCGGAGTTGGACGGGATCAGCTCCCATGGACTTGCGCGAATGGCGGCATACGCCGATCAGCTGGCCAGCGGAAAAGTTGACGGTCTGGCAAGTCCGGAAGTGAAGCGAGCGGCCGCGGCCGTGGTGACGGTGGATGCGCGCCACGGGTTTGCTTTTCCTGCCATTGCAGCGGGGATCTCATCAGCCCTGCCGATCGTTCGGGAAACAGGCGTGGTGGCCATAGCTATCGGGAATTCACATCATTGCGGAGTACTCGGACATGCGGTGGAATCGATGGCCAGACAGAATGTGCTGGCGCTGGCGTTTTCGAATACGCCCGCGGCCATCGCTCCCTGGGGCGGCACACGGGGCGTGTTCGGCACCAATCCCATCGCGCTTGCCTGTCCGCGGCGTGGCCAGGGGCCTCTGGTCATTGATCTGGCGATGAGCGTGGTTGCGCGCGGCAAGATCATGCAGGCGGCCACGCGAAACGAATCGATTCCCGAGGGCTGGGCGCTTGATGCCTCGGGCAAACCCACGACTGATCCGCGCGAGGCGCTCGCCGGCACGATGGTGCCAATCGGCGGGGCGAAGGGCGCGGCGCTCGCCCTGATGGTTGAGTTGCTCACGGCCGCGCTGACGCGGTCGCACTTCGGTTTTGAGGCTAGCTCATTCTTCGATGCCGAAGGCGGGCCGCCAAGTATCGGGCAACTCTTCCTAATGTTCGATATTCAAACGTTCGGCGGCGAAGCCGTACTGGAGAGGATCGAGACGCTTTGCAGGGCCATCGAAGAAGATGCCGGGACGCGATTGCCGGGGGTGCGGCGATTTGCGGTCCGCAGAAGAATCGCCGAATCGGGCATCGACGTTCCCGACCTGCTTTACCAGGAATTGTTGAGGCGCGCCAGCATGACCGTGTGAAGCCGATTACGGTCTGCGTGGTGAATGAGTCGAGCTGGTTGTGAAACCAACCGCCGTCGAAAACGGTCATACTAATAAGCTTGGCGGAGGCGAGATGCGGAGATATGCGGGAGTGTTGGCCCTGGCGCTGGTTTGGATCGGCACCGGAGCAATGGTTGCGGTTGGGCAAGACAGGGCCCCGGATCCTGTCGCTTGGGCGTACGGATTTGTGAATTCCGGGCCCGACCCGGCCGCACCACCATGCGCGGCGGACACCAAGCCGCACGACTGCTCGTGGCCGGGACGACCGTGGCCCGATGACGGCAAACTGCTCCGCCTTCCCGGAAGCGATCAATCTTTTACCATCGGCCAGGTGCAATCGTTTTGGGCTCCGGCCGACTGGTATCCGAACGAGCACCCGCCGGCCCCGGACATCGTGAAATTCGGACATGAGAAGGATCACCTGCGCGCGTGCGGGCACTGCCACTATTTCAACGGGATGGGAAAACCGGAAAACGCACACCTTGCGGGACTGCCGGTGAATTACATCCTGCAGCAGATGGACCTGTTCAAGACCGGGGGCCGCAAACCCGCCGACTCGCGCAAGGCCAACGCGAACGAGATGACGCAGATCGCCCGGTTCCTGACCGATGAGGAAACCAAGCAAGCCGCGGAATATTATTCCACGCTGAAATGGCGGCCATGGATCAAGGTGATCGAGAGCGCCACGGCGCCCAAGACGCGGCAGTCTCCGGCGGGGATGTTCCTGCCGCTGGACGGCGGAGGCACCGAACCGCTTGGGGAACGCATCATCGAAGTGCCACAAGATACCGACCGGACCGAACGGCTGCGCGACCCGCACTCGGGGTTCGTGGCCTATGTGCCCGTCGGAAGCGTGGCAAAGGGCAAGGAGATCGTCACAGGCGGAGCAGGAAAGACGATACCCTGCATCACATGCCATGGCGACGATCTGTTGGGCACGGGGGACATTCCTCCGATTGCCGGGCGCAGCGCCAGCTATACGATGAGGCAGCTTCACAACTTCCAGCAGGGCACTCGGGACAACGCAATGATGAAGGCCGTGGTGAAGAAACTGAACACCGATGACTTGATCTCGATCGTGGCGTATCTTGCGTCGCAGTAGTTGCAAACGGTTTTGCGAGCCGGGTTGAAGAGGATTTGCGGCGACAGGGCGAGTGGCCCTGCCTGGGGCTGAATTATGCTAGAGTACCGGCAAGAGATTCGTTCCGCACAATAAGGGATTCCCAAAAGAGGCTGCGGGCGACCTAACTAGAGCAGCCTTTCATAAACGACTCTGGAGGTTTCTCCATGACGAAGAAACTCTGGGCCCTTTCCGCAGTCCTTGCAGGCGTTTTCCTGATCGTCGTTCCCGCGTTCGCGCACCACGGCACCGCCGGGGAAGATACCTCGAAAGTGGTCACGATCAAGGGAACGGTGACCGACTTCCAGTTCATCAATCCGCACACGCAGATTTACGTGGACGTAAAGGACGAACAAGGGAACGTGCAAAACTGGAATGGCGAATTGTCGAACGCGCTGGTGCTTCACCGCGCGGGGTGGAACAGCAAGATCGTCAAGGTCGGCGACGTCGTTACTCTGAACGGTTACCAGGCGAAGAAGAAAACGAATTTCCTGCGGCTGACAACTGTCATTCTTCCGGACGGCAAGCAACTCGAAGCGTTTCCTAGACTGGAATAAGAACCCGCCCGGGGCCAGTGGATTCCCGCCACATTGGCATAGGGACCGATATCATTTCACCGGAACAAATTTCTGGACGCGTTCGCCGGCTTGCACCTCGCCGGTATAAATGTTGCCCTTGGAATCCGTGGCAATCATGTGAAGTCCGTGGAACTGCCCTCCGTAGTCTCCCGCGCTGCCGATGCGGCCCATTACTTTTCCGTCCTCGCGGCTCAGAATCCAGATGGTGTTGTTGGAAATATCGGAAATAAGCAGGAAGCTCTGTTTTGGATCGGCCGAAAAGGCCACGCCGCCCGCTGAGCCGCGATTGCCGGTCTCGGGGGCCAGGATGAATTCCTTGACGAACTTGCCTTGCTTGGTGGTGACGTCGATACGATTGGCGCCGCGGTCGGCGGCGTAGACCAAACCGTCGTTGGAGATATTCAGCGTGAGGTGGTTCCGGAATTCCTTCGGCTGCGGGCCGCCGGGAGTATATTCGCGGTCTTTCCGATCGGTGGAAATTTCCGACAGGGCGTGTCCATAGGCGCCCCAGCCGCGCTTGAACGCGAACGTATCCAGATCAAACACCATCACGCGCCCGCCCAGATAACTATCCGCGCAGTAGATTTCACGCGCCGGTTCGTCCAGACGAACCTCCTCAATTTGACCGACAATCATCGGTGTCGTGGGAGGATACTTGGCGCGAAAAGCCGCAGTGGCCGCCGCGCGAGCCGCAGGATCGGGCGGGTTGCCACCGCGCGCGACCGCCCGTGCGGCCGCAGTGGCACCAACACCGCCGGGACCGAGCGCCGGAACTTCTTGTGCGCCCTCTCCTCCGCCCCCTCCAGGTTCTTTTTCCGGTGCGCGAGGAATTTCGGCGAGCACGTTGCCGGTTTTCGGATCGTATTTGCGGACGGTGTTCTTCCCGTCGACGGCGTTCCCGATGTAGACGAAACCTTTGCTGTCCACGGCCATGCCGTGCCCTTCGGGCGGGTTGAAGGAGCCGATGACGTTGCCGTTTTTGTCGATATGAATCATCGATGGGGGAGCAACGCAGCATTCGGCAGTGGGCGGATTCAGCATGGCGTAATTCTGCGTGCCGTCGATGTCATTCGGCCGATCAAGAACCCAGACGTTGTCGTCCTTATCGACGGCAAGTCCCGTTACGCCCATCATCCACCACTTGTTGGGCAGCGGAAGTTTGGGCCAGTCGGCGTCGAATTTATAGCGTGGCGCGGATTGTGCCTGCGAAAACGCCGGCAGCGCAAGTACGCAGCAAAGCGCGAGCGGAAGTGCGAGCGCCCTCTTCCATAACTTTGAATAAGTGAACATCGTTCGATTCCCTACTCCGTGGGTGCGGAACTGCCCATGGGACCTTTTCCGCCGGGCAGCGCGGTCATGAGGGGAGCGGCCTGGATGGTGGTGTGATAGCTCTCCTCCATCATCCAGAACCCGTTGTGGTTGCCGAAGACGCGGCTTGACCAGTACGCTTTGCCGCCATAGGTCGGCTGCAACATGATGGACACAACGGCGTCGCCGAAGTCCCAGGATCGCATCCACAACACCGGGGCTACTCCCACCGGGGGGCGGTTGCGAATCGCCGGGTCGGCCATGGCCTTGGCCGTGTTGGCCATGCGCTCCGCCTTGGGAGGCTGAACTCCATTTTCGGAATGGACCGCGCGCAAGTTTTCGCCCAGGTGCGCATCGTGATGGCCGTTTCCGGCTTCCTGATCGAGCCATCCGTCGAGGGCCGCTTTCTCGTTCGCCGTCAGCGGCTGGTACGGAATCATCTGGCAGGGATTCGTGCATGGCACCGCGAAGTTAGGCCTCACTTCCTTAACGGCCAGGGACGGATCGATCAGGATTTCGTTGGTGTGAAGCAAGCGCCATCCCGCGGGACGCTGCACCCAAAAGTGCGCGACGTACTTGTTGTCCACGTTTTCCTGAATCCATACCACTTTCCCGTACTTGTGCTCGGTAATCGTCGCCGCGCCAGCGTCGCCAATCAGCGGCTTGAGCTTGGCGTCGAAAGCGTCGTCCGGGGCCCACATGACTCCCTTTGAATCGATCCAGGAAAAATCCTTGTCGAGGAGTTTTTCTGCGGCAGCGCGATCGCCCTTTTGCAGCGCGGCCACCAGGGCGCGATCGGCCTGAACGACCGCATCGTCGGCAGCCGCAGCGGGCTTGCTTGCGACCAGCGCCAGCGCCGCGCCGCCAAACAGGAGTCCGACGGACAAACCATTCGCAATCCACCGTTTCATGACATTCTCCCTTCGTCCTGAGATGTTCGTTCGCAAGGTAAAAGCATGTTCGCAGCTAATCGACCAGGGTTTTCGTGATTACGGCTTCTCGGGTGGGGGCAATGTACACCTGAACCAGGTGGCCTGCAATATGCTAGTTCCGGGGTTTGATTCGAGAGTGCGTTACGCAAACTACAATTGCAAGGCGATCCATCCCTGCACGATGAACCACAGCGAGGTCAACCCCACCACCATCCATAAAATGACCCCCTGGACGAGGGGGCGGACGCCGACCTGTTGGAGCGTGGCCCGCGAAAGACTTGTGCCAATCAAGAAGAGGGTCGCGGTCAGCCCCAATCTGCCGAGATTGCTCAGTTGCTGCGAGAGATGCGCCGCCGCCGGGATATAGGTATTGACCATAGTGGCAAGGCAGAATAGGAGGATGAACCAGGGCCAGTGAATGCGGGTCCTGGAGCCCTTAATCACCGCTGTGCCGGCCGCCAGCGGCGCGATCCACAAGGCCCGGGTGAGCTTCACGGTTGTGCCGACCGCCAGCGAAACGGCTCCGTAGCGCGCCGTGGCGCCGACCACGGAACTTGTGTCATGGATGGCCAGCGCCGACCACAGGCCGAACTGGGACTGCGAAAGATGCAGCGCCCAGCCGAGCGCTGGAAAAATCATCAACGCGATGGAATTAAGAATAAAAATCGTGCCGAGAGAAACAGCGATCTGGTCCTGATCAGCATCGAGAATCGGCGCGATTGCAGCAATGGCGCTACCGCCGCAGATTGCGGTGCCGGCCGAGATCAATGCGGAAGAAATAGAATTGACTCGCAGCAGCCGCCCCGCCATCAAACCCACGGCCAGCACGAAAGAAATGCTCGCGGCGGTGTATACGATTCCGCTGCGGCCCGCGTGCAGCACCTCCAACAGGTTCATGCCGAACCCGAGTCCCACCACGGAGGCTTGCAATAGAAATTTAGAGAGAACGCGGCTGTCGGAGTGAAAGGGATGGGCGAAGCTGAGACCATAAGCCAGCCCCGCGCCCAGAGCGAGCGGCGCCGACAGGACTCCGCTGGCACAAAGAATCAGTCCGACAAAAAAAAGAGTCTTTGTATTCAAGACGCTTCACCTCCCGCAGCGAACAATGCGACCGCGGTTGCAGGCTTGTTTACGCGGACTGGTACAGCTTGGTGAACACGAACTCGCGATGCCCCATGGCTTCGGCGCAGGTCAGGCGGCCGTTGCAGGTGCGGATCATGATGTCGATCAATTTGTCTCCGGCCTGATCCAGCGTCATCTCCCGGCGAAGGATTCCGGAGACGTCCAGGTCGATGTGCTCGACCATGGTGCGCGCCGTCCGGGGATTCGCGGTGAGTTTGATCACGGGCTCGATGGGATTTCCGATCACGTTGCCCTGGCCGGTCGGAAACAGGTGCACAACGAATCCCGCCGCGGCCTGCAGCGTGATGCATTCCGCGGCCGCCGAGGACGTATCCATGTAATACAGCCCGGCGCCCTTCGCCGGCGCTTCCGCCGGTTGGAGCACATCGATGTACTTTGTCTTTCGCCCGATCTTCTGCAGGTTGCCGAAGGCTTTCTCCTCGATCGTGGTCAAGCCTCCGGCGATATTTCCCTTGGTCGGCTGCGATTCGGAAAGGTCGCTGGTCTTGTGCCGCTCGATCACTTCCTGATAGGCGTTGAAGACCTTCATGAATTTATCCGAAACGTCCTTGCTCGCGGCGCGGCTGGCGCACACCACTTCGGCGCCGGTGAGTTCCGACGTTTCGCCGAAACATGTGGTCGCGCCCATCGGATCGAGCTTGTCGATCAGGTTGCCCACCGTGGGGCAGGAGGCCAGGCCCGACGTCGTGTCACTCTCGCCGCATTTGGTCGAGACGAATAAATCCTGCATGGTGCACAGCTCGCGCTGCTTTTCCGAAGCGTCCTGCACGAACTCGCGTGCCTTGCGCGACGCCGCCGCGATCGTGCTGATGTCGCCGTTCTCTTCGATCGAGAAACCCACCACGGGCTTCCCCGTCTTGGCAATGCCCTTCACCACGCGGTCGGTCCAGGCCGGCTCGATGCCGATGACCACGACGGCCGCCACGTTCGGGCTCGATCCAGTCCCGATCAGCGTCCGGAAATGCAGCTCCAGATCCTCGCCGAATTGCAGGCGTCCGTAGGGGTGCGGCAGCGCCATGGTGCCCTTGATGTTGTTGGCGACGGCTTCGCACGAGGCGTTCGACAGATCGTCCAGCGGCAGAATCACGACATGATTGCGAATTCCCACGCGGCCGTTCTCACGGCGGTATCCATAAAAATCATAGCGGCCCATCGTTACCACCTCTTGGTCTTCATATTGTGTACATGCACGTGATGACCCTTGCCGGCGTCGGCCACGATGCGTCCCACGTCATGCCCGTATTTCAGAACCGTGTCGCCGGTCTTCAAATCCCGCAGCGCGATTTTGTGCCCCAGCGGCACCGCGTCCAGCGCTTTCAGCGTAATGGTTTCGTCGGTCTGCATGATCCAGCCGGTCAGATCCTTGCCCGGCTGCACGTCTTCCACCACCACGACTCCCACGGTATCGATCTTGTCGTGCACGATAAATTGCGTTGGCATTGATTCCCCCTAAAATCGTTGCGAACCAGCAAAAACCGGAGATTAAATTCTCCGACGGATGCAATCGCCGCGGCGCGATTTTGCGGGACCCAGGCCGCCAGCAATGGTTCCGGTAGCACAGCGGCGATGAATCGCGCGGATGCGAAAGCCGATCCCTTTGCAAACTTCATCCTAATCCCTGGAAGTCACAAGGATTGTCGCCCGGAAACGGACGAAATATAGCTGGGCGCTCGGAGAGATTCAACCTGTAAATCGGATCAGGAGGCCCTGCAGGAGGCGGAGAATTTCATTGCGGCCGGGCGGGCTTCGATCTGGCGCAAGCAATCCTGCCGGCAGGCGGTGTTCGCGGGCCAGCGCGAGCATTCACCAAGGTGCAGGGAACGCTTGTCCCACACCGCTTGCATGCCGGCACACCTGGCTGCCACTTCCACAACGGCAGGCTCGTGCGTTTCCGGGCAAGTCACCAACCTGGGTCCCCGGAACTTGAAATACGTCCGAATTCCGCAGACCACGCGATGCCCCAAATAAATGCCCACCAAAGCGAGCATGACCAGCGTGAGGTCGAGACTGGCGCCGAACATTGCCGTCAACACATCCATAACCGCCTCCTGGCAGTTTCCAGATAGAGAGAGCTAATGGATTTTCGGTTTGTTGCAGAGGATCATGGCACATTCCAACTTTCTCTCATGCAGCGGGATAGCGCCGGAACGCTATTCCCGCCGCACAGAGAGAATCGTCTTGGATACATTGGTTATTGAGCGAATCGCTTCAGCCCAAATCCAATGAGGATGAACGTTACACCCAGCAATCCAATCAGCGGAATCAGGCTGCCCGTCTTTGGCAATGCTTGGGCTGTCTCGACCGGCTCGGCCGAAGTCGGCGCCGTTTGAAATGCTTCTGTAATCGGTTCTTCCTTTTGTTGCGGGGTGATGGCGATCAGCGGAACTGTCTCCAGGGTGCTCGGAGTAGGTTCAACAGTCTCCGCGGGAACGACTTCATTTGCCGCCTTGGCGATCCGGATCGCTTCCTGCCGGGGATATACGAACTCGATGCCGTAGGCGTGGCCTGGATAGAACCATGCCTTCACGGCCTGTGGCACGTTTGCGGGCCGCTCGCTGAATTCGATCACAGTGTCCTCACTGGCTTCGAGGCGGTAATTGGGAATCGCGAGGACTGTGGCGATCAGATTCGTCTTGTCCTTGTCCCATATCTGCACGATATGCCGCATCCCGGTGGTATCTGGGATCGTGAACGTGTAGGTTCCCGCGGGCAGAACCTTTCCAGGAACTTGCACAGGTTGGTTAAAAGTGATGGTCGTTCTCTTGTTGGAAGTCTGAGCTTGGGCTTGGATCGCCATTAGTCCGGCAAAAAGGGTTAGCCCCAGAAATAGCGAAAAAACTTTTTTGACTCTCATTGTGTCATCCTCCTCAAAAACCGAACCATGCCATACGCCCCAATTTCTTTGTCCAGGGGCCTGTTTCCTTCGCGTTGCTCCGTCATGGGATCGATTCCTTACTTTCCTTGTACGCGCTAAAAGGTCTGTGCGGCAGTGAGAGGGCTCACCCATCGCTGTGACACCAATCACAGGGTGAAACCTCGGCCCTGTCGCTGATTTCCATCGGTGATCCAGATCACGCGCGCTTGTGAGCAGGGACATATCGATGGGAGGGGGTTGCGAGTAAACAATAGTGTGTGGGACGGAACGGGTGCAAAAGGCACCCGAAGCAAAGTGAGCAAAGCATGGCAACCGGAGCCCGCCCACATCGCAAGGGGGTAGTGAAATGAAAAGGATGCAGACAATCTTGACGCTATTCGTGGTTTTGTTGCTCGTGGTCACGTTTGCCGCAAGTGCGCGAGCCGATACGCAGTTCAACAAGCGGACCGTAGTCACCTTCAGCCAGCCCGTGGAGATTCCCGGCCAAATTCTTCCCGCAGGCACCTACACGATCGAACTGTACGAGACTTTCTCCTACCGTCATATCGTGAGAATTTACAATGCCGACCGGACTCAGTTGATCGCCACCGTGCTGGCGATTCCAAACCAGCGCCTGACGCCGACCGAAGACACCGTGATGAAGTTCTCGGAGCGGCCCGGAAACGCCCCGGACGCGCTGAAGGCCTGGTTCTATCCAGGCGACAATTTTGGCCAGGAATTCGTCTATCCGAAGCAGCGCGCAATGGAACTCGCCCAAATAACGCATGAGACCATTCCCGCGGTTGAAACCGAGCCCGCGACCCTGCCGGAACTCAAGAGCGAAGCGATCGTTGCGGAGACTCCTGAGAGGACGGAAATCGCCATCGCCGAGTTCATCCCGCTCACGGGTCGCGACACGGGGACGCTGTCGCCTATTCATCCGCTGCCAAAGACGGGCAGCCAGGTTCCGTTGATTGCGCTGTTCGGCGCGCTGTCGGTCAGCTTCGCGTTCGTGCTGAAGCGGTTCATGAGCTAAGCATTGTGAACGCGTCGAACTCCAAAGCGTCGCGGGCAAAGGTGCCGGTGGTCCAGCCCGCGACGCAAGGAGGCCGTTCCGTGAATCCCATCACGCCATCACACCGCGCAATCTACCGTAGGGGCGCTACTCTCGTCATCCTGCTGTTCTTGTGCCTAACTGCAATTGTTGCGCGACCCCGTCAGCCGCGGCAATCCGCGTCTTCCGGCCAGGGCAAGATTTCCGTGGAGACCACGCTGGTGGTTTTGCCGGTTCGCGTTACCGGCACAAACGGTGATTTCGTCTCTGGGCTCTCGCAGGAGCACTTTGGCGTGTATGAGGACGGGCGACCGCAGGCGATCACGTTTTTCGAGCAGGAAGACACGCCGGTAACCGTGGGGCTGGTGGTGGATCATAGCCGCAGCATGGGTCCGAAGCTTCCGGCGGTGGCTTCCGCCGTTTCCGCCTTCGCGCAATCGAGCAATCCGAAGGATGAGATGTTCGTGGTGGACTTCAGCGACAACGTGTCGGTGGAACTGCCGGGCGGAAAGCCTTTCACCAGCAACCCCGGAGAACTAGCGCAGGCAGTCTCGGCGGTCTCCGCGCGCGGAATGACGGCGCTGTACGACGCCGTGGCCGAAGGGCTGAAGCATCTGCAACTCGGCCGTTCGGATAAGAAGGCTCTGGTCATCGTCAGCGATGGCGGCGACAACGCCAGCAGGCGGAAATATGCCGACGTTTTGGAATTGGCGCACCGGTCTCAAGCGGTGATTTACGCGATCGGACTTGTCGGCTCGCATGAGGAGGAAAATCCGGGTGTCCTCCGGCGTCTGTGCAAGGACACGGGCGGATTAGCGTTCTTTCCGGAGGAAGGGCAATCCGTCTCGGACATCTCGGCGAGCATTGCGCGCGACCTTCGCGAGCAGTACACGATCGGGTTTGTTCCGGAGAAGAAATACGACGACACGTTCCGCAAGATTCGAGTGGATGTGAAGGCCGCCGGGCGGGGCAAACTGCAGGTCAGGACGCGCTCCGGCTATCTTGCGACCCCGCCGAAGGAATCGGCGGTCAGCGCCGGCAAGGATCCCGGATGAGAGTGACTTTTTCCATGAGGCACCAGGCGGAAGGGCTGACACTGCGAGTGTTGCAGGCGGCTCATTATGTGTTTCTGGTCGCAGGGATCCTCATGCTCGGCTTTGCGGGCTACGCCGTGCTTGACCAATATTGGTATCAGAATGTCGAGATGTCCAAGTTTGAGGCAGTCGCGGTCAGCGTGCCTCCAAAGCCGCCCGCTTTCGTTGCAGCTCCCATTGCTGTAGGCGGAGTGATCGGCGAGCTTGAAGTGCCGCGATTGAAGCTGAAAGCAATGGTCGTTCAAGGCGATTCCGAACAGATGTTGCGACGCGCGGTGGGGCATCTCCCGGAAACCGCGCTGCCAGGCGAAGCAGGAAACGTCGCGTTGGCGGGGCACCGCGACGGGATTTTTCGGCCGCTGCGCAACGTCCTTCCGGGTGACCTTATCACGTTCAGGACACCGGATCGCGAATTCCAGTACCAGGTGGAATGGACTGCGGTCGTGCCTCCGACCGCAGTGCGCGTGATCGAACCGACGAGCGACCCGGCGATGACGCTGATTACATGCTTTCCTTTTTATTACGTCGGAGCGGCGCCGGAACGATTTGTCGTGCGCGCGCGAAGGATTTCGGCTCTTCCGAGCCCGCCCGGCGCGCCGTGAATTACGCTTGGACGACCCGGTTGTTCGGAGCAGAGGCACTGTCGGAACGTTTTAACCAAAATCAAAGATTAGAGAACTCCGAAGAGTGCAATTAGGGGGGTAATCATGAAACGAAGTATCTTGTTTGTGGCAAGTCTTTTGATGGCTCTCGGCGCGATGCCGCTGCTGCGGGCGGATGATCTGATGCAAGCGGCGAAGCAGGCTTTCAAGCCGGTCCCGTCAATTGTTCCATCCGTGAAGAACAACGCCGTTACCCATGAAAAAATTGAACTTGGAAAAATGCTGTTTTTTGACCCGCGTCTTTCGGCCAGCCAGATCATCAGTTGCGAATCGTGTCACAACCTGAGCACCGGCGGCGTGGACGCCGGGCCCACATCGATAGGTCACGCTTGGCAAAAAGGGCCGCGGCGGGCGCCGACGGTCCTCAACGCCGTTTTCAACGTCGCTCAGTTTTGGGACGGCAGGGCCGAGGATCTAAAAGCTCAGGCCAAAGGACCAATGCAGGCGAGCGTCGAAATGAACGCCACGCCCTCGCTCGTCGAAAAGACATTGCTTTCCATGCCCGGCTATGTCGAGCAGTTCAAGAAAGCCTTTCCCGAAGAGGCCGCCCCGGTAACGTTTGACAACGTTGCCAAGGCGCTCGAGGCCTTTGAAGCGACCCTGATTACGCCCGGATCCCATTTCGATCAATTTCTCGATGGTGACGCGAATGCCTTGAACGCGCAGGAAAAGGATGGCCTGAAACTTTTCATGGATAAGGGCTGCTCAGCCTGCCACAACGGGATCAATGTTGGCGGCAAAGCCTATTTCCCCTTTGGCGTGGTAGAGAAGCCCGGCGCGGACATTCTTCCGCCGAATGACAAGGGACGCTTTGCGGTAACCAAAACGGCCAGCGACGAATATGTTTTCCGCGCGGGCCCGTTGCGCAACGTGGCATTGCGAGCGCCTTATTTTCATTCCGGCCAAGTCTGGAGCCTCAAGCAGGCAGTGGCCATCATGGGCGCCAGCCAGCTTGGGCAGAAGCTGACCGATCAAGAGGAAGACTCCATCGTGGCGTTCCTGCAATCACTCACGGGCGAGCAACCCAGGATCGATGTGCCAATTCTGCCAGTCAGGACAGATTCGACGCCGCTGCCTAAACAGTAAGCGAATGTGTCGTGGCTGATCTAGATGTATCGCAGCCGATAAACTGCGGATTGCCCGGCCCTTCCGCAGCGTCACGTGCGAGAAATTGCCGCAACAATGTACGCACATGGTTTTGTTGCGCTGGGCCGGGTAATGCTTCACGCAGGCCGACGTTCACGCCGGCTTCCCGCGTGAAGCATTAGGGTCAGGATGCTTTTCCTTACGGCTTAGGGCTGGACAAGCTGCCAGGTTGGATCGGGGTTGTACTCGGTCATCGTGGTCGCGATCGCATCGCTGCTGGGACCGAGGTTCTTCTGATAGACGCGGCCTTGCTGGTTCACGATGATGGTCATCACACCCGAGTTCCCCCACTTTGCCGGATACGCGACCAGGGCGAATCCCGCAATCATGTTTCCATTAATGATGTAATTGTATTGACCGCCGGGGGCGCTGGGGCCTTGTTTCGTCAGGATCTTAAAATAATAGCCGCGGTAGGGATACCGCGGGCGCGCCGCGCTCTGTTCTCCTGCCGGGACATTGGAGTTCACGGGCTTGGGGCTCCCCATATTCGTTCGCGCCTTGGGGCCGTATCCTTCGGTCCGCGCGTCCGCGATCAGGGCGCCGAGCGGGCTTGGTTCTTGGTCATCTGCCGTGGGCCAGTAAAGGCCGTCTTTCTGCCCGGGTGAGCTGAATAATTTCTGCGCGTATTCGGCCACGCCGTCGTTGTCATGATCGCCAGCGGTAAAGTACTCCCATTGCGCAACAACGTAGGCGCGGGCGGTGGCAACCGCTGATAGCTCGTTATCGCCAATCCTGCGGTTCAATATCTCATCGAGGCCGGCTTTCGTATCGAAGTACCACACGGTTCCTTGCTTCACGATCGGAATTGGCATCGGCCAGCTGTTTTCCCCAACAAGAAGCGTGTATTTTGTATCGCTGTCTTTTCGAAGCTTTGCGGATTCGTCCAGTCCCTTGGCGAAGTCGTCCAAGTCGTTGTTGTCCTCCACCGGATCTCCAGAGCGTAACTGATCCTCGCCAGGGCCAAAGATCTTAGCAAGCGTCGTACTATCTTTTGCCTTTATCGCTGTGAGGAGCGCCTGGGAGGCATCCTCGGGCGTGGAGAACGTTTGCTGATCCGCAGAAGGCGTGCCCGGATTCGCAACCGCCGCCTGGGACTGGCCACGAGCAACGACGCCTGCTCCGAACGCAAAACTAAAGAGAACCACAAAGAGCAGAACCGAAGGTGTGCCTTTCAAAATGCTCAGCGGATTCCTATAACGCGGATTGCCCATGCGACTCTGCCCCTTTTTGTTTTGTTTTCCATTTCGCTCACCGCCGAAGACTTGCGTTTTTGCGCTTTTCATTTCGACCTCCCCGAGGGACGTGCAGGTGAACCACTGGGCGCAGGCGTTGAAGGAGCGCGAGATGCTGGGCGCGAAGGGGCACTGGGCCCAGGCCGCGGGGCCGGGCCAGGAGGAGTTGCGCGGCTGGTTTGCCCTCTTTGGCTCGCCACGGGCGGAGGGAAATTACCCTCACTTCTCCCGAATGGATGAGGCGCTGACCGCTCAGCCTGAGGCACTGCGGATGGTGGCGCTGGAGCCTGTCGTTGCGGCTGCGGGTTTTGACGCGCCATGCCGCTTGGTTGTCCAGGCCTGCCCGTGGGTGGAGTCGAACGATCCACGCCGCCCGGTTGTCCAGGCCTGCCTGTGGGTGGAGTCGAACGATCCACGCCGCCCGGTTGTCCAGGCCTGCCTGTGGGTGGAGCTGGCCGGGGCTCGCGTCCGCGAAACTCGTCTACTCGAGTGTCATTTGGGATGTTGCGGTTGATGATCTGGTTGTTTACGCGGCTGTCCGGCCGTGGAGTGCGCCCGGAGCGATCGTGGTCATCAAAGTTCACATTGCGATGCACATTGTTGTAGCGATTCACGTTGTAGAAATTCACGTGGCGATCGACGATTCCTCGGTTGACGTTCACATGCTCGTACCGGTTATTCACATACACGTTTGTAATATGAACGTACGGCCGAGAACGCCCGATCCAGCCTCCGCCTCGCCATCCGGTGTAGTAGATGCGGCGGCCATGCCAGTCGCAATCGTAGTTCAGCCAAGAGCCGATGATAAAGCCAATGCCGAAGCCAATGGCCACACCCCAGAACGGCCTCCTGAAATAGACGATTGCAGGGTCATATATAGGAACGTAAAGGAACTGAGGGTTCACCGGCCAGATCTGGATGAACCCTGCGTCCTCTATGACCTCGATTTGCGACCCCGTAACGAGGTTGCCTTGCGCGCGCGCCATCGCCCGCAGACGCTGCACGGAACTCATGACCTCAGTGGATTGATTTACGTAGGCCTGACCGAGCGCACTGGTCCAGTCAATCTTGTCCGCCATCATGTAAAGAACGGAAGGATAGTGCGCCACGGCCTTCACGCTGACGTCCCATGACTGGCCGTCTATTCCATCCTGGCCGTAGGAGCGCACGTACCGGGCGGCCTCATCAATCTGGTCGGGGAATGTCGCAGCGGGAAGCACCTGAGCGAGCAATGGATCGGGATAGAGCGCGACCGGTGCAAGCAGGTTATCGAGTTGTTCGGGGGAATAGGAAACGTAATTGACCTGATCCTGGTATTGATCTTGGGGCGGACCTCCAGGCGGGGTGTAACCGCTTGCGGAGGACGCGGCCTGGAGCACGGGTACAAACACCAATAAAAGTGAAATGGAGACTGCCCAGACTCTTCGCATGACTATATCCCTCCGCCTGCTACTCTTGGATGTATATGATATATATCCGAAAGCGCGGTGAAACGCGGTGATCCGGATCACTTCGCTTTCAGGCATGTATCGTTGAGGGGCAGACCTCAGATCGAAATTCTCTTGGCATGCCTGCCCCCGGCGAGAAGATTTATTTTGCAGCGGGAACTAAGACGCCGTTCGCCGAATTGCAGTCGACGCCGGAAATTTCCGTATCGGTATCAACGGAGCGCAATTCTGTTTTCTAACTTGGCATCATTTCAAACCCAAGCCAATACTGGTTGTTCAGATTGGATTGAATCTGTTCGAGATATGGATTAAGGCTTACCGGGCTCTGGAAGCCGAGAAGATTAGGACTCCCCCGCCTGTCTCGTCCGCAACCTGGGCGAGGCCGTTTTGACCTCCATTAAGAATCCAGGCGCACCATGGGCCGCTCGTGGAAGTAGCCTCCCTATGCGTCCCCCTGGTCGTCCGCCATAGCGTCAGAAAAATCGGTTAGCAGGCTGGCATCTGAATGAGACGCATATTCATCGAATTGACCGATTCTCACACTTGGCTCCACTGGGCTCCGCCAAAACCGGGCGATCTCAAGGAATAGATAGGCCTCGATTTGCCGAAGCAAGTTCTTTGCTCTCGGATTGAAAATTGAGTTACTGTACGCGCATGGCCGGCCCGGAAGATGAACTTAAGGCTCTGAAAATACAGGTTGCGGCACTGACTGCGCGGGTCTATGAGCTGGAGCAAATCAGCGGCGTCGTTCCAGGCGCGCGCCAGCAAGATGTCCCTGCGGGATCACCGCAAACCATCGCTCCGCCTCCGAGCGGAACGATGCTGCAGCCTGCTTCCGCGCCAAGCTCCTCTCATCCACTGCCGATAAGTTCGGCGCCACTGCCGCAAGAACCTCGGCCGTCCCTGCCGCTGAGCATGCCATCGGTTTCTGGAACAATTTCCGGGAATGCCCGCGCGGACACCGATCTGGAAAAGAAGATAGGACAGTATTGGCTCAACCGAATCGGCATCGTCGCGATGCTGATCGGAGTCTCCTATTTTCTGAAATTTGCGTTTGATAATAACTGGGTCGGGCCCGGAGGGCGGATTGCGATCGGCTTGCTGCTCGGAATTGGGCTGGTCCTGTGGAGCGAGCGATTCCGCAGCCGCGGCTATGCGGCGTTTTCCTATTCGCTGAAGGCAGTGGGCATCGGCACGCTTTATTTGTCGCTGTGGGGAGCGTTTCAAATTTATCACCTGATCCCTGCGGCGGCCGCCTTCATGGCCATGGCCATCGTGACCGCGGCGACGATCGCTCTGGCGCTGAGCCAGGATGCGGAATTGCTGGCGAGCTTCGCGCTGGTGGGCGGGTTCTCGACTCCGGTACTGCTTTCCACGGGGGAAAATCACGAAGCGGTTCTATTCTGCTACGTCGCGCTGCTGGACCTGGCCATTCTGGCGATGGCGGTTTTCAAGCCGTGGCGGCGGCTGCTTTGGGGAAGTTTTGCGGGAACCATCCTGCTCTATCTGGGCTGGTATTCGCAATATTATTCCGACGACCAGCGCGTGCTCACCGTGGCGTTCGCGGCAATGTTCGCAGTCATCTTTGCCGTGATTCCACTGGTGACCGATACCGTGCGGTCCAGGCGGCTTTCGGGTCCCTCGATTACGCTGACGCTGCTTCCGCTGTTCAACGCGGCGGGGTTTTTCCTGGCGCTGTACGCCATGTATGAAGAAGATAAGACCACACTCACTTGGTATGCGTTGGCGCTGGCGGCGGTTTATCTGGGTCTGGGCAGCGCCATCAAGAAACGAGCGACCGCCGAGGATGTCACGTTCATTAATTTGGTGCACGTGGCCATTGCCGTGGCGTTCCTCACGATTGCCATTCCCCTGAAGCTGGACGCGCAATGGATCACCATCGGATGGCTGGTGGAGTCGGGAGTTTTGTTGTGGCTGAGCGTCGAGGTGCGAACCGATATTCTGCGCTATTTCGCAGCGGTCGCGCTGGTGCTGGGAATTGCCCGGTTGCTCTTCTACGATCAAATTCGCGCGGACACGCTGGTATTCAACATGCGGTTTGCGACCTACGTGGTGGCCATCGCGGTGCTGGGCGGAATTGCGGTGTTGGGCAGGCGCCATGCGGCGCAGACGGAATTGGTGATCTTGGACGGCGCGGTGGTCGGCGCGAATTTGCTGGCGCTGGTCGCGCTGACGATGGAAGCCTCGGATTATTTTGACCGCCGGATGTACACCGCGGGAAGTTTGCCCGCTTCCTATCAGCAGTTGAATCTGGAGCGGGACTTCAGCTACTCCGCGATCTGGTTGGTGTACGGCGCGGTATTGATGACCATCGGCTTTCGCAGGCGCTCGGCGTTTGTGCGCTGGCAATCGCTGATTTTGATCGCGTTCACGATCTGCAAGGTGTTTTTGTATGACGTTTCGCAGCTTGGCGGGAGCTACCGGATTGTGAGCTTCATCGCCCTCGGCGCGGTGCTGCTCGGCATTTCGTTTATTTACCAGCGCGACTGGCTGCAGCTTTCTCCGCATGCGCCGAAAGCAAAAGATCAGGGAACCCAATGATGCGGACGACCTGGGGATTACTGGCGGTCCTGCTGGTTACGAGCCCCGCGATCCCTTATTTCAAATACCAGCGGAAACTGGCCGCGCCAAATGCAAGCGGGCAGCATTACGCCGCCGTGGACGAAACCGTCTGGGAGCACGCGCAGCCTAATCTGGATGACCTGCGTATTTACGCCGCCGGCAAGGAAATTCCTAACGCTCGGAAGACGATGTACGGAAGCTTGCATACCGAGCAAAAGACCGTGCGTTTGTTGCAACCCGCCACGCTCGGCGGAAAAACCCAATTTCTTTTGGACATGTCCGACGTGTCCGAGTACGACCGGATTACGCTGGACCTCGTGACAAAAAACTACGTGGCCCACGCGCGGGTCGGAGGCCAGGACGATCCGCACGGCACGAAATGGGCAGACCTGGGAACCACCACTCTGTTCGATTTGTCCGACGAAAAACTGGGGCACAACAGCACGCTCCAGATTCCGGTGAGCACCTACAAGTATTTGCAGGTCACGCTTGACGGCCCAGTAAAGCCTTCGGACGTGCAGGGCGCGACGGCGGGAATCGAACGGGCTCAACAGGCCGTGTGGCGCGACCTCAGCAGCTCACCGCAACGGACGCAGGAGGGCAAGGATACGGTTTTGACATTCGAGGTCGCCGGAAATATTCCGGTGGAGCGCGTGCTGCTGGCCATTGATCCGGCGCAGGGAAATTTCCAGCGCGGAATGGAATTACAGGACGACAAAGGGTCAACCATCAGGACTGGCGAGGTTCGCCGGATTCACATGCTGCGCAACGGACAGAAAATCGACGTGGAACAAACGTGGGTCGACCTCAACGCGACGATCAATGGAAGATTACGCGCCGTCATTCATAATGGCGATGATGCCGCATTGAAAATTACCGGCGCGCACCTGGAGCAGTACGAGCGGCGGATTTATTTCGATTGCGATGCGGGAACTTCGCTGGAATTTTATTATGGCGACGATAAGCTCAATGCGCCGGTTTATGACTACGCTCAGCTTTTCCAGGCCGACGCGAATGCCGCATTGGTGCCGATGGAAGCCGAAGAAGCCAACGCCGGTTTCACCGGGCGTCCTGACGAGCGGCCATGGTCGGAACGCCATCCGGCGGTGCTCTGGGCGGCGATTCTCGCGGCGGTGGCGGTGCTTGGGGGGATCGCGGTGCGCTCGATGAAAAACGCGGCGGTCTGAGAACTTAGGTCATGATCAGGGGGAGTCAGAATGACTTCGAAAATTACTAAGTGTGCGATTTTAGTCGCGGTGTTCGCTGGCGCATTGAGCCTGCCGCGCGTCGTTCCTTCGCTGCGTGCGCAGCAAACCGCGACGACCGCCAAGGACGCTCTGCAAAAGGCCCGCGTGCTGGACCGGCTCGCCGAGGGGATGGCCGTGGAGCACAAAGGCAGCTCACCGGGTTTTGTGCTCGATCCTGCCTGGCCTCAGCCGCTGCCGCACCACTGGGTGATCGGCGACGTCGGCGGGATTGCCGTCGACAAGCACGACCATATCTGGGTTTTTCACCGCCCGCGTTCAGTGACTTCCAGCGATAGCGGGATGCAAGGCGCGGCAGGCAAGGACGCCAAGGGCAACCCAATCAGCGCACTCGGATTTCCCCGGCCCCTGGGGCAGATCAACGGTTGCTGCCAGGCCGCGCCTTCGGTGCTGGTGTTCGACAAAGCGGGCAAATTGCTGCAGTCGTGGGGCGGTCCGGGCGACCCAGGCTTTTTGGAGACGAAGTGCCGCCAGCAGGACGGTTGCGTGTGGCCCGCGCGCGAGCATGGCATCTACATTGACCAGAACGATTTCGTGTACGTCGCCGGCAACGGCCAGGCGCGTAATTTCCACGGTCAATATCCGTGGGCGCCAAACTTTGGGAACGATTCGCAGATCCTGAAATTCAAAACGGACGGCACGTTCGTATATCAGATCGGAACCCCGGGCGCGAAGGGACCAAACAGCAACGACACGAATGGCGGCGTCAACGGGACGCCCGAACCTTTCTGGCCCGCGGACATGGTGGTGGATCCGAAAACGAACCTCATGTACATCGCCGATGGGTACGGGAACCGGCGGGTGCTGATTGTGGACGCGGCCACCGGGAAATACGTGGGGCACTTTGGCGCTTACGGGCAGAATCCCGTGGAAGGTGAAAATGGCGGCGATGCGGATGTCGGCGAGGGCGCCGGCTCATGGCCGGCCGATTTCAAGGCGGGCAACATGAAACCGAAATTCTTTCGGAGTCCCGTTCACTGCGCCAAGCTTGCGAATGACGGCCTGTTGTACGTCTGCGATCGCGGCAACAATCGAGTGCAGATCTTCAAGGCGTCCGAGGTGGGAAAGCCGTGCGCGAATCCGAACGGCGAAGTTGGCAAATGCGGTTTTGTAGGCGAAGTGCACGTCGCTCCGCAAACCATCGGCGGGACGTCGGGCACGGTGAACTTCTCCACCGACGCGAAGCAGAGCTGCATGTACGTCGCCGATCTTCTAAATGATGTGATTTATGTGATCAACCGGCAGAACCTGACGGAGTTGAGCCGCTTTGGAGGCGGCGGGCGCCAGGCGGGCGAATTCCACTGGCCGCACATGGTGGCTACCGATTCCGAAGGAAATGTTTACGTGGGAGAAGTGGATGGTGCAGCAAGAACGCAGAAGTTCCTGCGGTACGGGCAAACGGGCTGCACCGGCACGGGCAGCGCGGAGGTAGGCAAGTACCAGGAGTAGTTCCGATGATCCGCGACTCGCGGCGGATCGCCTAACGATATCTTTCGGGGATTCGGAATGCTGTAGTTCGCCTCTTCAGAGGCATGCTACAAGCTCGGCGCTGAACCGCTTGGACCTTTTACGAAATTGTGAATCCTGCGTTGACCGCGCCTAGTCCAGCGGCTGGACGCGGACCAGATAGCCGTTGTAATCGACGTACCACACTGTGACAGGCTTGGTGGAAGCGTCGATATACGTGCGGCGATCGTAGGCAAAGGGCTCGGGCAATTCGTAGACGATCCAGCGGCCCGTTTTTGGATCCAGGCGCACCATCTGCCGTCCGTGAAGGACGCCCGCCCAAACTTCGCCGTTGTCGTCAGGCATGGCTTCGTAGAAATCGGTCAGCGGGCTGGGAGGTGTCGGGGGGTAAAACTCATCGATGCGTCCTGTTTTTGCATTCAACTCCACAAGGGCGCCATCGCCGCCGCCAAACCAGGGATTATCGTAAGGGTCAAATCCGCCGCGTTTCGCGGTGGCCATATGAGTGCCGGTATTCGACTTGATCCATTCACCGGTCTTCAGGTCCATGCGCTCGACGGTATTTCCCCAGGCGGGCAAGCCTCCGCCGCCATAGTATTTGCCGTCCTTGGAAATCAGGTTGTCGTAGCTGAAGCCTACCTGGATTGGCCAGCGCTGCACGACCTTGCCGGTCTCCGGATCGATCTTACGCAGGTTATAGTCGCGGCTGTCCCAGACGTAACCGTCATCGGTCAGGCTGAAATTACCGAAGCCCGGGGCATTCAGCGGCACGGTGTCTTCGATTTTGACCTGGACGACTTTGCCGGTCTGCGGATCGAGGCGGTTCAGGTTGTGTCCCCAATTTTCGGAGAACCAGGGGATGTCATGCTTATCCAAACGCACGGCATGCGTGCCGGGCATGGCGCCGGGCGTGAGGGGAATGGTGTACTCTTTCACGATTCCTGTCTTGGGATCGAGTTGGCCGACGACTTGCGTCTTGTGGCTGCTGAACCAGATATTTCCCTTGGAATCGCCCTGCGCGTCGTGCAGGGCGAGCAACTCCTGGGGCAACTGGTATTCGGTGATGACGACCTTGGTGCCTTCACCGCGAGGTCGCGGGAAGAAGTGCAGCGGCTCATCCTTCGCTTCCGGGCCGCGAACCCGAGCCAGCCACTTGGTTAGGATGGCGGCTTCCTCGTCCGAGGTGCCATCCTGTCGGGACACGGAATTGTTTCCGCTGGCGGTAGTTGTCGTGCCTTTGATGCGGATGACGAGCGAGGTGCCGGAGTAGTGCGTCATGCGGTCGACGATCAGTGCCCAGCTTCGCTCATCGTAGCGGTTGCGAAAAACCTGCTGCCAGGAATGGCATGCGGAGCAATTTTTCTGAAACAGCGATTTTTCCTGTCCCGTGCCGGGAACGTTCCACAACAATTCCGCGCCGCTCAATTGGCTTTCGATCTCGGGCGTGGAAGGCAAGCCGTCGCTGCTGGAAACGCGTTCGAGGACGATGTCATCGAGCTTTGTGGCTCCATCGATATGCACGGAGTCGATTCGGTAGGGCTGGAATTCGCGCGGCGTGGGAATGCGCAAGGTGTAGTTGCCGGCCTGCATTTTTGGAAACTCGAAGTGTCCCGCATCGTTCGTATACACGGTCGTGCGGACGCCGTTGGGCGCTACCAGCTGCACACCGATGCCTTCCGGCGAATCACCGCTGGTTACGCGGACGGTTCCGGTTGCGCCACCCTTAAGGCCGCTCTGAACGGGCCACTTATTCGTTTCGGCGGTATATAAGGGATTCGCGGGGGGATTTTCGCCTTCCACGCAGCACTTGCCTTCGCGGATGTAGGTGGCCACATCCTGCATGTCCGCTTCGGACAAGGTGGTGCCGAAGGAAGGCATCCCGGGCCCGCCTTCCCGGATCTTTGCGATGACGTTCTGGTCGGTAACGGGGTCGCCGGACATCAGGGTTTCGTGCTTATAGAGAGTCTTCAGGGAGGGCCCGGTCTTGGCGTATTTGTTGTGGCACATCCAACACTTGAAGAAATAGATGTTTTCGCCGCGGGAGGCGCCGCTATCGGCGAGAAGCTTGTAGTGATCCAGGCGGTAGGATCGCTGCAGGTCGTCGGTGTGCATGACTTTGGCCGATGCCGCCGGGGGCTGCTGGGACGCGCTCTGGGCCCGCGCCAGACCGGCGCCGAAGCCCGCTAAGGAAAGAGAGATTCCGATCGCGAGGATCGTCAGAATTGCGCGCAGAAAATAATTCTTTGATGATCGTGGCATAGGCACCTGCATGATTTTTGAATTGAATCTAACGTATCTTCCATGCGTGGGCGGGCATTGTCAATCACAGGTTACTTGGAACGCGTATTTGTCCGCGTGCCTTATCGGAAATCCCTTGGCCGAGGCGGGTATTGCCATGGGAAAAATATGCCGAATTACCGTGAGGGGGGCCGCTAATTCCTGATAACAAAGCAGAACCATTATATGGCTTTTACACTTATATTTTGTTATAAGCAGAGGGTCCGGTTCATCACTGGGGACTCTCACCTGCCCGGAATTTGGACCGTGGACCTCATGGAGATTGGGTCATGAGTTGCTTTGACGTCCCCAAAGGTGTGAAGTGCGCCGTAGTGTACAACCGTGGGCTGCATTCCGGCCCTAGCGCCCCATGCGGGTTGTCGTCTGCCCGTGGATCGAGGGCAATCACTCCCAAACCGTTTCCTATTCCAGTACAGGCAATCAGTCAAACGCGCGTTGCCGCAGCGTTCGTGGACTTCCATTAAATCTTCCGTCGCCATTGGTCTGAATGGCGAGTACCGTTGGAAGCAGGAAATCAGTCAGAGGCTTGGATACACATCGGGAATTCCGCGCATCAGTTTAAGACTGCTGGTAGTGAATTGGGGGCCAGGGGACCGCAGGAAAAAAGTCTGAGGAAGCGAGGAGGCAAGGCATGGCGACCGCAGTTCAACATTACACTTCCTATAAAGCACGGCCCTTTACGCGGGAACAGCGCGACACGACCACCATTCTGTTCGGTGGCCTCACCTGGAAGCACGAACGGCTGGTGCAGGGCGTCTTCAACAACCTGAATTACAAAGCCAAGCCGCTGCCGAATATCACGCGCGCGGACCTGGACGCCGGCAAGGAATTGATCGACGTGGGCGCCTGCTGCCCCACGATTTTTACCACGGGCAGCCTGGTCAATTTCCTGAAGACCGAGGTCGCCGAAAACGGCAAGCAGAAGACGATCGACGACTACGTCTTCCTGACGGCCGGCGCGTGCGGCCCCTGCCGGTTCGGGCAGTACCACGAATCCTACGAAATGGCGCTCGACGGAATGGGGCTGAAGGATTTCCGCCTCTTCCTGCTGGCGCAGGACCAGCTCGACCAGGCGCCTGAAAAGGGCGGCGGCCTCGAGATCAACATGCCGCTCAGCCTGGGCATCGTCTGGGCCATCCTCTGCGGCGACATGCTCACGGACATGGAGTACCAGACGCGTCCGTACGAGGTGAATCCCGGGGATACCGACCGGGTGATGAAGGAAAGCGCGGACTATCTGTTTGAGGTCTTTCAGAAGCGGCCGATTCACGGAAAGAAGTGGGGCCTGCTGGCCTGGCACTTCCTTTCCAGTTATTTTGCGGACGCGCTGCGCGTGGTGAAAAAGAAATTCGACGCGATTGAAGTGGACCGCCTGCAGGTGAAGCCGAAGATCAAGATCACCGGCGAATTCTGGCTGCAGACGCACGAAGGCGACGGCAACTACAACATCAAGCACTGGCTCGAGCAGGAAGGCTCGGAAGTGATGCCGCCACCGGTGGCCGTGTGGCTGGGCTACCTGCTGCATACGCCGATCTGGCGCCTGCAGAAGAAGGCGGTCGTCGACCGGAAAGTGAAGTTTAAGATGGCGATGGTGCGTGGGATGGAACGCCTGTACGTCGGCACCTACAACCGCTTCCGGAAAGCGCTGGGGAATGTGCCGTACGCTCTGCCGGACCAGGAAGAATTGAAAAAACTCGCTTCCCCGTTCTTTCATTACGAATTGCGCGGCGGCGAAGGGCACATGCTTGTGGGCAAGGCGCTGCATGCGCATCTTCACAAGCAAGCCAACATGACTTGCGAACTCTCTCCCTATTCCTGCATGCCGAACACGATGTCCCAGGGCGCCATGGCCAACGTGCAGGGGCGGTATCCCGAACTGCTCTACGCCCCCATCGAAATCAAGGGAGACGCCGAGGTCCACGCGCTGTCCCGTTGCCAGATGATCCTGACTGAAGCGAAGAAGCGGGCGCAATCGGAATTCGTGGAAGCGATGGCGCGAACCGGGATGACCATTGAAAAAGCCCGCGAGATCGAGGCAAAGCGGCCGGAGCTGAAGAAGGCGACATACCGCATCCCGCATCTCGGCTATGCGTCTACCGCGGCCAATTATGTGATGCACCTGGCGGGCGCGAAAGCGGCGGCGGTTTAGGCGGTTCGCTTTAGAACCGTCATTCCGAACGGTGTGAGGAATCGCTCCGGGTTGCGATCGAAGAGGGATTTCTCGCGGAGTTTATGCCGGTCCCTACCGGGACTCGGAATGACGACGCTATTTTTCTTGAGAACAAAGTAGAGCCCCAGAGCAGCAAGGAGTCATCCATGTCTGACGGGAATTTCGTACAAATCGCGCCGCTGATGCGGGAACCGGGCGTGATGGAAATCAAGATGCCGGAGAAGCGGCAGCCGAGCGCGAATGGCGCGCAGATCTGCGGCGTCGACGTCGGAAGCACCACGTGCAAGTACGTCCTCGCGTCCGCATCCGGAGAAGTAATCTCCCAGGCCTACGAGCGGCACAACACCAAACAGGCGGAAAAAATCTTGCAGTTCCTGGCGCGGCTGGAGGCGCAGCACGGCCTGGAGCCGAAACGCGATCGAGTGTTCTTCACCGGATCGGGAGCAGGGCTCATCGCCCCGCTGACGGGCGCCAAAGTGATCCAGGAAGTGGTGGCCGTGGCGGCGAGCGTCGAGCGGCTACACCCCGGCGTGCGATTTGTCAGCGAAATCGGCGGAGAAGATATGAAGACCATCTTCTTCAACGGAAACGAAAAGACGAAGAGCAAGCAGGTGCTGATGCAGAGCGCCTGCTCGGGCGGCACCGGCACGTTCATCGAAAAGACGGCTCGCAAGCTGCAGATTCCGCCGGAGCAGCTCTCCGAAATGCGCTACACCGGGCACACGCTGCACAAGATCAGCAGCAAGTGCGGGATTTTCGCCGAGGCCGACGCCAATACACTTTTGAAAGCCGGCGTGACCGTCGACGAAATCATCGCTTCCCTATTCGAGGCGGTGGTTTACCAGAATCTCGCGACGCTGACGCGCGGCAATACGCCTTCGCCGGAAGTTTTGCTGCTGGGCGGCCCGAACCTGTTTTTCAAGGGCCTGCAGGAGGCCTGGAGGCTGCACCTGAAGCGAATCTGGAAGGAAAGAAAAGTCCAGATGCCGGGCGGCGGAGATCCTGAATCGTTCATCACCGTGCCGTCGGACGCGCTGTACTACGCGGCTCTGGGTTGCGTGGAAATCGCCATGGGCGAAGCCGCACACGTGGGCGTCTACCAGGGCGTGAAGCAACTGCACTGGTGGATCGAAGAAGGCCAGTACGAGGAGAAGAAGAAACAGGGCCGCGGCGGGCTGTGCGACAGCGAAGACAATTTGCGGTCGTTCATCGATCTGTACTCGAAGATGGACGCGACCGCTCCGGGAAACGCCGTTGCGAAAACGGTGGATGTTTCGGTGCCGGCGAAAAAGCTGGATCGAGTGGTGGTGGGCTGCGATTTCGGATCGACTACCGCGAAGGCCGTTTGTCTTTCGCCCGACAAGGATCTGCTTTTCTCCTGCTACGCGTTGAGCAAGGGAAATCCCATCGAGGATGCGCGCAGCTTGTTCCGCCAGCTTCGCGACGCGATCGGCGACGGCGAAATTCTCGGGCTGGGAATCACAGGATACGGCAAGGACCTGCTGAAAGGCATTCTGGGCGCGGATTGCGGCGTGGTCGAAACCATCGCGCATGCGTCCGCGGGGCTGCACTACTTCCCCGATGCCGATTGCATCTGCGACGTCGGCGGCGTGGACGTGAAGATCATGATTTTGAAAAACGGCGCGGTGAGCGATTTCCGCCTGAACTCGCAGTGCTCGTCGGGCAACGGCGCATTCCTGCAGGGTGTCGCCGAACGGTTTGGCATTCCACTCAGTGAAATCGCTGACGGCGCCTTCCGCGCGCAGGCGATGCCGCAGCTTTCCATGGGATGCGGCGTGTTCCTGCAGAGCGACATCGTCAACCAGCAGCGCAAAGGGTGGCAGGCGGAGGAGATTCTCGCGGCGCTGTGCTCCATCCTTCCGCTGAACGTCTGGATTTACGCAGGCGGAATGAACAACCTGGCGCAGGTGGGCAAGAAATATATCCTGCAGGGCGGCACGCACAAGAATCTGGCCGTGGTAAAAACGCAGGTGGATTTCATCCGCTCTAAAGTGCCCGACGCGGAAGTGGTGGTGCATCCGTATTCCGGCGAGGCGGGCGCGATCGGCGCCGCCATCGTTTCGCTCGACTGGTGGGAGAAGGGCGGCAAGAGCCAGTTCCGCGGCTTTGACACCATCGAAAAACTGACTTACACGACGACCACATCGAAGGAAACGATCTGCAACTGGTGCCCGGTGACGTGCCAGCGCAGCTTTATCGACGTGGAGTTGCCCGGCGGAAAAGGCCGCGACTGGAGCAAGGTGCCCATCGGGGTCGGCTGGGAGCGCGTGATCGTCAACAATTCGTGCCCCAAGGGGCTGGTCGAAGACGTCAACGAAATGAGAGTCATCAAAGCAGGAATCGAAAAGACAAAAAATGCCTTTCCCAACATTGCAGACATGGTTCGGCAAGAAGGCTTCCGCCGGGTCTCCGCCTCCGTCTCCGCGTAAGGACCGGTCGGGAATCCGCGTGGGGATTCCCAAGGTGCTGAACGTGTGGAGCACCTCCCAGTTTTGGGTGGGATTCCTGCGCGACCTCGGGATCGAATCCGAAAATATCGTCTTCAGCTCGGATACGTCCGAGGAGCAGGGCCGCGAATTTGGAAAAGGGCGCGGCACGGTGGACTGCTGCTATCCGGTGAAAAGCATCAGCGGGCATTACGGCGAGCTGATTTTCGGCCAGAAGAAAAAAATCAACATCATTTTGAGCCCCATGATTTATTCGCTGCCCTCGTTCATGCGCGGGCACGTGTCGGAAACACTGGCCTGTACGCGCGTGATGGCCGGCCCGGAAAACATCAAGGCCGGATTCATGAAGGAAAGCGACGTGTTCGCCGATAACGGGATCAAGTATGCCTCTCCCTTTCTGAGCATGGCCGAGCCCGACGTGGTCCCGAAGCAAATGTACGATTGCCTGAAGGATGTCCTGGACGTGGACTACGCCGAGATCGAGCACGCCGTCGAGGCCGGCTACCGGGAACTGCGCGCATTCAACAAGAGAATGCGCGACGCCAGCCGCGAAATCATGGCTTGGTGCGCCCGCGAAAATAAACCGTGCGTGCTGGTGCTCGGGCGGCCGTACCACATGGACCCGGGAATCGGGCACGAGATCGAATCCGATTTGCAGGCGCATGGCTATCCCATCGTGTGGCTGCAATACCTGCCGATCGACGACGATCTACTGAACTGGATTTTCGGCGAAGAGGTCCAGGCGAAAAAAATCAGGTCGCCGCTGGACATTTCCGACGTGTGGACGTCGTCCAACAGCAGCAACACAAATGAAATCTTGTGGGGAGCGAAGTTCGCCGCGCGGTTTCCGTGGATTACCTGCGTGCTGCGGCTTTCGAGCTATGAGTGCGGCATGGACCAGCCGACTTACACGCCCACCCAGAAAATCGTTGAGGCGGCCGGCACGCTGTTTTTTAAATTCGGCGATCTGGATTCCACGAAACCCGCCGGGAGCATCCGCATTCGCATCGAGACCATCGTCCATTATCTGGCAAAATATTCGGACAAGATTATTCAGAAGAAACTCGCTCTGCTGCCGGCCGATTGCCCGCTGCTGGCGGAAAAAGAGAAAACGCTGGTTGCGGCGGCGTCGAACCAGCCGTAATTCCCCGTTCCCGAACAATACATCTACATGGCGCGAAAATCCCCGGGCCTGACCCTTCGCGTTGTTCAGTGCAAGAGACCCGGGGTAGAGCAAGGATTTTGCAGCCCGCCTCATCAGAGGCGGGGATTTTCCTTCTTGTTAGGAACATTCCACAATGGCAATGTGGGCTTCAGCAGCCAGTCGAATACTGGAAGAAATACGTTGAAGCGGCCGGTGTCGTGGGCGTGGTGCAGCAGATGATGCCGTGCCGCCGGGCGCAGCCACTTCGGCAGCCATCCGCCCATGTGCGAGCGCCAGTGAATTTCTTCAAAGGCCATGTAGTAGAGGGCGAAGCTCGTGAACACTCCTGCTCCCCACGCTCCACGGAAAATCCATTGCAGCACAAAAACCGGAATGGCGTTCACGCAAAAAAGCGCGACCACGCCCCACGGGTTGCTTGAAAAATTCACATAGCGCGCAACCTCGGGAGAATGGAGCGTGGCGTGGTGCACCATGTGCTGCCGGCAAAAGATTCCGCGGCCCGAGTGCAACAGGAACCGGTGCAGAACATATTCAAACCCATTGGCATAGAAGAGCCCTGCCGCCAGACCAGTCAGAAGGCCGGCCTCGGAATGAGGAAAGATCGCAAGGGAGACGAACGCGAGGACGGTGCCGGAAAGGGACGCAGCGATCAGGTTGTTTCTTTTTATTCTTCGGCCCGCAGCGCGTGTCTCAGCCCGAATTGCGTCATCCGAGAACATTCTCAGAAAAAGTTAGCGCGTTCGATGTTTTGCCGCAAGAAAGTTATAACGGCTGTTCCATCCCCGCGAAGGGCAACCCAAACTCCGCAGACCGGTCCTGACGCAGCGATGAATGCCCCGGGGCAGCGGCCCACGACGGATAATCCAGTCTGCCGGCGCCGCGGCGTGAAAATCTCGTGTAAGAGATTGACACAGCCGGGCGGGTGCAGTAACGTCCGGGGCAGGAACGGCTGCAACTCCGTATTCCAACATCATTGTGCGAGGTGGACTCATGGCGAATACTCCGGCCAACGGTTTGCGGGCCGTCCAATGCGCTTCAATTTCCAATTTGAAGGCGAACGCCTCGGCGTTGCGGCAAAGCCTCGCGCGGCGCCGGTGGCTGTTTCTTGCCGCCGCGATTCTCCTTTCCCCGGTGGTCATTGCCCAGAATACGCCGCAGGTGACCGGCATTGCTCCTCCCTCGGGCAAAGTAAATGATACAGCCACCGTGTCGGGCACGAATCTGGATAAGCCGGGCGTCTCGGCAGTTTTTCTTTCCGACGACAAGAACGATTACAAGGCCACGGTGGTGGAGCAATCCTCGGAAAAGATCGTCATCAAGATTCCTCAAGTCAAAGCCGGCGATTACAATGTTTCGATTCAAGAGGGCGATAAGCTGTTCATCAAGCCTGTAAAATTCAGGGTGGAAGAGTAGGGCGATCACCCCGTTTTCTGGCAAACTCCGCGCTTACAACATCACGGCAAGCTTTCAAGTGCACATGGGAATCGACGGGGCTTTGTGCGCCTGCTCGAATCGAGATTCACGAACCTGCCCAACAGGCTCGAGATTTCATGCGTCGAGGACCGTGCTGACATGGATTGGCGAGTGGTAGGCGACTTGGCCCTAGAAAAGTAACCTTCCTGTTTTCAGCATTTTAGACCAGGCCCACTGTGAACCCCTTTCGCTGCCCAGTACCAGGACCCGGGTCACAAAAAAAATGGCTCTGGCCACTCATTGGCTCAGCCGGATCCTCTAGGCACACTGGACGTGTTCAAGAGTTGAGCGGCCCAGGCAACGAGAACCACATGAGAGGAAGCGCAGACATGAACCTCAAAAAGCTGGCACCGGTTGTCATCTGTGTCCTGATTTTCTTCGTTTCCAGTTTTTATACGCCGGCCGAAGAGGCGGATTGGAACAAGGATCTGGCCACGGCTACCGCCGCGCGCCAGCGAGGCGAATACTCCGTTGCGGAAACGCTCTATAAGCAGGCCATTGAGGTTCAGACAAAAGAGCTGGGCGCGGGAAACGCGCTGGTGGCTGCGAGCCTGAACAACCTCGCGGTGCTTTACCAGGACCAGGCGTTGTTCACGCAGGCTGAGCCCCTCTACAAGAAGTCTCTGGCGATCTGGAAACAGATTCCCGGCCAGGAGATACAAGCCGCGCTGTGCCTAAACAATCTTGCGGCGCTGCATCACGATGAGAACATGGACGCGGCCGCGGCAGCGGATTATACGAGCGCGCTGGCCGTCTGGGAAAAGACCGGCATTGCGCATAACGCAGACGCCGCCGTCACGATCGCGGGGCTTGCCGACATTTATCACTCCCAGCAAAAGGACGCCGATGCGGAACCGTTGTATTTGCGCGTGCTGGCCATCTGGAAGAAGAATGGAAATATGGAAAGCGCCGAGGCTGCCGGCGCCCTGCTCAACCTGGGAGACATTTACCACGCGCGAAAGATGGATTCCGAGGCGACGCCGTTGTACAGCAAGGCTCTTGCAACTCAGGAAATGATCGGAAAATTGGACGCGCCGCAAACGATCGAGGCCATGGACAAGCTGGGTGAAATCTACAGCGCGGCGGGAAGCTACGCCGCGGCGGAACCCTACTTCGCCAAAGTCCTGGAAATCAATCGGCAGGAATTCGCATCGGACAGCCTGGAAATCGCAAATCACGCAAGCCGGCTGGCGCTGCTCTACTATTGCGAGGGCAAATATGCCGCGGCGGAACCCCTTTATCTGGAAGCCCTGCAAATCCGCAAACAGAACCTGGGTGAGAACGATCCGGCCGTGTTGCAGACGGTGCAATTTTACGCGGCCCTGCTTCGCCAGGAAGGACGGAAGAATGAAGCGCGCCAGTTTGAGGCGCTGACGTCCAGCCGCGGCATCAACCCCGTTTCCTTCTGAAGTAGACTTCCTCCTGCGTACCGGAAAAGCGGTTCACCGGGAAGCTCCCCCGGTGAACCGCTTGTCTTCTTGGGGCGCCGTTCCGGATCCCTATGCTTTCGGATTCCCTGCCAGCAATGACACCCTGTTGACCACGCGGTCCAAAATCCATACTCTTTGTTCCCAAGCTTAGGGGAGCCAGTTGCAGGAAGCACAGAAGGAAATACCGCAGCCGGTTGGAAAATCAACGACCATCGCCATTCTGGTTGCGGTGGCGTTTTTCATGGAAAATCTGGACGGCACCGTCATCGCCACAGCGCTGCCGCAGATGGGCAAGTCCTTCCACGTAAGCCCTGTCGACCTCAACATCGGGATGACCGCTTATTTATTGATGCTGGCCGTGTTCATTCCCATCAGCGGATGGGTGGCCGACCGCGTGGGGGCCAGGACCGTGTTTGCCTCGGCTATCGGCGTCTTCACCATATCTTCCGTGCTTTGCGGATTGAGCAGCGGAATGTGGGAATTCACCGCCGCGCGGATCGTGCAGGGCATCGGCGGCGCGATGATGGTGCCCGTGGGGCGCCTGGTGGTGCTGCGCACGACGGAGAAACACAATTTGATGGAGGCAATTGCGTACATTACCTGGCCCGGCCTGGTGGCGCCGGTGGTGGGCCCTCCTCTTGGAGGCTTCATCACCACGTATGTTTCCTGGCACTGGATTTTTTTTCTAAACGTGCCGCTTGGAGTGATCGGACTGGGACTCACTTTTCTGCTGATCAAGAATCTGAAAGGGGAGGAGAAAAAACCATTCGATTGGATCGGCTTCGCACTGAGCAGTACGGCGTGCGTGACGTTCATGTATGGTCTCGAGCTGGTCGGCCGCGAAGGCTCCCAATGGCGGATAACCATGCTGTACCTGGCATCGGGGCTCATCTTGGGCGCGCTTTCGGTGGTTCATTTCCAGCGCGCGCGGGCGCCTCTCTTGAATCTGAATTTAATGAGGATCAGGACGTTTGCCATCACCATCGCCGGTGGATCATTGTTCCGTATTTCCATCAGCGTTTCGCCCTTCCTGCTTCCCCTCATGTTTCAGGTAGGCTTTGGGCTGAATGCGTTTCAGTCGGGCTTGCTGATGCTGGGCCTGTTTGCGGGCAACCTGGGCATGAAAACGGTCACGACCCCGGTGCTCCGGCGCTTCGGATTTCGTTCGGTGCTCATCGTCAACGGAATGCTGACAGCGGTTCTGATGCTGGCCTGCGCGGCCATATTCCCGCAGACGTCGCGGTTTACGATTCTGCTCATTCTGTTTCTAAACGGATTGTGCCGCTCGATGCAGTTTACATGTTTAAGCACGCTAGCCTTCGCGGATGTGCCGAAATCGGATTTCGGGACGGCCACCAGCTTTTTCAGTGTGGTGACGCAGATGGCCATGGGAATGGGCGTGGCGGCCGGCGCCATAGCGCTGCGCCTGGGCGCACTCATTACGGGAAATATTAGCGGGATTCCCACGACGAGGGAATTTCACGTCGCATTTTTTCTTGTGGCTGTGCTGGTGGTCCTGGGGACGATCGATTGTTTCAGCCTAAAACCGGAGGCGGGTATGTCGGTCAGCGGGCACCGTTTGAGCGGGATTCCGGAAAAAAGTTCCGTGGCCCAGTAGGACAGGCTTCAGCCTGTCCTGCTTAACTACCCGTGGCTGCCGCCGCCGGAAAGTTCGCGGACGATGGAGCCAACGAAGCTCTTGGCGTCGCCGAACAGCATGAGCGTCTTGTCGAGGTAATAGAGCGGGTTCTCAATTCCCGCAAATCCCGCGCCCATGCTGCGCTTGATGACCATCACGGTGCGCGCTTTGTCGACATCGAGGATGGGCATGCCGAAGATGGGGCTGGCTGAGTCGGTGCGGGCGGCGGGGTTGGTGACGTCATTGGCGCCGATAATCAGGGCCACGTCGGTCTGCGGGAAATCGCCGTTGATTTCGTCCATGTCGAGCAGCTTGTCATAGGGAATGTCCGCCTCCGCCAGCAGCACGTTCATGTGTCCCGGCATGCGCCCGGCGACGGGGTGAATTCCGAATTTCACGTCGATCCCTTTTTTGGTCAGGATGTCGTAGAGCTCGCGAACTTTGTGCTGCGCCTGCGCCACGGCCATGCCATATCCCGGCACAATGACCACTTTGCTGGCCACGGCAAGAATTCCGGCAGCCTCTTCCGGCGTCGCGCTGCGCACCGGACGCTCTTCCTTGCCGCCCTTGGCTGCGGCTGCCTCCTGCCCGAATGCGCCGAACAATACGTTGGAAAACGAGCGGTTCATGGCCTTGGACATGTTGACGGAGAGAATCAAGCCCGAAGCGCCGTCGAGCGCTCCCGCGACAATCAGGAGCTTGCTATTGAGCACGAAGCCCATGGCCGCGGCGGAAAGTCCGGCGTAGGAATTCAGCAGGGAAATTACCGTGGGCATATCCGCGCCGCCGATGGGAATAATCATCATCACGCCGAACAACAGGGGAATCGCCAGGATGGCCGGAAACAAATACATGCGGTCGGGATGAATCACCAGAATCACGGCGACGCCGACGGCGACCACCATCATCCCCAGGTTGACCAGATTCTGGCCCTTGAACGTGATGGGGCGCTGCGGAAGAATTTCCTGCAATTTTCCCGCTGCCATCAGGCTGCCGGTAAAGGTCAGGGAGCCGAGAATCACTTCCATGGACAGCACCGACATCATGAATTTGGGCACGTCCGGCGCGCGCAGATAGAACTCCGCGGTGCCGACCAGCGTGACGCACAGCGCGCCAAAGGCGTGGCTGAGCGCGGTCCGCTGCGGTACCGCCGTCATTTGAACTTTTCCGAGGGGAACACCGATGATGGTGCCGAGAACCAAGGCAATGGCGACCCATTTGTAATCCACAATGCCGCGGTTGAGCAGCGTTCCGGCGACGGCGAGCAGCATGCCCAGTTCGCCGGCCCACACACCGTGCCGGGCCGTGGTCGGAGAACTCATCCATTTCAGCGACAAAATGAATAGCGCTGTTGCGACGAGGTAAGTGACCTCGATAATCGTGTCAGTTCCGAGAAAGGAGGTCATGGCTTCGGTTTGGCGCTCGCTTTAAACATTTTGAGCATGCGGTCGGTGATGAAGAAGCCGCCGACGACGTTGCTGGTGGCGGCGACGATGGCGATGGTGCCAAGCACGGTTGAGAGCGTGGACTTGTGTTCGCCCGCCAGGATGATGGCTCCGACCACGGCGATTGCGTCGAGCGCGTTGGTCAGCGACATCAGCGGCGTATGCAGCAGCGGCGAAACCCGGCGGATCACTTCCAATCCGATGAAAGCCGCCAGCATGAAAACGTACAGGCTGGTAATCAAATCCATTTTCATGGAGATTGAGCCTCTTTCTGCTGCGCCACCAGGGGCGGCAGCGAGAAGAATTCGCGGATGCGCGCGTTGACCACTTCCCCGCCCTGTGTCACCAGGGTGCTCTTGATGATGTCATCCTCGAAATTGATCTGCAGCTTTCCGTCCTTGACCATCAACTGCAGGAACGCGGCGATGTTGCGCGCATACATCTGGCTGGCGTGGTACGGCACGGCCGAAGCGAAGTTAAAATAGCCGATGATAGTGACGCCGTTCACGACGATCACTTCACCGGGTTTGGTGAGTTCGCAGTTTCCGCCGCGTTCGGCGGCCAGATCGACGACCACCGATCCGGGAGCCATTCCCGCGACCATTTCCTTGGTCACCAGCACGGGCGATTTCTTCCCCGGAACCACGGCGGCGGTAATGACCACATCGCTTTCGGCAATGACCTTGGCCAGCAATTCGCGCTGCCGCCGGTAAAAATCCTCGTCCTGCGCGCGGGCGTAGCCCCCGGCGTCCTGCGCGTCCTTGGCTTCAATCGGGAGTTCCACAAAGCGCCCGCCCAGGCTTTGCACTTGCTCCTTGGCGGCGGGCCGAAGATCGTAGGCGGAGACAACCGCTCCAAGCCTGCGCGCCGTGGCAATGGCCTGCAACCCGGCCACGCCCGCGCCGATTACCAGAACTTTCGCGGGTGTGATGGTGCCCGCGGCGGTCGTCAACATGGGAAAAATCTTGGGAAGGGTTTCGGCGGCGAGCAGCACGGCCTTGTATCCGCACATCGTGCCCATGGAAGAAAGCGCGTCCATGCTCTGCGCGCGGGTGGTTCTGGGCACGAGTTCCACGGAAAATGACGTCACGCCGGTAGCGGCGATTTCCCGTATGGTTTCAATCGAACCCAGGGGCCGGAGGAATCCGATAAGCACCTGGTTGCGCCGCAGGAGAGGGATATCGGCCTTGCCCGTCTGGTCATTGGACCCGTAGCAAAGCACCTGGATCACAATGTCCGCCGCGGCGAAAACCTCGGCGCGACTGGGGAGAACCTTGGCGCCTTTCGCGGTGTATTCGGAATCCGGAAAGCCCGCCTCAACCCCAGCGCCGGCTTCGATCACGACCTCGATCCCAGCCTTGGCGAGATTGGGAATGACAATGGGGACTAACGCCACGCGCCGTTCTCCCGGATAGGTTTCTCGGGGAACACCAACGATCATGAAGTTGCCTCCCTTTGACACGCACCGCGCGACACACACGCAGCATCGGAAATCCGAGACAAATTACGCAACGTACCCAATTTCGAGAGTTTCGTTCGAGAGGGCCACGCCAGAGAATAAATGGGTTCCACGCAACAGACGCTTCCGGCCCAAAACCAACGGCACCGTCGCGTCGCATCCATTCATTCTGTTTCCTGCGGAACACCAGCAGAAACTACATTTTTGCACGCAAATTTCGGAAAGTCCAATCGAAGATCACAATACATAAAAGCAATGTACCGCATCACGAAACAGCAAACGCCGGGTTGTGTTTTTCCGGTACAATCTGGCGTGACCGCGTGGAACGCAGGGCACGAACGATGAACAACGCTTTCATGCAGGAAGCAATCCGGCTCGCCGTGGAGAACGTCCGCTCAGGGAAAGGCGGGCCGTTTGCCGCGTTGGTCGTGCAACAGGATCGGGTCATCGCGGCCGGATTGAATTGCGTGACTTCAACAAACGACCCCACCGCGCACGCGGAGGTAACCGCGATTCGCGAGGCCTGCCGCGCCCTGAACACATTCCAGCTGACCGGCTGCGAAATCTATACCAGTTGCGAACCGTGTCCAATGTGCTTGGGTGCGATCTATTGGGCGCGTCCGGATCGGGTGTATTTTGCCGCGGCCGCCAGCGACGCCGCCGACGCGGGCTTTGACGATTCCTTCATCTATGAAGAATTGAAACGCCCGCATCCTGCGCGGCGGATACCGTTTGAAGCGATGATGCGCGAGGCAGGGCTGGAGCCGTTTCGCGCGTGGATGCAAAAAGACGACCGAATTCGTTATTGAGAGATGGATAGAGAGCGAGGCCGCGCAGGGCATTCGCAATGGAAGAAAAATACTTTGGACATTCCGTCGAGCGGAAAGAAGGGCGGGGAAAAGTCACCGGCCGCGCCCAGTATGTGGACGACCTCGCCTTCCCGGACATGATCCATGGAGTTACAGTGCGCAGCAGCATCGCGCGGGGCCGCATCCTGGGAATTCGCTACGGCGAAGGAATTCCCTGGAACGAATTCGCGATCGTTACTGCAAAAGACATTCCCGGCACGAATGAAATCTCCCTGATCCTGCACGACCAGCCGTGCCTGGCCTCCGAATTCATCAATCATCCCGAAGAACCAGTCGTCCTGCTCGCCCATCCCGACAAATATTTGCTGGAGGAAGCGCGGCGCGCGGTGCACATCGACATCGAGCCGCTGCCCGCGGTCTTCACGATTGAGGACTCGCTTGCAAAACGCACGATTATCTGGGGCGAGGACAACGTGCTGAAGGCGTACCACGTGGATAAAGGGGACGTTGACGGCGCATGGGCCACCGCCGATGTGATTGTCGAAGGCGAATACCGGACCGGCGCGCAGGAACAACTGTACATCGAAAATCAGGGCATGATCGCCGTCGCGAATCCCGCCGACGGCGTGACCGTGTGGGGATCGCTGCAATGCCCGTACTACGTGCATAAGGCCCTGGTGCCCATATTCGGGCTGCCGGCTGAAAAAATCCGCGTGATTCAGGCGGAAACCGGCGGCGGATTCGGCGGCAAGGAAGAATACCCCTCGATGATCGCGGCGCACGCCGCGCTGCTGGCGTGGAAATCGGGAAAGCGCGTGAAAATCGTGTACGACCGCGCGGAAGACATGGTGGCGACGACCAAACGGCATCCTTCCCGCACGCGGCATCGCACCGGAGTGACGCGCGATGGCAAGCTGGTGGCCATGGACATCGATCTGGTGATCGATGGCGGCGCGTACGCGACGCTGAGCGCCGTGGTCCTCTCGCGCGCCACGATCCATTCTGCGGGACCCTATGTTTGCCCCAATGTGCGCATTCGGTCGCAGGCCGTGGCGACCAACGCGCCGCCGCATGGCGCGTTTCGCGGATTCGGCGCGCCGCAGAGCATCTTTGCGGTCGAGCGCCACCTCGATCAAGTCGCTCGGGCCGTGAATCTAGCGCCCGAGGAATTGCGCCGCCGGAATTTTCTGCACAGGGATCAGACGACGGCAACGGGACAGATCATTCACGAAGACGTGAATTTCGACGGATTACTCGACCGCGCCTTCAAGGAAAGCGACTATCACGCCAAGCGCGAGCGATTCGCGAAGGAAAATCCCGGCGCAACCGTGAAACGCGGCATCGGTTTTTCGACGTTCATGCATGGAGCGGGATTTACAGGATCCGGCGAGGTGTACCTCGCGTCTGTGGTGGAACTCGAGGCTACGGCTGAAGGTTGCGTCCGGGTTCTGGCGGCCAGTACCGAAATCGGGCAGGGCGCGAACACGATTTTTTCGCAGATTGCGGCGGACGCACTGGGCATTTCCTATGACCGCATCGAAGTCGCGCAGCCCGATACCGGGGCGGTGCCGAACAGCGGGCCTACGGTCGCGTCGCGGACGTCGATGGTGGTCGGAAACCTGGTGGAAAAAGCCGCGCTTGATTTGAAAAAGACTCTTGTGGAGAGCGGACTGCTTTGTGACGCCTGCACCGAGGATGAATTTGTGCGTGCCTGCAAGCGCTACATCGAGACGCGCGGGCCGCTACGCACTCGGAGCCAATACGAACCGCCGCCCGGCTTGCACTGGGACGATACAACGTACAGCGGAGACGCCTACGGCACCTACGCCTGGGCCGTGTACGTCGCGGAAGTCGCCGTGGACACGCTGACCTACGAAGCCCGCGTCACCGATTTCATCGCCGTGCAGGAAATCGGCAAAGTGATTCATCCGGTGCTGGCCGCGGGGCAAATCGAAGGCGGCGTGGCGCAGGCCATCGGAATGGCGCTCTATGAAAACGTGGCGTGGCGCGAAGGGCGCATGGCCAACGGGCAGATGACCAACTACATTATGCCCACCGCCGCGGACATTCCTCCCATCCGCGTGTTTTTTGAGGAGCAGCCCTATCCCTTCGGACCGCACGGAGCAAAAGGAATCGGCGAATTGCCCATGGACGGGCCGGCGCCCTCTATCCTGAACGCCATTGAAAATGCGACCGGCGTTTGCCTGCGTGAAATTCCCGCGACTCCGGAAGTGCTGATGGAAGCGATGGCTGGGAAGGCGGGCGCGCTTGTCTGAGACCGTGGCCAAAATCAATATTGCATGTATCGTGAACGGCGCGAGGCAACGCGTGCAGGCCTACCCCATGGCGCGGCTGCTGGACATCCTGCGCGAAGAAATGCATCTGACCGGCACGAAAGAAGGCTGCGGCGAAGGCGAATGCGGCGCGTGCGCCGTGCTGCTGAACGGCGCGATCGTCAATAGCTGCCTGGTTCCCGCGATCGAGGCGGACGGATCGGAAATTCGCACCATCGAAGGCGTCGCCAGCGGCGATCAGCTGAGCGCGGTGCAGTCGGCATTTCTGGAATGCGGCGGCGCCCAGTGCGGAATTTGCACGCCCGGCATGGTGATCGCCGCGATGGCGCTGTTGGCGAGGCATCCGCATCCGGGCGACGCGGAAATTCGCGAGGGGCTTGCGGGGAATCTCTGCCGCTGCACCGGCTATCAGAAAATTTTCGCTTCCGTGGTGCGCGCTTGCAAGACGAGTGGTGAAAAATTGGCGGGAACCCGATGAGAGCCTACATTCCTGCCTACGATTTGCGCGTTCCGGGGAGCCTTTCGGAAGCTCTGGCTCTCATTGGTCGCGAACCGGGCGTGTGGCAGCCGTTCGCGGGCGGCACCGATTTGATGGTGCTGCTCGAAGCTGGAAAACTTCCTCACAAAAAATTTCTAAGCCTGACGAAGCTGGCGGATTTTCGCGGGATTGAATGTACTGCCGATGCCGTGCTGCTCGGCGCGCTGACGACATACACCGAAATTCAGGCGCATCCCATTTTACAGGCCGAATTTCCGCTGCTGTGCACGGCGGCGCGTGAAACCGGGAGCATCGCCACGCAGAATCGCGGCACTCTCGGCGGTAACGTCGTGAACGCTTCGCCCGCGGCCGATTCCCCTCCCGCGCTGCTAGTGTACGATGCGGATGTCGAGCTCGTGTCCGAGCGCGGCCTGCGCTGGCTGCCTTACCACGGATTTCACACCGGCTATAAAAAGATGCAGATCGCGCCCAATGAATTGCTGCGCGCGATCCGCCTGCCGCGCCGCGCGCAACAGTGGAAGCAGTATTACCGGAAAGTGGGCACGCGCAAGGCGCAGGCGATTTCCAAAGTGTGTTTCGCGGGAGCGGCGCGGATGGAGAACGGAACGGTGCGCGACATTCGCGTCGCGCTCGGGAGCGTCGCGCCCATCGTGCTGCGCGCGGTGAAGACAGAAGCGGCGATTCGCGGGAATAGAATCACCCCCGACAATATCGCCGCCGCGAAAGGCGTTCTGGCGCGCGAGATTGCGCCGATCGACGACATTCGCTCGACGGCGCGCTACCGCCTGCGCGTGGCGCAGAATTTACTTCAAGAATTCCTGATGCTGCTCTCCCGATGAAAACTATCCACGCGATCCGCGGCAAGCGCGTCATGACGCCTGAGGGGCTTATCGCGGCGACCGTGCACATGCGCGACGGCGCCGTTACCTCGATTACCGGGTACAACGAATTTCCTTCCAGCAAAAACATGTATGACGCCGGAGATTCCGTGGTGATGCCTGGGTTGGTGGACACTCACGTGCACATCAACGAGCCGGGGCGCACTGGCTGGGAGGGATTCGAGACAGCTACGCGCGCGGCGGCGGCGGGCGGAGTCACCACGCTGATCGACATGCCCCTCAACAGCATCCCGGCTTCCACGACGGCGGCGGCGCTCGAAAGAAAACGCGCGGCGGCGCGCAAGAGATGCTGGGTGAACGTCGGTTTCTGGGGCGGGGTAGTCCCTGGAAATGCGAACGAGTTGCGCGGTCTTGATCGCGCAGGCGTATTCGGATTCAAGTGTTTTCTCGCGCCGTCGGGTGTGCCGGAATTTGCGAACGTGAACGAAGCGGATCTGCGGGAGACGCTGCCGGCGCTCGCGGAGATGAATTTGCCTCTGCTGGTTCACGCGGAACTTCCGGAACAAATCGAAGCAGCGACCAAAAAGCTGCAAAAATCCGATCCCACAAAATATGAGACCTGGCTGCGGTCGCGCCCCGTCGCCGCGGAAACGAAAGCTATCGAGATGCTCATCCGCCTCGCGCGCGAATTTAAAGTGCACGTTCACGTTGTCCATGTTTCCTCGGCGCTCTCCGCGCCGTTGATTCTGCGCGCGAAGGAAGAGGGCCTTCCCATCACCGCGGAAACATGCCCGCATTATCTATTTTTTGAAGCGAGTTCGATCGGAAACGGCCGGACGCAGTTCAAGTGCGCGCCGCCCATTCGCGAAGCGGAAAATAACAGGAAACTTTGGAAGGCCCTGGGCAACGGCGCCCTTGATTTCATCGTCTCCGATCACTCCCCTTCACCGCCTTCGATGAAGTGTCTGAAAAGCGGCGATTTTTTCCGCGCGTGGGGAGGAATCTCCTCGCTGCAACTTGGCCTTCCCGCCATCTGGACGCGGCTCAGTGGGACGGAATATTCGCTGCGGCACCTGGTGCGCTGGATGTGCAACGGGCCGGCACAACTCGCGGGACTCGACAATCGCAAAGGTGCGATTGCGCCGGGTTATGATGCCGATATCGTGGTGTGGAATCCCGAAAAGAGTTTCACCGTAAAATCAGGGATGCTCAAGCACCGCCACAAACTGACGCCGTACCTCAACGAATCGCTGCGCGGCGTGGTGGAAACGACTTTCCTTGGAGGCGAGATGATCTATGACCGGGGCCGGTTTCTCGGCTCTCCGCGCGGCGCGCTGCTGCGGCGAGGCCAACGCTGATGGATTTCACCGACTACATCGATCTGGCCACCGAGCGGCTGGGCGGGCGCGTGCTCGCCGCCAACGACGATTTCTTCGCGCCAAAGGAAAATTTACTGAAAGCGGCGGCGCCTGTGTGGATCACGGACAAGTATACCGACCTTGGCAAATGGATGGACGGCTGGGAAACGCGGCGGCGGCGCACTCCCGGCTACGACTGGTGCATCGTGAAATTGGGGCTGCCGGGCGTGGTTCACGGCGTGATTGTGGATACCGCGCATTTCAAGGGAAACTATCCCGAATCTTGCGAACTGGAATCGTGCGCACTGGATGGCGAGCCCAGCGTCGAGCAACTCGAGAATCCCTCAACAAAGTGGAGCACGCTACTGCCGAAATCGTCCCTCGCGGGCGACTCGCAGAATCGATTCCCGATTTCATCTTCCGGCCGAATCACCCATTTGAGATTGAAAATTTATCCCGATGGCGGCGTGGCGCGGCTGCGCGTCCACGGCGAGGTCATTCCCGATTGGCCCGCATTGGAACGCGCCGGCGGTGAAATCGACCTCGCCGCCATTGAAAACGGCGGCTGGGTGATTGTTTCTAGCGATATGTTCTTCGGTTCGCGCAATAATTTAATTCAACCGGGCCGCTCGACCGGAATGCACGACGGATGGGAAACGCGCCGCCGCCGCGGCCCCGGCCACGATTGGTGCGTGATCCGCCTGGGTGCGGCGGGCACGATTCGCCGCGTCGAAGTCGACACTTCTTACTTCAAAGGAAACTTTCCGGACAGCTGTTCGCTCGAAGTCTGCAGCGCCGCACGCGAGGTCACCGAGCCGGATGCGCTCGCGGCTCTTCCCTGGAAAGAAATCTTGCCGAACTCGAAATTGAAGGCCGATTCCCTGCACATCTATGAGAAAGAGATTTTGGACGTAGGCGAGGCGACGCACGCACGCTTTCATATCTATCCGGATGGCGGCGTGACGCGGCTGCGGCTGTTCGGCCGGTTGGCGAAGGGGCGCGCTTGACGATGACGCTTGCGGAATTCAATGCGCTGCCTTCTTCCAAAGCGGAAGCTGCCCTGCTCGATTGTTGCGGCGCAACGCGCTGGACCAAACAGCTCGCGGCCCAGCGCCCGTTCGACGGCGCCGAAGCGCTCTGCGCCGCCGCCGATGCAGCTTGGCAGACGATGGACCGCGCCGACATCCTGGAAGCCTTCAGCCATCATCCGCAGATCGGGCGAAAAGCCGCCAGCGGATCGGAATCACACAGGCGATGGTCAGAGGGCGAACAAACGGGCGCGCGAGCTGCCGACGAAGATGTGAAGGCGCGCCTGGCGCGCGGAAACCTCGCGTATTTCCAGAAATTCGGCTACATTTTCATCGTTTGTGCGACGGGAAAAACGGCGGAGGAGATGCTTGCGCTTCTCGATCAGCGCCTGCAGAATGACGCTGCGCGCGAGCTGCCCATCGCGGCGGAACAACAGAGATTGATCATGCAACTGCGCATTACAAAACTTTTTGCCGGAGAAAAAGCGGCGTCATGAGCGCAATCACCACGCATGTTCTCGATACTTCCCGCGGCCGGCCGGCTTCCGGGCTTCGAGTCGAACTGCAATTCCGGTCCGGCACGGATTGGAAACCGCTCGGCTCCGGCGTGACGGACGCAAATGGGCGCTGCGGCTCGCTGATGGGAGACGAAAAGCTGCAACCCGGCGGGTACCGATTGCTCTTCGATGCCGGAAGCTATTTTAAGGACCAGCGCACGGAAACCTTTTATTCAGAAATTCCAATCGTCTTTGAAATCGCCCGCCCTGAGGCGCATTACCACGTGCCTCTGCTGATCAGCCCGTTTGGATATTCCACGTACCGCGGGAGTTGACGGCTATATAGGCCACGGAGAAACTTACTTTTCGCGTCATTCCGGGCGAAGCGAGGAATCCATCCTTTCCCGCGCTTCAATCCAACAGGGATTCCTAGCGGAGTTTATCCGGGTCCCTACCGGGACTCGAAATGACGGCGTAATTTTGTGTCCAAAACCTCTAGCCGAAGGGGCCTGAGGGATGTCACTTCGTGCGGTTTTTCAAGATTCTCAAGAACGAGCCCATGTGCAATTCTTCCGAAGTCACTCCTGTCAAGCGCTCCGCTTCGCCTTCGCTGATCGCTCCGCAATTGATGGCGCGCAGGAAATAATTCAGCAGGCCTTGGCCGGTGGCGGCGTCGTCGAACACTTCTCCCACGAGCGTGGCTTTGGCCGCCTTCTCGACGAAATTCTTCAGGCGTGCGGCGGCGGAATCGAGACCCTCGAGGAAGAAGGAAAACACGGCGGCATAGCGCGTGGGGAGCTGCGCCGGGTGCAGGTCCCAACCCTGATAATAGGCGGTCGCGAGCGAATGCTGGATGTCGGCGTACTGAAGCCGCCACGCGCGGTGGACGACATCGCGATTTTCTTTTTTCTGTGCGGCCGTCAAACGCCTGCCCTTTTCGGCGCGATGTGGCGCAGCGGGAAGAATATTGGTGGCACCATCGGAAAGCCAGATGCCGCTGCCGGCGAATGCGACCTGCATCATGTTTTTGGCGAAATCGCATGCGGGATGGCTCATCGTCTGGTACGCGGCAGTGATGCTGCAGCTGGCGGTGTAATCGTACGTTCCGAAGATGGCGGCGGTGCAGCGCCCAGCGGAAGCTTCCAGCAACCGAGGCAGCGCCGATTCCCCGCGATGGTTGAGAACGGCCTGCGTCGTTTCGATCATGATCTCGAACTTCAGGGCGCCTTTTTCCAGGCCCAGGGCGGGTTCCATCGCCTCCAGCAGTTTCGCGAGCGCGGCGGTCTGCTCCGGGATCGTGACTTTGGGCAGCGTGACTACAAAATTTTGCGGAAGGCGCCCGCGCGTCGCCTCGCACAGCGCGCTCAAAAACAGGTCGAGCGTGCGGATGCTGCGCGCGGACAATTCCGCGGAAAACGGCTTGATGCGGATGCCGATAAAAGGCGGGAGCGAATTTTCCTTGAATCCGCGCGCCACTTCCTCGGCGGCCAATTTCGCGTGGTGGTCTTCCTCCGCGTCGGGACGATTGCCATAGCCGTCCTCAAAATCGATGTGGAAATCCTCGACCGGCTCCCGCCGCAATTTCTCCTGCACAAGGCTGTAGACCGTCATGGCCAGCCACGCCGCGCGATTTTCCTGGCGCAATTTTTCGGGCGATTTGATGAACCGTTTTCCCGCGGCGGCTTGTTTTCCCGATTTTGGCAGCGTTTCCGCTCCCGGCAGTCTCCCACTGGGCGGGCGTGAGGTAGTGGCGGTAGCCGGCGCTCGTCGGCTCCGACACCGAGCGCTCGAGCGCTTCGGCGCCGGCCTGGTCGCTGAGCTGCAGGCCGACTTCCAGTTCGATCGGCGTCGTCGAAGGCGTCGCGCTGACGAGGTTCGACGGCGTCGCCGCGGGCGAGACGCTCTGCGGCAGCGCCTGCGTGGCGGCGGCGCCGGACGCGGCGGCCGGCAGTCCGATGCCGAGCGCGAGCGACGAGAGGGCGCACGTTGCGAATCGATTCCTCATGAGACCTCCTGTCCGTGCTCCGAGTCTGACCGTTCGACCGACCGTGTTCCGTTACCCGCCCGCGCAGGCCGGGAATCGGCGATCCGTTCTACTACAAGCGCTGCGGTTCAAGACGGCCGATGCGCAACGCGTCACAAGCGTCGGCTGGCGCGAGCGCCTACGGTTCGAGCGTCGCGCGGACCGGCGTGACCGCCGGCGAGCCGCCGACCGCGACCGAGCAGATGTCGAAGCGCGCCGAGCGTCGCAGCAGGCGCGTCTTCGAGCCCGGCGGATAGACCGAGATGCCGTACGCCGAGAAGAAGCGCGGCAGGCACGGGCCGCTGTCCTCGTAGGCGAACGTGAAGTACGCGCTGCGCCCGCGAGCGACCGTCACGAGCCGGACCGGCAGCCCGGTTTCGCGCTTGACCTGTACGCCGAGCAGGCGGCCGCGGCTGTTGAGCAGCCCGACGCCCGGATAGCCGCGCAGCGCGCACGTCGTCGAGCCGGCGTTGCGCAGCGCCATTTCCCAGAAGCGCCGGCCGACGGCGCCGCTCTGGCGCACGAGCACGAGCCGAAGTTGCGAGGTCGCGCAGCGAGGAGCGCTCGCCGCGCTCGCCGAAGCGGATGCGAGCGGCGGCGCGGCGACCGCGGCGAGCAACGCCGCCGCGACGATCGCGAGGCCGCGCCGGCGTACACGAAGCGCGCCTGGCATCCGCCCGGCGACCGTCGATCCAAGGCTCATCGCCGTCATCGCCGCGAAGCCTACCCGCGCGCCCGGCGCAGCCTCTCCGCTCAGCCGAGGTACGCGTCGATCAGCGCGCGGTCGCTGCTGCCGACGGCGGCCGTCGACTCCTCCAGCGCGACCTCGCCGCCGGCGAGCACGTACAGACGGTCGCAGACGCGCAGCGCCAGGTCGATGCGCTGCTCGACGAGCAGCAGCGAGCGCCCGCGCTGGCGCAGCTC
>JAIQFB010000015.1 GCA_020073485.1 Terriglobia bacterium | reverse complement strand
CCTGCTTGCGGGCAGCGCCAGAATACCCGCGCAGACCATGCCCAAAACGAAGGTCTTCGTAGCGAAACGATTCATAGTGCGCTCCTTTGACTTAAACAACATTGTTTTCCTGGACCCTCGGAGGCTTCTTCCACCGTACTCATGGATGAGGATTTCTGGATTGCCGGATTCTCAAAACAACCCGCCGTCAGGCAGCTTGATTCCTGCAATCGCAACTGGCATTGAGCTATCGTTATCTTTTCCGAGCGCTTCGTTCGATTTCGGCAGGCTCGCCAAATGCGTATCTGCTGCGGCGATTCTTGCAGCAGTGCGTCCGAACTAATCTCCCGGCAGGCACCAAATCATTGTCAGTGTCAGGATGCAGTACGAGTGACGCAGTGACCCAAGGCACACGAATGTGTGACATAGCGCACCGCACGCACAACCTGCAAAGGCAAGAATTAAAACATGTACTTGGGGATGTCCTAGTTCGACCGGTGCAGAACACACGTAATCAAACAGCAATCAAGTAATGCCCGGTCGACCTCAGACAACGACAGACAACGACATATCGATCGTATTCGAGGTCAAGATCGTGACCGAATCAATAGAGGACAGGCGCAACTCTTGGGATGGTGCTTCTCGAAAGTGGCTTCCATTTCTTGCGCCCTTGAGTCCCGTTGTCGTGCTGCATCGAAAACCTTGTTAAAGGGAGTGGCTACAATGAAAACTATTGCACGTGTGACTCTTGGATTGAGAAAAGCAGGCCTGCTGCTTGGTTTAGCCGTTGGCATGCTCTTGCTGTGCGCCCCGCTATTCTCCCAAACCAACACGGGACGAATCGTCGGAACCGTTACGGATCAAAGTGGCGCCGCCCTGGCGGGTGCAACGGTAACCGTCAGGGACGTCAATCGCGGCGTCACGCGTACCCTTTCCACCGACTCGGCCGGCGAATATGCCGCACCAAACCTAGAACCCGGGATGTATGAAACTCGCGTGGAAGCCGCAGGTTTCAAATCGCTGACGCGGCAAAATATTCAGGTACAGGTCGGTCAAGACATTCGACTCGATCTCTCGCTTGAGATCGGCAGCACGAGCGAGAATGTCACGGTCACTGGAGAAGTTCCCCTGGTAAACACAACCAGCTCCACGCTGGGCGGCACGCTCAGCAATCAGACCATCAATGATCTGCCGCTTAACGGCCGCAATTTCCAAAAGCTCTTGGAGCTGCGCCCCGGCACCTACATTTTCCCCGGCGGCGGAAAGTGGAGCCAGAGCACCAACGGGATGCGCGCCGAGCACAACGTTTATATCCTGGATGGTATCGATACGATCGAAAGCTTCTCCTCGCAGAGCGTGCTAAATGCCGCGCCCGTTTTTGGCGATGCGACTTCAATCCTGCCGATTGACGCCATCCAGGAGTTCAATACGCAGCAGAATCCCAAGGCGGAGTACGGCTGGAAACCGGGGGGCATCCTCAACGTCGGCTTGAAGTCAGGCACCAATGATCTGCACGGCACCGCTTATGCTTTCGGCCGAACAAATGCCCTGGACGCGAAAAACCCTTTCATCACGCCAGCAAATCCCAAGCAGCAAACAGCGATCGAGGATTTCGGCAGCACGATCGGCGGTCCCATTCGCAAAGACAAGCTGTTCTTCCTGGCCGGCTACGAAGGGCAGCGCAATACCATCGGCGCTCCCGGGACTGCCACTGTGCCAACCAGGACGAGTTTGTTAGCCAATGGCGCTCCGCTAGCCACAGCCTTGGCCCAGAGCTTGCTCGATGCATGTAACGCGACGACGGCCCCTAAGGATCTCAGCCTCAAGATGGCAGGTCTGACGTATGGCGGGTCCCTCGGGACATGCGCCAAAGATCCAAGCAACGCCGGTCTTTTCCAGGACGGGCCCAGCACCTCCTACGGGACTCCGCTGCTGACGGGCAACTCGACCCTGGACAACGTGCTGGGCAAGGTAGATTACCATCCCAGTGACAAGCACACGATAAACGGCGAGTACTTCTTCGGCCAGTACTCCGGACTAGGGCCGCAGGGCGCCGTCATCCATCCCTATTGGGAGACCAACACGAAGAGCCGCGTGCAGATTGTCGGGGTGCATTGGACGTACATGCCGAACTCCACGATCGTGAACGAAGCCCGCTGGGGACTGAATCGCGTGAATCAGACCACTTACCCCGGTGACTGTCAGAACATCGGACAGCCGGATCTTAGCTACCTCAACACGGGCACCGGCGCTTGCGGGTTCCCCTCGATCACCATCGGTTCATTCGCGAGTTTGGGTTGCTGCGTCAACTTTCCCAAGATCCAGGGTCCTGACATGACCATTCAGGGCATCGATGCCCTCTCCTATCTCCATGGCAAGCACTCGTTTAAGTTAGGGGTCGAGATACGGCATATGGAGTACAATGGAGCAACGTTGCGCGGATCGCGCGGAATCTTCAGGTTTGCATCACTATCTAGCTTCTTCTCCGGTACCACGAATACCGCGCAGGAATTGCTCGGGAGCCCGCAGCGGCAGATCAGCGACTGGGGATACGCCGGATATGCACAGGATGACTGGCGCCTTACCCAACGGTTTACGGTGAATCTGGGCCTGCGCTACGAGACCGTGACGCCCATCAAAGATGCGAACAACCAGTTGGCCAACTTCGATCCGACTTTGGGATTCGTGCAGGTAGGCAAGCAGATCAGCGAACCTTACCATCAGGATATGAATAACTTTTCGCCGCGCATTGGTTTCGCGTGGGATTTGAGGGGTGATTCAAAGTGGGTCCTGCGCGGTGGAGGCAGCATAATCTACGTGATGGAAGGTTTCAACGTGCTGGTATCGCAGCAGGGCACCACGGCCCTCACTACCGGCCTGAACACGATTCCGACCGGAGCTTTGCTGAACGGTGTGGTCGGCCCTGGCGATATCACCACGGGCGCGGCCGTGTTCACCCCGTCGCAAGTCACTTGGACCGTTGCCGGGCCGGTCTTGCCGAGCAGCGGTGTGCTCCGTTGCGACTCGCCGTTGAGCGCGAGTTTGACCAACAATAAGCCCTGCCCAATTCTGGCCGTGAATCCCAACCTGCGCAGCCCATACGTCGCAGCATGGAACCTGAGCTTGCAACACTCCTTCACCAACGATCTATCACTGGAAGTTGCCTACATAGGAAATCACGGCACAAAACTGGTCGGTATCGATGACATCAACGCGCCGGCGCTGGGTTCCGGTTGGTCCTCGACTACGGGGTCAGGTGCAACTTTAGCGTGCCACGCGGGAACGCTCCCATCACCTCTCACTGTTAATGCGACGTGCGAAAACCTGAGCCGGCCGTTCTTCAGCAAGTTTCCGTATCTGTCCAACATTAACCAAGTGACGAACCTGGATGTGAGCGCCTATAACGGATTACAGGCCACGTTGACCCAGCGGCCCTGGCATGGAGTGTCCGCCCTTATCGGCTACACGTGGTCGCATGCCTTCGAGCAGAACCAAGGTGACTGGAATGTGAACCTTGTCTCCAACCCCTTCAATCCGAATGTGGATTATGGGAGTGCGTCCTTCGATGTCCGCCAGCGCATGACGGCCTCTGTGACGTATGCTCTGCCGGAGAAGAGGGGCTATGCACAGATGCTGGAAGGCTGGAAAATCAATTCCGTCATGAACATGCAAAGTGCGCTGCCGTGGAACGTTGTTGACTCGACCGACGACATCAGCGGGGTTGGCGAGTTCACCGATCGGTGGAACTTCTTTGGAAACCCTTCGTCATTCAGCGGCTTAAAGAGCAGTTCCGTTCCGTATTTTGCCGGGGTCAGCAGTGCGGACTGCCTGGCGAAGGCTCAAGGTTTGGATGCGGCTTCGACGCCCTTGTATCCGGGCTACACAAACGTTGCTTCCCTCACGAAGTATGGATGCTACGTGTCGAATGGGGCGATGATGCTGCCTGCCGCTTTCGGAACATTCGGAACGATGGGACGCAACCTCTTCCGTGGAAACGGATTGAGGCTGTGGGACATGTCCGTGACGAAACAGATTCGGTTCACGGAGCGGTTCAACGGGCAGTTCCGCTTCGAAATGTTCAACATCCTCAACATGACACAATACGCGCTGCCTAGCGGACCCAACGTTACGCAGTCCAACAACAATCCCACGGGTGGAGGCGGCGGCAATTTCGGCGCTTCCAAACTCTCGCCCGACGTGGCCATCGGCAATCCCCAGGTGGGGAGCGGCGGGGCCCGATCAATCCAATTAGGCTTTAAATTGATATTCTAAACTTACCCACTAAGGGTGTCAGATAAGAAGGGCCAGATGAAAGTCCGGCCCTTCCGTGGGGTGAGCAACCCGACGCGCGAGAATCCTGGGTCGGAATGCGAAGTGCACCAATTTGTTGTCCTGCAACGGTGGGAGGTTTCCGATGAAGCCCTTGATTTCAGTCCTGTGCGCCGGGTCGCTCGCTTTTTTTGCGTGGCATTGCTGGGTTCCCGAGTCATCAGCCCCGCTTGGGCCCAGCTGCCGGGTGGAGCGGCCCCAGCCGAATCGGTCTCGACTCATGGTTACGTGATCGCCAACCAACCCGTCAAAGGGTCGTCCATCCCGGCGGATCTGGTCTTTGTCCTGACGCGCGACGAGATCTACGTGCCCATTGCCATTCGCAAGCCAAAAGGCGATGGGCCATTCCCCGCCATCACCATGGCCTCCGGCGAGGGCCGGGGAGGAATGAAGCAGGTCATTCAGACCATGGAGCGGCTCGCACAAATGCAGGACCGCATAATCGCCCGGGGTTATGTCTGCGTCACTATCAATTACCGCAACGAGATTCCCTACGAATATGAGAAATCAAAACCGCCGCAAAATCTTCCCGATAGCATCAGCGGCGAGCATCGCATGTTGAAATCCGGCCCGACACTCGATCACGAGGATTTGATCGCTACCATCCGATATCTCCAGACCGTGCCGTATATCGACAAGGACGCCATCGGATCGATGGGTGTAAGTCACAGCGGAGAAATGATCATGAAGGCATCCGCCGAGTTTTCCTGGGGCGCAGGCATCGCAATCGAACCCGCCGATCATGAATTCCTGACTGTGAATACGGGCCCAACGGCGCCGAGGGAAGGAACCGAAATCCAATACAACGACATCGAAATCGCGCGGAAAAATGCCAACAAACCCGAAGCTATGGAGCGAATTCGCCGCATCAACATGCCCATCCTGATCTTTGGCCGCAACACCGATCACCAGAACGGCATTTTCAAACTGACCTATGAGTGGATGAAAGAAGCGGGCAAGGATGTGACCTGGCAAGAGTTCGACCATCCCGTTCATGGGTACGTGTTCATCTATCCGCAGAAAGACGGCTCCTATAAGCCCGATGAGATTCAGCAAAAATCGTGGGACATCTTCATGGGTTACTTCGACCAGCACCTGAAGCATCCGCAGCATCAGCATCTGACTGCGGAGGGGCCAACTCGTAAGATGGACACCGGGGGCAATTGATCAAACCTGACAGGGAGGAATGGCGATGAAAGGGAATTCAAATGTGCCAATCCGTCGTCAATGAAAATCAAAACCGCAATTCTCTCCCATCCTTAAAAATAAATCGCTCTGGCAGTTCCTGTGACCTGCCCGAGCCACCCCATTTCTAGCCAGTCATAAATTAGCAATAAGTGCTTGGTTCAGAATCTGCTGGACAATACGGGGGGTGGGCCAGCCGCGGAAGGCCCTTTGAAACTGGAGTAGGCGATGGAAACCAAATTGTACCCCAACCCAAAAGTCTCGTACTTTGATGGCGTTGCCGCCCACTTCTAGAACAAATCGGAGTCAAATGAAGTCAGATTTTTAATACGGGGAAGAATACAGAACGATATATGGTTGGGGTTCGACTGTCATCTAGAAGACCAGGTGGGCGCCGTCACGCAAAGTCGCCCGGTACCGTGAAGGCTATGAACCGAATTGTGTTGCGTCCGAGAGGCGCGGAGACCAGTCGGCGGGCGGAAAGTCTATCGGCCAGAACGGTTGACTCGGTACGGTGAACGCGAGTCCCACCTGCCATGCAGCACCCTTTGCTTCACGATACGCAACCATGCATTCCACCATCACCTTAGTCCGTAGGTTGGAGAGGACGAGCCTTTGTCCCCTATTGACTGGGGTCCGAATGATCACCAAGCCGCCGAAACCACTGATCTCAATTGTATGGGTATCTTCTGTAAAGCGTGCTCCTTCGGCATTATATCCCGATACCCTCACCTCAATATCCATGGCCACTCGTTGCGTCCTTCTGCGATTCGACACAACCCATGATGTCACGACAAATCCTGACAGCCACTGATCCAGGATTTGAAAGTCCTCTCCCTTCATGGACGTAAACGCCAGGGCCAAGCCCTCGTGAGGGGCTGCCCGTACAACTCGCGCCCGCGCCATTACATGATCGCCGCTCTTCTTCAGTGTTATTGTTACCTCAGTCTCCAGAGGAAGTTCGCAGTCGGTCTCTATGTAGCAACCTCCACGACTTAAGTCACGGAGGCGGGCCTTGACAGGTCTGCCACCTAGAATCTCAACTTCGGGAGATGGTGATAATCGATAACGCGGATTTGTGCGACGTTCAGAGCTTCTGGACTGATGGTCTTGCTTTTTGGAATTATCTGACATTTGTGGATTGTAGCTTCTCAACTCGGATTGGGAACGCATAGAAGCTCACTTGTGTTTTTGAATCATTGTTCAATGGTATCTCCGCAATTGATGAATTCGATCCCGATCTCCTGAGTTTCAGGTGCTGTTCGGCGCTGCCACACAACTCGTGCTTCCATCTGTTGCCCTGTGTCGATTCGAACGACTTTAAGAATGCCGCCATTTTGGACCTCGTGTTGACACTTCATTCGCGCGCCCCGGCTACTCATATCTAGCGTGTGGGTTTCTTCCTCCCAGCAGCGGCCCGGTGTATCCGAAATCAACCTGATGGAGATGGTCATTGTACTTCGCGGGCTGCGTCGGACTTGTTGGCCCAACTCGGTGGCCCATAGAATAATGTCCAAGAGTCGAGCACGCTCCAGGTTCGAGAATTCAAACCTCTGTTGAAGGAGCTCACCCGCTCTTTGGGTGCACTCTTGGATAATGTGGCTCGCAGATTCCCTCGCGAATCCGTCAACAGACCAGGCGTGCCTGCTCTTACTCACTGTTTCAAGGTTCTCGTAGCAGGTGGCGATAAAGTGGTCGAGACACATCTGACGCAGGTCGAAGACTGTACTGGAACACTGATCACATCCCGGCTTAGAACAGCGACTCGCTATTTCCACCGCGCCACCATGGAACTTCTCAATTCATTCGTCACGTAGATTTTCAATGCTAAATTGAATCACCATTCGTTGGATGTGTTTACTTTAGCGTATACCTAACGGCGCTATATGATTTATCTCGAGATGCTGCTCAAAGCAGCAATAGCCTTCTTGGCAGTTTTAGCCCGACTCCTGCCTTAGGCCGCGCCTATGCATCGTGTGCCTCGGCGCCCTGGACACACCGAATTTGCCACCAGAGCAGGCCCAAACGAGCAGGCTCTGGTGACTGGTTGAGCTGGCAGGGACTATTGCAATGTGGCCCAGACCGCCAGTTGAGTACGATAAGCCGCCCGCAGCCCCAGACTCGCTAGACTCTGCCCTTTGCGTGATCAGAACAATTAGACCGCGGTAAGCCTCCCCGATTTCCCCTCTCGGACTGACTGAATATTTCCACGGCGCGGCCTGCCCGCGCAGCCCCAAGTTTGCTTGTGTCGATGCCGGGAGAAGCGTATTATGCGCCCAGCATAGGTCTCCAATCGACGATTCCGGGAGTCATTGCATGTCAAATTCAGAGGCCAATGTACAGGGCTCCTCCGCAAGTCAGTCCGGTTCCGGGACCACGGCCATGGCTCTGTTCAGTCTTCTGGGCAGGCTACTGATCACCGTGGTTTTTTTCGTCTCTGTGCCGGCTCACTTTGGGCCCGTGGACTTGAAATACGCCATGGCTGCAGGCGTGCCCATGGCCAAACTGGTGGTTCCGGCCACGGGCTTGTTGGCGTTGATCGGCTCAATCAGCGTTCTGCTGGGCTATCGAGCGAAACTGGGCGCGTGGCTTTTGGTCTTGTTCCTGGTGCCTGTAACTCTGACCATGCACCAATTCTGGGCCGCAAATGACGCGATGATGGCCCAACTGCAGATGGGCATGTTCATCCGGAATCTTGCCATCGTCGGCGGCGCCCTTATGATCAGCCAGTTTGGCCCCGGCCCCTGGAGCCTGGACGCGCGCCGTAATTCTTCCCGGTGAAAATATTGTTACAAGTTTGCGGCCCCGTACCTGAAATTCCAAATCGCAAATTCGATAAGGAGCTTTCGCTATGCGCACTGCGGTTATTTTCGTCCTGGGGCTTGCCCTGGGAGTGGCCGTGACGACGAAATCACAGGGAAACAAGGTTACCGGAATCAACGGGGTGAATCACATCGGGATCAGCGTGGACAATTTCGACGACTCCGTTGCGTTCTATGAACAGAAGATGGGATTTCGCGAAGTCGACCGAATTCGCAATGACAAAGGGGAGACGACGCTGGTGTTTGTCCAGGTGAGCCGCGATACGTTTCTGGAACTGGCGCCGTCCAATGCCAATCGCCCTGCCGGTTTCACGCATTTCGGGGTGAACGTGGACAGCGCCGGCGCCGCCGCGAGCGCGTTGAAGGAGCGCGGCGTAACCGTGGGTGATCCCCGCGTCGTTGGAAATCAATGGACGATCGCCAGCGTAACCGCTCCCGGTGGACGGATCGAGTTGACCGAACTGGGCCCGGAATCATCTCTGGGCAAGGCGACCAGCGGCTGGAAATAGAACGGCTGCGCCTGCTGGCGGGTCGCCAGGAGGCGGGGCGGCGGACCCCGGTCGCTAAATTAAGTCTGCGATTTAATCAAGGATGGATCGCGGGCTGCACGCATATCTGGTTGCCGGTCCGCATTTCCAGGGGCGAATACGCGCGGGACGACAAGTGTTTCGTTTGCTTTGCCCTTGACATTGCATTGCGCTACAATACGCACAAGCTCTCAGGCCCAACGTCCAATCGGGAGGAAACCCATGCAGAGGAAGATGTCCGCAGGGATAGTCATGGCTGCGGTGATGTGTTTATTGCTGTCACAACCCATGCTCGCCCATCACGGGGCCGCCGGGTACGACATGGATAAAGTAGTAACCCTCAAGGGCACGATCACCAACTTCGAGTGGACCAATCCGCACAGCCAGATCTATTTCGATGTCAAAGATGATAAGGGAAATGTGGCGCATTGGGTTGCCGAGACCGAACCTCCCGCGGTGATGCTGGAACACGGCTGGGTCCGCAGGTCCCTGAATCCGGGGGATCAGGTCACGGTCTATTGCTTTGCCGCCAAGAACGGCGCGACGACGTCAATTCTTCAGAAGGTTGTCATGGCGGATGGCAAGGAGCTTGTGGCGCGAGGCGGCCCCAGCGGCAGCGCTCCCAACAGCAACGCTCCCTACGGTAAGTAACTTGGTCCTGTATCTCCTGGACCGTTGGTCGAACCATCAAGGCAATTTGCAGGCTCAAATCGGCAACCTGAATGCGGGGCGAAATCCATTAGGAGGATTCCCGAGGATGCGTATGAAGATGCGTACTCGCTTCACGTTATCCGTGATTGCATGGATGGCCGCGGCGTTCCTTCCGGCGGTTCTGCACGCACAAGCTCCTGCGGCACCAGGAACGGTCATGGCCCAAGGCCAGATGAAGTCTGCCAAAATTCCGGATCTATCCGGCGACTGGGTCGCGGATCCCAAGCGTGGCGGAATCGGCCAGAGCCTCAGTGCCGCCGATCCTGGCGGCCATATGAAGGGCAAGGAGCCGGACATCGCCTACCAGCCCTGGTCCCTGGAAAAAACCATGTCCGAGGTTTCCAGCACAGCCCCGGGAGGCGACTACGCCAAGACTACCGACCCTCAGGTGAAATTTTGCGACCCTCCCGGCGTCGGCAAGATTCTCATGTGGCCGGCCAAATCCTACATCCTGCAAACTCCGAACATCGTCTACATCCTTTATGAATTCGGGCCATTCTGGCGCCCGGTATTCATGAACCGGAAGCATCCGGACGATGCCGACTCCACCTGGTGGGGCGATTCCGTTGGCTGGTATGAAAACGGCGATACGCTGGTCGTGGACACCAATGGGTTCAACGGGAAGACCTGGCTGGATCAAATGGGCCACCCCACCACTGAAAAGCTTCACACCGTCGAGCGCTACAAGCGCATCGATGCGGACAGTATGGAACTGGAAATCACCATTGACGATCCGGGGGCGTACACCAAACCCTGGACCACACACAGGTATTACAAAATATCCACTACGGGTTCTTTTTATGCCTGGGTCTGCACCATCCAGGACGAGCAGCATTTCTACGAAAACCTGGGTGCGCCCGCGTTCACAGACCCAACGAAAGTTCCAAAGCCGGCGTCGCCTACTACGCATTGATCGAGGCGCTTACCGCTGCGTTGCAGAGTGCGCGGGATTGGTATGATGGGGCTTCGTTTGGATCCGGAAATGGGTCCGCGACGAAGCCCTTTTCCATCTTCAATCGTGGGTGATAGTGCGAAAATTTTTGAGTGAATGCCCTTGGTGTGCACCTTGTGTCCAGTTTTTCCCCTTGTGGTTTGAAAGCCTGCGGGAAAATACCCACTCTCTTCGTAATTCCGAGGCGCGCTTTTCGTCGAGGAATCTCTCTTGGTTGCAAAGTCAAAAGAAGGGGGATTCCTCGGCGAAAAGCGCGTCTCTTTTTGGTTTGTTCCGCAGCATGCCGAGTTGGCATAAAATCACTGGGGTCATCCCAAAAATCGTTCGCCCGCAGTTTTTCCCTTTAAAACGCTACAAAATATATTGCGCCATCGGCGCGAGGGTGACTAGCCCGGGGCAACGCCCCGGGTATCGTGCCAAATCCCGATGTCCGCCCTGAAAGGGCGGAGGGCCCCCGCGTCCTTTCAGGGCGCACCGTTAACGATAGACCAATCCCGGGGCGTTGCCCCGGCTAGTCACAGCCGGCGCTTTCAGCGCCGGGAAGCTTCGGCGTGCACGAAGTTTGCATAATTTATTGATTAAAGGTTCTTGCTTCCAGCGTGAGAGGAAATTTAGGAGATGGCTAGCAACGATTCCTTTGGTCGTCCCCACAGTCTGGAAATCTTGCCGACCAGGCAAAATTCAGAATGAATTGACAAAACTCGCGAGGTGAACGGAGCGGAACGACCAAGCCACGCCTCACCTCCCGTTCGGGAGGTGAGGCGTAGCCGGGGAGTCTACAGCCTGCAGCCGGATTAAAACGCGAACCGGCCGCTGATCTGGAATTGGCGCGACGTGGTGACCGTGGCATAGGGGTTGTTGAAATTGATCGCGCCGAAGTTCCCGACGCGGCTACCCGTAGTGCCAAAGACATTCAAGGAGGTCGGCACGGAGAAGTTAGCCCGGTTGAAAGCGTTAAACATGTCCGCCGAGAATGTGAGGGTCTTGCCTTCGGTAACAGGTATCGTCTTCCGCAGGCTCAAGTCCGTATTGATGGTGCTCGGTCCTCGGAAGACCAGTGGGCCAACATTTCCGAGGTAACCTGGCACAGGAATCGCGAAGCAGGCCGTGTTGATATCCACGAAGCTCCCGTTGAAGTTATGCAGCCCAACAGCGCCACGCGGGGACGGATCCGGGCAGTTGGCATTTGGAGCGGCCCAATCTGGACGGTCTCCCCCCGGTGCTCCATTTGGTCCCGCGTTAGCAACGTACCGCGCATTATCGGTACCGGACGTAACCGTGAACGGAATTCCCGAGGAGACCAGGGTTTGGCTGCTGAGCTGCCAACCGGTCACGGCGGTCTTGAGCGGACGAGAACTCAGGTTATTCCCCCAGTGCGTTTCGTAGGTGAGGGTAAAGTTTGCTGATTGCGTGGAAAGGTAGGAGCAACGTCCACGGCCCGCTCCATGTTGGGTAATGAGCGGGAATGCGGCGGATCCGCCATTTGTATACTGGCCGGGGAGGTTATCGCCGGAATCCGCTATACATTCCGCGAACGTGTAGTTGAATCGTGCAAACAGACCCGGTGAAACAGGGCGCTGCAACACCACCTGCAAGGCGTTGTAGTAGGAATTACCGTCTGTAATGTTTCCGGTAATGCTATTGGCCCAATAGGGGTTGTTATAGCACGGTCCAGTTTTCTGCGTAGGCACTCCTGGAAGGATGCAATTTGTTGCGTATGGCGAGAGATTAACAGGACCCGAAGGAGTAGCAACAACACTGGGATTCGCAAGCAAATTCACGTTCTGGCCACCGATGTTTGGATTTGCCCCGTTAAGCGAGCCTGCCCAGTAGTAGCACGTGATCGCGCCAGCCGAAGTGCAGTTTGGATTTATGACTGCACCCGGAATCGGAACTCCATTCACCATTGGCAGCTGGCCTGGTGTTTCGATCGTGGTCTGGTTGAAATCCTGGTAGGAGAATGTCCTGCCCTGATGGCGCCCCTGCGACCCCACGTACGCGACCAGGAACGTCAATTTTCCAGGCAATTCCTGTTGGACCGTGAGGTTGTAGGCGTACTTGGTTGGAGTCTTGAAGTACGGAAACTCCGCGCCACCATAGGTTTCATGAGAGAAGAGGCCACCCGTGGGGGCGGCGAGGAAATTATTGAGAGCCGTGTTGGAACAGTTCGCCGTGCATGCCGTGTTGCTGAACGTAGTGCCTGGCTGGTTGTTAAACGGGAAGGTAATCGCGCCAGGCAGCGAGACTGCCACGGTAAACGGAGGCTGCGAGGCCAGGGACGGGTACCAATAGTCGTCTTCCATTTCGGCAAAGAAGACGCCGGCTCCGGCGCGAACGCTCGTCTTGCCCTTCCCAAACGGATCCCAGTTAATGCCAACCCGTGGCGCAAAATTGTTCTTAGGAGGATGGTACCAAGGCGCTCCCACTGTGGGCGTAGCGCAATTGTAAGCCGTGCAACCGGCACCGTAGAGATTCGAAATGCGGTTGGCCTCTTCGGAGGGTGAAGTAGCGTATTCCCAACGCAAGCCGTAGGTAACGGTCAGATTGGGCTTCATCTTGTACGTGTCCTCGGCATAGACGCCGTACGACATCAGGCGCATGCCGCGCGCGAATGTTGAATTGTAAGTCTGGCCGTTGACGGGATCCGTATAGTTCTGAACCCACCACGCAAAGCTCGCCGCCGGTGAGTTTGACAGAAACGCGCCCAAACTGCCGAAGCCGATCGCCCCGCGAGGAGTGGACATGTAGTTCTCAATATTGTCGTACCACCTCTTGACCTGGGCACCGATCTGAAACGCATGCTTTCCGTGCACGATGTTCACGTCATCGCTGAAGTTCATCGACGTATAGCCAATGTAGCGAGGAACGTAATTGAAACCCAACGCGGGGGCGCCAATATTCGTTACCCCAGGGATAGTGATCGCGGGAATTTGCGGGAAAGGACTCTGGTGAACGATTGCTGGATTCGCGTTCACATAGAGTCGCGGATCGATCGGAGCGGATGTGTAGATGTCCAGGTTTCCAGCATAGTTGATGCGCTGGACGCCGCCACGGAATGTGTTGACGATACTGGGAGAAAAAATGTGGGTTTCCTGCAGCGAAAAGACCTGGCGCCGCATGTACACGTCATCCGCCGTAATCGCCAGCTGCGTCGGCTCGAATTCGGTGGACTGGTCGATGTTGTAACTTCCCGACAGGGAGTCCTTGGCGCCGAAACTGTGGTCCACCTTGATCACGCCGTAATTCTCACGAACGGCTTGGTTCGGAGTGCTGTTGAAATTGCAGGTAGCACCCGCGCCCGCTGTCGCGTAGTTTCCATCGTTACATGCTGGCAAAAGAGGAGTGTTCGTTCCAACCGGTCCGGCCGCAGTCGCTCCGAAAAAGATCTGCTGGATGATGGGGACAGCCGAGTTCCTGCCCGCGAGGCTGGGAACAGCCGCGACAAATGAGGCAGCCGCGTCCGAGCGCAGCGATTCATAGTCCGCGAAAAAGAACGTCTTATCTTTTATGATCGGTCCACCGATTTGGCCCCCATACTGGTGCCGGTGAAGCGGAGGAATGGTCGGGCCGTCGAAGAAGTTGCGCGCATCGAAAGCGCTGTTGCGGTAATACTCAAACAGCGTCCCGTGGAAGGTATTTGTTCCGGACTTGAACGTCGTGCTGGTGATCCCGCCCGACAGTTCGCCGTATTCCACCGGCGGATTTTCGCTGATGACTTTAAACTCCTTCACCGCGTCGGCGCCCATCAGGATGTTGCTGGCCAGGCTGACCGGGGAAGTGCGGAACGTCCAGGTCAGGTCGATTCCTTCCTGCAGGAAGCGGTTGTTTGCAACGCGGTCGCCGCCCACGGAGACTTGCTTTCCGAAGGAACTTGTAAAAGTCTGTTGAACGCCGGGCTGGATAACCGACAGTTGCTGCAAATCGCGGGCGTTCAGGGGAATGATCTTGATCAGATCCTGACTCATGACCTGGGAGACGTCCGTGCTGGTCGTCTCAACCGTTGGAATCGATTCGGACACGGTGATGGCTTGGCTCGTGGTGCCGACTTCCAGGTGCAGGTCGGCGCGGGTCTCGGTTCCGACGTTCACAACGACATTCTGCACTTGGGCCACATTGAAGCCTTCGGCTTTCACCTGGACACTATACCGGCCGGGCAGAAGTGAAGGAACGCTGTATAAGCCGTCCGAAGTGCCTGTGGTTGTGCGTACGACGCCCGTGTCCTGGTTCGTAACCGAGATTTCCGCATTGGGAACCACGGCGCCGGAAGGATCCAGCACGGTCCCACTGATCGTTCCGGTAACTGTCTGTGCTTGGACATGAAACGTAGAAACTGCAAACAGGGCAATTGCCGCAAAAACAAACGCGCGCAAAACGGTGTGCCGAAGAGCGGGTGTACTCAACATAGTCCCCCCCCAAAAAGGCTGCTCAGTTCAAATTTTGTGTTTCGGTGGATGGCCCAATCTGGCGGGGATAAAAACACAGGGTCACATAGTTGTCAAGGAGAAAGTGATGATTCCAGGCTCGGGCGGTGATGGAATGCTGGCGGTGAATTCAAAAATCCATTGCGAAGGGCGGGAACCCGCGGGTTCCGCGCCTGCGCCTGAAATTTCCCGTGAGATTCCGCAGGGATGGAAAAATTCGAGCTCAGCACGTCGAACGCCGGGATCGGCAATGGCTACCAGGCCGGAAACCAACACGACGTTGGCAACGCAATTTTCGTTTGATCCCGGTGGAAGCGTGTGCTATAGAATCTGAAAAATTTTCGGGCTAGAAACGCTTTCATCAATTTTCAACTTTTCGGAATGAGGTCCCACATGCGCAACGGATTTTTCGCTGCTTTCCTGCTGGCGGGCGCCCTGCTTCTGGTTTCCAGCCCTGCGGTCGCGCACCACGGAGCGGCGGGCTATGACATGGATAAGGACACCGTTGTGAAGGGAACCATCACGCAGTTTGAGTGGACCAATCCGCATGGGCGAATTTCCTTGAGCGTTGCCGACGCCAGCGGCGTCACGCAGGAATGGGTGGTCGAGTGCGGCCCCCCGAGCCGGCTCGTTGAAATCGGCTGGACGCGGCACTCGCTGAACGCCGGCGATCACGTGACGGTGCATATTCACGGCGCGAAAAACGGCGCGCCCCGCGGGATCTTGATCAAGGTGGTGCTGGAGAACGGACAAGAGCTCGAGAATCGCGCATGAACGCCGGGAGGAGTCTCAAGATGCGAGACCGCTTTGGGGTGTCCATCGGTGTGTTACTCGTTGCGCTGGCATTGTCGCAAGGCCTGTCCGCTCAATCCGCGTTGCCTCAGGGAACCGCCAAAAATCAGGGCACCGATCATGTGGACCTTTCGGGAGTCTGGGGAAATCTCGGAGGATCGGTTCCGGCTGCGGGTGCAGAACAGCCAAAGGGGCCGTACATGATGAGTCCCAAAGGGACCATGCAGGACGCCGGTACGCCGGCGGATGGCGTGCCCTATCAACCCTGGGCCATGAAGAAACTGCTTGCGGAGAGGCCGCCCAGCGGGCCCCGCGCGACCTTCGACAGTTCCACGGACCCTAATATCCTGTATTGCGAACTGTACGGAGTCCCGCGGATCTACAACAGCCCTTCCAAATTCAAATTTGTGCAGACTCCGGAAGCGGTCTACATCTTGTACGAGTACGGGGTTGTGTGGCGCGTGGTGTGGCTCAATCGCAAGCATTCGGACGATCCCGATCCCTCCTACATGGGCGAGTCGATCGGCTGGTATGAGGGCAAGGATACGTTCGTTGTGGACTCAATCGGGTTCAATGATAAAACGTGGCTGGATTCCATCGGCCGCCCGCACTCGGAAAAGCTCCACGTGATCGAGCGTTTCCGGCGGCTAAGCCAGGACAAATTGGAATTGGGCATCACGATTGACGACCCAGGCGCCTATACCGTTTCCTGGAGCTACCCGACGCGAACCGTAGCCAGCGCAAAAGATTTTGCCCGGGAAGTTTGGCCTTGCTCGGTCCGCGAGAATAACGAATTCAACGAATCGGTCGAAAAGCCTACCACCACACCCGGAAAAAAATAGCCGTTCGATTACCCGCCTGGATGCGTCCTGAGTGTTGCTCCCAGCGGCAGGGAATCTCGTGTTTGAGTTCACTTCCGGGCAATAAAGTTGGCCCATTCGTTCATCGAAAATGTTTTGCCCACGGGGAGCAGGAGCAGGTTCTGCACAAGCTGGAAACCGTTCGGAAGCGTCACGTCAACCAGGAGTCCGGCCTTGGAGAAATCCTTGGCCGGCCGGAACGTAAGGGAAATCACGTCGCCTTGATGCAGGGACTGGCGGGTCCAGCCGTGTTCCAGCAGGGCTTCGGGCGGGTGCATTTCCACGCTCCAGTGCTGGACGTTGTGCCGGTCATCGGTGACGTCGAAATGAATTTTGCAATGGGGATTGACCCAATCCCATTGGGTTACGGTCACGTTCTTGGCGACGATGGTCTTGGAGTAATCGTACGCGGCTACGCCGTGGTGTGCGTGTGCCGCGCTTGAAACGCTCAAAAGCACCAACAGCAGTCGCCACAATATTCCACGTACCGGGGAAAATCGCCGCAGGCGGTCCACTTGCACACCCTCACTGGGTTGCAAATTACACCGTGACTGGAGAGGTGTCAAGATAACCAAGCACCGGTGAACGGATCAGTTTGTATCCCGGATAATGCGAGAAAAGATGCCAGAAGAACGGGCGGTTCACCGTGAACGCTCACCGTGAACGGCCTCTGCAAAACCAACGGCAACAGCGCCTTCGGGTTTTGTAGAGCCCTCTCCGTCCCGCGCATTTCGGGACGGAGAGGGCATGTTTCAGTATAAGTTGGCCCACTACGCAACAACGATTCACGTTGAAATCAGTGAATTGAACACGTATGCTGCCCGCCACGAGACTGGTCAGCGCCCCCGAATTCACAGGAGAGGAATCGTCCATGGGTAATGCTCGTCATTTTGTGCGAACGTCCGTTGCGGTCCTAGGGTTTGCTTTCGCATTTGCGTTTGGCGCAGGCGCGCAACTACCTGCCGCTCCAAAAGTGAAGACCGCCAAGCAGCAATTCAAAAATATTCTGGTTCTCAAAACGTTGCCGGCCAATCAGCTGGTTCCGGCCATGCACCTGATCGAGGGCGACCTCGGCGTGACCTGCGGCTATTGCCACGTCGTGGACAAGTGGGAAAAAGACGATGTGCCGCAAAAGAAGACCGCGCGCAAGATGATGACCATGATGCTCGCTCTCAATAAGAATAACTTTGAGGGAAAGCAGATGGTGACCTGCTACACCTGCCATCACGGCAGCCCGGACCCCGTCAGCACCTTGCCCCTACCGCCGACCAGCGTGACGTTTCCGAAATACGATCCGGAATGGCATCCCGCCAAGCCGAACTTTCCGCCTGCGGATCAAATTTTTGACAATTATATCCAGGCGCTGGGCGGCGAGCAGGCCCTCCGCAAAGTCACCAGCCGGGTGATTACCGCGGCGCGCACCATCCCCGCCGGCCCCGGAGGCACTTCAGAAGTCCCGGCGCGAGGCCAGATCTATCTGAAGGCGCCGAATCTGAGGCTTAGCGTGGCATCCACGGACAAAGCCACGATCCAAGATGGATTTGATGGCGCCGTCGCGTGGACGCAGAACGCAAGAGGCGAGGTCAACCCGCTTTCGCCGGCCGAGCAGCCGCGCGCCAAACGCAACGCGAATTTCTATGAACCTTTGGAGCTGAAGGGGGAGTACGAAAAGCTGGAAGTTCGCGCCGTAGAGAAGGTGAACAACCGCGATGCCTACGTGGTCGTCGGCACACCGGCCGGTGAGTCGCCCGAGACTCTGTACTTTGATACGCAGAGTGGGCTCCTGGTGAAAAAAATCACGACCTTGCCGAACGTGGTGGGCGCCAGTCCTTACGAAGTGGAATACGATGATTACCGCGACACCAGCAGCGGCGTCAAATTTCCATTCCTGATCCGTTCCATCCCCGCGAATCCGCTTAGCGCTGTGGTCTCCCGCACGACGATTCGCGTGGAAAAAGTTGACGATAATGTGCCGATCGACGATAGCAAGTTCGTGAAGCCGCAATCGAAGCCTGCGCCTCCGCCTACTCCTCCGTCTGCGCCGGCTAGGTGAGCTTGTTATGTCCTGGTTTCAATGAAAACGCCGCGGGCACATCGTGGCCCGCGGCGTTTTTTTTCATCTGCTCTTACCACAAATAATCACGCGTTCATTTCGTCGACGATGCAGTTTGCGCGCCGGCATCATAAACGATTCTTCCTCCCACCATGGTGATCACCGGCTTGATTTCCTTGATCTGATCCGCGGGAACGGTCAGGTAATCGCGGTCCAGCACCAGCAAATCGGCCAGCTTGCCGGGCTGGATCGAACCCAGATTATCTTCCTGAAAAACCAGGAAGGCGTTATTGCGAGTGTAGGCGATCAAAGCGTCCTCGCGGCTGATCGTCCCTCGAATGACCTTCAAGCCTCCTACCATTTTCCCGGTCACCGCGAATCCGAGCGTGAAAAAGGGACGGTACTGGTTGGCCGCGCTGCCGTCGCTTCCGAATCCCCAGACGATTCCGCTGTCCTGGATCGTCTTCAGATTCGGCATGTCGAAAGCCTGGTCGCCGTAAATTTCGTGAAAAATTCCTCCGTTGATGACCGTCCACGGATGCACGGCGGCGTACATGTTCAGTTTTTTCATGCGGTCGAGCTCCGCTTCATTGAGCTGTGTAACGTGCGCGAACACCCAGCGCAGGTTGTGGATGGGATATTCCTTGTTGATCGCCTCGACCTGATCGAGGAACGCGTCAATCGTGTTCGTCAGGGACACGTGGACATGCAAAGGAAGGCCGGACTTGGCGACCTCCATCGCAATCCGGCGCCATTGCATTAGGTCCTCCGGCTTGGGATTGGATTTCAATAGGAACATCGGATCGCTGAGCGGCCCGTAGACGCCTTCCCCAAAAAAAATCTGATCGATATATTCGTCGCCCTGAAACAGCTTGATCTTGCTGATCTGCGGCAGGTTCTTGTCTACTTGCTCGGGACTGCCGCCGCCCACGCCATCGATGCAATATACACGGACGTTAAGCTGATTCTGACTTTCCCACTTGCGATACATCGACAGCAAATCGGGGTCGCACCCTGGAACTCCGAACGAAGTGAGTCCCGCGCGGTTCATGTCCTTGATCAGCGCCAGGCTGCTGGCCTCGACCTGATCGGCTGGAACTTTCGGCAGTTTGGCCACGATTGGGCGCACCGCGGGCATGTCGCTTCCGACCAGACCCGTAGGATTTCCGGCGGCATCGCGCTTGATCGATCCTTTCAACAGGTCGGCGGGGTCGGGCATTTTGTCGTTAATTCCCAGCGCCTGCATGCCGCGCGTGTTGAGAAAAGTCTGGTAGTAAGATTCTTGCAGAGCCACAGGGTTATTCGGAGCGACCTTATCCAGTTCCTCTCGCGTGAAGGGTTTCGGATCGTCCGCGAACTGCTGGTGGGCCCATCCGCCGATGGTATACACCCACTCGCCGGGCCCCACCGCTTTCGTCCGCGCGCTCAGCATCTCGAGCGCCTGCTTGCGCGACTCGATGCCATCGAGTCGCAGCTCCCGCGTCCACGTGGTTCCCGCACGCAACAGGTGCATGTGGTTATCGATCAGCCCGGGAATGACCGATTTTCCCTTGAGATCGATTTTCCTAGTGCTGGGGCCAGCGAGTGCCCCGATTTCCTGATTGCTGCCCACCGCGACGACGCGCTCGCCGCGAATAGCCACCGCCTGCGCGATGGTAAACCGCTGATCGACTGTAATGATCTTCCCGTTGGATAAAATCAGATCCGGCGCGGCCTGCTGCGCGCGAAGTGTCGCGGCGGCAAATGCGACTGTTGACAGCGCGGCGAGCGCGATCATTTTCCTAGTGATCCGATGCATGGCTTCCTCCATTGAAGGGCTTGGTGTGCGGGATGAATCCGTCGCTCGACCCGTCTAAATTGTGCGTATAGCCCGGCAGTCACGTGCGCGGAGCATACACCATGTGGGCTGGGTTTTGGCAACGGAAGGTTTAGCGCGGGGTAGGTCTGCAGTTCGACTCTCCGCCGTTGCTGTACCAGGCGCATGCCTGGCTGAATTTGTTCGGGCGATGTTTCACGCCCCAAAATCCAAGGTCACAAGACGCCCTACTCGCATCCTTGGCATCCGAACGGTCTGCGGATCGGAAGGCGCAAGTTACTTCTCATCGCTCGTACTCCGCGAAGGCTCCATCCAAGCATTTGAGTTCCTGCTTCGGCCATTGCATCCTGCCTTGCGGCAGCGCAGCCGCGCGCTGCTCGAAGCTAGCAACGGATCAGGGGCCCTGAATCATTCCCAGGAACGTCGCGTATTCGCGCGGATTTGCGGAACATTAATATTGCCAGGAAGATTATATTTGCCGTAGCATTAGCGACCGCATGTTGGTAGCGCATCCCGCAGGAATCGAGTCGTAGCGGGAGATCCCAACCCGCTTGCCTGCAGGTGACGCAATGCGCCCAGCTCTCTTTAGGCTTCTCGGCTTTTTGGCCTCTTTGACCCTGTTCCAGGCGTTGACGCTGCAGGCGCGTCCTCAGTCTTCCGCCGCCGAGGCCCGTAGTAATCAACCGCTGAACGATACGATTTTCACCACGTTGCACGGGACCCGGCATCCCCTGGCACGACCGGAATTCGACCAGGGGCCCGCGCCTTCCGATCTGCCCATGGATCATATGCTGCTGGTGCTCAAGCGAAGCCCTGAGCGGGAGGCCGCGCTGCAAACATTTCTGGGGCAACAACAGGATAAATCTTCCGCGAACTATCATGATTGGGTGTCGCCGGAACAGTTTGGCATCCGGTTCGGACCGGCGGATCAGGACCTGCGGACGATCGCTTCATGGCTGCAATCACATGGTTTTCGGGAAATTGCCGTGAACCGTGGACGCTCCGTGGTTGAGTTTTCCGGCACCGCTGCTCAAGTGCAGGAGGCATTTCACACGCAGATTCATCGGTACGTCGTAAACGGGGCAGAGCATTGGGCCAATGCAAGCGATATTGAAATTCCAAACGAACTTACCCCTGTGATGGCCGGGTTGACTTCACTCCACAATTTTTCAAGGAGGCCGCTGCACCAGCGCGCCGGATTATTTGAAAGGTCTGGCGCCACCGGCCTGGCCCGGCGAGTCTCGACGCCGGAGGCTCCGGACTTCACTTTCCCCGGGGGATGTAACTTTAACTCGAACTGCTACGGGCTGGGCCCTTACGACTTTGCCACCATCTACAGCGTACTGCCATTATGGAACTCAGGGATCGATGGCACGGGACAAGCGATTGCCGTCGTTGGACAGAGCAACGTGAATCTGCAGGACACGGAGGCTTTCCGGTCGGTCTTTGGCCTTCCAGCCAACGACCCGATCGTCATTCTAAACGGGCCGGATCCTGGAATCTTGGCGACGGCGGGAGATGAAACCGAGTCGGATCTGGACCTGCAGTGGGCTGGGGCGGTGGCGCCCAAGGCCACAATCAAATTCGTTGTTTCGGCGTCAACCAATAGCACCGCGGGCGTGGACCTGTCCGCGCTGTACGTTGTCGACAATAATCTGGCTCCTGTATTGAGTGAGAGTTACGGTGGGTGCGAGGCGGACCTGCTGGCCGGGGGAAACCTCTTCTACAGCAATATCTGGGAGCAGGCGGCGGCACAAGGTATCACGGTAATCGTTTCTTCCGGTGACAGCGGTTCGGCGGGTTGCGATTCCTATCAAGGACAGACTCCAGAGCCCGCCCAACGGGGCGTTGCCGTCAACGGGATCGCGTCGACCCCTTACAACGTCGCGGTCGGCGGGACCGATTTCAACGATATATATGCCGCGTATACGTACTGGAGCGGGACGAACGATCCGGTGCATCAATCGTCCGCGTTGCGGTATATTCCGGAATTCCCATGGAATGATTCGTGCGCCAGCTATGCATTCGTCGTCACTTCTTGGGGGAACAATCCGGAAGCGACCTGCAATATCTTTATCTTCAGCTCAAACGTGGACACGATTGGAGGCGGAGGAGGCTTGAGCGCATGCGCGTTTTTCGGGGCAACCGGGCAATGCGCTCACGGCTATGGAAAACCCTCCTGGCAAAGCGGCACTGGAGTTCCCAATGACAGCGCGCGCGACATCCCCGACGTGTCGCTGTTTGCCAGCAATGGATTTGTCGGAAATTTTTATTTTGTATGCGAGTCTGATGCGAATCCGGGAGGGCTTCCATGCAGCCTGAACAGCACCACGGCGAACCAGTACTTCGTAGGGATCGGCGGCACGTCCTCCTCGGCTCCTGCATTTGCCGGGATGATGGCCCTGGTGAATCAGGAGTCGCAATCCGGCGGGCAGGGCAATGCAAACTATGTCCTGTATAATTTGGCCGCGCAGCCTTCCCAGAAGTCGCTAAAATGCGATTCTTCGGCCGGGCCGGCGGCTGCCTGTATTTTCAACGATATCTCGGTTGGCACAAACACGGTGCCTTGCGCGGCAAGCACTCCCAACTGCCAACTGACCAATTCGCGGGATACGTTTGGAGTGCTCTCCGGCTACAGCGCCACTGCGGGATACGACCTGGCAACGGGGCTCGGTTCGGTCAACGCCAACAACTTGGTACAAAACTGGAACAGTGCGGCATTTCATCCGACCGCAACAACTCTTTCGTTAAATCAGGGCGCACCGGTAACCATCACGCACGGACAATCCGTCCCCGTGACCGTTACAGTTACAAGCACGGCAGGTACACCCACAGGGGACGTGTCTTTGCTCGCCAATTCCAGCAATGGCGAGGGAGTGGATACGCGCGCGCTAGCAGGCGGTCAGGCATCCTGGCAAACGGACCGGTTCCCGGGCGGCACATACGTTGTCACGGCGCACTATCCGGGAGACGGCATTTTCGGCGCGAGCACTTCGACAGCGCCCGTTCCGGTTACTGTGCTTCCAGAAAACAGCACGGTGATCGTTTCCGCACTCACATTGGATCAGCACGGGAATACGATTCCGTTTTCCAGCGGCCCCTTTGGCAACTACGTCTCGCTTCGGGCCGACGTGAAGGGCGCCATATCCGGTTCGACGGACGTCCCGACCGGATGCATTGTGCTGGCCGACAATGGGACGCCAATTCCCGGCGGGCCGATCTCGTGCCCCTTCGCGCTGAATTCCATGGGGTATACATTTACACCGAACGCCTTATTTAGCCTCCCGCCTGGCCCGCATTCGGCGACCGCCAGTTACGGCGGGGACACCAGCTACAACTCGAATGCAGTATCAACTCCGGCGACGTTCACGATCACCGCCGCTCCGACGCTCTCCACTCTCGGAACCATTCCTGTTGTTGTGGCGCCCACGGCCAGCTTCGGCTTGGCAGTGACGATCCATACCCAGGCTGGACTAAATCCTCTCACCGGAACATTTCAGAACATTGCTTTGCCCGCTGGCACGGTCCAGTTCTTCTCGGGGACCACGCCGGTGGGATCGCCCGTGGCCGTTACAGGATATGTGAATCAGGTGACGCAGACGGCCGAAGCGCAGGCTCTCGAAACCTTTGTTGGATCGGAATTTCCCATGGGCCAAAACAGTATCCATGCTGTTTACGGCGGGGATGGCAATTATGCCGGGTCGGCGTCAGCGGCAAGCGCGCTCTTCGCCGGCTACTCGACGACCACGACCGTCACCTCATCGAGTGCGAATCCTGCGCCCGGGGCGAACGTGACGCTGACGGCTCAAGTGGTGCCAGGGCAAGGCGGCGGACCGGTGGTAACCGGCGCTGTTCAATTTCGAGTAAACGGCGCAAATTTTGGCGGCCCGGTTACGCTCGCAAATGGGCAGGCGCAACTCACAACCAATTCGCTCCCGAAGGGCGCCGACGGCATTTTGGCATTCTATTCGGGCGACAACGACTACTTCCAAAGCAACGGCGGAACCCTGGTGACCGTCGAGTCTCCGGATTTTACATTCACGACCAATCCTCAAAACATGCCCACGATAACCGTCGCCGCGCCCGGAACAAACTCTCCTCCGGTAACTCTTGCCATCACCTCCGAGTTCGGATACACAGGGGTCGTCAATTTCACCCCGGCTTCATGTTCGATTGTGCCGCTTGGCAGTGAGAGTAGTTGCATTTTCAATCCCTCATCGGTGAGCGGCACTGGCACCACGCAGGTGACCATCAGCACTACGGCGGCCTCGACCGTCTTCCGCTTTCCCCATGCGCGCCCGACAAACTTGACCCTTTGCGCCTGGGGCGCGGTTCTAACGCTCTTCTTCCTCTTTTTCCTGCAAGGATTTCCGACAGCACGTCGCCGATGGGGACAAATCCTGTGCGTGGCCATGATTTGCTACGCGACGGCATGCATTGGGTGCGGTGGAGGCACGAACGGAGGCGGCGGGACCATCGGTTCTGGAGGAGGCGCCAACCCTGGAACGCCAACGAATGTCACATACACCGTTACTGTGACTGCAGCGGGCACCGGCGGGACGCCGAGCCATACCGCAAGCTTCACTTTTATCGTCCAGTAGGGATGCTCTTTGCCTGGACAGCTAGTTCTGCTTGAAAGTCACCTGAATCTGCGCCGTGTGCGTGAGGCCGCTCGCCCCCTGCGACGAGGCGACTACGGTGATCGCTTGAGTCTTCACGGACATTTCAGGCGTTCCCATGGGCAAAGCGCCGCACCCGAACGCAAGGCTTGCGCCCAAAATGCACAAGCTCAGGGGCAACCATCGCCAGCGCAATCTACTCACCGAGCCAAACAAGAATAGACCTGCAGCGAGAAGCGCTGCAGCCGCGCCACTCCCGAAAATCAGGGGACGGGGCACTCGCGGCAATACGCTTTGCGTCTGACTGGCAGTGAGCAGCACAGAGGAGTTGCCGTTTCCACCGCGCACAACGGTTGGCTGCAGGCTGCATGACAGCGATGCTTGCCCGGTAAAGCAGGAGAGGGTTACGTCCTGATCAAAGCCGCGAACCGCCTTGACGTTGACCTGCACAGCCGCCGTTTGACCGGCGCCCACGCTGGCTGACGCCGGAGAAATCGAGAGCCGAAAATCGGGAGCGCTCGACGAGTTTGTATTGACAACGATCGATGCGGAACTCGGGCCAAACGGCGCCTCGCCCGCATACCATGCCGAAATGTAATGCATCCCCGGCGACAGGGCAGGCAGCAAGTAGCTGGCATTTCCCTCACTGGTGATCGTGGCCTGCCCGATTCGCTCGTTGCCCTCGGAGAAAATTACGATGCCCGACGGGGCGCGTGGTCTCGCCTTTAGCGAGGCGGTTAATCTCACGGCCTGGCTGGCCCCTGCATCTGGCGTTGCCACCAGAACCATGGTGGTGGGATTAGACTGCGGAATGGTCACCGAGAACTGCAGCGGCCCCGATTTGCTTGAGGCGAAGGTCCCGTTCGCCAGGTACATCGCGGAAATCGAGTGAGTGCCGGCATTGGCGAAAACTGTGCTGAACATGGTATTTCCGCTGACGTCCAGGGGTTGAACGTCAAGAATCGTGCTCCCATCATAGAAAACGGCCGCACCGGTTGGCGTCCCGGCCGGGGAGGTAACCGTAGCGGACAACGTCACCCTGCCGCCTGCCGGGGCAGAGGCCGGTACGACGGAAATGCTGGTTGTCGTCGAGTTTGCGGTGACCACTTCGGATAACGAAGAGGAGGTGCTCGAAGCAAAACTGAGGTTTCCCGGATAAACGGAAGCGAGGCCTAGGTAAGTCGCCGTCAAGCTGTGCGTGCCCGCGGACAGCAACGACGTATCGAAGGTCGCTTGCCCATTCGCGTTGAGATACTGGATCCCAAGATCCGTGGCGCCATCATGGAAGGCTACGACGCCATTGAATCCGAGCACGCTATTGGGCAACGGGCCGGGTGAGGTCACCATTGCCGTCAACCTGACCGTACGGCTGGCCAGAGCCGGATTCGGCGTCGCAGAGAGCGTCGTGGTCGTGGCATAGACGAGTGGCACGATCACATGCGGCACCGTGAAGGTGCTGGGCAGAAACGTCGCGTCACCGCTATACGATGCGTAAATCGTGTGCTGGCCCGCTCCGGGAGACGAGTTCACCACGAAAGAAGCTGAGCCGGCTTGCAGCGGCACCGTGGCGATGAACGCACCGTCAAGCTCAAATGTGACAGTGCCGGAAGGAGTGCCGGACCCGGCTTGGACCGGAGCAACCGAAACAGAGAGATTGATAGGGGCGCCATAAACTGAAGGCTCGGGCGTCACGGCGAGCGTGCCCTGGACCAAGCTGCCCGTCGGCTGGTTGAGCAACACGGTTACCGTGCTTGCAGTACTGGTGCTCAAGCCGCCATTTGCAACCACTATGTCGGGAAATCCGTCCCCGTTCAGGTCCTGGACGGTGAAGCTTCCCACCGGGCCGGCCAGATAATGGACCTCCGGCCCAAACTTTCGATTGCCCTCATTGTGAATCACGGCGATAAGATTTGTATCGGACAGCACCAGGTCGGGCTTGCCGTCCTTATTAAGGTCCGCGATGGCGATCTGCGTGTAGGCTCTGGCGAGGGGCAGGAGAAATGGGCCATCGAATGTCCCATCGCCCTTGCCGTAGAACACTTCGGCGATGTAAGGGTAGCTCATAGGGGCGACGATATCGATGTTTCCGTCTCCGTCGAGGTCGGCCGCCGCAATCGAGTTGGGAATGTTGAGATTTGTATAGCCCGGGAGCTCAGTCGAAAAGAGCCGGCCAACCCGGAAAGTACCGTCGCCGTTGCCTAGCAGAATTTGCAGGCCCGTGCCGACATTCGAGACCAGATCCGGGATGCCGTCATTATTGAAATCCGCCACTGCGGGCATGATTTGCGGCGCCGCCGGCAGATTCGTGTCCTGTACCTTGAATGTCCTGTTCGCCTGGCCCAACAGGATTTCCAGCGAACTGTAATTGGTGATGACGACGTCGCTCTTGTGGTCGCGATTAAAGTCGCCGACGACAGTCTGGGTAAATCCCACGACAGTGAACCCCTGCAGGCTGACCGGCGGAGTGAACGTGCCGTCGCCGTTTCCATAGATCACTGCGCCGTTGGAACCGATCCCGCCGAGAATCAAATCCGCCTTGCCGTCTCCGTCAAAGTCTCCCGTATAGATGGTCGTTCCTGAATTGCTGTTCGTGGTGGTTGAATTTGTGTCGGGGGTAACTTGAAATGTCCCGTCGCCTTTGCCCAGCAATATGCGCGGATTGGGCGCCAGGACGCCCACGGCGATATCCGGTATATGGTCGCCGTTAAAATCGGCCACCGCGACCCCGGTCGCTGTCTCCGTAACCGTATAGGAATCCGCCGAATTCAGCGTCCCGTCGGCATTGGTCAGGAATATGGCGATACCTCCGGTTGCCGCGACGGCGAAATCCAATCGTCCATCGTGGTTGAAATCGCCGGTGGTGAATACACCCGGACTGGTGCCGGCGATGTACGAAACGGGCGCCTTGTAGGCCAGCTGTCCGGTTCCGAGCAGGACACTGACTCCGAGGTTTGAGGAACCGACAATATCGAGGATCCCGTCGCCGTTCAGGTCTGCAACCTCAACCAGCTCCTCACCACTGAAATTTGCTGTTCCACCCAACGAAACTGGCGCGAAGGTGCCGTCCGGATTGCCGTGCAAAATATCGATGCCTCCGGCAAAATCCCCGATCACCATATCAGGATGTCCATCCCCATCCATGTCCACCATCAGGAGGCTGCCGATGTTGTCGGGGCCGTGATAGGTCACGCCCGATTGAAAGGTGCCGTCGCCATTTCCAAAAAAAACAACGGCATCGGCCGGAAGACGTTCATGAATCACAAAATCCTCGCGCCCGTCGCCGTTGAAGTCCCCCATGAAAATCTCGCCGGCTCCGGTTCGCATAGTTGACTTAAGGGTGAATGCGCCCGTGCCGTCTCCCAGAAGAACATAAACCGCATCGTTGAGCGCATCCGTGACGACGAGATCTAACTTGCCGTCTCCATTGACGTCACCAATTCCGGCCGTGCCGATGGCCGCATAATTGGTGCCGGCCGGCGCAAACGTCGAGATCACGATCGGCTGGAAAGTGCCGTCGCCGTTGCCGAGTAATACTCCCACGTGCGCCTGAGGTCCGCCTCCGCCCAATACGATGTCGAGCTTGCCATCCTGGTTAATGTCCCTGACGGCGACCCCGCCGCCGATACCGACCGGCAGAGGAATGTCTTGCCCGTCCCGGAACGTGCCGTCTCCATTTCCGAGCAGCACATGAAGGGTGAAAGATGAATCCAGATAGACAAAATCAAGCTTGCCGTCGTTATTGAAATCCCCGACGTTCATGGCCCAGACGTCGGTGCCCGTAGGAATGAACTTGGGATTCTTGAAGGTTTCCGCGCGGAGAGGGCAAAGACAGAGCGCCAAAATGGACAGAGTTGCAAGAGCTGTGTGCGTCAGAGAACGCGTCACCATGTTCATTGGACAGCCTCAGAAACAAAGTCGCCGGCGCTTCGCGAGGTGGATACAATACCACAACGGCATATGAACCAAGTAGGCAGCCGCTTGCATATCAGCTATCTCCAATACCTGTCTTGACCAAGTCGTATATTCATAGCATACTCTGCGCTCTTACGGGGAAAACGAAGGCCGCAGCAGCTGAAGGTCGCGCCCATGAGCCACTTGCGGAGGTCACATCCTGCGTTTCGACTCTTCGCGGTTGCCGGAATCGTTTTCATTCTCTGCGCGGCCGGATGCGGCGGAACATCATCTTCCGCCGTCAATACGGGAGGCGGCGGTGGCGGGAACGGTGGAGGTTCAGGACCCCCGCCGGACTTCTCTTTATCCATTCAGCCCGCTAACGTTTCGGTTCTTCAGGGTTCGTCGATTCCCGTTGTTGTCGCCGTGAGTGCCCTCAACGGTTTTTCTTCGCAGGTCAGCATCAGCATTTCGGGGATGCCAGCCGGAGTTACGGCTACGCCCTCGCAATTTTCGATCAGTCCGAGTGGACCTCAGACGGTCGCGTTGTCGGCTGCCGCGGCGGCCTTGGTTGGCGCCGCCACTCTCACGGTGAGCGCCACATCCGGATCGCTGCAGCACACGGGCCAGTTCGGCGTGGCCGTCAATCCCTCGCAGTTCGCGGCACATCCGCCCTTCCGCACCCGATTCCTGAGGACGGACGCACAGTTCAGCTACGGCGCCCTCAATTTCTTTCCGCAGCAATGGTTTCTCTACGACCCAGGAACGAAGCGCTTTTTTGTCAGCAATACGGTTCTCAACCGTATCGACGTGTTCGATGCCGCCAGCGAATCGCTGGTCAGGGAGATCCCGGTTCCAGGACCCTGGGTCGGAGACGAAACGCCCGATCACAAGACGATTTATATGGGAACGCAGATTGGCGACCTCTACGAGATCGATCCCGTGGCCATGGCGGTGAAGGCGCGCATCCCTGCCGTTCAGATTGGTCCGGCGGGCTTCGCAATCTATGAAGCGCGTGTGATGGCGGATGGCAGACTCGCGGTTCTCGGCGGCCAGGGCGGCATACCATTTATCGACGGGTTCTCGGATTTTGGAGTTTGGAACCCTGCGGACAACACGCTACAGACCTACGCGTCCTATTACGGCAGCACGGAAACGGGAGTGACGAACGCGCCGGTCTGCTCGTTTCTCGAAAACATCGCCGAAATGGCTCTCACGGCGGACCGCAAGCGGATCCTCCTGGGCAGCGCCGACAGTGACGACACCGTGTGTGCCTTCGATCCGAGCACAGGCTCACAGGTCACGGTCCAAGCATATGTCCAAGCCATTGGCATCCCGCAAATACTTGCTCCCCCGGACGGCAAAGAGATTCTCATTCCGAGCGGATCCACGGTGACCAGCTACGACGCCACCGGACTGTTTCAGCTCGATCAGTTTCAGGTTGGGGGCGGCAACGGCTTCTACCGGTTCATTCTCAGCCTGGACGGAAACACGCTTTACGCACAACCCTACAACTCAACCGGACCGCTCTTGGCCTACGATTGGAGAACCCACGCACTGAAGGGTTGGGCCGCAAATTACACGAGTAGCGACATCGAAGAGAGCATGACGCCCATGGCCATCGATGAAACCGGATTGATCGTGGGCCCGTTGGGCGAGGGCGTCGGTTTCCTGGACGCGGGAACTTTGCACACCTCATCGGTGGCGCCCACAAGCTTTCTTTACACGATTGGGGGAGCCGTCACTCAGCCAAGTTTTGGACCCGTGCAGGGAGGAACGCAGGTCTTGCTTGCGGGTTTGCAAACGACGAAGGCGCAAAACGTATATTTTGGGGATCAACTTGCAACCGGCATTTCCCAAGGCAACCTCACACTCGGCATCACCGCGACCGCTCCTGCAGGCCCCCCTGGACCGTCGGACGTTGCCGTGACATTCACGGACGGCGGGCTTGTGCTCTTCCCGGAAGGCTACAGTTATGGTCCGTCGATCGTCGAAATTTTGACCGATTCTTCCACCGCCGAGGGCGGCGGCACCGGAACGATCTTCGGTTATGGGTTTGGGACAGCGGCTCAGGGAGGGAAGGCGGACCCTGGCCTTCAGGTTTTCGTTGGTGGCCGCCAAGCCACGGTAACGTCCTACTCGGGACTCCCGGACACCAATTGGATCCCTTTTTGTTGCAACGAACCGATCGAATCGTTGCAGTTCACCTGGCCTGCCGGATCCGCAGGGACCAAAGTGGATATCAGCGTTTCCGATTCCGCGGGCTCAACGGCTTCAAAAAATGCCGGGCAATACCTTTCCGCTGTGCAGCAGTTCGCGCTTCCCGGCGCGGCCCTCAATCAGGGGATCTATGACCCGCGCAGAGACGTGTACTATTTCACTGATCAAACCAAGATCCAGGTATTTTCCAGGAGCCGCGGAATTTGGCTTACACCCATCCCCATACCCAGTGCGAACCGGCTCTGGGGAATATCTTTGTCTCCGGACGGGACCAAACTCGCCGTTTCCGATTCCAATGCGGACCTCATTTACCTCTTGAATCCCGATTCTCCCTCCTCCGTGCGCACATTTTCCTTGCCGAATATCGCCGCCGAGCAGGGAAGTTATGCCGGGGGCCTTGCCGTAACGGATTCTGGAATCGTCTATTACAACGCCTTCTACCTTGCTTTCAGCGGCGGGTGGGCGCTCCATAAACTCGACACAAACACGGGCATCGTCACGCACTACGATTCCCAAGCCGGTGCGTATGGCGCCGACGCCTATGCCAAGTTGCTGCTGACGAACGACAACGCGCGGCTTTACGCGAATCTCGGCGGATATGTGTACGCGATCGATACCGCGACGGACGCAACTTTCATAAACTACACAGCAGTCGGCTCCGACTATGAACTGGCGCTATCGAGCAATCAGACCTGGATGTCCGGCGCGGAATACCTGCTCGACACGGATCTGAATCCAGAATCCTATCTGGCCTTGAATTTGCGGGAAACGTTTAATCAATCCTACGTCTACGGTGAGAAATTGAGCCCCGACGGCAGCCTGTTATTTGCGCCTTCCGTGAACGCCATCGATGTTTTTGACGGGCGAATCGGGACGTTGCTCCATCGGATCGCTCTTCCCATAAGCCTTTGCCCCAACTACGACGCCCTGGTGAGCGACGGCAAAGACAACATTCTGGTGGCAATCACGGGGCAGAACGGGGACGGGATAGCGGTAATTGATTTGTCATCGATTTCGGAGCCCCCGCCGCTGCCTTATGCTTCAGCGCACGCCGGGAATTTGGATCGAACGGCTGCCGTGGTGCGCACGGTGCCCAGGGCCCTGCCAAAGTCCGCGGACCGGAACACTTTGGGACCCGCGCCCCGGCTTCCGCATATGGTGGTACCGCCGCGGCTGTAGACGCACGCCGAATTTTTCCGCTGGAATGAAATTGCGCGGGGAGAAAAATCTGTCAGCGGGCCTGATTTACAGCTGACGGAAAAATCAATGGGCGGGAAATTCCTTGGAGCTGGGCACAAATCAATGGAAACAAACATGAAAGGGAAGCGGACCAAGTGGATTGCCCTGTGCGTCCCGGTCGTTCTCCTGGCGGGTTGTGGCGGCGGAGGGGGCTCGACCAGTTCGATTTCGACGCCACCTCCTTCATTTTCGATCGCCGCGAGCCCGTCGAGCGTTTCGATTTCACCGAATACCACGACTCAGTTTCATCTCACACTCGCGCCGGCGAACGGTTTTTCAGCGCCGGTAACGGTCGGCATTACCGGGCTGCCTTCGGGAGTGATCGCAACGCCCGCGTCACCCTTCCTTTTGCCGGCGGCTGGCCTGACTTTGACGCTGACGGCGGGTTCTGCGGTGACCAATGGCACTTATTCGCTGACGTTCCAGGCCACGGCTGGCAGCCTGAATTCCAGCGCCCCGGCGTCGCTCGTCGTTGAACCGCTTGCTTCCTTTAGCCTGACTCTGTTTTTCTCGAATCTCACGGTCCGCCAGGGCGGATCCACGTCCGGAACGTTCGACATTACCGATAGCGCCACAGGCTCCTCGAATTTTTTTGTCAATATGAGCGTTACGGGCCTTCCTGCGGGCGTAACGGCGACCTTCTCTCAGAACCCGCTTCCCGGAGCAAACAGCCAGCAGGCCGTCACGCTGACCGCAAACGCGAACGCCACGCCCGTCAACAGTGGGACCGCGCAACTGGTGGCTACTCGAGCTGCCGACGGCGCGATGGTCTCTTACAATTTTAATTTTCAGGTCTCTCTGCCTCCCGGCCAGCTCCCCGGAAATCGGACCGACTTCGTGAGGACCGACGGCACACCTACATCGATCGTCTATGATCCCGTGCACCGCCTGCTTTATGCGGCGCTTCCTCACCTGGGGCGCGTGGATGTCATAGATCCCGCCACCAGCCTGGTGGTGCGAAAAATTCCTGTCCCGGATGCGCGTGGACTTTCGCTCAGTCCGGACGGAACGCGGATTCTCTCCAGCGGCCTGGCGGCCCAGAGAGTTGCGTGGATCGATACGACCACGCAGCAGATCGTCCGGCGGGACATTCTGCCCATGTTTCAGGAAAATTGTACCTGCGACCCGGAATTCGTGTCCGCAGGAAACCCCGTGGTCATGGCGAACGGGAAAGTCTTTTTCGTCGGCGGAAATACGTTCGTGAGCGGGATCTCGGTTTGGGACCCGGCTGCGGGGAATATCACCGAACCAAAATCCACGGGAGGCACCATCGTCGCTCGCAGCGCGGATGGCACGAAAGCGATATTTGCGGATGCGGAAACTTTTGGCGCCGGCGGGGTCACACTCTACGATTCCGCCACGGACAGCTTTGTCGCTTCGCGCCCCTTCACCGATTCCACATTCGCGGTCGCGGCCAATCCGAACGGCACGCAATTCGCGGTGGCCGTGAACAACCAGGGAATCTTCCTGCTCGACACAAAACTCAATACTATAGGCGCGGCGCCGGTCGGAGGATTAACCACCGGACTCTTGTACAGCTCCGACGGCAAGGACTTGTACGTTGCCTCGGTGCCAAATAATGTCCCGGTCATCTCCACGATTGACGCGGCCACATTTCAGATCGTGGGTCAGGCTCCCGCATACGCAAGTAACATTGCGTATTTTTCAGTTTCCCCTCCCCTCTATATCGAGAGACCGATGGCGGCTGATCAAACCGGGATGATCTTCGGAGCAGCGGATCACGGGGTCGCTCTCGATGATTCCACGGATTTTCAAAATATCTCGCCCACGGCAACCACTCCTGTATGGGCGATTATTGCGAATCCCGCCGAAGGACCGCAGAATGCTTCCACGCCCGTCGGTATCGCTACGCAGTTTTTCAATGTGACGCCTGACGTCTGGTTTGGCAAACTCCGGGGAATCAATCCGTCTCTCAGCTCCATCGGGCAAGCGCAGGCGACCGCGCCGCCATCGCCCACGGCGGGTCCGGTGAACGTAAAGACGATCAGCCCTGATGGTACCGAGGGAAACATGCCCGAAGGATTCACTTATGGCGCGGTTGCCGTGGACTCCCCAATTCTCGCCGCATCGCCCTCGGGCGGGGTGACGGCCGAGTTGTTTGGTTTTGGTTTCGGTTCAGACGTTGCCGGACAACCCACCCAAATTCAATTCGGCACACAAAACGGGTCCTTGAATTACAGCGACCTGTTTCCAGCGGAGGAGCCCTACCCATTTCCTCTAGACGACATCCGGGCGGTTGTTCCCGCTGGGACGCCGGGGCCGGCGGATATTCGGGTCACTTCGATGGCCGGAACCGCGACAATTTCGGGCGGTCTCCACTACGTCCAAAGTGTGAACGACTACGCATCGCCCGATACGTTTCAATATATCTTGTACGATCCCAAACGCCAGCAGGTGTACCTGAATGCGGGCGGCCACATCGACGTTTTCTCTCTTTCCAGCCGACAGTTTCTTTCTCCCATCACGCCACCCACTTTAGGGGGCAAGATCAGCCTCGTGGGACTGGCCCTTTCGCCCGACGATTCGATCCTTCTGGCGTCGAACGCGGCGGATGGTTCGGTGGCGCTCATCAATCCCGATAATCCGCAGTCCGCTCAGGCCGTGGAAATTCTTCCGGCGTTTGGATTCGCGCAACCCAGTTACATGGTGACGACAAGCACGGGCCTCGCCTTCATCAACACGGAAAACACGAATCCCGAGGCGGGTATTACGCTCCAGCTTTACCAGATCGACCTCGCAACTCACAGCGTATCCATCGCAGGACAGCTAAACACCTCGATGCTAGCCTCGCGCGATGGCTCGGTCATAATCGCATGGTCCATCGGCAGTTCCGGCGGACCTGTGTTTGCGTGGACCGCGGCCAGCAATTCCTGGTCTCTCGAACACAACACTCAGGAAAACTTAGTAGACGGCAGCATTTCTGGCGACGGAAACGTTTTCGCGACGGACTCGCAAGGGATCGGTTCGGATAACGGCATGGTCGTTAATTTTCTGGATCCGGCGACGAACCTGATTGGCCGCACTAGCCTTTCCGAATACCAGCACGCACTGGCAATTCCCGTTGCCGGGATGCGGCTAAATGATGCGGGCAGCCTGCTGTATGTGCCGGTTCAATTCGGTATTTCCAGCGAAAGTGTCTCCTTTGGCGAAAATGGCATCGACATTTACGATGTCCAGCACAACGAGCTGCGAGAGCGCGTCATGCTTTCCGAGCAATTCACCAATTCCGAGACGACGATGATGGCCATTGATCCCAGCGGGCAGCATATTTTCCTGGTCACAAAAGCAGGGTTAACGGTGGTCACGCTTGATGCCGTGCCCTTATCGATCGGTAGCGTAACTCCAAATTCGGGGCCGGCGGGATCTCTGGTAACCATTCGGGGAAGCGGATTTTTGCCGTCGACCACGGTTGCGTTCAACGGCGCCAGCGGCAACGCGACATTTGTCGATGCCGATACGCTCCAGGCTACGATTCCCGCTTCGCTGCAGAGCGGGGCAGTCTCGATTACGGTCGCCAATCCCGATGGCGCGACCTATTCTCTGGACGCAGGGTTCACTTTCAAGTGATTGGCAAGCCGCAACGATCCACTCACTGAGCGTATGGCGGTCCAGCCCCGGCGACTGCCGGCGTATGCAATCCCGGGCCTAGGTTTTCGCGAACAGGTAGTGCGACACGATCCAATCGTTGCCCTGGCGGTAGCCCCAGAGTTCGGCGCAAGCCATGAAAAATATCCGCGCGATTTATTCAATGGACTGGGCCAGGCGGGTGACCGCATCACGCTGTTGCTGGAAGACTACCGCAACCAGCGCGGACAATTCGACAAGTTGGTCAGCATCGAGATGTTCGAAGCCGTCGGCCTGAAATATTACGATTCCTATTTCAGCGCTTGTGCATGTCGTGAAACCAATCTCATCTCGAGGACGCTTCACGCGGGTTGTGATATGGGCATAAGTCAGAAGTTGCGCTATTACCGGGCGTCGTCGTAAAGTGCATATTTCCTCTAAGAAGTACATACGAACGTGAACATGACGGGCAGAAACTATCCGTCTATTTTTTTACGTTGTAGCTGTTGTCGTTTCAATCTTTTGCGCAAGCTGCGGCGGGAACGGACGGCACAACGCAAACGATATTGGGCAAGTTGCCGAGAATCAGTCGTGTTGCAAGACTGCACAAGGCATTCCGTGTAAATCTGCCTCCAGGTCTTACCTTGCGATCTCATTTCAGCTGCTCTAGCAACAATTTGAGTTCGAGGGCGCCCGGGGCCAGGCGGAAGTTCGGCCTTAAGAAGGCGGATAATGTGGCGTTTGAACTCACCAGCGTTACCATTCGTGTCCAAGGCCAAATCCAGGCGTAAGCGAAACGCAAATTCATGCACCGCCCTCACAAGGTCATATGACTTGCTATCGCACCGGCCTTTGGGCATAGAGAGACTTGGAACATCTAGAGAAGTTTTGGAACATCTTTGGAACAAAACCCACCTTCCGAAGGGCATTATCCAGCAGTTTTCAGGCGTGAGGGCAACAGAATCAACGAGATTTATGGAGCGGGCGATGGGAATCGAACCCACGTCCGAAGCTTGGGAAGCTTCTATACTGCCATTGTACGACGCCCGCTCTGAACCCTACGCTAGCAAACCTTCCGGGAGCTTGCAAGAATTCTTCGCCCCACTATTCGTGTTAAAGTGTCGCGTTGTGTTTGCGGGACCGGCACACGCTGCGGCGGATGTCTGTCGACATCCGAGGAAGCCGCCCGGACACGGAGGACGGTTTGGCGTACAAGGATTTGCGCGAATTTATCGCGAAACTGGAAAAGGAAGGCGAGCTGCACCGCATTGCCGCGGAGATCGATCCGGTTCTGGAGATTACGGAGATTACCGATCGAGTCACGCGCGCGGGCGGTCCAGCACTGCTGTTTGAACACCCGAAAGGCTCACGCGTGCCGCTGCTCATCAATATGCTGGGCAGCGAACGGCGCATGAATCTGGCGTTGGAAGTTTCCGACGTCGATGAAGTGGGCGCGCGCATCCGCGGATTTCTCGACATGCAATCGCCGTCTGGACTGCTCGACAAGCTGAAGATGCTGCCGAAGCTGGCCGAGCTCGGTTCGTTTTTTCCGAAGTCCGTGAAGAATGGCCCGTGCAAGGAAGTCATCCGCCGCGAAAATATTTCTCTGTTTCATTTTCCCATCCTGCAGTGTTGGCCCAAGGACGCGGGGCGGTTCATCACCTGGCCGCTGGTGTTCACGCGCAATCCGGAAACAGGGAAGCGCAACGTCGGCGTCTACCGCATGCAGGTCTATGACGAGCGCACCACGGGCATGCACTGGCAGACGCAGAAGCACGGCGCCGAACATTTTCGCCGCGCCCGCGCCGCTAATCCCGACGGGCGCATCGACGTGGCCGTGATCATCGGATCCGATCCCATGACGTGCCTTTCCGGCATCCTGCCGGTCCCTCCGGATCTGGACGAAATGATGTTCGCTGGATTCCTTCGCCGCGAGCCGGTGGAAATGGTCCGCTGTGAAACTTCCGAATTGGAGGTTCCGGCCAACGCGGAAATTGTCCTGGAAGGCTATGTGGATTTGAAGGAGATGCGCACCGAGGGGCCCTTCGGCGATCACACCGGATTCTATTCGCTCGAAGGGGAGTTTCCCGTCTTCCACGTCAACTGCATCACGCACAGGCGCGATCCTATATATCTGACCACGATTGTCGGGCCTCCGCCGCAGGAAGATTTTTTCATGGGGCACGCGGTCGAGCGCGTCTTTCTTCCGGTGATGAAAATGCAGTATCCGGAAATTGTGGATGTGGCCATGCCCGCAGAGGGCGTGTTCCACAACCTGATGATCGTCTCCATACGCAAATCCTATCCCGGGCACGCGCGAAAAATCATGCACGCCATCTGGTCGCTGGGGCAGGCCATGTTCACCAAGGTGGTGGTGGTCGTGGACCACGACGTAAACGTGCAAAATTTCAGTGAAGTGGTGTGGAAATCGCTTTGCGCGATTGATCCGCAAAGGGATATCGAGTTTGCCATGGGCCCCGCGGACACCCTGGACCACGCCTCGCGCATCCAAGATTACGGCTCGAAAATGGGAATCGATGCCACGCGCAAGTGGGAGAGCGAAGGGTTCCGGCGTCCCTGGCCCGATGAAATTGTCATGGACGCGGAGACAAAAAAACGCATCGACACAATTTGGCAGTCGCTGGGACTGAAACGATAATAGGAAAGCGGCTGGAAAGTGTCCGCAAAGCTCATACTAGTAATAGTAGTCCTAGTATTACTGAACTACAAAGAATTGTATTTTTTGCCCTTTTCCTGTCCGACCGTTCAGCCGCCTAACCCGTATTCTTCACAACAACTTCCGAATCCGATTGCTTGACACTCCGGGTGTGGGATGCCAAATTCGATTTGCGCGGCACACTCGGTGAGCTCTGAGCGTGGTCACCGCATCGGGTTTCTGTGGCCGTATGGGGCCCAGGTTTGGAATTACAGATTGAAAATTTAGCGGGGGTCGCGCCGTTTGTGCGTCCCCAAGGCCGGATTCCTGGGTTGGTAGGGGCAGTCATCCGGAACGGCTTGCAATGTTCGGGGTATCGGGTGCGGGTAGCAGATTGAAATTAGACCAGATGGAATCCTAAATGTCCTTCCGGGCGGGTCCGCCGGGCGGGATGAAGCGAGCGGGCGTAAGGGACTGCTAGAGGGGATTTCGACATGTTTGGTGGCTCAAAACAAAAAGCTCTGGTGGGTTTGGACATCGGCTCCAGCTCGATCAAAGCCGTCGAGTTGAAGAGCACTAAGCAGGGCTATGAACTGGTGAGTTTTGGCCTGGAGCCGCTGGCGCAGGACACGGTGGTCGATGGCGCGATCATGGACGCACCGCTGGTTGCCGGGGCGATCAGCAACATCTTCGAGACGCAAAAAATAAAAACCCGTAACGTGGCCACCGCGGTATCCGGCCATTCGGTGATCGTCAAGCGCGTGCCTTTGCCCATGATGACCGAGGAAGAGTTGTACGACCGCGTGCAATCCGAGGCCAGCCAGCACATTCCCTTCGATATCGCCGACGTGAACCTCGACTATCAACTGCTCGAGTCGGTGGATTCGCAGATGGACGTCCTGCTGGTGGCCGTGAAAAAAGACAAGATTCTGAATCACACGAACGTGCTGGCGCAGGCCGGAAAAAATTCGACCGTTGTGGACATCGACGCATTCGCGCTGCAGAACTGTTTCGAGGTCAATTACGACCCCGATCCGGGACAGACCATCGCGCTGCTCAATATCGGCGCCAGCGTCATGAACATCAACATTGTGCGCGGCGGAATTCCACTGTTTACCCGCGACGTTTCCGTCGGGGGCAACCAGTACACCGACGCTCTGCAGAAGGAATTGGACCTGAGCTTTGAAGATGCCGAACGCCTGAAACAGGGCGAAAACATCGCCGGCGTCGCCGAGGAACACCGCGGCACGATCCTGCGCTCGGTCACCGACATTCTGGTGCTGGAAATCCAGAAGACATTCGACTTTTTCCGCGCCACCGCTACCGGTGAGAGCATTCAGAAAATCGTGGTGGCCGGCGGCAGTTCCCGCGTTCCGGGCCTGATGGACGTTTTGCGGGAAGAATTTGCCGTTCCGGTCGAGGAGATGTATCCGTTCCGCAAGATCGTGATCAATCCGGGGCGGCATAACGAAGATCAGATTCGCGAGTTGGCCCCGCGCTTGGCGATTGCCGTAGGCCTGGCGCTCAGGAGTTTTGACGAACCATGATTCGCATCAACCTGCTGGGCAGAACGCGACCCAAAGCGACGCGCACCGCGGTGCCGATCGAAGCCACGCTGCAGTACGTGCTGCTGGCCATCGCGCTGGTTGCGAGCACCGGGATTCTCTACGGCCACTATCTGCTGATGGATCGCGAGAACAAAACGGTCCTCGCGCATATCCAGAAACAGACGGGCGAAAAAGCGCGCCTGGAGCAGCTCAAGGTGCAGGTGGAAAACTTCGAGAAGCAGAAAGCGATCCTGCAGCAAAGAATTTCGGTGATCGAGCAATTGCAGAGAAACCGCACCGGCGGCCAGGAACTTCTGGACGCCATCGCCAACACCGTGAGCCGCACCGACACGCTCTGGCTGACTTCGGTCGACCGTAAGGGCGACGCGCTGACCATTAATGGCTCGGCGGGCTCGATCAATGCGGTGGCCAATTACATCACGCAACTGAAGCGATCCGGGTATTTTCAGAACGTGGAAATCAAGGAATCGCATCAGGATGAGAGCAATAAAGCGGTGGAAATTTTTCTGTTCACCTTGACGGCGCAATTCGGGCTGCCGCAAACCGCCGGCGCGCCCGCCGCGACTCCTGCGGCGGCCAGTGCGCCTGCCACGGGCGCGCCGGCGCGCAAGCCGGGAAATCTCTAGGGGGATCGATGGCGATTTCGTTTCGCGAATATCCATGGTACCTCCAGGCGCTGGTCTTCTTCGCGCTCGCGCTGGTGATTATCGGAGCCGGCGAATACGTGCCCGTGTTTCCCGTGGCCAGCTTGCGCAGCGAGCTGGAGGCCAATCACACCCGGGATTCGGATCTGAACCGCCAGGTATCGGAACTTCAGGTGTATGAGCGGCGCAACGCCGAATTCAAGTTGGAAATGGCCGCGCTGGAAAAGCAGCTGGATACGCTGAAGACCATCGTGCCGGAGGATAAGGAACTCGACGAGTTCATGCGTCTGCTGCAGGAATCGGCGGCGGCCTCGGGCGTGTCGATCCGGCGGATGACCGCGCAGGCCGTCGTGCCGAAGGATTATCACTACGAACTGCCGTTCGATATCGAAGTGGACGGCCCGTATTTCAGCATCGAGGATTTCTTTTCCAGGCTCAGCCGGTTGTCCCGCATCATCAACGTGGGCGACCTAACCTTTAGCGGTCTTGGCGATAACAAGGGCGCAAGATACCCCGTGCGTCCCGGAACCTCGGTAACCGGCAAGTGCCTGGTAACGACTTTCTTCAGCAAGCCCGGGGATACCGGAACGGCCACGGCTGCGAAGAATCCACCCGCCAAGAAATAGGCGGAGACGAGACGAGGGTGCGGGTTGTACTTGTACGCTGATCGTCCCGGCAGAGTCGGGACGTGCAGCCCGCCGGAAAACATTGACTATGCGATTCGCAAAGTTCTCGCGAACACTGTTGCCGCTGGCGCTGCCGGTGGTCCTTGCGACCTGCGCGTTCGCCCAGGAACATCCGAACGTGTCGCCGAATTCGGTCCGCGATCAGTTGATGCAGGCCCCCGGCGGTTCGCAGCCCACGGCCGCGCCCCAGGCGCCCGCTTCCGAACCGATCCAGAACACGGCGAAGAAAGCTCCCGCGAAGGCAAAAGCGCCGGACAAGGCGCCTCCTGCCGCGGCGAAAGCGCCGCAAAAAGCACCGCCTGCCGCGGCAAAAGCCCCGGCTAAGACTCCGCTGGCTGCGGCCAAGGCTCCGGCAGCGGAAAAAGCCGGAGCGAAAGCGGCGTCCGCAAAACCAGCTGCCGCCCCTGCGGAAAAAGCGGCCGCAGAGAAACCGGCTGCGGAAAAAACTACCGTAGCGCGGCGCGATCCGTTTGAGGCGCTGTTGAACAAGGCGCAGGCGGCCAATGCGCCTCCGGAGAATCTGCCGCCGGGCAAAGCCGGACTGGTCGTCGGCTCCCTGCATATTGACGGTATCGTTCGCGGGTCCGGCGGAATGATCGCCATCGTTTCCAATCCGCAGCGCCGCGTGTACTTCCTGCGGGAAGGCGACAAATTGTATGACGGCTCGGTCGATAAGATTACGCTCGAAGCCATATCGTTCCACGAGTTTGGCAAAGACGCATTTGGAAAGCCTCTCGAACGTCAGGTGACCAAGCGACTTTACCCAAGTCCAGGAGAACAGCAATGAAGATCAAATCGCCGGCCTTCGGGTTCGGTAGCCTGCTGCTGGCGGGTGCCGCTATGTTCGCGGCTGTACCGGCGAACGCGCAGGGCGCCCCGCAAGCGGCCGTGAGCATGGCGGCGCAGCCGGCGTCGATCTCCCAAGTCGCGGTGGATCGCGCGGGGCAGCTGACGACTGTTCGAATCAGCGGCACCGGAGACCTCCGCTACCAATCCTCGCGCCTGGATTCGCCGCCGCGCCTGGTCCTGGATTTTTCCGCCGCGCAACTGGCTCCCCGGCTCAGGAAGATCTCCAGCACCTATGCGCCGGTAGTTGCGGTTCGCGTCGGCCAGCCCGTTCCCGGCAAATCGCGGGTGGTGATTGATCTTTCCCAACCGGTTTCTTTCACCGATCAATCCGATGCCTCCAGCGTGACGATTTCGTTTGCCGCCCCGGCGGCCGTGGTGGCCCCCGCCGCATTTCATCCGGTTCGCACGCCTGCGGAACGCAAGCTGGCAAGCGTGCGCGCTCCCGAAATGCCGCTTCCAGCTTCCCTAACGGGCGGCAACCTGGGATTCGCGCGTCCCGCGAATGCTCCGGCAGCGCCCCAGCCGCAGGCTGCCACGACGGTCCCGCAGACAGCTGCCACCGCTTCGCCCACCAAGAAGTACACGGGCGACCCCATTTCCGTAAACTTGAAGGACGTGGACCTGAAGGATTTCTTCCGGCTCATTCACGAAATCAGCGGACTGAACGTCGTTCTGGATCCTTCCGTACACGGAACGGTGACGCTGGTTCTCGACGAAGTTCCCTGGGACCAAGGCCTGGATATCGTGCTGCGCAACAACGGGCTGACCAAGGAAATCGACGGCAACGTCCTGCGCATTGCCACGCAGGACACGTTGAAGCATGAAGCGGACCAACGCCGCGACCTGCTCAAGGCGGAAAGCGAAGCCATCGAACCGGTCACCGTTACGCGCGTTCTCAGCTACGCCCAGGCCGATAAGATGACGACGACGATCAAGAAGTTCCTGACCACTCGCGGCGATGTCTATGCCGATGTCCGGTCGAACACCTTGATTATTCGCGATATCCCTTCGTCCATTCCCAAAATCGACGATTTGCTGCGCCAACTCGATAGGAAATCGCAGCAGGTGGAAATCGACGCCCGCGTGGTGCAGGCTTCGCGCTCGTTTGCGCGGGAAGTCGGCACGCAATTCGGCTTCTCTTCTCCGCTCAACTCGACCGGAAACACCGCTTTGGGAGGGTTGGTCGGAAACACTACGCTCCTGAGTCCGGTGATTCATTCGATTGTCCCGCCGTTCGCAGTAACATCGGGCACGGGAGGTTCGATTCCGCTGGTTAGCAATTTGGGCGCGACCGCTCCCACCAGTGGCTTGACGATTTCCACCCAAGGGCATAATTACGCCATCGACTTCATCCTGAGCTTGATGGAAAGCCGCGGCGTCGGAAAAGTGCTCTCGGAACCCAGAGGCGTGACGCAAAACAACGAGAAGCTGACCGTGAAACAAGGTACTAAGATTCCGATTCAGACCAACATCAACAACACGATTGCCGTGCAGTACATCGACGCCGTTCTGAAGCTGGAAGTCACGCCGCAGATTACGGCCGAGGGCACGGTGTTCCTGGATGTGACCGTGGAAAATACGCAGATCGACCAGGGCATCGCGCGAATTCAGGGTACTCCCGCTCTGGACACGCAGTCGACCGAAACCAAAGTGCTCATCAATGACGGCGGCACGGTGGTCATCGGCGGAGTCGTCATCACCAATCAAAATACCAGCGTCGATCAGGTACCGCTGCTCGGCAGCATGCCTCTGATCGGAAATCTCTTTAAGCATACGACGGTCAACGTTTCCACTCAGGAATTGCTCTTCTTCCTGACGCCCCGCATTTTGCCGGGCTAAGTTCCGCCGGGTGCGGGCTCTACTTGGAGCCCGCCCAAGAAATGACTCGGGAGGGGACCTCGGTCTCCTCCCTTTATTTTATGCAGACCACTACTTCGGCCAGGCTCAAGCGTCTCCGTCATTCGCTCGAAGCGCACGGCGTCAGCGCGTTGCTGGAAACGCATCTGCCCAACGTCTTTTACTTGAGTGGCTTCAGCGGAGACTCGGGCGCGCTGCTGGTGGACTCTTCCTCCGCCATGCTGTTCACCGACGGCCGGTTCACCATCCAGGCGAAAGAGGAGGCTCCCGGAATCCGCACGCGCATTCATCGCGGCCCGGTTTTGGAAGCGGTGGGTGAACATCTGCGCAAGAAAGGGCGCACCCGCGTCGCGGTGTCTCCCTCACGTCTCACGCTGGCGGGTTGGAAAGCGCTGAAGAAGGCCGCCGGATCGTCCGTGAAATGGGCTGCCATTGACGGCCTCGTGGATCAACTTCGCGCAGTCAAGGATCCCTTTGAGATCGACTGCCTGCGCGACTCGGCGCGCTTGGGCTCCGAGGTCATGGAAGAAACCATCCGCCAGATCCGGCCAGGCGTCACGGAACTTGAGATTGCGGCGGAAATTGGCTACCGCATGCGCCGCAAAGGGGCCTCCGGCGAGTCCTTTGAAGCCATCGTTGCCGCTGGGCCGAGGTCTGCGCTGCCTCACGCGCGTCCCACGGCACGCCGGATCGGGAAAAACGAGTTGGTCGTGCTGGACCTGGGTGCTATACTGCGCCACTATTGCAGCGATTTGACGCGCACCGTGTTCGTCGGCCGGGCCCCGGCGCGGGTCCGCCAGTGGTACCAGGCGGTGCTGGAAGCGCAATCGGCCGCGCGAAAAATCTTAAGGGCCGGAGTTACCACCGGCGCGGTGGATGCCGCGGCCAGAAACGTGTTGCAGCATAAAGGGTTAGGACGATACTTCGTACACAGCACGGGCCATGGACTCGGCCTCGAAATCCATGAGGATCCCCGGGTCGCCCGCGGACAAAAGTGGGCTCTGGAAGCGGGCAACGTGATTACCCTAGAACCCGGTATTTATATGGAAGGAATCGGGGGAATCCGGATCGAGGACGAAGCGCTTGTAACGCCCCGGGGAGCTGAAATTCTGACCAGCGCTCCGCGAGAATTCATTGAAATATAAGAAACAAAAGGCTTTATTCACAACGATATGAAGGGATCGAAAAAGCAATCACAGAACCCCGAGTCGGGTGTTCCCGGTGTGGACCTGGGGCAACTCGAGCGCCTGCTTTCGTTCATGGCTGAGTACGGGCTCGAAGAATTTGAATATGCCCATGGAGACCTGCGCATACGGCTGAAAAAGGCCGTGGCGCCGGGCGCAGCGCCGCTCCTACGAGCCTTGCCCACTGCTCCCGAGGCGCCCGCGCCTGGCGCAGCGCCGTCGGCCCCGCCGCAAGCTGAGGTCGCTCCTGCTGCGGCTGCGCCGCCAACCCAGCCCGCTCCCGTGGCTGCCGAGGAGCACATCATCAAATCGCCCATTGTCGGCACATTTTATGCCGGACCAAGCCCTGACGCCGGCCCGTTCGTTCGCGTGGGCGACCGGGTGGAGCCCGGCAAGACGGTCTGCATTATTGAAGCCATGAAATTGATGAACGAAATTGAAGCGGACATCAGCGGGGAAGTAGTACGCGTTCTTGTCGAAAACGGCCAGCCGGTGGAATACGGCGAGCCGCTGTTCGCGCTGCGTCCCTCGGGAACCAAGAAATAGGCGGAAAGATTCCGCCGCTGCCGCCTTGACGAGGCCAGCTTCTACCAGGCGCCCAGCTTACTCTTACTCATGTTTCGAAAAATCCTGATTGCCAATCGTGGAGAAATCGCCCTGCGCGTGATCGACGCGTGCAAGGAACTCGGCATCGCCACGGTTGCCGTCTATTCCGAAGCCGACCGCAACTCGCTGCACGTGCGCTTCGCCGATGAAGCCGTGTGCATTGGCCCGGCGAAATCGAGCGAGAGCTACTTGAACATTCCCCAGGTGATCAGCGCCGCGGAAATCACCAATGTCGACGCCATCCATCCCGGATACGGATTTCTTTCCGAAAATGCCAACTTCGCCGAAGTCTGCGAGGCTTCGCACATCACCTTCATCGGCCCTTCTCCCGACCTGCTGCGCATGATGGGCGAAAAAGACCAGGCGCGGCGCGAAATGGCTGCCGCCGGAGTGCCAGTGGTGCCCGGCTCTCAGGGGATTGTGCCGGACGAAACCGCGGCGCTGGCCGAAGCGGGCCGCATCAAGTATCCGGTGATCGTAAAAGCCTCGGCGGGAGGCGGCGGGCGCGGCATGCGCGTGGTGCGCAGCGAGGACGAGCTTCCTGGCGCCTTCGGGACAGCGCGCAACGAGGCGCAGCAGGCCTTCGGCGTGCCCGACGTGTACCTGGAGAAATTCATCGAGAGGCCGCGCCACATCGAATTTCAAGTGCTGGGAGACAAGCACGGCAAAGTCATGCATCTGGGCGAGCGCGAATGCAGCATCCAGCGCCGCCACCAGAAGCTGATCGAAGAGTCGCCATCCCCGGCGATGGACCCCAGGCAGCGCAAGGAGCTCGGCGCCCGTGTGGTCGAGGCACTCGAACAAATCGGCTACAGCAGCGCCGGCACCGTGGAATTCCTGATGGACGAAGACGGCTCGATCTATTTCATCGAAATGAACGCGCGCATCCAGGTGGAGCATCCGGTTACGGAAATGGTCACCGGCGTGGACCTGATTAAATCGCAAATCCGGCTGGCCACGGGCGAAAAGCTCGCGGACGTGGTGGGCAAACCGGTTACGCGCGGGCACGCGATCGAATGCCGCATCAATGCCGAGGATCCCGAAACCTTCGTGCCTTCGGCCGGGCGCATCACCGTGTTCCGCACGCCCGGAGGCCCCGGGATTCGAGTGGACACCGCGGCGCATGCCGATGGCGTGATCCCGCCGTACTACGATTCCCTGGTCGCGAAGCTCATCGCTTTCGGCGACACGCGCGCGGAATCCATAGCGCGCATGAGGCGCGCGCTGGAAATGTTCGTGATCGAGGGCATCAAGACATCCATCCCGCTGCAGCGCAAAATCATGGCGGACGTGGATTTCGCCGAGGGCCGCTTCGACACCCACTTCCTTGACCGATTCGCCACATCCTCGGCCGGATAAGCCCTTATGAACCTTGTGTTCCCGCGGCTCTATGCCATAATCGACCCCACTTTGCTCAACGTTTCGGAGCTGGCTTTGGCTGAAGCGCTGGCGGGATCCGGTGTCGAGCTGATTCAATACCGCAATAAGACGGGTCCTACTCGCCAATTTTTTGACGTTTCCTTGCAACTTTCCAAAACGCTCGGCGCGCGCGGCGTCCGATTCATCGTCAACGACCGGCCGGACATCGCGCTGCTCGCGGGCGCGGGCGGCGTGCACGTGGGGCAAGACGACCTGGGAGTGGAAGAAGCCCGGGCGATTTGCGGCAGGGAACGCTGGGTAGGAGTTTCCACGCACACGCTGGAGCAGGTAGCGGCGGCGGATCGCACCTCCGCCGATTACATTGCCTTCGGTCCCGTGTTTCCCACGGCGACCAAGCAGAATCCGGACGCGGTCGTGGGCACGGAACTTTTGCGGCGCGCCCGGCAGATGACGGCGAAGCCGCTGGTGGCCATCGGCGGAATTACCCTGGAACGCGCCGCGGAAGTTTACCGCGCCGGCGCGGATTCGCTGGCGGTGATCAGCGATTTGATCCGAGCGGAAAATCCCGGCGCGCGCGCACGCGAGTATCTTGCGGTGGCAGCTTCCGCTACATCTGGCTAACAGGACTCGGGATAAGGAGCGGCCGAATGTCCGAAGGGAAGTCCCCCATGGCTACCGCGGCGCTTTCCGAATCAAAGCCGTCGGGCTTTGTCCACGAACTGGACCTGTTTGATTCGACTACCATCGTCGTCGGGTCGATGATCGGCTCGGGAATCTTTATCGTATCCGCCGACATCGCGCGGAATACGGGCTCGACCGGCGGCCTGCTGGCCGCATGGATCATCTCCGGTCTCATGACAGTGGCCGCGGCTCTTTCCTATGGCGAACTGGCCGCGATGATGCCGAAGGCGGGCGGGCAATACGTTTACCTGCGCGAAGCGTATTCTCCTCTCTGGGGTTTTCTCTACGGCTGGACGGTGTTTCTTGTTATCCAGACGGGAACCATCGCCGCCGTGGCCGTCGGCTTTGCGAGATTTCTCGGCGTCTTGTGGCCGGCGATCTCGCCGAACGCCTGGATCGTTCCTCCCATCCAATTATCTTCCGGATATGCCATCAGTCTTTCGGTGCAGCAATTTGTGGCGCTGCTGCTGATCGCGTTTCTGACGCTGCTCAACACGCGCGGATTGAGACTCGGCAAGCTGATTCAGAATGTTTTTACCTCCGCCAAGACGCTGGGGCTGGTCGGGCTGATCCTGGCTGGAGTTTTCCTCGGGCGCAACGCCACCGCGATCCACGCTAATTTTTCCAGCCTTTGGGCCATTCAAGATGCGCAAACGATCGAGCCGGGTGCAAACTGGATGAAATCTTTCCTGCCGTCGGTGACGGCGGCGTCGGGCTTGTTCGGTTTGCTGATCGCCTTCGGAGTCTCGCAGGTGGGCTCGCTTTTTTCCGCCGATGCCTGGAACAACATCACGTTTACGGCCGGGGAAGTGAAAAATCCGCGCCGCGATGTTCCTTTGTCGCTCGCCATCGGCACCGGCATTGTGATCTCGCTCTATTTCCTGGCGAATGTGGGCTATCTTTCGGCGCTGACGCTGCACCAGATTCAAACCGCGCCGGACGATCGCGTCGCGACCGCGACGCTGGGCGTGATTTTCGGAAATAGCGGTGCGACGCTCATGGCCGTGGCCATCATGGTTTCGACTTTCGGCTGCGCGAACGGACTGATTCTGGCGGGAGCGCGCGTCTATTACGCAATGTCCCATGACGGACTTTTTTTCCGCAGCACCGGGCGTCTCAACGCACGTCATGTTCCGGCGATGGGCCTGCTGTTGCAGGGCCTGTGGGGCGGAATCCTGGTGCTGCTCAGGACGCGCCTGGTGAATTCCGCGACCGGCGCCGTCACCTACGGCAATCTCTACAGCGTTCTTTTGAACTACGTCGTCTTTGCCGCGTTGATGTTCTACGTTCTGACCATCGGCGGAATTTTCGTACTGCGCCGCAAGCGCCCGGACGCCGAACGCCCGTACCGCGCCTGGGGATATCCATTCGTCCCGGTTCTGTATATCCTCATGGCCTCGCTGATCATGCTGATCCTGATTTTGTACCAGACGCAGGATACCTGGCCCGGCCTGGTGATCGTGCTCATCGGCGTGCCGGTGTACTGGCTGTGGTCGCGCCGCACGGCGGTGAGCGCGTGAAACGAATTGACTGGCAGATGTGAATCACTCGAAGGGCAAAAGGTGGCTATGGCAAACCAATTGTTCCAGACAAAGTCGCACGAGGCGCTACTCGAAGAACTCGCCGGCGAAAACCGGCTGCACCGCGTGCTGGGCCCCGTGCAACTCTCCAGCTTGGGCGTGGGAGCGATCATCGGCACGGGCATTTTCGTCCTGACGGGCGTCGCGGCGCACGATCTGGCTGGCCCGGCTCTAATGCTCTCGTTCGTCGCCTCCGGGCTGACATGCATTTTCGCGGCGCTGTGTTACGCCGAGTTCGCATCCATGGTTCCCGTCGCCGGGTCTGCATACACGTACGCCTACGCGACGCTCGGCGAGCTGTTTGCCTGGATTATCGGATGGGACCTGATCCTCGAGTATGCCGTCGCTTCGGCCACGGTCGCGCATGGGTGGTCCCATTATTTTCAGGATTTCCTCTCCTTCTTCCACGTCGGCCTGCCGCATGTTTTCACCAATGCGCCCTTCGATTGGGACCCGGCCGCAGGCCGCGTCATTCTCACGGGAACGTGGTTTGATTTGCCTGCCATCGTGATCGCCGCGCTGGTGACCGTGGTTCTGGTAAAAGGAATCAAGGAAAGCGCCAGCCTGAACGCCGCCATCGTCATGCTGAAGCTCGCCATCGTGTTTTTCGTGATCGGAGTCGGCGCATTTTACGTGCATACGGGCAACTGGCATCCCTTCGCGCCGTTTGGGCTGAGCGGCCTTAGCTTCTTCGGCCACACGGTTCTGGGGCAGGCCGGGCCGGGCGGCAAGCCGCAAGGCATGCTCGCCGGCGCCGCGCTGGTTTTCTTTGCCTACATCGGATTTGATTCGATATCGACACACGCCGAGGAGGCGAAGAATCCTTCGCGCGACGTTCCCATCGGCATCATGACCTCCCTGGTCCTCTGCACCATTCTGTATATCGCCGTCGCCGGCGTGCTTACCGGAATGGTTCCCTACAGCCAAATCAATATCGATGCTCCGGTCTCAGACGCCTTCCGGCAAGTGGGACTTCCGTGGGCTCAACTTTTGATTGCTGTCGGCGCCGTTGCCGGAATCACTTCGGTGCTGCTGGTCATGATGCTCAGCCAGCCGAGAATTTTCCTGGCCATGGCCCGCGACGGTTTGTTGCCGCCCAAGTTTTTCGCCGCGGTGCACGAACGTTTTCGCACGCCTTGGAAATCGACGATCATGACCGGAGTTTTCGTCGCCACCATGGGCGCTTTCCTGCCGCTGCGCTTCCTGGCCGAACTGGTGAACATCGGCACGCTGCTGGCCTTCCTGATCGTCTGCGCGGCGGTGATGATCATGCGGCGTACGCATCCCGAAGTGCATCGTCCCTTCCGTGCGCCTCTTGGCCCGGTCGTGCCGGTCCTGGGTATCCTGAGCTGCCTGCTGCTGATGTTTTCCTTGCCCGTCGAAAATTGGGTCCGGCTCGTGGTCTGGCTCTTCATTGGTATGGTGATCTATTTCACGTACGGCGTTCGCCACAGCCGCCTGCGAATTCAGGCCGCCGAGAAGAGCGCCGCGAGCACGGTGGGGAAGGGGTAACGCAACGCAGGAAAAATTAAGGTGTCGTCATTCCGAACCCGCTCCTGCGGGTGAGGAATCCCTCTTTCTTTTGGACATCAAACCAAGAGGGATTCCTCACTTTGTTCGGAATGACAACATAAACCACAATCAATAAAGTTAAGAAGTCACCTGCGCGACCGGCCGTGCTTCGCCGCCCAGTTCCTGCTTGCCCAGGCCGAACGCCTGGTGCAGCGCCTTCACGGCCTTTTCCATTCCGGTGGAATCCACCAGAAATGAAATGTTGTATTCGGAAGAGCCCTGCGCAATGGCGATGATGTTGATCGCTTCCTTGCCCATGGTGCTGAAGACGGCGCCGGCGATGCCCGGGGTTCCGGCCATATTTTCTCCGACCGCTGCGACGATGGCCACGTTGCGGTTCACCTTCACGTGTTCCAGGTCGTGCAGGTGAACGTCTTCGTACAGGGCATCGCGCAGCGCCTTTTCCGTGCGCGTTGCGTCGCCGGCCTGCACCACAAAGCAAATGCTGTCCTGCGAGGACGATTGCGAAATCATCACGATATTGGCGCGCACCGACGCGGTGGCCCCGAAAATCCGCGCGGCAATGTCCGGCACGCCGATAATTCCCGGCCCGGCCACCGAGATCATGGCCACATCGCGCGTGGCCGTCACGGCCTTGACGCCCTTGGGCGCGGGCCGCACCGTGTGAGTGATCTTGGTTCCGGCCTGCTGCGGCTGGAAGCTGTTGCGGATCCACACGGGAATGGCGCTTTCAATCACAGGGCGCAGCGTCATCGGGTGAAGTACCTTCGCTCCAAAAAATGCGAGCTCGCCCGCCTCGGCGTAGGAAACTTCGTCGAGCGTGACGGCGTCGGGGACCATCCTGGGGTCCGCAGTGAGCACGCCGTTTACGTCGGTCCAGATGATGACTTCGCTCGCGTCCAGCGCCGCGCCCAGAATCGTGGCGGAATAATCCGAACCGCCGCGGCCCAGCGTCGTGGGTACACCCTTGGCAGTGGCGGCAATGTAGCCGGTGACGACCGGTATCCCGTCCGCTTCGAGCAACGGCAGCAGCGCCGCCTGCGTCTTCGTACGCGTCGGCACGGCCAGGGGCCTTGCGCCGCCGTGTACCTCATCGGTCACGATCAGATCGGTCGCGTCGAAGGCCACGCCGCGATAGCCCATTTCGCGCAGCACGGCCGCGGTGATGCGCGCGGTGAGCCGCTCGCCGGTGCCGGCGATCACGTCCAGCGCGCGCGGCGAAAGTTCTCCGAGCAGCGCGCAACCACGGCAATGATTCGCCGCGCGTTCGATCAGCGCGTCGATTTCGGCGAGCAGTTCGCGGCGCCGCTCGATGTTGGTGATCAACTCGCCGATGGCCTCGTGATGCTTGGCCTGCAGCGCCTTGGCCAGAGCTTCCGCCGCCCCTTCATCGCCGGCCGCCGCTTTTCCCGCCGCCGCGATCAGCGTATTGGTCACTCCGGACATGGCCGAAACCACCACAACGACGGCGCGGTCCCGGGAAGTATCCGCCGCGATTTTCGCCGCGCTGCGAATGCGCCCGGCATCGCCCACGGACGTGCCGCCGAATTTCATCACCTGGATCGGACGGCTCATCGCACCCTCGCTTTGGCGGCGCCCGCGGTTTCCGGCGCGGAGTTAGCAGTCAGCAGGCCGCGCGCCTGCAGCAGTTCGGCGTTCAAGATCGCCGCACCGGCCGCCCCGCGAACCGTGTTGTGGCCCAGCACCACGAAACGGTAATCGAACACGCTGTCCGGGAACAGTCGCCCGACGGTGACGCTCATGCCGCCGCCCGCGTCGCGGTCCAGGCGCGGCTGCGGCCGGTCATCTTCGCTGCGCACCAGGACCGGATGCTTCGGCGCAGTGTGCAGTTTCAGTTCCTGCGGCACGGAGCGGTACGACGCCAGAGCCTCGCGCACCTGATCGATCGAGACGCGCTTGGCGAGCTTTACGCGCACCGCAACCAAGTGTCCGTCGGTGACGTTCACACGATGGCATTGCGCGCTGACTGCGAAGGGAGCGTTCTCAAAGGAATTGCGGCCCAGGTTCCCCAAAATTTTCCGAGTCTCGCTTTCCATCTTCGGCTCTTCGCCGCCGATGAAGGGAATCACGTTATCGACCACGTCGAGCGACGGCACGCCGGGATAGCCGGCGCCGGAAACGGCCTGCAGCGTGGTGGCGATCACGGCTTCGATGCCGAATTTCGCATGCAGCGGCGCCAGCGCCAGCGCCATGATGATCGTCGAGCAGTTCGGATTCGTGACAATGTAGCCGCTGGTGAACCCGCGCTCCTGCTTCTGGCGTTCCAGGACATTGAGATGATGAGAATTGATTTCGGGAATCAGGAGGGGTACATCCTCGTCCATGCGCAAACTGGAAGCGTTGCTGATGACCGGATAGCCGGCGCGGGCAAAGGCTTCTTCGCTGGCGCGCGCCACGTCGGAGGGCAAACTCGACACGACCACGTCGCAATCCAGCGGCGGCTGCGGCTGCTGCACGATCATCGCTCTCGCGAAGCTCGGCATGTCGCCCACCAGCCGCCAGGTACAGGCTTCCGCGTACGGCTTTCCCTGCGACCGGTCCGAGGCCGCCAGCGCAGTGACCTCAAATCCCGGATGGTGTTCCAGTATCTGCACAAATCGTTGGCCGACCATTCCGGTCGCGCCCAGAATTCCCACCCGCACTTTGTTATTCGACACCGCTCCCCCTCGACGAATCATGAAATGGATGTTGCAGAGCAAGACTCAAAATGTTCTCGTAAATCTCGGGCGAAAGCTCGCCTTCGGACGTTTCCGGTTCTTTGCTGAGCGCCGCGCCCGCGACCGCGCCAACAATGATCAGCGAGGGCGAAATTGCCGCCGGACACCCGGGCAATTTTCCGACGGTCGTGCGAAAAACCTTTTCATCTTTCGACGTCGCACGCGAAATCAGAACACAGGGAATCTCCGCGCCGATTCCCGCGGCCTGCAATTCGGCGGAAAGCGCCGCGTAGCGGTTGCCGGGCATGTAAATCACGTAGGTGGTGTCCCCGGCCACATCGCGCTCGTGAACCAGGCCCGAGCCGCCTTCGCGGTGCGCCGTAACAAACACCACGCGCGAGGCGTGCCGCCGGTCGGTCAGCGAAATCCCGGCCGAAGCCGCCGCGCCCAGTGCAGACGTGACCCCCGGAATTACTTCAAACTCGACGCCTGCCTCGCGCAGCGCTTCCATCTCTTCGCCGCCGCGGCCGAACAGCAGCGGATCGCCGCTCTTCAGGCGCGCGACGATTTTTCCCTCGCGGGCAAGCTCCACCATTCGTTCATTTATTTCCCGCTGCGAAATTCCTTTCGCGCCGCAACGCTTTCCCACGTTCAATACCAGAGCGGTCGCCGGCAAAGTCCTCAGAATGTCGCTCGAGACGAGGTCGTCGTGCAGCACGGCGTCGGCGGACTGCAGCACGCGCCACGCCTTGCGCGTCAGCAATTCCGGATCGCCCGGCCCGGCCCCCACGAGATAGACTTTTCCCGGCATTTCCGTCGTCGTTCCTCTTTCAATTAAAATGCGCCGTCATTCCGAGCGAAGCGAGGAATCCCTCCTTCTTTGAGCAAAGGCAAAGAGGGATTCCTCGCTTCGCTCGGAATGACGAAAAAAGCAGTGCGTCGCCACAACACTACTGCGGTTTCGGGTCCAGGCTTGCGTACTGGTGCAGCAGACGCTTGCGCTGTTCCGGCGGCATGGGGATGCTCTGCAGCTCATCGCGTGTGCGGCCGAGCTGCGCGAGCCACTGCTCCCACTCCGGACCGAATTGCTGTTCGAGTTCCTTGCGCAGCCGCTGCGCCAGCGCGGGGCTCAGCCCGCCCGTCGAGATGGCGATCTGCAATTCTCCGCGGCGCACCACGGCAGGGAAGTAGAAGTCGCAGCGCACGGGCTCGTCCACGCAGTTGCAGAGCACGCCGCGGCTTTTCGCCTCCGCATAGATGTCGTCATGCAGCGTGGGAGAATTTGTCGCGGCGATCACCAGAAAAACCCCCGCGAAATCCGCCGGCGAATATTCCCGCGCGTGCCATTCGATGCGGCCTTCGCGCGCCCATTCGCGCACGCGCGGCGTGGCGTGCGGCGCTACCACGCGCACGGCGGCGTCGGTGGCCAGGAGGCTTTCGATCTTCGCCTCGCCCACCGTACCGGCGCCGACCACCAGGCACTGGCGGCCCTCGAGTTTCACGAACATGGGAAATAGACTCATGGCTTCATTCTTTCGCGTGCAATCCGCAATCCCTCTGCAGAAATTCCGGCCCATAAACAAAAACGCCCGCGAGCTGGTTAGCTTCGCGGGCCGCATCTTAAGAGCTGGAAGGATTTCTTGCTACGCTTTCATATCCTTGGCTCCCAAGGGGGTCCGCGCCGCCCCAATACACTTGGGGGTGCGCGTCATAATCGTAATTCCCTTGGAAGTGGTAATTATCATTTCCTGTATAGATTAAATCAGCTGCCAATATTGTCAAGCCAAAGTTCGCGGGCCGGTGTGGATGCAGCAGCGCCGTGTCCGCATTTGCCTCACCCACAAGCATTTGTGGGCGCTCCGCCGGCAATCGAGGGGACCACCAGCACGCGGTCGCCTTCACGAAACTTGTACTCGTTGCCGCCAAGGAAGCGGATGTCTTCCTCGTTCACGTAGATGTTGATGAAGCGCCGGACCTGTCCGGCATCGTCGCGCAGGTGCTTGCTGATGGCCGGAAATCGCTGCTCGATTTCGCCCATCAATTCAGGTAAGGTCGCCGAGCCGCATTCGATGGATTGCACGCCGTCGGTGAACCGGCGCAACGCTGTGGGGATTTCAACGGTGATTTTCATTTTTTTCCTAATTTCCCGCGACCGCGACCATGCGGTCGTTGATGAAGGATTCAAACACGGATAGGCGCGGCTCGATCGCCGGCGTCAGCGTGTATTCCTGCGAAATCGCGTCGATGGTCTTGAGGCCGTTTCCAGTGATGCAGGCGACAGTGATTTCGCTGGGATTGATGTAGCCCTGCTGGATCAGCTTTTGCGTCACGCCGGTGGTTACGCCGCCGGCCGTTTCGGTAAAAATTCCTTCGTTTTCGGCCAGCAGTTGTATGCCCTTGACGATATCGGCGTCGGAAACATCCTCGGCCCAGCCGCCGCTGTCGCGGATGGCGCGCGAGGCGTAAAAACCATCGGCGGGATTCCCGATAGCGAGCGAGCGCGCAATCGTGGCGGGCTTTTGCGGCTCGAATCGGTCGAGATTGCGCTTCACGGCGTCGGAAATCGGGGAGCAGCCCGTGGCTTGCGCGCCGAAGAACTTCACTTTCTTTTCCTCGACCAGGCCCAGCGCAATCAATTCATTGAAGGCCTTGCGGATCTTGGTGATCAGGGAGCCTCCGGCCATGGGTACCACGATGTTGTCCGGCAGGCGCCAGCCGAGTTGCTCGGCGATTTCGTAGCCCACGGTTTTGGAGCCTTCGGCGTAGTAGGGCCGCAAATTCACGTTCACGAATCCCCAGTTGAATTTTTCGGCGATCTGCGAGCACAGCCGGTTCACTTGGTCGTAGTTGCCGGCGATGCGCACCAGCTTTGCGCCGAATACCTGCGTGCCGGTGATTTTGGCGGGCTCAAGATCAGCGGGAATGAAGATCCAGGCGTCAAACCCTTCGCGCGCGGCCTGCGCAGCCACGGCGTTGGCCAGGTTGCCGGTCGAAGAGCAACTCACGATCTGAAAACCAAACCGGCGCGCCGCAGCCAGGGCGGTCGCCACCACGCGATCCTTAAACGAAAGCGTAGGGAAGCACACGGCGTCGTTTTTCACGTACAGCTGGCTTGCGCCCAGTTTCTTGCCCAGCCGCCGCGCCTGCAGCAGTGGCGTAAACCCTGTCGGGAGAGTACATTGGTAGCCCTCCGGGAGGGGCAGCAGCGCGCTATAGCGCCAGAGATTGTTCGGGCCAGCCTCGATGTTTTTACGGGTGAAAATGGGACGGATGGCATCGAGATCATAGACCACTTCGAGGGGAGAGAGGCACTCCTCGCAGAACGACCGCGCCTGATTTCCCCACAACTTCCCGCATTCACGGCACTTCAGCTGATAATGTTCGGCCATAAGGGCTTCCTGCTTTCGATGGCTATCCAGCGGCCACCTATGAAGAATCTTGTTCTGACTGGATGAACTGCTGCAGGTGGGCGGCGCGAGGGGGCTAAAATAAAACACCCTCCACGCCAAAGAGGGGGAGGGCTCAAAAATTTCTGATTGAGTGCTCGTCCGACTCTTTAGCAGTTTTTTACGTGGAGCAAGTTGCCTTAAATCGCCACGTGTCCAGCGAACAAAGTATAGATTCAGCCTATCCCCGTGTCAAGGCGTTTTTACCCTCGGGACCCTTCGCCCTGAACTGTCCTCTGTTAACCAACTCAGCGAACCGCAACGTGACAGAGACGCCTGTCCCCGGAAATGAGAGAAAATTGTATGTGTTAAACCAACTTTCCCGGAGATTTGCAGGCTGTGCCATGCCGGAAACACATATCGAATTGACGGGTTGGAAAGCGATGGCCGTGGTTGCCATTGTGCTCGCGTTCAGCGGCTATCACGTTCTCTCGCGATTCCAGACCGTGCCCGAGGATGGCGCGCAAGAACTCCGCGCGTGGCTGGTCAAAGACTACACGGGCCGGGGTCCGAAGGACCTGGCGCGCCGCGTCGCGGACTATCGCTCTATCCTGGCAATTCTGTGACCGTTTTTTCGATCGATCCAACCAACGGCAATCTCTCGGCGATCAGCGGGTCTCCCTTCGCGACGGGTACGGGCCCTACCTCCTTCGCTTTCGAGCCATCCGGGAAATTCGCATACGTGACCAATGAATTGGCCGGAACGCTCTCCGGCTACTCCTTGAATGCCAGTACGGGCGCCCTGACGGTATTGCCATGGGTGGCTTCGACGGGGCGATTTCCCACAACTATCGCAATTGTTGAGACTAGACCTTAAGCCAATCTTCTCGCTTCCCGCTATCGATGGGGAACGGTGGAGGCGAGACAATACGCGCGCAGGAAGTAGACCGGATCGCCGATCTGGAGCCCTGGGTCGTGCCGGGGCCCGAAAACTCCACAGATTTCATAATTCAGTTCGATCCAGGACATCAAGTGCTGGTTGTAGTCCTTTCCGAGCGTCGTCTCTCCGAATTCTGACGTTGGCAGGTTGGAGACGAACACCAGAGGGGCATGCGACTGGCTCAAGCTCTCGATGGCGCGTTCTTCACCCGCCAGGTCCAGAAACCCCGGCGTAACGATTTCGTCGTGCAGGGGATTCCGGCGTCCGGACAAGAACACCAGCGAAGTTCCTTCCGGCAGAACGGCCATGGCATCGCCCGACGCGGACTTTTCTTCTATGAATTGCAAAGCTTGCGCAAAGGCAATTCCGATTTCGTTCGATGTGCGCCACGTGCCCACGTCGGTTACCACCGGAAATGTGAATTTCCGGTGATACCGAACCGAGATTGTGATGGCGGTGATAAGCACGCTGGCGGCGAGGGCGATGGAGACGATCTGCGCTGTCCGATGGCGCACGGCCCCATCGGCGATGAACAGAGGGAAGACCGCCAGCCAAAGATATACAAAAAGAATTACGGACCCCGGCAGAAGGAATGAACTCAGCGCTCCGCCGGTGGAAACGCGCAAAACCATTCTCGCCAGACTGAAAAGCGCGGACGCTGTGATAATAATCATCGTGCCGGCCTGCAAACGGTTTGTCGAGTTACCAGTTCGATCGGCTTGCACGAACGCGCCGGCTCCCCCGGCAAGCAGTATGAGCAAGAGAAACGGCATGGGCATAAACGGGCCCAGGTCCGACAGGCCGATCCCTGAAACGATGATTGCAGCCAGGGAAATCAGCAGGCCCGCCACGGCGCGCGATCTCTTTTTCGGCGCGGCGCCTTTGCTTTCCCGCGGAATTCGGCCCGGCCGCATCTCGATCAACGTGCTGGCGTAAACCAGCAGTCCTCCGAAGGCGACTAGGCGAACCAGGGAGGCAATCATCAACCCCAGGGAATGCCAGGGGCGGCCAAATCCGAACCGGAGCCCGTTGAAGTACATCAGTTGCCAGGGCACGTGTCCGAAGAACAGGTGGCTGTCAACAATGAGGGTCCGCCAGCCAACCGATGCGGCGAGCCATGAAAAAATCAGAGCGGGAATTCCCAAGGCAGGAAGCAGAAACGCCGCGAGCCACGCCGCCATGCTGCGAATCCGGGGGAAACCCGCGAGAGTCGCTGCCACGATGCCCGTCCCCACCGCAGTTCCGCCGAATTCCGTTTTTGAGAGAATCGCAAGCGCGGCCATAATGCCTGCGGAAAGCAGAACTGCGGACCTCTTCTTCCGCAAGAAAACGATCGACAGGGCGGTGGTCGCCAGCACGAACGCGCAGCCGTCGAGCCCGCCGAAGGCGTAGGCCATCATGTAATTTCCCTCGGATTTCAGCGCGCACAACCAGGTAATGGCCACGCACGCAAGCGTGGAGGCGAACCGACCGCCAATCTGCCGGGCTATCCAGTAACACAAGGCGAGGATAAGCATAGCCGCCACGATGCCGTGACCCCACAGGACCCACAAGGACGGGTGGAAGATGCGATACAGAAGTGCGTTGAGGTAAGGAGAGAGTGGGCCGTAAATGTATCCCACATCCGAGTAGAGCGTTTCTCCACGAAGCAGCCGCAGAGGGACATTCAGTTCGCGCCCGCTGTCCACTGCGGGAATTCCCCAGCGTTGCCAGGAGGCGGCGAGGCCTACCGCAAACGATGTCAGAATCCACAGGAAGCAGGTCAGGTCGCGCCGATTGAGTTTCTCCTCAGGGCTGCGAGAAAGTGTGTGAAGCAAAGTGCGCCAGACTTTGGACGCGAACGATGTAAGTGCGTGGCCCGCTTCTACTTCATCGGCATTCTCCGGTTGAAACGCATGGCGGAAACAGGAGTTTTCGATTTGGACCTCTGGATTGCGCGCCATATGTGTCCGTTGACCTCGGCACAACTGATTTCGCCATAAGGGCAGGCCTGAGCGAAATCGCAGAGGCCTAACCGCCCATTTTTCGCCCGTCGGATACGTCGCGCCTGCCGGCGCCTGGCCAAATTCTCAGACACTGCCTCCATCTTCCTTCTTCGGCTTCAGATTTCGCAACGGCAATCGTGGTGCTCCACTTGGGTGGCGGCAGCGCCCAGATCCGCCGTAACGTGCGGCCAAACAGCTTTCGCCGCTCAGTAAGAGTTCTCCACGGAAATTCGTGAGAACGGCCGTTCATTCATTGGCGCCGAAGATTTTTTTCCAGAAGAGACGGTACAGCAATCGCGGCAGATTCGCCGTGCAAATCGCGGAACGCCCGTGGAGCGGTCGCGCTCCTCGCGCGCATCCTAGCTCCCGAGGATCCGCCGGTCCGGGAACCGCTATTTGCCGGCAAACTTCTTTTGGGCCGGCCGCCGGGTGCCGCCGTTCACCCGGCCGCTACTTCGCTTCCGATGCGTGGCCCGCCACAAGCTTCCATTCGCCGCCCATCTTGACGAAAGTGTCCGTGCTGATCACGGTGCGCGAGCGATGTTCGCCGTTCAACATGGCGTCGTAGGTGTCCTTGTACGTGGCGATGGCCGTGTTGCCGTACACGCGCACTTTCAGCTCGGTCATTTTTTCGCTGTTCGTTTTGTTGTGCGCCGTGTCGTCCATCATTTTCATCATGTCGGCCTTCGTGAACCACTTGCCCCCGCTGTCGCCTCCGGTCCAATCCTCGGCCAGAACCTTCGCGTAGAAAGCCTTGTCATTGGCCAGGTCGGCTTTCACGCTGTCGCCCTCGAGCTTGGTCACCGCGGCAACGGCGTCTGCTTTGGAATTGGTTTGCGCCTGAATCACCCCAAGCCCGGCGGACAGGGCGAGAACAAAAACGGAAATACACAATAAGGCATTCTTTGTGTTCACGTCGTCTCCTTCGTTTTTCGAGTGTGGTCGACCTGGGCCGGTGAAAATCTAGCGGGCGGAGTCTATCACCCGGGAACTTGGCCCGCAATGCGCGCGGCTTTTCCGCCACGGGCCGATGTTTGACCCCGCGCGCGCCGGGGTGGTATCTTTGCAGCGTCTTGGTAGAGGAGCGGAAGCAATGAGTAGCCGGGCAGCGATTCCGAGGAACTTCGGAGGCCCGGGCGAAAGGTGCAAGGCAGTTTCTTCCGCCGAAGCCGCCGACGGCAGTCACGCCGGGGCGGCTGGGGGGCCAGGCTAATACCTGCTCACTGTCATCCTGAGGGCGGGTGTGGGCTCTACTTGGAGCCCGCCTGTAAAACGGATGGAGCGCTATCGAGGAGCGAGGCGCCCTGCATATTCGCGAGCGCCGCTCCTTTGCCTGCGCGCCGTTCCTTCCTTAGGATTAAACTATAGACTGAATTTGACGGTGAGTCTGTTGGCACAGGCTTCAGCCTGTGCGGTTTTGATCTATTGGACGCTCGAAAGGCGAACAAGCTGAAGCCTGTGCCACTAGTGGCAATTACGCATGCATCCATTTGAAATGACGCGCGCGCTGGTCGACATCGAGTCGATCACTGAGAACGAAAAGCAGGTGGGGGATTACCTGCTTCACTACCTTTCCGGCCTGGCGGCGGGTTCCGGCGGCAATGTGGAAGCCATGATGGTGACGCCCAACCGCTTCAATGTGTACGCCGAGTGGGGCGAACCCGTCGTCGTGCTCTCGACGCACATGGACACCGTGCCGCCGTTCTTCGCATCGAGCGAGGATGACTCCAACATCTACGGGCGCGGCTCGTGCGATGCCAAGGGAATCATCGCCGCGATGATCGCCGCCGCCGAAAAATTGATTGAAGCCGGCACGCGGAACTTCGGCCTGCTGTTTGTCGTCGGGGAAGAGCGCAATAGCGCCGGAGCGGAAGTCGCCGCGCGATCGCCCCGTGGCGCGCGCTACCTGATCAACGGCGAGCCGACCGAGAGCAAAGTGGCGCTGGGCTCCAAGGGGATTTTGCGCTGCGAAGTCATCGCTACGGGTAAAATGGCGCATTCCGCGTATCCGGAGCTGGGTGATTCCGCCATCGAAAAACTCCTCGATGCCCTCGAAGTCGTCCGGCGGATGCCGCTGCCCGAGGATGCTGTCCTCGGGAAAACGACGCTGAATATCGGCACAATTTCCGGAGGCCGCGCGCCCAACATTATTCCGGATGCGGCGAAGGCGGAACTCGCGATTCGCCTGGTCAGCGACGGGCGGCAAATCGATCAGGCGCTGCGCGCCGCCGTCGGCAATCGCGTCGAGGTGAAAGAGATTTTGACGCTGCCAGCCATGCGCTTCGCGGCGCTCGACGGCCTTCCCACTTCGGTCGTCGCCTTCACCACCGATATTCCGGTCCTTGCGCCGGCCTGGGGCGAGCCGTTCCTATTCGGGCCGGGCAGTATTCACGTGGCGCACACCACGCAGGAGAAAATTTCCAAGCGTGAATTGCTCGACGCAGTCGATGCCTACGCGAACATGACACGGACGCTCTTGAGCCGAGGACAAGCCCACCATGCCTAAGAATCTCGCCATCGTCGGGTACGGGAAAATGGGGCAACTGATCGAGCGGCTCGCCCCGGAAGCCGGATTTTCGGTGGGTCTGAAGCTGGACATCGATACGAACGTGAACCAGGCGGGAATCACGCCGGAAAATTTTCGCGGCGTGGACGTGGCCATCGAGTTTTCGACCCCGCACGTGGCCGTGGCGAATCTGGAGCGGCTGTGCGCGATCGGCGTGCCGACCGTGGTGGGCACGACGGGATGGTACGGCGAACTGGGCCGCGTCAGGGAATTTGTGGACATCTCCGGCGTGGGCGTCGTCTGGAGCGCGAACTATTCCATCGGCGTGAATGTGTTCCGGCACGTGGTGGCCGAGGCGGCGCGCCTAATGGCCGGCGAGCCGGAATACGGCGCGTGGGCCTGGGAAGTGCATCACACGGCGAAGAAGGACGCGCCGTCGGGCACGCTGCTGCAACTCGTCGAGGAAATGCAGCGCGCAGGATACTCGCGGCGCATCGACGTGAGTTCCAACCGCGCCGGCACGATTCCCGGTACGCACGAAATCGGATTTGACTCGGCCGCCGACACCATCACGCTGCGGCACACGGCGCGCAGCCGCGAAGGATTCGCGCGCGGCGCGCTCAAGGCCGCGCAGTGGGTGATCGGCAAGCGCGGCCTGCACGAATTTGGAGAGGTCATTTTCGCGGTTGACGCGAAACCCGCGCACCAGCCCGCGGATTAGATTTTAATCCCGCGGGCTCGAACTGCTCAGTTCGCGTGAATAAGCCTTAGGCTCGTCATTCCGAGCGAAGCGAGGAATCGCTCCGGGTTCTAAGGCCAAGAGCAATAGGGATTCCTCAGTGCGCAGCGCGCCTCGGAATGACGACGCTTAGAGTTTGGGGCGAGTAGTTTTGGCGGGCATCGGAAATTGTTTGCATACCAGAAAAAGAGGTGGCGCCATGTTCAAGGGATTCACGGGATGCGGGACGGCGATGGTCACGCCGTTTCAAAAGGATTTCTCACTCGATGAAGAAACGCTGCGGCGGCTGATCCGCCGCCAGATCGCCGCGGGCATCAATTTTCTGGTGCCCTGCGGCACCACCGGCGAAAGTCCGACGCTCTCGCACGCCGAACACCTGCGCGTGGTGGCCATCACGCTGGAAGAGGCCAAGGGGAAAGTCCCCGTGCTGGCCGGAGCGGGCGGCTACGATACGCACGGCGTGATTGAAATGGCGCGCGCCATCGAGCGCATGGGCGCCGACGGCATCCTGTCGGTCACGCCCTATTACAACAAGCCTACGCAGGAAGGCCTCTACCATCACTATAAAGCCATTGCGTCCGCGATTTCGCTGCCGATCATTCTGTACAACGTGCCGCCGCGCACCAACGTGAACATCGATCCCGCGACCGTCCGGCGGCTTTCGGAAATCGAGAACATCATCGGCGTCAAGGAAGCTTCGGGGAGCTTCGCGCAGATCACGCAGGTGATTCAGCAGGTGCCGGAAGATTTCATCGTTCTCTCGGGCGACGACTCGCTGACGCTGCCGATCGCGGCCATGGGGGGGCGCGGAATTATTTCCGTGGCGTCCAACATTATTCCCGCTGAGATGACCCAACTCGCGCAACTGTGCGTCTCGGGCGATTTCGCCGCCGCGCGCGCCATGCAGCGCAAGTGGCTGCCGCTGCTGGAAGTCAATTTTGTCGAAACCAATCCCACGCCCGTGAAAGCGGGCATGGCGGAAATGGGTTTGCTCCAGCCCGTCTTCCGCCTGCCACTGGTGCCGCCCCGCGTCGAAAATCTCGCGAAGATTCGCGCCGTGCTGGAGTCCCTCGCGCTTCTGGAAAGGGTGCACGTTGCCAACCGCAGCTGAGCAACTGGAAAAGCGGATCGAGGCTTTATTTCAGGAAAAGCCCGCGAGCTATAGCGAATCGGACCGCGAACTATTCCGCGCGTTCAAGGCGGAGCTGAACGCGGGCCGCGTGCGGTCGGCCGAGCCCGACGCTTCGCAGCCCAGCGGCTGGCGGACCAACGCCTGGGTGAAGAAGGGAATCCTGGTCGGCTTCCGCATGGGCACAGTCGTGGATATGTCCATCGACGCCACGCGGCAGCCTTTCAATGACAAAGATACGTATCCCGTGAAACGGTTCGCGCCGGGCGACGGTGTCCGCATTGTTCCCGGCGGATCGAGCATCCGCGATGGCTGCTACATCGGGCGCGATGTCGTGTGCATGCCTCCGATGTTCGTCAACGCCGGCGCCTACGTGGGTGACGGCACCATGGTCGATTCGCACGCCCTGGTCGGGAGCTGCGCGCAGGTCGGGCGCAACTGTCACATCTCGGCCGCCACGCAAATCGGCGGCGTTCTCGAACCTGTCGGCGCGCTGCCCGTGATCATCGAAGACGAAGTCCTGCTCGGCGGAAACTGCGGCGTCTATGAAGGCACGATTGTGAAGCGCCGCGCCGTCCTCGGCACCGGCACGATTCTGAACCGGTCCACGCCCGTTTACGACATTGTGCGCGGCAAAGTGTACGCGGCCACGGAAACCGAGCCGCTGATCGTGCCCGAGGAAGCCGTAGTCGTCGCCGGTTCGCGCGCCATCTCGCGCGGCATGGGCAAGGAGTGGGGGATTTCGCTCTACACGCCTGTGATTGTGAAGTACCGCGATTCCAAAACCGACGCGAAAATTCAGCTCGAGGATCTACTGCGATAGCCCCAGTAGGACAGGCTTTAGCCTGTCGTTTGTGCCCTTGCCGGCACATCCAACAAGCGACAGGCTGAAGCCAGTCCTGCGAAGATCCCCCCGCCCAGGAAATCTATTCGGAAATGCCCCGGACCTCTGCTATAGTTAGACTGGGTTGGAAGGAAGCAGGCTGCCTTCTTTATCCTTCCGGGTGCTGTAATACGCAGGCCCCTCATGATTTCATCCGGTCCTCAACGTCGCCTCGACGCGATCTGAATCCGGCCGTTAACCATGTGCGCGGGACGCAGATTTCCACGGGTGCGGGCTCTACTTGGAGCCCGCTGTAAAATAGATGGAAAGAGAGACGAACATGAAGAATTTGTTTGTGGGAAACATGAGCTTCCAGACGTCAGAGTCGGAACTGCGTGCGCTGTTCGAGCCGTTCGGTCAGGTTACACGCGTTCATATCGCGATGGACCGGGAGACCGGACGCGCCCGCGGATTCGCATTCGTGGAAATGCCCAATGATGCCGAAGCCGCGAAGGCCATCGCCGGCCTCGACGGAAAAGAAGTCGGTGGCCGCAACCTGAAGGTGAACGAAGCTCGTCCCAAGTCCGCATCGGGAGGCGGCGGACCGCGTGGCGGTGGCGGCGGAGGTTTCGACCGCGACCGCGATCGTGACCGGCCCCGAGGTGGCGGTGGCGGCCGTGGCGGCAATTCCAAGAGCGGCCGTTTCTCGACCGAAGATTATCGCGACAGCCCCCGGCAGCCTCGCGAGCCGCGCTGGTAGTTTCCCGCGGCTACTTCCCGCATTGTGTTTGGCGCGCATCGCTGCGCGATCTAAGGAGATCTGATGGCTACGTCCAAGTCGACATTTCAAAAGCGCCAGAAAGAAATGAAAAGGCAGGAAAAGCAGCGCGCCAAGGCCGAACGCCGCGCGCAAAAAAAACTTGCCGGACCGTCCGAAGCGGAACCCTTGATGGAACCGCTGACCGGCCCCCTTTACGATCCTCAGGGAAACTTTTCAGACCCTGATCCGGAAAGTTAGATTCGTATTTTCCTTTCCGCAGGATCAGTTTATTTTCGGGCTGCGGAACGTCTCCCGGGACTCCTTCGTCCGGTCGAAAGACCCCCTATTCTCACTCAGAAATGATCCGATCCGCGGCCCGATGATCCGGGGCCCGAAGGGCCCGATGAAATCTTTCCCCACGCCGATCGCTTCCAATTCTCCACGAACTTTGCGCCCACGCCCCAGGAGGGAATGGGCATGAGCAGCCGCAGGGACAATCCGTTCAAGTAGGGCTCATACATTTCCCGCAGTTGCTTCAGCTTCAGGTCGCCGGCTTCGTTGCAATTGCCCGTTGCGCCGCATTTCACAAGCAGGTCGCGGACCTCCGCGGCGTCTTCCGGCGGAAGCCGGTCGTGCGAGGGATTCGCGGGCCGGACTCTCAGAACCTCGCACAAATCCACCACGGCGTGGCGCGAAATCGCAAACGTTAATTGCGCCTGCCACTTCGCCTCATCCTTGGCGTACGCGATCATCAACGCGCTTACGTCCAGCACCGCCGTGAATGCCGCCAGCCACGATTGATTGTCATGCTGGGAACGGAAATAACAGAGCACCGGGTAGGACAGGTGGCTTTCCATGAGCTGCGCGGACCAGATTTCCCAGTCGCGCAAATATTGCGTGAGTACTTTGTTGTCGGCGAAATGCGAATGCCTGCGGAGCAGTTCGGCGGCGGTGGGCGGCGAGCCAGCGCGTGCGTCGAGCAATGAAATATTCAATTCACGCTGTGAAAACGCTCCATACATCGTGGGGAGATAGGCAATCACAATGGCCAGGAACCCGAAGCCCATGCCCGCTTCGGCGACCGTGATCACGCGCGCCAGGGAAGTGCGCGGTGTGACGTCGCCCAGCCCCAGCGTGAAAAACGTCGTCCCGCTCATGTACAGGTCGGTTCGGAATGTCGACGCCGTTCCCGACATCGTAATCCCCGATCCCGCGGCCCAGTGCAGCAGTGCAAACGTGAACATCAACAACAGCGCCCACGTGGCGAACAGCATCAGAAGCGAAAGCGGCCCGTAATAGCTCAGGTGCGTCTCGCGCGATTTTTTCGAGCGAAATATTTTGCTGGCGCCGGCCCAGAATTTCCAGGTGACCTGATAAAACACGCGGACGATGCGAAACGACCTCGTCACGCGGCGGGGCAAAATAATGGTCTCAAACGCATCCCAGAGCGTGGCGAAAAGAAGCACGAGACCCGCAATGGCGGCCAGCAGTTTCATGTCTTCTCCGTGCAGGCAAAGATATCAGGAGTTGGTGGAAAGTAGAAATTCCTGAAGCTCGGCAAACCGGTTGGGAAACGGAATGGATTTTTTCGGGCGGCCCAGGAACGCCGCCAGGCGCTCGGGCATCTCCGGACGCAGGCCGGTGGCCCGGGCGACCGTCTCGGCGAACTTCGCGGGATGCGCGGTGGCCAGGACGATGCCCTGGGTGGTCGCCGGATTCTGCTTGGCATAGCATTGCCAGCCGAGCACCCCGACGGCCGTGTGCGGATCGAGAACATATTGGTGCCGCAGGTCGACATCGTGCATGCAGCGAAGCGTTTCCTCGTCGCTGAAGCTGCAGCCCCAGATGTCGTGGCGTATGGCCTGCAAATCGTTGTCGTAGAGATCGACGATGCGCGCGAAATTGCTCGGGTTTCCCACGTCCATGGCGTTGGAAATCGTGTGCCGCGAGGCCCGCGGGATCATGTTGCCGCTGCGTAGGAATTCCGGAAACACGTCGTTGGCGTTGGTTGTGGCGATGAATTGCGGCACGCGCAGGCCGATGCGCTTGGCCAGCAGCCCGCCCGTCAGATTCCCGAAGTTCCCGCTGGGCACGGCAAATATCGCCGGAATCTCCGGCAAGCGAAGCTGCGCAACCGCATGAAAGTAATAAAAAATCTGTGGGATCAGCCGCCCGATGTTGATGGAATTGGCCGAAGTGAGCGTGATCCTCGCGGCCAGGTCCGGATCGACCAGCGCCTGCTTTGCCAAGCGCTGGCAATCGTCAAACGATCCAGCCACTTCCAGCGCGGTAATATTCTGGCCCAGCGTGGTGAGCTGTTTTTCCTGCGCGACGCTGACGCGCCCGGCAGGATAGAGAATTACGACGCGGATCCCCGGAAGCCCCAGAAACGCCTGCGCCACCGCGCTTCCCGTATCGCCGGACGTCGCCACGATGACGGTGAGCTGTTTTCCCGACTCCTGGACGAAATATTCCATCAGGCGCGCCATGAAGCGCGCGCCAAAATCCTTGAACGCCAGAGTCGGCCCGTGGAACAGCTCCAGGATGTGCAGCCGCTCGCTCAGCGTGACCAGCGGCACGGGAAAATTGAAGGCCTCGGTAACGATCCTGGCCAGCACCGCTGGAGGCACTTCTCCGCCGGTGAAGAGCCCGCCGACTTCCTGCGCGATTTCCGGAAACGAAAGCTTCGCCAGCCGACCGTGAAAATCGGCTGGCAATCGCGGCATTTCCACCGGCATGTACAGGCCGCCGTCGGGCGCTGAGCCGCGCAGCACGGCTTCGCGCAAGCTGACTTCCGGACTGCGCCGCAGTGTGCTCCGATATTTCATCTCGCGGGCCGCGCCTGCGCGTCGATGTACTCCAGAAATGCGCGCGCGTCCGGATTCGTCTTCCGCAACCGCTCGATGGAAACCACGCGGTGCGCGTATTTTTCGTAGAGCTTCTTGCGGTGCGCGATCAGCCGGGGATAGCAGCGCGCGACGGTGTCACTCGCCGATTCTCCCGGGCGCGGAACAAATTGATCGCCCCACAGCACGGGCTTGGGGTCGGAAAGGTATCGCGCAATCAGAATTCTTTCCTCGGCGGCGGGCGCCTCCAAATACACGACCTCGGTCAGGCTCTTCATGCGCCGGCAGATTTCGTCGCCCGTGTACACCACGCTCCCGGTGGTATCCAGGATCATTCCTTCTTCACCCGCGGTTTCCATTTCATCGAGCGCCTCGTTCATGCACTCCACTTCACGTGCCAGATATTTTTGCTCCCGGTCGCGATAGGTCGGCTGGTTGGGCCATCCCATCCATGCCGCGACCCCCCCAATCCCTTTGTAGCCCCCGCCGGCCAATTCCGGCGCGAGTTTTTCCTCGATGCGATCGTCCACACGGATCACTCGAAATCCGGCCCCAGCCAGTTTCTCGGCCCAATGAGACTTTCCGGCGCCGGACATTCCGATAAACGAAAACTTGATCACATACCCTCGGCGGTGTTTCTTGACATTCGGCCACAAAACCTGCTTCTTTGGATTACGGGCGCGGGCTGTACTTGCAGCCCGCCGGATAATAATAGGGCCCGCGGCCTGGCTCTGCCATCGCTGAAGAACGTTGATTTTCGTCCTGGAGACAGCCGACAAAGGATAGCGTCCCGGAGGCCGCCCTCGCAAGCGGGGAGTCCGGTGGCACGGGCTTCAGCCAGTGGGGGTTAGTCCCGGCTAGGTCGACCACGCTTGAACTAACCCCCAAAGGCTGAAGCCCGTGCCACCAGACCCAGCGAATCCTGGATCGTGTCGTACACCATGTGCAGCTGTTCCGGCGTAATAACGTACGGCGGCAAAATGTACACCACGTTGCCGAGCGGGCGCAGCAATACCCCGCGACTCAAATAAAACTCATACAGTCTAGGCCGAAGCGAGGACAGGTACCCGGCGTCCGGGACTTTCAGCTCGATGGCAGCCACGGTTCCGATGTGGCGGACGTCCTTCACGCACGGCTCCGAGGCAAACGCTGGAAGGCGCGCCTCATGTACGCGTTCGATCGCGGCAATCCGTTGAAATACCGGCTCGGTGTCAAAAATCTGCAAGGTGGCATTGGCCGCCGCGCATGCGATCGGATTGGCCGTATAGGAATGCCCATGATAGAAGGCGTGCGTCGCGTCGCTCCCGGCAAACCCTTCATGGACGCGGTCGGTGGTTAGCGTTGCCGCGAGCGAAAGAAATCCGCCCGTCAGGCCTTTGGCGACGCACATGAAATCGGGCACGACTCCCGCGCGTTCGCATGCGAACATCTTTCCCGTCCGGCCAAAACCCGTGAGCACTTCATCGGCAATCAGCAGGACGTCGTGAGCGGCGGTGAGGCGGCGGACCCCGGCTAGAAACTCCTCGGGATGCACGATCATTCCGCCCGCGCCCTGCAGCAGCGGCTCGACAATCATGGCGGCGATTTCGTGGCCGCGCTTTGCCAGCAGAGTTTCCAGCTGATTGAGGCACTCGATGTTGCACGTCGCCCGCGTAAGGCCCACGGGGCAGTGCGCGCAATACGCCGAATGCGTCCGCAGCATCGGAATCCGCAGTGGCGAAAACGCGCTGGTAAACGGTGAATCGTCGCTCACCGACATCGCGCCGGAGGTGTCGCCATGGTATGCATGTTCCAGCGCCACGATGCGCCGCTTTTCCGGATGCCCGAGGTTGCTCCAATATTGCACGGCCATTTTCAGCGCGACTTCCACCGCCGTCGATCCGTCATCCGAGAAAAAAATGTGCCGCAGCGGCGCGGGAACGATTTTTCCGAGCCGCATTGCCAATTCTTCCGCCGGCTCGTGCGAAAATCCCGCAAATAGCACGTGTTCCAGCCGCGCGGCTTGTTCGCCAATGGCCGCCGCGATGGCCGGATGCGAATGCCCGTGTAAATTCACCCACCACGACGAAATCGCGTCCAGAATCTGGCGCCCGTCCTTGGTTTCGAGAAACACCCCATGGCCGCGCCGGATCGTCGGCGGCGGTGGTTCCGCGCCCTGGTGCGTGAAGGGGTGCCAGAGATGGAGTTTGGATCCGCTCATGATCGTTTGTGTGGTCTAGCTGGTTTTAGCAGGACCGGCTGAAGCCTGTCCTACTAAAAGCGCACATTCACAGTGCCGTGAGAAACGCCTCGCGATCGAATCGCTTTTCAAACACTTCGAGCAGCGCGGCGCGATGAATCCGCTCGATCATCGGAATCTGGCCGATAACGCGGATATCCCCATAATGCTCGATGGCGCGGCGGTTTTCCGCATTTTCTTCACCGATCAAGACCACTCCTCGAACATGCAAATGCGCTTCGCGCAGCGCCGCTAGCGTAAGCAGCGTGTGATTGATCGTTCCCAGCGCCGTGCGCGCGGCCACGACCACGGGAAGACCGAGCCTCCGCATGAGGTCCCGCATTAAGTCGCGCTCATTGAGCGGCACCATCACGCCGCCCGCGCCCTCGACTATCCACGGCAACCCCGCCGGAGCATCCGGAAATTCAAACGCATCGAGCGCGATCCGAACTTCCGCGAGGCGCGACGCTAGATGCGGCGATACAGGAGGATCGAAGTGGTATCGCTCCGGCCAGGTTCGTTCCTGCGGCACTCCCGCCCACGCGCGCACCGATTCCCGGTCCATGCCCTCGGACGTTCCGGTTTGCACCGGTTTCCAATACATGCCGTCCAGCGCGGCGACCAGAAGCGCGGAGAGCACGGTTTTGCCCACGTGAGTGTCCGTGCCGGTTATGAAGGAGCCGATCATCGGGGAGCGGATATGGAACGTTCCGGTGAATTCTGGATGCGCGCATCGACCATGGCGCGAACCAGATCGGCCAGCGTATCCCGGGAAATCTTTGCCGTTAGCGACAATCGCAGCCGCGCTGTGCCCGGCGGCACGGTCGGAGGACGGATCGCTCGAATGCCAAACCCTCGCGACTGAAGCTGCGCGGCAAATTTCACCGCGGTTTCGTTGGCACCCAGGATCACGGGCACGATTTGGGAATCGCTTCCGGCCGTGTCGAAGCCATTTTGCCGCAATTCATTTCTGAGGAATGCGGCACTTTCGGCGAGCTGCGCGCGCTCGGCATCGGCTGCAGCGGCAAGGCGCATTCCCGCGGCGACTTGCGCGGCAAAATAAGGCGGCAGCGCCGTATTAAAGATGAACGTACGCGCACGGTTGATCAGAAACTCGCGCAATTTTCCCGAGCCGCACACGAACGCACCCGCGGCAGCGAGCGCCTTGCCGCAGGTGTACACCGTGGCCAGCACGCGCCCGGAAAGGCCAGCCTGCGCGACACAGCCGCCGCCCGCGGGGCCGCACACGCCGATGGCGTGCGCCTCGTCGACGATCAACTCCGCGCCGTACCGCTCTGCAAGTTCGATTAGTTCGGCGAGGGGCGCGCGATCGCCCTCCATGCTGAAAATGCTTTCCACCACAATCACGCGCGCCCCGGCGGCGGACGGATTGCGGCGAAGCTCGTCTTCGAGGAAATTCAGATCCAGATGGGGAAAGACGACTCGCTTGCATTTTGCCACGCGCATGCCGTCGATCAGGCTGGCATGATTGGCACTGTCCGAAAAAACCACGTCTTCGGTGCGCAGAATGGCGCTCAACAGTCCCACATTCGCGGCGTATCCGGAGGTGAAATAAAGCGCCGATTCCGCGCCCACCCAGGTCGCGAATTCCGTTTCCAGCGCGGTCCACGCCTCATCATGCCCGGAAAGTAGGCGCGAGCCGGTGGACGCGATGCGCGGCGCGGAATTCACCGCCTGCAGGATGGCTTGTTTCATGCGCGGATCGGTGGCCAGGCCCAGATAATCGTTGGAGCTGAGATCGATGCCGCCGGGAGTTTCCAGGTGCCGAAGCTGCGCGCACGATTCCAGAGCAGCGAGCTCGGCCTCGATCCGATCAGTAACGACGCGTTCGTTGATGGCGCGTGGATTCATCGGCGGGTGGATATTGTTAGCGCAGCTGCAGCGGTTCAAGGCCCAGCGCCTGAAGCATGGCCGCATCCTGCTCGGGCTCCGGATTCGGGGTGGTCAGGAGTTTTTCTCCGATGAAGAGCGAATTTGCTCCCGCCAGAAAGCATAGCGCCACCGCTTCGCGCGAAAGCGCGCGGCGCCCCGCGCTCAGACGAACCATCGATGCGGGCATCAGGATGCGCGCCGTTGCAATCGTGCGCACGAAGATCAGCGGGTCAAGCGCCTCCACATTTTCCAGCGGCGTCCCCGCAACGCGCGCCAGCGCATTAATCGGAACGCTTTCCGGATGGGGACGCAGGGTGGAAAGCTGCTGCAGCAGGCCAATACGGTCGTTTTCCGACTCTCCCAGTCCCACGATGCCGCCGCAGCAGACCGTAACGCCCGCTTTTCGTACTGACGCCAGCGTACGCAGCCGGTCCTCGTAGTTGCGCGTGGTGATGATCTGGCCGTAAAACTCCGGCGAAGTGTCCAGGTTGTGGTTGTAAGCCGTCAGGCCGGCTTCCGCCAGGCGCTCCGCCTGCGTTTCATCCAGCATTCCCAGCGAGCAGCAAACTTCCATCCCTAGTTTGGATACCCGGCGAACCATTTCCAGAACCGCTTCAAAATCCTCGCCCTCCTGCACGTGCCGCCAGGCCGCACCCATGCAAAGGCGGGTCGCGCCTTCGCTGCGCGCGCGCGTGGCAAATTCCACCACCTCATCCACCGGCAACAGGCCTCCGCGATTCACCTCGGTCGTGTAATGCGCGCTTTGCGGGCAGTAGGCGCAATCCTCCGGGCATCCTCCGGTCTTTACCGAGAGCAACTGGCAGAACTGCACGCGCGTGGGATCGTGAAATTCGCGATGCAACGTCTGCGCCGTGTAGAGAAGATTCGGCAGGGGTTGCCTGTAGATATTCCGGATTTCTTCCCGCGTCCAGTCATGACGCAGAACTGTCTTGTTTTCCGAGGCGCCTATCTGATTCACCGACACGGGATTTCCTCCAGAGCAAGCATTGTTGTGTGCGCCGCAACCCTTCCACGACAGAAAATGCATTCTAGCTCAGATTGGCGGCGAATGCCCTTCCTCGTGATTCAAACATTTGATCCAAACAAATTGGCTTTGTGAACTTCAAGTATGGAGGGGCAAGGCAAGACGTGGCAATCGTTTGGGAAGTGGATTCCAAAAATGCGGCGCAACATCCGTGGCGGGGTTCTCACCCGATGGACAAGATCGAGAAGAGGCTACCGCATGGCCTCTTCCGTGCGATTCGTCTTGCGCGACCCGGAATTGGAAGCCGGCGCGGATGCATTTGGCCCCATGGCGCTTTTCTTGTGGCAGGAGTTGGCCCACCAGCGATTCTCGTATTGCGGCAGTTCGCACATCTTAGTGCACTGCTTTCCTCCATTCATCTGCTCGCAATGGCAGTAGCAAAGCGGTGTCTTTGCGCTCGATAGCGGCGTCGACGATGGGCTGGCGAAGACGGCGGCGGATGCCGATCCCAGGAGAACCAAGGTCCGAACGGCCTGAGAGAATCTACTGCGGTCGGTTCGCGTTTTCATGAATCATTCTGGAACGCGAACATTTTTCAAACGATAGTGCGACGGATGGGATTTGCTGGGAGCAGGGTATTGGGCGTACCGGTACTGGCTTCAGGAACGCGATTTCGCGAGGTTTAAAAGGGTTTAAACGTGCGTTATCGAGATGATTCTCAGTGCGTTAGACTTGGTATCAGAAATGGCTAAGAGCTTGGCAGAGAGGACTCCGCCAAATCCGAGAGTTCCAGCCGCAGATTTCCGGCATTCGAGGCATAGCCCAGCCCGGTTTCCAGGTCCACGATTCCAGCGCGGATCATACGCTCAAGTTCGCCGTCAAAATGCTGCATTCCTTCTGTGGTGCCGTCACGCATGGCATCGACCAGGGTCTTGCCCTCGCCCTCCCCTTTTTCCACGTATTCGCGCGTACGCATCGTGGATTTCAGGATTTCGATGGCGGCGATGCGCCCGGAACCGTCTTTTCGAGGCATCAGGCGCTGGGAGATGATGTAACGAAACGCCTTCGAGATACGGCTGCGAATCGCCTGCTGGTCAGCCAACGGGAACACGCCGATGATCCGCTCAACCGTTTTCGAGGCATCAATGGTATGCAAGGTGGAGAAGACCAGGTGGCCCGTTTCCGCGGCTTCAAGAGCGATCTCGATGGTTTCTTTGTCGCGCATTTCACCGACTAGGATCACCTTGGGGGCTTGGCGCAGGGCAGCGCGCAGGGCCAGCGCAAAGCTTGGCGTATCGCTGTGCAGCTCCCGCTGATGGATGGTCGACTTCTTGTGCAGGTGGAGAAACTCGATCGGGTCTTCGATGGTGAGGATGTGGTAGGCCTTTTCCTCGTTTATTTTGTTCAGGATAGCGGCAAGCGTGGACGATTTTCCCGATCCGGTTGGGCCGGTGACCAGCACAATTCCGTTGCGCAGTTCGGAGGTCTCCCCCAGTTGAGGCGGCAACCCAAGCACGGCGAAATCAGGGATGGTCTGGGGGATAACGCGCATGACGATCGCGTAGGTTCCCCTCTGGCGGAATACATTTACGCGGAATCGCGCAATTCCCGGCAGGCTGTAGGAGAGGTCGGCAGACCCCTCTTTCTCCAGTTTGCCGGCCACAAGTTCATTCTTTCCAATCAGATCGACGGCAATGCGGCGGGTCGCTTCAGGCGTTAATTTGCCTACCCCCGCTATATTCACTTCTTTCAATTGCCCGGAAAGCTCGACCTGTGGAGCGCGGCTGGGCGAAAAGATTAGGTCGCTCACTTGCTTGGATACCTGAAGCATTGTGGCCACTATGGCGGCTGTAGATACCCTGGGTGCTGCGGCAGGGGCCGCTGCCGGTTCACCTGCGGCAACAGTGGGAGGAGGCGGCTGCACAGTCGTCGAATCCATGAAGAGCTCCTGGAATGTTCTTCAATTTCAGCAGAAGTGGTTTATCTGCAGTTAGTTACAAGCATTGCGACGTATTCTTACCTGGTTTTTGGGCGGCGGGCTCGGGAAGAGGCTTCGAGGTCCTCTTCGATGGCGCGCTTTGCTTCTGGCCCGATACCGATAAATTCCACCCCAATGCCTATACCAGGCAGGCAATAGCGTACTTCACCACGAGTCTGAACTTCGATGTTGGACCGCGTCAAGCGAAATCGCAGAATCACGACCGCGCCCTCCGGGAAATGTGTCGAAGTGTTTACGAACATGCCCTGGACACTGATATCCGGTGGCCGAATCGGTATATCGACGCCTCCCCCTTCATAGCTCAGATGGAGTTCGCTGAGCTGCTGAAACCGGGGCTCGCTGCGAGGGGCATCGTATTCCGGCTTGGATCTTGTCCGCTTCATGAAGAGAGCACTCCATCCGAAACTGGGGGCCTCGAACCTGGCTTTTGGCTCTTGGTGTCGGCACTGCGTGGGAGGCCGCAATAGGGACAAAACTGGAATGCCGGAAGAAGCTCGTGTCCGCATCCCGCGCACTCCGATAAGGCCACATTTTCCACCGGGACCACGCGGAGAATCTCCTCCAGCATTGACCGCCGGTCTTCGCAGCAAGTTGAGCGCGGAATAGAGGGTCGTGCTCTTGCCGGAACCGGTCGGCCCGGTTACCAGCAGCATGCCCTGCGGCAAAGCGAGAAGGGTCGTGATGCGTTCGGAAATTTCCGGAGGGAAACCAAGATTGGCGAAGCTCAGCAGCGGCCCCGAAGTTTCCAGCAGGCGGATCACAATCTTTTCGCCGTACTGCGTGGGCAGCGTGGATACCCGCAAGTCGATCTTGTGCGGCCCGATCGCCACCATGAACCGCCCGCCCTGCGGCGCGCGCCGCTCGCCGATATCCATATGCGAAGGGTAAGCTGTGCCGAATCAGCAGACGGCCAGTGCGCCGCAGTGCCGCGAGCGTGCCTATTGTTCCGAAATGGTATTTGCGAGCGTCTCGGATCACGCGGTCCCACCGTCTTCAAATCCGTGCGCAGAGACAATCTGGTTTCGCCGGTCACGGCATCGAGAGCAAGAGTTGTCCCGGAGCGATGCATCGATGCCACAGCGTCCTCGGGTATTCCAGCTGAGCGAAATCGAAGGCATTGAGAACGCGGGAAGGGAATTGCACATGTGGTGACACTTCAATTCCCGAGCCGGGAGAACCCGCTCCCGATTCAGGATTAAGGCGAACGATGAGACATCGCACGGCGGGAGGATATCTTTGGATGATCAACAAAAATAAGGGAATCCGGCAAATGGAAATGCGCGCGGGATTGGTCCCCATCGTGCATTGCTAGCAGAACGTGGACGCATTCCGATAGACGACTTTCACAAGTCCTCGAGCGAGGGGGAAGGGGCTTGCTCCAGGACGAGTGCTGGTCGTTCCCACCTGCCTCTGAGAGGGAAGCTAGGATGGATGACCCCACGCCCCGGTCGAGAAAAAGAAGATCGGGAAACGGAATGCGTCTTTCGGGGCCCTTGTTCCCAAGCAAGGGCCCCGTACTCTTTTGGGGCTCCCATTTTTCGGGGCCTCGTTAGTTCCTCAGTGCCTTCGTCCTGACGAATCCACGCCGGACACGCTCACTGCGCGGGTCACAGTTGCGAGACCGTGGCCACCGGTTCCACGCGGCCGGTTACGGGAATGCGCGCCTGCCGCAGCACGTGCGCCACTTCGGTTTCTTTCAGCCGCGAAGCGTCGTATTCAAACGACAGGCGGTTGGTTTTTTCATCCACGCGGAATCGCCGCAGGCCGTAGGTATTGGCGAAGCGGCCCAGGGCCCGCAGTTGCTCCGCATTCAGCGGCGATTGCAGTTCGTAGGTAATCTCCATCAGTGTCATGCCGCGATTATACCAGCAGCAGGTAGTTGCAGGGCAGGTTTGAGTAGCACAGGCACTCTTGCCTGTGTGCCTTTCGCGATCGTGGTCGGATCGACGAATCGTGCGCGGTCCACAAGACCGCACAGGCAAGCCTGACTGTGCTCTCAACTTTTCCGCAGTCCGTGAGGCTAGGGTTGCTGGGGCGTCACCGGACCTGCTCCTTTCCTGAGCATGCGGAACGCCCCGAACCGCTTTACATAGGGGGAGGGGGTATGTTAGGATTTGGCCGTGGGAACTCCTGGCGGGGAGAGGCGATGGCCATTACGAAACAGAAGCAACGCGTCGAATCGGCCGCCTGCGGCTGCGGCGCGCGCGAAAAAAACCGCAAGGCTCTGCAGGTCGATCCCGAAATCAAATCTGCCAATCTGAAGCGGCTGCGTCGGATCGAAGGCCAGGTTCGCGGCTTGCAGCGCCTGGTGGCCGAGGACCGCTATTGCGCGGACATTCTGGTGCAGATCTCCTCCGTGCAGGAAGCATTGCGATCGGTGGGGCGCGCGCTGATGAAAAATCATCTGCGCCATTGCGCCGCCGACGCCATCCGCGACACCGCGCCGGGCCGCGCCGAAGCCATGTACGAAGAGTTGCTGGACCTGATGCAAATGCAGTCGAGGTAAAGAGCGTTGAATACGCAAACTGTCCCTCTCGAAAAAGATCCCGTCTGCGGAATGTCGGTGGACCCGGCGCGCGCGAAGGCGACGCACGAACACAACGGGAAAACGTATTACTTTTGTTGCCCCGGCTGTAAGGAAAAATTCAAGGCGGATCCCGCGAAGTATCTCGCGCCGAAAACGCTGGTGGGCATTGCGCCCATGTCCGCGAAGCCCGTGCAAATCGCGCCTGCCGCGCTGATAGGGATAGCGCCTGCCCCGCCCGCACCGACGCAAATAACCCACGTTCATCCCGCGCCCGCCGCGCCGCCGGCTATAACTCAACAAAACGAATATACCTGCCCCATGGACCCGGAAGTTCGCCAGCAGGGCCCGGGGGATTGCCCGAAGTGCGGAATGGCGCTGGAACCTGCCGTCGCGGCGCTCCCCGCGACGAAGACCGAATACACCTGCCCCATGCATCCGGAAATTGTGCGAGACGCTCCGGGGAATTGCCCGATTTGTGGGATGGCGCTGGAGCCTAGAACCGTGGACATCGCGGAAGAAAAAAATCCGGAACTTGTGGATATGACGCGGCGGTTCTGGATCAGCGTGGCGCTCACAATTCCCGTGCTATTGGTTGCCATGGCGGACGCCATTCCCGGGGCCGCAAGATTGCTGCACGGGGCATCACCCAGGGACCTGCAATTTTTTGAATTCGTTCTGGCGACGCCGGTGGTGCTCTGGGCGGGGTTTCCGTTTTTTGTGCGCGGGGTGCGATCCCTGATCACGCGGAATTTGAACATGTTCACGCTGATCGGGCTGGGCGTGGGGGTTGCGTACGGGTACAGCGTGGTGGCCTTTGCCGTTCCTGGGATTTTTCCAGCGTCGTTTCGCGGGCTGTACGGCGAAGTGGACGTTTATTTTGAAGCGGCGGCGGCGATCACGGCGCTTGTACTGCTCGGCCAGGTGATGGAATTGCGCGCGCGCAGCCGCACCGGCGCGGCAATCAAGGCGCTGCTGGGGCTTGCGCCGAAGACCGCGCGCCTGATCCGCGAGGACGGTTCGGAAGTAGATGCTCCGATTGGCGAGATAAAACCCGGCGACCGGCTGCGCGTGCGCCCCGGCGAAAAAATTCCCGTGGATGGCGTGGTTCTCGAAGGATCGAGCAGCGTGGACGAGTCAATGATCAGCGGGGAACCGATTCCCGTGGAGAAATCGAAAGATTCCCGCGTCACCGGCGCGACCGTGAACGGCACGGGCACGCTGGTGATGCGCGCCCAGCGCGTCGGCTCGGAAACCTTGCTGGCGCAGATCGTGCGGATGGTGGGAGAAGCGCAGCGCAGCCGCGCGCCGATCCAGAAACTTGCCGATGTGGTCTCGGGCTATTTTGTTCCAATCGTCGTGGGCGTGTCGCTCGCCACGTTTGGCGCCTGGGCGGCGTGGGGCCCGGCTCCGCGCATGGCGCACGCCATCGTCAACGCGGTTGCGGTGCTGATCATTGCGTGTCCGTGCGCGCTGGGCCTAGCCACGCCCATGTCCATCATGGTGGCGACCGGAAAGGGCGCGACAATGGGCGTCCTGTTCAAGAATGCAGAGGCCATCGAGCTGATGCGCAAGGTGGACACGCTCGTGGTGGACAAAACCGGCACGCTGACCGAGGGCAAACCGAAACTTATCTCGATTGAGCCGTCCGCGGGCATGGACGAGAAGAAACTCCTGCGGATCGCCGCCAGCCTGGAGCGCGGCAGCGAACATCCCCTGGCGGCGGCCATCGTAAGAGGCGCGGAAGAGCGCGCCCTGACGTTTTCCCAAGTGGAAGCATTTGAATCGCTGACGGGGCGAGGCGTTCGCGGACTCATGGAAGGCTCGCCGGTCGCGCTGGGAAATCAGAAACTTCTCGAAGAGCTTCACGTGGATCCTGGGCCGCTGGCCGCGAAAGCAGAATCGCTGCGCGCGCAGGGCCAGACGGTCATGTACGTGTTGATCGAAAAGAAAATTGGCGGTTTGCTTGGCGTGGCCGATCCGATCAAGGCGTCAACACCCGATGCGATCCGGCGCCTGCACGAAGATGGCATCCGCATCCTGATGCTGACCGGCGACAGCCGCACAACGGCGCAGGCGGTTGCGGGAAATTTGCACATTGACGAAGTGATCGCCGATGTCTTGCCGCAGGATAAAGCCGGCATCGTGAAAAAACTGCAAAGCGAAGGCCGCTTTGTGGCCATGGCCGGCGACGGCATCAACGACGCTCCGGCGCTGGCTCAGGCGCAAGTCGGCATCGCCATGGGCACGGGCACGGACGTGGCCATGGAAAGCGCTGGGGTAACTTTAGTGAAGGGCGACCTGCGCGGCATCGTCCGCGCCCGCTCGCTGAGCCGTGCGACGATGAGCAACATCAAGCAGAACCTGTTTTTCGCGTTTGTCTACAACTCGCTGGGAGTGCCCATCGCGGCGGGGATTCTGTATCCGTTCTTCGGCTTGCTGCTCAGCCCGATGATCGCGGCGGCGGCGATGAGTTTCAGTTCGGTGTCAGTGATTACGAACGCGCTGCGGCTGCGGCGCGCGCAGCTCTGATCCATCCTCCGGTACACACCCTTCTCTTTTGGTTGATCTTCGGAAATCTCCATGTGGCAGGGATCACGATCCAGAGTGACAGACAGCACAGACCGTATCGGGGTGATTTGCGAGAATAATTTTGGGTACGAAGGAGTAAGGTCCGCACTTAGAGGTTCGTAGTTCGCGCAGGTTCACACGGCGCGAGGACTAGCGTAGGGGGAACAACATGAAAGCTAAACTGTTCACCGGTTTTTTACTTGTAGCGTCACTATTGACCCTCGGGATCAAGGCGCTGCCGCAGGAGGGCTCAGCGGGCCAGGCTCAGAAGGAACAGACCGCACCGTGCCAACCAAATCAGGGCATGATGGGTCAGGGCCAAGGGATGATGGGCCAGGGCCAGGGAATGATGGGCGAGAACCAAGGCATGATGGGCGGCGGCACGCCAATGATGATGGGCCAGATGGCTACCCACCACACACAAATGACGACGATAATGAATAAGCTGATGGAGAGCATGAAAGCCATCCAAAACGAAAAGGACCCGGCGGCACTGAAGTCCAAGCTTGCCAAGCATCAGGCGCTGCTCGAGCAGATGCGCAGTCACGTGATGCAGCAGGGCAAAATGATGCAGATGATGCCCGGCAAAGCGAATCCAAATTGTCCGGGAGCGTGCGGAAACGTTCAGCCGACTCCAGGCGGGTAGTTCAGCTTTCTCAGCGCTGATCTCCGTGTATCATCGGGAGAACCAAGCCTTTTTGGAGCAAAGGCGCGGTTCCGTTATTTCTGAGGAGTGAATCTTTTTAATAAGCTGCGGCTCCAGATTCCGCGACCGCGTGATCCTGATCTCCTGACTCGGCGCTCACGCCGATCGCATCAACCACCTTGCCATCTTTCTTCAACGGAATGCCGCCGGCAAAGATCATGATTTTTCCGTCGTTGGACGCGTGAATACCAAAAAACTGTCCGCCCGACTGGGAATGAGTCGCCAAATTTGTTGTGGTGATGTCGAACGCCCGCGACGTGTATGCCTTCTTCATGGAATTATCGATGCTCCCGATTCACGCGCCATCCATTTAACTCAGCAGGCCCCAAGTAGAGCCCGCACCCGGTGGACGTGCGCCACTATGTTGCCGCCTTCATCGGCCACGGCAATGTTCATGGGCTGGCCGATTTCCTTTGCTTTTTTCTCGGCTGCGGCAATGACCCGGCGCGCATCCTCCAGTTTTACGGCGGACATGTTTCCTCCTAGGAGTGTGCAAATCTTGGTGAGATTGGGAATCTAGTTCTGCTTCAGCAGGATATCGATGGACTGCATGATCTCGGGGGACTGCCAATCCTGAGGGCCTACCACTTTGCGCGCCAGGCGCCCTTCGCGATCGATGAAATAAGTTTCCGGGAACATGGACGTACCGTAATCGGTGGCGGTTTTCTTGGTCATATCATCGTAGGTGGGGAAGATGACATGATTATCGACAAGGAATTTCTTGTAGGCTTCGTTATCCTCATCCACGCTGATGCCAAGGACGACCCCGCCCTTTTGCCCGATGGCCTGCTGCAGTTGGTTCAGCGATTGGGTTTCTTCGAGGCAGGGAGGGCACCAGGAAGCCCAGAAGTTCAGGATGACGACTTTCCCGCGCAGGTCGGAGAGATGCGACGCGCCGGGAATCTGCATCTGGAAATCTTTGGCTCTGCGGCCTGCCAGGCTCGCTTCGCCCTGGCGATAGCTGGGGAAGGCGAACGCGCCCAGGATAATTGCGGCAAGGGTCAGACCGATGGGGCCCAGGATCTTATGTTTCAATGTTTTCGCTCCGGCCCCTATATAATACCTGTTCCGGCGGGGTTCGCGCGAGGCGATTTGGCGGCGGGTTTGGTGTAGCTAGCATGGGGCTCATGAAGTTGGGCAGAGGTTTGGTTACGCCGTCATTCCGAACGGAGTGAGGAATCCCTCCTGGGTTGAACGCCAAAAGAAAGAGGGATTCCTCACTCCGTTCGGAATGACGGACTTTTGGGTTGTTCGGCGATGGGTTGTTCAGCGAATGGCTCGGTTTGTTTGAACATCGTCTTCATCCAATCACAAAACAATTCCATGACTCCCCACATGACAGTTTCAGCGATCGTCCCGGCGCGCAACGAAGAGGCTACGATCGCCGCCGCGGTGGAGTCGCTGGCGGCGCAGCCGGAAATTGGCGAGATTTTTGTCATCAACGATCAGTCGACCGACGGTACCGGCGCCGCACTCGAAAAACTCACTTCGCGGTTTCCGCAATTGCGCATTCTGGAGACGAAGGAGATTCCTTCCGGCTGGGTGGGGAAGAACCACGCGGTTTCGTTGGGGGCGGCCGAGGCCTCCGGCGAATGGCTGCTGTTTACCGATGCGGATGGAGTGCACCTGCCGGGGTCGACGGCGCGGGCGCTGGCCGATGCGACGGGAAGCGGCGCGGGGCTGGTCTCTTACTCGCCCGAACAGGAAACGCGCACCTGGTGGGAACGCGCACTGATTCCGTTTGTCTATGTGCGGCTCGCGCAGAAATTTTCCTTCGGCGCGGTGAACGATCCCGAATCGCCTGCAGCGGCCGCCAGCGGGCAATATCTGATGATCCGGCGCGAGGATTACGTCCGCATCGGAGGCCACAAAGCCGTCGCCGGGGAAGTGTTGGAGGACGTGGCGCTGTCGCAACTGGCCAAGCAAGCGGGCGTCCGGCTGCTTTTTGCTTCTGGGCATGGGATCATGCGCGTGCGGATGTACCGCACGTTTGGCGCGATGTGGGAAGGCTGGACAAAGAATCTGTATCCGCTGATGTGCGGCTCGACGCGCGAGGTGGGGCGGGAACTGAGATCGACTGTGCCGTGGATACCTTTCCTGCTACTTCTGCTCGCGCCCCTGCATCTAATTTTGGGTGCGGCCGGGGTGGTGCTGCTAGCCGGGCGGCACGCCGCCTACGCGGCGAAATTGCGGCGAAATGGGTTTCCGGCCTCCTTTGCCATATACTATTTGCCCGCGGTGGCAATGTATGCGGCGGCGCTTCTGGTCTCGGAACGGCTGTATATGCAGGGCAGCGTGGGTTGGAAGGGCCGGAAAATTCCTGTGAATCGTGATTCGTGACTGGTGAAAAGTCCGGTGCGGTGGTTGCTGCAATCCTTTTCAGTTAGCTGAAAGCCTTTTCATTCGCGCCATGGTCTATCTGACACGCAAAATCGAGTTTTCGGCCTCGCATCTTTATCACAACCCGGCATTTTCGGCCGAAGAGAACCGGCGCGTCTTCGGCAAATGCAATAATCCGCATGGGCACGGGCACAACTACGTCCTCGAAGTGACCGTGGCGGGGGAACCCGACCCGGCCACAGGAATGGTCCTGGACCTGAAGGAACTCAAGGAAATCCTGCAGCGCGAGGTAAGCGACCGGATGGATCATCGCTTCCTGAATTATGAGGTGCCGGAGCTGGCGGGGCAGATTCCGACGTGTGAAAACATTGCGGCCGTTATCTGGCGGTTGCTGGAAACGAAAATTACGCGCGGGAGACTTTATCGCGTGCGGTTGTACGAAACGCCCGATCTTTTTGTGGATTGCTACGGCGAGGGCAATGGCGCCGGCAACGGGACCGGCAAAACGGCGGGAGCGCGGCGATGAAAATACATCTGACGCGGCGCTACTCTTTTTCGGCCTCGCATCGCCTGCACAGCGCGCATCTCAGCGAGGAAGAGAACCAGCGCGTCTACGGAAAATGCAACAACCCGTACGGCCACGGCCACAACTACGTGGTGGAAGTTGCGGTTTCCGGCCCCACGGATCCCGCGACGGGAATGATCGCGAATCTTGGCGATCTTGACGCGTTCGTCGGCCGCGAAGTGATCGAGCCGTTCGATCATAAATACCTGAATGAAGAGGTCGCTGAATTTCGCGAGCGTGTGCCGACCACGGAAAATCTCTGCATCGAGATTTTCCATCGCCTGCGCGCTTTCCCCGCGGCAAAACTCGAGCGCGTGCGCCTGGAAGAGACCGGCCTGAACAGTTTTGAATACCTGGGAGAGAATAACGGGAGCCTCCAATGACCGAAAAAGCGGCCACAAAAATGAAGCAGATCGAAGAGCTGGAATTGACCGAGCAGGAATCGCCGGAAGGATCCGAAACCATCGCGGATCTCATGCGGCGCATTTTGAAAATGATCGGAGAAGACCCGGAGCGCGACGGCCTTCGGCGTACCCCGGAGCGCTTTGAAAAAGCCCTGCGGTTTCTGACCAGCGGCTACCAGCAGGACCAGGAAAAAGTGCTGAACGGCGCGATGTTCAGCGTCTGCTACGACCAGATGGTCCTGGTCAAGGATATCGAGGTGTACAGCATGTGCGAGCATCACATGCTGCCGTTTTTCGGGAAGTGCCACGTGGCGTATATTCCGGACAAGAAAGTAGTGGGGCTGTCTAAGATTCCGCGGCTGGTGAACATGTTCGCGCGGCGGCTGCAGATTCAGGAGCGGCTGACCAATCAGATCGCCAGCGCCATCCAGCAGAAGATCAACCCGCTGGGCGTGGGCGTGGTGATCGAGGCGCGGCACATGTGCATGGTGATGCGCGGGGTGGAGAAGCAGAACTCACAGGCGGTTACGAGCGCCATGCTGGGCGCGTTCCGGGACAACGCGCAGACGCGCGAGGAGTTTCTGTCGCTGATCCGCGCCAAGTAATTTGAGCAAGAAAGGCTTCAGCCAGTCGGTTTTGTGCATTTGGGATCAAAAGCCGACAGGCTGAAGCCTGTCCTACTGTCCTCATTTGAACCCGTACCCTCAGCATAAACATTTTGCATGTTGACGGGGGCGTGTGATAGTCTCCTAAGGTCGAAGAGAAGACGAAACGAGAGAGAAAATGAATGGGTTCGGCGGAGAGGGCGATTTGAGAGAAGCCAAGTCAATGTTGATCGAGCAGTACCGGGCGCATGTGAAGGATACAGGCTCGCCGGAAGTTCAGATCGCGCTGCTTAGCGAGCGCATCAACTATTTGACCACGCATCTGAAGTCGCACCTGAAGGACCATGCGTCGCGACGCGGCTTGATCATGATGGTCAACAAGCGCCGCCGGCTATTGGATTATCTCAACCGCCGGGACCCGGATCGGTATCGCGATATTGTCGAACGCCTTAGCTTGCGCAAGTAACCGCCCTGTTAGCGCGGGTTGTTTTCGTGGCAACGACATCTCCGAGCCTTCGCGGAGTCCTGGAGCTTTCTAGGCGGCTTTTGGCCCTTAGGCCTGGCCGCTTTTTTTACAGGCAATCTCCGCAAATCCTCTCGCAGCGGGTCTGGGCTCTACTTGGAGCCCGGCTTAGAAATCGTCACTCTCTTCCAAACAAAACGGGAAGGCATTCTCCCGCACTCGTAATATCTATCCGTACGCGCGGTCCCCGATGGTTCGGGGCGCGGCGGAAAAGGGAAAGGAACACAGGATATGTCGCAAGCAGGTCCAGCTCCCCACATCGTAACGGTCGAGGTCGGCGGACGAACGCTGACTCTGGAGACCGGAAAAATTGCAAAGCAGGCCAATGGCTCGGTCCTGGCGCGGTACGGCGATACCGTCGTGCTGGTCACGGCGTGCATGGACACCAAGGCGAATGACCGGGACTTTCTTCCTCTCACCGTGGACTATCGCGAATACACGTACTCGGCCGGAAAAATTCCCGGCGGGTTTTTCAAGCGCGAAGGGCGCCCTTCGGAGCGCGAAATTCTGACTTCGCGCATGATCGACCGCCCGCTGCGCCCCTTGTTTCCGGAAGCGTGGCGCAATGAAACGCAAATCGTGGCCATGGTGCTTTCGGCGGACAGCGAAAACGATCCGGACATGATCGGGATCACGGGCGCGTCGGCGGCGGCGTTTATTTCGGATTTGCCGTTCACCACGCCGGTGGCGGCGGTGCGCGTGGGGCTGGTCGAAGGTAAGCTGGTCGCCAACCCTACCGTGGCCGCGCAGAAGACAAGCTTGCTGAACATCATTGTGGTGGCCACCGAACAGGCCATCGTCATGATCGAGGCGGGCGCGGTGGAAGTGAGCGAGGATCAGGTCGCCGAAGCGCTGCAATTCGGACACGAGCAGATCAAGCACATCATCGCGGCCATTCGCGAACTGCACGACAAGGTCAAGCCCAACAAGGCGACCGTTGCGCCGTTTGCGTTTGACGAAGCGCTGGCCAAGGAAATCGAGCAGAAATTCGGCGCGCAGCTTCACGACGCGCTGGACACCAAGAAATATCCCAAGAAGGAAAGCTATCACCGCATCGACGAAGTGAAGAAAGCGATTAAAGAGTCGATCCCGGAAGAGGACGAAGAAAAGCGCACGCTGGCCATGCGCGCCTTCGAGCGCCTGCGCGAAAATTATTTCCGCGACGACATCCTGCACCACAACCGCCGTCCGGATGGCCGCGCCTTCGACGAAATCCGCGACATCACCTGCGAAGTGAGCGTGCTTCCCAGGGCGCATGGTTCGGCGCTATTCACGCGCGGCGAGACCCAGGCGCTTGCGGTGACCACGCTTGGCACGAAGGAAGACAAGCAGCGCCTCGACCTGCTGTTCGAGGAAGAATCCTTCAAGCGCTTCATGCTGCACTACAACTTCCCGCCGTTTTCCGTCGGTGAAGTGAAATTCCTGCGCGGACCGGGCCGCCGCGAAATCGGGCACGGCGCGCTGGCCGAACGCGCGTTGCTCAACCTGCTTCCGCCCGAGGCCGACTTCCCCTACGCCATGCGCCTGGTTTCCGACATCATGGAATCAAATGGTTCTTCATCGATGGCCACGGTCTGCGGCGGTTCGCTCTCGCTGATGGATGCCGGTGTGCCGATCCGTGCGGCGTGCGCGGGCATAGCCATGGGACTCGTTGTGGAAGGCGATAAGGCAGCTGTCCTCACGGACATCGCTGGAGCCGAAGATCACTACGGCGACATGGACTTCAAAGTTGCCGGAACGCGCGTTGGAATCACCGCCCTGCAGATGGACATCAAGGTGGGCGGCGTCAGCGTGCCTCTCATGCGGCAGGCGCTCGAGCAGGCTCGCCGCGCCCGTCTGCACATTCTGGACATCATGGACCAGACGCTTTCCGAGGCGCGCGGCAAGATGTCCGTGTACGCCCCGCGGCTCTATTTGCTTCAGATTCCGGTGGACAAGATCCGCGACCTCATCGGACCGGGCGGAAAGAAGATTCGCTCAATCATTGAGGCCACCGGCGTCAAGATCGACGTGATGGACGACGGCAAAGTGCACGTGTTCGCCAACAACGGCACGGCCGCCGACGCCGCACTGGGCATGATTCGCGATGTCACGGCTTCCGCCGAAATCGGCAAGACCTACCTCGGCAAAGTCGTGCGCCTGGCGGACTTCGGCGCGTTCGTGGAAATTTTCCCCGGCACCGACGGCTTGCTGCACATCAGCGAAATCGCCGAGCAGCGCATCCGCGACGTTCGCGACGAACTGAAACTGGGCGACCAGGTGCTGGTCAAGGTCCTGGCCATCGAGGGCAACAAGATCCGCCTCTCGCGCAAGGCGATTCTGCGCGAAGCGCGCGAGAAACAAATGAAGGAAGCGGCCGGCGGACAGAGCTAAGGGCAATCGATCGTTTGATCGCGTGCTGCCGCCAGGCTAGCTGGATATCGGAAAGCAAAAGGACGGGGAGGCGAACAATCGCCTCCCCGTTTTGTTTCTGCATTTAGTTGTCATTCCGAGCGAAGCGAGGAATCCCTCCTTCTTTTCTCCTCGACTGGCAACGACCAAGAGGGATTCCTCGCTTCGCTCGGAATGACGGTTTGGGGTTGGTGCGAGTCAATCACTGCGGCGCGAATGCACACATTATTCAATTCAGAGCGGGATTAAGAAAAACCACCGAGGACGGATCTTAGTGGCGCAGGCTTTAGCCTGCGGATTTTTGTCCGAGGTGGGCCAAACCCCGCAGGCTGAAGCCTGCGCCACTGAATGCGGATTACTGCACGCGGCGAATGCGCGCGCCGACCGAAGAAAGTTTTTCCTCGATGCGCTCGTACCCGCGGTCGATGTGATACACGCGGTCGATCAGGGTTTCGCCCTTGGCGACGAGCCCGGCCAGGACCAGGGAAGCGCTCGCGCGCAAATCGGAAGCGATGACGCCGGTGCCGGAAAGCTCGGTGGGGCCGTGGACCACGGCGCGGCGGCCTTCGATGGAAATGTTGGCGCCCATGCGGATCATTTCGCTGGCGTGCAGGAAGCGATTCTCGAAAATAGTTTCAGTGATGACGGAAGTTCCCCTGGCCTGCGTGGCCAGCGCCATGAACTGCGCCTGCATGTCGGTGGCGAATCCCGGATACTCCTCGGTGCGCACGTCGGCGGCGATCAGCTTTCTGGCGCCGCGTACGGATAATGTGCCGGGAGCGGTTTCGCGGATTTCGACGCCGGTCTCGCGCAGCTTGGCGATGATCGAGCGCAGGTGTTCCGGCTCGCAGTAGGTCAACTCCAGCGAACCGTTGGTGATGGCTCCGGCCACCAAGAATGTGCCGGCTTCGATGCGGTCCGGGATCACCCGGTGCGTCGCGCCGTAGAGTTGCTCTTTCCCGCGCACGCGAATCGTGGATGTTCCCGCGCCTTCGATCTCCGCGCCCATCTTGATCAGTAGGTCGGCCAGGTCGGTGATCTCCGGTTCCTGCGCGGCGTTGCCGATTTGCGTTTCGCCCTCGGCCAAGGCCGCGGCCATCAGCACGTTTTCGGTACCGGTAACGGTGATCTTATCGAAAAATACGCTCCCGCCGGGCAGGCGCCCTCCGCCGGGGACGCGCGCTTCCACGTAACCGTGCGAGGTGCCGATTTCCGCGCCCATTTGCTCGAGCGCCTTCAGGTGCAGGTCCACCGGGCGCGCGCCGATCGCGCAGCCTCCCGGCAAAGATACGCGCGCGGAGCCTGTGCGTGCGACCAGCGGGCCCAGCGTGAGGATCGAGGCGCGCATCGTGCGCACCAGTTCATAGGGAGCTTCGGCGCCGTTGACTTGCTCGGCCTGAATGGTCATGGACGTGGGCGGGAGTTCAGGCGTCTCGACAATCGCGCCCATGTGCGCCAGCAGCTTCCCCATGGTGATGATATCGCGCACGTGCGGCACGTTGGTCAGTTCGACGCGGTCGCTGGTCAGCAGCGCCGCGGCCATCGCCGGCAGCGCGGCATTCTTCGCCCCGCTGATTCGCACCGATCCTTCCAGGGGCCTTCCGCCTTCAATCAGCAGTTTATCCATGTGTCGGGATTGCGCCTCTTGTGCCTGCGGCGCCTCTTGCGCCTTGTTTTGCAGATTGGATAGCGTCGTGGACATTTCCGTGGGTATCGCGCAATCGCTGCTTGGCCTGTTGCGCGCTTGCTCCTGTCATTAGAATAATGAACGCGACGCCCATGTCGTGTCCGGAAAGACGCAGGGCGCGTGTCGCATCAGCCACGGTGGCCCCGGACGCCTCCATCAGGATTCGCAGGCCGCGTTCCCGTAACTTACGATTCGTCAGCGCCACGCCGATCATCCAGTTGTCATGCACGCGGCCCAGCCGAACCATCGTGGCGGTAGAGAGCATGTTAAGGACCATTTTCTGGGAGGTGCCGGCTTTCATGCGAGTGGACCCGGTGATGGCTTCTGGCCCGGTGGGGGTGACGATGCTGATCCGCGCCAGGCGCGTCATCGGCGTCCGAGGATTCGACGTGATTCCAATGGTCGTACACCCTTTGCGGTGCGCGAACTCCAAGGCTCCCAGAACATAGGGTGTGGAACCGCTAGCGGCAATGCCCACGACGGCGTCTTTCGCGCCGAGGCCGCGCGCCGCAAGGTCGCGCGCGCCCTGCGCCCGGTCATCCTCCGCGCCCTCCACGGCGCCCGTGAGCGCGCGGCGGCCTCCCGCGATCACGGCCTGCACCAACCGCGGGGAAGTGCCAAAAGTTGGCGGAAGCTCCGCCGCATCGAGGGCCGCCAGGCGCCCACTGGTTCCCGCGCCAATGTAAAAAATACGCCCGCCGGAATTAAGTGCATGAACCAGGGCCCCGACGCCGCGCGAAATCGCGGAAAGAGATTTGGCGACGGCTTTCGTCACGCTCGCGTCCTCGCGATGAATCGCGCGCACGATTTCGCTCGCGGATTTCGAGGAAAGCCCGCGCGTGCGGGGATTGCGCTGTTCGGTTGCCTTCGGCGTTTTCTTGGGCATGCTTCGCCATCCATCATCGCACGCGCGCAACTCATTTCGCTGCGGCGAATCCTCGCAGAATCGCTTAGTTAGTAAGGGGTTCCAGTAGGACAGGCTTCAGCCAGTCGGGTTTGGCAAATGGCGAGCACAATCAAAACCGACAGGCTGTAGCCTGTCCTATTTTTTTTCGCCCGGGGCCAATCCCAGCGCCTCGATCACCGCGTCATGCACGGCCGGGCGCACGGCCGTAATCTTGTCGTTATCACGGGTAGGATTCACGCGGTTGGTGAGAAGGATGACGAACAACTGCCGGTCGGGATCGATCCAGATAGAAGTTCCCGTAAAGCCGAGATGCCCGAAACTGCGAGCGGGAAAATAGCGGCCGCTCGAGGAGTTCGGAGTGGGTGTCATCCAGCCCAGAGTGCGCGTGCCGGCGGCCAGCGGCTGGGGCGCTACGAACTGCGAAATCGTCGCGCGGGTCAGCAGGCGCGTGTGGTCATAAATGCCGCCGTTGAGAAGCATCTGGCAGAAGGCCGCGAGGTTGGAAGCGGTCGAAAACATCCCGGCGTGGCCGGCCACGCCGCTCATGGCGAACGCGTTTTCGTCGTCCACTTCGCCCTGTAGCAGGCGCTTGCGAAACGTCGTGTCATTTTCCGTGGGAGCGATACGCGCGGCCAGCGTTTTCGCCGGATTAAAAAAAGTATTCGCCATCGTAAGAGGCGCAAAAATCCGTTCGCGCGCCAGTTGATCGACGGATTTTCCCGTGGTGCGCTGGAGAATTTCGCCGAGCAGGATAAAACCGAGATCGGAGTAGACCGTCTTCGAGCCCGGCGCGTATTCCAGCGGCTCCTTGCAAATGGCGGCGACGATTTCACGCTGGGAGCGCAGCGTAAGGAAATAATCTCTATGTGCGGCGAGGCCGGAAGAGTGGGTGAGCAGATGGCGGATGGTCACGGCCTTGCGCCATTCGGGATTGGGGCCGGAATTCCACTCCGGAACGTAGCGCGCCACGGGCAAATCCAGCGTGATGCGCCCGGCCTCCTCTTGCATCGCCACTAGCGTCGCGGTCACGACCGGCTTGGTCAGCGAAGCGGTGTCGTAAATCGTATCCACGTTCACGGCGGGCGATTTCGCATCATACGTTTGCCGGCCGAACTCATGCACGATGAGTTCGTTGCGGTAGCCAACCGCAAGCACGCCGCCGGGAAATGCATGATCGGCGACGGCGCGATTGAGCACGTCGTACGCGGGTTGCAATTTGTCTTCTGATTTCGTGCCCGCCTCGCGCAATTCCATAAGATTGGCAGGCAGATCGAGCCCCGCGCCAAGCGTGGCGACTCCTGGGATGTGCACGGGAAGGCGGCCGCCAACGGCTGTCTGTCCAAATAGCGCGCGGCCCATGGCTCTTTGCGCGACATCCACCGTGCTGAACGCGGCGATCCACGTCTTCGCGGCAGGGAATCGCTCGGCCAGATAGGGGCTGCCAAAACAGGCAACGACGACGGGTTTTCCCGCGGCGAGCAGGCGGTCCACCACCACCGCTTCGTCGTCAGGCAGGCCGATGCTGCCCTTGCGGTCGGCGACGCGAACATAAACGGCTGCGATGGCGACATCGTAAGTATCCGGCGGCGGCAGCTTGACCATGTCCGCGCGCACGAATCGTGTGTCCATGCGCAATGCAGTGAGTGAATCCACACGCCAGCGAATTTCATTTTCCAGGTTTCCGGCCGGGTAGGGATCGTTGTCTCCGGAAATTCCGACCAGAAGGACGCGCTGGGGCTTGGTTGCATCCAGCGGAAGAATGTGCTGGTCGTCGCGCAGAAGCGTGACGCCGCGGTCGGCGATATCCAGCGCCGCGCGGTCGAATTCCGGCCGGTCGAAGTTGGCGGCGAGCGTGTCTAGGTCCACGAGTTTCGACTTGTTCAAGCCGAGTTTGGCCTTGGCGCGAAGCACGCGCGTTACGGCTTCGTCCAGGCGCGACATCGGAATGCGGCCGGACGCCATCGCATCGCGTACGGCTGCGAGCGCGGCGTCCAGAACGGGCGGCACAAGCAGAACATCGGCGCCAGCCAGGATGGATTGCACCGCGACTTCGCCCGGTGGATAGCGCACTGTCACGCCGCCCATATCGAGAGCATCGGTCACCACCAGGCCCTGAAAGCCCATCTGCTTGCGAAGAAGGTCGGTGGAAATTCTGGGCGACATCGTGGCCGGCAAGTCGGGATTGGGTTCGAGCGCGGGCACGGCGAGATGGCCGGTCATGATCGTGCTCGTTCCGGCGGCAATGGCTGCGCGGAACGGAGCCAGTTCGACGCTGTCCAGGTGCGCGCGGTCGCTGGTGACCGTCGGCAGATCGAGATGCGAATCCGTGCTGGTATCGCCGTGGCCGGGAAAATGCTTGGCGGTGGCCAGGCCGCCATTTTCCTCGACGCCGCGAATGAATGCGGCGACAAATTCTGAAACGCGCTCAGGATCCTCGCCGAACGAACGCGTGTTGATGATCGGGTTATCGGGGTTGCTGTTCACGTCCGCGTCCGGCGCAAAAATCCAGGGAACCCCTACCGCTTTCCCCTCCAGCGCCGTAATCTTTCCCATGGTGTAGGCGTCCTCGGGACGTCCCGTGGCGGCGACGGCCATGGCATGAGGGAACGAAGAGCCCTCCTCAACGCGCATGGACGTGCCGCGCTCAAAATCCGCGGCCACCAGCAAGGGAACATTGGCGTGGCTTTGCAGCGTGTTGACCAGGACCGCCGTGGGATACACCTGGCTGCGCGCGATGCCCAGGGGCGAGCTTTGCGTCTGGATGGCGAACGAACCGATATGATTTTGCTCGACGTCGTGAAGCAGGTCGCGGTAATCCTGGCTCTCGGTGGACATAAAGGAGCCGTAGGCCCACACGGCGAAGACCTGCCCGATTTTTTCATCGAGCGACATTTTCTTGAGTGTTTGCGCGACCCAGCGTTCGGATTCGGGAGAAAGTTTTGCCGGGGTTGCCGCAGCGGGCTTGCTTGGAGGTTTTTGCGTGCGGCTTGTGGTAGCCATTAATGAGAAGACAGCGAGCAGCGGAATCCAGCGGCTTACTTTTCGCATCGCGCGGATTCCAGAATTGTCGCCTGCATGCTGCAATTATTTATAGCACCCGCATCGTGGCATGACAAACGCGAATGTAACCACAGATGCACACGGATTAACACGGATAAAGAACGATGAAAAGACAGGTATAAGATGGATCCGCCGGAAATTTTATTTTGCGATGATTCCAATGCCCAACCGCGTGAAAAGGGTTGTACCCCCGAGTGCCATTCGGTTTTTGAAATCCATCCTATTTTTATCCGTGTTCATCAGTGTGCATCCGTGGTTTTTAAATCCGGCTTTCGCGGCGCCGCAAACCTGGACCGGGATTGACGTGCTCGAGGCGCAGGATTTTGCGCCGCTCAAAGGGAAGCGCATCGGGTTGATTACCAACCAGACCGGCGTCGACCGCAACGGGCGCAGTACCATCGATTTGCTTGCTCACGCGCCGGGAGTGAAGTTGGTAGCCCTGTTCAGCCCCGAGCACGGGATTCGCGGGGTCCTTGATGAGCGCGTTTCGTCCACGACCGATGCGGCCACCGGGCTGCCGGTTTACAGCCTCTACGGAGAAACCGAGCGGCCAACCGACGCGATGCTCTTGGGCCTCGACGCCCTGGTTTTCGATATTCAGGACGCCGGTGTGCGCTTTTACACCTACATCACCACGATGGGATACACGATGGAAGCGGCGGCGAGCCATCATCTTGCCTACTTCGTGCTGGACCGGCCCGATCCGCTCGGTGGAGAGCGCATCGAAGGGCCCATGCTCGATCGCGACCTTACGAGTTTCACCGCCTACTTTCCCATGCCCGTTCGAATGGGCATGACGCTTGGCGAGATGGCGAAAATGTTCAACGTTGAAAAAAAGATCGGCTGCGTCCTGCACGTCATTCGAATGCAGAATTGGCCGAGGAGCGAATACTTCGACCAGACCGGCCTGCCGTGGGTGAACCCATCGCCTAATTTGCGTTCCAGTGAGGCTGGAATCCTGTATCCGGGCCTCGAAATTCTGCAAGCGGGTGGGGTATCAGTCGGCCGTGGGACCGACAAACCGCTGGAACGTCTGGGCGCGCCGTGGATTCGGGCCGAGGAATTTGCGGAGGCCTTGAATCGACGGGCGATTCCCGGCGCGCGGTTCGAGCCCGACCGATTCACGCCGGATTCGGGGCTGTACAAGGGAGAGTTGTGCCAGGGCGCTCGAGTGATGGTCACGAATCGCGCGGCGTTCCAATCCATGCGCATGGGGATGGAGATTGCCTCCACACTGGCGCAGCTTTATCCAGGAAAATTCGATGCCGCGAAAATGATTGCGCTGGCCGGGAATGCAACGACGATCGAACGCCTCAAGAACGGCGATGCCCCCACCGCGATCATTGCGAGTTGGGACAAAGACCTCGCGGCGTTCCGCAGGACACGTGCGAAATATTTGCTGTACGACAATAAGTAGGACGGGCTTCAGCCTGTCTGGTTTCCAGTCTGTACGAGTAATAAAACCGACAGGCTGAAGCCTGTCCTACAGATAGCTCCCCATCGCTCCCGCGAGAAACGTAATGAACGTCCCAGCCGGAACGTACCACGTCCACAGCAGCGGCGTACGGAAGTGAATGTAGAGAATTCCAGCGAGTCCCGTGAACATCCCGACGAGCACTCCGCGCGCAGTCGCACGCTGAAACAGAAACGCCAGCAGGAAAAGCCCGAGCAAGATACCGAACGTGATCGAGGCGATGGTCAACCCTGCCTCGAGCATCGGGCCCCAATTCAGCGTGCCAAGCAGAGCGAGAAGCGCGCCCCAGACCAGCGTCATGCCACGCGAAAAGCGAAAAAAATCGCGTGGCGTGCCGCTTGGTCTCGATTTTTCGTCTCCAGCGGGCTCGCCTTCGTGGACCTGAGAAGACAAGTCGCGCCCGCGTAATTCCTGGAAATCGAGGACGCTGGACGCGGCCAGGGAGTTGAGCGAACCGCTGGCGTTGGACATGGCGATGGCCAGAATCGCGGCAATCATCAAGCCGCGCATCCCCGAGGGCATGGCGGTGACGATGAAATCGGGAAGCACCGAATCGTAGCTCACGCCCGCATGGACGACAGGCGCTCCGTGCCAAGCATAGAGCATCACGCCCAGCACCAGAAATAGTGCAAACTGAAAAAGAATGATCCCGCCGCTGGCCAGCAACGCGATCTTGCTCTCGCGTTCGGATTTCGCGGCCAGTAACCGCTGCACGATGGTTTGATCGGTTCCGTGGCTTGCCATGGTCAAGAATGTCCCGCCAATCATGCCCGACCAGAACGTGTAGGTCTTTGCGGGATTCGTGAAGCTGAAGGAGAAATCGAACATGCGGAATTTATCCGTGGTCGAGGCCGCGTGCATCACCGTGGTCCAGCCACCGGGAATGGCGTGAAGCAGCAGGAAGAAGGAAGCAATCGAGCACGAAAAATAGAGCAGGAATTGCACCACGTCGGTCCAGATCACGGCTTTCATGCCGCCCTCGAACGTATAGATCAGCACCAGCGCCACGATCAGCAGGACCGAAGTGCGCTGCCCGGTGCCAAATGCGGCCTTGATGACGAACCCGATGGCAGCAATGCGCACGCCTTCGGCCAGGGCGCGTGTGACCAGGAACGTGCTCGCCGCGACCGCCTTTACCTTTGCGCCAAAACGCCTTTCCATCAACTGGTACGCCGTATAATATTCTCCCCGGAAGTAGCGGGGCAGGAAGACCAGGACAATCACCACACGGCCCGCGAGGTATCCGAGCACCAGTTGCAGGAATGTCAGGTTGCCCGCAAACGCAAGCGCGGGAGTGCCAACAATGGTGAGGGTGGAAGTTTCCGTGGCGACGATTGAAAACGCCAGGGCCCACCAGGGCGCCGTGCGGCCGCCGAGAAAGTAGTCGCGGACCGTGCTCTGGCCTCTGCGCAGCGCGATGCCGAACGCAGTGATTCCGGCCAGATAAACGGCGATCAGGATGAGGTCCAGAGAAGTCAGGCGCATGACGCGGGCGTGGCGATCATAGGGGCGCATACAGTTGGCGTCAAGCGCGCCTGCGGAGATCTGCAGTTAGGCAATCAACGAGGGAACATGGCGTATTGGCTGGGATTTGACGGCGGCGGCACCAAGACGGACTGCGTCGTCCTCAATGCGGCACAGGAGATCGTCAGCACCGGGCGCGGCGGGCCCGCGAACGCGCTTCGCGCCGGGTTTGATGCCGCGTTTGTGTCGCTTGGCCAGGCTGCCGCGGAAGCGCTTCGCGCCGCGAACCTGCAGCCGGGCGATGTGAAGGGCGTTTGCGCGGGTCTTGCAGGAGCCGGCCAGCGAAGCGTTGTCCGCCGCATGATTGTTTTCCTCACTCACGAATTTTCACACGCGGTGGTGAAGGTCACTACGGACCACGAAATTGCGCTGGAGGCCGCGGCGGGTTCCGGCCCCGGAGTGGTGCTGATTGCCGGGACGGGATCGGCAGCCTATGGGCGAAATGCCAAAGGCGAGACGGCGCGCTCCGGCGGTTATGGGCCGCGCATCGGGGACGAAGGAAGCGCGTATGACATCGGCCGCCGCGCGGTCGCCGCCGTGGCGCGGACGCGCGACATGGACGCTCCGGTAACCTTGCTGGCGGAAATGATTCCCGCCGCACTGGAAACCCCGGACTGGGACGACCTGATGCAGCGCATCATGAAGAATCCGGACGATGTTTTTCCGAAACTTTTTCCCGCTGTGGTGGAGGCGGCCAATGCCGAGGACAGCGCGGCGAAGGAAATCCTGTTCACCGCGGCCATTGGCCTGGGAAATCTGGCCATGACCGTGGTGCGCCGCCTGGATTTGCGCGATCAGGATTTTCCGCTGGTGAAATGCGGAGGCGTGTTCGGGCGGTGCCAGACGCTCGATGCGCTGCTCGACTCGGTGCTCCGCAGCGGCGCTCCGCGCGCAAGAATTTCTCAACTCGAAATCTCTCCGGCCGTCGGTGCGGCGCGCATCGCCGCGCGGCTGGCGGGATCATCCTCGCAAGTTGCGACTCATGGCGGCTGAAGAACGCACCGGCACCGAAGACCTTCGCACGGCTCCCCTGGAGGATATTCCCGGGCTGCTCCTGTCATGCGGAGAAGCGGAACTCCGCCATCTGATCGAAAATCCGTCTTTCGACGAAACGCACGTCTGTCTGCTGCTGGAGCGGAAAGACCTGCCGGGCTCACTGATTGAAGAAATCGCCAAGCGAAAAACGTGGCGGGGAATTTACCGTGTGCGGCGCTCTCTGGCAGCTCACCCGCACACGCCGCGTTTGATCGCCGTGCGCGTGCTGCGCGATTTGCACTTGATGGACCTGGTGCGCGTCAGCCTGCTGCCCGCCTCTTCCGGGGAACTCCGGCGCCTGGCCGAGGAACGCGTGCTCGTGCAATTGCCGCAATTGCCGCTGGGGCAAAGGCTGATGCTGGCCCGGCGCGGCTCGGCCCGAGTCGCCGCGGGACTCATCCTGCATGGGCCTGAAAATGTGGCGCGGGTCGCGCTCGACAACCCGTTTCTGAATGAATCCCAGCTTCTGAAGACGCTGTCCAAGCAATCCCTTACAGCTCGGACCGTGGCCAGCGTCGCGAAGCATGAGAAATGGTCGAAGCTAATTAATGTGAGAGTGGTGTTGCTGCGCCATGCGCACGCGCCGGCCGGCTACGCCTCCGCTCTCGCTTCAGATCTTCCCCGCCGCGACATCGAGGATTTGCTTGGCCTGACGCACCTTTCTGCAGGCATCCGCGAAGAGCTGCAGCAAGAACTTGCTCGCCGGGATCGTCAGGAACAATGCTAGGCGATTCGAAAGGAAGGAAGAAGAACCTCATTGGATAAGCGCGTACGGGAAGGGAATTGGAAACCGAATCGAACCTTGACACCCTGCCATGCGGCACTTAGCATCCTGCGGGGGGAATAAGCGAATGACAACCACGCCCTTGGCGGAGATGCCCTCCAAGACGGAGCGCCGCCATGCGCAGCGCCGGAAATTCAGCGGAAAGATTGAGATCGAATGGGGATCCGCCATCCTCGAGGGGATAGTACGCGACATTGGCCCTTCCGGCTTGTTCATTGAACTCACTCCGCCGCTCTGGCTGGGCGCGAGGTTTGTGGGCCGCCTCGCCCTGCAGCCCGTCCTGCTGCTGGATTGCACGGTGATGCGTGTCGAGCCGGAAAAGGGAATTGCCGTCAGCTTTTCTATTCCAGAGGAGAGCGGCAAAAAGCAGCTCGAAGACCTTCTGGCGGCGCTGCCTACTAAATGACACACTGCCTGGATTGCGGTTCCGAGCGCACGTCGGATCAGTGCCTGGCCTGCGGGCTGACTTCCGCCGCGGCCGAGCTGGTCGTGCGGCGGCGGCTGGTGCGGCGAACCGCAATATTTCTCGTCGGGATTATCGTATTTGTCGCCGCCAGCCAGGTGTTTCCCCCTCTGGAAATCGATACCATTCTGATTTTCGCGGGGCTGGTTTTCTTTCTTTCGCTCGCGCTCGGCTATTGGATCGATTTTCGCGCGCGCAAGCATCAGGAAATTGAGATCGTGAAGCGAATCTATTTCGGCATGATCCCGGTGCCCTGGATTTTCGCTGGGCTGCTGTTTCTGAACGGAAAACTGGACACCTCGCGCCCAGTGCGAATCCCGGCCACGGTGGTCGGAAAATTCGCTACCGGCGGCTTGCCGCGCAGCCGCCGCCTCGTCGTAACTTCCTGGCGGTACGGGCGCCGCGTCGAGCGCATCGCGGTCGATCAAAACGATTACGACCGCTTCCAGCCGCATGACGACATCATTATCCAGATGCAGAAGGGCGAGTTCAGTATTCCCTGGGTGTATGGTGTATTTCGCGAATAGGAATGGTTTTGGGAGCGCCTTATGGATTTACGAAGGCTTCCCTGTGTACGTCTTCCGCCGCAGGAATTCCCCGGAGCCGGCCTTGCCGGTGAATTTCCCGTTCTCAATGATGACGCGGCCGCGCGAGAGCACGGTTTTCGTCACTCCTTTCACCCGCATCCCCTCGAACATGGAATAGTCGACGCGCATGTGGTGCGTGCTGGCGCTGATCACCTGTTCGGCGTTGGGATCGAAAATCACCAGGTCCGCGTCCGAGCCAATCGCGATGGTGCCTTTGCGCGGATACAGGCCGAACAGTTTCGCGGGCGCGGTCGAAACCAGCTGCACGAAGCGATTCGCCGAGAATTTTCCGCCGTGCACGCCGCCGGAATAAATCAGGCTGAGGCGGTGCTCGACGCCGGGTCCGCCGTTCGGAATTTTCGTGAAGTCGTCCCTGCCCAATTCCTTTTGCTCCTTGAAACAGAAAGGGCAGTGATCGGTCGAGACCACTTGCAGCGTGTCGCGAGCCAGGCCCTGCCAGAGTTTTTCCTGGTTCCATTTTTCGCGCAGCGGGGGAGTGAAAACGTATTTCGCCCCCTCAAAGCCGGGCACATCCATATTTTCCAAAGAGAGATGAAGATACTGCGGACATGTTTCCGCGTACGCGGGCAAGCCGCGGTCGCGCGCCTCGCGCACTTTCTCCAGCGCGTCATTGCAGGAAAGGTGCACGATGTAGACGGGCGCGCCGGCTATTTCCGCGAGCGCAATTGCGCGCGAGGTGGCTTCTCCCTCGGCCGTGGTCGGGCGAGTGAGCGCGTGATATTTCGGCGCGGTTTTTCCTTCGGCCAGCGCGCGCTGCACCAGGACGTCGATGGCGCCGCCGTTTTCCGCGTGCATGCAGATCATGCCGCCGTGCTTCGCGGCCTGCAGCATGGCGCGAAAAATCGAGGCGTCATCCAACATGAAAACGCCGGGGTAGGCCATGAACAATTTGAACGAGGACACGCCTTCGCGGACCAGCGCGCCCATCTCTTCCAGCTGCGAATTGCCTAATTCCGTGATGATGCAGTGAAACGCGTAATCCGCGACGGCTTTGCCCTCGGCTTTTTTCATCCAGGTATCGAACGCGTGGCGCAGCGATTGGCCTTTGTACTGGATGGCGAAATCGATCAACGTTGTGGTGCCGCCGTACGCGGCAGCGCGTGTGCCGGTTTCAAAATCGTCCGCGCTGGTGGTGCCGCCGAAGGGCATGTCCAGATGCGTGTGCACATCGATGCCGCCTGGAATCACAATGCAGTCCTTGGCGTCGAGAAGTTTGGTGGCGTTCTCCACGGGGAGATCCTTGGCGATGGCGGCGATTTGGCCGCTGGTGATGCCGATGTCGGCGGCGTATGTATCGGTTGCCGTGACAATGGTGCCGTTGCGGATGATCGTGTCAAAGCCCATGGTTCCCCCGGTGACGAAGAATTCCAAACAAGTTGGCATCTTAGCAGGCTGCGGAAAAATAAAAAACGCCGTCATTCCGTTCATGGTTGATGTTCTAGGTGAAACAACGTGCGCTGCGTGGCGTATTTTGTAGGACAGGCACTCTGCCGGTCCACTTTGGCGCGCGGCGATGAAAGTCTAAACCGGACAGGCAAGAGTGCCTGTCCTACTGGAACCTTGATTGGAAGCGAATCGAGCAACTTCGGGAATGATGCGGTTTTTGCGCCACATAAGCAATTTCGTTTGCGATTGCCCCCGCGCTGCGATGCTAGAATGGCGCGTGGAATCTGGCCCTGACGCCCGGTGGAAAACATATCCACCGGGTTGCGCATTTCAGGGCAGCCGCCGCAGTTGAGGAGAACCAATGCCCCTTCGCGAGACGGCGCCGAAATTGACGCCCGAGCAATACGAGGAAAGTTTTGCGGATATCACGCCGCGCATGAACGCGCGCCAGGCCGCCATCGAGGCGGCGCGCTGCCTGTACTGTTTTGATGCGGCGTGCACGATCGCCTGCCCCACGCGCATCGACGTCCCTGGATTCATCAAGCGGATCATGACGGGGAACACGCGGGGCGCGGCCCGCGTGATCCTGGAAGCGAATATTCTGGGCCAGACATGCGGGCGCGTCTGTCCCACCGAAGCGCTGTGCGAAGGCGCGTGCGTGATGGTCGAGAAGGGCGAGGAGGCCATCGAGATAGGACGCTTGCAGCGCTATGCCGTCGATCATGTACTCGACCGCAACATACGCCTTTTTCATGCGGGCTCGCCGAATGGACGGCGCGTGGCCTGTATCGGGTCAGGCCCCGCGTCGCTTTCCTGCGCGGCGGCGCTGGCAAGAAAAGGGTATGCGGTAACCATTTTCGATCGCGCCGAGCTACCCGGCGGATTGAGCACCTACGGAATCGCCGCATATAAGACGCGCGTTTCGGATTCGCTGCGCGAAGTGGAAATGGTGAAATCGCTGGGCGTGGTGTTTAAGCAAAAAGTGGAAATCGGCCGCGACATCAGTTTTGCGCAACTGGAAAAGGAGTTCGACGCGATTTTTATCGGCGTGGGCCTCGGCGAAACCTGGGCCATGGATATTGAGGGCGAAGAACTGGAAGGTGTTTGTGGAGCGATGGAATTCATCGAGCGCACCAAAGTATTGCCGTTTCCGCAGGTCTCCATCGGGAAGCGCATCGCGTGCATCGGCGCGGGCAATACGGCGATCGACGTGGTCACCGCCGCACGGCGCCTGGGTGCGGAGACCGTGTATCTGGTTTACCGGCGCAGCGAGAAGGAGATGTCGGCGTTCCCTTATGAACATGAGCTAGCGAAAAATGACGAAGTGATTTTTCTCTGGCAGACGCAGCCGGTACGAATCCTCGGCGATAGTGGCGCGGTGACTGGCCTCGAATGCATCCGCACTGTGCTCGGACCGCCGGACGCGCGCGGGCGGCGCTCACCGGAACCCATCCCGGACAGCCTATTCACCATCGACGTGGACATGGTGGTTCGCGCGGTAGGGCAGAAGCCGGTCACGGATTTTCTGCGCGCGGTGCAGGGAATCGAACTGCGCAAGAACGGCACGGTGGTCGCCGACGCCCATCACCAGACCGGGAATAAAAAATATTTTGCCGGCGGAGACTGCGTGAACGGCGGCAGCGAAGTGGTGGACGCCGTCGCCGAAGGCATGGCTGCCGCGCGCGGCATCGATGCCTGGCTGGAGGAAACTTCCGGCGCCGCTCGCAGGGAGAATTGACCTCCCATGGACATCCCCGAATCGCTCAGCGAACGGTTTCCGTTTCTCGACGCGCTCGAGGAAAGCTGGCTGCCGGTTTCGCGACCCGCGTTCTGGGGATGGCTCGCATTCTACGTCCTGCTGATTGGAAATGCAGCCATGGGCGGCCATTTGCTGCAGTTGTTCGATCTGGTCTTTATTCCCATTCACGAAGGCGGGCATCTGCTGTTCCGGATCTTCGGCGAATGGATCTCCGTCGCGGGAGGAACGTTCCTTCAGCTATTCGTTCCGTTCGCTCTGGCGGCTTGGTTTGCCTTCCAGCGGCAAACTCCCGGCACAGCCTTCTGCGCCTTCTTTTTCTTCGAGCAGTTCATCCCGATCGGCATCTACATGGCCGACGCGCGAGCGCAAGAGTTGCCGCTGCTGACGGTAGGCGACTCCGACGACGTAATCCACGACTGGTTTTATCTGTTCTCGCATTCGGGATTGCTCGAACACGACACGCAAATCGGCGCGACGTTCCGCATCCTAGGTTGGATGGGCATGTTGGGAACGGTCGCCTGGTTTGCTTGGCGCTCCTGGCAGAAACCATGAAGTCAAAATTGATTCTTCGAAGACACGAATTACGAATCACCAGTCACGAGTCAATGGTCACTGAAACGGAGGCCCAGCATGGCTGATCTGCGCGTAAAATTCTGCGGCATCGAATCGCCCAATCCCTTCTGGCTGGCCTCTGGGCCGCCGACCAACACGGCCGGGCAGGTGATGCGCGCGTTTGACGCCGGCTGGGGCGGCGCGGTGTGGAAGACGATTGGCGAGCGGATCACGAATACGTCGTCGCGCTACGGCGGGATCGACTACAACGGCGCAAAGCTTATGGGCTTCAACAATATCGAGCTGATCAGCGACCGCCCGCCCGAGGACAATTTTCGGGAAATCGCGGAAGTAAAAAAGCGCTATCCGGAGAATCTGGTGATCGCGTCGCTCATGGTGGAGTCGAAGCGCGAAACATGGCACGAATTTGTGCGCCGCGCGGAGGATGCGGGCGCGGACGCGCTGGAACTGAATTTCGGCTGCCCGCACGGCATGAGCGAACGCGGCATGGGCTCATCGGTGGGGCAGGTGCCCGAGTACACGGAGATGATCACGGGGTGGGCGAAGGAAGCGGCGAAAACGCCCGTGATCGTGAAGCTGACGCCGAACGTCACGGAAGTCACGCGCGTGGCGCTGGCCGCGGAAAAGGGAGGCGCGGACGCCGTCAGCCTGATCAATACCGTCAATTCGCTGATGGGCGTGGACCTGGAAACTTTTTCCGGGCGGCCGAATGTGGGAGGGAAGTCGGCGCACGGCGGCTATTGCGGCCCGGCCATCAAACCGATCGCGCTGCACATGGTGTCGAGCGTGGCGAAAGCGGTAAAGATTCCGATCGCCGGAATCGGCGGCGTGGGATATTGGACCGACGCCGCCGAGCACATCGCGCTGGGCGCGTCGGTGGTGCAAGTCTGCACGGCGGCGATGCATTATGGATTCCGCATCGTGGAAGACATGATCGACGGCCTCTCCGGGTACATGGACGATCACGGATTCCGCTCGACGGAAGATTTCCGAGGACGCGCCGTGCCCAACATAAAGGATTGGGGCGACCTGGACCTGAATTACAAAATCGTCGCGGATATCCGGCAGGACCTGTGCATCGGCTGCCAGTTGTGCTACGTGGCCTGCGAAGACGGCGCGCACCAGTGCATCGAGCCCTACACGGTGGCCGGCAACGGCAAGAAGAATCCGAATGGAATGGGCGTGCACGTGCCGCGCATCATCGAGGACGAATGCGTCGGTTGCAATCTCTGCGCGCTGGTTTGCCCGGTGGATCAATGCATTTCGATGAAACAAATCGATGAGGGAAAACCGTTCGAGAGCTGGAAAATGCGCGCGGCAAGACAGTAGGACAGGCTTCAGCCTCTCGCTATTGATTTTTCTTGCAGGCGCGGAAACCCGACAGGTTGCCCTTCACCGCGTTCAGGGTAAAAGCCTGTCCTACTGGTTCGGCCTCTTCATCAGCGCCCAATACGCGATGAAGCTCGCGGCAAACCCAACGAACCAGGCGTAATCGTAGAGACCGCGCAGCGACGGCACGATCAAACCGACAAACGCCACCCCTGCCCCGGCCGAGAGCGCCGCGATGGCGCGCCAGTTGACTCCGCCCGAAAATTCATAGAATCCGCCCCGCTGGTATAAATCCTCGGCCAGCAGGATTTTCTTGCGGATCACAAAATAATCGCAAATCATCACGCCCGCGATCGGCCCGAGAAATCCGGAGTAGCCCACCAGCCAGCCGAAAATATAGCTGCTGTAATTGGCCAGCAATTTCCACGGCTGAAACACAACCACGCCCACCACACAGGTAATCAGGCCGCCGGTCCGGAAACTGATCAGGCGCGGCGAGAGGTTGGAAAAATCATTGGAGGGCGAAACCAGATTGGCCGCGACGTTGACGTTCAGCGTAGCCAGCAGCAAGGCCAGCATGGCGATCACCACGGCGAACGGATTTCCGAGCCGCGCGAGAACTTGCACGGGATCCCAGATCGCCTGCCCGAAAATAATCGCGGTCGCGGAAGTAACCGCGACACCGATGAACGAATACAAAGTCATGGTAGCGGGCAAGCCGAGGGCCTGGCCCACCACTTGCGCGCGCTGGCTGCGGGCGTAGCGCGTGAAATCGGGAATGTTCAGCGCCACCGTGGCCCAGAAGCCCACCACGCCGGTCAGCGACGGCACAAAAAAATGAAAGAAATCTCCAAACGTCTGGAATTTGGACGGCGTGGAGAGCATGGGCCCGAATCCGCCGGCCTTAACCACCGCCCAGGCAAGCAGGGCCATGCCAATGATCAAAAGAAACGGCGCGGTAACACCTTGCAAGAATTGGATGGTCCGAATCCCCAGCATGATCACGATGACGTGCAAAAGCCAAAATCCGGCAAAACAAATCCAAACCCCGGCCGCATAATTCCGCCAGGCCGGGAACAGCACCACGAGCATGGCGTTGATGGCTCCACCGCCGATCCACGTATTGATGCCGAACCAGCCGCAGGCCACCAGCGCGCGCAACACCGCCGGAACGTTCGCGCCCAGCACGCCGAACGAGGCCCGGGCGAACACCGGGAAGGGAATTCCGTATTTCGCTCCGGCGTGCGCGTTGAGCAGCATCGGCGCGAGGACCAGCACGTTGCCGAGAAACACGGTGAAAATCGCCTGACGCCAGCTCATTCCTCCGGCGATCATGCCGCTTGCCAGCATGTACGTGGGAATGTTGACGCTCATCGCGATCCACAGGGCCGCGTAGTTGTACGTGTTCCAGCTTCGGCGCGAAGCTGGAATCGGAGCGAGGTCTTCGTTATAGAGCGAACTCGAGCGAATGGTCTCGGAATCGAGCGCGCCGGAATGGATTCCGGCTTGGTCGGGATGTTGGGGCGGGGCCATCGTTCAGTAGAGTCCGCGCAGATCGGGCAGCTGAGGAATTTGAATTTCGATCAAGCGGCCTTCCCCGGTCAGCCTCACGCGAATGCGCGTGGCCGAGCCGATATCGCGCGTGCTCCAATCGGAAGTCGCTAGCGGTTTTGCTGGTTTGTCCGACTCACGCCACACGAGGTCTTCCCCTTTGTGTTCGAGTTGCTCGGGCTTGATTTCGTAGACCTGCTGATTGCGTACGTAGATCACCAGCGAGCGAGCGCCCAGTTGCAGAAGCAGAGGGTCGATCTTTTTCCCGGCCTGAAACAGATTCCAGATCTTTACCGGCCGCTCGTCAATCTGCAGGATCGCATCGGGAATCGGCTTCCAGACGATTTTATCGGCCGAGAATGCGGGCACCGACAGCGCCAGGAGCAGCACCGCCACGAATCCTCCGCGTTTCATCGCCACTCTCAGCACTGGAAATCCACCCTTAACACGCCCGGCGCTCACGGCCAATCCACGGGCAACTGGCGCGATTTCACGACCACATATTTCTTCTTCCGCGCAAAATCCATCAAATCCACCAGCAACTGCACGTCATTCTCGCAATACTTGCACACATCTTCCTTGCGGCCGGCGCGCCACCACTGCACGATTTCCAGGCCGTCGCCGGTCTTCTGTTTTCCGAGGGTCTCCCGCGCCAGATCGTCCAGCTTGATTCGGTGTCCCAGCCGGCGATGCAGATCCACCAGCAGATCGAAGGATTTTTTCATCAACTGGTCTACGGGATGATAGGCGCGCAGCACCTCGAAATCGAATCGATCGCCATTAAATGAAACGATGCGGTCAAACTGCGCCATCTCGGTGATCAGCGCCTTCGCGTCCGGCTCAAACCAGCGCCGGAATCCGCTTTGCGCATCCCAGGTGACCGCGACGGCCAGGCCAAATCGCGCGATGTTCGACCACCCGCCCTCCACTTCGTGCGAAAGGCGCAGCGTTTCGATGTCGAAAAATATTTCTCTCGTAGGGTCCGGAAAAAGGCTGGGTGTGGTTGCCATTTATTTTTGTATGTAGCTTTTGTATCCGGGCGGCCTCGTCAAGGACGCCCAATAAAATTGCGTGCAAGTTAGACGCGAACCTCGCCCAGCGATTGATCGAGGATCCGAACGGCCTCGTCCACGTCCGCCTTGCCGATATTCAGCATCGGCGAGAGTCGGATGACATTACCATAAAGGCCGCCCTTGCCGATCAGCAGCCCGTGATCGCGCGTACGTTCCAGCAATTGGTTGGTAGCCTCGGGAGCTGGCTCCTTCGTCTGGCGGTCCTTCACCAGTTCCAAGCCGATCATGAGTCCTTTGCCGCGCACGTCGCCGATGATGGGATATTTTTCCTGTAGTTCCTCGAGTTTGCCGCGGAAATAGGCGCCCACGGTGTGTGAATTTTCGAGAAGTTTTTCCTCTTCGATGAATTCGATGGTCGCCTTGGCCGCGACGCTGGTCACCGGATTTCCGCCAAAGGTGGAAATCGTCAGTCCCTGGAAGGAAGCGGCCAGCTCATTGGTGGTGATGGTCGCGCCGATGGGCGCCCCGTTGGCCATGCCCTTGGCACAGGTCATGATGTCCGGCGTGACTTCCCAGTGTTCGATGCCGAACCATTTCTTTCCGGTGCGCCCGAATCCGGTTTGCACTTCATCGGAGATGAACAGGCCGCCGTACCGCTTCACTGCGTTAAAGACGATCTTGAAATATTCGGGAGGCGGTGTGATAAAACCCCCGACGCCCTGAATGGGTTCGGCAATGAAGGCGGCGATCTGGCCGCTGGTGCCCGTCTGAATCAGATTTTCGACGTCCTTGGCGCAGGCCACTTCGCAGTCGGGATATTTCAGACCCAGCGGGCAGCGGTAGCAATACGGGTTGATGGCATGTGCGACGCCCACGCTGATCACCGCGGATTTCCGCCACGGCGCTTGGGCCGTCACGCTCTTGGCCAGCGCCGATCCGCCCGAATAGGCGTGGCGCAGCGCCACGATGTCGTATGAGCCGGTGGCCATTCGCGCCAGCATGATCGCGGCTTCGTTCGCCTCGGTCCCGGAACTGGTGAAAAAGCTTGACTGCAGCGCGCCGGGAGTGATCTGCGCGACTTTCTCGGCCAGCGCGACGATCTGCTCGTTGGGATACAGCGTTGAGAGGTGCTGCAGGCGGTCCACCTGCGCTTTTACCGGGCCCGTGATTTTCGGATTCGCGTGGCCCACGGAAATGGTTAGGATGCCGCCGAAGAAGTCGAGATACTTACGGCCTTCGACGTCCCAGACGTACTGCATCGAGGCGTGGTCGGCCACCAGCGGCTGCTTGTAGAAATTGGTGACCGCCGGCCACAGATATTCCTTATGCTTACGTATCACTTCTTCGCTGCGCGTCGTTTCCTTGGGCTGCGTCGTCATGAAAAGATCCTTTTAACCACGGATGCACACGGATGAACACGGATAAAAACCAAATTCAAGGGATTTAACACAGAGGCCACGGAGAACACAGAGGACTCAGAGAAGAAATGAGATCCTTGCGAGAATTCAGGACAGGGATTCATTTTCTTCCTTTCTATCCGTGTTCATCCGTGGTTCCGAATTCCTAGTCCGCGGCCTGCGCGCTCCCGGCGGCCTGCGTGCGCGTGATCTCGCCGTAGGTTTCCGGGCGGCGGTCGCGGTAGAACTGCCAGATTTCGCGCACCTCCTGGATCTCGTCCAGATTCAGGTCCGCGACCAGCAATTCGTCCTTATCCCGGCTGGCCTGCGCGATGATTTTGCCACGCGGATTGCAGAAATAGCTCTTCCCGTAAAATTCGCCGATCTGCCAGGGTTTTTCGATGCCCACGCGATTGGACGCGGCCATGAAATAGCCGTTGGCCGCGGCGTGCGCCGGCTGCTCGAGTTCCCAGAGATATTCGGAAAGTCCCGCGACCGTCGCAGAGGGATTGAACACGATCTCGGCGGCGTTCAGCCCCAGGATTCGAGCGCCCTCGGGGAAATGCCGGTCGTAGCAGATGTACACGCCCACGCGCCCGAAACGCGTTTCAAACACCGGATACCCCGCGTTTCCCGGCGTGAAATAAAATTTTTCCCAAAATCCGGGATGGCAATGCGGAATGTGATGCTTGCGGTATTTCCCGAGATATTTTCCGTCGGCGTCGAACACCGCGGCGGTGTTGTAATAGACGCCCGCCATCTCGACTTCATACACCGGCACGACCATCACCATGCCGTATTTTTTCGCCAATTTCTGCATGCGCGTGGTTGTCGGGCCGCCCGGCACCGGCTCGGTGAGGCCGTACCACTTTTGCTCCTGCTCGGCGCAAAAATACGGCCCGTAGAAAAGTTCCTGCAGTCCCAGGATCTGCACTTTGCGCTTGGCCGCGTTCGCGATCAGCTTCTCGTGCTTGGCGATCATTTTTTCCTTGATCTGCGCCAGCGAGAATTTTGTGGGGGACCATTCGCAATGCGCCTGGATGAGGCCACACCGAACCATTCGAGCCATGCCGCACCTCCGCGGAAACTGCCCTGCGAGTGTACTCTGCAGCGGCGTCAGGCGACAAGTTCGGCGCGTGGTTTGAAGCGTGGGTGGTGTTCAATAAAGCGATGGGGAACCGGTAGGACAGGCTTCAGCCTGTCGCTTTTATAGGAGAACGGCAACCACAGTCCGACAGGCGAAAACCGACAAGCTGAAGCCTGCCCTAACTTAAGACTTCTTGCCCATCACCTGCCGTTTCCACAAATCCCAATCCTTCGGGAACTCCTGATTGCCGACTTCGGCCTGATGCGCCTCTTCCGGCGCCAGCGTCTCGATCTTCCGGCCGCCCGCCATGATATGCATTTCCGCGTTGACCTTCAGATACACGCTGCGGCCCACTGAATGCATGATGCTGTTTCCCACTGTGATCCCGCCGTGCCCGCGCATCAAGGCTCCCGGCTTGTCTCCTAGCGTCTGCGCCAGCGCTTTTCCTTTCGCCGCGTCGTTGATCAGCATATTTGTCATCCCGAAAGATTTGCGAATATCAAACGTAGGCAGACCCGTGCCGAGAAATCCGCCCATGTGGTAGACCGGCAGGAGCGGCTCGTTGATGACGCCCATCAGCACCACGGTCGGCGCGTGCGTGTGAACGATGGATTTGACGTCCGGCCGCACGCGATAAATTTCGCTATGGATCCAGCGCTCGCTGTAGAGCTTCCGCGTGTCGCCATTCACGGGAACGCAATCCAGGTCCAGCTCCACGATGTCGCTGGGCGTCACCAGGTCCGGCGCCAGCCAGCGCGAAATCCAAAAGTGATTCGGGTTGGCTGGATTCCGAACACTGATGTGGCCATAGCCATCCACCACTCCCTGGTCCTGCAAAATATGATTTGCCGTCACCAGGTCCGCCAGCAGCGTATCCTTGTCCTGCGGCGCGTCCTGCGGAGGCTCGGCAAGCGGCGTGACGGCAAGGGGCGTAGGATGCGCATCCATCTCCTCGGACGCGCCCAGCAAGGCGCCCGTCAGCAATAGACTGGACCCGGACAGAAAGCCTCGGCGGCCGAATCCCATCTTGCCCAATTCTATTTTGTCCATTGCCTACTCCTTGGCGATCGATTCGTGAACGGTCCTGGGCGTCCGCATGTGCCCGCTTCGGAATTCCCTCATTGCAATTGAATTTTCAGCACATGCGATACACCTTTTAGTGGCCCACTGTCAATCTCTCCGCAAAAGGTCAATCGGCACGCGGAGGCCCTGCAGCTTCAGAATTTTGCGGACAATATCCCTAAAGGACGGAAATTAGGCTATTCTGGCGTGGTTCTTGACTACGAAAACATTGAAGCCAGCCAAAATTTCGATCTTCCTTCACCGGTTTTACCGGTCCGCGCGCCGCGTTGTCCCGGATTGCGTGACGCAAACGCAGGCCGTCGCCTTCAACATGTTTCTCGCCTTTTCGCCCATGATCCTGGTCGTTCTGGGCGCTTTCGCGGGATCCGCCGCATTCCGGCAGGCCCTGCAGGGCATCATCGAACGCTTGCGCATCGTGCTTCCTCCGGGAACGCTGAGCATTCTCAGCGGTTTTCTCGCGCGGAACA